>NZ_JOEV01000036.1 GCF_000721105.1 Streptomyces cellulosae
GGCGCAGCAGGGCGTAGTTCTCGATGGCCAGGTTGATGCCCTCGCGGATGTCCTTGCCGAACCAGGGGTAGACCGGCCCGGTGTTGCCGCGCCCCATCACCAGGTCGACACGCCCGTCGGCCAGGTGCTGGAGCATCGCGTAGTCCTCGGCGATCTTCACCGGGTCGTTGGTGGTGATCAGTGTGGTCGCGGTGGAGAGAATGAGCCGGTCGGTGCGCGCGGCCACGTGTCCGAGCATGGTCGTCGGGGACGACGGCACGAACGGCGGGTTGTGGTGCTCACCGGTCGCGAAGACGTCGAGCCCGACCTCCTCGGCCTTCAGCGCGATAGATGCCGAACTGCATCGACTTCACCCTCCCTCTGGTTGACGCATCAACTACGGTGTCGCCAACACACGGGGGAAGGTCTCTATTCCGCCACGCTGCGCGGCGACGGGGACCGCCCCGCCCGTCCCCCTGTTCCGCCGCCGGCCATCCCCGTACATCAGGTGTCGCGGGGTCGAAAACGCGTTGCACTCCGCGGTCGCGGTACGCGGTCGGTGCGGCACGTCGGCCGCCCGGAGCGGGCGGTGTGGGTGCTCACGGGGTGTTCAGCCGTGACCCCGTTCCGGCGGACGACCGGGGCGAACCCGTGCGGCTCGCCCGCCCGCCGGCATGAAGGTCATCGAGGCGCAGGGGGCAGCGTTCGCGCTCCGCAGGCATGACTGCTCCATCGGGGGTAGGAGCGAGACCTGACAGGAGGTGCGCATGGCTGCTCTGGCGGTCTCGTTGTGGGACGTGGACAACGGACAGGGATTGCGGCAACTTGCCGAGATCGCACTCGCACTGGTGCTGTCGAGCCTGATCGGCTGGGAACGGGCGGCACAGCAGAAGAGCGCCGGGCTGCGCACCCACACCCTGGTGGGCATCGCCAGCGCTTTGATGATGGAGGTCTCCCAGCACGGCTTCACCAACGTGCTCGGTCTGGAGAACGTCTCCTTCGACCCCTCCCGGGTGGCCGCGCAGATCGTCTCCGGGATCGGCTTCATCGGCGGCGGCCTGATCTTCGTACGCAGGGACGCCGTCCGTGGTCTGACCACCGCCGCGACGATCTGGCTCACCTGTGCGGTCGGCATGGCCTGCGGCGGTGGGCTGCCCATCCTCGCCGCGGCCGTCACCGCGCTGCATTTCCTCGTGGTGCGCGGTTATCCCCTCCTCTCGGCCCGTCTCGTCCCCGGCACCGCGGACACCGGCGTCGAGGTCCGGCTGACCTACCTGACCGGCCGGGCGCTGCTGCCCCAGCTGATGGAGACGTGTACCCGGCAGGGCTTTCGCATCGTGCAGGTCAGAGCCGAGCGGCTGCCCGGCCGCACGGACCCGGCCGCGCGCGTCCTGCTGGAACTGGAAGGCACCGCGGACACCAGCCGGCTGGCCACCGACCTCTTCGACAACGACGGCGTGCTCGATGTCGAGATGGCCGCGCCCGCCGACGAGGAATAGACAAGTGGTACCGCTGGTACCGCGGTTGTCATGTCGGATCCCAAGGCGATGAACCTGCGTTTTCCCGACCCGGCGCAGCGGGCGGCCATCGCGGCAGCCGCGAAGCAGGCGGGGGTCAGCACGCAGGAGAACATTCTGTCGGCCGCCTACGACCGCGCCACGGCCGTGGAGCGGCGCTTCGTCGAAGGCTTCCGTGCGTCGATGTCCCGCAGCGGCGCAGCCTTCGCCGCTGAACCCGGCACCGCGGATCCCAGCGCCGAGCAGCGGGCGGCCGAGCAGGAGGCGCTGCGGGAGCTCCAGCGAACTCGAGTACGAGCCCAAGGCGGCTGTCGCCCTCGTACGCGACACCGCCTCCGGGGCGCTCGGTGTCTCCCGGATCGCGCCCGCCGGCTAAGGGACCGGATCACCGCCTGAACCACGCCCCGGCCCGTACAGTGGGCTCGACGACGAGGAGGAGCAGGGACATGGACCAAGAAGACATCCTGGCCAGGATCACGGCGATGGTCGACGACGAGCGCAGGATCCGCGACGCCCTCGCCTCCGGGCAGATCGACAGCACGACCGAACACGAACGGCTCGGGCAGCTGGAACGCTCACTCGACCAGTGCTGGGATCTGCTGCGCCAGCGACGCGCGAAGACCGAGTTCGGCGGGAACCCCGACGACGCACACGTACGCCCGGCGTCGCAGGTCGAGGGCTACCAGAACTGACCGCGGATCCCGCGGCCGCAGATTCCAAGCGGCGGGAGAGGCGCGCGGACTCACCGCTGCCGAGTGCCGCGCTCGCCTACCGTCCGGGAACATCGCGAGTCACCGCGGATCACCGCTTCGCCGAGTGCCGGATCATGAACAGCGCCAGAATCGTGCGTGCGCAGGGCCCCATCGGGAGTGATCGTGCCACCTGAGACCTCGCCTCTGTCGGGACAGACCGTGTGCGGCAGTGAAGCCCGCAGCCCCTTGCTTTCCTTCCTGCGGACCGAGACCGGCAGTGCCGCGATACTGCTCGTCGCCGCGCTCGCCGCCCTCGCCTGGGCCAACATCGCCCCCGGCTCCTACGAGACGCTGTGGGGAACCGAACTGTCGGTCCGCGTCGGATCCGGCGGGGTGTCCCTGGACCTGCGTGAGTGGCTGAACAGCGGTCTGATGACGCTGTTCTTCTTCGTCGTCGGTCTGGAGGCACGCCGCGAATTCGACATGGGCGAGCTGCGCGAACGCCGACGGGTCACCCTGCCGGTCCTCGCCGGGCTCAGCGGCATGCTCGTCCCGGTCGCGATCTATCTGGCCGTCAACGCGGGCGAGGACTCCGTGCACGGCTGGGGTGCCGCCATGTCGACGGACACGGCGTTCGCACTGGGCATGCTCGCCCTCTTCGGCGCACGGCTGCCCGGCAGTCTTCGGCTCTTCATCCTCAGCGTCGCCGTCGTCGACGACTTCCTGGCGCTGGCCGTCATCGCCTTCGCCTACAGCGGAGCCGTCGACCTGCCCGCCCTGCTGACCGCGCTCGGCCTCTTCGCCGTCGTCCTGCTGGTGCGGCGCACCCTCGGAGGACGCGTCCCCTCCTTGTACGCGGTGTTGGGCGTGGCGGTCTGGGTGGCGCTCCTGAAGTCGGGAGTGGACCCGGTCGTGACAGGCCTGGCGATGGGCCTGTTGACATACGCACGCCCGGCGGAGCGCCGGGACCTCGAACAGGCCAGCAAACTGTTCAGGCGCTTCCGCGAGCAGCCGACCCCCGAGCTCGAGCGCACCGTACGACGCGGGATCGCCTCGACGCTCTCGCTCAACGACCGGCTCCAGCGGACGCTCCATCCCTGGACGAGCTATGTGATCGTGCCGCTGTTCGCCCTCGCCAACGCCGGCATCACGCTCAGCACCGGCCAGTTGTCCCATGCCTTCACCTCACCGGTCACGCTGGGCATCCTGCTCGGCTACGTGGCCGGCAAGCCCCTCGGCATCATCGGCGCGACCTGGCTCACGACACGCGTCAGCGGGGGGCGCCTGCACCCGCCGGTCGGCTGGGGCGCCATCGCCGCGGGCGGCACTCTTGCCGGAGTGGGCTTCACCGTGTCCCTGCTCATCGCCACCCTGGCCTTCGACGGGGACCGGCTGGAGCAGGCGAAGATCGGCATCCTGACCGCCGTCGTCTGCTCGTTCCTCGTCACCTGGCTGGTCACCCGGGTGATCAGCGCCCTTCCCCGCACCTCCCGTGCCCGGGCCCTCCTAGGCACCGGCCAGACCGTCGTCGACCTCATCGACCCCGTCGACGTCGAGCGTGACCACGTACGAGGGCCCATGGACGCGCCCGTGACCCTCCTGGAGTACGGGGACTTCGAGTGCCCGTACTGCGGGCGGGCCGAGCCCGTGGTGCGCGAGTTGCTCGCCGACTTCGGTGACGTGCGCTATGTATGGCGGCATCTGCCGCTCACCGACGTACACCCGAGTGCCCAGCTGGCCGCGGAGGCGTCGGAGGCCGCCGCGCGCCAGAACCGCTACTGGGAGATGCACGAGCTGCTGCTGCGGCACCAAGGCGATCTGCGGCCGAGGGATCTGCTCCGGTACGCCGAGGACATCGGTCTCGACGCCGACCGCTTCCGCGCCGATCTCCGGTCGGGGGCGGGTGCCGCCCGTGTCGCCGCGGACGTGGAGTCCGCCGACCTCAGCGGGGTGTCCGGCACCCCCACGTTCTTCGTCAACGGGCGTCGCCACCATGGCGCCTACGACATCGCCACTTTGTCCGCGGCCGTACGCGCCGCTCGGGAACGGGCGGCCCTCTCAGGGGCAGTGGGTTGACAGGGGCGTCTGTGCACCGACGGACCGGCGGTGGTGCGCACGTGGGCGAGCCGCGTGCGCCCCGAACCTCTAGCGTGTCGGACGCCGGGACAAGGAAGAGCTCCGCCGGACTGCTCGCCCTGGACGGCCTCGATGCCGGCGGCACCGTACAGGTCAGGCCGGGTAGCTGAACACGGCGGTGAGCTGCGGCAGCGCGTCCCAGCCGACGACTACGCTGTCGGCGGACTCGGAGAGCGCACGGATGTAGGTGCCCGCGTACCCCTCGTCGGTCAAGTAGACGCCCCACGTCGCGAACCAGTCCCGCACCTCGCCGGTCTCCGCGTCCTGCACCGGCTCCAGCTGCGCCGGGGCCTTGCGCTGGACCAGGAACCGTCGCCGGTCGCACTCCCCCAGGGCCTGCCGCCAGTCCCGGTCGGATGTCTCCCAGCCGGCGACGATGCCGCCGCCGCGCGCGTCGTTGTTCGGCTTGAGGATCAGTTCCTCCCGATGGGCGCGGCAGTACTCGACCAGATCGACCGCGTCGCCGTCCACCTCGACCTTGCTCTCGGCCATCGACCGCGTCCACGGCAGTATCCCGTCGACCACGGCCAGCTCGTCCTCGGCCAGCGCAGCCCGGCACCGGGGGTCGTGCAGCATCGGCAGGATGCCCTTGTTGCCATGCAGGTCGGTGCAGATCGGGGTCAGCTGCACGGTCCGGCCCTCCTCGTGGGCACGGAAGACCGGCTCCATGGCCGCGGCGACCTCGGGGTCGTCCAGGATCTGGTCCACCGACACGTAGCGCAGGATCACGTCCACCGGGGTGCCATCCAGGTGGATCTTCCCGCCCAGCGAACGCAACTGGCCCACCTCGGCCAGCCGCAGGTCGATTCCCTTGCCCCGCATGTACTCCTGGAAGGGCAGCATGTACTTCTGGTACGTGGCCACCCGGCCGTTGCTCTCCAGCAGTACGACCACCGGCGCGTCGGCGGCGGACACGCTTTCGGCGCAGCGGGTGACCATGCGGGCGATGCTCGCCCCGATGTCGGGGTAGGTCAGCCGGTGCGTCTCAGCGAACTGCCGAAACCTGGGCACGTCCATCAGCGCCCGCGGGATGTCGCCCGTCCGCTCCATACCGCCGAGGTCGGCGCCGATGTTGAACTCCAGCAGCTGCCAGGAGTCGCCGTCACGGTGCAAGTCGGCCCGGCCGTACGGGATCGGCGGCACGAGTCCGTTCCGGCGGACGATCTCCACCGACCGCCGGTCGAGCCCGAGCGCCTCGCCGTAGGCGAACACGTCTCCACCGAGGAGCCTGCTGGGCAGGGAGACGATCAGGTCGTGGAATTGCATGAGCCGGTCGGCGACGCCGCGAATCGCGGTCTCCTCGACGAACAGCGGCCGGCCGAGCACCCGCCCGTCGAAGGCCGTGGTGAAGTGCGGCGGGAACCGCAGGTGGTCGACGACTCCGCGCAGGCCGTCGCGCCCCTCGGCGGCACATTCGTCCAGGTAGGACTGGGTGACGGGGCAGTGGACCCGACTCATGCGGTCACCAGTCTCTGGTAGAGGGTTGGCACCTTGCCGCGCTCGGTGCGTTCGAAGTCGCTGCGCTCGACGTGTTCCACGGTGAATCCCAGGCAGCGTGGCCCGGTGACGATCTGGTTGAGCTCGACGGTGTCCGCGAAGGCCGCGACCACCGCGTCCGCGGTGATGGCCTTGGGCGTGCTCGGTGACAGCAACAACCGCACCCGGTACCTGTTGACGGCCCAGAGCACCTGCAACTGGCAGTCGGCGGGATCGGTGATGCCCAACCGGGCGAGCCGCGCCATCAACTGGTCGGCGGAGACGGTCTCGGAGTCCACGTTCAACGACTGCCGAGCCCGGCCGAGCAGGGTGAGCACGGCGGCCTGGCTGCCGCAGCGGCATGGCTGTGTGCTCAGACGGCCTCGATCACCGATGGCGTAACGGAAAAGAGCCATGCCCGTGTCGCTCAGCGGCGTGACCAGTACCTCGCCCTCCTCGCCGTCGGGCACGGAGCGCCCGGTCTCCTCGTCGACGATCTCCACCACCATCGCGTCCTCGTGCACGTGGTGGTCGTTGCCCGACAACCGCTGGCACTGGTAGCCGATGGGCCCGGTCTCCGTGGTGGAATAGGCCAGCGAACGCACCGTCAGCTCGGGTAAGGCGTCGGTGAGCGCCGTGGTGCGGCTCGCGCCGAGACTTTCCCCTATGTAGAGGTACGTTCGCATGGAGGCGAGCATGTCCGGGGGCGTGCTGGTGAGCAGGTCCACCCCGTACCCCGGCGGCGCGGCCAAGGTGTCGATCGCGTGCTCAGCGATCATCTTCGCCGTGTCGGCGACGCCGGTGACGTTGCCCAGCGGGTACACCCGTGCCCCGAGCAGCCGAGCGATCTCCTGGGTGAACAGGAAGGATCCATTGAGCTCGGCCCCGTAGAGGCAGTTCGCCACCCGGTGCGGCGGCTCGGGCAGAGTCGCGCGCAGCCCACGCGCGCCGAGCGTGGACACCTGCTCGTTGAACGCCCAGGAGTGGTACATCATCTTGACCTTGCTGGAGGTCCCGCTCGAACGCAGCACCATGCCGGGCTGGTCGCCGTCGATCAGGAACTCCATCGAGTGCGGCGGACAGCCGTCAGCCAGCGCGGACGGGGTCAGCACGGGCAGCTCCGGCAGCCGGTTCAAGCTGTGCACGGAGTCGAGCCCGGGCCAGCGGCGCAGCACCGCCGGCGTGCGCCGGGCCGCGGTCACCAACTGCGTGAAGTTGTGCGCCCGCAGCCGCTCGATCTCCTCCCGGCTGATCGCGTCCAGGTCGGCGGCGAGCCGAATGCCGGTGTTCATATCGGGAACCTCCGTGGTGTGCTGATCTCGTCGCGCACGATCACCGTGCCTGCCCGGACGGCTCCGAGCAGCGCGACATGTCCTTGCTCAGGCGGCCGCAGCCGATCCCGACCGATGCGCTCGACGCCGTATCCCCTGGTGGACGGCACCGCGACGATCGCATCTGCGGCGCAGGCCCGCGGCACCTCGCGGCGCGGGGCAGCCGAAGCCGTCGTGCGGCGCTGACCGGTGTCAGGGCACGTTGCTCGGCCTCCTCGGCCTCGTGATCGCCCCCCCGCGGCCGAGGCGGGGAGGCAGCGCCGTGATCGGCAACGACGTGGCACCGGGCGCCCGAGGTGGCGGGCGACCAGCCCCCCCCCGGCGCCGATAAGTCGGCCGCACTCATCACGACGGGGGCGTCCTCGGCCGGCTGTCCGGAGCACCGCGCGGCGATGTCGCCCTGTTGTCGGCCCGGGCGCCGGATCCGCCCGGGCCGAGCGCCTCGCCCTTGGCGTAGGCCTCGACGCCGCGGTCGGCGCCGAGCCGCAACCGGACCGGAGCGGTCCGACCGATGACATCGAGCACGTCGTCACTGAGCATCCGCGTGGTCCCATTCCCATTCCGTCGACGCTCGAACAGTAGATTCCGCCGGACGACCGGACGACCGGCTTCGTTGCGTGATGAGGCGGTATTTCTTGCGGGAGGCCGCATTTGTTGCGCGAATTATCCGATGGCGACCGGAGGGCGTTCCGGTTCGTCCATTTCGCGCCAAATCCGGAACAGGAACGGCCACAGTGTCACGAGCAGGCAGAGCCCGCCGAGCACCAGCACCGCGGCGGTCAGCCCGACCGCGTCCAGCAGCGCCCCGGCCAGCAGCAGGCCCAGCGGCATGGCGGCGTTGGCGGAGGCGTGGAACGCCGCGAACACTCGGCCACGCAACTCCTCGGGCACCCGTGCGTACTTGACCGCGGCGATCACCGGGTTGATCGGGCCGTTCGCGATCATGCACGCCGAGACCACCAGGACCAGCAGCACCGGGTGCGGGTCGGCCGCCACGGCCAGGAAAACGGGCGCGCCCGAGACCAGGGAGCAGATCGCGAACACCCGCCACCGATGGCCGCCGTCGCCCAGCCAGCCGTACAGCGCCGTGCCCAGGATGCTGGCGCCACTGGACGTGGCGATCAGCACGCCGACCAGCGTGCTGTTGTGCCACACGGTCAGTCCGTAGGCGGGCAGTAGCACCGAGAGCAGGCCGACGACGACGGCGTTCAACGCGGCGCATTGCACGCCGATGACCAGGAGCAACCGGTCCTGCCGGAAGTGCTCGGCGGCCTGCTTGAGATCCCGCAGGTAGCCGCGCGCACCGCCGGCCGGCTCGCGCACGACGGCCGCGGGCCGGACCAGAAGGCTCACCAGTGCCGCCGCGGTGAGCAGCGCCGCGCCGTCGGCCAGCAGTACCCAGGTGGGTCCTGTCAGCCCGATCAGCACGCCGCCGAGCGGCGCGCCGAGCAGGTCTCCGGTGCGCAACGCGGTCTCCTCCGCGCTGGTCGCGCGCTCGACCTGGACCCCGGTCCCGGCCAGCACGGCGGGCAGCAGCACCTGCTTGGCGCTGCGGGAGGGCGCTCGGCCGGCGCCGATCCCGAACACCAGCACCACGAGCACCGGCAGCGACAGCACGTCCAGTGCCTCCGCGACCGGGATGGCAGTCACCGCGACCAAGGCCGCCAGGTCTGCCACGATGCTGCCGCGCCACGCGCCGTACCGGTCCAGCAGCGGGCCGGCCAGCACCACGGACAGGACCAGTCCGAGAGTTTCGGCGGCGGCCACGGCCCCGGTCTGGATGCCACTGCCTGTCCTGGACAGCACGAACCAGGGAACGGCGATCAACGTCATCGTCGCGCCGCACGACGACACACCGCAAGCGGCGACGAGTGCGATCAACGGCAGCCGACGGATCACCGGCGCACTCCGCAGAAAAAGGCGTTCACGATTCCTCCGATTCCCCTAAATGCCGATTTTCGGATGCTATTATCCGGTGGACCATTCATCGAATAATCCAATTCGGAGTTCTCACCCGTGGATCCTGTTGTCACCGACCGGCTGGTGCTGCGTTCGTTCACCGAGGCGGATCTCGACGACCTGCATGACATCCAGCGCCGTCCGGATGTGACCCGGTATCTGCTGTGGGACACCCGCACCCGGGAGGAGACGCGCACCGCGCTGGCCACACGGATCATGCAGTCAGAGCTGGCCGGGGAGGGCGACAACCTGGCTGTCGCGGTGGAGCTGCGCGAGTCCGGCCGGCTCATCGGCGAGTTCAACCTGGACTGGCTGAGCGCCGAACTGGGCCGCGCCGAGATCGGTTTCGTGATGAACCCCGACCACGGCGGCCGCGGGTACGCCACCGAAGCCGGCCGCGAGGTGCTGCGGCTGGCGTTCGAGCGGCACGGTTTCCACCGGGTGATCGGCATGTGCAACGGAGACAACATCTCGTCGATTCGTCTGATGGAGCGCCTCGGCATGCGTCGGGAGGCGTTCTTCGTGCAGGGCGAGATGCTCAAGGGGCAGCGGGCGGACCTGGCCGTGTACGCGATGCTGGCCACCGAGTGGGCCGACGCGGACGTCATCGCTCAGGAAACTCCCGCCGCCCGGAAATGACGTCCGCATGCCATGGTGGTCTCCCCCCGGCTAGAGGGTGGCGGCCACCACGGCGGGGTCGCCGGCGCGCAGGTAGTCCGCGAGCGTGTCATAACGTCGGCGGAGCTGGCGCTTGAGGACCTTGCCCGTGACGCCCTGCGGGATGTCGGTGACCGACCGGGTCAGTTCGAGCACGGCCAGCGTGGGGTGGCCGGCCGCGCTGAGCGCGGTGTTGGCCGAGGCGAGCAGCAGCGACGGGTCGGTGTGCTCGTCGTGGGTGGCGACCAGCGCCACCGCGACCGTGTTCTCGCCGTGCCGACCGGCCACGACCGTGCAGTCCACGATCACCGGCAGCTCGTTGAGCAGGAGCTCCTCCATCTGCACCGAGTGCGCGGTGCCCCCTGCGGTCTCGATGCTGTCCACCGCTCGGTCCACCTGGTAGAAGTCGCCGGCCTCGTCCTGGTACGCCAGGTCGCCGGACAGCCAGTACCCGGACAGCCGGCTGCGGTAGGTGGTGTCGGAGTCGTTCCAGTACCCCGCGGTGATGGTGGGGCCCTTCGCACCGAGCAGTCCGATCTCGCCGCGCTCGGCCGGCGTGCCGTCCCGGCGCAGCACGACGACCTCGGACAGCGCGTCGGGACGGCCGATGCAGCGGTCGTTGCGCTGCGAGGTCAGCGATCGCGGCTGCACCATCAGGCCCCAGCCCAGTTCGGTGGCACCGAAGCGGTCGTAGAACACCGCGGAGGGCAGCTCGGGGTCGCGCTTGCCCAGGATGGCCTTGAGGTGGGCCTCGTGGATGGCGTCGCCCATGGTCACCCAGCTGTCCACCGAGTCGACGGCGCCGTCGGCGACCTCGACGTCGGCCAGTTCTGCGAACGCGTGCGCGAAGGCCATCACCGTGGTCGGCCGGTACCGGCGGATGGCGTCGACCAGGTCGGCGCCGGCGGGGTCGTAGTGGGCGACCATCGGCGTGCCGGCCAGGATGGCGTAGTTGACGTACACCACCGAGCCCAGGTGCGACTGTGGCTGCGCGGCCATCATCAGGTCGTCGGGCGAGTCCAGGTAGTCGGTGAGCCGGAACCGCGGGCCGGCGATGCTGGACGCGTGCGTCTGCACCACTGGCTTGGGAAAGCCGGTGGTGCCCGAGGAATGCAGGATGGAGACCGGGTCGTCGGGCGCGTGCCGGAAGCGCGCGGCGGCGGTCAGTTCGGCCGGGGGCGGCGCGGGCACGTCCTCGGCCGGCACGACCCAGCGCGAGCCCGGCAGGTCGGCGAGCTCGTGGCCGAGGAGGTCCTGTCGACCGCGGGTGGTGTACACGCCGACCGGTCCGGTGCGCCGGATCAGCTCGAGCGCGTTCTCCTTGGGGGCCTTGCTGTTGATCAGCACCGCGATCGCGCCGATGCGCGCCAGCGCGTGCAGGTGAACTGAATACGCGAAGGAATCCTCGATGTGGACCGCGACCCGGTCCCGGGGCCGCACGCCCTTGCCGAGGTACCAGACCGACCAGCTCTGCACCAGCCGGTCCAACTCGCGGAGGCTGAACTCGGTCGTCGCCCCGCCGTCGCAGGTGGCGATCGGCCGGCCGGTGGCGATGAACGGCAGGTCCGGGTGCGCGCTGACGGCCAGCGCCGACTCCAGGACGTTCCCGCCCCCCAGATCCGGATCCGCGGCGAGCTTCGCACGTGACTCGGCGGACAGCAGGGTTCGAGCGGACAAGGTCATCGGCGCGCCTTCCGTGATGGTTTCCCGGCATCGATCGTCCGTGCGCGTGACGAAGGCGACAACGCCTTTCTTGCGCATGTGGACCTCGGTTGTTGCGCGAGACCGCGTTTGTTGCCGCAACCGCCGCGCGCGCCCCTGTGCACCGCTGCCGGCAGGTACATCTGTGAGAGCCCGTCAGTGGGCGAGACGACCACGAGGAGATTCAAGGTGACCATGGGGGATTCGGCGGCACGATCCGGCGACGCGGACCGCGAACTCGAGGGGCTGCGCGGCGAACTGGACAGCATCGACGCCCGCCTGCTGGACGTGGTGCGCGACCGGATCGAGGTCTGTGTACGCGTCGCCCACCACAAGAGGGAGCACGGCGTTCCGATGATGCAGCCGCACCGCATCGGCATCGTGCAGGAGCGGGCCGCGCGCTACGGCGAGCGCAACGGGATCGACCAGGACTTTCTGCGCCGACTGTACGACCTGATCATCGTCGAGACCTGCCGGGTCGAGGACCTGGTCATGGGCAACACGACGGCGAGCTAGGCACCACTGCCACACGGAAGGAAGGACAGACCGGGCAATGCGGACGCTGCTGATCGACAACTACGACTCGTTCACCTACAACCTGTACCAGCTGCTCGGCGAGGTGACCGGCCGGGCGCCGGTCGTGGTGCGCAACGACGTCGAGTTCTCGGCGGAGCAGATGGCCCAGTTCGACAGCATCGTGGTGTCCCCCGGCCCCGGCCGGCCCGACCGCGCGCGTGACTTCGGCATCAGCTCCCGCGCCGCCCTCGAGTCGGGACGGCCCGTGCTCGGCGTGTGCCTCGGCCACCAGGGCATCGCGAACCTGTTCGGCGGCAAGGTCGGCCCCGCGCCCCAGCCCATGCACGGCCGCAGCTCACTGGTGCACCACACCGGCGACGGCGTCTTCACCGGGCTGCCCTCGCCGTTCTCGGTGGTGCGTTACCACTCGCTGACCGTCACCGACCTGCCCGAGGTGCTCGAACGCACCGCGTGGACCGAGGACGGCGTGTTGATGGGCCTGCGCCACCGGTCGAACCCGCTGTGGGGCGTCCAGTTCCACCCCGAATCCATCAACAGCGAGCACGGCAGGCTGTTGCTGGCGAACTTTCGCGACCTCGTGATGGGCGCGCGTCCTGCACCGGCCGTCGCGCCGCCTCCGCCGGCCGCGCGGTCGGCGCCTGGAGGCGCCGCGCCGGATCTGCGCCTGCACGTGCGCGAGGTGGCGCACGAGCCGGACTCGGACGTGGCGCACCAGGAACTGTTCTCCGGCTCCACCCGCAGCTTCTGGTTGGACAGCAGTGAGATCCGCCGCGAACACTCGCGGTTCTCGATCATGGGCGACGACAGCGGTCCGCTGGCAGAGTACGTCTCCTACGACGTCAGCCGGCGGTTGGTCACCGTGACTCGGTCGGACGGCCGGGTCGAGGAGGTCCACCGGGACTTCTTCGGCTACCTCCAGGAGAATTTGGCCACGCGGTCGCTGCCTGTGCCGGACGGTCTGCCGTGCGAGTTCAACCTGGGCTACGTCGGTTACCTGGGCTACGAGTTGAAGGCCGAGACCGGTGGCTCGCCGGCGCATCAGGCCGACACCCCCGACGCCGCGCTGCTGTTCGCTGACCGCGCGCTGGTCATCGACCATCTGCGGCACCGGTCGTACCTGCTGGCGTTGAGCACGCCGGAGCACGAGGCGGCCACGCTCGGCTGGCTGGACGAGACGGCGGCTCGGCTGTCCCGGCTCGATGAGTCCGCCGTGGACGATTCGGGCCGGACAGGTGTGCTGGCCGCCACCGAGGCCATTGACATGGCCGGTTGGGAGACCGCCCACCCACGCCACGACCGCGACGGCTACCTCAAGCGGATCGAGGAGTGCCTCGACGAGATCCGGCTCGGCGAGTCCTACGAGATCTGTCTGACCAACACGGTCACCCTGGACGAGAAGATCGATCCCCGGCACACCTACTCCCGGCTGCGCCGGATCAGCCCGGTGCCCTACGGGGCCTTCCTGGACTTCGCCGAGGTCGCGGTGCTCAGCGCGTCGCCGGAGCGGTTCCTGCGGATCGGCGCCGACGGCGTCGCGGAGTCCAAGCCCATCAAGGGGACCCGGCCCCGCGGCGGCACTCCCGAGCAGGATGAGCTGCTCAAGCTGGACCTCTCCGCGCACGAGAAGGACCGCGCGGAGAACCTGATGATCGTCGACCTGGTGCGCAACGACCTGAACACGGTGTGCGAGATCGGCTCGGTGCACGTCCCGGTGCTGTTCGACGTGGAGACATACGCGCCGGTGCACCAGCTGGTGTCCACCGTCCGCGGCACACTACGGGCGGAAGAGAGCACGGTCAGCTGCGTGCGCGCGGCCTTCCCCGGCGGCTCCATGACCGGTGCGCCGAAGGTGCGCACGATGGAGATCATCGACCGGCTGGAAGAGGGGCCGCGCGGCGTGTACAGCGGTTCGCTGGGCTGGTTCGCCCTGTCCGGCGCTGCGGATCTGAGCATCGTGATCCGGACTCTGGTCATCACCGACGAAAGGATGAGCTTCGGTGTCGGCGGCGCGATCGTGGCGCTGTCGGCTCCCGATGAGGAGTTCGAGGAGACCGTGGTGAAGTCGCGCGCAGTGCTTACCGCGGTCGCGGCGACGGCGCTGCGGCCCGCGCTGGGAGGATCAGCGTGAGCCGGTCCGGCGTTCGGTCGCTGCGGCGGTGCCTGGTGGCGGGCGGCGCCGGCGCGGTGGGCGGCATGTTCGCTTCGCTGCTGGCCGGTTCGGGTGCCGAGGTCGTCGTGGTGGACCCGGCCGGTGGCGACATCACCGGGGACATCACCTCGCCCGGTGACGCCCTGGTCGCGGAGCTGGGCAAGGCGGACCTGGTGCTGCTGGCGGTGCCCGAGCGCACGGCGCTGGCCGGGATCCCGCTCATCGCACCGCACCTGCGTCCCGGTGCGCTGCTGGCGGACACGCTGTCCGTGAAGGGCTCCGTGGTGGCCGCGCTGCGGGGCGTCGAAGGCGTGCAGGCTGTCAGCCTGAACCCGATGTTCGCACCGACACTGGGTATGCCCGGCAAGCCGGTCGCCACCGTCGTGGTGCATGACGGTGCGGCTGCGGCCGAGTTGCTGCGCCTGCTGGCCGAGTGGGGCGGCCGGCCCGTGACGGTCGACGCCGAGCGGCACGACCGACTCACCGCCGCCGCGCAGGTGCTCACGCACGCCAGCGTGCTCAGTTTCGGGCTGGCGCTGGAGGAACTCGGCGCCGACATCGGCGAACTCGGCGCGATCGCCCCGCCGCCGCATGCGACTCTGTTGGCCCTGCTGGCCAGGATCGCCTCCGGGACACCGGAGGTGTACTGGGACATCCAGGCCGCCCATCCCGACGCCGCGCGGGCCCGCGGCGCGCTGGCCGCGGCCGTGCGCCGACTCGCCGACCTGATCGATGGCGCCGACGAAGCCGGGTTCACCGTGGCGCAGGGCCGCCTGCGCGGCCTTTTCGGCGCCGCGCTGGACCAGCACCGCGACACCTGTGCCCACCTGTTCGACGCCCTGTCGGCGTCCACCCGAATCGAGGCGACATGATCCAGCCGCAGCAGGAGACACGGCCGGCCAACTGGGTTGAATCCCGCATCAACAAGACGTCCGACTCCTTGGACGTGGCGTTCGAGCAAGGCCTGACCGGGCACGTGGTCACCGGCCGAAAGCCCGGCAAGGTGGTGTGTCTGGCGGACGGCACCGAGGCGCTGGAGTTCGTGTCCTGCTCCTACCTGGGTCTGGAGGAGCATCCCGCGCTGGTGACGGCCGCCGAGGAGGCGCTGCGCCGCTTCGGCGTGCACCTGTCGACCTCCCGCAACCGGATGCGCCCGCACTACCTCGGCGAGTTGGAAGACCTGCTCTCCATGGTGTACCGAGGCAACAAGGCCGTCCCCTTCACCTCCGTCGGAACCGTCCACCTGGGACTGTTACCGCTGCTCGGCGCCGGCGCGCTGCCCAGCTACCCGATCGCGCCCGGCGGCTCGACATTCCTGGTGGACAAGACCGCGCACTCCTCGATGCAGGTGCTGCGCGGGGTCCTCGACCAGATCGGCCCCGCGCGTCGGTTCGACCTGGAGACGCCCGACTCGCTGGAGTCCGCGCTGCGCGAGGCCCGTCGCGACGGGCGCACCCCGATCGTGCTGATCGACGGCGTCGGCTCGATGGGCGGTCTGATCGACGTCGCCGGAGTCTTGGCGGCGCTGGCGCCCTACCAGGGACACCTCTACATCGACGACGCGCACGGCATCTCCGTCGCGGGCAGGTACGGCGCCGGTTACGCCTTCGAGACGCTCGGCGACCAGCTGCCGCTCAACGTGGTGATCGCCGGCTCGCTGTCCAAGGCGTTCGGCGGCTCCGGCGGGTTCGCGCTGGTGCCGAGCGAGGACGACGTGCGTGTGCTGCGCAAGTTCGCCAACCCGCTGGTCTTCGGGCACTCGATCATGCTGCCGCTGCTGGCCGCGAACGTCGCCTCGGCCCGGCTGCACCTCGACGGCGAGGTCGCCGCGTTGCAGGAGCGGTTGTGGCGCAACACCGAGGTGTTCGACGAGCTGACCGGCAACCGGCTCGTCAACGCGGGTCTGCGGTCCCCGGTGCGCGGCGCGCACTTCGACACCGAGGCGGCGGCCTTCCGCGCGGCCACCGCGTTGAAGGAGGCCGGGGTGCTCATCCTGCCGGCGTTCTTCCCCACCGTGGCCAAGGGCACCGGTCTGATCCGCTTCGCCCTCTCCTCGCTGCACGAACGCGGCCATCTGGAAACGGCCGCGAGCATCCTGGAAGGAGTCTGGAACCGATGACTGCCAACTGGGGTGAGCCGACGCTGGGTGTGGTCCTGACGGACGCCGAGAAGACCCTCACCGAGGCCGGCGCCTGGCAGCCGCGCGGGGACGCCGAGAAGCTGGCCGCGCATGTGCTGGGCTGCACCGTGGAACAGTTGTCCCCCGACGCCACGCTCGGCCTGGAGGATCTCGCGCGGCTGCGGGAGTTGGTCGCGCGCCGGGCCGACCGCACGCCGGTGGAGTACCTGACCGGCTCTGCCGTGCTCGGCGGCGTCGAGGTCGCGGTGGGTCCGGGCGTGTTCGTGCCGCGCAAGCACACCGAGCCGCTGCTGGCCTGGGGACTGGACGTGGTGCGCGAGGTGTCCGATCCGCTCGCGGTGGACCTGTGCACCGGGTCGGCGGCGATTGCACTGGCGCTCGTGCACGCCCGGCCGGACGCGACCGTGCACGCCATCGAGCTCGATCCGGTGGCCCTGTCATGGGCGCGCCGCAACGTCGCCCGGCAGGCGGAGCTCGGCGACACCCCGATCATCCTGCACGCCGGCGATGTCACCGACCCCGCGATGTTCGCCGACCTGGACGGCACGGTGGATCTGCTGCTGGCCAATCCGCCGTTCGTGGTGGACGGCGTCGTGCTGCCGCCGGAATGGCAGGAGCACCAGCCGTGGCCCGCGCTGTTCGGCGGGCAGGACGGACTCGTCGTGATCCGCGCGGTGGTGGCGGCCGCCACCCGGCTGCTGCGGGCCGGTGGCGGCGTCGCGATCGAACACGACGACGAGCAGGCCGAAGTGGTCATGTCCCTGCTGCGGGAACAGGACACCTTCACCGACATCAGCTACGGCGTGGACCACTGGGGCACCCCCCGGTACACCACCGCACGCAGAAAGTGACGAGGAAGTACATGGAACACACGTCACCATCCCAGAGGTTCTCCCGCCGGCAGGTGTTGCGCGGAGGCGGGGTCGTCGCGGGCGCCGGCGCGCTGTGGCTGACCGCCGGCGCGACGCCCGCGTCCGCGCAGACGCCGTCGGCACACGGCCGTGTCGGCGCGGGCAGCGTGACCGTGCGGGACAGCGCCAACCTCGGGGTCGCGGTGTCTCCCGACGGTCGCCGGCTCGCGGTGGACATCGCCAGCGGCATCTGGCTGCTGCCGGCCGCGGGTGGTCGGGCCCACCGGATCACGCCGGAGGAGCACGACGCGACCCGGCCGCACTGGTCGCCCGACGGGCGCCGGATCGTGTTCCAGTCCTACCTCAACGCCGCCTACGACGTGTGGATGATCAACGCCGACGGCACCGGGCTCACCCAGCTCACCACCGGCTGGGGCTTCGACCTGGAGCCGCGGTTCTCGCCCGACGGCAAGCAGGTGGCGTTCGCCTCCGACCGTGGCCACGTCAGTCGGATCTGGGTGCTGGACATCGCCAGTGGGCAGGAGCGAGCGGTCACCGACGCCGACGAGGTCCATGCGGCTCCGGTGTGGTCCCCGGACGGCAAGAAGTTGGCCTACGTCGTCGGTGACGGCGTCATTCAGGAGCTGGATCTGGGGTCGGGCCGGCGCAGGCAACTGCTCAGCGCACCGGGCGGTGCCCTGGCCTATTCGCCGGTCTACACACCGGACGGCCAGGTCAGCTACGTGAGCGCGGCCGGCACCAGGGCCACGATGATGCTCGGTGCCAAGGCGATGGTGACCGGCGAGGACCTGCCGCCGCTGCCGGTGTCGTGGACCTCGGCGCAGGAGTTCGTCTACAGCTCCGGCGGTCGACTGCGCCGCCGCTCGCTTTCCGGGACCGCACAAGAGATCCCGTTCGCCGCCGAACTGCCGTTGTCGGCGGGGAAGTACCAGCGCAGGCGGCGCAACCTCGTGTCGGACGCGCCGCGCCGGGCGAAGGGCATCGCCGACCCCGTGGTGTCGCGGGACGGAAAGCAGGTGGCGTTCCGCGCGCTGAACGCGCTGTGGCTGCTGCCGATCGGCGGCAGCCCGCGCAAGGCCGTGGACGACGGGTACTTCGCGGCCGACCCGGACTTCGCGCCCGACGGCAAGTCCCTGGTCTACGTCAGCGACCGCGCCGGCACCGCGAACCTGTGGCGGCTGGACCTGGCGACCGGGCGGTCCGACCGGCTCACCGACCTGCCCAACGGCCAGCTCTCGCCGCGGTTCTCCCCCGACGGCACGAAGATCGCCTACCAGGACGAGTCCGGTCGGACCTGGGTGTTCGACATCGCCGACCGCTCGGTGCGCCAGGTACTGCCCGCGCTGTACCAGCCGGGGCGGCCGACCTGGTCGCCGGACGGCGGCATGATCGCGCTGGCCGCGCTGCTGCCGTACTCCAAGCGCACCGCGAACGGCAACAACCAGGTGCTGACCGTGGACCTGGCCAGCAACCAGATCCGGTACCAGGAGGTCGCGCCGGACCGGTCGATCAGCACTCGTGACAACGACGGTCCACTGTGGACTTCCGACGGCGGGCACCTGGTGTTCGGCGCGGAGAGCCTCGGCTGGCGGGTTCCGGTGGCCGCCGACGGCACCATCACCGGCGAACCGCAGCGGCTGACCGACGAGGTGACCGACTCGCTGTCGATCAGCGCGGACGGCACCGTCGTCTACCTGTGCAACGGCGTGTTGCGCACCGTCGGACCCGACGGCGGCGCGGCCCGCACGATCACCGCCGACCTCACCTACCGTCCGGCACGGGTCAGCGAGCCCACGGTCGTGCGCGCGGGCGCGCTCTGGGACGGCTCCGGCGAGCAACTGCGCACCGACGTCGACATCGTGGTGCGCGGCACGATGATCGAGGCGGTGCTGCCCAGCGGCGGCGACACGCCCCGCGGCGCGCGGATCGTGGACGCCTCCGGGCTGACGGTGATGCCCGGCCTGATCGACACCCACAACCACTGGAACATGCGCGGAAAGCAGTGGGGCGACCGGCAGGGACGGCTGTGGCTGTCCTACGGCGTGACCACGAGCAAGTCGCCCGGTGACCTCGCATACCAGATGGTGGAGACTCGGGAGGCGATGGAGGCCGGCACTCGGGTCGGCCCCCGCTACCTCGGCTCCGGGCAGGCGCTGGACGGCAGCCGGGCCTTCTACAACTGCATGCGGCCGATCCACTCCGCCCAGCAGCTGGAGCGGGAACTGGACCGCGCCGAAGGGCTGGACTACGACCAGCTCAAGTCGTACATGCGGCTGCCGGTGGCCTTCGAGCAGCGCGTGGTGGCCAGGGCGCACGCGATGGGCGTGCCGGTCACCTCACACTATGTGTACCCGGCGGCGCACACCGGCATGGACGGCATGGAGCACCCCGGTGGCGGGCATCGGCTGAACTACTCGCGCACGCTGAGCTACGCCGGCTTCCACATGTCCCAGGACTCTGTGGACCTGCTCGTGGCCTCCGGCATGTGGGTGTCGTCGACCATGATCTTCGCCGGCGAGCTGTACGTCGGCGACCGGTCGCTGGTGGACGACGAGCGCACCAAGGTGCTGTTCCCGGACTGGGACTACCGGCGCCTGGTGGCCAAGGCCGACAGCGCCGCGCAGCCGGGTCCGGACAGTGAGCTCGACAAGTGGATCACCAAGGGCATGGTGGAGGCACTGCTGCGGGTACACCGCGCGGGCGGCCTGGTCGTCTTCGGCACCGACGCGCCGCTGGACGACCCCGGCGTGAGCGCGCACCAGAACCTGCGTGCACTGGTGAAGTACGGGTTCACCCCGCGCGAGGCGCTGATGACCGCGACCGGCAACGCCGCCAGGGCGATGGGCTACAGCGACCTTCTGGGTGCGGTGGCGCCCGGGAAGATCGCCGACCTGGTCATGGTCGAGGGCAACCCGCTGACCGACATCCGCGCCGCGGCCGCGGTGCGGACGGTCATGGCGGCCGGCGTCACCCGCACGGTGCCGGAACTCCTCGCGCCGTTCCGGCCCGACAAGGCGGCCAAGGCGGCCGTCGTGTCCGTTCGCCGGGCCGCGCCGTCGGCCTCGCACAATCCCGCTCACTACTGGCACCGTCCGGAGTGGAGCATGCGTCAGTGTTGCCAGCACTGACCGTGTGCTCGGGCTATCGGGTCACGGGCCCGGTAGCCCGACGCGGAGGTGCCTAACCATTTTTTGAACGTGCGCTGGAAGTGACTCAGTTCCTGATAACCGACCGTACGGGAGACATCGGTGATCGACATGGTGGTGTTCCGCAGCAGGTTTTTGGCCTCGGTCAGCCGCAGCGCAGTGACGAAGTCGATGAACCGCCAGCCGGTCTCCTGCTTGAAGCGGCGGGAGAAGTGATATTGGCTCATGTATGCCCTGCGCGCGACGCGAGTGAGTGTCAAACCGCTGTCCGCGTAGTTCCCCCGCAGGTACGCCACAGCGGCCCGCATATTCGGCGAGAGCGTGAGCCGGTCGGTGTCCGGCAGCTGCAGGTCCCGTCCGATTTTCGCGGGCTCAACTGCCGGCTCGACCGGTTGTCGCTCGAGAAAGACTCGTTGGGAGGCATGGCGGTAGCCGGGCAGCGCCCGGATGAGTTGGTGCGGGGGACGGATCTCGACACCGGCGGGCGCGATCAGCACCCGGCACTTGTGCAGCCAGGGCTGCAGCCGCGGCCAGGTGAACCTGGCGTCCTCCGTGCACAGCGCCGGGGTGAGCACCTCGGCGGCCCGGTCTACGATTCGTGCCCAGTCCTCCAGGTCGAGCTGCCGTGGCGAGAGCAGGCTGTCGGCGCCCTCGTGCCGCATCCGCGCCACCGTGGCGTAGCTTTCGTCGCCGAGCGACAGCACGAGGTCGCAGAACCCGTCGTAGGCCCGGCGTTGCAGCCTGCGATCCACCCGCAGCGTGAACAGGCTTCCGACCAGCTCGTAGGCCGTGTCCCGGTCGTCGAACACCACCACCTCGGCCGGCTCGACCTTGGGGTTCGTGTTGAAGTAGGTCGGGAAATCCATAACGCCCAGCGCCTGCGCGTTGTAGTAGGCGACGATGTCGTTCAGCGAGTTCTGGCCGTGCAGCTTGCGCACCACCGGCAGCCCCGGCACCACGCTCGCACGCGAAAGCGCTCGGTCACTGTCGTCGGTCAAGTAGGCGACACTACGCCCTTGTCGGAGCGCGTAGCCGGCGACCAGCAGCCCGGTGAGTGTGCGATCGTGGCCCACCGGAACGTCCAACACGACGTCCGCATCACTCATTCTGGCGCTGTACAAATCGAGCACACGGTGCTCGGAGTCACCGAGTTGTCGAACACCCCTCAGGGCAGCGGTCATTTCTCCCCCTTATGCAGATATACCTCGCTGAGCCGCGGCGAAAATGCGCCTTCTCGTCGGCGGGCGTCCAACCGGTACTACATCACGACCGGCTTGGACCCCAACTCAGCGACGATTCCGGGTAACAACGCACGGAAAAGTCACGGCACCGGCGACGACCCCCAAGACACGCGCAAACCCCCAAAGATTCCCACTGACCACTGTGTCCCCAGGCGTGAACCCGTTCGATGGTCACACCACATAAGACACGCGTCAACCCGCGGCTGCATGACCCACGACCACCGCGCTTCCGCCATGTGCCTCGTTTTGCGGCGGAACGGTAGGCGATTTTCGGAAAACTTTCCCGCGTGCGCCAAGGGCGTCACGGTGCCCGTTCACCCTGTCAAAAGAGGAGTACTCATGTATCGCACACTGATGCGGTCGAAGATTCACCGGGCCACGGTGACGCAGGCCGACCTGCACTACGTCGGCTCGCTGACCATCAGCGCCGACCTGATGGAAGCCGCCGACCTGATGGCCGGCGAGAAGGTCGACATCGTCGACATCAACAACGGGCAGCGGCTGTCCACCTACGTGATCGAGGGACCACGCGGCAGCGGTGTGATCGGCATCAACGGCGCCGCCGCCCGGCTCATCGGCATCGGCGACCTTGTGATCATCATCGCCTACGCGCAGGTGCACGAGGACGAGCTCGGCAAGCTTGAACCCCGGGTGGTCTTCGTCGACGAGAGCAACCAGATCGTGCGAGAGGGTTCCGACCCGGCCGACGTGCCGGCGAACTCCGGGCTGGTCCGCGGTGACATCCTCGCGGCCGGGACCTGAACCGCGGTCACCGCATGCCGGGTCCATGGGATTGCGCCACAGCGGTCAGGCCGGGACGGTCGCGTGCACCGCGATCGCCCCGGCGACCGTCGGTCGCGCCTCAGCGTCCTCCATGAGCCCGTCCGGGACCTGGATCCACGGCGAACACGCCCCCAGAGGCGGAAATCGACAACTCGAACGCGCGAGTCCCTCTCCGCGACGGCAGTTGACCAAGGCCTCCGAGGTGAGGAGAAGCACGAGAGGGTCATCTCGTCACCGCGGCCAGCCCCAAGGGCGCACTCGCCCGGCCGCAGAATGCGGCGCGACGACTGGGCTACAAGCTCAGTGGTTCAGGGGGCTGACGGCGTGACCGAAAGCCCCACCTTGTCTGACTCAGGACTCGACATGGCCCGCACGGTACCCGACCGGTGCCCGTCGCAGCATCTTGGTTTCACTGACATCGGCCTGTGTCACCAACGTCATGTCCCGCAACAGCCGAAGTAGGGGGACATGTCCGCGCTGCCGAGTTTGCGCTCGGACTGCGGCGCGTTGGGCCCCGGCACGGGGGCGTCCCGTGCGCCGTCCCACGGTTCGTGCGGCTGCGGCGGCTGAACCGGCCGGCGCCGCGGGGCGTTCATGCCGTGGGAGGGTCACAACTACGAGGACGCGATCATCCTGTCGCAGCGCCTAGCAGGTTCTTGCCCAGCGCCATCTCGCCGTTCTCGGCCGGGGCGGGGCGGCGTAGGGGATGTTCAGGAAAACGGCTGTGTCGCCCTGGCGCAGGCCGCGGACGGCTCCCTGCGCCGTGGTCACGATGGGTTCGGGGTTGGTGGCTCATGTCTCGTGTCTTTCCGCAGGACTCAGGCCTGCCGGGTGTACGGGGCTAAGGGGGCCCAGCCCTTGATGGCGAACTTGTCTCTCTCGTGCCACTTCGGCGGCACCGTGGCCGCCCAGGTGCGCGGGACCAGAAGTCGAAGTCGTCCTTCGGCATCAGACAGGTGGCGTTGGGAAAAGTGGGTATCCACTGCCGGCCGTTCAGGTACGTGTTCCAGCCGACGTGATCGATGTGGAGATGTGTGTTGATCACTGGGCCCGGCCGCTTGCAGCCTGGCCCCGGCGCCGCCGGTTCGCCGCACCCGCAGTCTGAAGGTGCTTCCCGATAGGCAATACTGCCCTGATGAATGCACGCGTTACGCCCCAAAGCGGTCCGGCCACGATACGGCGGGCCGTCGCGCGGGATGCCAGACGGCTCACGCGGCTCGTGCGGGGATCACGCGCCTACGAAGGGCAGTACGCCGCCATGGTCGCGGACTACCGGGTCGGTCCCGACTACATCGAGACCCACCGTGTCTTCATAGCCGTCGCAGCGGACGAGCATGAGAGCCGTGTCCTCGGGTTCTACTCGCTGGTCCTCGTCCCACCGGAGCTCGACCTGCTGTTCGTCGCCGACGGAGTACAGGGACGTGGTCTTGGGCGGCTGCTCGTGGCGCACATGAAGTGCGAGGCCCGTGCCGCCGGGCTCGACCGGGTCCGGGTGGTGTCGCATCCTCCCGCCGAGGGCTTCTACCGCAGCGTGGGCGCGGTGCACACCGGGACCGTGTCCGCCAACCCACCCGCGGTGGCGTGGGACCGTCCCGAGCTCGAGTTCCTCATTCCGCCCGCCGTGGCGGGGGTCTCCTCAGCTGTCGCCTGACCGGTCGGCGCCGGCCGGGCGGAAGCACGCCGTCACCGTCTTGCCGTGCCGCTGGCACTTCATCTCCCACTCATCAGCGAGCATCCGCACGATCCCCACCCCGCGCCCGGACGCCTCACCCTCCTGCGGGGTACGCTGCCGCGGCATTGTCGGGTCCTCGTCATGGACGCTCACGTGGAGACAGTCGCCGTCCCAGGTCAGGACCAGATGCGCGTCGCTGTGCGCGTGGATGTGGGCGTTGGTGAGCAGCTCGGACACGGTCAGGACGACAGCGTCCACCGTCTCCGGCTCAGCAGCGGTCCATGGCAGGGACTCCAGCTGCCGCCGTGTCCATTGCCGACCGGCGCGCACGCCACCGGACACGGGGAACGAATGCGCCCAACCCATCGCCTTGACCGCCACCCGCTTCGCTCCCGTCCCTGCCGTCGAGCATCCGTGCGTACCCACACCGTGTACCCGCCACCGGCGCGCACAGGCACCCGGTTCCCCCTTCCCGAGGAGCAAAGTGCCACCGCGCCCTGTACAACTCGGTGGACATCGCACCGGCCGGCGGCGAGTGTTGACCCAATGCAGCAGAAGAACATCTGGGACGCTGCCGCCGCGCAGCGCTATGACACACCCGGCACCGGCATGTTCGCTCCCGAGATCGTGGGTCCGGCCGTGGACCGACTCGCCGAACTCGCGGGCGACGGAGCAGCGCTCGAGTTCGCCGTCGGGACCGGCCGGGTCGCCGTCCCGCTCGCCCGGCGCGGAGTCCGTGTCACCGGCATCGAGTTGTCCCTGCCGATGGTGGAGCAGCTGCGCACCAAGGTGGATGAGGCGACGATCCCGGTGGTCATGGGGGACATGGCGACCGTCGCCGCCCCCGGGGCGTACACCCTCGTCTACCTCGTCTACAACACGATCTCCAACCTGCTCACCCAGGCCGAGCAGGTCGAGTGCTTCCGCAACGCCGCCCGCCACCTCACGCCCGGCGGTCGGTTCGTGATCGAGCTCTGGGTACCGGAGCTGCGTAAGCTGCCCCCCGGCCGGACAGCCACCGCCCGGCATCCGGACCCCGGCTACATCGGTGTGGACACCTACGACGTTCTGCGCCAGCAGGTTGTGTCGCACCACTTCCGGTTCGACGCGACCGACGCGACCGATCAGGCTCGGCTGTTCCGCACCCCCCACCGCTACATCTGGCCCGCCGAACTCGACCTCATGGCTCAACTGGCCGGATTCGAACTCGAGACCAGGCACGCGGACTGGTCCGGCGCCGAATTCACCGCCGAGTCGCCTTCTCACGTCTCCGTCTACCGGATCCCGGGAGATGCACGGCCGTGAGCAGGGTCTGCTCGCCCGGACATCCGGGCGAGCCGGTCAGGCGGCGGTGTGGTCGTAGAACCCGTGGCCGCTCTTGCGGCCCAGGCGGCCGGCGGCGACCATGCGGCGCAGCAGCGCGGGAGGCGCGTACAGAGGTTCCTTGAACTCCTCGTACATGGACTCCGCCACCGCCTGTGCGGTGTCGAGGCCGATGAGGTCGAGCAGGCGGAGCGGGCCCATGGGGTGGGCGCAGCCCAGTTCCATGCCGCGGTCGATGTCCTCGGGAGTCGCGGATCCGGACTCCACCATGCGCACCGCGGCGAGCAGATAGGGCACGAGGAGCGCGTTGACGACGAAGCCGGAGCGGTCGGTCGCCTCGACGACCTCCTTGCCCAGGGCTTCGGAGGCGAAGGCCCTGGCCCGCACGAGGGTGTCCGGGGTCGTGGTGAGGGCCGGGATGATCTCGACCAGGGCCTGGACGGGTACGGGGTTGAAGAAGTGGATGCCCAGGACATGGGTGGGCCGCCGGGTCGCGACCGCCAGGTCGACGATGGGGATCGACGAGGTGTTGGTGGCCAGGATCGCCTCGGGATCGGTGACGACCTGGTCGAGGGTTTTGAGGACACCGGTCTTCAGGTCGCGGTTCTCGGCGACGGCCTCGATCACGAACTGGCGGTCGGCCAGGTCCCTGAGGTCGTCGGTGTAGCTCAGACGGGCGCGTGCGCCGTCCCGCGCCTCCTCGGTGATCTTGCCGCGGCGCAGTCCGCGGTCGAGGGAGGCCTCGACACGTTTGCGGCCGGCCTCGGCTGCGTCGGCGGACGACTCGGCGACCAGTACGTCGATGCCGCTGCCGCTCAGGGCGGCTACTTCGGCGATGCCGGAGCCCATGAGACCGCAGCCGACGACACCGAGACGCGAGACAGTTTCCATGCGAGGAGCCCTTTGTGTGGGACGAAGAGTGGACAGTGGGTGTGCGGGCGGTGCTCAGACGTTGCGGCGGTACTCGCCGCCGACTTCGAAGAACGCCTCGGTGATCTGCTGGAGCGAGCAGACCCGGGCGGCGTCCATCAGTACGGCGAAGGCGTTCTCGCCACTGGTGGCGGCGCGCTTGAGCGCGGTGAGCGCGGCCTCGGCCTCGGCGCGGTGGCGGCTGCGGAAGTCCTCGACGCGGGCGAGCTGGGACTGCTTCTCCTGCTCGGTGGCCCGGGCCAGTTCGACCACCTGGTGCTCACCGTCGCCGCCGGGCTTGCGGAAGGTGTTGACGCCGATGATCGGCAGCGTGCCGTCGTGCTTGCGCTGCTCGTAGAGCATCGACTCGTCCTGGATGCGGCCGCGTTGGTAGCCGGTCTCCATGGCGCCGAGGACTCCGCCGCGCTCGCTGATGCGCTCGAACTCGGTCAGTACGGCCTCTTCGACGAGGTCGGTGAGTTCGTCGATGATGTACGAGCCCTGCAGCGGGTTCTCGTTCATCGCCAGGCCCCACTCACGGTTGATGATGAGCTGGATGGCGAGCGCCCGGCGAACGGAGTCCTCGGTGGGTGTGGTGACGGCCTCGTCGTAGGCGTTGGTGTGCAGGCTGTTGCAGTTGTCGTAGATCGCGATGAGCGCCTGCAGGGTGGTGCGGATGTCGTTGAAGTCCATCTCCTGGGCGTGCAGGGAGCGGCCCGAGGTCTGGACGTGGTACTTGAGTTTCTGGCTGCGCTCCCCCGCCCCGTACTTCTCCCGCATGGCCACGGCCCAGATGCGGCGGGCGACCCGGCCGAGGACGGTGTACTCGGGGTCCATGCCGTTGGAGAAGAAGAAGGACAGGTTGGGCGCGAAGTCGTCGACGGACATGCCGCGGGCGAGGTACGCCTCCACGTAGGTGAAGCCGTTGGTGAGGGTGAAGGCTAGCTGGCTGATGGGGTTCGCGCCGGCCTCGGCGATGTGGTAGCCGGAGATGGACACCGAGTAGAAGTTGCGTACCCCCTGCTCGATGAACCACTCCTGGATGTCGGCCATCATCCGCAGGCTGAACTCGGTGGAGAACAGGCAGGTGTTCTGGCCCTGGTCCTCCTTGAGGATGTCGGCCTGGACCGTGCCCCGGGTGTTCTGCAGGACGTAGGACCGGATCTGTGCCGCCTCCTCGGCGCTCGGTTCGCGGCCGTGTTCGGCGGTGAAGGCGTCGAGCCGCTGGTCGATGGCCGTGTTGAGGAAGAAGGCCAGGACGGTGGGCGCGGGGCCGTTGATGGTCATGGAGACCGAGGTGGTGGGGGCGGTGAGGTCGAAGCCCGCGTAGAGCGCCTTCATGTCGTCGAGGGTGGCCACGGAGACGCCGGACGTGCCGACCTTTCCGTAGATGTCGGGGCGCAGGGCGGGGTCGTGGCCGTAGAGGGTGACGGAGTCGAAGGCGGTCGACAGCCGGGTGGCCTCGCTGTCCTTGGACAGATAGCGGAAGCGGCGGTTGGTGCGCTGCGGATCTCCCTCGCCGGCGAACATCCGCGCCGGGTCCTCGCCCTCGCGCTTGAACGGGAACACGCCGGCGGTGAAGGGGAAGCGGCCGGGCAGGTTCTCCGCACGCAGGAAGCGCAGCAGTTCGCCGTGGTCCACGTAGCGGGGCAGGGCGACCCTGGGGACGAGGTTGCCGGACAGGGACTCGCGGACCAGGGCGGTGCGCTGCTCGCGGCCGCGGGTGACGGTGATCAGTTCCTCCCCCGAGTACGCCTGCACGGTCTCCGGCCAGTCCTCCAGCAGGTGGCGCGCGGACGCGTCGAGGCCGTCCTCGGCGTCGGCGAGCAGTTTCTCGACGTCGGCGGTGGGTGCGTCGACGGCGGCCAGTTCGTCGCGTACGGCGGTCAGGCGCTGGACGCGCCGGGCGGCGTCGGCCTGCGTGGCGGTGTCGGCGTGGTAGCCGCGGACGGTCTCGGCGATCTCGGCGAGGTAGCGCACCCGGCCGGTGGGCACGATCTGCGCGGCGCCGGTGGAGTGCCGCACGGTGGCCGCCGGGAGGGTGCCGGGTGCGGCCGGGAGGCCGTGGTCGGTGAGCAGGCCGAGCAGGTGCTGGTAGAGGGCGGTGACGCCGTCGTCGTTGAAGGTGGCGGCACTGGTGCCGAAGACCGGCATGTCCTCCGGGCGGGAGCCGAACGCCTCGCGGTTGCGCACCAGTTGGCGCCCGACGTCACGCATCGCGTCGGCCGCGCCGCGCCGTTCGAACTTGTTGATGGCGACGACGTCGGCGAAGTCCAGCATGTCGATCTTCTCGAGCTGGGAGGCGGCGCCGAACTCGGGCGTCATGACGTACAGCGAGACGTCGGAGTACGGGGCGATGGCGGCGTCACCCTGGCCGATGCCGGGGGTCTCCACGACCACCAGGTCGTAACCGGCGGCCTTGCAGGCGGCGATGGAGTCGGTGAGGCCTTCGGGGAGTTCATGGTGGCCGCGGGTGGCCAGGGACCGGAAGAAGACCCGGTCGCCGTCGAGGCTGTTCATCCGGATCCGGTCGCCGAGCAGGGCCCCGCCGCCGCGCCGCCGGGTGGGGTCGACGGCGAGCACGGCCACGCGGAGCTTGTCCTGCTGGTCGACGCGCAGCCGCCGTACGAGTTCGTCGGTCAGGGACGACTTGCCCGCGCCGCCGGTGCCGGTGATGCCGAGGACGGGTACGGAGCGTGCGGCGGCGGCGCGGCGCAGGGTCCGCAGGTCCTCGTCCGGCACGGTGGCGGACTGCAGGGCGCTCAGCAGCCGGGCGAGCGCGGGGCGTTCGCCCGCGAGTACGGCGGTGAGCTGGGCGGGGGCCTCTTCCCAGGGAGCCGAGTCACAGTCCCGGACGATGGTGTTGATCATGCCGGTGAGACCGAGGTGCTGGCCGTCCTGCGGGGAGAAGATCCGTACTCCGGCGTCGGCGAGCCGTTGGATCTCCTCGGGGACGATGACCCCTCCCCCGCCGCCGAAGACCTTCACATGGCCGGCGCCGCGCTCGCGGAGCAGTTCGGCGAGGTACTCGAAGTACTCGACGTGGCCGCCCTGGTAGGAGCTGACGGCCACGCCCTGGACGTCCTCCTCCACGGCGGCGTCCACGACCTCGCCGCCCGAGCGGTTGTGGCCCAGGTGGATGACCTCGGCCCCCTGCGCCTGGAGGATGCGGCGCATGATGTTGATCGAGGCGTCGTGGCCGTCGAAGAGGCTGGATGCGGTGACGAGGCGCACCGGGTGCTGCGCTTGGTGGAGCTGCGGGGTGCGGGTGCCATCGGTCACGGTGTACTCCGGACGGGCCTGCCCGTGGGACGGGCGACGGGTGGGGAACGTCAGATTACTAGGACGTCCTAGTAATTTACTAGGACGTCCTAGTAAAAAGTGGCGAGGGAGCCGCACACCTCAGGGAAGGAGCCTCCGCGACGCACGGCTTTTCGAAGCGTCCCTCATCGTCTGACTGCAGTCAATGAAAAGAAACTAGGGCGGTGGACGGACGGCCGACAGTCCGTCAGGAGTCGGCGGATCCGGTCGCGTGCGGCCGGCGGTACGGCTTCACCGCGCGGCGGGCGATGGCGAATCGATGGGTCTCGGACGGGCCGTCGTAGATCCGGAACGGCCGCACCTCTCTGATCAGACGCGCCAGGGGGGCGTCCTCGGCCGAGATGCCCAGCGCGCCGCAGATCTGCACCGCGCGGTCGACGACCCGGCCCACCGCCTCCGCCACGAAGACCTTGGAGACCGAGGAGAACTGCGCGGCACTCGCGGAGGCGTTGTCCAACTCCCAGGCGGTACGCCAGATCAGCGCGCGGCTCGCCTCGATGTCGATCTCCGAGTCGGCCAGCATCTGCTGCACCATGCCGAGATCCCCCAGCAGCGAGCCGAAGGCCTGCCGGGTCCCGGCACGTTCCAGGGCGACGTCCTGGGCCCGCCGCGCGGACCCGAGCCAGCGCATGCAGTGGGTCAGCCGGGCGGGACCGAGGCGGACCTGGGCGTTCACGAAGCCCTGGTGCACCTGGCCGAGCACCTGGTCCTCGCCCACCTCGCAGCCGTCGAACACGATCTCGCTGTGGCCGGCGAAGAGGCTCTCGTCCAGCGTGTCGATGTTCCGGACGATCCGCATGCCCGGGTTTCCGGCGTCGACGAGGAACATGGTGGCGCCGCCCTGGCCGCCGGGGCTGCCGTCGGTGCGGGCCATCACGATGGCGAAGGCGGCGCCGTCGGCCCCGGTGATGAACCACTTGCGCCCGTCGATGCGCCAGCCGCCGGGGACCCGGACCGCCGTGGTCATCAGCGCCCGGGGGTCGGCGCCCGCGCCCGGCGCCGGTTCGGTCATCGCGAAGCACGAGCGGTACTCTCCGGCGGCCAGCGGGCGCAGATAGCGCTCCTGCTGCTCCTCGGTGGCCACCTTCTCGAGCAGGTGCATGTTGCCCTCGTCCGGGGACGCGCAGTTCAGCGCCAGCGCACCGAGCACGGAGTACCCGGCGGCTTCGAAGACCACCGCCTGTCCGCGCAGGTCGAGGCCGTGTCCGCCCCACCGTTCGGGAACGTGCGGCGCGAACACGCCCGCCTCACGGGCCGCCTTCTGCAGCCTTTCCCGCAGGGCTTGGGGGGCATCGTGTACGGACCCGCCGCATTCGCGCTCCGCCGGGATCACCACCTCGCGGACGAACTCCGCGGTGGCCTCGGCAAGCCGGGCGACTGACGGATCGACATCGAACTGGATCGGCACGGTTCCTCCCGCCGACGGGCGAGCGGGCGCCAGTGCCCGTCGCATCGCCAGAACTGTACAGCGGGTCAAGTATCTGTCCCACCAGGTGAGCGAAGAACGCGGTGCGGCATAGGTCACTCCGTGAGAGCGGGGAGCACCCCATTGCCGAAACTGTAGAGCGGGTCCAGTATGTGAGCGCCATTCTCGAGCAGGTCCCGACGACGGGAGAAGGCCTCCGATGAGCACCCAGCCGGTCCGGGTCGTCCGCCACCCCGACGGAGTCGTCGAGCTCTTGCTCGACGACCCGGGACGCGGAAACGCCCTCGACCTCCCGACCGCCGAAGCCCTGCGCGACGCGACCGCCGGCATCACCGCGGATCCGGGCGGCGCGGTCCTGCTGCGGGCGGTCGGCGGGAACTTCTGCGTGGGCGGTGACCTGCGCGCCTTCGCCGGACGGGGCGCGGACACCTCCTCCTATGTACACGCCGTCGCCACCGCCGCACACGAGGCGGTACGGGCCCTGCACGAGCTGCCCGTGCCCGTGGTGGCCGCCGTGCGCGGCGCCGCGGCGGGCGGCGGCATCGGGCTGGCCCTGGCGGGCGACCTCGTCCTGGCGGCGCGGTCGGCGCGGTTCCGGCTGGCCTACACGGCGATCGGACTCACCCCGGACTGCGGCGCCTCCTGGGTACTGCAACGCCTGCTGGGCCCTCGGCGGGCGGCGGACCTGATCCTCACCAACCGGGTCCTGACCGGCGAGGACGCCGAGCGGTGGGGGCTGGTGTCCCGGGTGGTGGAGGACGACGAACTGGACGACACCGCGTACCGGACCGCCGCAGAGCTGGCAGCCGGATCCGCCCCTGCCCTGCGCGCCGCGAAGGACCTGCTGCGGGCCGGCGCCGAAGCGCCGCTGAAGGACCATCTCGCCGCGGAGGCCCGCTCGATCGCCGCACTGGCGGGTGGCCCCCAAGCCCAGTCCGCGATGGAGTCGTTCCTCGCCGCACGGTCGCGGGGCAGGGCACCATCCACACCGCCGAAGGAGGCGGCACCGCAAAGTGTTTCTTGAGTACCTCTTCACTAACAGGTCCCCTCGGGCGTAACCTCCGGGCAACACAGTTCGCGGTCCCCTGCGACGAATCAGTCGTCGCACCCCCTGCGACCCGGCAACCCCGTCGCCGCGCGGCATGAGCCCGCGCCCCACAGAGAAGGTGTGGAGATGCATTCTGCTGCCGCGGAGCGGACAGACACTCTGGACAAGTCCCTCACCCATGCCGTGATCGACCTCGTCCTGCGCGGCATGTGGCGCGGTGCGCCCGAGTCCGAGTACCGCCCACTGGTCGACGCCGGGCTCGCCATGGTGAAGGGCCCGATGGTGCTGCCCACCGAGGCCGCGAAGAACGCCGCGGCGAAGATGCTGCGGATTCCTGCCGGCTCGGAGCTCCAGGACCAGATCAACGCCGTCTACGAGGCGTTCCTGCCGGTCAACCGGAAGGTGCGCGAGGTCTGCACGGCCTGGCAGTGCCGGCCGGACGGCAGCGTCAACGACCACAGCGACAGCGTCTACGACGCCGAGGTGCGCGAGGCGCTGGAGGACGTGCACGAGGCCATCCAGCCGGTGCTGCGTCGGCTGGAGCGGCTGCTCGCGGACAGCGGCCGGTATCTCACCGGCCTGGAGGACGCGCTCGAGCGGTTCGACGACGGCGGCCCGCAGTGGCTGGCCTCACCGCTGTGCGACTCGTACCACACGGTGTGGATGCGGCTGCATCAGGAGCTGCTGCTGGTCCTCGGGATCAGCCGGGCCCAGGACGAGGCCCTTGAAGAGGAGCTGGTCCGAAGGAGCCGAGGTTGAGCGTCACCGACCGGCCGGCGGGAAAAGTCGCCCCGACCCAGCCCCAGACCCGGAGCCCGCTCCAGCCCCAGGCCCAGTCCCCCGGCCTCGCCCTCGTGCCCTACGGCCAGGGGCGGAGCCGGGGGCTGGACGCCGATGAGCTGGGCGCGCACGGAACCGCGATGGACCGGCTGGTGGCCCTCGGGCTGCCGGTCGTCCCGGGCCTGACGGTCCCCGCGGGCTCCGCGAGGTCGCTGGGCGAACCCGGTACCGCCCGTGCGGCCGTCGAACTCGTCGAGCAGTTGTCGGGCCGCCGCATCGGCGACCCGGCCCGGCCCCTGCTGCTGCGGCTGTCGGCGAGCGCGCCGCGCGAGGTCGCCGGACTGCCGCCCGACCTCGCCTGTCTCGGTGTCACCCCGGACAACGCCGGGGACCTGGTCGCCGTCATCGGCCGCGCGGAGGGCCTGTACGAGGTGTGGGCGGCCACGGTCCGGATGATCGCCGAGTACGCCCTCGACGTACCGGCGGCCGTGCTGGACGACGCCCTCCTCGACACCCCGGAGCCCCGCGCCCGCGTCGAAGCCCTGCTGGCCCTGGTCGCACAGCACGCCGAGCGGCCCTTCCCGGGCGACCCGGCCGAGCAGCTCGCCCTGGCCGCCCGGGCGGTCCTCGCGCGCTGGGACTCGCCGCGGGCCAGAAGATCGCGCAAGGCCCAGAAGCTCCCCGCGGACCTGGGCATCGCCCTGCACGTACAGGCGCTGCGCATCGGCCCCTCGGACCGCTCCGGGTACGGGACGGCGGTCAGCCGCCACCCCGACACCGGCCGGTTCGGTGCGGAGGGCTCGTACTTCCGGGGCGTACGCCGCAGCGCGCCGCCCCCGCACACCGGCGAACCGCTGCGGAAGCCGGCCGCGGGCACCACGCTCCTGGAGCATGCGCTGCTCACCCTCGAACGCCATCTGCACGCGCCGGTCTCCGTCGACTTCGAGGTCCGCGACGGCGAGATCTCCCTGCTCGCGGCCTCGGTGCAGAGCCGTCCGCCGCTGCGCGCCTCGGTGTGCCTGGCGGCGGACCTGGCCCGGGACGGGGTGATCGACCAGGAAGAGGCGATACGCCGGATCGCTCCCGCCCAGGTGCAGGAGCTGCTGCACCCGCAGCTGAGGCTGACCGGCGACGAGGACCTTCTGGTGCGCGGCCTGCCCGCGTCCCCCGGCGCGGCGGCCGGCGTCGTCGTGCTGTCCAGCGAACGCGCCCTGGAGCTGGCCGCCGAGCACGCCCATGCCGTGCTGGTGATGCACGAGACCACCCCGGCGGATGTTCCCGGGATGCTGGCCGCCGCCGCGGTCCTCACGGGCAGCGGGGGCATCGCCTCGCACGCGGCCGTGGTGGCGCGCGGTGCCGGCAAGCCCGCGGTGTGCGGCGCGGAGGGACTGCGGGTCGACCGGGCGGCAGGCACCGTACGGATCGGGAACCGGACGCTGCGCGAGGGCGATCCCGTGTCCCTCGACGGCCGTACCGGCGCCGTCTACGCCGGAACGCTGAGCGTCAGTGTCGCCGGCCCGCCGCCGGAACTGTCCACCCTGCTGGAGTGGGCGGACGACGCGCGGCGGCTCGGAGTGCGGGTCAACGCCGACACCGCCGCGGAGGTGGACACGGCCATCGCCCTCGGAGCCGAGGGCGTGGGCCTGTGCCGTACGGAGCACCAGTTCCTCGGCGAACGGCTGCCGCTGATCCGCAGGGTCATCCTGGCCGCCGACCCCGAGGCCCGCGACGAGGCGCTGCTCGCCCTGGAACACGCACAGCACGAGGACTTCAAGGCGCTGCTGACGGCGGTCGGCGACCGTCCGGTCACCGTGCGCCTGCTGGACGCGCCGCTGCACGAGTTCCTGCCGGCCCCCGGTGAGGCCGAGGCCGCCGGTGACCCGGCGGCGGAACAACGGGCCGCGTCGCTGCGCGAGGCCAACCCGATGCTGGGGCTGCGCGGCGTGCGTCTGGCGCTGCTGCACGAGCGGCTGTACCCGGCGCAGGCCGAGGCGCTCTTCTCCGCCTGGGCCGATGTCGCCGCCACGGGTGTCACCCCCCAGCTGGAGGTGATGATCCCGCTGGTCAGCCTGCCGGAGGAGCTTCAGGCCGCCGCGGGCTTCGTGCGCGACGCGGCCGCGACGGTCGCCGCCCGCACCGGCGTGCGGGTCCCGTACCGGCTGGGCACGATGATCGAGACTCCGCGGGCCGCCCTGCTCGCCGCCGAGCTCGCCGAGCACGCCGAGTTCTTCTCCTTCGGCACCAACGACCTCACCCAGCTCACCTACGGGTTCTCCCGCGACGACGTGGAGCGCCAGGTGCTCACCGCGTACCAGGAGCGCGGGTTCCTCACCGCCAGCCCGTTCGCCCGGCTCGACCCGCACGGTGTCGGCGCGCTGATCGCGCTGGCCGTGGAGCGGGCCAGGACCGTCCGGCCCGACATCAAGCTCGGCGTGTGCGGTGAGCACGGCGGGGACCCCGAGTCGATCGCGTTCTGCGACGACCTGGGACTGGACTACGTCTCCTGCTCCGCGCACCGCGTGCCGGTCGCCCGGATGGCGGCGGCGCACAGCGCGCTGCGCGAGCGTGGGAGCGACCGGAACGGGACAGCGACATGACCACTGTGACCGACATGGCCGGCGAAGTGACCGAAGCCTCGGCGTCGGAGCTGGAGGACCTGCGCGAGACCGTGCGGTCGGTGTGCGCGGACGCGGGCGGCATCGCGGCCGTGCGCGGACTCGACGAGCACTCCCCCGGCGTCGACGCCGGCCTGTGGGACACCCTCGGCAGGCAGGTGGGCCTCGCGGCTCTCGGCCTGCCGGAGTCCGCCGGAGGCATCGGCGGACTCGCGGAGATCGCCGTGGTCTGCGAGGAGCTGGGCAGGACGCTGGCGCCCGTGCCGCTGCTGTCCTCGACCGTGCTCGCCGGGCAGATGCTGGCCGGCTGCGGCACCGCCGCCGGGCCGCTGGCAGAGCTGGCCGAAGGCCGGGTGCACGCGGCGGCGGTGGCCGCGCCCGACGGTGTGTGGCGACCGGACGCCGTGCCGGTGGCGGTCACCTGGCAAGGCGGCAACGCGGTCCTGGACGGCACGGCGCCCTTCGTGCTGGACGGGGCCGACGCCGAGACGCTCGTGGTCGCGGCCACCGGTCCGGACGGCGTGGACCTCTTCCTCGCCGACCCGCGCGCACCGGGCGTGAGCGTCCTGCGGGTGCCCACCCTGGACCTGAGCCGGGGCCAGGCGGTGGTCACGTTCTCCGGTGCCCGGGCACGCGCGCTGACCGCCGGCGGTGAGGGAGCCGAGGTCGTCACCCGCGCCCTGGACACGGCTCTGGTGGCGCTGGCCGCCGAGCAACTCGGCGGAGCGCAGGCGGCGTTGGACATGACGGTTGCGCATGTGCGGGACCGTACGCAGTTCGGCAGGACCATCGGCAGCTTCCAGGCCGTCAAGCACACCTGCGCGGACATGCTGCTCCAGGTGGAGTCGGCGCGGTCGGCCGTGGTGCGCGCGGTCCGTGCGGCCGGCTCCCCCGAGGCGCTCGCGGAAGCCGCGGCGGTGGCTCAGTCCTGGTGCGGCGAGGCGTTCACGTTCGTCGCGGCGGAGTGCGTCCAGCTGCACGGCGGCATGGGCTTCACCTGGGAGCACGACGCGCACCTGTACTTCCGGCGTGCGCAGTCCGACGCCGTCCTGCTGGGCGGCGCGGCACACCACCGGGAACGGCTGGCCGGGTTGCTGGGCTGGTAGCCCGCGGCCCTGGGCCGTACGTAGCCCTGTGGCCCGCAGACCCGCAGCCAGATGCCCCGTGGCCCGTAGCGGCAAGAGGACAGGACGACAGCATGACCACCAGACTCATCGACGAGGGCCTGTTCGACGGCGCGGATCCTCCGCGCCTCGTGGGCGCGCGCTGCTCCGGGTGCGGCACCGTCGTCTTTCCCCGGCAGGGCTCCTGCCCCAGGTGCTCGGACGGGTCCATGTCCGCGCACCCGCTGCCGGTGAGGGGCCAGGTGTGGTCGTGGACGGCGCAGGCGTTCGAGCCCAAGCCGCCGTACCGGGCACCGGCCGACGGCTACCGGCCGTACCACGTGGGCTATGTGGACCTCGGTGAGGTGCTGGTCGAGACGCGGCTGGAGGTGGCCCGCCCGGAGATCCGGATCGGGCTGCCGGTCCGGCTCACCACGGTGCCCGCGTACCGGGACGAGGACGGGACCGACGTGCTGACCTTCGCGTTCCGTCCGGATCCGGGAGGACGGCGATGAACCGGGCCGACGAGATCTACGTGGTCGGATGCGGGATGCACCCCTTCGGGCGCGACGAGTCCGTCACCGGGATGGACATGGCGGCCCGCGCGGTACGGGAGGCGCTGGCCGACGCCGGGGTCGCCTGGGAGGACATCGGGTACGCGGCCGGCGGCTCCGACGTGTCCGGCAAACCCGACACACTGGTGGGCCGACTCGGGCTGACCGGTGTGCCGTTCGTCAATGTGCAGAACGGCTGCGCGACCGGCGCGTCCACGGTGCTCGCGGTGGCCAACGCGCTGCGGGCGGGCGAGGCGTCACTGGGCCTGGCCGTGGGGTTCGACAAGCACGAACGGGGCGCGTTCCACGTCTCCGCGGCCCGCTACGGTCTCCCCGACTGGTACGCGGAGACCGGGTTGATGCTGACGACCCAGTTCTTCGCCCTGAAGACGCAGCGCTATCTCCATGAGCACGGCATCGCGGAGCGGGCGCTGGCGACGGTGGCCGCGCGCGCCTTCCGCAACGGCTCCCGCCATCCTCTGGCCTGGCGGCGCAAGGAGCTGACGGAGGACGAGATCCTGCACTCCCCCGAAGTGAGCCCGCCGCTCACCCAGTACATGTTCTGCTCGCCGGGGCAGGGCGCGGCCGCGCTGGTGCTGGCCCGCGGCGACCGCGCGTTCGACCTGTGCGAACGGCCGGTCAGACTGGCCTCGTTGGCCTTCCGCACCCGGCGATTCGGCTCGTTCGAGGTGTTCTCGCCCTGGCTGCCGCCGGGACCGCACCGCAGCCCCAGCGTCGACGCGGCTCAGGCGGTCTTCCGTGGGGCGGGTCTGCGGCCCGCCGATGTCCAGGTGGCCCAGTTGCAGGACACCGACAGCGGCTCGGAGCTGATCCACCTGGCGGAGACCGGGCTGTGCGAGCACGGCGGGCAGGAGGAACTGCTGGCCGCCGGAGACACCGACCCCACGGGCCGGATCCCCGTCAACACCGACGGCGGGTGCCTGGCGGGCGGCGAACCGGTCGGCGCCTCGGGGCTGCGCCAGTTCCACGAAGTCGTCCGGCAGTTGCAGGGCCGCGCGCCGGGAACGCAGGTGCCGGGCGGCCCACGGGTGGGATTCACCCATGTGTACGGGGCGCCGGGGATCAGCGCGTGCGCGGTACTGACGGTCTGAAGGCGCCCTCGTTGCCTGCAGACCGAGAACCGAAGGGAACTGTCATGAGCGAGAGCAGAACCGCCCTGGTGACCGGTGGGGCACGGGGGATCGGCGTGGAGATCTGCCGCCAACTCGCCGACCGGGGGCTGCGGGTTCTGGTGGGGGCGCGCAAGCGGGACGCGGCCGAGGAGGTGTGCCACGCCATCGGCCCGCGGGCGCTGCCGCTCGTCCTGGACGTGGGGTCCGTGCTCAGCGTCCGCGAAGCGATGCGTGAGGCCGGGGAACTGATCGGTGGCGGGGGCGGAGTCGACGTCCTGGTGAACAACGCCGGCGTGTCCCTGGACGGCGAGCTGCGGCCCCCGCATCTCGACGAGGACGTCCTGCGCGCCACGTTGGACATCAATCTCGTGGGCGCCTGGCGCATGGCCGAGGCGGTCGTCCCGGGCATGGTGCGAGCGGGCTACGGACGGGTGGTCAACCTGACCAGTTCGTACGGCTCACTGGCGCTGATGGACTCCGGCCGGCATCCGGCGTACCGCGTCTCCAAGACCGCGCTCAACGCGCTGACCCGGATGCTCGCGGGCGAGTTGGCGGGCACCGGCGTCCTGGTCAACGCGGCCGACCCCGGCTGGACCCGGAGCGGCATGGGCGGCCCGGCCGCTCCGCGCGGCCCGCAGGAGGGCGCGGACACGCCCGTCTGGCTGGCGACCCTTCCGGAGGGCGACGACACGACCGGCGGGCTGTTCGCCGAGCGCGGACCGCTGCCCTGGTGACACGCGGTGCTCGGGGACGCGTGCGCACCGCTGTCCTTCCTGAGCAGACTTCCCGCCACCCGTTCGCCGTTCAGGCCGGGCCGGCCTCCGACTCGGCCTTCTGTTCGCCGGCGACGATGCGCAGCGCCAGAGCCCTCACCGCTTGCTGCACGGACCGGGACGGCAGCTGGGACAGCGGCCCGCCCTCCGTCCGCAGCGCGGTCACGAGGATGGTCGTACTGATCAGGGTGCGGACCGCGAGTGCCTGCGACGCGTGCCGTGCCTTGGCCGCCCGGGGGCTGCGGATGGAGTTCTCGGGCAGATAGTCGTACGCCCGCTGGATGTGCCGCTGCTCGAACTCGTCGCGCAGCAGCTTGATGTTCCCGTTGGCGGAGGCGATCTGGACCTGGTAAAGCCGGGCCTCGTCCGGGTTCTTCTCCACCCACTCCCATACGGCGTCGATGACGCGCAGCAGGCCCTCGGCGTCACCCGGCTCGGTGTCCGGGCGGGCCGTCTCCACGACCGTGTTCAGCTGGTCGAAGACGCGCCGCATGGCCAGTTCGAGCAGTTCCTCCTTGCCCGCGAAGTGGTAGTAGACAGCCGTGGGCACCACCTGGGCCTCGTCCGCGATGTCCTGCACACTGGTCTCCGCGAAGCCGTTGCGGCCGAACACCCGGACAGCGGCGCTGATGATGTGCTGTCGTCGCGAAGGACGGTGGGCGGGCTGCTTGCCGTTCGTGGTGGCCATCATGCTCCCTGGCGGTTGCCGTGACCGGTGCCTGTGCGCCCCGGCGTACTGACCATGTTATCCAGTTACTGTCCCAGGTCGGGTCCGTAAATCCTGGTACCCCAGTGGTCCTGAAGCGCGAAGATCACGGCATACTTGACACCATGACTACATCCGGGACGCGCGCAGCCCACCGCCCTTCGCGCCGGCAGTGGGTGATCGAGGCAGCCACGGAACTCTTCGCCACGCAGCCTCCCGACGAGGTGACGGTGGCGGACATCGCGGCGCGGGCGGAGATGACGTCGGCCGCCGTGTACTACCACTTCTCCTCCAAGGACCAGGTTTTGGTGGAGGGGATGCGGGTGTTCGCCGCCGCACTGCGGGAACAGGTGGAGACGCTCACCGAGGCACACGAGCCCGGCTCGGACATCGGGCCGGCCGTGACCGCGCTGGTGGTCTGGCTGGGTGAGCACCGGTCCGCCGCCACCGTGTTCTTCGTGTCCTCGGCCGGCATGAGCCAGGAGGCGGAGGCGCTGCGCCACGAGATCCGTACGCAGTTGCTGGAGGAACTGGTGCGGCTGGTCCGCAAGGGGCGTGAGCCGGTCACGGACGCCGAGGCGGCGGTGATCGGCCTGGGGGTACTGGCGCTGCTGGAAAGCGCGGCGATCTCGCAGGTCCGGGGTGACGACGTCTACCGCTCCCTCGGGCACCGTTCGTTCCTCCGTGAGGTGGGTCGGCTCGCCGAGCGGATCGCCGATCCGGCGGCCGAGTAGCAGAAGCGGTTCATGAGTGGGCCGCGCCCGCCGACCGGGTGCGTGGGTGGAGCGGTCGGCGGGCGCGGAGCCGGGGAGGTCAGACCAGGAGCCGCAGAGGTGCACGCAGCAGCTCGCCGACCGAGCGCAGGTACTCGGCGGCGGGCGCCCCGTCCACGGCACGGTGGTCGAAGGTCAGACTCAGGGTGAGCACCTGGGTCCGCCGTGGCTGTTCGTCCACCCACTCGACGCCGTCCCTGAGCCTGCCCACGCCGAGGATGGCGACGTTGCCGGGGTTGATCACGGGGGTGAAGAAGTCGACGCCGTATCCCCCGAGCGAGGTGACGGTGAACGTGGCCCCTTCCAGCAGTGCCGGGGAGATCCGGCCGGATCGGGCACTGTCCGCCAACTCCCTGGATCTGCGGGCGACTTCGGGCAACGACAGCTCCGCCGCGTTCTCGATCACCGGGACGAGCAGGCCGCCCGGCACCGCGACCGCGAACCCGAGGTGGATGTCCTCGTACAGGTGGACGCCGTCCTCCAGCACCGACGCGTTGAGCAGCGGGTGTGCGCGCAGGGCCAGTGCGGCGGCCTTCATCAGGAAGTCGCCCAGGCTGGGCACGGGCAGGTCGGTGTCGGCCCACTCCTGCTTCAACTGGGCGCGCAGGGCCACGACGGCGTCCATTCGCACTTCGTAGCCGTGTGTCAGCTGCGCCATCTCCTGGAGGCTGGCGTGCATCCGGCGGGCGATGACGCCACGCATCCCGGTGAGGGGGATGACGTCTCCGGGCTGGGGTGAGGCGGTGGCCTGGCGGGGCGTCGCCGTGGAGCGTGCCGGTGCGTCCGCCGGGGTCGGTACCGACGTGGCCGCCGGGGTGGCGGCGTCGAGGTCGGCCCGCCGGATCCGTCCGCCCGCACCCGTGGGGCGTACGTCCGCGAGGTCGATGCCCCGCTCCTTCGCCAGCCGACGGACCAGGGGCGACGTCGGGGTGACCGGGTCCGCCGAGAGGAGGGCGGGCGGCGGCGCCGCCGAGGCGAGCAGGTACTCCTCCACGTCCTCGGAGACGATCCGGCCGCCCGGTCCGGTGCCGCGTACGGCGGTGAGGTCGACGTCGGCATCCGCCGCCACCCGCCGGGCGTTCGGGGAAGCCAGAACCCGGCCCCCCGAGCCGTTGAGGCCGGCTGTGCCGTTGAGCGACGGCGCCGCGGAGGGAACGCCCCCGCCGGCCGGCACCGCGTTCGGGCCGACGGGCACGGAGTCGGCCGGCACGGAGCCGGCGGATCCGGAGTCGGCGGGCGGGGTCGCATCCCCCGCACTCCCCGCACCCGGCAACTCCTCCCCTTCGGCCAGCAGCCAGCCGATGAGCGCCCCGGCCGGGACGGTCGCACCGGCCGGGACCACGGGGTGGAACAGTCCCCCGGCCTCCGCCTCGACATCCACGTCGACCTTGTCGGTGGCCAGCCGCACCAGGGGGTCGCCCTCCGCGACAACGCCGCCGGTCGGCACCAGCCACTCGTCGATCGTGCCTTCCTGCATGGTCAGGCCGATCTTCGGCAGCAGAACCTCGACCGCCACTTCGGTCACGACCTTTCGAGGAGACGACGGCAGCCCTGCACGATGCGGGCCTGGTCGGGCACATAGGCCTTCTCCAGCACCGGCGAGAACGGCACCGGGGAGAAGGGAGCGCCGATGCGCAGGACCGGAGCGTCCAGGTAGTCGAAGGCCGCGTCCTGGATCTGGGCGGCGATCTCCCCGCCGAGCCCGCCGAAGGTCACGGCCTCGTGCACCACGAGGACCCGGTTGGTGCGGCGCACCGAGGCGATCATGGTCTCGGTGTCGAGGGGCTGTACGGTGCGCGGGTCGATGACCTCGACCTCGATGCCCTCCGCGGCCAGTTCCTCGGCCGCCGCGAGAGCCTCGCCCACCATGCGGCCGAGGGCGATGACGGTGACGTCGGTGCCCTGGCGCGCGGTGTGGGCCTGGCCGAGCGGGATGCCGTAGATCTGCTCGGGCACCTCGCTCTTGCTGCCCAGCAGAACCTTGTTGAGCATCACGACGACCGGGTTGTTGTCCCGGATCGCGGAGACCGTCAGGCCCTTGGCGGTGTACGCGTCGCACGGCATGACGACCTTGAGGCCGGGCACGTGGCAGAGCCAGGCCTCCAGGCTCTGGCTGTGCTGGGCGGCGGCACCGAGGCCGGCGCCGGAGGCGGTGGTGATGGTCAGCGGCACCGACACCGAGCCGCCGAACATGTACTTCATCTTGGCGGCCTGGTTGACGATCTGGTCCAGGCAGACGCCGATGAAGTCCATGAACATCAGGTCGACGACGGGACGCAGTCCCCGGGCGGCGGCACCCACGCCCAGGCCGACGAGCGCGGCCTCGGAGATCGGGGTGTCGATCATGCGGCGGGGGCCGAATTCGTCGAGCAGGTTGTCGAACATGCGGAAGACACCGCCGTACCCGGCGACGTCCTCCCCGGCGACGAAGACGTTCTCGTCCTCGCGCATGACCTGCGCCAGGCCCTCGTTGAAGGCCTTGACATAGGTGAGCTTGCGGGACGTGGCGTCCGGGGCGACGGCGGGTGCTTCGGAGACGGTGGTCATGGCGGTCATCCCGAGTAGACGTTGAGGAGCAGGTCGGCTGGGTCGGGCAGCGGGCTGGCCTCGGCGTAGGCGATGGCCTCGGCGATCTCGTCGCGGGTGCGCTGCCAGGTGTCGTCCAGCTCGGCGCGGGTGGCGGTGCCGTCGGCGAGGGCACGGGCCTCCAGCAGGTCGATCGCGTCGCGGGCCTTCCACTCCTCGACCTCCTCCTGCGAGCGGTAGGGGTGACGCAGTCCCTTGACGCCCTGGTGGTCGTAGTAGCGGTAGGTCTTGGCCTCGATGAACACGGGGCCCTCGCCGGCCCGGGCGCGTGCGACGGCCTCCACGGTGGCCTCGTGGACGGCGAGGGCATCCATGCCGTCGACGATCACGCTGGGCATGCCGTAGGACGCGGCCCGCTCGGCGACGTCGGTGATCAGCATGTGCTTGGACTGCGGGGTGAACTCGGCGTAGCCGTTGTTCTCGCAGATGAACAGGACCGGCAGGCGCAGGATGGCGGCCATGTTGGCGCCCTCGTGGAAGCTGCCGATGTTGGTGGCGCCGTCGCCGAAGAAGGTGACGGCGATGTTGTCCTCGCCGCGGTACTGGGCGGCGAAGGCGGCGCCGACGGCGATCGGGACGCCGGCGCCGACGATGCCGTTGGCGCCGAGCATGCCGAGGGTGACGTCGTTGATGTGCATGCTTCCGCCGCGGCCGAGGCAGGCGCCGGTGACGCGGCCGTACAGCTCGGAGTACATGTGCCTGAAGCTGACGCCCTTGGCCACGGCGTGTCCGTGCCCGCGGTGCGTGGAGGTGATCTGGTCGTCGTCACGCAGGGCCGCCATCACTCCGGCGGCGACCGCCTCCTGACCGACGTAGAGGTGCAGGAAGCCCGGCAGCTTGCCGGCCTCCATGAGTTTTCCCGCCTCCGTCTCGAACAGGCGGATGCGCACCATGCGCTCGTGCAGATCCCTGACGACCTGCGCCGATGCCTGGTTCGCGGCCGGATCGGCCGACTTCTTCGATGCCCTTTGAGCCATCGTCCGCCCCTTCGCCCCGAGCGAGGTGTGTCACGCAATCGGACTTTGTTGTGTCGGTCTACAGTAACCGGCTGGGGGCACCTTACTGAAGAGGTTGTCTAATTACTACGGGCAGGACTCAACTGGCGTCGGGGGTGCCGCCACGCCGGTCCACGAGCTCCACGCCGTTGCCCTCCGGATCGGCCCAGAAGCTGATCCGCCGTCCCCGCGCCGACACCACGACCGGCGACGACAGCGGCCTGCCGCCGGCGGTCGGCAGCACGGCGACCAACGGCGCGATATCGTCCACATGAAAGGTGAGGTAGGCCAGACCGCAGCGCTCGGACAGCGGCACGACCGACGGGAACGGCTCCGCACTCGTCCGGCGGCGGATCAGCTTGATCCGGCCCCCGGACGGCACCTCGAGCCAGACGACGCAGAGCTGTCCGCCCAATCCGGCCGGGCCGGCGATCGCCTGCGGGATGTGCGAGCGGTGCACGGGAACACAGCCGAACACCTCACCGTAGAACCGCTCCATCACTTCCAGGTCCCGCACCACCACCGCGGCCTCGAAGGGCTGGGTCATCCGCGCCCTGCCGGACACCCCGGCCGGACTGGTCCTCTCATCGGTCACCGGCCACCTCTCCGTCAGTCGGCCACTCGTCTCGTACCGTAGCTGGAGCCGTTCCATAGAAAGATCCAGTCGAGCCGGGCGTGCCCCTGTCACAGAATGCGGGGTGACCTGTGGAATCCCGTCCGACCAAGTTCGACACTTTCTATTGACACACAACACTAACTCCTGTTCTTGTGGCGGTCGCAGCGCAGCTGTAGCACCAGGAACCTTCACCAGCTCGCGGCTGGGAGGATTGAGGACATCGTGGTCCAGATCAATTCACCGGAGACCCAGACGGCGGACGACGAACGTCCCCTGCCGCCTCCCGCTCCGGAATACACCTCATGGATCGGCCAGGACCGCTCCACGGACCCCGCGGGCGTGGCGACGCGGCAGGAGGCGGCCGAGCTCGCCGAGCGTGTCATCGAGCACTACATCAACAACACCACGCACGAGGCCGAGGAACAGTGGACGGAACCCGTCGACAACTACCTCGACGCCGACCGCTGGCTGCGGGAGATGGACGCCGTCCACCGGAGCGTTCCGCTGCCCCTGGCCATGTCGGCCGAGCTCCCCGGACCGGGCACCTACAAGGCCCTGGACGTGCTCGGCGTACCCATCCTGATCACCCGGGACCGCAAGGGCGTCGTGCACGCGATGATCAACGCCTGCCGGCACCGCGGCGCCGAGCTCGTCGAGCCGGGCTGCGGCGTGGCGAAGCGGATCACCTGCCCTTACCACGCCTGGTCGTACGATCTGTCGGGCGAGCTGCGCGGCGTACACGCCGAGAAGACCTTCGGCGAGGTACCGCGCGAGAAGCGCAGCCTGATCCAGCTTCCCGTCGGTGAGCGCGCCGGCATCGTCTTCGTATCGCTCGATCCTGCCGCCGAGCACGACCTGGACGCCTGGCTCGGGGATCTGCAGCCGCTCCTCGAGGGGCTGCGCTTCGCCGACTGCCACCACTACGCGACCCGTGAGCTGCTCAGCCCGAACTGGAAGGTCACCCTGGACGGGTACCTGGAGACCTATCACTTCGCGTCGCTGCACACGAAGACGGTCTTCGAGACGAACTTCTCCAACATGATGGCCCACGACACCTGGGGCCCTCATCAGCGCCTCGCCGCGGCCCTGCGGCCCGTCGCCGACCTGGCGGAGCTGCCCGCGGAGGAGCGCGACCCGGGCGACATCGTAGGAGCCATCTACTGGCTCTTCCCCGGTCTGGCCATCGCCGGCACCTGGCGCAACAAGATCGCCGTCTCCATCGTGATCCCCCGTACGGCCACCGAGTCGGTGACCCAGCAGATCATCCTGCTGCGCGAGCCCGCCGTCACCGAGGAGGAGCGCCACGCCGCCGACCAGTTCGGCGAGTGGTTCTACGAGGTGGTCCGGGACGAGGACTACGCGACCACCTACGGAGTGCAGCGGGGGCTGAAGGCCCTCGCCGGAACCGACTTCGTCTTCGGACGCAACGAACCCGGGCTCCAGCACTTCCACCGCACCATCCACCGCCTCCTGGACGAAGCGTCCAGATGACCAACACACAACACTCGCAGGAGAACAGCATGGTGGCTACGGGCAGCCTCGACGGACGTGTCGCAGTGATCACGGGCAGCACGCGCAGCATCGGACGTGCCATCGCCGAGGCCTACCTGGCCGACGGGGCGACGGTCGTGCTCAGCGGCCGCTCGGAGATCAAGGGCAAGCAGGCGCTGGAGGAACTCCAGGCCGGCGACAAGGCCGTCTTCCACGCCTGCGACTCCAGCAGCCAGGCGGACATCGAGGCACTCGTCGACTGGACGGTCGAGCGTTTCGGCCGACTGGACATCATGGTCAACAACGTCGGCGGCACCGAGGGCTTCGCGCCCGTCCACGAGCTGAGCGACGAGGCCTGGCACAAGGCGCTCGACCTGAACCTCAACGCCTACTTCTACGGCACGCGCCGTGCGCTGAAGCCCATGCTGGACGGCGGCTGGGGCCGGGTCATCAACATCTCCTCGGTCGAGGGCAAGCAGGCCAACAAGCCCGCGATCAGCCACTACATCACCAACAAGCACGCCATCCACGGTCTGACCAAGGCGACCGCCTTCGAGTACGGCACCCTGGGCATCACCTGCAACGCGATCTGCCCCGGCGCCGTCGACACCGACCTGATGCGTGCCGCGGGTCCGGCCGCGGCCGAGGCCGAGGGCATCAGTTACGAGGAGTGGCTGGGCCGGTTCGCCGAGCACGCCGCCACCAAGAAGATCACCACCGTCGAGCAGATAGCGGGAGTCGCCAGGCTGCTCGCGAGCGACGCGGGCGCGGGCATCACCGGCACGCTGATCAGCGTCGACGGCGGCACGGCGCAGTGGTGAGCGGCGCGACGGACGGCGGGAGCCCCATCACCATGAAGCACTGGATCACCGACTGGCAGCGCAACGAGCGACTGCCCCACTACACCCGCGCCAACGCGGGCGAGACCCTGCCGGAGCCGGCCAGCCCGCTGGGCTGGAGCCTGGTCTGGGGGCGCGGTCTGCAGGGCTGGCGCCGCGGCTTCATCGACTTCAGCATCTACCGCGAGGAGGAGATCGCCGGCAGCCGGCCTCCGTTCGTGGGAGTCTTCGGCGGCTACTTCTACCTCAACCTCTCGCACCTGCGGCTGTTCGGCATCCGCATGGGCCAGACCGCGGCCGATATCGACGCGGCCTTCGTCGGCCAGCGCTCCGACACCCCGGTGTACGTGGCGCACCCCGACGACCAGGACGCGGAGCTGACGGCCAAGGCCGGCGGGATTCTGGGGCAGATGCTCGGCCAGACCGGCTACCCGGAGGGCGACGCCGACCATGAGCGGCTGCGCCGGATCCGTCGCGAGCGGCCCGACCTGACGCAGCTGTCCGACGCCGAGCTGGTGGCGCGTGCCCGCGGCCTGCTGGACGAGGTGGAGACCACCTTCCAGAGGCATGTCGAGTCCTCGCTGCCCGCATCGGTCGGACCGGCGATCCTCGGCCCGCTGTGCGCGAGCATCGACCGTCCCGGCGCGATGCTCGACCTCATCAGCGGTCTGGGGGACGTGGACTCGGCGGGCCCCTCGGCGGGCCTGTGGACGCTGTCCCGGCAGGTGGTGGCCTCCGCCGAACTGACGGCACTGTTCGACCAGGGGCCGGCCGCGGTGGAGCAGGCGCTCGAGGGAGCGACCGGGGACGTGAAGACGTTCCGGGACTCCTTCGACGAGTTCCTCGCCGAGTCCGGCGACCGCGGCCCCAACGAGTGGGACATCCACGCGCTGTCCTGGGAGGCCGCCCCGATCCAGGCACTGTCCCTGGTGGACCGGATCCGGCACAGCTCCGACGGTGATTCTCCGGCGGCCCGGCACGAGCGGCTCACGGCTCACCGTCAGGCGACGGCCGCAGAGGTGCGGGGCGCCCTCCCCGAGGACGCGCAGCCGATGTTCGACGCCGGAATGCACGCGTCCACCGTGTGGATCCCGGCGCGCGAGCGGACCAAGGCCAACTGCGTCACCGTCATCAACGAGATCCGGATGGCACTCCGCGAGCTCGGCCGCCGCGGTGTCGAGGCAGGACGCTTCGCGCAGCCCGAAGACGTGATGATGCTGCTGGACACCGAGCTCGACGACTATGTCGCCGATCCGGACCCCTTCGGCTCCGTCATCACCCAGCGGCTGCACGAATACGAAGAACTCCGGGAACTGGAACCGCCGTTCTTCATCGCGGACGACTCCCGGACCGAGATCGACAGCTGGCCGCGACGCAGCGAGGAGCACACCGAGGCCGCTGTCGGGGGCGACGTCCTCAAGGGCGTCGGTGGCAGCCACGGCACCTACACCGGCAGGGTCCGGGTCGTCACCGACCCGGCCTCGTGCGAGGCGCTGGAGCCGGGCGAGGTACTGGTGGCGCCGATCACCGACGCCGCCTGGACCCCGCTGTTCCTGGTCGCCGGCGCGGCCGTGGTGGACGTGGGCGCGCTCAACAGCCACGCCGTCGTGGTCTGCCGCGAGCTCGGCATCCCGGCCGTCATCTCCGTCGAAGACGGCACGCAACGGCTGCGGGACGGCATGATGATCACGGTCGACGGCACCAAGGGCACGGTCACCGTGGACAGCGTCCCGGCGGCCCTTGCCATCTGAACGGCCCGTGGGCCCGCCGCTTCTTCCTGACAGAGGGCGGCGGGCCCCGGGCATGACCGCGGAAGGGACCAGCATGGCTGAGGAGAACACGGGCGAGATCATCGTCGCCGGGTGGATGGACTACGAACCCGCGGACCGCTACCCGATGCTCGGACACCTCGTCGAGGTCGGACGGCGCACCCGCGAGGAGGAGCCCGGCTGTCTCGACTACGCGATGACGGCGGACCCCACCGACGTTCGCCGGATCCGGGTGTACGAGCGGTGGGTGTCCCAGCAGGCCCTCGACGAGCACTTCACGACCGCGCACATCAAGGACTTCCGGGCGGCCACGACGGGGCTGACCCGGGTCGGGATCGCCATGGACGTCTTCAGCGTGGGGGCGGCACGTTCCCTGCGCTAGGCGCCTCCTGGGACTTTTCTTGAAATGGGCCAAACAAGCCTACTGAAGGACAAAGTTCTAATATCTACAGGAGAGCGGGCGATTCCTCGACCGGTGGACGGCCGGGCGGCGCGGCGAAGGCCCGATGAGGGAAGTGATCCACATGGGCTCTGTGGGGGATTCCATCGGTCCCTCGCATGCCCGTGAGCGGTTCCTGGAGGGCGGCCCGGTCGAGGGGGACGTACGGGACCTGATTCTGAGTTCCTGGCAGCGCTCCGTGCTCCTCGGTCTCTCGCCGGACCAGACCGAGCTCCCCTATCGCGAGGACGTCGACCTCGACAGCCGACTCGTGCACGCGGCCCGGCCGGTGCTCGACTGGCTGCGGTCCAGATTCGACGGCCGCACCATGAACATAGCCCTGGCCGACGCGAGTGGAACGGTGCTGCAGCGTCGCTTCGGCCTGGCGTCCATGGCCGGGCAACTCGCTCCCATCCAGAGCGTTCCGGGATTCGTCTTCGCCGAGGAGGTCGCCGGAACCAACGGCATCGGGATCGCGCTCGCGGAACGGCGGCTGTGCCACGTCCACGGGGCCGAGCACTTCGCCCAGCGCTCACAGTCCAACGCCTGCTCGGCGATCCCCGTGCACAACCTGCTCAGCGGAGGGATCGAGGGCATCCTCTCCCTCGGATACCCGCGCACCGACGTGGATCCCACGATGGACACCGTGATACGCGAGGCGGCCCACGCCATCGAGCGGCGGCTCCTGGCGGAGAACTCCGCGCGAGAACGGGGGCTGCTGAACGCCTATCTCGACGCCAGGCGCGGTGCGCGGGCCGGAGCGACGACGGGCGGGAACGGGCAGCTGCTCCGGGTGGACGAGCTGGTCCACAGCGGGCTCAGCCGTCGCGACCAGACGGTCCTCGAGGAGAAGGCCGCCGAGCTGATCTCCTCGGCCAAACGAGCAGGCGTCGAGGTGTCTCTCTCCAACGGCCAACGGGTCGTCCTGCTGAGCCATGCCGTGACGAGCGTCTCCGGCGTGGAGGGCGTCGCCGTCGAGGCGGTCCTCATCGACGCCGGGCAGTGGCCCGCCGGACTCACACATCCGCCCGCGCAGCGCAGCCCCACGGCAAAGAAAGCCGTGACACCCGTCATCCTGCCGCCCGGACACCCTGCCGACCTGGCACTCTTCCGGCCCGCCCGCACTCAGACGGATGCGGCGGCCGCGGCGCAGGCGCAGGTCACGAGCGTTCACACAGCCGAGCCGGCCGCCGAGCCGCACAGCGCCGGCAGCCGCACCGACGGCATGGCCGACGGACGACTGGTGCTGCTGGGCGAGCGGGGGGTGGGCATGCACGCCGTCGCGGCACGGCAGCGCCTGGAGCTGCTGTCCGAGGCCAGCACCCGCATCGGCACCACACTGGATGTGCCCCGTACCGCCCTCGAACTCGCCGAGATGGCCGTACCGCGCCTGGCCGACTTCGTCACCATCGACCTGTCCGAGGCGGTTCTGCGTGGCGAGGAGTCCGCCGATCCCCGCACCGACCTGCACCGCAGAGTGATCCACGGCATCCGCGACGACGGCCCCTTCTGCGCGCTCGGTGAGCGGGTCGACCTGCATCCCGCCACTGCCCAGTTCCGCTGCCTGGCCCATGGACAGGCAGTGCTGGAACCCGACCTGCGCATCACCGCCGGCCGGCTCCCCCAGGACCCGGAGCACACCGGACGCCTTCTCGCGTACGGTCTGCGCTCCCTCATCACCGCCCCGCTGCTCGCCCGCGGTGTCGTCCTGGGCATCGTCAGCTTCTACCGCACGCGAGAGCGCGCCCCCTTCTCGGACGACGACCGTTCGCTGGCCCAGGAACTCGCCGCCCGGGCCGCCGTCTGCGTCGACAACGCCCGCCGCTACACCCGCGAACACACCATGGTCCTGGCCCTGCAGCGCAGCCTGCTGCCGCACCGCCTGCCCGAGCAGGACGCCGTCGAGGTCGCCCATCGCTATCTGCCCGCCGAGTCCGGAGTCGGCGGCGACTGGTTCGACGTCATCCCCCTCTCCGGCACCCGCGTCGCGCTGGTCGTCGGCGACGTCGTCGGCCACGGCCTGCACGCCGCCGTCACCATGGGCCGACTGCGTATCGCCGCACGCAACTTCGCCGAGCTGGACCTGGCGCCCGACGAGGTCCTCACCCAGCTCGACAACCTCGTCGCCCGCCTCGACCGGGACGAGGGCAGCGAGGAACCGGGCGCGAGCGGCACCGGCATCATCGGCGCCACCTGCCTGTACGCCATATACGACCCCACCTCGCAGCAGTGCGTCCTGGCACGCGCCGGCCACCCCCCGCCCGCGCTGGTCCATCCCGACGGCACGGTGACGTTCCCCGACCTGCCCGCGGGTCCGCCCCTCGGACTGGGCGGCCTGCCCTTCGAAACCGCCGAGATCCATGTCCCCGAAGGCAGCCGGCTGGCCCTCTACACCGACGGACTCATCGAAGACCGCCACCGCGACATCGACACGGCTCTCGACCAGCTGCGGGCCGCCCTGGCCCGGTCGGACCCCTCGCCCGAGGACACCTGCCGGGCGGTGGTGGACGCCGTGGTGCCCGACCACCCCGCCGACGACATCGCGCTGCTCGTCGCCCGTACCCGGACCCTGGACCCCGACCGGATCGCGACCTGGGACCTCCCCGCCGACCCGGCTCGTGTCTCCGGACTGCGCGCCGACGTCGCCCGGCGGCTCACCGACTGGGGGCTGGGCGAGGCCGTCTTCTCCGCCGAACTGTTGCTCAGTGAGCTGGTCACCAACGCCATCCGCCACGCGAGCGGTCCCCTGCGGGTACGCGTCGTCCACGGCCGTTCCCTGATCTTCGAGGTCGCCGACACCAGCAGCACCGCCCCCCGGCTGCGTCACGCGTCCGCCACCGACGAAGGGGGTCGCGGCCTGTTTCTCGTCGCACAGCTCGCCCAGGCGTGGGGCGCTCGCTACACCGGCGACGGCAAGGTCATCTGGGCCGAGTGCGCCCTGGATGTTCCTGCGGGAATCCCGGTCGCCGCCGGGATAGATTGGGATGACATTCCCGACATCGTTCCCGACATCGAATAAGTGAGCTGCGCCGGTGCGGTCGGGAAGGAACTCGCAAGCCGATCCCCGGAGAGAGTCCGTGCACGACGCTCCCGACGACTCGACAAGCAGATCCGCGGGCCGCGGCCGGGACCCTCTGGTCCGGATCCGGGGTCTCGGCAAACGGTTCGGCGGCACCCGTGCGCTGGCCGAGGTCGACCTCGACGTCCATCGTGGCGCGGTCCTCGCCCTGCTGGGTCCCAACGGCGCGGGGAAATCCACTCTCATCAAGGTGCTCGCCGGTGTGCATCACGCCGACGAGGGCGAGGTCATCGTGGCCGGCCACCCGCTCGGCACGGCCGCGGCCGCCCGGCACATGGCCTTCATCCACCAGGACCTCGGCCTCGTCGAGTGGATGACGGTCGCCGAGAACATCGCCCTGGGCACCGGCTATCCGCGCCACCGTGGACTGATCTCCTGGCGGAAGGCACGCGAGAGGTGCGTGGACGCCCTGGAGATCGTCGCCGGACACCTCGCGCCCGACGCCCGCATCGCCGACCTGACCCGCGCCGAGCGTTCGCTGGTCGCCATCGCGCGGGCACTGTCGACCCGTGCGGAACTCGTCGTGCTGGACGAGCCGACCGCCAGCCTCCCCGCGGCCGACTGCGTCCGCCTCTTCCACGTCCTGCGCGAGTTGCGCGACCGCGACCGCGGCATCATCTACGTCAGCCACCGGCTCGACGAGGTGTACCAGGTCGCCGACTCCTTCGCCGTCCTGCGCGACGGCCGGATCATCAGCCGGGGCCCCCTGGCCGGCCACAGCCCCGCCCGCCTCGTGCGGGACATCGTGGGCCGCGACCCTGCACGCCGGCCGCCCGCCGCCGTTCCGGGCCCCGCCCCCGGTGCCCGGGCCGTCCTGCGTCTCGACGACGTGCGGACCGAGAACGCCGGCCCGGTCGACCTGAGGCTGCGCTCCGGCGAGATCCTCGGCATGGTGGGCCTCATCGGCGCCGGTCACATGGACCTGGGCAGGGCAGTGGCCGGGGTCCGGCCCTTCCTGGGCGGGCGTGCGCTGCTGGACGGGCGGCCCTACCACCCGCGTACGGTCGCCGCCGCCGTCGGCGCGGGTGTGGGTTTCGCGACCAGCAACCGTCAGGAGGAGGGCTGCGCCGCCGACCTGACCGTACGGGAGAACCTGCTGGCCAACCCCCGCGCCGGCGGCCTGCCGGGGCCGCGCTGGATCAGTCCCCGGCGTGAGCGCGGCAAGGCCATGGCTCTCGTCGAACGCTTCCGGGTGCGCCCCCGCGACAGTGAGGCACCGATCGCCGTCCTGTCCGGTGGCAACCAGCAGAAGGTCATGCTCGGCCGGTGGCTCCGCATGAACCGCCGGCTGCTGATCCTCGAGGAGCCGACGGCCGGAGTGGACGTGGGCGCCAAGGCGGAGATCCATCGCCTGCTGGACGACGAGCTGGCCACCGGGCTCGCCGTTCTGCTCATCTCCACCGATTTCGAGGAGGTCGCGCAGGTGTGCCACCGCGCTCTGGTGTTCGTCCGCGGGACCGTGGCGGCCGAGCTGACCGGCGAGGCCCTCACCGTCGCCCGGCTCACCCACACCGCGTCGGCCCTGCCGCCCCTCACCGGACCGGAGACGGACGGATGAGCGACGAACCGGCGGACGACGGGACGACCCGACCACCGTCGCCGCCCTCCGCGCCCCGGCCCCGGCCCCGGCCGAGCCGCTCCCCGGGGCAGTTCATCGGGGCGTACGGACTGCTCGCGCTCGCCGTCCTGCTCTTCCTCGTCTTCTCCCTGGTCCTGCCCGGCACCTTCCCCACGCTCGACAACATCTCCTCGATCCTGTCCAACCAGTCGGTCCCCGCGATCCTCGCCCTCGGCGCGATGGTCCCCATCGTCACGGGCAAGTTCGACCTGTCCATCGGCTACCTGCTCGGCCTGGCGCACGTCGTGGTGCTCCAGCTGATCGTCAGCACCGGCTGGCCGTGGCCGCTCGCCTGCTCGGTGGTCCTCGTGGGCGGGGCGGTCGTCGGTGTCGTCAACGGCGTCGTCGTCGAGTTCGCGCGGATCGACTCCTTCATCGCCACCCTCGGCACCGGCAGCGTCCTGTACGCCGTCACCGGCTGGATCACCGGCGGCACCCGCGTCGTCCCCGGGCCGGACGGACTGCCGCCGGCCTTCACCGACCTCTACGACTCCACGTTCCTCGGCCTGCCGGTGCCCGCGTTCTACGTCCTGGCGCTGACCTTCGTGCTCTGGCTGCTGCTGGAACGACTGCCGCTGGGCCGCTACCTCTATGTCATCGGCGCGAACCCCCGCGCCGCCGATCTGGTCGGCATTCCCACACGCCGCTACAGCGTCTGCGCGTTCACCCTGTCCGGGCTGATCGTCAGCTTCGCCGGCGTCCTGCTCGCCGCTCAGCAGCAGATCGGCAACCCCAGCGTCGGTCTGGACTACCTTCTGCCGGCCTTCGTCGGGGCCCTGCTCGGCTCCACCGCGATCAGGCCCGGTCGCCCCAACGCCCTGGGCACCCTCGTGGCGGTCGCCGTCCTCGCCATCGGGCTGGCCGGCATCGGCCAGCTCGGCGCGCAGTTCTGGGTCACCCCGCTGTTCAACGGCGTCACGCTGCTGCTCGCAGTCGGCTTCGCCGGGTACTCCGCCCGCCGTCGACTGCGCTCCGGCGCCACCGCGAACCGTCCTGACAGCGTGGTGACGGGCACCAGCAAGGAGCACCCGTGATCTCGTACCACCGGGCCGCCCCCGCCCTCGCGGCCCTCATCACGGTCGTCGTCACCGTCGTCGGCTGTGAGCGAGGCTCGTCCACCGGTCCGGGAAACCCCTCCGAAGGGGTCACGAGGGCCGGTTGCCCGGCCGCCCTCGCCAAGGCGAGATCCGCCGTCCGGCAGGCCGAGAAGGTGGACGTGTCCTGGAACGGCCCCACCACCGGACCCACGGCACTGCCGGGCAGGACGATCGTCTACGTCGCACAGACCATGACCAATCCCGGAGTCGCGGGCGTCGCGAAGGGCCTGCGGGAGGCCGCGCGGGTGATCGGCTGGAAGGTCAGGGTCATCGACGGGCAGGGCACCCCCGCCGGCATCCAGGCGGCTCTGAGCGAGGCGGTCGGCGTCAGACCCTCCGGCATCGTCCTCGGCGGCTTCGATCCCAACGCGACCTCGTCCCAGCTCGCGCGGGCCGACGCGGCGCGCATCCCGCTCATCGGCTGGCACGCGGTCGGCTCCCCGGGGCCGAGCAGGCACCCGAAGCTCTTCACCAACGTCACGACCCGGGTCGGGGACGTCGCGGAGATCAGCGCCGACTGGATCATCGCGCGCTCCGGCGGCCGGGCCGGTGTCGTCGTCTTCACCGATGCCTCGATCCCCTTCGCCAGGAAGAAGTCCCAGCTGATCGAGAAGCAGCTGGCCACCTGCGCCGATGTGCGTCTCCTGGCGTCCGAGAACATCCCCATCCCGGACGCGAGCAGCCGTACCCCTCAGGAGGTCTCCTCCCTCCTCTCCCGCTTCGGCAGCAGGTGGACGTACTCCGTGGCCATCAACGACCTGTACTTCGCCGACGCCGCGCCCGCTCTGCGCGAGGCGGGGCGCGAGGGCTCGGGTCCCCCTTTCAACATCGGCGCCGGTGACGGCGACCCGTCGGCCTTCCAGCGCATCAACAGCGGGCAGTTCCAGGCCGCAACGGTCCCGGAGCCGCTCACCGAGCAGGGCTGGCAGATCGTCGACGAGTTCAACCGCGCCTTCGCCGGAAAGCCCGCCAGCGGATACGTCGCCCCGGTCCACATCGCCACGGCCGCCAACAGCGGCGGCGCGACGAGCTGGGATCCACCCGGGTACCGCGAGGGGTACCGGAAGATCTGGGGCAGGTGAGACCCGCGGCGACGGGCGGTGAGGCCGGCTCGGGACCGTGCGTCTGCCCGTCGCCCTCTAAGGCTTGAAACGGCTGTACGGGTCCTCGGCCAGCCTGACCAGCATCTTGCCGACGTTGCCGCCGTCCAGCAGGGCCAGCAGGGCCTGAGGTGCGCCGTCGAGGCCGTCCGTCACCGTCTCGCGGGCGGTGACGCGGCCCGACCGGAGCCAGTCGGCGACGCGGCCCTCGAACTCGGGCCGCAGATCGTCGTGGTCGCGGACGATGAAGCCGCGCAGCGTGAGCCGTTTGAGGACCGCCTGGATCAGCTGGTTGATGTCGGCGGGCCGTCCCCCGCCGCCGAACTGCGACATCATGCCGCACAGCGCGACACGGCCGCCCGTCCGCAACGCGTGCAGGGCGGCGACGAGCTGCTCCCCGCCGACGTTGTCGAAGTAGACGTCGACACCGTCGGGCGCCATCCGCGCCAGGGCGTCGCGCACCGGCTCGGCGCGGTAGTCCGCGGCGGCGTCGTAGCCGAACTCCTTGACCAGCAGGGCGCACTTGTCCGGCCCCCCGGCGGTTCCGACGACGCGTTCCGCACCCAGCAGCCGGGCGAACTGTCCGGCCGCGGTGCCCACAGCCCCGGCCGCCGCCGACACGAAGACGGTGTCGCCGGGCCGCACCCCGGCGATCCGCGCGAGCCCGACGTAGGCGGTGAAGCCGGTCTGTCCGAGCAGCCCCAGCCAGGTCGGCAGCGGCGCGAGTTCTGGGTCGATGCGGCCCGCGGCATCGGTGTCCGCGGGGTCGAGCACGGCCCACTCGCGCCAGCCGAGCTGGTGGCGCAGGAAGGTGCCCGCGGGCACGGAGGGGCAGCGGCTCTCCTCCACCACGCCGAGGGCCCGGCCGTCCAGCGGTGATCCGGGGGTGAAGTTGTGCGTGTAGTGCTTCTCGGTGCTCTCCAGCCGCCCGCGCATCGACGGGTCGACGCTCATGTAGAGGTTGCGGACGAGCAGTTGCCCTTCGCCGAGCGGCGGGAGCGGGCGTTCCTCGACGGCGAAGTCGCCGAGCGCCGGTTCTCCGGCCGGCCGGCGCACCAGGCAGACCACCCGGGTGGTGCGGGGCGGCATCGGCTCACTCCGCCGGCGGCTGGACACCGCGCCGCTGGGCGAGGCGGCCCACCCAGCCGGCCATCTGGAGGTCGGCGTGACGCAGTTCGCCGGACTGCCAGCGGGCCTGGAAGTCGAAGATGCCCCGCGCCCCGGTCTTCGGGTCGGTCACCTCCACCAGCCCGTCCTCGGTGAGCCGGTACACGTGCCCGGTCAGCGGATGGGTCACTTGCTTGGCGCTCACGGCTCACTCCTGCGGTCTGCGGCGTACGCCGCGCTTGGTCACGGTCACCGGGCCCTCGACCCGGAGCCGGCAGGCGAGCCGGGTCAGGCCGTCCACCGGTCTGCGCAGGGCCTCGATGCCCTCGCGCTCCAGCGGGCCCACGGGAGAACAGTTCTCGGCGCCTTCCTCGACCTGCACGAAGCAGGTGCGGCAGGTCGCCTTGCCCCCGCAGACGGTGGGCCAGCGGTAGCCGAGGCGCTGGGCGGCGCTGAACAGGTCCTCGCCGTCGCGCACCTCCAGCTCGACACCGGAGGGCCGCACCGCGACCCGGTGGGTGACGGTCACTTGTCCATCCACCGGTCGAGCGTCTGGTTGAAGTGGCGGATGCGGCTCTCCTGGTAGTTGGCCAGGGTGATGCCCGGCTTGCGCAGGGTCTTCAGGCCCTGCTGGACGTACGGCAGGTTCTCGCAGTCCTGGTCGAAGACGGGCCCGAGGACGCCCAGTTCCGGGATGTCCGCGAAGAGCATGTCCTGAGGCACCCAGCGGATCTTGACCGGGGGCGGCATCTCACCGGGCGTCTTCGGGGCCGACATGAAGATGATCTCGGCGGTGCAGGAGTCGGGGTCGAGACCGTTGGGCTTGAACCGGTAGATGATGTTGGACTTGGCGCCACCCCAGGGATTGAAGTTGGGGAACAACAGGTAGTTGATGGCGTCCAGCAGCTCGGTGTCGGCGGTCTTCGAGAAGTCCTGTTGCGAGGTGGCCGCCAGTTGGGCGCGCATCCGCTCGGCGAGGACCTGACGTGCGGTGCCGCCGGGCGGGATCGCGGGCATCTCGTCGCCCTCCTGGATCACCAGGTCCCGGCCCTGGGCGGCCGCGTAGAAGGCACGCGAGTCGTAGAACGTCTCCAGGACGTCCTCCTCCGTGACCGAGTCGGCCACGTGGGGACTGGGGGCTCCCTGGATGTTGATCATGCGGTTCCAGTTCGGCTGGTCCGCCATGACGTCGTACTGGGAGTTGGCGTCGGCGAGCCACGGCAGCATCTGCGGGTGGGTGGCGATCACATGGAAGGACTCGATGAACGCGTCCTGGGCGATCTTCCAGTTGCAGGGCAGCACCTTGGCGATGTGCAGTGACTTGTAGCGGTCCTGCAGCGGCCAGATGTAGTACTCGTCGAAGGTGCCGCGGTAGCTCTCGAACGGTTCCGCGTAGGGGTCCATGTTGATGAAGACGAAGCCGCGCCAGGTGGCCACCTTGGCCTCCGGCAGGGCGAACTTCTCCGGGGTGACATGGGGAAAGTCCCAGGCGCACGGCGGGGTCTGCATGGTTCCGTCGAGGTTCCAGGCGAAGCCGTGGAACGGGCAGCGGAACTCGCCGACGTTGCCGCCGCCGGTGCGCAGTTTGCGGCCGCGGTGCAGACACGCGTTGACGTAGGCGCGGATCTCGTCCGCCGCCGTGCGCACGATGATCAGTGAGTCGTCGCCGATCTCGTAGATCTCGTGGTCACCGACCTCGGGGATCTCGCTCTCCAGGCAGGCGAACTGCCACACGCGGCGCCACACCTGGCTCATCTCGCGCTCGGCCCATTCCCGGGAGGTGAAGCGGGTGGTGTCGATGTCCTCGCTGCCGAGGTAGTCGTTGTTGACGTGCCGCAGGGCGGGAGGAACCGGTCGGCTGTCCCGGTCGAGGTAGTCCTGGACGCTGGGCCCCGGGCACCGCGCCGTGCCCAACTCCGACGTTTCGTCCATCTTCTCTCCTCAGCCAGAAACTTTAGAGTGAGTGTAGTTATGAGGCATGGCGAGGAGCAAGACTCACGACGCCCACGGGGGGCCACAGACCTCGGAACGCCGGAGATCGTCACGCCCCACCTTGAATTCGTTGCGACCGACCCCTCCCCAAGCCCGACGGCGCGTGCCACACTCCGTCGCACCCGAGGCTGTAGAGCCTCACAAGTTTCTCCTTGGCTTTCTCATTGGCTCGAGGCAATGTTCGCCCGCCTCGGCCACAGCGCCGCCGGTTCGAGCCGGCGGCCCGCGTCGTACCCCACGACGGCGATCCGACAGCCTGCTCCATCAGCTGAATGCGCCGTCCCTGCCTGGGCGGCACAGGATCCGCCTGCACAGCAACGGAACACCGCGGACGTGGGAGCGACGCGGTCCGCGACCGTGCGGGCACACACCACGGGAGTACTCAAAGATGAGTTCCAGACCCGGACGCGCGGTCCGTCGCGCGCTCACCGCGATCGTCCCCGTCACCGCCCTGCTCGCCCTCGCGGCCTGCGGCACCGACGCCACTCCGGCCGCCGACACCGCGAAGGCGGCGGCTTCGGACTCCCCCGGCCTGACTGCCGCCCGCAACGCCCTGCGCACGTACTCGAAGCGCCCGGACAAGATCCCCGTCACCCAACCGGTGGGCAAGAAGATCCCCACGGGCAAGAAGATCGACTTCGTTCTCTGCGGCGTCCAGTCCTGCCAGGACCTGGCCGACTTCTTCACCGCCGCGGCCGACCAGCTCGGCTGGCGGGTCAACCAGATCCCCACGCAGGGCACCCCTGAGTCGGTCCAGGCCGCCTACGAGACGGCGGTGCGCGACAAGCCTGACGCCGTCATCTCCTCCGGATTCCCGCGCGCGGTGTACGCCAAGCAGCTGGCACAGCTGAAGGCGGCCGGCATCCCGGTCATCCAGTCGAACGCCGACGACGTGGTGGGCGACGGCATCGAGCTGCTGAAGAACGGGCCGAAGGAGGTCGGTGTCCAGGGCGAGATGCTCGCCTCATGGGCCGTGGCCGACAGCGGCGCGCAGGCGAACACCGTCTATTTCGACCTGCCCGCCTACACCATCCTCAAGCCCGTCAAGGACTCGTTCGCGGCGAAGTACAAGGAGTTGTGCCCGAGCTGCGCGCTGGACGCCGTCGACGTGCCGATCACTTCGATCGGCAAGGACATCCCGGACCGTGTGGTCTCGTACGTCCGCTCGCACCCGAAGGTGGACCACATCGTCTTCTCGCTGGGGCTGCTCAACGTGGGCGTCCCCTCCGCGCTGAAGACCGCCGGCATCACCGGCAAGCACATCGCCGTGAACGTCGGGGACGCGCAGAACTACCAGTACATCCAGAGCGGCCTCAGCGACGCCGCGGTGGCACTGAACTCGCACGAGAGCATGTGGCTGCAGGCCGACGCGCTGGCCCGCCGCTTCACCGGCCAGTCCATGGACGTGGACCAGAAGGCGGTGCTGCCCCTCACGCTGATCACCAAGGACAACCTTTCGATGGCTGTCGGTGACTTCCCGCTCGTCAAGAACTACCAGTCGCAGTTCCAGGCGCTCTGGGGCCTGAACTGACCGACCCGGCCCCCGCCGCCGGCATGTGGCCGGCGGCGGCGCCCGTCCAGCCTTCGATCACCCCTCGTCGGCCCTTCAACGGCCCTCGATGGAGGGAGCAGCAGTGCACGCTGACACGTCGCCGGAGACCACCCGGGGGACGGCCGGCACCGATGAGAGAGACCGGCCCGTGCTGCGGGTGTCCGGGCTGTCGAAGCGATTCGGCGGAACCCAGGCGCTCAACGACGTCGACCTGGACATCGCGCCCGGTGAGATCCACGCGCTGACCGGACCCAACGGCTCCGGCAAGTCGACTCTCATCAAGATCCTCGCCGGTTACCACCACGCCGAGCCCGGAGCGGTCGCCGAACTCGACGGTGAGGCCTTCGACCTGGGCCAGGTCACCGGCTCGCGGCACGACCGGCTCCGCTTCGTCCACCAGGAGCTGGGGCTGGTCGGCGAGCTGAGCGCCACGGACAATCTCGCCCTCAGCCGCGGCTTCGCCCGTACCGCGTTCGGCAACATCCGCTGGTCGGAGATGGAGCGCCGGACGACCGCCCTGGTGGAACGCTTCGGCCTCGGTATCGACGTGCGCCGTCCCCTGTCGACGGCCACCCCGGTCCAGCGCGCGGTGGTGGCCATCGCCGCCGCCCTGCAGGGCTGGGAGGGCCGCCGCGGCGTCCTGGTGCTCGACGAGCCGACCGCGGTGCTGCCGCCGGGCGAGGTGGCCCGGCTCTTCGACATCGTGCGGGAGATCCGCGACGCCGGGGCCGGCGTCCTGTACGTCTCGCACCGCATGGACGAGATCTTCGCGCTCGCCGACCGGGTCACCGTGATCCGCGGCGGACGCCGGATCGCCACCCGTCCGGTCGCCGAACTCACTCCCCGGTCGTTGGCGGAGCTGATGGCGGGTGAGGAGATGGAGACCGGCCACCGGCCGCGGCTTGCTCCGGCCCCCGCCGAACCCGTGCTGGAGGTCCGCGACCTGTGGGCGGGCCCGCTGCGCGGCGTCGGCTTCGACCTGGCCAGGGGCGAGCGGCTGGGCATCACCGGCCTGGTCGGCTCCGGTCACGAGGTGGTGCCGTACGCGGTGTGCGGAGCGTACCCGGGGCCGGTGCGCGGCCGGGTGCGGTTGCCGGGGCGCTCCGAGCGGTGGGTCGACGCGAAGGACGCCGGGGGGTCGGGCATTCCGCTGGTCCCCGCGGACCGGGCGGGCGAGGGCGTCATCGGCGACTTCTCGGTCGGGGAGAACCTCACCCTCCCGCTGCTCGACCGGCTCCGCGCCCGGGCAGGACGACTCGACCGGCGCCGTGAGTCCGCGCTCGCCGAGGGGTGGATCCAGAAGGTGGGGGTGCGCACGGCCGGCCGCGGCGCCAGGATCACGACCTTGAGCGGCGGCAACCAGCAGAAGGTCGTCATGGCCCGCTGCCTGGCCCAGCAACCGCCGGTACTGGTGCTGTGCGAGCCCACGGCGGGCGTCGACATCGCGACCCGCCTCCAGTTGTACGACCTGATCGAACGGCAGGCCGACGACGGCATGGGCGTGATCGTGTCCTCGTCCGACACCGAGGACCTGCTCGCGCTGTGCACCCGCGTCCTGGTGGTGCGGGACGGCCGGATCGTACGGGAGATCAGCGGCCGGGACATCACCGAACGCGCGCTGCTCCACGCCATGGAAGGAACCGAGTGACATGACATCCACCCCGACCCGGCCCGCCGAGCTCCGGCCGAGCGGACCGGACCAGCCCGCGGTGCCACCGGCGAGCACACTGGGCGCCCTGGGCCGGCGGGCGACGGCCGCCCTGTCGTTCCGCACCATCGGCGCCGTCTATGTGTGGCTGCTGATCGCCGTGCTCTTCTCCGTGTGGGCCCCCGACACCTTCCCGACCGCCACCACGGTCAAGCAGGTCCTCAACGGCAACGCGGTGGCCGGGCTGGTGGCGCTCAGCGTCGTGCTTCCGCTGGCCGCGCGCGTCTTCGACCTGTCCGTCGCCTACACCATGTCCCTCACCAGTGTCCTGACCGCCCACTTCCTGGTCTCCTCCGGGCTCGGCCCCGCCACCGCGATCGCCCTGGCGATGGGCGCCGCCCTGCTGGTGGGGGTGGTCAACGGGCTCGTGGTCGTGGTACTGCGGGTGGACTCCTTCATCGCCACCCTGGCGACCGGGGCGCTGATCCAGTCCCTGATCACCATGGTCACCAACGACACGTCGATCACCGGGGTCCAGCTGCTGGCCAAGCCGTTCTCCAGCATCGCGCAGCTGGACGCGGGCGGTGTCACGCTGCCGGTGCTGTACCTGCTCCTCGCCGCGACGGCCATCTGGTTCCTCCTCGAACACACCGCGAGCGGACGCCGGTTGTACGCCACCGGTTTCAACGCGGACGCGGCGCGTCTGCAGGGGGTGCGCACCGACCGGCTGCGCTTCCTCACCCTGGTGGCGTCCGCGCTGCTCTCCGGTTTCGCCGGCGTCGTCTTCGCGGCCTCGGTGGGTTCCGGATCACCGAGCGCGGGTACCCCGTACCTGCTGTCGGCCTATGCGGCGGCCTTCGTCGGGGCGACCCAGCTGCGCGCGGGCCGCTTCAACGCCTGGGGCACGGTGATCGCGGTCCTGCTGCTCGGCACCGGCATCACGGGGCTCGGGCTGGCGACCAGCGCGCAGTGGGCGGCGAGCCTGTTCACCGGCTCGGTCCTGATCGTCGCGCTCGTTCTCACGGGTGGACGCATCGCCCTGCCGGCGGTGCTGCGCCGCCGGAGGCCGCCGCAGCACGCCGCGAGTGCCGCGGCGGACGGCTCGGGGACTGTTTCGGGCGAGGAGGTACCGCGATGAAGGCGGTCCAGTACCTTACGGTCGGCAGGGCGCCGGAGGTCGTCGAGGTTCCGGTTCCCGAACCGGGCCCGGGCCAGGTGCTGCTGAAGGTGACAGCGGCCGGGCTGTGCCACTCGGACCTGGCGGTCATGGGCTGGCCCGAGGAGCAGTTCCCCTATCCGCTGCCGATGACGCTCGGTCACGAGGGCGTCGGCACCGTCGCGGCCCTGGGCAGCGGCGCCACCGGAGTCGCGGAGGGCGAGGAGGTGGCGGTGTACGGCCCGTGGGGCTGTGGCCGCTGCCGCAGGTGCGCCGAGGGCAGGGAGAACGCCTGCCCGCACGCCGCCGGCCTCGGCATCATGCCGCCCGGGCTCGGCTCGCCGGGCGCCCTCGCGGAGTACATGGTGGTGGATTCGCCCCGCCATCTGGTGCCGCTGAACGGCCTGGACCCGGTACAGGCCGCACCGCTCACCGACGCGGGGCTGACGCCGTACCACGCGATCCGGGCCTGCCTGCCCAAGCTCGTGCCGGGCAGTACGGCGGTGGTGATCGGCGTCGGGGGCCTCGGTCATCTCGCCGTACAACTGCTGCGTGCGCTGACGCCGGCCCGGGTGGTCGCCCTCGACGTGAGCAAGGAGAAACTGGAACTGGCGCGCGGTGTCGGCGCCCACGAGACGCTGCTCTCCGACGGTGAGGCGGCGACCCGGGTGCGGGAACTGACCGGTGGCATCGGCGCCGAGGTGGTGCTGGACTTCGTGGGGGCCGAGGCGACCCTCGCGGTGGCCTCGGCGTCGGTGACGGTGGCGGGCGAGGTGACCGTCGTCGGCATCGGCGGAGGCACGCTGGCGGTCGGCTTCGGAGGCGGGCTGCCGTTCGAGGTGTCGGCGTCGGCGCCCTACTGGGGCAGCCGGGGGGAGCTCCTGGACGTGGTCGAACTGGCGCGGCAGGGGCTGGTGTCCTCCCACGTCGAGACGTTCTCGATCGAGGACGCCCCGCGGGCGTACGAGCGCCTGCACGCGGGGGAGATCAACGGGCGGGCGGTGGTGTTGCCGCAGGGCTGAGCCGGGGACGCGGCGGTGCCTGCGTCAACTGGCTCGCTCGAGCGCCGGAGAGGCTGATCTCAGCCTCTCCGGCGCTTGGCTGAGCGATGACTCACGAAGTCGGCACCCGCGCCGCGCTCGGCACGCTCGCGCCCACCATCCGCTCCACGCAACGCCGCAGCACTGTCAGGAACTCGGGTGTCTCCCAGGGCCCCCGGTCCACCCGCCCCGTGTCGTCGACGCCCAGGTCCTGCACGTCGTACCGTCCGCGGCAGTGTCCGAGGCTGAAGTAGCAGACCTCGCCGGCGCCGTGTCTCTTCAGGTACAGCACGGGGCGGGGCGCGTCGTCCAGTGCCGCGGTGTCGCCCTCGGCGAACCCACGGCACGGCCCCGTGTACTCGGCGTGCAGGAGCACCTCCAGGTCCCCGTGCAGTTCGCACACGTACAGCTCGTCGGTGACCGTGAACGGCGCGATCCCTTCGACCAGCGGATGGTCCGGCCGGGTCACCCGTACCTCGTACGGCTCGATCGGCGGGTGGGCCAGGAACTGGCTGCCCAGCACCCCGGCCAGGTCGCCGAACAGCCGCGGGGTGGTGAAGACCCGGGGCCCGCCGGCGGCCGGGGCCTCGATCACCGCGTTGGTGCCGTGCAGGGCGAGCCAGCGCCCGCCACGCTCCACGAACCGTGCCAGTGCGGCCCGTTGGGACGGGCGGGGCCGCACGTCGCAGGTGTAGGTCACCAGCAGGTCGGCGTGTTCCAGCGCGGGCAGGCAGTCGTAGTCCTGGTGGACGCTGGTGCGCACGCGGGGGTGGCCGCCCAGCAGGTCCAGCAGCCGCAGCCGCGCGTAGTCGAAGTCGTGCCACTTCCCGCCGCAGACCAGAACGGCGTCGCGGCGGCCGGCCGGGCCCGCCACGGCTCAGTACTGGACGCGGGTGAGCAGCCCGCCGTCCACGACGAGGTTGACACCGACGCAGAACGAGCCGGTCCGGCCCAGCAGGAACGCGACCGCGGCGGCCACGTCCTCGGCGGTGCCGTAGCGGCCGATCGGCAGCTTGGCGAGGACCTCCTCGTACACCTCGGGGCGGCTGGTGCGGATGGTCTCCCAGGCGCCGCCGGGGAAGTCGATCGGGCCGGGCGAGACGGTGTTGACGCGGATGCCCTTCGGGGCGAGGGCGTGCGCGAGCGCGGAGGCGTGCTGGACGACTGCTGCCTTCAGGGCGGAGTACGAGTTGGCTCCGGCCGGGCGTGCGGTGTCGGAGGCGTTGGTGGTGCCGATGGCCACCACGGCGGCCCGCTCGGAGGCCTCCAGGTACGGCATGGCCGCCTCGACGAGTCCCGCGAAGGGGACCAGGTCGCCGCGGAGGCTGGCCTCCCACGACTCGGGGCCCTTGACGTTGCCCGCCGAGACGTTGGACACCAGCAGGTCCAGCCCGCCGAGTTCGGCTGCCGCCCGCTCCACGAAGCCCGCGAGCGCGGCCGGGTCGGTGACGTCGACCGGCTCGGCGAACACGGTCGCCCCTTCACCGCGCAGTTCGGCGGCGGCCTTGGCGAGGGCCTCCTCGCCGCGGGCGCACAGTGCCAGCGCGCAGCCCTCGGCGGCGAGGGTTCCCGCGATCGCCCGGCCGATGCCCCGGCTCGCGCCGGTCACCAGCGCCTTCGCCCCTGTCAGTCCCAGATCCATCGATGTCACTCCTCAGTGCCTTTGTTGACTTGTTGACTTGTTGTCTTTGTCGCCTCTGCCGCAGGCGGGATACTGCGTGGTTGCGTTCAGTTGCCGGGCAGTTCGGAGAACGGCACCTTGTCGACCCGTGGCTCCCCCGGCAGTTTCAGCACCCGTTCGCCGATCAGGTTGCGCTGGATCTGGTCGGTGCCGCCGGCCAGCCGGTAGCCGGGCGCGCCGAGCAGGTGCTGCGTCCAGGCGAAGGTGCCTTCCTCGCCGGTGTCGGCGGTGATCCGGGCACCCATCAGTTCGGTGGCCACCTGGCCGGTGCGGGTGAGCAGGTCGGATGCCATGAGCTTGGTCAGCGATGCCTCGGGGCCCGGCCGTCCGCCGGCCGCGCTCGCCCTGGCGACGCGGTCCACGGTGGCGGCGCGCAGCGCGCTGCGGACGTACAGGTCGGCGAGCCGCTGGCGTACCAGCGGGTCCCCGGTCCGGTGCAGCGAGCGGGCGAGGGCGAGTACGTCGTCGAAGGTGCCGCCCTTGCGCCGGTTCCCGGAGCCGGAGGCGGTGCGCTCGAAGGCCAGGGTGGCATTGGCGACCTCCCAGCCCTGGCCGGGGCGTCCGATCCGCAGTGTGTCGGGGACGCGTACGCCGCTGAGGAAGACCTCGTTGAAGGAGGCGCCGCCGCTCATCTGGCGGATCGGCCGGATCTCCACACCCGGGCTGTCCATCGGGACCAGGAAGGCGGTGATGCCGGCCTGTTTGACGACGTCCGGGTCGGTGCGGGCGAGCAGCAGGCCGTGGTCGGCGAACTGGGCGCCCGAGGTCCACACCTTCTGCCCGTCGATCACCCAGTCCTCGCCGTCCTGGCGGGCGCGGGTGCGCAGGGCGGCCAGGTCGGAACCGGCGCCGGGTTCGCTGAAGAGCTGGCAGGCCAGCAGATCCGTACGGAGGAAGGCGCGCGCGTACGTCTCGCGCTGCTCGGGTGTGCCGAACAGCGAGACCGACATCGCGACCAGCCGCACCGTGACGCTGATCAGCTCCGTGGACGGCGGTACGTCGAACGCCGACTCCTCCTCGGCGAAGACGGCCGCGTGGGCGGCGGTCAGCCCCTGGCCGCCGTTCTCCCTGGGGAGGGTGAGGGCCTGGTAGCCGGCCTCGTGGCGGGCTCGCTGGTAGGCGCGGCAACGGTCGAGCAGCCGGCGCTCCTGGGCGTCCGTGAGGTTGTGGAAGACGGCGAGATCGGCGGGCTCGGCGGTGGTGGGGCCGGTGGTCTCGGCCGCCCGCCGCGGTTCGAGGACCGTGGCCAGCCAGTGCCGGGCCTCGCTCCGCCACTCGTCCACGTTCGGTTGGGGCATGGTGACCTCCTCGGCACACGTGTCCACACGGCACTTACCAGATGCCTGCTTGAGTAACGGCGACTCGGTGCGGAGCACCACACCCGTTCAACAGGGGAAGCTCCGTCGACCCGGGTCAGAGTGTTCCGTACTTTCTTGATAAACGCTACAGTCCTGTCGTCGACTCTCCCACCTGCCCGGCCGCTGGGCAGACGGGGTAGCACCCGGTGGAGCGAGGGAGTGGACGAACCGAGGAGCGCCGGAGGATTCATGTCCCTACAGTCACTCGACCTGCGCGCCCGGGAACTGCCGGACGCGACCGCTGTGGCCGATGACACGGAGAGTCTGTCCTGGTCCCGGCTGGCCGATCAGGTGGCACGCCTGACCGGGCGGTTCCTGGAGGTCGCGCCCGGCCCGGAGGACCGGGTCGCGGTCCTGGGCGACAACGCCGTGGCCACGATGGTGGCTCATCTCGCGGGGCTGCGGGCCGGTGTCGGCACGGTGGCCGCCTCCCGGCAGCTGACCGTCCGGGAGCTGGTCGACCTGCTCACCGACGCGGGCGCCAAGGCGGTGATCAGCGGCCCGGCGGGCGAGTCGGCCGCCCGGCAGGCGGGCGCGGAACTCGGCCTCCCGGTCGTCGTGCACGGCACGCCGGCCAAGGACGACGCCCTCGACTGGACCCAGTGGCTGGCCGAGGCGGAGCCGGTGCTCCAGCCCGTCGGCCGCCCGGCCCGCCCCCCGCTCGTCTACACCTCGGGCACCACCGGACGGGCCCGCGGCACCGAGGTGCGCTGGGTGCGGGACGCGGTGCCGGACAGCGCCGCCTACCTGGACGCCGTGGCCGCCCGTCCCGGCTTCCCACCCGGACCGCACCTGGTGTGCGGCCCGCTCCAGCACAACGGACCGCTCACCTCACTGCGCCATCTCGCGGCCGGCAGGCCGGTGGTGATCCTCGGCCGGTTCGACGCGGAGACGTTCCTGCACAGCGTGGAGCGGTGGCGGGTCACCTCGTCGGTGATGGTGCCGACCCACTTCACCCGCCTGCTGGCCCTGTCCGAGGACGTACGCGAACGCTACGACGTCTCCAGCCTGATCCAGGTCTCGCACACCGGCTCCGCCTGCCCCCCGGAGGTGAAGCGAGCCATGATCGAGTGGTTCGGTCCGGTGCTCACGGAGTCGTACGGGGCCAGCGAGGCGGGCACCGTCGCACGGATCGACAGCACCGAGTGGCTGGAGCACCCCGGCTCGGTGGGACGCGTGCAGCCGCCCTTCGACATCCTCGTGACCGACGACGACGGCCGTCCCCTGCCCGCCGGGGAGCTCGGCCTGCTCGCCTTCCGGGCGCCGGAGGGCCGCGGCGTGCGCTACCACGCGGACGAGGAGAAGACCAAGGCGGCGTACGTCGCCCCCGGCGTCTTCACTCTCGGCGACATCGGCTACGTCGACCCGGACGGCTACATCTTCATCACCGACCGGGCCTCGGACGTCGTGGTCTCCGGCGGGGTGAACCTGTACCCGGCGGAGAGCGAGGCGGTCCTGCGCGAGCACCCCGCGGTCGCCGAGGTCGCGGTCATCGGCGTACCGGACCCGGACTTCGGCGAGTCCCTGCGGGCCCTGGTGGTCGTGGCCGACGGGAGCGAGCCGGCCGACGGGGACCTGGGCGCCTTCTGCCGCGAGCGGCTGGCCGCCTACAAGTGCCCGAAGTCGTACGAGATCGTCCCGGCCCTCGTCCGCAACGCCATGGGCAAACTCGACAAGCGGGCGATGCGCCGCCCGTACTGGGACTCCGACCGGACGATCGCCGGTTGAGCACCGTCGTTCCTCCTCACTCCTCACACGAAGGACCCTCATGACGGAACTTCTGCTCGTCCGGCACGGCCTGCCCGTCGCCGGCGTGTTCGACCCGGAGCTGTCGCCGGAGGGCGTCGCCCAGGCCGAGCGCCTCGCCCCGTGGCTCGCGGACGAGGGCGTCGACGCCCTCTACGCCAGTCCGTACCGGCGGGCCCGTGAGACGGCGGCGCCGCTGGAAAGGCTGACGGGCCTGACCGCCACCGTGCTGGACGACCTGCGCGAGTGGGACACCGACGTCTCGCACCCCTACACGCCGCCGGAGCAGATCAACGCGGACGATCCGCGATCGGTGGCGCTCTCCGAGGGACGGTACGAGGACTTCGTACCGGACCTGGACTGGGACGCCTTCCGGGCCCGGGCGGTACGGGCCATGAACACCATGCTGGACGCCCACCCCGGCGGGCGGATCGCCGCCGTGTGCCACGGCGGGATCACCAACACCTACCTGGCGACCGTGCTCGGGATACCGCGGATGTTCTGGTTCCACCCCGGCTACACCTCGGTCAGCAGGGTGCGCCGCATGCCCGGCGGCCGGATCGTGCTGCACTCCGTCAACGAGACGGCCCATCTGGTCGCGGAGCGCGCGGTCGACTCCGTCGGCTGACACCCCGCTCACGCCCTCCCCCTATCGTCGAGAGCCCCTCAGGAGGCACCGGCCATGCCCGGATCCGTCATCGTCGTCGGAGCGAGAACGCCCGTCGGCAAGCTCATGGGCGGGCTGAGCAGCCTGTCCGCCGCCGACCTCGGCGCCCGTGCCATCGGCGCCGCCCTGTCGGCGGCGCGGCTCGACCCGGCCGCCGTGGAGGCCGTCGTGATGGGCCATGTCGTCCAGGCCGGCGCCGGTCCCAACACCGCCCGGCAGGCCGCGGTGGCCGCCGGCATCCCGTTCTCGGTACCGGCGAGCACCGTCAACAAGCTCTGCCTGTCGGGGCTGCACGCCATCGCACTGGCCGACCTGATGGTCGCCTCGGGGCGCCACGAGGTGGTCGTGGCGGGCGGCATGGAGTCCATGTCCGGCGCCCCGCACCTGCTGCGCGGGTCCCGCGCCGGCTGGAAGTACGGGGCGGCGACCGTCGAGGACGCCCTCGACCGGGACGCGCTGACCTGCGCCTTCGACGGGGTCTCCATGGGCGCGGCCACCGAGCGCTACCAGCGGCCGTTCGCGTTCACCCGTGAGGAGCAGGACGAGTACAGCGCCCTGTCGCACCAGCGGGCACACCGCGCTCAGGAGTCCGGCGCGTTCGCCGCGGAGATCGCTCCGGTCACGGTGGCCGGGCGCCGGGGCGAGACGGTGGTGGAGGCCGACGAGGGCGTCCGGCCGCAGAGCACCGCCGAGAGCCTGGGCCGCCTCAGGCCCGCCTTCTCCTCCGACGGCACGATCACCGCGGGCAACGCCTCGCAGCTGTCCGACGGAGCCGCGGCCGTCGTCGTCATGAGCGCGGAGCGCGCCCGCCGGGAGGGGCTGACGCCGCTCGCCGAGATCGGCGCCTACGGCACCGTGGCCGGTCCCGATCCCTCGCTGCTCGTCCAGCCGGCCGGCGCGGTCCGCGACGCGCTGTCCCGGGACGGCCGGCTGAAGACCGACGACCTCGACCTTTTCGAGATCAACGAGGCCTTCGCCGGGGTCGCCCTGGCCTCCGCACGCGAACTCGGCGTCCCCCTGGAGAAGGTGAACGTCAACGGCGGCGCGATCGCCCTCGGCCACCCGGTCGGCATGACCGGCGCCCGGCTCGTCCTGTCCCTCGCCCACGAGCTGCGGCGGCGCGGCGGCGGCACCGGAGTCGCCGCCCTGTGCGGGGGCGGCGGCCAGGGCGACGCGCTGCTCCTGCGTGTACCGGGCGCCTGAGTTCCCGGCCCTCCGCTCCCCTCCCCCACCCGTACGAGACCCAGGTTGACGCACATGACCAGCCAGCCGCTCCAGGCTTCCAGAGCCCCCCAGCCCTCGCCCGCGGACCACGAGGAGCTGACCCTCCACGTGGACACCCGTATCCATGCCGCCGACGGCGTGGTCTCCCTCGTGCTGCGCCGCCCGGACGGCGGACCGCTCCCGGCCTGGGCGCCCGGTGCCCACATCGACGTGCTGCTGGACAACGGCCTCGTCCGCCAGTACTCGCTGTGCGGGAGCCCCGCGGACCGTGCGGCCTGGCAGATCGGCGTGCTGCGCGAGCCCGAGAGCCGGGGCGGTTCCTCGTACGTCCACGACCAGCTGCGGGAGGGGTCGGCCGTGCGGGTGCGCGGGCCGCGGAACAACTTCCCGCTGCGCCCGGCCGAGCACCATCTGTTCGTCGCGGGCGGCGTCGGCATCACACCGATCCTGGCGATGGTGGAGGCCGCCGAGGCCTCGGGAGCCGACTGGCGACTGCTGTACGGCGGCCGTACCAGCGCCTCCATGGCGTTCCTGGACCGCCTCGCGCCCTACGGTGACCGAGTGCTGATCCGGCCGCAGGACGAGTACGGCCTGCTGGACCTCGCCGCCTTCCTCGGCTCGCCCCGCGCGGACACGCTGGTGCACGCCTGCGGTCCCGAGCCGCTGCTGCGGGCCGTGCAGGAGCGGTGCGCCGACTGGCCCGCCGGCACGCTGGGCATCGAGCGGTTCGCGCCGGTCCGGCCGGCCGCGGCCGAGGAGACTCCGGCCGCCTCCTTCGAAGTGGTGCTTGCCCGGTCGGGGCGCACGCTCACCGTGCCGCCGGACCGCTCGGTGCTCGAAGTGGCGGAGGAGGCGGGCGCCCCGGTGCTCTTCTCCTGCCGGGAAGGCACCTGCGGCACCTGTGAGACGGACGTACTGGAGGGCACGCCGGACCACCGGGACTCGCTGCTCGACGAGGACGAGCGGGCCGCCGGCGAGACCATGCTGATCTGCGTCTCGCGTTCCTGCGGTCCCCGGCTGGTGCTCGACCTCTGAGCGGTGGTGCGGACCGGGCCGGCCGGTGAGGCGCTCGCGCCCGTCAGCCCAGCCGCCGCGACGCCCGTTGCAGCAGCGTCCGCAGCAGGGCCGTCTCCTCGGCGCCGACGGCCGTCACGATGTGCTCGTGCTCGCGTTCGACCGCCGCCGTCCAGCGGGTCAGCGCCTCGCTGCCGCGTTCCGACGCGAACACCAGGACGCGCCGCCGGTCGGCGTCGTCGACCCGGCGCAGGACGAGGTTGAGGGAGACCATACGGTCGACGATCTTGGTCAGGGTCGGCGCGGTCAGCAGGGCGGCCTCGGCGACCTCGGTCATGGGATGTCCGGCACCGTCGCCGAGGAACGACAGCACGCGCCACTCCTCGATCGTCGTGCCCTCCGCCTTCAGCGCCTCACCGAGCCTTTGGACGAGGGTCCGTTCCACGAGCGTGAGGACTCGTGCCAGGTCGAGGTCGGTTGCGGTCGCGGGGGTGGTGGTGGTCATCGCCCTGCCAGGATTCGTGGTGGGTGTGGGGGGCTGCGGCGGTCGCGGTCGTGCGGGCTCGCGCGGCAGACAGGGTTCGCGTGGAGTGGTTCCACGATACAGTCATTTCCTTATCGCCGCGAAATATTCTCGTAGCAACCAATCGATAGTGTGCGTGCCTATGATCGAGAAGGCGTCTGTCCGGCTCGGCTCTCCGGCAGGCCGGACCGGGGACGCGCTGGATGTCGCCCTGGTGATCCCGCTCCAGGGCCCGGCCGGCATCTTCGGTCCGTCCTGCGAGTGCTGTGCGCAGCTGGCCGCCGAGGAGGTCAACGCCGAGGCGGGCGTGCTGGGCAGGGAGCTGCGGCTGGTGCTCGTCGACGGCGGGGCGCCGCCCGAGCAGGTGGCGAGCGAGGTCGACGCGCTGGTCTCCGGCGGCGTCGTGGACGCGGTCGCCGGCTGGCACATCTCCGCCGTCCGCGAGGTCGTCGCCCCCCGCATCGACGGCCGGGTGCCCTACGTCTACACCGCGCTCTACGAAGGCGGCGAACGCTCCCCGGGCGTGTTCCTCACGGGTGAGACCCCGGGCAGCCAACTGCGGCCCGCGCTGCAGTGGTTCGCCGGCGAACTCGGCATCCGGCGCTGGACGATCGTCGGCGACGACTACGTCTGGCCGCGCTCCTCCGCCCGCGCCGCCCACCGCTATCTGCGCGAACTCGGCGGCGAGGTCTGCGACGAGATGTACGTGCCACTCGGCACCGAGGACTTCGGGCCGGTGCTGGCGCGGGTCGCGGCCAGCGGCTGCGAGGCGGTCCTCATGCTGCTGATCGGCGACGACGCCGTGCTCTTCAACCGGGCGTTCACCGCGGCCGGGCTCGACCGCGACCACATCCGGTTCAGCTCGCTGATCGAGGAGAACGTCCTGCTGGCGACCGGGCCGGAGAACACCCGGGGCCTGATGACCTCGGCGGGTTACTTCGAGGACCTGCCTACCGCGTACGGCCTCGACTTCGCCGCCGCGTACGGACGCCGTTTCGGTCCCCGGGCACCCGTGCTCAACAGCCTCGGCGAGTCCTGCTACGAAGGCGTCCGCATGCTCACCGAGCTGCTGCGCCGGGCCGGAGCCGTGGACGTGGCCCGGATCCAGGCGGCCGCCGAGGGACTCGAGTACGAGACCCCCCGCGGCACGGTCCAGATCCAGAACCGCCACCTCAAGCAGCGCGTGTTCCTCGCCGCGGCCGACGGGCTGCGGTGGGACGTACTCCAGCAGCTGCCGTAGCCGTTCTCGGCTCCGGAAGACCCTTTCACCTGTTTACCTGCACGTAACACGCCAACCTCTTGCCCAATTGCTTCGGCCAGAAATACTTTTCTCTCGAAGCATTTGGAGGTTGGTCGTCATGGCCACTTATCAGTACCGCTGCACGGGTTGCGGCACCTTCGACGTGACCCGTCCGATGGGCGCGGCAGGCGCCGAAGAGCCGTGCGACACGTGCGGCGACCGGGCCCGACGGGTCTACAGCGCGCCGATGCTGGCCCGCACGTCCGCCCCCCTGGCTCGCGCCCTGCGCGCCCAGGAGGCAAGCGCCCATGAACCGCGGATCGTCACCGAGGTGCCGTCGGCCCGCCGCCGTCCGGCCCCCGCGGCCGATCCCCGTCAAGCCCTGTTGCCCAAGCCCTGATCCGTCCGTTTTGGAGGCAGCCCCCATGCCCGAAGTCGTCTTCAGCGTCGACCAGGCCATGTCCATGCGGGACCAGAAGGTCCCCGGTCACAACCGCTGGCACCCCGACATCCCGCCCGCCGTCACCGTCAAGCCGGGCACGGACTTCCGCATCGAGTGCCGCGACTGGACCGACAACCAGATCGGCAACAACGACTCGGCCAACGATGTCCGCGACGTCGACCTCACCCACGCCCACATGCTCAGCGGCCCCATCGCCGTCGAAGGCGCCGAGCCCGGTGACCTGCTCGTCGTCGACATCCTCGACCTGGGCCCGGTACCGCAGGCACAGGGCGAGGGATCGGGAGAGGGCTGGGGCTACACCGGCGTCTTCGCCAAGAACAACGGCGGCGGCTTCCTCACGGACCGCTTCCCCGACTCGTACAAGGCCGTCTGGGACTTCCACGGCCAGCAGGCCACCTCCCGCCACCTCCCCGGCGTCCGCTACACGGGCATCACCCACCCCGGCCTGTTCGGCACCGCGCCCTCCGCCGAGCTGCTCGCCCGCTGGAACGCCCGGGAGCAGGCGCTCATCGACACCGACCCGCACCGCGTGCCGGCGCTCGCGCTTCCCCCGCTCGCCGACAACGCGCTCGCGGGAACGGCGGCCGGCGAGACGGCCACCCGTATCGCCGCCGAAGGGGCCCGCACGGTGCCGGCCCGGGAGAACGGCGGCAACCACGACATCAAGAACTTCACCCGTGGCTCCCGGGTCTTCTACCCCGTGCTCGTGCCCGGCGCCCTGCTGTCCGGCGGCGACCTGCACTTCAGCCAGGGCGACGGTGAGATCACCTTCTGCGGCGCCATCGAGATGGGCGGCTTCATCGACCTGCACGTCGACCTGATCAAGGGCGGCATGGAGAAGTACGGCGTCACGACCAACCCGATCTTCATGCCGGGCAACGTCGCGCCGCAGTACACCGAGTTCATCTCGTTCGTGGGGATCTCGGTCGACCACGAGACCGACACCAACCACTATCTCGACGCGACGATGGCGTACAAGAACGCCTGCCTCAACGCCGTCGACTACCTCACGACCTTCGGCTACAGCGGCGAGCAGGCGTACCTCCTGCTCGGCTCCGCCCCGATCGAGGGCCGGATCAGCGGCGTCGTGGACATCCCGAACGCGTGCAGCACCCTCTACCTCCCCACGGCGATCTTCGACTTCGACATCCGGCCGACGGCCGAAGGACCGCGGAAGGCCGACCGCGGCCAGTGCGCCGTCACGTCCTGACGTCACGTCTCCCGTCACGTCCTGCACCGGCAATCCACGGCAGTTCCCGGAAAGGCAGCCCCATGAGCGACCATCTCACCTTCCAGCTGGGTGACTTCACCACCCAGGGCGGTGCGACCCTGCGCGGCGCGCACCTCGCCTACACCACGTACGGCGAGCTCAACGCCGACAAGTCCAACGTGATCGTCTACCCCACCTGGTACTCCGGCCGGCACTGGGACAACGAGTGGCTCATCGGCCCCGGCATGGCTCTCGACCCGGCCGAGTACTTCATCATCGTCCCTAACATGCTCGGCAACGGCCTGTCCACGTCGCCGAGCAACACCCCGCCGCCGTACGACCGCGCCCGCTTCCCGCACATCACGGTGTACGACCAGATCGAGGCCCAGTACAAGCTGGTGACCGAGGAGTTCGGCATCGAGAAGATCGCTCTCGTGACCGGCTGGTCGATGGGCGCCGGGCAGACCTTCCAGTGGGCCGTCAGCCACCCGGAGATGGTCGAGCGGATCGCCCCCTTCTGCGGTTCCCCGCGCACCAGCGCCCACAACAAGGTCTTCCTGGAGGGAGTCAAGGCCGCGCTGACCGCCGACGCGGTCTTCGACGGCGGCTGGTACGACGCGGACAAGTGGCCGACCACCGGACTGCGCGCGCTCGCCCGGGTGTACGCGGGGTGGGGCTTCTCGCAGGCGTTCTACTGGGAGAAGGAGTACGAGAAGCTCGGCTACACCTCACTGGAGGACTTCCTCGTCGGCTTCTGGGAGGGTTTCTTCCTCGACGGCCGCGACCCCAACAACCTGCTCACCATGCTCTGGACATGGCAGAACGGCGACGTCGGCCGTACCCCCGGCTTCGACGGGGACACGGAGGCGGCGCTGGGCTCCATCAAGGCGACCACGCTCGACATGCCCGCCGAGAAGGACCTCTACTTCCCGCCGGAGGACGAGGCCTGGGCCGTCAGTCACATACCGGGCGCCGAACTCCGCGTGATCCCGGGCATCTGGGGCCACTTCGCCGGCGGCGGCAGCAGCCCCAAGGACACCGAGTTCATCGACACCGGCATCAGGGAACTGCTGGCCAAGCCGGGCGGGTTGGCATAGCCATGAGCAGCGTACGTACCGTCCGCAGCGGACGCATCAGACTGCCGCACGAGGTCAGCGCCTCGATCGTCGCCTTCGCCACGGTCTTCCTGCTCCTCAGCCCGCTCCACATGCCGACCTGGGCGATCTTCATCACCTGGGCCGGAACGTTCATGCAGGGCGGCCCGAGCATCGCCAACGCCATCGCCATGATCACCGCCACCACGACAGGGGCGGGGTTCGCCGTGGTGGCCGTCCTGCTCAACCGGGAGACGGGCACGATGTTCGGCACCGGGGAGTTCGCCCAGACCCTGGCCCTGGGCGTGGTGATCTTCGTCGTCAACGGGACCCTGCTGGCGACCGGCCGGCTGAAGCCGTTCGCTCTCATCCCGGCGATGTTCTTCGGCTTCGCGTCGACCTTCGCCACGTACTTCGGCGGGTTCGGCTATGACGGGGGGAACCTGGGCGCCTCGTTCGTCAGCGCCGCCGGGATGTGCGCCCTGGGCCCGCTCGCGGCCACCCTGGGACTCCGGCTGATGTTCGCCCCACCGGCCGCCGCACCCGAGCCCGCGAAGGAGTACGAGAGCGCGGAGGTGACGCCTTCGACCAGCGAGGCGACCGCCTGACCCGGCAGGTGGAACGAGCTGTCGTGGAGGGGGCGGGCCGACCACCGGCCCGCCCCCTCCACGATGGCCGGGGCGGGTCCGAACACGGCAGGTCCGGCGACTTCGTCCTGCTCGGACTCACCACCCGCTTCACGTCGGCGGACGGCACCGGGCTGACGGCCGTGGACGAGACGATCGTCGTGCTGGAAGCCGTCGAGCCCGGAGCGGCCTCATGAGCCCCTCTGCAGGTCCCCCGCGAACACACACGCACACCGGCCCCCGCCCCCGGCGCCGGTGAAGTCTGTCCGGCGCCGCGGTACACGCACACCAGGGTGCAGCTGTTCCGGTGCGGTGCGGTGTCCCGGAACAGGCGAGCACCGTGGACCGGCTCGCCGACCCGGAGTTCCGCGCCGACAACCGCCGTTTCTTCGAGGAACCGCTGCCGGGCCCTACATCCGCGCTGGGCACGCCGGGCGGAGCGAGCGGCCTCGGCCCGGTGGGCGTCGCCCCCCTCGTGAAGGCCGCGGCGGACAACGCCCGACGAGCGCCGCGTCCGCCGAGCCTGTTCCCTCCCTCCCGTGACCCCGGCGCGGCGAGTGGGGCGGTTAAGCGGGTGAAGCCTGAGCCGTTGTCCGTCGTGCGGGGCATGCATGAGATTCCCGGCCATTTCCGGCCGAATAGGCGGATACAACGCGCTGGAGTCGAGTGATGAATCAAAGAGCCGGTCACGCCGGCGACCCGACCCACAAGGTCCCCGTCCTGATCGTCGGCGGCTCGCTGGTGGGACTGTCGACCTCCCTGTTCCTGGGCCGACTGGGGGTGCGGCACATGCTGGTGGAGCGTCACGCCGGCACGTCCATCCACCCCCGGGGCCGCGGCAACAACGTCCGCACGATGGAGCTGTTCCGGGTCGCCGGTGTCGAACGGGCGATCCATCAGGCCGCGGCCACGCTGGCCGACAACCACGGCATCCTGCAGACGCCCACCCTGGTCGGCGACGCCGGCGAGTGGCTGTTCCGGGACATCGACCCGGGCGGAGGGCTGGCCCGGTTCAGCCCGAGTTCCTGGTGTCTGTGCAGCCAGAACGACCTGGAGCCGGTCCTGCTCGACCACGCCACCGGACTCGGCGGCGACCTGCGGTTCCACACCGAACTGATGTCGTTCGACAGCGACCCCACCGGCGTCACCGCCGTGGTCAAGAGCCGCGAGACGGGCGAGCACAGCACCATCCGCGCGGACTATCTGGTCGCCGCCGACGGCCCGCGCAGCCCCGTGCGGGAACAACTCGGCATCGGCCAGAGCGGCCCCGGCGACCTGTTCCACAACGTCAGCATCACCTTCCGTTCCCGCCGCCTCGCCGAGGTCGTGGGGGATCGTCGCTTCATCGTCTGCTACCTGACCAGCCCGGACGCCGACGGCGCGCTGCTGCCCGTCGACAACCGCGAGAACTGGGTCTTCCACGCCCCGTGGCACCCCGAACAGGGCGAGTCCATCGAGGCGTTCACCGACGAGCGCTGCGCCGACCACATCCGCCGGGCGATCGGGGACACAAGCCTCGACGTGGAGATCACCGGCAAGGCTCCCTGGCACGCCGCCCAGCGCGTCGCACGGACCTACCGGGCGGGCCGGGTCCTCCTGGCCGGCGACTCGGCCCACGAGATGTCCCCCACCGGGGCCTTCGGTTCCAACACCGGCATCCAGGACGCGCACAACCTCGCCTGGAAACTGGCCGCGGTACTCGGCGGCTGGGCGGGGGACGGGCTGCTGGACACCTACGACGCCGAACGGCGCCCGGTGGCGGAGGCGACCAGTGCCCGCGCGGCGGCCCGGTCCGTCGAGCACAGCCACCCCGGCTTCGCCCCGCCGCCCGGCCCCGGCGGCGGCGCCCCTCAGCGCGGCATCCTCAACGTGGCCCTCGGCTACCGCTACCCGAACGGCGCCGTCGTCGGCACCGATCCCGCCACCGCGGTGGTCCCGGAGAAACTCGTTCTGACGGGGGAGCCCGGCAGCCGGGCACCCCACCTGTGGGTACGTCGGCAGGACGAGCGGATCTCCACCCTCGACCTGTACGAGCGGTCCCTGGTCCTGCTCAGTGACGCCGCCGAGCCGGGCGGATGGCACGAGTGCGCCACCCGCCTCGCCGAGGAGATGTCCCTTCCGCTCGCCTCGTACCGGGTCGGAAGCGGGACCGAAGCCGATCTCGTACCCGAGGACGGTGCGGACTGGCTGGAAGGCCACGGCCTGGCGCCCGGCGGTGCCGTTCTCGTCCGGCCCGACGGGTTCGTCGCCTGGCGCTCGCCCGGCCCGGTACCGGACGCCGAGTCGACGCTGCGCCAGGTCCTGACCCTGACGCTGGCGCTGCGCTGACCGATCCGCCTTCGGGGAACGGCGCGCGCCTCGATCACCAGGTGGGGCGCTCACCCGGGTGAGCGCCCCAAGTGGTGCGAGTCGGGCGGCTGGCTGACGGTGGATCAGTCAGGGCCGGGTCACCTCAGCTGACGAAGCGGCAGCTGCCCGGCCGTGGCGAAAGGACCCCTCATATGCGTTCCTCTCGCATGCTCCTGGCCGCCGCGGCGGCCTCGGCCGTCCTCGCCGTCACCGCACCCGGCGCCTACGCGGCCGACGGCCGGGACCACGACGACTCGTCGTACGGCAAGGAAGACGACTCCTCGCACGGCAAAGAACACGACAAGGGCGGCAAAGAGCACGACAAGGGCAGCAGCCATGACGGACCCCACGGTGGCATGCACACCGGCGGTGGTGCGCTGACCGCGGTGAACGACGGCGGCTCGGACGGCGACCACTCCGCCAAGCACGACTCGCAGAGCTCCAAGGACAGCGAGCACGGCGGCAAGGACTCCCCTGGACCAAGGACAGCGAGCACGGCGGAAGCGGCGGCCACGAAAAGCCCAGCGGCGGAATCCACACCGGAGGCGGCGCGCTGACCGCGGTGAACGACGGCGGCAACGACGGCGGCAAGGATTCCTCCTGGACCAAGGAGACCGAGGACGGCGGCAAGGACTCCTCGTGGACCAAGGACAGCGAGGAGTCCTGGAGCGGCGGCCACGAAAAGCCCAGCGGTGGGATCCACACCGGAGGCGGCGCGCTGGCCACCCCCGCCGTGACCGCGGGCGGGCTGGCGGTCCTGGCCGTCGCCGGGAGCGGGCTGTACGCCGCCCGGCGCAAGAAGTCGGTCCCCGGCCCGGCCTGATCCATGCCGGACGCGTCAATGGAGCGGCCGCCACCGGTGCATCGTGTGGCGGCCGCTCCGCTGACGCCCTCCGGCCCGCTCCGTCCGCCCGCCGCCGCGCACCAGTGAGGTGATCCCCCTATGGCTGTCCCTCCGTCCTCCCCCACCGACGACCAGCCGCCGCCGACCCGCCAAAGCCCTCACACAGGCCTGCTGATGCTGTGCGCCACGGCCCTCCTGATCCTGGCGATGAGCCTGTTCAGCGGCCCCGGCACGCCGTCCGACACCCCTCGCCCCGCCCAGGGCCACCCCGCCCCGCAGGCCCCGCAAATCCCGCAGGTCGCCCCGCAGACCCCCGTGTCGGCCTCCCCGAGCCTCCAGCCCGTCGGCCGGCATCTGCCGCGATCGAGGCCCGTCCGTCTGCTCATCCCGAAAATCTCGGTGGACGCCCCCTTCACCACCCTGGCCATCGGGCCCACCGGGCAGCTCGAGGCCCCTCCGCCCCACGACACCAACCTCGTCGGCTGGTACGGCGGGGGCGCCTCGCCCGGCGAGACAGGCACGGCGATCATCGCCGGGCACGTGGACACGGCCACCTCGGCGGCCGTCTTCGCCGGCCTCGGTGAACTCAAGAAGGGCGACACCTTCCGGGTCGTCAGGGCCGACCGGAGTACAGCGAGTTTCGTGGTCGACGACGTGGAGCAGTTCGCCAAGGACGACTTCCCCAGCCGGCGGGTGTACGGCGACACCCCACAGGCCCAGGTCCGGCTCATCACCTGCGCGGGCGACTACGACCGCACGGTCAGGGACTACACGGACAACCTGGTGGTCTTCGCCCACCTCACGTGAACGCTTCCGACGGCCGTCCGGGTCACCCTCGTAGTCCATACGAATCGCGCGCCGGAGGGGACCGGCACAGGATCGAGTCACGCTCACACAGGAGCGCCGCAGCCCATGTCGCTGCTTTCCCGCCCCGTAAGGAGAAGTGCCCAGGATGACCACCACGTCTGCACCTGCCTCACAGCCGCGGACCGGCAAGGTGTCGCCGCGTGTCTCCCAGTCAGTGTTCGACGGCTCCAGGCTCCGGGTCGTCCTGCTGGTGGACGTCTACGACGGAGCCCAGCAGCAGTTCCTGGAGGCGTACGAGCAACTCTGCAACCAGGTTGCGTCCGTCCCCGGGCACGTCAGCGACCAGCTGTGCCAGTCGATCGAGAACCCCTCCCAGTGGCTCATCACCAGCGAGTGGGAGAGCGCTCCCCCCTTCCTCACCTGGGTGAACAGCGAAGCGCACGTACGGATGGTGGAGCCGCTGCACAGCTGTGTCCGGGACACCCGGTCGCTGCGCTTCCACGTCGTCCGGGAGACCGGCGGCCCGGCGGCGCACGCCCCCATGAGCCGGCGCGGACTGCAGACCGCGCCCCGCATGGGTGACGGCGTGATCCGGCACGCCCTCACGTTCACGGTCAAGCCCGGCAGCGAGGCGACCGTCGCCGAGATCCTCGCCGGTTACGCCTCGCCCGAGCCGCGGGTCGACGACACCACCCGGCTGTGCCGCACCTCCCTGTTCATGCACGGCAACCGGGTGGTGCGGGCCATCGAGGTACGGGGCGACCTGCTCGCGGCGCTGCGTCACGTCGCCCGGCAGCCCGAGGTGCGGGCCGTGGAGGAGGCCATCAACCCGTATCTGGAGCAGGACCGGGACCTCGACGACCCCGAGTCCGCACGGGTCTTCTTCACCCGGGCCGCGCTGCCCGCCGTCCACCATGTGACGGCCGAGCAGGAGGACCCGGCGGCGGAACGGCACGCGCTGTACTACCCGGCCCGGCCCGGTCGCGGCCTCGAGCTGGCGCAGCTGCTCGCCGAGCACGACGAGGCGGCGGCCGACGATCCGCGCAGCCCGGTCCTGCGCAGCACGATCTTCCAGCGCGACGACGTCGTGGTGCGGCTGATCGACCTGCGCGGCGGCCTCGACGCCGGTGACCCCGCGCTGTCCCTCGGCCTCATGGACGCCGCGAAGGCGGCCGAGCTGACGACGTTCCCGGACGGCATGTCCGGTGCGGACGCCGCCGGGCGGGACGGCGATCTCCGCCACCTGCTCAAGCTCGCCCGCATGGAACTCGTCACCGACCGCCGTTCGCCCGAGGCCTGATTCCTCGAGCGGCCGGGACGCGGCGGCCACCGCGCCCCGTCGACACAGCACACGATCGGAGCAACGTCGTGAACAAACACCGTCCCAGAATCGTGGACCTCAGCGAGGTCGAGCCCAACACCCGGCGCGGCGGCGATCTGCGCGCCCTCCTCACTCCCGCCACCGTCGGCTCCACCAGCGGTTTCATGGGCGTGGCCATCGTGCAGCCCGGCGACCGCATCGCCGAGCACTACCACCCGTACTCGGAGGAGTTCGTCTACGCCCTGTGCGGGCAGCTGGAGGTCGACCTCGACGGTGAGCCGCACTCGCTGCAGCCCGAGCAGGGGCTGATGATCCCGGCCCACATGCGGCACCGTTTCCGCAACGTGGGCAATGTGGAGGCCCGCATCGTCTTCCATCTCGGGCCGCTGGCCCCGTCGCCGCCGCTCGGCCACGTCGACACCGAGGAGACCGACGCCGCCCCGGTTCCCACGGAGGCGGCCCCCGCCGGGGTGGGCCGGGTGTCCGCAGGACCTCAGGTGGGGTCATGACCAGGCGCGTGGCGGTCACCGGCATAGGTGTCGTCGCCCCGGGCGGCATCGGCGTACCGGCGTTCTGGAGTCTGCTGGCCGACGGGCGCACCGCGACGCGGGGCATCACCTTCTTCGACCCGTCCGGCCTGCGTTCCCGGATCGCCGCCGAGTGCGACTTCGACCCGGCGGCCCACGGCCTGGACGCGGAGGACGTCGCCCGGTGCGACCGGTACATCCAGTTCGCGCTGGTCGCCGGCGAGGAAGCGGTACGGGACTCCGGCCTCGACCTCGCCCGCGAGAACCCCTGGCGGGTAGGGGTTTCCCTGGGAACCGCGGTCGGCGGCACCACTCGGCTGGAGCGCGACTACGTCCTGGTCAGCCACAGCGGGCAGCGCTGGGACGTGGGCCACGAGGAGGCGGGCCCGCACCTGCACCGCGCGTTCTCGCCCAGCACGCTCGCCTCGGCGGTGGCGGAACGGTTCGAGGCGCACGGGCCGGTGCAGACCGTCTCCACGGGCTGCACCTCGGGGCTGGACGCGGTCGGATACGCCTTCCACACCATCGAGGAGGGCAGGGCCGACGTGTGCATAGCGGGTGCCGCGGACTCGCCGATCTCCCCGATCACCATGGCCTGCTTCGACGCGATCAAGGCCACCTCCCCGAACAACGACGACCCCGCCCACGCCTCACGTCCCTTCGACGCCGACCGCAACGGGTTCGTCATGGGCGAGGGCGGCGCCGTACTCGTCCTGGAGGAGCTCGAACACGCCCGGGCCCGCGGCGCGCACGTGTACTGCGAGCTCAGCGGCTACGCCACCTTCGGCAACGCCTACCACATGACCGGTCTGACCACCGAGGGCCTGGAGATGGCCCGGGCCATCGAGGACGCCCTCGACCACGCCCGGCTCGACGGCACGGCGATCGACTACGTCAACGCGCACGGGTCGGGCACACAGCAGAACGACCGTCACGAGACCGCCGCGGTGAAACGGGCCCTGGGACAGCACGCCTACGACACCCCCATGAGTTCCATCAAGTCGATGGTGGGCCACTCCCTGGGCGCGATCGGGGCGATCGAGGTCGTCGCCTGCGTGCTGGCCCTGGCCCACCAGGTGGTACCGCCCACCGCGAACTACCAGACCCCGGACCCCGAGTGCGACCTGGATTACGTTCCGCGCGTCGCGCGCGAGCGGACACTGAACAGCGTGCTCTCCGTGGGCAGCGGGTTCGGCGGCTTCCAGTCCGCGGTGGTCCTGACCCGGCCGAGGGAGAGGACACGATGAGCGAACCGCATCCACGGCGCGCCGCCGTCACCGGAATCGGTGTGGTCGCGCCCAACGGAACCAGCACCGAGGCCTTCTGGAAGTCCACCCAGGAAGGCATCAGCGTCCTCGACCGCGTCACCCGCGAGGGGTGCGAGCACCTGCCGCTGCGGGTGGCCGGTGAGGTCCGCGCCTTCGAACCGGCGGCGGCGGTCGAGGAGCGCTACCTCGTCCAGACCGACCGGTTCACCCACTTCGCGCTGGCCGCGGCCGACCTCGCGCTGGACGACGCCCGCCTCAGCCAGGCCGACACCGACGACTCGCCGTTCTCCGTGGGCGTGGTCACCGCGGCCGGTTCCGGCGGCGGCGAGTTCGGGCAGCGCGAGCTGCAACAGCTGTGGGGCAAGGGCAGCCGCTTCGTCGGGCCGTACCAGTCCATCGCCTGGTTCTACGCCGCCAGCACCGGCCAGATCTCCATCCGGCGCGGCTTCAAGGGGCCCTGCTCGGTGGTCGCCGCCGACGAGGCCGGCGGTCTGGACGCGCTCGCACACGCGGCGCGGGCCGTGCGACGCGGCACCGACGTGCTCGTGGCCGGCTCGACCGAGGCCCCGCTCGCCCCGTACTCGGTGGTCTGCCAGCTGGGCTACCAGGAGTTGAGCCTCGCCGACGACCCGACGCGCGCCTACCGCCCGTTCACCAGCTCGGCCTGCGGGTTCGTGCCCGCGGAGGGCGGCGCGATGCTCGTCGTGGAGGAGGAGACGGCGGCCCGGGAACGGGGCGCGCGGGTACGGGCCGTGCTGGCCGGACACACGGCTACGTTCACCGGCGCCTCCCGCTGGGAGGAGTCCCGGGCCGGGCTCGCGGAGGCCATCCGCGGTGCCCTGGACGAGGCCGGCTGCGCACCCGAGGAGATCGACGTGGTCTTCGCCGACGCCCTCGGCGTGCCAGAGGCGGACCGTGCCGAGGCGCTGGCGATCGCCGACGGGCTCGGCACCCACGCCAAGCGCGTGCCGGTGACCGCGCCCAAGACCGGTATCGGGCGCGGCTACTGCGCGGCACCCGTGCTGGACGCCGCGGCGGCGGTGCTCTCGATGGAGCACGGCCTGATCCCACCCACCCCCAACGTCTTCGACATCTGCCATGACCTCGACCTGGTGACCGGTCGTGCCCGCGCCGCCGAGGTGCGCACGGCGCTCGTCCTCAGCCGGGGGCTCATGGGCTCCAACTCGGCGCTGGTGCTGCGGCACGGCGCCGACCACGCCTCGTGACGAGGCGCCGCACAGCAAAGGAGAGGAACCGCATGAGTGACCGCATCACCGTGGAAGAGCTGGCCGAGCTGATGAAGAAGGCCGCCGGCGTCACCGTCGCCCCGGCCGAGCTGCAGGAGCGCTACGACTCCGGCTTCGACGCCATCGGCGTCGACTCACTGGGGCTGCTGGGCATCGTGGGCGAGCTGGAGAACCGGTACGGCACGCCCATGCCGCCGGACACGGAGCGCTGCAAGACCCCCCGGCAGTTCCTCGACCTCGTCAACAGTGCCCTCCTGGCAGGAGCGTGACATGGCCGGACACACACAGAACGAGATCACGATCGCCGCACCACTGGACCTGGTGTGGGACATCACCAACGACGTGGCGAACTGGACGCAGTTGTTCAGTGAGTACGCCTCGGTGGAGATCCTGTCCCAGGAGGGGAACAAGACCTCCTTCCGGCTGACGATGCACCCCGACGAGAACGGCACCGTGTGGAGCTGGGTCTCGGAACGGGAGACGGACCGCGACGCGCTGACCGTCAAGGCCCGCCGCGTCGAGACCGGGCCCTTCGCCTACATGAACATCCGCTGGCAGTACGAGAAGGTGCCCGCAGGCACCCGGATGGTGTGGACGCAGGACTTCGAGATGAAGCCCGAGGCGCCGGTCGACGACGACTGGATGACGGACAACATCAACCGGAACTCCAAGGTCCAGATGGCCCTGATCCGGGACCGCATCGAGAAGGCCGCCGCCGAGCAGGGCTCCGCGGCCGCCCTGACCGACTGATCCGGACGGAGGACACTCCCCATGCACCAGGCATTGATCGTCGCCCGGATGGCGCCGGGTTCGGCCCCGGACATCGCCAAGCTCTTCGAGGAGTCCGACCGGGGAGAGCTGCCGCATCTCGTCGGGGTCGCCCGGCGCAGCCTCTTCCAGTTCGGCGACGTGTACCTGCACCTCATCGAGTCGGACCAGGACCCCGGGCCGGCCATCGCCAAGGTGGCCGGCCATCCCGAGTTCCGGGACATCAGCGAGCGGCTGTCGGCGTACGTCACCGCGTACGATCCCGAGACCTGGCGCTCGCCGAAGGACGCGATGGCGCATCGCTTCTACGTCTGGGAGCGCGGCTGACCCCCTGCCTCCACGGACGGCCACTGGTCGCCGGGCCCGCAGCGTCGCGGGCCCGGCGACCAGTGGCCGTCGGCTCACACGGGGACGTGACAGTCGAACGCGTGCAGATAGGGGTTGACCGGGCGGATGTCGTCGATGACCAGGCCCGCTTCGGTCAGCCGGCTGACCATGCTGTCGGTGGTGTGCTTGGCTCCGCCGACGTTGAGGAGCAGCAGCAGGTCCATGGCGGTGCTGAACCGCATGGAGGGCGTGTCGTCGACGAGGTTCTCGATGACCACGACCCGGGCCCCGGGTCCGCCCGCCTCGATGACGTTGCGCAGGGTGCGGGCGGTGCTGTCGTCGTCCCACTCCAGGATGTTCTTGATGACGTAGGCGTCGGCCTTGACCGGGACGGCCACCCGGACGTCGCCGGGCACGATGCGCGCGCGGTCCGCGAGGTCACCCCGCTCGCGCAGCCGTGGCAGGGCGTTGTCGACCACGCGGGGCAGATCGAGCAGCGTGCCGTGCATCGACGGGTACTTGTCGAGCAGGCTCGCCACCACGTGCCCCTGGCCGCCGCCGATGTCCGCGACCGACGCGGTGCCCGACAGGTCGAGCAAGGCGGCGACGTCCCGCGCCGACTGCTCGCTGGAGGTCGTCATCGCGCGGTTGAAGACCGCCGCCGATTCGGGGGCGTCCTCGTTGAGGTAGGTGAAGAACTCCTTGCCGTACAGGCCCTGGACGACGTTCTGGCCGGTACGCACCGCCTCGTCCAGTTCCGGCCAGGCGTCCCAGGTCCACGGCTCGGTGCACCACAGCGTGATGTCGCGGAGGCTGTGCGGGTCGTCCTCGCGCAGCAGCCGGGACATGTCGGTGTGCGCGAACGTCCCGTCCTGCTGCTCGGCGAAGACGCCGTAGCAGGACAGGGCCCGCAACAGCCGTCGCAGCGGCCGGGGTTCGGTCTTCACCGCTGCCGCGAGGTCCTCCACGGCCATGGGGCTGTCGCCGAGCGCGTCGGCGACCCCCAGCCGTGCGGCCGCGCGAAGGGCGGCGGCACACGCCGCCCCGAACACGAGCTCCCGCAGCCGCATGGACGGCGGTGGGGCGGTCTGAGCGGTCGTCATGTGCCGCCTTCCTTCTTCTTTGTTCTGTTTGGTCTTCTTTGTTCTGCTTGGTCTTCTTTGTCCTGCTGGTTTCTTCTTGGTTCTTCTCGGGTGCTTCTTCGGCGCTGCTCGGGATCGGGGGCTTTACGGCCGGCCGTTCAGCACAGGCCCGTGGGCTTGGACGCCTGGCAGGAGTTGCCGGTGAAGGTGTTGCCCTTGCCCGTGTCCGTGTTGACGAGGTCCGCCGGGGAGTTGCCCTGCAGCATGTTGTGGGTGATCCGGTTCCGCTCGCTGGTGACGCCCACGAAGCTCTTGAACAGGACGATGCCGCCCGACAGCGGGGAGGTACCGACGTTGCCCGTGATCACGTTCCCGGTTACCAGCGAGTCCTCGGCGCCCGTCAGGACGATGCCGGAGCCCTGCAGGAAGGGCAGCCGCTCGGTCTTCGGGCACAGCTTGTTGTTGCTCTCGATGCTGTTGGCGCGCACGGTCAGCCGGCCGGCCTTCGGCTTGTTCTCGTCACCGACGACGAACACGCCCGCGCAGTTGCCGGTGAGGAGGTTGCCCTCGACGCTGAGATTGCGCAGACGGCGGACGGTGACGCCGATCCGGTTGCCCTCCAGCCGGTTGCCCTGGACGACCGTTCCCCGGGTGTCCGCGGCGCCCTGCTCGGCCGTGATGGTGTTGGCGAGGAACAGGCCCGCGTCGCCGTTGTCTTGCGCGGTGTTGCCGCGGAACACGCCGCGGACCGAGCGCTGCTGGGCGATGCCCCACACCCCGTTCTTCACCGCGGTCACGTTGCGCACGGTCAGCCTGTCCGTCGCCATGGCGAACACGCCGGACTTGGCGAAGCCGGTCACGGTCAGGGAAGTGACCGTGACGCCTTCGACGTTGCTGCCCTTCGTCCCCACCACACAGATGCCGTTGCCGTTCTCGGCGCACTTGTTGGCGTCCTTCTTGGTGCCCGGCTGGATCACCGTGCCGAGGCCCGTGCCGCGCAGGGTCAGCCTGGGGGTGCTCACCTTGACGCTCTCGTGGTAGGTGCCGGGGGACACCAGAACGGTGTCACCCGGCGCGGCGGCGTCCACCGCCTTCTGGATCGACTCCCCCGGGTGGACCACGTGGGTCGCGTGACCGGCGCTCGGCGGAGCGGCCCCGAGGCTCGCCCCGGCGACCGCTGCGGCGCACGCCCAGTACGCAATTTGGCATTTCGTCATATTCAGCACGATATGGTCTGATGAACTACCAACGAGCTGGATGAGCCATTCGGGGGCGTGTCACGTGCCGCGTGGAGCATCGCAGGAAACTCCGAACCCGGCCTTTCCCTCGGCTTGCCGATATCTTGGGGTGGGGGCCGCGACATTCCGGGCAGGCGCATCGTCATGACAGTGAGCGACACCATCCACGGCACCGCATTGCTCTCCGACCCGCTGCGCAACAAGGGGACCGCCTTCACGCCCGAGGAGCGGTCCGCACAGGGTCTCGACGGGCTGCTGCCGCCCGCCGTCGAGACCCTCGACGAGCAGGCCGAGCGCGCCCACGACGCGTTCTTCGGTTACGACAAACCGCTCAACCGGCACATCTACCTGCGGCAGTTGCAGGACACCAACGAGGTGCTCTTCTACCGGCTGATCACCCAGCACGTCGAGGAGATGCTGCCGGTCATCTACACCCCCACGGTCGGCGAGGCGTGCCGCCGGTTCAGCGAGATCTACCGCAGGCCGCGCGGCCTGTTCCTGTCGTACGACGACCGGCACCGCTTCCGGGAGATCCTGCGCAACCGGCCGAACAAGGAGGTGGATGTGCTGGTCGTCACCGACGGGCAGCGCATTCTCGGCCTCGGTGACCAGGGCGTCGGCGGGATGGGCATCCCGATCGGCAAGCTCAGCCTCTACACCGCCATCGGCGGCATCCATCCCGCGCGCACCCTGCCGGTCCTCCTTGACGCCGGGACGGACAACGAGGACCTGCTGAACAACCCGCACTACCTGGGCCGTCGGCAACGCCGGGTGACGGGCGCCGAGTACGACGAACTCGTGGAGATGTTCGTCTCGGCGGTCGAGGCGGAGCTGCCCGGCACGCTGTTGCAGTGGGAGGACTTCGCGACCGTCCACGCCCGTCCGATCCTGACCCGTTATCAGGACCGGCTGCTGACGTTCAACGACGACATCCAGGGAACCGCCGCCGTGGCACTCGGGGCGCTCACCACGGCCACCGAGATCGCGGGCACCCGCCTGGCCGACCAGCGGTTCGTCGTGCTCGGTGCCGGATCGGCCGCGGTCGGCGTGGCCGACATGATCCGTACCGCCCTCGCCGACGAGGGACTGTCGGAGCGTGAGGCGCTCGACCGTTTCTGGTTCGTGGACGTCGACGGCCTGCTGCTGGAGTCGCGCTCCGGGCTGACCGAGGAACAGCGGGCCTACGCCCGTGCCGACGACGAGGTCCGCGACTGGGACGGCAACGGGAACCCGGAGCTCGCCGAGGTGGTCCGCCAGGTCGGGCCCACCGCGCTGATCGGCCTGTCCACCGCTCACGGGGCGTTCACCGAGGAGGTCGTACGGCAGATGGCCGCCGGCTGCGAACGGCCGGTGATCTTCCCCCTCTCCAACCCGACCTCGCACTCCGAGGCCGACCCCGCCGATCTGGCCCGCTGGACGGACGGGAGGGTGCTGGTGGCGACCGGCTCCCCGTTCCCGCCGCTGCGGATCGACGGCCGTGACGTACCCGTCGCCCAGGCCAACAACGTCTACGTCTTCCCCGCGATCGGCCTCGCGGTCACCGCCGCGCACGCCACCCGCGTCACCGACCGGATGATGGTCGCCGCCGCCCGCGCCGTGGGCCGTTGCGCGGCCCACTCGGCACCGGACGACGGCAGCCCCGCACCTCTGCTGCCGCCGCTGGGTCGCATGCGGGACGCGGCCCGCGAGATCGCCCTCGCCGCGGCGCTCGCGGCCGTCGAGGACGGCGTCGCCCCGAAAGCCACCGAGGAGGAACTGCGGGCCGCGATCCGGAAGGCCCAGTGGGTGCCCGACTACGGCAGCGCGACCACCGGCTGAACCGGTGCCCCGCCGGCCCCGAGGGCGGCGTCCGTCACAGTCGCCCGGTCGGGCACCCTCCCGCTCGACGGCGAAACCGCAGGTCACACCGCCGAATACCGTCAGGTCATGGATCACGTGATTCTCAGGCATTGGACGCATGTATCCATGAGCTCGCAGGCTTGGTCGCTGTCCCCGTTTCCGACCGTTCAGGAGCAGTCATGGGCAGCCAGAGCCGCAGCGTCGACGGTCTCATCCGCACGACCGCCCGCGGACACGCCGTACTGAGCAATCCCCGTCTGAACCGGGGCACCGCCTTCACCCGGCAGGAGCGGCACGAGCTGGGCCTGGTGGGCCTGGTGCCGCCGCAGGTACTGACGCAGGATCAGCAGGCCGCCCGTGCCTACACGCAGTTCCGTTCCCAGCCCGACGACCTCGCCAAGAACGTGTATCTGACGGCGCTGCGCGACCGCAACGAAGTGCTGTTCCACCGGCTGCTCGGCGACCATCTCGCCGAGATGCTGCCGATCGTGTACACCCCGACCGTCGGCACCGCGATCGAGCGCTACAGCTACGAGTACCGCCGCCCGCGCGGGGTGTACCTGTCGGTCGACGCGCCCGAGGACATCGAGCGCTCCCTGCGTGCGTCCGGACTGGGCGCCGACGACGTCGACCTGATCGTGGCGACCGACGGCGAGGCGATCCTCGGCATCGGTGACTGGGGTGTGGGCGGTATCGACATCGCGGTGGGCAAGCTCGCCGTCTACACCGCCGCCGCGGGCGTGGACCCCGCCCGCACGCTGGCGGTGATGCTGGACGTGGGCACCAACCGGCAGGAGTTGCTGGACGACCCGCTGTACCTGGGCAACCGGCACCCGCGGGTCGACCGGGAGAGCTACGACGCCTTCCTCGACGCGTACGTCACCGCCGCCACCGAGCTGTTCCCCGACGCCCTGCTGCACTGGGAGGACTTCGGCCCGGCCAACGCCCGCCGCATCCTGGACCGGTACCGCGAGAAGGTGTTCACCTTCAACGACGACATCCAGGGCACCGGCGCGGTCAACCTGGCCGCCGTGCTCTCCGGCGTGCGCGCCACCGGGGTTCCGCTGCGCGAGCACCGCGTCGTGATCTTCGGCGCCGGTACCGCCGGCATCGGGATCGCCGACCAGCTCCGCGACGCGATGATCGCCGACGGGCTGACGCCGCAGCAGGCCACCGAGGCGATCTGGGCCGTCGACCGCCACGGCCTGCTCACCGAGGGCCAGCCGGACCTGCGGGACTTCCAGACCCGCTACGTCCGTCGCGGCGCCGACGTCGCCGACTGGCGGCGCGACGGCTCCCTCGGCGGCATTCCGCTGGCCGAGGTCGTCGACCGGGTGCGCCCGAGCGTTCTCATCGGCGCCTCCGGACAGGGCGGCGCCTTCACCGAGGACATCATCCGTTCCATGGCCGCGCACACCGACAGCCCGATCGTGCTGCCCCTGTCCAACCCGACCCGGCTGGCCGAGGCCGTCCCCGCCGACCTGCTCCGCTGGACCGACGGCCGGGCCCTGATCGCCACCGGCAGCCCCTTCGAACCGGTGGAGGTCGCCGGCGTCACCCACCACATCGGGCAGGCCAACAACGCGCTGGTCTTCCCCGGCCTGGGGCTGGGGGCGGCCGTCGTCCGGGCCGAGCGCGTCACCGACGGCATGCTCGTCGCCTCGGCACGCGCCGTCGCGGAACAGACCGACGCCACGGCGCCGGGCGCGCCGGTGCTCCCCCTGATCGACCGGCTGCGCGAGACCTCGGTCGCGGTGGCCGTGGCGGTGGCCCGCGCCGCCGTCGAGGACGGCGTCGCCCGGGAGACCGTCGGCGACGCGATCGAGGAGCGTGTCCGCGCCGCCATGTGGCGGCCGGAATACCCGCCGATCGCGGCCGTGTGACGGACGCCGGTCCGCGCATCAGCTCCTACCCGCAGGGCCCGTGGGCCTCTTTCTGAAGGATTGACGCAGCCATGTCTTTCGCCGAGATCTTCACCGTCGTGGTGCCGGTCTTCCTTGTCATAGCGGTCGGCTACGGCACCGGCCGTCGCGCACTGTTCGACGCCGGCGGAGCGCAGGCGCTGCGCGAACTGACCATGCAACTCGCTCTGCCCGCGGCCCTGTTGCTGAGCATCTGGCAGACACCGCGGCATGTACTGGTCGACCAGCTGCCCCTGGTGGGGCTGCTCGCGTTCGGGCTGCTCGGGGTGTACGCCGTCCTGCTCGGCGTGCTGCGCCTCGCGGCGCGGCGTTCGCTCAGGCGGGCGGCCCTGTTCGCGCTGGCGTGTGTCCAGCCGCAGTACGCCTTCATGGGGACGTCCATCCTCGGAGGCCTGTTCGGTACCGCCGAGGCGGCCGTGCCGATCGCCGTCGCGGGGATCCTCGTCAACGTCGTCCTCGACCCGGTCGTCCTGATCCTGCTCGGCATGCCGGACCATCCGAGGTCCCGGGCGGCCGTCGCCACCGAAGCCGCCTCCGCGGTACGGCGGCCGGCCCTGGTGACCGCCGGCGGAGGCCCGCTCGCGCAGGCCACCGCGCCGCTCGCGGCCGAGGCGGCCTCCTCCGAGGCCCGTTCGTCGATCCTGCACACGGTCGGGCACGCGCTGCGTGAGCCGTTCTGCTGGGGCCCGGTGCTGGGCCTGGTCCTGTCGGTCAGCGGGGTCGGTCTGCCGGAGGTCGCCGACGCCTCGCTGACCCTGCTCGCCGGGGCCTCGTCGGCCGCCGCGCTGCTGTACGTCGGCGTCTCCGTGGCCCGAATCGGCCGCCCGAAGCTCACCCCCGCGGTGTGGGCGATCTCCCTCACCAGCGTCGTCGTCCTGCCCCTGCTCGTCTACAGCGTGGGTCTGACCGTGGCCTCCGCGGCCGATGCCGCCCAGGCGGCGCTGATCGTCGCGTTCCCCGTCTCCCCCGTCCCCCTGATGTTCGCCGCCCGCCACGGTTCCACGGAGGACGTGCGGACCATCGGCTCCGCCGTCGTCCTGAGCCTGCTCCTCTCCTTCGTCACCCTGCCCCTGGTCATCGGGCTGGTCGGCTGACCCCGCTGTCCACCGTCCGCTGTCTCCTCCATCCCCATCCGCCAGCCCCCATCCCCTGTCCGACATCCGCCATCCGTCCCGGCAAGCGAAAGGACACGGTTGCATGACACCGGCAGCAGACGCGCGACCGGAACGTTCGCGCCGTAGGTCCCCTCTGCGGTGGGTGGCGCGTTCCGCCGCCGGCCTCGCGCCCGTACCCCTGCCGCTGGCGGCGGCCGCGCGCGGCGCCGTCGCCCTGGCTCTGCCCCTGCTCGTCGGGGTGTGCACCGGCTGGGTGGTGCCGGCCGTGATCGCGGCGATCGGCGCCCTGTGGGGCGTGAGCCAGGACGGCTCCGATCCCTACCGGGTACGGGTGCGACGGCTCGGATGGACCGGGATGTCCAGCGCGCTCGGCCTGCTCGCCGGTGAACTCGCCCTGCGCAGCGGGGAGTCGGTGGCCGTGGCGGGGTGCCTGGTCGCTGCCGCGCTGGTGGCGGGCACCATCAGCCTGCGGGGGCGGATCGCGTCCGTGTCAGGCATGCACCTGCTGCTCGGTGTCACGATCGGCACCGGCATCCCGGTGCCGGGGCCGTGGTGGCAGCCGCCGCTCGCCCTGCTCGCCGGTGTCGTCCTCGTCCTGGTGCTGTCCGCGGCCCCCTGGCTGTGGCGCCGGTACCACGTCGAGCGGGCCGCCGTCCTCGCCGTGTACCGGAGTGCGGGCGAGGCCCTCGCCGCGGCCGGCACCGAGGAAGCCGAGGAGGCCCGCCGGCGGATGACGCTCGCGCTCAACCACGCCCACGAGGTGATGGCCGTCCACCTCGCCCCGCGATCCCTGCGGCGGCCACAGGCGGAAGTCCGGGAACTGGTCCGGGCCTTCCACTGTGCCGTACGGCTGGGCGAGACCGTGACGGCGCTGGTGTGGGAGGCCCGTCCGCTCCCGGCCGCTCTGACCGGCGTACCGCTGCGGCTGGCCGAGCGCCTGCTCCCGGGGCAGGTCTCGGCTCCCGCCCCGGAGGCTCCGACGGAGCGGCAGGCGAAGCAGGCGGCGCCGGCCCTCGACACCGACTCGCCGGGCAGGTCCGCGCTGGCCGAACTGTACGCGGGCATCGACGAACCGGACGCCGCCGACCCGACGCTGCGCCTGCCGGCGCACGCGTGGCCCGGGCGAGCGGCACGGGTGCGGTACGCCGTTCTGCTGACCGGCTGCGTACTCGTCGCCCATCTGCTCGCCGAGGCACTGCACGGCCCGCGCGGGTACTGGCTCCCCATGACGGTGGCCTTCGTCTACAAGCCCGACTTCGGCCCGGTGTTCACCCGGGCGCTGCACCGCTGCGTCGGCACGGTCGTCGGCGTGGCAGCGATCGGAGCGGTGTCCGCGGCCGCGACCGGCACGTACACCGTGATCGGTGTCGTGGCCGTCTTCGGCGCGTTGATGGCCGTGGGCGTGCGCCATCACTACGCGCTCGCCACCATGGGTCTGACCGCGGTCGTGTTCGTGCTGGTCGACCTCCTCGGCGACCACCGGGCGCTGTACGGCACGCGCATGGTGGACACCGCTCTGGCCTCCGCGCTGGTGCTCCTCGCGCACTTCGTGGTCTGGCCCGACTCCGCGCTGCACCGCGCCGAGGCGCAGACCGAGGCCGCCGTCTCCGCCGCCCGCCGCTACCGCGACGTCGCCCCGGAAACGGGTCCGGTCCAGCGCCAGGCACTGCGCCGCTCCGCGTACCACCAACTGGCCGACGCCCGCCGGGCCGTCGCTCACGCCCGCGGCGAACCGGCGCGCCCCGGCCGGTCCCTGCCCGACTGGGAGGACGCGATCGCGGCGGCCGAGCGGCTCTGCGACCAGGTGACCGCGCAGGTGGTTGCGGGCGGGGCAGACCGCGAACGGTAGGCACTGCCGGCCGGGACGTCCGGCCTTGAAGCCGCCCCGGCCGTCGGCACGACGGTGACCCATGCCGCCACGGCCTGGATCCTCCCGGACGCATGAGGGAGGAGAATGACCGTATGGACCTTCAGGTACTGCGCTCCTTCCAGGCCGTGGCGCAGGGGACGACGGTGACCGACGCCGCGGCGGACGCCCAGGTCACCCAGCCCGCCCTGTCGCGGGCCCTGAACCGGCTGGAGGACGAGGTCGGCGCCGAACTCTTCCAGCGCGTCGGACGCGTCCTGCGCCTGACCCCGGCGGGACGGGTGTTCAAGGAGTACGTCGACACGATGCTCGACAGCTACGACCGGGGCCGGCGAGCCGTGGCCGAGTTGATGGACCCCCAAGCGGGTGTGGTGTCGCTGGCCTTCCTGCACACCCTGGGCACCTGGCTCGTCCCCAGGCTGGTCACGGACTTCCGACAGGCGTACCCGCAAGCCCAGTTCGAGCTGCATCAGGACGGCGAGACGGGACTGACCCGGCACCTCCTCGACGCCACGGCCGATCTGATCATCACCAGCACCGAGCCCGTTCACCCGCTGATCACCTGGCGCCGTCTGCTGGTGGAGCCCCTGCGGCTGGCCGTCCCCGCCCGGCACCGGCTGGGCAGGCGCCGTCGGGCCCGCCTGGCCGAGGTGGCCGAGGAGCGGTTCATCCTGCTCAAGCCCGGATACGGGTTGCGCGACATGACCGAGACGCTGTGCCGCGAGGCCGGCTTCACCCCGCTCGTCGGCTTCGAGGGTGAGGAGGTGGAGACCTTGCGCGGGCTGGTCGCTGCCGGTCTGGGCGTGTCCCTGATCCCCTCGTCGCCGGACATCACGGCGAGCCCGCAGTCCCCGATCCGCTACCTGGAGGTCACCGACGTACGCGGTGCCCGGGACATCGGAATCGCCTGGCTGAGCTCCCGCGCCGTACCGCCGATCGCCCGACGCTTCCTCGACCACACCCTGAAGTCGGCCACCACACCCACGGCGTCGAAGCCGGCCCCGGGCGCCGGAAACCGATGACGCAAGAGCACCAGGGAGTACGGCGGCTTGTCCCTGCTGCCGTGAAGGGGACTTCGTGGAAGCGGAGTCGATGGCGCTGGCCGCCGGGCGCGACGACGTTCGGGCAGCAGAGGGCGGCGGATGAGCGAGGGAGAGCTGGAGACCTCAGGCGGGCACGGTGGGATCACGCACCCTTGGGCACACCAACTGGTCAGGACTGAGGCCCGCACGACGACTCGTGAACGCTCCCAGGCCGCCGGTGCTCTGGCCCGCAGCCCGTTCTGCCCGGCCGAAGCACCGTGGTCGCCGCGCACGCGGGTACGCGTACACCTGTGATCAGCGATGTCGAGTGGGCGACGTTCGTTCCGTCGGCCCTGTTGCCGGCCGCCACCCCCGGGGCCAACCAGTTGCTGGCGCTGCGCAACGGGCTGCGGCACGGTCTGGGGCCCGCGGTCAGTGCGTCGCTCGGCCGCTTCGCGGCGTTCGCGCTGATGGTGATCGCGGTCGCGGCGGGGCTCGGGACGGTCCTTGCCACGTCCGAAGTGGCGTTCCACGTCATCAAGTGGTGCGGCGTGGCCTACCTGGGGGTACTGGGCGCCCGGACCGTGCTGACCGCCGTGCGCGGGGAGTCGGTGCGAGAGGTGCGGGCCGGCTCCGAGAACACCTCGGAGGCCGCCGGCGTGTCGCCCTGGCGGCTCGCGCGGCAGGAATTCCTGGTGGCGGCGACGAACCCCAAGGCGCTGATCCTGTTCACCGTGTTTCTGCCGCAGTTCCTGCCACCTCGCTCCTCGGAAGCCACCCTGCCGCTGCTGGTCCTCGGCGCGGCGTACATCGCCATCGGGTTCGGCTGTGCCGGTGCGTACGCGGGTCTGGGCAACCGCCTGCAGAGCATCGGCCTCACCCGTCGCGCCCGCCGCCGGCTGGACGCCCTGACGGGCCTCGCCATGCCGGCCCTGTCCGGCTGGTTGGCCACGGAGGACCACTGAGCGGTCACCGCTTCCCCGGGCGGGTGCCCGTGGAGTACCTGGCGCCGAACGAGTTGATCACCGGCGGGGGGCACCGGCCGGGCGGGCGAAGCGGGCCGGGACACCGGGTGAGTACAGGACGCTCACCGGCTCGCCCGCCGGTGCGGGCAGGCCTGCCGCCGCGACCAGGTCTTCGTCGCAGGCGATGAGCTCGGCCCGGTGCAGGGGCCAGCGCGGGTGGGTGTTCGGCACGAAGACCGGCCGACCGAGGAGGGTGCTGTGCAGGCCCCAGCGGGCGGTCAGGAAGTGTTCCAGCTCGGTGGGCTCCGCCACGGGGGCGCCGACCCGTACGGAGATACGGCTGCGGGCGCCGCGCGGGCCGGGCCACCGCCGCGTACTGGTGTAGGTGAGGGTGTCGCCGCGAGTGCCGACGGTCATGCGCGACCACATGTACGGCAGGCCGAAGCCGATGCGCCCCACGGCGACGGGGAGGAGGCGGGAGGCGTCCAGCGAGCAGAAGACGACACCGCGCCGCCCGTGTGCGTCCACGGTGTAGAGGCGGACATTGGTCTCGGGGAAGCTGCCCAGGTACGGCACCGGCGGCAGGCCGAGCCAGCCGGAACGGTGCAGCCGGAAGGCCACCAGGCCCACGTAGGTGACGCCGTCCACGGTGTCGGGGCGGATTCCCGGCGGCAGCACACGGGCCACGTCGGCCGGATCCGCGGGCCAGTGCAGGAACGTCACATTCAGCCAGGACTGAGTGAGCAGCGGTCGCCGGACGCTGCGGGGCGCGTCCCCGGTGACGGGCCCGTCCGGTATCGGGGGCTGCGGCGAGGAGAGTGACGTCACCACGCCAGTATCACAGGCACCGTACCGGTGTTGACCTTCGAGGTGGTGGAAGCTCGAGGATGGCGGGGGCCACCTCCCGGCTGACTCCCACTGACCGGCGACCCGCTGCACCGCTGCACCCTCGCGCACCCGGCGGGACACGGCCAGGAGAAGCTGAGAGGCGCCCGGCACGATGCGATGAGCCCTGCACGCGCCCCCGTCCGCGGGGGAAGAATGCGCCATGTCCGTGATCATGTGGCTGAGGTGTGGTCCTCCCTGCCCCGCCACCACCTCGCCGGAAGGGTTGGTGGTTCCCGTGCTGTTGCATCTGCCCGTGTCCGTGTCCGAAGCGCAGGAGTGTCTGGCCGAGGGGGCGATACCGATAGGCGGTGCCACCCTCGTGTGGGCCACCTGGCAGCGGGACGGGTTCCCCGAACAGGCCATGTCGCTGCGCCGGCTGCCGGAGGCCAACGTCATCGGGCGCGAGGAACTGGGCGCGGCGGTGATGCTGCACCAGATCGACGAGCGCGTACCGGAGGTACTGCGCCGGGCGGCCGCGACCGTGGGGACCGGAGCCGTGCGCCGTACCGCCACGGTCGGCGGCAACCTCGTCGGCAGCACCCTGCGGTGCCTGCTGCCGGCGGCCCTGGTGCTGAACGCCGGTGCCGTGGTGCTGGAGAGCGACGGGGTGCGCGAGACCGATCTCGCCGAGGTGCTGGCCAAGCGTCACCTCCTGCTCGGCCTGCGGTGGCGCGAGCCGATCGCCAGCGCGTACCGCAAGGAGGCCGGGGAAGCGGGCGGGCCACCGCCCTTCGTCGTCGCCGCGGCCGTGCACGCCGACGGCGTGCGGCAGCTCCGCCACCTCCGCGTCGCCGTCCGCGACGGCTACGACGTCCTCGACGACAGCGTCCCGTACGACACCGGCGCCGACGCCGACCAGGTCGTCGACCTCCTGCGGGACACAGCCCTCGGCACCCTCCACTCCCCCGGCCGGGCCGTGGTCCGCCGGCACGTCCGCGAGCTCCTGGCCGGCCTCGCCCCTCGCTGAGCGGAGGGCCGACACGGCGATCACCTCGGCGCCACGGATCTCCCCCGGCGCCGTCTCACGGCCTGATCGCGTGCCCCCGGCGGACTCCCCGTGAAACCGTCCCGCACGCGCGGCGCGTCCTCGTCCTCGTCCACCCGGACGTGTCGACCACGCGGAGACATCGACCACACGGCCGCCGATCTCGGCCTGCCCACCCGCTGATCGCCGCGCGTTCCTGCCGGCAGCCGACCTGAGGAGTGCTCATGAACGTCCGTCAGCGCATCGCGTCCGTCCTGGTGGTGACCGCCGCCGCAGTGGGCGGCCTGCCGCCCCTCGCCCAGGCCGCGCCGATGCCGTGGGAGACCAGCCGCCATCCCGGCACCGTCCGGGCCGTGGACGGCCACCACGAGAACAGCGTCACCCTCAAGTGCGGGAACCCCTGCTACCAGTAGGCGCCCGCCGACCGACGCAGATCGAGGAGGCCCAGACGTCCGCACGGCGGCGTCGGGGCCTCACCCCTGCCCGGGGCAGGGGTGAGGCCCCGGCACTCGCCTCGCCCTGCGTGTGACGGACAACCCAACTGCCCCAAAGGGCACAGACGTTGACCGGAACCACGCACGCCAGCAGAATGAGCCCGCGCTCCCGGGAACGCTCTCACGCTTGCCGTACGCCTCCCCCACCTCGCCTGACCCGCACCTTCGAGGAGACTCATGACCGGCAGCCAAGGCCCGGGATTCAGCCGTCGTGCACTCCTCGGAGCCGGAGCAGGGGTCGGCGCGACGTTCCTCACCGCGACCGGTTCCGGTACGGCTCTGGCGACGGGAGGCCGGTCCGCGGGCGCAGCCTCCGCGCCGCGGCGGGCGTATGCCTACCTCGCCGCCGCCATGGACGCCTATCCGGACCACGGCCCGGTCCGGCTGGTCCAGAGTTACACCGACCAGGCCGGCCTGTTCAGTACCGCGTTCACCTACGACAACGCCCTGGTGATCCTGGCCCATCTCGCGTCCCGTACCGAGGAGGGCCTCTCGCGGGCCGTGGCGCTCGGTGACGCGCTTGTCTACGCCCAGGCGCACGACCCCGGCCACGACGACGGGAGGCTGCGTCAGGCCTACAACGTGGGGCCGTACACCTTCTACGACGGTTCCCCCCAGCCGGACGGGTTCGTGCGGGCGGACGGTACGGCCAACGTCGGCACCCAGTTCGGCTTCACCGGCACCGCCGTCGGTGACATGGCGTGGGCCGGTATCGCGCTCGGCGCGCTCGCCCGCCGGACCGGTGAGCGTCGCTTCCTCACCGGCGCCGTGCGGATCGGTGAGTGGATCGAGCGGGTCGGCCGTACCGACGAACCGCTCGGCGGCTACAAGTTCGGAGTCGACGGGGCCGATCAGAGGCTGCCCTTCACCTCCACCGAGCACAACACCGACCTGATCGCCCTGTTCGGTCAGCTCGCCCGCCTCACCGGGGACGGGGTGTGGCGGGAGCGGAGCGCGCGGGCCGAGGCCTTCGTCCTGAAGATGTGGGAGCCGTCCGGCGGCTTCTTCTACACCGGCACCAACGACGGTGTGACCGTCAACAAGTCGCCCGTCCCCGAGGACACCCAGACCTGGACCCACCTCGCCCTCTCCTCACCCGCCCACGCCCGGTCCCTGGACTGGGCCGCGAGCGCACTGGCCGTGCTGGACACGGCCGACCGTCGCAACAGCACGGTGCCCGCGGGCCAGTCGTACGAGGGAGTCACCTTCAGTTCGGCCGGCCTGACGGCGAACGAGGACGCCCCGATCGCCGACGGCCAGCCGAAGCCCGACCGCCACGGCGTCTGGTTCGAGGGGACGGCGCACCTGGCGCTCGCCCTGCGGACCCGTCACGCCCCGGGCGACGCGACGCGGGCCCAGCGACTGATCGCCTCCGTCGAGCGCGCTCAGGACCTGCTCGGCGGCGGCCAGACCGTCGGCGGCAGGGCCCTTCCCGAGCGCTCGGGAGTCGTCTCGGCGAGCAGCCCCCTCGACACCGGTTTCGGGTTCGGCTACTACCCGTACCGGCACGCGGGGGCCACCGCCTGGTACCTGCTGGCGGCGGCACGCGCCAACCCGCTGCGCAACTGAACCGCACCCCGGCGGGCGCCCGCGTCCAGTGCGGACCGCCTCGGCGCGTGCCGGGGCGCACGGGACGGAAGGGGCACCTGACCGGGGCACACAACGGAGTCCAGCAGGCCCAGGACCAGGCCCAGGACCAGGCCGACAGGCCGGTACCGTAGAAACCCTTTTTCGCGAAGCAGGCGACCGCGGCGGCCATGATGGTCCGACGTCGTTCGTCGCTCTTCGTGCTGGTACCGGCGTGGTGGTCGAGCGGGGGGTGATGCGGGGTCAGTCGTCCCAGTGGGCGGCGGCGAGGACCGCGGCCGCCGCGCCCGTTCCCAGCAGTGCGCCGGCGATGACATCACCCGGATAGTGGACGCCGGTGTGGATCCGCGAGTAGCCCACCGCGCAGGCCAGCAGGCCGAGCGGCACCGTGGCGGCCGGGAAGGCGGGCCCGACGGCCGCGGCGAAGGCGACGGCCGAGGCCGTGTGGCCCGAGGGGAAGGAAGCGGAGGCGGGCATGGGCACGTGCCGCCCCGGGAACGGCGAGTCCTCGGCGCGGTGGGGACGCGGACGGCGGACGAGGCGCTTGCCCAGCAGGTTCGCGGTCGTCGAGGCGACACCGATGGCCGCGAGGCCGAGCACCGCGGCTCGGCGCGGCCGGCCGGGGCACAGAGCCAGGAAACCGGCGGCCACGAAGGAGATCTTGGAGTGGTCCGCCGCCGCGGACAGCCGCCGCAGGGCGGAGTCCAGCGTGGGTGTCCTGGTGACCGTGACGGCCTCGTAGAGCGCCTGGTCGAGGGCGGCGAGATCGCGCATCAGGTCTCGCTGGTCCCGGTGTTCGGGCGACGGACGGTCAAGCATCGCTCTGCTCCTGGTTCCGGCTCTGGTTCTGGTTCTGCTTCTGGTTCTGGTTCTGGTGGACGCGGTGGTAGGGGCTGGGAGTCCCGCCGAGGGCGAGGCGGACGATGCGCCGCCAGTCCACGGACGGTGCGACGTACGGGGCGCCGGGACGGTGTCTGGGCACCCGTACCCGCAGGACACGGGGCCGCACGGTGCACACCACCGGCGGAGGCAGCGTGAGGGCTTCACCGTCGACGGCCACCGGGATCACCTCCTGGTCGGCCTCGACGACCACGCGCCGCGCCGTCAGCACGGTGATGCCGCTGGCCCGTTCGCCCCGCAGCGCCAGTTCGGCGGCCTGCGCGGGGCCGTCCACGCGGACGGCGATCACCCCGAGCGTGCCTGAGTCGAGCCGCGGTCTGCGTCCGCCGCCCAGCGGGTCGGCCCGGGCGTAGGCGTTGTTGCTGACCAGCAGTGTCTGCGGGGCGGGCAGCGACTCGTCGTCCGCCCGGATGTCCAACGGGGTGACGGCGTCGCCGACCAGCAGGTCCGGCAGGTGGTCGAGCGCGGTGGCCGCCTTGGCGTCGCGGTAGTCGGGGCTCTGCACGATCTCCGCGTACGTCCCGAACGACACGGTGTTGACGAACGGCCGGCCGGCCACCTCGCCCAGGTCGACGCGGATCTCCACACCGTCCGAGAGGGCGTCCAGGCCGGCGGCCGGGTCGTCCCGGTCCAGACCGAGGTCCATCGCGAAGTGGTTGCGGGTCCCCGCGGCCACGACCAGGAAGGGCACACCGTGCTCGGCGGCCACCTGCGCCACCAGGGCCTGCGTGCCGTCGCCGCCCGCCACGCCGAGCAGGTCGGCGCCCTCGGCCACGGCCCGCCGCGCCAGGGCCACCGGATCCGGGTCGGCCTCCAGGTCGAGCAGGACCACGCGGGCGCCCAGCGCCTCGGCCCGCTCCACGAGGGAGTGCTGTGCGACCTTGCCGCCCCCGGAACGCGGGTTCATGATCAGTACCGGGCGGCGGGGCGGCCGGACCGACCGGGTGTGCATGCCGTGCGGTTTGCGCAGGCGGCGCAGCGCGCTCCTGGCGCAGGCAAGTCCCGCGGCCCACAGGGCGAGCGCCGTCACCGCCGCCACCCACAGACCCGAGACGGCGTACAGCGCGAGGACACAGACGGGCGCGGCCAGCGCCAGCAGGGTGCCGAGCAGACGGGCGACTCCCCGGTGGGCCAGGGCCCACCAGATGCCCGCGCCGGTCAGGGCGAGTCCGGCGAGGCCGAGCAGCAGAAACAGCCATCGGCCGGATCCGGTGCCCGCCGCCACCGCCGCGACGGCACCGGCGACACAGAGCACCGCCAGCCGGGCCAGATGCCGGGCCGACCGGACCGCGGTGCCGGAACCGGCTTGTCCCGCCTCGAGGGTCGTTCGTCGGGTCGCGTTCATGATGCGTCGGGTGGTCCCCGGGGGTTCGCTTTCCGCGTGCACGACGCCGTCGGTCTCCCCACGTGCTTCGGGTCCCTGCCCCACCTCCCCCTCCATGGTCGGTACGTCCCGTCGCCCCGGCGTCCGTGGCACCAGCGCTGCGGGCCTGGCCAGCCCACGATCTCACGAGGGCTGACGACGGCGCGGGCCGTCGGCGTCGGGAGATGCTTGCGCGAAGGGTTGACGAAGGCGTGCGGGCCGTCCACTTTCGAAGCACCGGTCCGCCTTGGGAGCGCTCCCAAGGCGGGGAGGTCCGCGAGGGAATCCCACCACCGTCAAAGGATGGCCGTATGCACACGCCTGGTCGTTTGTCCCGAAGGACGTTCGTCACCGCCGCCGTCGCGGGGACCGCCACCTCCGTCGCGTCGCCCTCGCGGGCGTCCGGCACGAGCCTCCGGTTCCACACGGTGGGCCGGGTGCGCAGATCCGCAGACGGGTCATCCGTGGAGTACAGCTGGCCCGGCGTCTCCTTCGAGGGGCGCTTCCGCGGGACCGGGGTCGGCATCGCCCTCGATGACGCCGACAACGACTACGACGTACAGATCGACGGAACGACCGTGGCCACGCTGGTGACCCCGGGGCGCACCACCTTCCGGGTCGGCGGCCTCCCGGACGCCGCGCACGGCGTGCGGCTCGTCAAGCGGACCGAGAGTCCCTGGGCCACGGGCCGGTTCGCCGGTTTCGTCGCCGCTCCCGGAGGAGCCGTCCTCGCCGCGCCCCGCGCACGGAGCAGACAGATCGAATTCATCGGCGACTCCTACACCGCCGGCTACGGGAACGTCTCCACCACGCGTGACTGTTCGAGCAACGGCGGAGTCAACCGGAACAGCAACGCCGACCTCGCCTTCGGCGCCCTCACCGCCCGCCGTCTCGACGCCGACCACCAGCTCAACGCCTTCTCCGGCCGCGGCATGGTCCGCAACTACAACGGCGGCGACCCCGGCACCGACTTCCGCACCTACTACGAGCGGGCGCTGCTGAACATCGAGGGCGACGTCTGGCGGCGACCGCCCGGCTGGCGTCCGCAGGTCGTCGTGATCGGCCTGGGCATCAACGACTTCTCCACGCCCCTGAACCCCGGGGAACGCTGGGCCACGCGGGAGGAGCTGACCGATGCCTACCAGGCGGCCTTTCACGGCTTCCTCGACCGGCTGCGCGCCCGGTACGGGCCCAGGACCTTCCTCGTGGTCAGCTCCACGTACCTCTCCGGCACGGACGATTTCACCCGGAGCGCGCAGCGCGTCGTCCAGGAGCGCAACCGGCGCGGGGACGACCGGGTGCGCCACTGGTACTACGACGATCCCGGCCTGGATCGCCTCGGCTGCGACTGGCACCCCTCCCTGAACGACCACCGCATCATCTCCGGTCTGCTGCACCGCTTCCTGGCCGGTCTGCCCCTGCGCTGGTAGCCGGGCGGACGTTCGCGGCCCGGCCGGCCGTGGGGCGTGAACAACGGGCAGGTCCGTCCCGTACATCCGAGGGACGGACCGACCCCCTGCCCCGCATTTGGAGTTCCGATGCACCGCCCCCTCCGCCGCCTGCTCAGCGCTCCGGCGCTCATGACCGCCGCGGCGCTCCTCCTCGCCGGATGCTCCGGCGCCGCGACCGAGGAACGGGCCGACCGCAAGGAGACCGCCCCCAGCGCGAAGCCGATGACCCTGGAGCAGCTCGCCGCGGCCGTCCACTGCGGGAAGCCCAAGGTCCCGGGGAAGACCCTCGACTACCGTCAGGGCGTGTGCAAGGCGGGTACTGCCGAGTACGTGCTGCTGACGTTCGACACGGCCAGGGGCCAGCGCGAGTGGCTCGACGTCTCGCAGATGTACGGCGGCGTGTATCTCGTCGGCAACCGGTGGGTGCTCTCGGCGACGCCGCGCTCGGCCATGGAAGCGGCACGCGCGAAGCTCGGCGGCACCATCGAGGAAGGGCTGTCGTCCGGCGCCTCCCCTTCGGCCGGGTAGGCCGGGCGAGGAGTGCGATTCGTACGAACATCCAAAATGAAGGAAAGGTGAACTACTTCCGCCCCCCAGGTGTACAACCATTCGACTCCGACAGATGTCGAACGGTCGAACAGCGCACCGCTGTCACGCAGTCCCTGGGGAGAAGTCTTGTCCGTGTTCGTCCGTTGGTTGTGTGCCGTCCTGCGTGTGCGCGGGGTACCCGACCTTCTTCTGGTGTTCGTCTTCGGCGCCGGTTTCGCTCTGCTTCCCGTCTTCGCGCTGTTGCCGTCCCTGTGGGGCTTCGCCGCGGCGTCGGCCGTGAGCTACCTCGCGGACGAGGCTCTGCACGTCCGGGCCCCCGGCTTCATCCGCCGCATGGCTTCGTTGCAGTTCAACCGGACCATGCGGTTCGCTGCCCGCACGGTGATGCTGCTGGCCCTCATCGAGCGGATGGACGCCCCGGACCGGGTGCTGGCCGCCGGGCTGGTCGTCTTCAGTGCCCACTTCGCGTCGACGATGCTGTACACGGCCGTCCACAAGGCCATCAGGCTGCGGCGGGTGCTGCCGGTGGCGGTGCGCAATCTCGACATGAGCGAGGCGGGCCTTCCCAAGCAGCCGCCCGCCTTCCTCTACCGGCGGTTCCTGCGCAGGCTGCTCCACCTCGACGTGCCGGCGCACGCCGGGCTGCTCGCCGCGCTGGCGGCCGGCACGTGGTACCCGGCGGCCGTCGGTTACGCGTTGACGGCCGGGGTTTCCGCGGCGGCGGTCCTGGCGCTGCTGGGCCAGTACCGCGCGGCCCGCCGCACTCCGCGGCGCGACGAGCTCATCCACGAGGTCAACCGGCAGCTGGCGGGTTACCGGCCCGAGGTGGCGCTGTACTTCAGCTTCGCCGCGGTGTCGCGGGACTTCATGTACCAGGTCAACATGTGGATCGAGACGCTGGAGCAGCTCGACCGGCGCCCGGTGATCATCCTTCGCGAGCAGGCCTCGTTCCGTTATCTGAGCCGGACCTCGCTCCCGGTCATCTGCGTGCCCAAGGCCGACGACCTGGCCGAGCTGGATCTTTCCGGGGTGCGGGTCGTGCTGTATCCCGGCAACGCGGGCAAGAACGTGCACATGCTGAGGATCGCCGAGGCCAAGCACGTCTTCATCGGTCACGGGGACAGCGACAAGCTCGCCAGCAGCAACCGCGTCAGCAAGGTGTACGACGAGATCTGGGTGGCCGGCCGCGCGGGCCGCGACCGGTACCGGCGGGTGCGGCACGCCATCAGCAACGACGCCATCGTCGAGGTGGGCCGTCCGCAGTTGGCGCCGATCCGGCTGGACGCCGACCACACCCCGGGTCCGCTGCCGGTCGTGCTGTACGCCCCCACCTGGGAGGGCTGGAGCGACGACGACTGCCACACCTCGCTCATCCCGATGGGCGTGACCCTGGTCGAGAAGCTCCTCGCGGAGAACGTACGGGTCATCTACAAGCCGCACCCGCTCACCGGCAAGCGCTCGCGCGAGGCCACCGAGGCGGACCGCGCCATCCGGGCCCTGCTGCGCGCCGACAACGAGCAGCGTGAGGCGGCGTCCGTGCAGGACGCTGTGACCGCCGCCGCACCCCGGCTGGCGGAGATCCAGGCCCAGCTCGACGCGTTGACCGGGCGCAGCGTGGGCGACTACGCCGAGCAGACCCGCACCGCCCGGGTTCCCGGCCTCGACGGCGCGGACGAGTGGCAGGCGCTGCGCGACGAATGGCACCGCGTCTTCTGGGAGAGCCGCGGCCAGATACGCCACAACGTGATCCTCAAGCAGCTGCCGACGCTGTACGAGTGCTTCAACCAGGCGGACATCCTGATCAGCGACGTCTCCTCCGTGGTCGCCGACTTCGTGGCCAGCCTCAAGCCGTACGTCCTGACCAACGCCCAGGACCTGCCCGACGACGAGTTCCGCGCCGCCTACACCACCGCGGGGGGCGCCTATCTGCTCGACCGCGACTGCACCCGGCTGCCGGAGATCCTGCGCTCGGTCCGCGAACCGCGCCACGATCCGATGGCCCTGGACCGCCGGACGCTCAAGGAGTACGTGCTGGGCCCGGACAGCCCCACCTCCATGGAGCGGTTCAACACGGCCGTCAACACCCTGGCCGCCCGGTCCGAAGCGGAGCTGGCCGAAGACGACGCCGACCGGGCCCTGGACCTGCCGTTCCCGGCGCAGCGCACCGATTCGGCTCCCGCGCTCGGCAGCACCGGCCTGCCCGATCAGCCGGTGTCACTGGGCAACGTCTGACCGGTCGCCGCGCCTGGTCAGCGAGGTCGTGTGTCGGCCTCGCTGACCAGGCCGGCGATGTGGGCGGTGACCGTGTCGAGGATGTCGGTCCAGGCCGCCGCGTCGCCGAGTACCAGGTAGTTGAGGGTCAGGCCGTCGGTCATCGCCGCCAGATAGCGGGCCAGTACGGAGACGGGCACGCCGAGCCGGAAGCCCATGGCCCGGCCGAGGTCGTCGAGAAGGTCTGCGTACGCGTCGCCGTACAGCTCGTACTGGCGGCGCGCGAGATGCTCGAACCCGGGCCTGCGCAGGGCGTACTGGGTCAGTTCGTAGGTGAGCATGTGTTCGTCGGGGTGGGCGCGCACATGGTCCCAGTACGCCGCGAAGCCGGCCCGGACGGTCTCCTCCAGCGTGGCCCGCGGCCGTATCGCCTCCTTCACCACGGTCACGGAGTGGTCGGTGAGGGTGGTGATGACGGATTCGATCAGGGCCTGCTTGGAGTCGAAGCAGTAGTGGAAGACGCTGAGGGACACGCCCGCCTCGGCGGCGATGGACCGGGTCGTCGTCTGCGCGACGCCGTCCCGGGTCATCGCCCTGATCGCCGCCTCGGTCAGCTGCCGGCGTCGTTCGGCCGACGGCATGCGTGCCATGTGTGTTCCTCGCGCTCGTGCCGGTGAGCCGTCAGCTGCTGTGGACGCCCACCTCGCTCAGCGAGTATCCCCACTCGGTGCCGCGGGCCAGGCCCACGACGCGGACGTGGCGGGCGGGTGTGCCGGTGAAGCGGGCGGTGTCCAGGCCGCCGTCGCCCGACGTCGTGGACCAGGCGGTCCGCCAGTTCACGCCGTCGGTGGACAGGTCGATGCGGTACGACTTCCCGTACGCGCGTTCCCAGTCGAGCGTGACCCGCCCGACCCGGTGTGTGGAGCCCAGGTCGATCCGCAGCCACTGGTCGTCGCTCCAGTCGCTCGCCCAGCGGGTGCCGGGGTCGCCGTCCACGGCGCGGCCGGGCGCGTAGCTCGTGAACGGGTTGGACTCCGACGAACTGGCCGTGGCGGACGCGTCCTTCGCGAGGTCGGCTCCGGCCTGGTGCTTCTCCGACGCTCCCCACGTGTCGAGGTAGGACTCGGCGCCCCGGAAGAGGTCGTTCACCACGTCCTGCCCGGCGACGAGCCGGATGTCCTCGATCCAGTCCGGGACGAGGCCGTAGTGCGCGGCTCCGTCGGTGTTGAGGTCCCAGGTGCGCGCACCGGTGGTCTGCCGGTCGATGACGGAGCCGCCGTCGACGCTCTTGAAGGGGTACTTCACCGGGTTCGGGGCATTGGCGCCGCGCGGGGCCGGCCAGCCGCCGACTCCGTTCATGTCGGTGCCGTAGCCGTAGCCCACGCCGTACTTGTCGCGCAGGGCGTCGGTGCGCTTCGCCTCCGCGCCGAACTGCTCGGAGCCGTGCATGTACTGGGCGACGAAGCCGCCGAGGCCGTAGACCCGCTCGGTCCAGTTCAGGTCCATCCAACTGTGCGAGGACAGCACGCCGGGGTAGGACGCCGCGTCGAAGATGTCGAGCACCCGGCCGGTGGCCTTGACGCTCATGTGGTCGATCTCCAGCATCATCTTGCGTTGCATCATGCCGCGTACGGCGTACTCGCCGAGGTCGGTGAGCCCGCGGGTGTTGCACTGCGCGTCCGCGTCGTACGACGGTACGTCCACGCCCGCCGGAAGGTCCTTCTCGGCCGCGGAGGCGGCGGTGCCGATGGGGTTGTCGTGCTGGGGGCCGGCGCACTTCTCCGTCTTCCAGAAGGTGCCGGTCGACAGGAACTGCCCGACGTTGATGGCCGTTCCGAGGCCGCCCTCGTCGAACCGGACGCCGCACAGCGCGTTGTCGAACTTGTGGCACAGGAACATGCTGCGCACGCCCAGCGCGTACAGCTCGTCCAGGCCCTTGTCGATGTCGGCTCTGCTGCACTGCGCGACGTCCAGCACCTGCTTGCAGCCGAACGGCTCGGAGGTCTCGACGCCCAGGACGACCGCCAGCTTGCCCTGCTCGACGACCTGTCGGGCCTGTGCGCTGTCGGTGACGATCCGGAACCAGCCCTTGCCGGTACCGCCGTACATCGCGTCGACGTAGGCCTGGAGGTCGTACGTCAGCTTCGCCTGGAGGCGGATCGACGTCATCTCGTCGCAGCCGCGGTCCTTGAAGAAGTAGACCGAGCAGATCACGCCGTTGGTGACGAGGTCGTTGACGAGCACCCGCTGGCCGCCGCGCCAGGCGCGCTCCACCCAGGCGTAGTAGTTCTGCTGGTGGGTCAGCGAGTCGTGGGCGGGCCAGTCCTTGAAGGTGGGCCAGCCGACCGGGTCGTGCTTGCCGTCGCCGCCCCGGGTGATGTAGTCGAAGACGGCGAGGGAGCCGTCGGGGTAGTGCTCGGGGCAGTCCTTGAGCGCGTCCGCGATGCCGGCCGGGGAGAACGTCTTCCCGCAGATCAGCCGTCCGCCGAAGCCCTCGTTGGCGAACAGGTGGTCGTGCGCGTCGACGAAGCCGCGCACCTCGCCCCGGGTGTTGGTGCCGGTGAACGGCTCACCGGTCACGTCGATGCCGGAGTCCGGTGCGGGGCGTGCGGTTGGGACCCACCAGTCGGTGCCGGCCGCCGAACTCGGCGTGGGGCCCAGAGCCATCGCCAGCACGAGCAGGAGCAGCGAGACCAACGTGAGGTCTTTGCGTCGGCGGTACGGGCGTCCGGTCATGGTCACTGCCACGTCCCTCGGTCGGCGGGATGGCGCGGTCGACGAGGGCGCTCCGACCGCCCAAGCTTGTCATGACCGGCACAAGATATGGGTCGAGGATCGTGGCGGGCGCCTTGCGAGTCAAGAGTCCGGGACGCTTGACCTGATGAGAGCGTGACACGGCCCGGACACCCACCGGTGTCCGGGCCGAGCGAAGGTGCGGTCAGCCCGGCGGGAGGGTGCGGATGGCGGCGATGTCGAACTGGAGACGGACCTTCTCACTCACCATGGCGCCGCCTTCGGCCAGTTTCGAGCTGTACGTCAGGCCCCATTCCGAGCGGTTGATGGCGGTGGTTCCGTCGAAGCCCACCCGCTCGTAGCCGAAGGGATCGGTGACGTGTCCTATGTAGGTGAGCTCCAGGACGACGGGCCGGGTGGTGGCCTTGATGGTGAGGTCGCCGGTCATCCGGTAGACGTCCGCGCCCACCACGTCCACGCCGGTGCTGGCGAACCGCATCCGCGGATAGGTCCTGGCGTCCAGGAAGTCCCGCCCCACGAGGTGGGCGTCGCGCTGCTCCACGCCCGTGTCGACGCTGGCGGTGGACAGGATGATCTCCGCCTCCGAGCGGGCCGGGTCACGGCCGTCGAAGTAGAGGCGGCTCTGGTACTCCGCGAAAGCCCCCCGCACCGTGGTCACCATGGCGTGCCGCACCGAGAAACCGATCCTGCTGTGTGCGGGGTCGATGACCCACTCCCCGGTCAGAGCCGCCAGACCGGGGTCCGGAAGGAGCGCCGAGTCGGCGCCCGGCGACCCGGCGGAGGACGGAGGGGCGACGGCGGGCTCCGGGCGGCGGAACACGGTGCCACGGCTGAACAAGTTCATGATTCACCTGATTACTGCATGAGAGATCTTGGCCGCAAGCCCGCATCGAACTCCGGCGCTTCCAGAACGCACACCGCACAATCTGCCCACTTCGCGGGCAGGAAGGGGCGACAGAAACTCCACACTTCACCACCGTTCCTGAAGACTGAGCGGGAGTGAGTCCTGTTGCCAGAACTTCTGCTCAGCCGGGTGTCCCGAACGGTGTTGGGCACCCTGGTCGCCCGCTTTCGCTCCACGGCCCGGCGGCGCGCATCCGGTGCGCGGTCCGGGAATGTGGGGGCGGGTTCCCTCACGCCTGCGGGCGCCGTCGGCCGGCTAGCGGGCCCGCCAGAGGTCATCGGCCAGGCCTCGGTCGTCGAGCCTGATGTCGGTGGCGGTACTGCTGCTGCCACCGCCCGAGCGGCCACCGGACATGCGTGAACCCCGTCCCGCGAGGAGCGGGACGGGGTTCACGGTCGAGCGCCGGGCAGGCCTTGCACCTGCATCTCCCCGCAGGAAGCGGGGCGTCTTTCCTTGGACCACCAACGCACCGTCGGACACCGGTGTTTCGGCGCCGCGTCGTGGATCAAGCATACCGCAGCCGGAACGATGGGATGACCGGCCGGTCAGCGCACGCCGGTGTGATGCCGTTCCACGCGGTACAGGTCCGTGGAGGTGCTGATCAGTTCCCGCTGTTCCTCCGGTGAACCGACCATCGGCTGCGAGCCGTTGAGCGGTACCTGGGCGCTCTCCGGCAGGAACCTCACCGTCACCAGGCCGATGGCACCGGCCACCATCAGGTAGTAGGCGGGCATCAGGTCGTCGCCGGTGAGGCTGACCAGCGCCTCGGTCACCAGCGGAGTGGTGCCGCCGAAGGCGGCGACGGCGAAGTTGAAGCCGATGCCCATGGCCGCGTAGCGGACGGCGGTCGGGAACAACGCGGGCAGGGTGGCGGCACTCGGGGCGGCGAAGCAGGCCAGCAGGGTGGACAGTATGAGGACGCCGAAGATCGGCGGCCAGGTTCCGTCCGCCTTGATCAGGAGGAAGGACGGGACCGCGAGGACGATCATGGCAGCGGCCGCGACTCCGTAGAGGGGCCGCCGCCCGACGCGGTCGCTGAGCCGGCCGAGGAAGGTGATCAGCAGCACGATCCACACCATGCCGATCAGGACCAGGACGTCGGCGGAGCTGCTGGAGCGGTTCAGGGTCTCCGTCTGGTAGGTGGGCAGGAAGCCGGTGACCATGTAGTTGGTGACGTTGTAGAGCAGGACGAGGCCCATGCAGACGAGCAGGGCCCGCCAGTGGTCCTTGACGATGGTGCGCAGCTCGCTGCCCGCCGACTCCTGGGCGAGGCTCTTCTCGTGCTCGTCCAACTGCTGCTGGAAGGCCGGGGACTCCTCCAGCTTGAGCCGCATGTACAGGCCGATGACGCCGAGCGGCCCGGCGATCAGGAACGGGATGCGCCAGCCCCAGGAGAGCATCTCGGCGTCGGTGAGCAGCAGGTTCAGCAGGGTGACCAGGGCGGAGCCGAGCGCGTAGCCGGTGAAGGTGCCGAAGTCGAGCCAGCTGGAGAGGAATCCGCGTCGGCGGTCCGGTGAGTACTCGGCCACGAAGGTGGTGGCGCCTCCGTACTCACCGCCGGTGGAGAAACCCTGGACCATGCGGGCGAGCAGCAGGAGGATCGGGGCGGCGATGCCGATCGTGCCGTAATCGGGGATCAGTCCGATGACGAAGGTGCCGGCCGCCATCATGATCATGGTGGTGGCAAGCACCTTCTGCCGGCCGACACGGTCGCCCAGCGGGCCGAAGACCAGGCCGCCGAGGGGTCGTACGACGAATGCCGCGGCGAAGGTCGCGAAGGACGAGATCACCTGGGCGGCCGGCGAGGCTCCCGGGAAGAACACCTTGCCGAGAGTGGCGGCGAGGTAGCTGTAGACGCCGAAGTCGAACCACTCCATGCAGTTGCCGAGCGCTGAGGCGCCGACGGCCCGCTTCAGCAACGGCGGTTCGACGACCTGGACGTCCTCCTCGCGGAAGGCACGCCTGTTCCGGCGCAGCCGCCGGGTCAGTTCCTCCCGGACCTGGTGCGGGAGGTTCGTGACGGACTTCGGGACGGGGCCCCTGTTCGGCGGACCTGGCTGGTCCTCCAGCTTCTCGCGTGCCACCATTGCCGCCTTTCTCCCGACATCGTCTGTGCCGCGCCGCTCGTCCGGCGGCGCACGTCACTGCTGCTGCCCCGGGTTCGCGCCTGCCACACGGCAAACGTCCAGCCCCTCATGGGGCCTTCACATCGACGGGCGGCTGCGCCCTGAGGTCGGTGGTCACCCCGGGGGCGGGGCCGCGTCATCCTCTCGGGGGCGTCGGTCGCACGCGGCGTCCGCGACCCGTATTCCCGGATGATCAGCGGGGAATTCCCGGCGGTGAGGCCGCGCGGGTGGTGCACGACGGCCCGGAGTCCCGACGGGACGGGACATCCCGGAATCGCGAAGAATTCCCCAGGCAGTATTCGGCCACCGGAACAGCCGCGGGCGGGCGGGTGTTCACCACCGCTTCCGCGCCCGGGGTCGGGCGCGGCCAGGCCGCCGGTGACCGCGGCGAGGGCGAGGACGAGGACTGATGCTCCCGAGACGGGCAGAGAGCGTCTTTTCGCTGGTGGCAGCGGGGGTCGCCGGAGCTGCGGCGACCGGATGTCCGGATCCGGTCAGGCCGGTTGCGCCCGCGAGAAGGAGTGGCGGAGAACGACCTGTTCGAGCATTCCGAAACGGACTTCGGAAAACTTAGGATTCCGGAGACCACGGCGGGGAATGAGCTTGACGGGGGAATGGGTGTCATGGACACGGTTATCGTGCAGTTGCCCGACGACACACCGGCGCGGCACGGAAGAACGGGACAGAAACCGCGGCTTCTGCACATGGGGCCGGGTGAGACGAAGGACTTCGGCCGGGGAGTTCCCGGCGACGTACCGGCCATCGTGCTGACCGATCCGGGGGTGTCGCGCACCGCCGGACGTATCGAGGCCGCCGGGGATTTCTGGAGGTTGTCGAACTTCAGCGTCACCTCCACCTACGTGGTGGAGAACCTCGAAGGGGCCGGCGAGTACGTCAAGGTCGCGCCGGGGCGGCTCGGTGCCCCCGTTCCGTTCGAGTTCTCCCGAGTGGTGCTGCCCGCGCTGGACGGCACCGCCACGTTCAAGGTCTTCGCGCCGCAGCACGCCTACGCGCAGGACGGGGCGGGTCCCGACTACGGAGAGCGGACCGTCAGCCCCTTCTCCCTCGACCCGACGTCGAAGTACTTCCTGGTCCTGGTCGCGCTGTGCGAGCCCAGACTGCGCAGTTCCTCCGGTGCGGCGCTGCCCGGGGCCGGGGAGATCGTGGAGCGGCTGCGTCCGCTGGAGCCGTGCCGCGACCTGACCCGCTCGGCCGTGAACTACCACATCGACTACCTGACGTCAGCGAAGCTGCGGCTGCGGACCGTCCAGGAGGACGACCTGTCGGCGTACGGTCCCAAGGACGGCGGCCGGGTGGGCGCCAAGCGTGAGGACCTCGTGACGCTGGCGCTGCGTTTCGACCTGGTGCGCGAGGAGCATCTCTCGCTGCTGCCCCGGCGCACCGCCGCGCCCTGCCCCCCGGCGGCGTCCGCAGCGGCAACGGCGCCGTCCCCCGCGCGCGAGTACCGCTGATCCGGCGCCGTCCCTGACATCTGTCAGGGACCCCGTCGCCCCACCTCTCCCTAGGGTTTTGAGTGCCGGCCAGGTGCCGCGCAGGACCACATCACCACAGGGGGAAACACATCATGCCCACCCGCATCCTCACCAGGGCCGCACTCGTCGGCGCAGGCGCGCTCGCCCTGCTCGGCCCGATCGCGGCCACGTCCGCCGTCGCCGCCTCCGACACCGGTCACGGCTCTGCCGTCGCGCTCGGGGCCCCGTACGGGGTCGAGCCGTACGAGACGGTCAACGTCCGCTCGGGCCCGGCCACTTGGTACGACAAGGTCGGCAGCGTCGCGGCGGGCCAGCCGCGCGGCGCCTTCTGCTGGAAGCACGGCGAGACCATCCGTGACCACGGCTATGTGAACGACGTCTGGGTGCAGCTCGCCGAGGGCTACGTCAGCGCCGTCTACCTCAAGGGCGACCAGTACGGCGGTCTGCCCGCCTCCGCCGTCTGCTGAACCGATCGGCCGAGCACTCACCACCACACCAAGGGGGACCACCCATGAAGCGTCTGATACGCCGTTCCGCCACCGCCCTGGCCGTCGCCGCGCTCGCCACCGGCGCCCTCGCCACCACCGCGCAGGCCGCGCCCGCCACGGCGACCGGCGGTGACCCGACCCTCACCGACGTCTACATCTGGGCGACCGGCGTCAACCTGCGCGCGCAGCCGACCACCTCTTCACCGGTGCTCGCCGTCCGCTCGAAGTACTGGCTGGATGCCGTGTGCCAGAAGCAGGGCCAGAGCATCACCGACCCCGCCGTCGGGACGAACGACTGGTGGACCGCCGTCCAGGAGTTCTCCGGCAGCGACATCGCCTACGTGAACAACCTGTACCTCCGGGGCGGCCAGAAGATCGCGGGCGTCCCGGACTGCTGACTCGGTCCGCCCGCCCCCGGCACCCGCTGCCGTGCCGCGTGCCCGCTCGTCCCGGCCCCGGCCCGCCTTCCCGGCGCGGCCGGGGTCCTCGGCGCGTGATAGGACGATCAGCGAGAGATCGCGATCGAGGAGTGCACGTGACAGATACGGCAGCGGCGGCCACCGGCGTACGGGTCTTCGTCGACAAGCAGAGTCCCGAGGCGTACCGAGCCCTGACCGCCACGGCCGAGGCCGTGCGGGGTGTGGCCGCCGCGGCGGGGCTGGACCGGGTGCTGGTCGAGCTCGTCAACATCCGGGTCTCCCAGCTCAACGCCTGCGCGTACTGCCTCAACCTGCACACGAGGGCCGCGCTGCGCGCCGGGGAGACCACCCAGCGGCTGGGGGTCCTGCCGGCCTGGCGGGACACCCAGCTGTTCACGCCCCGGGAGCGGGCCGCGCTCGCGCTGGCCGAGGCCACCACGCATCCGGCGGACGGCCGGACGCAGGAGAGCGCCTACGCCGAGGCGCGGGCCGTGCTGTCCGACGACGAGATATCGGCGGTGATCTGGGTGGCGATCACGATCAACGCCTTCAACCGCGTGTCGGTCATGAGCAAGCATCCCGTGCGGGGCGCACCGGTGCCTCCGCCGGCATCGGTGTGAGGGCGCGGGGGCCGGCCGGCGCCCGACGAGGGCCGGCCGGTCTGCCGCGTCGCAGTGTCCGGCACAGCGGTCGGCCCGGCCACCGCGTGTCGCGGGGCCGGGCCGACCGGACGGACGCGTCGCCTCAGCCCTGGCGGGCCTTGAAGCGCGGGTCCTTCTTGTTGATCACGTAGGTCACGCCCCGGCGGCGTACCACCTGGGCCCCCGGCTTGGACTTCAGCGAGCGCAGGGAGTTGCGCACCTTCATGTCCTGTCCTCCTTCTGCTCGGACGCGGGCGTCGGTCAGTGGCGGGCGGTGGCCGCCGTGCCGCCGTAGCGTCGCTCGAACCGCTCCACCCGGCCCGCGGTGTCCATGACGCGCGAGGTGCCGGTGTAGAACGGGTGGCTGGCCGACGAGATCTCCACGTCGATCAGCGGGTAGGTGGCTCCGTCCGTCCACTCGATGGTGCGCGTCGAGGACGCGGTCGAGCGGGTGAGGAACGTGGCTCCCGCCGCGCGGTCGCGGAAGACGACCGGGCGGGAGACGGGGTGGATGTCGGGCCTCATGGTGTGTCCTTCCTTACGGCCGTCCGGCGCGGGGCGGTGGTACGGGTCATCGCTCCTCGCGGAAGGCGACGTGCTCACCGGCCACCGGGTCGTACTTGCGCAGGACCAGTCGGTCGGGGTCGTTGAGACGGTTCTTGCGGGTCACGTAGGTGACGCCGGTCCCTGCCGTCGACCTCAGCCTGACGACGGGGCGCACGGTGTTGCGTGCCATGAGGTCCTCCTTTCGCTCACATCACGGGGTTCTTGGTCCGTGCATGTCAGCTACGTGGGCTTCAACGCGGTACCCCACCGGTACATTCCCGCCTCGCCGGAGGAGGTCCACCGGCCGTGTCAGCGGCTCCTGCGGTAGGTGAGGGTGAAGTCCCGCTCCCAGGCGGCCGGGCCGTCGGCCGGTGAGGTCTCCCAGGTGCCCTGGATGGTGTCGCCGTCGTCGGCGACCAACCCGGTGAACCGTTGCCGGAACGCCAGCGGCGAGAAGTCCGGCGTCTCGCGCAGCAGCCGCCACACGCCGTCGGCGAAGGTCATCGCGTACAGCCGTACGACCCCTCGTGAGTCGAAGTAATGCTGTGTGTACGCGCCGGTCTGCGGGTCGGTCGCGACGACGGCGGTGCTGTCCGGGGCCTCGGGGACCGGGATCTCGGAGCGCTGGACCAGGAACCGGCCGTCCAGAGCCCACTCGAACACGCTGCGTCCGGCCGGCGCGGCCAGGCCCGGGAAGTGGGGCTCCACCACCCACTCGCCGACGAGGACGTCCAACCTCTTCAGGGCTTCCCTCGGTACCGATCCGTCCATCGCGCACTCCTCCGTGCTGGTCGCCAACACGGCCGGACGGCGACACGGCCGCTATCTGACGCTCCTCGCAGAAGGGACCGTGGCACCGGGGGAAACTCGTCGGCCCGGCGGGTTCTTCCTGCTGTTCCTCCTGGTGCGGGCGGCCGGCCCGAGGTGTGATGAACCGCGCCGCACCGTCGGCCCCCACCTCCGGACCCGCCAAGGGAGTCGTCATCAGCATCACCCTGTCGACCTCTTCGTTGCCCCCCTCCGACCGCGCGGAGTTCTGGCGGGACACCGTCTCCCGCACCTTCTTCCCCCTGGACGTCGAGTTGTACGAGGCCGAGCCGTCCGCGGCGACACTCACCAGTCGTCAGCTGGGTCCGCTCCGGGTGTCGGCCGTCACGGCGGGGCCGCAGCAGGCCGTGCGGGACCGCCGGATGGTCGCGCGTGACGGCGAGCACCACCTGACGCTCGCCATCCAGCACCACGGAACCGCCCGGCTGGCACAGGACCGGCGTGAGGTGTTCCTGGAGCCGGGACAGTTCACCCTCTCCGACTCCGCGCGGCCGTTCGTGAAGGAGCTGCCCGGGAAGTTCGGTTTCACGGCTTTCCACCTGCCGCGCACCGCGCTCAACGTGACCGACGGGGAGCTACGAGCCGTCACCGCCACGGTGTTCTCCGCCACCGGGGGATGCGCCGGCGTGGTGGCCGCCTATCTGGGCGCCCTCGCCCGGGACGCGGCCCGGGTCGCCCCCGACACGGCACACCAACTCGGCCTCGCCGCCTGTGACCTGCTGGCCTCCCTGATCCGGGAGCAGCACGGTCGGTTCGTTCCGGAGGCCCCCGAGGCGAGCCGGGCCATGCTGGTCCGCATCAAGGACCACGCGCTCAGGCACCTGGCCGATCCCGAGCTGGCACCTCAGACGATCGCGGCGGCACACCACGTCTCCGTCCGCTATCTGCACAAACTCTTCGAGAGCGAGGCCACCACACTCACCAAGTGGATCCAGACGCAGCGACTGGCGATGTGCCGACGGGACCTGGCACGCCCCTCGCTGCGAGGACCCGGCGTGGCGTCCGTGGCCCGGCGATGGGGATTCACGAGCCCCGCGCACTTCAGCCGTGTCTTCCGCGCCGCGTACGGCATGTCGCCCAGCGAGTGGCAGGCCGCGGTACGAGCGGGCGAGGACGCACGGACCCCGGCGTCCGGTGCCGGGCGACGGTGACGTCGTCCTTGGGACAGGGGGTCGGACGCGGGGTCGGGTGGGGGGCTGACAGGGGGTGGGCCGGGTGCGGGACGGGACCGGACTCGGGACGGGACGGGACCGGCTACGGGACGGGACCGGGGCGGGCCGGGCCCGGCTACGGGGCGGGACGGGCCCGGCTACGGGACGGGACCGGGGCGGGCCGGGCCCGACTGCGGGACGGGACCGGGGCGGGCCGGGCCCGGACGCGGAATCCCTCACGGGGCCGGACGGGGCCGGACGCGGGGCCGGCCTCAGGGGCCCATGCGGAGCCGCCCTCAGGGTGTGGTCGGGCCCCGGTCCAGAAACCTCTTCCGCACGCCGGTCGCTTCGTCCAGCCAGCGTTCCGACCTGGCCTCGGTGAAGCAGCGGACGGCGTCCTCGATCATGTCCAGTGCCTCGGTGCGCCGGTCCAGCGCCCACAGGGCCTGGGCCTTGCGCATGGCCGGCACGCCGCGGTTCAGGGGCACCCCGACGCGGGCGTCGCGCTCCAGCGCCCGGTCGCAGGCCTCGTTCGCCGCCTCCCAGCGCTCGAGGTCCAGCAGCACCTGCGCCTTGCCGGCCAGGGCGTTCATCGCCGTGACATCGGCGATGTGCGGCGCGGGAGCGGTCTCCGCGGCGCTCACCCGGGCGACGGCGACGTCGAAGGTGTCGGCCGCCTCCTGGAGCCGGCCCGCCGCGCGCAGGTTGAGGGCGAGACCCAGGAGAGCCTGCGGATGGCCCTCCTTGTCGCCGGCGCCGGCGAACAACGCCACGGCCCGCCGGGCCTGGTCGACGGCCGAGCCGAACTGCCCCGAGTCCGTGGCCGCGTAGGCGGCGTACGTCAGTGACCAGGCCTCCTGCACCGGGTCCTGCGCCTGCCGGGCCAGCTCCGCGGCCTCCAGGGCGAGGGCCATGCCGTCGGCGGGCCTGCCGAGGCAGTTGTTGACCGCCCAGGCGAGGTAGTTGGTGTGCGTGGCTTCGAGGCCGGGGTCGCCGAGGGCGTGGGCGGCGGCTCGCGACAGGGCGAAGACGGTGTGCCAGTGCCCCCACTGGCTCCAGCGGTCGGAGAACCAGTGCATGGACTCCGCGACGTCGACGACCCTGCGGTGTGCTCCGGCCGCCGCGGCGGCCCGCAGAGCGGCGAACCAGTGGGCGCTCTCCGTCCGCAGCCACCGCTCGGCGGACGCCGCGTCGCGGAGGTCGACGAGGGAGCGGTCGGCCACCCACTGGCTGCCGCCCGGTTCGAACCACTGCCCGGCAGTGCAGGCCGTGTCCAGGAGCCAGGTGTCCAGCGCCGCGAGGGCGGCCTCCCGTTCCTCGGGGCTCTCCTCGTCGTTCAGGCGCTGGTGCGCGTACAGCCGTACCAGGTCGTGGAAGGAGGCCCGGTCGTCGCTGCCTGCGTTCAGCAGCCCCAGTTCGATGAGTTCGTCCGTGATCCGTTCCACGTCCCCGGGCTGGAACGAGGTGAGTGCCGCCGCGAGGGCGGGAGAGAAGTCAGGGCCGCGTACCAGCGACAGCCGTCGGAACAACTGCCGGGCCTCGTTGGTGAGTTGCTCGTAGGAGAGGGTGAAGGCCGACTTGATGCGGAGGTCGCCGGCGGTCAGGCGGTCCAGACGCAGGTCCTCGGCCGCCAGCCGGTCGGCGAGGCTCGTCGCGGTCCAGGCCGGACGGCTGACCAGGCGGTTGCCGGCGATCCGCAGGGCGAGGGGCAGGCCGCCGCAGAGGTCCGCGACGCGACGCAGCGAGGCGGGTTCGGATTCGTCTGTTCCGGGGCCGGTCCGGTCGGCGGTGATCGTCTCCAGCAGAGCCGTGGCCGCGTCGGCGGGCAGCGGGGGCGGCACCAGGCGCCGGGCGTACTCGATGCCGGTGAGCGCGCGACGGCTGGTGATCCAGAAGGTGCAGGTGCCTTCCCCGGGCAGCAGCGGACGCAGTTGTGCCTCGTCGGCGGCGTTGTCGAGGATGACGAGGACGTTCTTGTCGCGGACCAGGTGGCGGTGGAGCACCTGACGTTCCTCGGGGTCCGCCGGCAGGTCGCGTTCCCGTACTCCCAGGGCCTTCAACAAGCGGGCCAGGGCGTCGTGGGGGTGAAGGGGCTCCGGGTCGAGGCCGCGGAGGTTGAGGAACAGGCATCCGTCGCCGTACCGGTTCGCCTGCCGGTGGGCGGCCTGGACGACCAAGGTCGTCTTCCCGAGCCCCGGAGCGCCGGTGACGATGACGGCGTGCGGGCCCGCGCCCGGTCCGCCGGCCGTGTCGAGCCAGCGGATCTCCTCGTCCCGTCCGGCGAAGTCGGGGATGGCCGGCGGCAGGTCGCACAGACCCGGTGTCGTGCGGTGGGTGCGGCGGCGGCCGGCGCGGGCGGCGGCGAGCAGGGTGTCGGCGTCCTCCTGAGGCAGACCCAGTGCGGCGGCCAGGGCCTGCACCGTACGTGCCTGCGGTCCTCGGCTGTGACCGCGCTCCATGTCGCCGATGGCGCGATCGCTGACACCGGAGGCCTCGGCGAGTTCCTCCAGCGTCATGCCCGCGACGTGCCGAAACCCGCGCAGCAGCGGACCCAGGGCGTCCGGTTGCGGACCGACCACGACTGCATGTTCCTCTCACCGACGGCGTCCCAGCTTAGAGGACCGCCGTACCGTGGATCAGCCGCCGGTGGACGACCGCTCGCTGCGGTGGACCGGGAAGGCCGAAGGCACGCTGGACCGCGAACGCCGAAGGCCCGGCCACCGCTCGTCCGCGGTGACCGGGCCTTCGTGGTGACCGGTGTCAGCCCCCGTTGAGTCGCGCACGCAGAAGTTCCTTGCCCAGTTCGGCGCCCTTGCGGCTGTCCGCCTGAGCCTTGCGGAACAGGTCGGCGACCTGGGTGTCCTTCTCGCGCTCCGCGTCCTGGATGTAGGACTCCAGTCGCAGCGCGTTGTTCAGGCACGCCTCGACGTACCAGATCAGGTTGTAGTCCTTGTCCTGCGTACCGGTCACGCCGCCGGTCTCCGTGGTGCTGGTCATCGGGACCTCCTCCAGCGGTTCTCGTCGTTCTGGAGTCGGACGAGTACCCGGCGGATCCGCGACGGAACACGGCGAAAACAGGACGTCCGCGCCCCGCACGACCACACGGGCCGGACGGCTTCGCAGCGAAGCCTCCCGCAACCATGCGCGATCCGTCGGGGACTTTCCGTACAGGAGTGCGGTACGGGAGCGCGACCGGTCCCCCGTTCCGGTCGTGCCCCCACGCGTAGAACTTACGTGCAGGGCAGATCCGTTGTGAATCGCGTCGATGCCCGTTGCGCCGCCCGGAGGGCTCACTCGTGCACAGGTGAGTCCGGATGGCCCGGTTTCGTCCGGGCGAGGACGGGTGGTTCGAGATCGCCGACGGCCAGGTGGGCGAGGACGACCTCGTAGAGATCGCTGCCGGCGGCGAGGAGCCGGCGCTCGAGGACGGGCTCCGCGCTGCGGACGTGGTCACGCACGGTCTGGGCGTGCATGCCGAGCGCGTGTGCGGCGCGTTCGGCGTTTCCTCCGGCGGCGATCCAGGTGCGCAGGGTCCGGCGCAGGTCGCGGGTGTCCCTGTCCAGCCGTCCGAGAAGGTCGTGTGCCCAGGAGCGTACGGCGGTCCCGGCCAGCAGGTCGACGAGCCGGCCGGGCGCCGGCGCGGGGCCCGTGTCCTGGTCCGGCGCCTCGGGGAGGCCGATCTGGGTGTTGAGCGCCAGGTGGGCGACCGCGCGGACGGTGAGGTGGGCGAAATCCGTGCGCAGCAGGCCTTCCACGCGTTCCATGCGGGCGCGCACGGTGTTGCGGCTCACGCCGAGGATCTTGGCGGCGCTGACGGCGGTGAACTCCAGTCCCAGGCGGGTGGTGGCGAGGAGTTCGGCGCGGGTGTGGTGCGGGAGGGTGTCGAGGGGCCGCAGAACACGCGCGGTCCACCCGCGCAGCGCGGCCGGGTCCATCAGGCGTTCGGGGTGGGTTCGTTCGGCGTAGACGGCCGTCTTCTCGGGCCGGAAGTGCGCGACGGCCAGGGCGCTGACGGCCTGCCCGTAGGCCGTGGCGGTGCGGGCGAGGCTCTGCCGGACGCTGCCGCCCAGGAACGTGCCCGGGTACCGGCTGATCAGGGACCGCAGGGCCTCGGCGGCGGACTCACCGGGAGTCACGACTATCACGTGTTCGTCCACGGCGGGACAGCGCACGACGAGGGCCTGTTCTCCCGTCGCGTCCAAGCACGCCTCGGCGAGCCGGTCGCGTGCCCCGGTGTCGCTCTCCAGGACGTAGACGCAGGCTGTATCGGTGTCGAGCAGCCCCGGCCACAGTCCGGCGGCGACGCGGCGGGCCGAGACGGTGTCCTCCACCATCAGCAGTTGCAGGATCGCCAGCCGCAGATCGGACGCCGCCCGCCGCAGTCGGTGGCCGGCCGCGGTCGCCTCCTGGGCCCGTAGCAGCAGTTCGAGGAGTTGGGCGGTGCGCAGCACGATCTCGGAGGAGCGCCGGTCGAAGGGGGCCGGACGGGACACGGCGAGCACTGCGGCGGCACCCGGTCGCGGGCGCTCCACCCTCACCAGACGCAGATGGCGCCCTTGCCCCTCCCAGGAGACGGAGGCGATGCGGCCGGTGACGAGGTCCGCGAGCAGGTTGTCGGCCACCGCGACGCGGGTGCCGGCGAGGAGGGCGCCGCCGGCGTCCTGGAGGGAGGCGGTGCCGTGGACGGCGTCCGCGAGCCAGGCGACGATCCGGCGGGCATCGCGCCCGGTCGGCCGCAGATGGTCGAGGAGTTCCTGCGCCCAGCCCGCCTCCTCACCGCCCTGCCTTTCCGTACGGGGCTCCCTGTCCTCCCGTCCGGCCACGTCGCCTCCCTTTCCCTTTCACCCCTTCTACGGCATACCGCCCGGTACGCTACCTCACCTCTCCGCGTCGGCCAGGGGCGGCCCGGGCCGCGCCCCCTCCGGCCGGCCGCGTCTGCGGACGTGCCGGTGACCGTCGAGCGGGAAGACGGGCGGCGCCGCGGGCAACACCTCGTCGAAGGTGTATCCGCACTTGTCCGCGACCCGGCAGGAGGCGGTGTTGTCCACCTGGTGCAGCAGGTCGAGCCGCGCCACCTCGTCCGGGGGGAAGGTGTCGAACGCCCACTCCGTCAGCGCCCCGAGCGCCCGGGGCGTTACACCCCGGCCGCGGGCGTGGGCCGCCGCCCAGTAGCCGACCTCGGCCGACGCGCTGTCGGGGGCACCACACTTCAGGACGACGTGGCCGAGCAACCGTCCGTTCTCGCCCTGCTCCCGCCCGCCGTTGTCCCGGTCCCCGGTTGCGACCACCGCGAACGAGAACCGCTCCCCGATCGACCACAGCCGCCGCTGCTCCCGCACCCAGCGCAGGGCACTCGCCACGTCGTGCGGGCCGTCGCTCGTCCACCGCCGCAGCGCCTCGTCGCCACGGAACACGGCCACCAGGCCGGTGGCGTCCGCCGGTCTCCAGGGCCTGAGTTCGAGCGCGGGAGCACTGGGCGTGGCGGCGACTTCCAGTCGTACGGCGGTGATGTCCATGGCCGGAGCGTACGAGGGCCGGTGTGCGGGCCGGTTCAGGTCAGCAAGGAACCGGTGCCCTCGGGGGTGAAGCCGGCGAGGGCCTCGTCGATGCGGGCGAGGGTGTCGGGGTGCAGGTCGACGCGGGCGGCGGAGAGGTTCTCCGCGATGTGGGCCGGGGTGCGGCTGCCCGGGATGGGGACCACGTGGTCGTCCTGGTGCAGCAGCCAGGCAAGGGCCAACTGGCCCGGGAGCAGGCCGAGATCGGCCGCGATGCCCCGCAGGGGCGCGTAACGGTCGTTGTTGGCCTTGAGGTTGGCCTCGTCGAAGCGGGAGATGTTGCGGCGGAAGTCGTTCTCGGCGAGGGCGTCCACCTGTCCGGCCAGGAACCCGCTGCCCAGAGGACTCCAGGCAACGATCCCGATGCCCAGGTCACGGGCGGCGGTGTGCAGGGCGGGGTCGACCGGCTGCCACATCGACCACTGCGTCTGCACCGCGGCGACGGGGTGGACGGCGTGGGCCCGGCGCAGCTGCTCGGCGGTGACGTTGGACAGACCCAGGTGGCGCACCAGTCCGTCCCGGATCAGGTCGGCGACCGCGCCGACCGTGTCCTCCAGGGGCACCTCCGGGTCGGGGAAGTGCGGGTAGTACAGGTCGATCACCTCGGTGCCCAGGTTGCGCAGCGACTGCTCGGCGTAGCCGCGGACGTACTTCGGCTCGGCGTTCACGGCGAGTTCGCCGAAGGAGTAGGAGACCGGGAAGCGGTGGGCCTCGGGGACGCGGAAGCCGAACTTGGTGGCGACGACGGCCCGGTCGCGGCGGCCCTTGAGCGCCTGGCCGATGACGCGCTCGTTGTGGCCGTCGGTGCCGTAGCCGTCGGAGGTGTCGATCAGGGTGGCGCCCTCGTCGAGCGCGGCCCGCACGGCCGAGATCGCGCGCTTGTCGTCGATCTCGCCGTACATGCCCGGCGACAGCACCATCGCGCCGTAGCCGATGGCCGAGGTCTCGAGGTCGCCGAGGAAACGCTGGGGCAGGCTGGTCATCGTCTCTCCTGGTCGTCCGGTTGGTCTGAACGGCTCCAGCCTGTCCCCGGTCCGCTGTCGCCGTCCAAGACATTTGGCTATAACCGATGGCTATGGACGTTCATCTGCGGGACCTTCGGTACTTCACGGTGCTCGCGGAGCATCTGCACTTCACCGTCGCGGCCCAGAAGCTGTACATCTCCCAGCCCGCACTGTCGAAGCAGATCCGGGCGCTGGAGCGGCAGCTGGGCTTCCCGCTGCTGGACCGACGGCCCCGCGAGGTCGTGTTGACGCCCCAGGGACAGGCACTGCTGCCGAGGGCGCGGGAACTGGTGGCCGCCTGGCAGGAGACCTGGCAGGCGGCGCGGTCCGCCGGGCCGACGTTCACGCTCACCGTCGGCATGCAGACGGCCGTCGGCCGGAATCTGCAGCGCGAGGCCCTGACCCGGTTCCGGGACGAGGGCTGGCGGATCTCGCTGCGGCTGGTCAGCTGGGAGGATCCGACGGCCGGGCTGGGCGACGGCGGCTCGGACGTCGCGTTCCTCTGGCTGCCCCTGCCGGCCCCCGGCCTCGTCTCCCGCACTCTGATCCGGGAACCCCGCTGGGTCTCCCTGCCCGTCGGTCACCCGCTGGCGGCCAAGCCCGAGGTGGACTTCGCCGACCTCGCCGACGAGGCCTTCGTCGCGCTGCCCCGCGCGGCCGGTCCGGTACGGGAGTTCTGGCTGGCCGCCGACGCGCGGGACGGCCGCGAGCCACGGATCGGCATCGAGGTCACCTCCCCCGCCGACACCTTCGAGGCGATCGCCTCCGGCCTGGGCGTGGCCCTGATCGCCGAGAAGAACGCCCAGCTCTACCAGCGCCCCGACGTGGTCCACCGCCCCGTCCGCGATCTCGCCCCGGCCGAACTGGCCCTGGTCTGGCGGGCGAACGACACCCGCCCCGAGGTCGCCGCGTTCGTCGCCGCGTTCCCGGCTGCACCGTCCGGCGCAGCCGGCAGTCAGTAGGCCGCCGAACACCGGATCCGCATCCGCGAAGCACCGGCCCACCCCCCGTGCCGTACGCCTCCGGCCAGGCCCCGCGCGGGGCCATGCCGCCGGACGCCCGGGCACCGCACAAGCGTCACCGTCTTCCGGGCGACCACAGTCCCGCACAGCCGGCAGTCGGCAGACCCGGCGAACACCGGATCCGCATCCGCCAAGCACCGGCCCACCCCCCGTGCCGTACGCCTCCGGCCAGGCCCCGCGCGGGGCCATGCCGCCGGACGCCCGCGTACGGCATAAGCTCGCCAGATGGCGAAGTACTTCGACGTGCACCCCGACAACCCTCAGCCGCGCACCATCTCCCAGGTCGCCGACAGCGTCCGCTCCGGCGCGCTCATCGCTTACCCGACGGACTCCTGCTACGCCCTGGGCTGCCGGCTCGGCAGCCGTGACGGCATCGACCGGATCCGGACCATCCGCCGGCTGGACGACCGGCACCACTTCACCCTCGTGTGCCAGGACTTCGCGCAGCTCGGCCAGTTCGTACGGGTCGACAACGACGTGTTCCGCGCGATCAAGGCGTCGACCCCGGGCAGCTACACCTTCATCCTGCCCGCGACGAAGGAGGTGCCGCGGATGCTCCAGCACCCCAAGAAGAAGACCGTCGGCGTCCGCATCCCCGACCACGTCGTCACCCAGGCGCTTCTCACCGAGCTCGGCGAGCCGCTGCTGTCGAGCACACTGCTGCTGCCCGACGAGGAGGAGCCGATGACCCAGGGCTGGGAGATCAAGGACCGGCTCGACCACGTCCTGGACGCGGTGGTCGACTCCGGCGACTGCGGCACCGAGCCGACCACGGTGATCGACTTCTCCGGCGGCGAGGCCGAGATCATCCGCAAGGGCGCGGGCGACGCGTCGCGGTTCGAGTAGGGGTCCGGGTCGCGGTTCTGCCGATGTTTCCGGGGGCGCGCGCGGCGGGCCGGGGGTCACGTGCCACCATGATCGGGCCGGGCCCTCTCCCCTCGCGGGCAGGGCCCGCGTGCCCACGCCGACTCCCCCTCCCGCAGAGAGGCAGCCCCGACATGACCGCTGTACAGGGAACCGCTGTCGACATCCCCACCGAGGACGGCACCGCGGACGCCTACCTGGCCCACCCCGCTGACGGGCAGCCACGTCCGGGGGTGCTGCTCTACATGGACGCCTTCGGACTGCGCCCGCAGCTGAGGTCGATGGCGGACCGGCTGGCGGGGGCCGGTTACACGGTCCTGGTGCCGAACGTGTTCTACCGGCACGGCCGGGCGCCCGTGGTCGAACTGCCGGAGTTCATCGATCCGGGCGCGCGTCCGGAGATCTTCGAGCGGATCGGCCCGATCATGCAGTCGTTGACTCCCGAGCTCGCGATGCGGGACGCCGACGCCTATCTGCGACAGCTCGCCGGCTCCCCGGCGACCGCCGACGGTCCGGTCGCCCTCACCGGCTACTGCATGGGCGCGCGGCTCGCCCTGCTCACCGCGGGCACCTACCCCGAGCGGGTCGCCGCGGCGGCCGGCTTCCACGGCGGGCGCCTCGCGACCGACGCCCCGGACAGTCCGCATCTGGTGGCCGGCCGCGTCACCGCCGAGCTGTACTTCGGGCACGCCGACCAGGACCCGTCGCTGCCCGCCGAGCAGATCGAGCGCCTGGAGGACGCCCTCACCACGGCCGGTGTCCGCCACACCTGCGAGGTCTACAGCGGCGCGCATCACGGTTACACGCAGGCCGACACCTCCGCGTACGACCGCGAGGGCGACGAACGCCACTGGGCGGCTCTGCTGGACCTCCTGAAGCGCACGTTCTGACGCGCACGCTCCGACTCTCGTCGGCGCGTGTTCGGCGCCGGGCGCGTTCCGCCGCCGAAGCGCTTTCTGACGCGGCGTCGGAGCGTATGCCGCAGCAGCGTGCCACACCGAACACGCCGAAGAGAGTGCGTGGCTGAAACTCATCGGTGAGTGACCGGAGTCGATCCCCACTGATCAACAGTTCACCTCGTACCAGCGGTAAGCCCTTGCTTTACTCGTGTCAGCCCCGTAGACCTTCCCCGACAAACAGCCGTGATTCCGGGGGAGTTCGCTATGCAAGGCACGGTTGACGGGTTCCGCTATGGGGCGGTCACCCCCGTCGCGGCGTATGTGATGGCCTGTCTGGGTGGGGCCCTGGGGCTGCGGTGCATCGTCCGCACCCTGCTGGACAACCAGTCGTTCAAGGCCGGGTGGCTGGCGCTGGGCGCCGCTTCGATCGGCTGCGGCATCTGGACGATGCACTTCATCGGGATGATCGGTTTCCAGGTCGAGGAGACCCGGATCCGCTACGACGTGACGCTCACGCTGCTCAGCCTCGCCGTGGCGATCGTCGTCGTCGGCATCGGCGTGTTCACCGTCGGCCGGCGCGGCGCGAACCGCACCACCCTGGGCGTCGCGGGCGTGATCACCGGTCTCGGTATCGCCGCGATGCACTACCTGGGCATGGCGGCGATGCACCTGAACGGGGACTTCCGCTACGACCCGTTGGTCGTCGCGCTCTCCGTGGTGATCGCGATCGTCGCGGCCACCGCGGCCCTGTGGGCGGCGGTCACCATCCGCGGCTTCCTGACGAGCCTCGGGGCGAGTCTGATCATGGGCGTGGCCGTGTCCGGGATGCACTACACGGGGATAGCCGCCGTCAGCGTGCACGTGCACGACAGCGGCAGTGGTACCTGGGCGGGCGACTCGCCCACCTCCCTGCTGCTGCCCATGCTGCTGGGGCCAGTCATCTTCCTGGTGCTGGCGGGCGTGGTCGTGATGTTCGACCCCCTGCTGGTCCTGGGCGACGGCGAGGCGAGCCGGGGTGCCCCGAGCCGCAGGACCGGGGCCGACACCCCGTCCGGTCCCCCGTCCGGGGCCCGGCTCGGCTCCCTCCTGACAGCTGCTCGCAGGCGGGGACGGTAAGCGCCAGGTCCGGCACGCCGTCGGCGGGGACGGCAGCCGACCGCCGAGCCGGTGCGGCACAGCCCGGGGAGCCCCACCTCCTGGCCCGTTCTAGATCATTGTTACGGTGCACCGGTGTCTGACTCCTCACGCGATACCGCCGAAGGCGCCGGCTGGGGCACCGCGGAACGCGGCCGGTACCAGCGGCTGATGCCGTCCAAAGTCGAGAAGATCTCCTGGCTGAATCCGAAGACGCTGTGGGCCGCCCGCAACGGCGTGCTGGCGTCCTGGTTGGGGGACCCCACGGGCCGTACCCGCAGCCGGTGGGTGGCGCAGCGGGCGGCGGCCGGAGCACCCGTCGACAAGGTGATCCGGCGCGACGACCCGGACGCCTTCTCCTTCATGGTCGTCGGCGACACCGGCGAAGGCGACGACCCCCAATACGCGGTCGTACCAGGGTTTCTGAAAGTCGGTCAGGACACTCGGTTCGCCGTGATCGCCAGTGACGTGATCTACCCGGTGGGAAGCGCCGACGACTACGCCAACAAGTTCTTCCGCCCTTACCAGGACTACCGGGCGCCGATCTACGCGATACCCGGCAACCACGACTGGTACGAGGACCTCGGCGCGTTCATGCGCGTCTTCTGCGACGACACCCCGCCGCCGGCCCCCGATCCCGCGCCGCGCCCGCTCAGCCGGGCCTGGCTGCGCTCCCTGCTGTGGCACCGGCCGCACCCGCACGACGGCCAACGTCTCGACGAGGCCCGCCGGTTGCGTGCCGCGCCGGCCCAACAGGCCGTCCAGCCAGGCCCGTACTGGGCCGTGGACGCCGGACCGGTGCGGATCATAGGGATCGACACGGGACTGCTGGGCACCCTCGACGCCAAGCAGGGCGCCTGGCTCCGCGAGGTCTCCCGGGGCTCCCGCCCGAAGATCCTCATCACCGGCTCGCCGCTGTACGTGGACGGCGAGCACCACCCCTGCCCGATAGAGGGCGGCGGCACGGTCGACGACATCGTCCGCGACCCCGGCCACCACTACGTGGCCGCGATAGGCGGCGACATCCACAACTACCAGCGCTATCCGGTCCGGGTGGACGGCCGCACCCTCCAGTACGTCGTCTCGGGCGGCGGCGGCGCGTTCATGCACGCCACCCACACCATCCCCCGCGTCTCGGTCGCCGACGTCACCGAGAAGGACTTCCGCTGCTACCCGCTGCGCGGCGACTCCCTCGCCTTCTACAGCAGGCTCTACGGCCGCAGGCTGCGTCTGCGCCGCTTCTTCACCCTCACCGAGGCGGAAGCGACGGCCGTGATCGCCGAACGGCTCGGCATCCCGCCGACCCGCGCCCCCGGCGCGGCCACCCGGGTCACCCCGCGCACCCGGCTGGTGGCCACTCTCCTGGGCGCCGGCGGCCGCCCCGACCGCACCTCGCGGTTCCGCCTCCCGGTCCGCAAGATCTACACACAGCTGTTCTCGCCGAGCTCGGCGACGTACAGCCCACCGTTCTTCAAGTGTTTCCTGCGCCTGGACGTCACCCCCCGGCAGATCCGGCTGCGCTGCTACGCCGCCACCGGAAACCTCGCCCAGGAGATCGACCCGCCGGTGGAGGACGAGGTGATCATTCCGCTGACCTGACCTGACCTGACCGGGCCGGGTGGAACAGGGGGGAACACTTCGCGGCCCGGTCCGGTTGGCACTGTCGTACGCCATGATCGAAGAACGCCGGAGGAGCCCTGTGCCGCCCACCTCACGCCCGTTGCGCAAGCTCGGCTTCCTGACCATCGGCCTGTTCGACGAGGCGGATCCGCGCCGGGGCCACGAGTCCACGCTGGAGATCATCGAACTGGGCGAGCGGCTGGGCTTCGACAGCGCGTGGCTGCGCCACCGTCATCTGCAGTACGGCATCTCGTCCCCCGTCGCGGTCCTGGCGGCGGCCTCGCAGCGCACCAGCCGGATCGAGCTCGGCACCGCGGTGATCCCGCTGGGCTGGGAGAACCCGCTGCGTCTGGCCGAGGACCTGGCGACCGTCGACCTGCTGTCCGGCGGCCGCCTCAACCCGGGGGTGAGCGTGGGCCCGCCGATGCGCTACGCCGAGGTCAAGGACGCGCTGTACCCGGACACGGCGGACGCCGAGGACTTCAGCTACGAGCGGGTACGGCGGCTGCTGGACTTCGTGCGGGGCGAGCCGGCCACCGAGTTCAGCGGCACCGAGGGCTTCGAGGTCTTCTCCGACCGGGTGCAGCCCCACTCCCCCGGTCTGGGCCGCCGCCTGTGGTACGGCGGCGGCAGTCTCGGTTCGGCGCGCTGGGCCGGTGAGCACGGCATGAACTTCCTGGTCAGCAGCGTCGTCAAGGCGGAAGAGACCGAGGGGACGCCGGACTTCGCCGAGATCCAGCTGTCCCACGTCCGTGCCTTCCGCGCCGCCCACCCCGACGGCGAGGCCGCCCGCGTCTCCCAGGGCCTTGTCGTCATCCCCACCGACTCCGCCTCGCCGGAACAGCGCACGAAGTACGAGGAGTACGCGGCCAAGCGCACCCCCCGTACCGCCGCCCCGCAGGGACCGGCCCGGCTGATGTTCGCCCCCGACATCGTCGGCACCTCGGACGAGATCGCCGAGCGCCTGCACGCGCACGCCGCGTTCCGCGAGGTCGACGAGGTGGCGTTCGCGCTGCCGTTCACCTTCGAGCACGAGGACTACGTGCAGATCCTCACCGACATGGCCACGAAACTCGGCCCCGCGCTGGGCTGGCGAGCGTCCGCCTGAGCTCACCAGCGGCCGGGCTCGGTCCCCACGACCGGTTCCGACGGACTGCCGTCCACGCCGACCGGTACGTCCCCGGTGAGCATCACCCGGTGCATGGTCCGGGGGAAGCCGAGGTGGGCGTTGTCGGCCGGCGCGAGGTGGATGGTGGCCCGGTTGTCCCAGAAGGCGACGCTGCCCGGCTCCCAGCGGAAGCGGACCGTGTACTCGGGCCGGGTCGCCTGCTCCAGCAGCATCTCCAGGATCGCGCCGCTCTCCGGGCGGGAGAGGCCGGCGATCTGTTCGACGTAGTAGCCGTTGACGTACAGGATCCGCTCGCCCGTCTCCGGGTGGACCCGTACCAGCGGGTGCAGGGAGGCGACCTGGTGGTCCAGCAGATGGCGGACGTACGCGTCGTCGCCGGGCCGCGGCTGGTAGCCGACCCCTAGCCGGTGCTCGGCCCGGAGGCCGTCCACGAACTCCCGTACCGGGGCGGACAGTCCGGCGTAGGCGGCCGCCAGATTCGACCAGGTGGTGTCGCCTCCGTACGGCGGGACGGTCTCGGCGCGCAGGATCGTCGCGGCGGGCGGGTCTATCCGGGCGCCGTGGTCGCAGTGCCAGCCGCGCAGCAGGGTGTGCCGCCGGCGCCGCAGCCATTCGTCGTGCTCCATGCCGAACCTGCCGCCCAGCTCCAGCCGGTCGGCGGTCGTCTCGATCTCCGGGAAGCCGGGCGGGGAGGCGCTGCCGCGCCTGCGCGGCACCACCGGTTCGCCGAAGCGGCGGGCGAACGCCACCTGCCCGGCGTGATCGAGCCGCTGCCCCCGGAAGAACACCACCTTCCAGCGCAGCACGGCCGCCCGGATCGCGGCGACCGCGGCGTCGTCGAGGCCGCCGGCGAGGTCGACGCCGCTGATCTCGGCGCCGATGTGCCCGGCGACCGGGTTCACCTCCATCCCCTGGGCCTCGTCGAAGTCCATCTCCTGGGCCTCGTCAAAGCGGTCCGCAGGGGCCCTGTCCGTCGTCATACGCGCTCCGATGATCCGTCCGTCCGCACCGGCCGGTCCGGGCCGGTTCCCTGAAGATCGTGACAGCGTCTGCCGTACGAGGCGACAGGGCGTCGTACGGTCATGTGAGCGCCGCCCGCGCCCGCCCGTCCGGTTGATCGCCTCGCGCCCTGTCGGAGAGGCTGGGTGTACGACACAGTCAAGGGAAGGTCCGGCAGTGAGCAGCATTCCGACGCACACGCTCAACGACGGCACGACGATCCCCGCCCTCGGTCTGGGCACCTGGCCGATGGACGACACGCTGGCGGAACAGGCGGTACGCGAGGCCCTTCAGACGGGCTACCGCCTCGTCGACACGGCGACGAACTATCGCAACGAGACCGGAGTCGGCCGCGGTGTGGCCGGCGGTCCGGTGCCCCGCGAGGACATCGTGGTGACGACCAAGCTCCCCGGCAGGCACCACGGCTATGACGAGACACTCGCCTCCTTCGAGGAGTCCCGTGCCCGCCTCGGCCTCGACTACGTGGACCTGTACCTGATCCACTGGCCGCTCCCCCGCGTGGACAAGTACGTCGACTCCTGGAAGGCCATGATCAGGCTCCGCGAGGAGGGCCTCGTCCGCTCGATCGGCGTCTCCAACTTCACCGTCGGGCACATCGAGCGGCTCGAGAAGGAGACCGGCGTGCTGCCCTCCGTCAACCAGATCGAGCTGCACCCCTTCTTCCCGCAGGAGGAGCTGCGCGCCTTCCACGCCGGCAAGGGCATCGTGACCGAGAGCTGGAGCCCGCTGGGCCGGGGCACGGCACTGCTCGACGACCCCGCCGTGGTCACCGCCGCCGAGGCCCACGGCGTGACCCCCGGGCAGGTCATCCTGCGCTGGCACATCCAGCTCGGCGCGGTCCCCATCCCGAAGTCGGCGGACCCCGAGCGGCAGCGCCGGAACCTGGACGTCTTCGGCTTCGAGCTGAGCCCCGCCGAGGTGGCGGCGATCGCGGACCGCCCCCACCGGCGCGTCGGCGGGGACCCGGAGACCCACGAGGAGTTCTGACCGCGCGGCGGGGTGCCCGGGGCCCGTGGGACGGGGCGGCCCGGCGCTCGGGAAGGAGTCGCAGGTGGGTGAGCGTGACCGGCTGCGGGACTACCGACATGGGGCTGACCCGTCGGCAGGCCGTCGAGGCGAGCGGGGTCGCGGTGACGTACTACGTCTTCGACATGGTGCGGCTGGAGGGCCAGGACCTCACCCGGCTGCCGCTGCGAACCCGCGAGTCCCTGCCGCGGCGCGCGCTCGCCGCTCGCTCCCCGCTCCGTCTGACGCCCCATAGCAACGCGGGCGGCGCCGAGTTGCGCGACGGGATGCTGAGGGATCCGTGGTTCCTGGGCCCGCGGGACGACAGGAAGCCGCGCGAGGTGGTGCGGGAGCGGGCGGCCACCTCCGTCTGAGCGGTCAGAGCTCCGGCGTCAGGGACTGCTCGGCCCAGATCGTCTTTCCGCTGCCGGTCTGCCGGCTGCCCCAGCGCTGGGTGAGCTGGGCGACCAGGAGCAGGCCGCGGCCTCCCTCGTCGAAGGCGTGCGCCCGGCGCAGGTGCGGTGAGGTGGAACTGCCGTCGGCGACCTCGCAGATGAGGGTCTGGTCGCGGATCAGCCGCAGCTGGATGGGCGGTTCGCCGTAGCGGATCGCGTTGGTGACCAGTTCGCTGACGACGAGTTCGGTGACGAAGGCCGTCTCGTCCAGTCCCCACGCGGTCAGTTGCTCGGTCGCGGCCTGCCGGGTGGCGGCCACCTGGGCGGGGTCCGGGGTGACGTCCCAGGTGGCGACGCGGTCCCCGCCCAACGCCCGGGTTCGGGCGAGCAGCAGGGCCACGTCGTCGCCGGGCTCCTCCGGCAGTACGGCCTTCAGGACCGTGTCGCACAGGGCGTCGAGGGTGTCGGTGCGGGCGGTCAGGGCTCGGCACAGTTCCTCGGTGGCGTGGTCGACGTCGCGGTCGCGGTCCTCGATGAGTCCGTCCGTGTACAGCGCGACGACAGCGCCCTCGGGCAGTTCCAGCTCCGTCGCCTCGAAAGGCAGGCCGCCGACCCCGAGCGGCGGGCCGGCGGCGAGCGGGACCAGGCTCGCCGTGCCGTCGGGCAGCACCAGCGCGGGCGGCGGGTGACCGGCGGAGGCCAGGGTGAGACGGCGGGAGACCGGATCGTAGACGGAGTAGAGGCAGGTGGCGCCGAGCTCCGCGGCCTCCTCCTCGCGGTCGTCGGAGGCGAGGTGGGTGACCAGGTCGTCGAGGTGGGTGAGCAGTTCGTCCGGCGGCAGGTCAACATCGGCGAGGGTGCGCACGGCCGTGCACAGGCGGCCCATGGTCGCCGAGGACGGGATGCCGTGTCCGACGACGTCACCGACGACCAGGGCGACCCGGCTGCCGGAGAGGGGGATGACGTCGAACCAGTCGCCGCCGATGCCGGCCAGTGAGCCGGAGGGCAGATAGCGGTGGGCGACCTCGACCGCTGCCTGTCCGGGCAGGCCGCGGGGCAGCAGGCTGTGCTGGAGGGCCAGCGCGGTGCTGCGTTCGCGGGCGAAGCGGCGGGCGTTGTCGATGCACACGGCGGCGCGGCTGGCGAGTTCCTCGGCCAGGACGGCGTCGTCGTCGCCGAAGTCGTCCGGGTGGGCGATGCGGATGGCCACCGCGGCGCCGAGCGTGGTGCCGCGGGCCAGCAGCGGCACCGCCACCATCGAGTGGGCGCCCTCGCGGTGAGGGCGGCCCACGGGTTCCCGGGCGTTGCGTCCCGCGACCCAGCGCATGAAGGCGGGCTCGCCGGCCTGGCTGACGACCGCCCGGTGCAGCCGCAGCGCTCTCGCGGGCGGCAAGTAGGCGGGGTAGACCTCCGTCTCGCCCAGGCGCACGGCCGCCTCCGGAGTGCCCTCGGTGCGGGAACCGTGGGCGACCCTGCACAGGGCGATCTCGCCGTTCAGGGCCGTAGGTGGCTCGTCCGCCCCGAGGACCCACTCCAGGAGGTCCACGCTGACGAAGTCGGCGTACCGCGGGACGAGGAGTTCGACCAGTTCCTCGGCGGTGCGCACCACGTCGAGGGTGGTGCCGATGGCGGCGGCCGCCTCGTTGAGCAGGGCCAGCCGCTGTCGGGCCCAGTACTGCTCGGTGCTGTCGAGGGCCGTGAGGGCGACTGCGGTCACCTCACCGGAGGCGTCCCGCAGGGGCCACATCTCGGTGGTCCAGGCGTGCTCCCGGTTGAGTGCGGGCGCTGCGGTGTAGCTCTCGTAGCGGACCGGCCTGCCCGTCGCGGCCACCTGACGCAGATTGCTGTGGAAGCCGCGGCTGTACTCGGCGTGCTCCACGGACTCCGGGAAGTGCCGGCCGAGCAGGGTCTCCTCCGATACCCCCATCACCCGGCAGGCCGTGTCGTTGAGGCGCAGATAGCGCTGCTGCGTGTCGAAGACCGACATCGACACCGACGCCTGTTCGAAGGCCTGCCCGGCGAGGGTGGGCTCCCGCCCGCCGGGCTGCTCGGTGATCACATAGCCGTTCGGTGCGCCGTCCGCACCGAGCACGGGCTGGGCCAGCAGGGCGACGGTCACGCAGCTGCCGTCCCGGTGCCGGAGGGCGACGGTGCCCGCCAGCTCCGTCACAGCGCTGTCCGGCGGGTCCTCGGCGAGCAGTTCCCGCGCCGCGCGCCCCACGGCCTCCTCGGCCGTGTGTCCCGTCAGCCGCCGGGCACCCTCGCTCCACCCCGTCACGATGCCCTGGGCATCCGTGGTCGCCGCAGCGCAGACGTGCTCCATGTCGTCCAGGATGGTCCCTTTGTCACACCGCATCAAGCGCGCTGCGGCGACCAGGGCTCCGCGTCACCTCCGGTGGGCGCGCAGTGCTTCGAGAGCGCGGTCGGCGTGGGTGTTCATCCGCAGTTCGCTGCGCACGATCTCCAGAACCGTCCGGTCCTCGGCGATGACGAAGGTGGTCCGCTTGGTGGGCGCGAGGGAGAAGCCCCGCTTCACACCGAACCGCTCCCGGACCGTCCCGTCGACGTCGGACAGCAGCGGCATGCCGAGGTTGTGCTGCCCGGCGAACTCCTGTTGGCGTTCGACGGCGTCGCCGCTGATGCCGACGGGCCGGGCTCCGACGGCGGCGAACTCGGCGGCCAGGTCACGGAAGTGGCAGGCCTCCGCCGTGCAGCCGTGAGTGAGGGCCGCGGGGTAGAAGAACAGCACGACGGGTCCGTCGGCGAGCAGTCCGGTGAGGCTGCGCGGTGTGCCGGTCTCGTCGGGCAGCGTGAAGTCCTCGATCTTGTCGCCCACCTCCGTGCGCGCGGTCATGACCGTCCCTCCGCGCTCGCGCCGACACTGCGCGCCCACAGGACGAGGGGCACCTGCAGGGGCAGCCGGCCGAGGGCCGCTGCCTTCAGGGGGGCGGGGCGGTGCCGCCACTCCATGGCCATCTTGACGTTGGCGGGGAACACCCCGACGAAGAACGCGGCCGCGACCAGCGCGGCCCTGCGCCGGGTACGCGGCAGGGCCACCCCCGCGGCCAGCGCCACTTCGGCGACACCGCTCGCGTACGTCCAGGCCCTGGCCGAGCCCGGGAGACCGCTCGGGACCATCGCGTCGTAGGGGCGTGGAGCGGCGAAGTGCGTGACACCCGCTGCGGCCAGCAGGCCGGCGAGCAGCAGGGGCGAGCGTTCGGACCGGGGCACGGTTCCTCCTCAGATGACCTGCCGCGGACATTACTCGGCGGTCGGACGAAGGAACCCGCCGGGCCCCTGCCGGCCGGGGAACGGCGGGTGTGCGGGCGGGGACGCCTGCCGGGGAGCGGGTGAGGAGGCCGCTGGTTCAGGCGGTGCCGGCCGGTTCCACCGGCACGGGCGCGGTCTCGTCGTCGACGGCATGGGACAGGAAGTCGTCGACCATGCGGTGGAAGAGCGTGGCGAGCTGCCGCAGTTCCTCGGGTGACCAGTCGGCCAGGGCCAGCTGCATCCCGCGGGCGCCCGCGTCCCGGATACGGTCGATGGCCTGTCGGCCGGTTCCGGTGAGCTGGATGCGCTGGGCGCGGCGGTCCTGCGGGTCGGGGACGCGGGTGACGTACCCCGACTTCTGCAGTTGCTGCACGGTGCGCGTGACGTGGGAGGCCTCCACGCCCAGGCGTGCGGCCAGCTCCCCCGGCCGCAGCGGGTCGGAGTCGGCGACCTGGCGCAGCAGCGCCACCGCGGCACGGTCCAGCGGCACGCCGGCCAGGGCCATGAGCCGTTCGTGCTGCCGGGCGCGTGTGCTCAGGTAGGTGATGCGGGTGAGCGCCCGCTCGATCTCGGTGACTTCCGGGGACGCGGGGACGTCGGGGAGCGGCTGTGTGGACATGGGAGCCACTTTACCATCTTGTTGCGTAACTCAAGTAAGTTGCGTGGGCTGTCCGCGATCACGGCCGCGACGCGGAGTGGTACTGCCCGTGAACCGTGCCGGCCGCCGCCCCTCACCCGGCGGCCCGTGGTCATGCCTCGGTCGCGGAGACCTCCGCGCGCACGGTCTCGCGCCACACCGCTGCGGTCGCGACGGCCTGCCGCCACAGCCGGATCGCCTTGGGCGGCATCCCGACCGCGAGGGCGCCGCTCACCCGGTCGCCGGTGCGGTACAGGGCGACGAACCGGCGCTCGGCCAGGTCGCCGTCCACCACGGCGACCTCGTCGTGGCCACGCAGGAAGCCGTACGCCTGGATCTTCATGTCGTACTGGTCGGACCAGAAGTACGGCACCGGCGCGAACGGCTTGCGCGCATCGGGGCGGAGCAGGTTGCGGGCCGCGGCCATGCCCTGCTCGGCGGCGTTGGTGCGGTGCTCGACGCGCATGGAGGTGCCGAACAGCCGGTTGTGCCAGCGGGCGACGTCACCGGCCGCATAGACCTTCCGCGCGGCCTCGCAGTACTCGTCGCAGACGACCCCGTCGCCCAGAGCGAGGCCGCTGCCGTCCAGCCACTCGGTGTTCGGCAGCGAGCCGATGGCGACCAGCACCTCGTCGGCCTCGATCAGTTCGCCGTCGGCGAGCCGCACCCCGCCCTCGGTCACCTCGGTCACGGTGACCCCGCAGCGCAGGTCCACTCCCCGCTCCAGATGGGCCCGGGTCAGCACCGCGCCGACCTCGGTGCCGACGGCGTGGGCCATCGGCACCGGGGCGGGTTCGAGGAGGGTCACCCGGGCACCGAGGCGCCAGGCGACGGCGGCGGCCTCCGCGCCGAGGAAGCCGGCGCCCACCACGACCAGGTGCCGTCCCGGTGTGAGCCGCTCCCGCAGCGTCAGGGCGTCGTCGAGGGTGCGCAGCACATGGGCGCCCTCGCCGGGCAGCCGGCGCGGCCGGACACCGGTGGCCACGATCAGCCCGCTGTAGGGCACTTCGGAGCCGTCGGCCAACTCCACCGTTCGGTCGGCGAGTCGGAGCCCGGCCGCGGCCACGCCGAGGCGCAGGTCGAGGCCGAGCGCGGTCAGGTCGTCCGGCGCGCGCAGGGCCAGCCGGCCCGGCTCCCACTCCGCGGCCAGGAGTTGCTTGGACAGCGGCGGGCGGTCGTAGGGAGCCAGGGGCTCGTCGCCGATGAGGGTGAGCGTGCCCTCGTAGCCCTCGCGGCGGAGGGTCTCGGCCGCCGCGAGTCCGGCGGCGGAGGCGCCGACGACGACGATCCGCCTCACCGATCCACCAGCCGGATGGCGGCGGCCGGGCAGATCGCCACGGCCTCACGCACGTCGTCGAGCAGGTCCGCCGGGGGCTTCTCGTCCAGCACGAAGGCGATGCCGTCCTCGTCCCGCTGGTCGAAGACCTCGGGGGCGGCCATCACACACTGGCCCGACGCGACGCACTTCGGCTCGTCCAGTTCCACACGCATGATCTGTACCTCGTTCGTTCTCGGTGGGGGGAATCGGGGTGCGCCCGGCGCCGGCCGTCGGCGCGAGGCCGCGAGGTCACCAGGTGACGGGGAGGGAGTAGACGCCGTAGACCGAGCCGTCGTGCTTGAACGGCAGGCTGTCCACCTCGGCGGCGAGCCGCAGGGTCGGGATGCGGCGGTAGAGGGTGCTGTAGACGACCTGGAGCTCCATGCGGGCCAGCGGCTGGCCGAGGCACTGGTGGACGCCGAAGCCGAAGGCGACGTGCCGACGGGCGTCACGCGTGATGTCCAGCCGGTCGGGGTCCGGGAAGGCGTCGGGGTCGCGGTTGGCGATGTCGTTGGGCATGATCATGCCCTCGCCGGCCCGGATCACTTCTCCGGCGATCTCGATGTCCTCCAGGGCCGCCCGGCGCCGACCGCCGTGCACGATGTTGAGGTAGCGCAGCAGTTCCTCGACCGCGGAGGCGACCAGCCGGGGGTCGTCGCTGTCGCGCAACAGGGCGAGCTGGTCCGGGTTCTCGAGCAGGGCCAGGGTGCCGAGCGCGATCATGTTGGCGGTGGTCTCGTGGCCGGCCAGGAGCAGCAGCACGCCCATCTGGGCGGCGTCCTGCCGGGTCAGCTCGCCCGCCTCGACGCGGGCCACGAGCCCGGAGAGCAGGTCGTCGCCGGGTTCGGTCATCTTCCGGCCCATGAGGTCGTCGAGGTAGCCGATCAGCCGTCCATGGGCGGCCGTCCGGTCCTCCATGGCCGCGTCCCGCTTGATCAGGGTCTTGCTGTTCTCCTGGAAGAAGTAGTGGTCCGCGTACGGCACTCCGAGCAACTGACAGATCACCAGCGAGGGCACCGGCAGGGCGAACGCCTCGACCAGGTCGAGGGGGCCGCCCGCGGCGAGCATGTCGTCGATCAGGTCGTCCACGATCCGCTGCACGCCGGGCCGCAGCGCCTCGACCTTCTTCACGGCGAACGGCGCGGTCACCATGCGCCGCAGGCGGGCGTGCTCGGGATCGTCCATGAGGATGAAGCTGATGTTGTTCTTGCCGTTGTTCGGCGCCTGGAGCGGATATCCGGGGCTGGTGATGTCGGCGCTGACGCGGGGGTCGAGGAGCAGGGCGCGCTGGTCCTCGTAGCGGGTCACCAGCCAGGGCGTACTGCCGTCCCAGAGGCGGACCTTCACGAGCCGGCCCTCGTCCTGCCGGGCCTGGAGGGCCGGGGGCGGGTCGAAGGGACAGCCCGCCGCCCTGGCCATCGGGAACTCGGGAACCGGTGCGGCCGCGTCGGGGGCGCTGCCGGTCAGGGTGTCGGCCATGGTTCTCCTCGGTGTGGGGGAGGGCTCCGCTCGACGGGCGGAGTGCCGGGGTGAAGGGGTCGAGGCCTCGATGAGCACATGCAAACAGAGGGGGCTGACGCCCACCGGTCAGTTTCCTGACAGAAAGCTGACGTGACTCAGATCACAGTTGAGTTCAGGACAGGTCAATCCGCCTGAGAATTACGGAAGTTGTCATCGTGAGACATCGGGGCGCCTGGCCCCCGCACCCGCGCTCGGAGGTTCGCCGGGGAACGCCGACGGCCACCGTCGGCGTGTTTGCTCTCCCACGGTCAGGACTCGGTGTCGGCACCCCCCAGCCAGTAGCCGAAGCCCCGGCGGGTGTGGATCAGCACGGGCGCGTCCCGGTCCACCTTGCGGCGCAGCCGGGAGACGAGTTGCTCGATGGCGTTGTCGCCGCGGTGGTCGCCCCAGACGTAGCGGCCGATCTGCTCCTTGGACAGCACCCGGTGCGCGTTGACCAGGAGATGGCGCAGCAGCCGGTACTCGGCCGGCGTGAGATCGAGCGCCCGCGTGCCGCGCCGCGCCTCGCACAGGGTGCCGTCGAGGACCAGGTCGCGGTAGCTCAGCGCGTCGCCCCGGGCCCGCCGGGTACCCGGACCGCGCAGCAGGACCTGGACCCGCGCGAGGACCTCGGCCAGCCGGAAGGGCTTGGTGACGTAGTCCCGCTCCCCCAGGCCGAGTTCGGGCACCAGGCTGTCCAGGGACTCGTACCCGGTCAGCAGGAGTACCGGAGGGCGGTCGGCGACGGTCGGCCGGTCGCGGCCGAGGCTCTCCATGTCCGGGAGGTTCGCGTCGACCACCAGCAGGTCGAACCGGCGCTCGGCGAGCCGCGCCAGCGCCTCGGCCCCGCTGCCGGCCACGGAGATCCGATAGCCCGCCAGTTCGAGGGTGGTGGAGAGCAGTTCGGTGAGGTCCGGCTCGTCGACGACCAGCAGGAGGTGCTGCCCGGCCCCGCGGGCCGGCGCCGGTTTCTCACGGGTGCTGCCGTACATGCGCTCACCCTACCCCGCTGCTTGCCTAACTCAAGTAATTTCCCTGCCGCGCGTGACCGGTGCCAGCCACATCCCGACGACCGCGTCCACGAGCCCGGTGGCGGCGTCGTGCCAACTGGTCCGGGGGGTGGGGGTGTTCTCGGCCAGGGCGCGTTCCCGCTCGGCGGCGACGTGCACGATGAGATGACGGACCATGTCGCCGCGTTCCACCCGCACTTCGTCCGGCATGTCGGGCAGGCAGCGCCTGACCCCCTCGACGATCTGCCGCAGGGACGGCGAGGAGAGGGACTCCTCCGCCATGAGCCGCCTCAGCGCCGGGTCGGTCATCACCTGCGCGCAGAACCGCGCGTACCAGGTGGGGCTACCCAGCGCCGCGAGGTGTTCGGGCACCGGACGCACCAGGCAGTCCACCCAGTCGCGCACGTCGGTGGAGTCTCCGACGGCGGCCAGCAGCCGGGCACGGATCTCCTCGATCCGCGCGGCGTGCTTGCGGATGATCGCCCGGACCAGGTCCGTCTTGGTGCCGAAGTGATAGCCGACGGCCGCGTTGTTGCCCTGGCCGGCGGCCTCGCTGACCTGACGGTTGGACACCGCGTAGACGCCGCGTTCGGCGAACAGCCGTTCCGCGGCGGTCAGGATCAGCTCCCGTGTCGCGCTGACCTGTTCGGCCCGTACCGTCCTGCCCGCCATGATCACCACCGCACCGGGACTTACGACGACTTACGGCACTCCCGCGCCGGCCAGTCCCTTGGAACCGTCGCGGGTCCGCCGCCCCGGGCAGCGGTCTTCCGGTGACGGAAGCCTACGCAGGCCGGCGCAGCCTCTAAGCTAAGTCAAGCAGCTGATTTAATTCTTCCGCACTTCTCTCCCCTCACGCCTACGGAGGCCACCCATGTCCGACGCCCTTGCCCCGTCCCCCGACGCCGAGGGCACCGCCGCGCCGAGACCCAACGCCGTGGTGGCGGTGCTGGCCTTCGCCGGCATCGTCGTCGCGCTGATGCAGACCCTGGTGATCCCGATCGTGCCGGAGCTCCCCCGGCTGCTGGACGCGCCGGCCTCCGACACCGCCTGGGCGGTGACCGCGACCCTGCTGGCGGCGGCGGTGGCCACCCCGGTGGTGGGCCGCCTCGGTGACATGTACGGCAAGCGCCGCATGCTGATGGTCAGCGTCGTGATGCTGGTGATCGGCTCGGTGGCCTGCGCGCTCAGTGACGAACTGGTCCCGATGATCATCGGCCGGGCCCTGCAGGGCCTGGCCTCCGGCGTGATCCCGCTGGGCATCAGCATCATGCGGGACGAGCTGCCCGCCGAGCGGCTGGCCGGGTCGACCGCGCTGATGAGCGCCTCCCTCGGGGTCGGTGGCGCCCTCGGTCTGCCGACGGCCGCGCTGATCGCCGACAACTTCGACTGGCACGTCCTGTTCTGGGCCTCCGCCGCCATGGGCGCCATCGCCCTGGCGCTCGTCGTCGCCTTCGTGCCGGAGTCGCGGGTGCGCACCGGTGGCCGCTTCGACCTGGTCGGCGCGCTCGGCATGGCGACCGGCCTGGTGTGTCTGCTGCTGGCGATTTCCAAGGGCGCCGACTGGGGCTGGACCGGTGGCACCACGCTCGGCCTGTTCGCCGCGGCCGTCCTCGTCCTGCTGGCCTGGGGCACCTTCGAAATGCGCACCACGCAGCCGCTGGTGGACCTGCGCACCACCGCCCGCCGTCAGGTGCTGGTCACCAACCTGGCCTCGGTGGCGATCGGCTTCTCGATGTTCGCGATGTCCCTGGTCCTTCCGCAGCTGCTCCAACTCCCCGTGCAGACCGGTTACGGCCTGGGCAAGTCGCTGCTGACGGCCGGCCTGGTGATGGCGCCCTCCGGCCTGGTGATGATGGCGACCGCCCCGGTCTCCGCCGGGGTCTCCAAGGCCAAGGGGCCCAAGGTGACGCTGATGATCGGCGCGGTGATCGTGGCCTGCGGGTACGGCCTGAACATCGTGCTGATGTCCGAGGTCTGGCACCTGGTGATGGTCTCCTGCGTCATCGGCGCCGGCATCGGCTTCACGTACGGCTCGATGCCCGCCCTGATCATGGGGGCGGTGCCCGCGAGCGAGACGGCCGCCGCGAACAGCCTCAACACCCTGATGCGGTCCATCGGTACGTCGGTGGCCAGCGCCATCGCGGGTGTCATCCTCTCGCAGATGACCATCACGCTGGGCGGCTACGCCCTGCCGTCGAAGGACGGGTTCCGCACGGTCATGGCGATCGGCGCGGGCGCCGCGCTCCTCGCCTTCGCGATCGCCGCCTTCATCCCGCGGCAGCGCCCCGCCGTGATGTCGGCCCCGGCACCCACGGCAGGGGAACCGGCGGCCAACGCGCCCGCGTCGAACTGAGGGCGCGGGGCGGATTCGGTCGAGATGTGGGGGGCGGCCGGCGTTTGGGGGGTCGGCCGAGGGCCGGGTCTCGGTCACGGCCCGGGGGCTCGGTCACAGCCCGGGGGCTCGGTCACAGCCCGGGGGCTCGGTCACAGCCCGGGTAGGTTCCGGCCGACCTCGGGGATGTCTCGATCGACCTCGGGGATGTCTCGATCGAGGCCCGGGAAGGTTCCGACCGAAGCCCGTAGGCCCGACCGAAATCCTGAGGTCCCGACCGAAGCCCGGAGGTCCCGACCGAAGCCCGGAGGTCCCGACCGAAACCCGGAGGTCCCGACCGAAACCCGGAGGTCCCGACCGAAACCCTGAGGTCCCGACCGAAACCCTGAGGTCCCGACCGAAGCCCGGAGGTCCCGGCCGAAGCCCGGAGGTCCCGGCCGAAGCCCGGAGGTCCCGGCCGAAGCCCGGAGGTCCCGGCCGAAACCCTGAGGTCCCGACCGAAACCCTGAGGTCCCGACCGAAACCCGGAGGTCCCGGCCGAAGCCCGGAGGTCCCGGCCGAAGCCCGGAGGTCCCGATCGGCGTTCGGGGCGTCGATGTCCGGGCGAACCCGATCGGTGTCGGGGCGAACCCCATCGGTGTCCCCGGCGCTCCTGGTCCGCGTCGGGGCGGTGGCGACGGCGACGGGCATCGGCCGGAGGACTCCCGAGGGGCAGCCGGCCCCGGGCTCGGTGCGCGGCGTGCCGCTGGTCAAGCGGTCGCGCCGAGCAGGCCCGGCGGCCGTCAGGTGTCGGCGCCGGGTACCGATGAGGGCACGATCCGGTGCCCCCTCGCCCCGGCCCGGGTGCCGCACGTGGGCGGCGCCGTTCAGGGGAACCCGGCGAGCGGCGCGCGTGGCGGTGGGCGGGAGTGTCCACACCTGACCCGTGAGCCTCCCGTTGATCCCGCCCATGCTCGCGACGCCCGGCACGCTGCCGCCCGCCGCACAGGACGCCCGCTGGGCGTACGAGACGAAGCAGGACGGCCAGCGGGTGGTGGTCTATCTCGCCGGGGACGGCGGCGTGGTCCTGCGCGCCCGGTCCGGGGAGGTCGTCACCGTCGCCTACCCCGAACTGCTGCCCCTGGGCCGCGCGCTCGGCCGGACTCCCGCCGTGCTGGACGGGGAGGTGCTGGCGCTGGACGAACGGGGGCGCGCCGACTTCCAGTTGCTGCAGTCCCGTATGGGCCTGGTCCAGTCGCCCGGCAGGGCGGCGCGCAGGGCCGCGGACGTGCCCGTCCACCTCGTGCTGTTCGACGTGATGCACCTGGGAGGACGACCCCTCGTCGCCCTCCCCTACGCCCGTCGGCGCGCGCTCCTGGAGGAACTGGGCCTGACCGGCCCCTACTGGTCGACTCCGGGCGCCCTGGTCGGCCACGGCGAGGCGGCCCTGCGGGCCACCCGTGAGCACGGGCTGGAGGGCCTGGTCTGCAAGCGGCTGGACTCGGCGTACGAACCCGGGGTGCGCTCCCGGGCCTGGATCAAGATCCGGAACATGCGCAGCGAGGACGTCGTCGTGGGCGGCTGGCTGCCCGGGAAGGGAAGGCTGACCGGCCTGCCGGGCGCCGTGCTGGTCGGACAGCGCGCCTCGGGGCGTCTGCGGTACGTCGGCGGGGTGGGCACCGGCTGGAGCGAGCCCGAGCGGGAGCACCTCGCCGCGCTGCTGCGGGCCGCCGCGACGGACGTGTGCCCCTTCGACCCGGTGCCGCCGGTCGCGGGCGCCCACTGGGTGCTGCCCCGGCTGGTCGGCGAGGTCCGCTACAGCACCCGAACCCGGGCGGGCATGCTGCGCCAGCCGTCCTGGCTGCGGCTGCGGCCGGACCTCGCTCCCGAGGAGTCGGCGGCCGAGCTGCCGGACGACCTGGTCTGACGGCGCGTCACGAGGCCATTGTTCGGGCTGCCTTAATCGAAGAGACGCCTCCGCCATCTTGGCGCGGACATGAAAAGCCGGGAAGCTGATCTCCCTTACCCCCCACAGCCGCCTGGCTGCGCCCGGACCTGAGGAGGACGCAGTGTCGTCATCGTCGTTCAAGGCACACCGCAGGAGATGGCTCACCGGCCTGGCCGGCGCCGCCGCCTTCGTGGTCGCCTTCCCCACCGTCGCCTTCGCCGCCCCACCGCAGGCGCTGCCCGCCAACGCCGAAGCCGCCGAGAGGACCTTCCAGCCGGCCTTCGACTACGACACGGACGGCTGCTACCCGACGCCCGCCATCGGCCCCGACGGCACCGTCAACGGCGGCCTCAACCCGACCGGTGCCCTCAACGGCGACTGCCGTGACGCCTCGGACCTCGACAACACCAACAGCTACTCGCGCTCCAAGTGCAACAACGGCTGGTGCGCCTACATGTACGGCCTGTACTTCGAGAAGGACCAGGCCGTGGCGGGCAGCAGCATCGGCGGGCACCGCAACGACTGGGAACACGTCGTGGTGTGGGTGCAGAACAGCCAGGTCCAGTACGTCTCCACGTCCAACCACGGCTCGTTCACGGTGAGCGCGGCCTCCGCGGTGCGCTTCGACGGCACGCACGCGAAGATCGTCTATCACAAGGACGGCATCAGCACGCACTGCTTCCGGCTGGCCAACGCCAACGACGAGCCGCCCGAGAACCACAAGGGCACCTGGCAGTACCCGCCCCTGGTCGGCTGGAACGGCTACCCGGCGGGCCTGCGCGACAAGCTGAGTGCCTACGACTTCGGAAGCGCCAACTTCGGCCTCAAGGACGCCAACTTCGCGGCCCACCTCGCCTCGGCGAAGCCGTCCGGGATCGCTTTCGACCCCAACGCCTGACCGGCCACGGGAGCGGGCGCGAGACGCGGGACCCCGGGCAGTCGGGGTCCCGTCCCGCGTCCGGTCCCGCCCTCCGGGTGCCGCGCGGCGTCCACGCCTTGAACGCCACTGTCCGGAAACGATCGTCTCGGCCCGGATCCGTCTCCTCGTCCGGAAGTCGGGCGGTACCGCACGGGCGTACCGCCCGGAGGGACTATCGTGGCCGCATGCCCGTGCCCGAACTGATCCGTATCGTCTCCCGCGACTCTCCGATGGCACTCGCCCAAGTGGAGCGTGTCCGCGCCGAGTTGGCCGCCCTGCATCCCGGTGTGCGCACCGAGGTCGTCCCGGTGAAGACGACCGGCGACAAGTGGATGGGCGATCTGGCCCAGGTCGAGGGCAAGGGCGCGTTCACCAAGGAGGTGGACGCCGCGCTGCTGGCCGGTCAGGCCGATCTCGCGGTGCACTGCGTCAAGGACGTTCCCGCCGACCGGCCGCTTCCGGCGGGCACGACGTTCGCCGCGTTCCTGAAGCGGGACGACATCCGTGACGCGCTCGTCCACCCGGGCGGGCTCACCCTGGACGAGCTGCCGGACGGTACCCGGATCGGCACCTCCTCGGTGCGCCGGGTCGCCCAACTCGCCGCCACCCACCCGCACCTGGAATGCGTGCCGTTCCGCGGCAACGCCAACCGGCGTCTGGAGAAACTCGCGGCCGGTGAGGCCGACGCGCTGCTGCTCGCGGTGTCCGGGCTGGAGCGCATCGGCCGGCGGGACGTGATCAGCGAGATCCTCTCCCCCGAGACGATGATGCCGCCCATCGGCGCGGGCATCCTCGCGCTGCAGTGCCGCGAGGGCGACACCGAGGTCATCGACACGGTCAGCGCGCTCGGCGACCCGGACACGTATCGGGAGGCCACCGCCGAGCGCATGTTCCTGCACGTTCTGCAGGGGCACTGCAACAGTCCGATCTCCGGGTACGCGCGCGTGGACGGCGGCGGGGAACTGTCCCTGCGAGCCTGTGTGTTCACCCCGGACGGCAAGACCCGGCTGAACGCCCACGAGTGGGCGGGCCGGCTCGACCCGGCGACGCTGGGCACCTCGGTCGCGGTGGCCCTGCTGCGGCAGGGTGCCCGCGAGATCATCGACGGCATCCCGCACTGAGCGGAGCCGTCGCGGGGGTACGTGCGAGGCGGGCCCGCGTCAGGCGGTGCCCTCCTCGGCCTGGTCCCGCAGGAAGTTGCTGACCTGGCAGGCGAGGCCCTCGCGCACCACGCCGGTACCGACGGCCCCCTCCTGCAGTCCGATGCCCCCCGCCCACAGTCGGCGGTCGGCCCACTCCTCGTCGACCCGCAGCTGCACCTGGACGTCCACCTGGCTCAGCGACTCCTCCGGGCCGGCCGCGTACAGCAGGGCGGTCGCCCGGCGCAGCGGGTAGACGTCGAAGCCCTCGATGAACTGCGAGTTGCGCCAGTCGATGAAGGCGCTCTCCCCGTCGGGGCCGATCCGCACGTCGATCTGACCGTCCTCCAGGTGGATCCCGAGGTGCCGCGCGCCACGGTTCTCGACGGTGACACGGACCCGGAAATAGGTGAGCCCTTCGGCCGCGTCGTCCCGTCCGCGTGGCGGCTCGGCCGCTTCCAGACGATGGACGCGGATCCGCAGACCGGCATGCTCGTCGTACTCCTGCCAGTCCCCGACCACGTTCGGCTCGTACACAGTCCACCTCTCGACCTCAGAGAGCTGCTTCCTATCTGGGCGCTCAGTGCACTGTCAAATATGCGGAATGCGCTGTGGCCAGCGAATTCATCCACTTGATCGGTGATCAAGCCGTGCGCAGGAAGAATCCGCCGACCGGTCGGACGGCCGGTTTCACGCGCGTGCCGCACATCACTTTCCGGCCGCGCGCTCAGCGGGCCAGCCGGCCCAGGAGCGAAGAGGCCGCGGCGATGCCGAGCGCGGCGGCCACCAGCAGCACCGCGAAGTCGAGCGCGAGATGGTCGGGCGTGCCCAGGAGCAGGCCGCGCAGCGCATCCACTTGGTAGCTGAGCGGGTTCACCTTGCTGACCGCCTGGAGCCAGCCCGGCATCACGGACACCGGGTAGAGGGCGTTGGAACCGAAGAACAGCGGCATGGTGATCGCCTGGCCGAAACCCATCAGCCGGTCGCGGCTGAGCACGACACCGGCGATGGTCATCGACAGGCAGGAGAAGAAGGCGGATCCGAGGACCACCACCGCGGCGACACCGAGGAGCTTGAGCGGGTTCCAGGTCAGGGCCACACCGAGGAGCGCGGCGATGACGATGACGACGACGGCCTGGATCAGCGACTTCACCCCGGCCGCGAACGCCTTCCCGGTGATCAGCGCCGAGCGCGGGGTCGGGGTGACCAGCAGCTTGTTCAGGATGCCCGCGTCCCGCTCCCAGATGATCTGGATGCCGTAGAAGATGGCGATGAACATCGCGGACTGGGCGATGATGCCGGGCGCGAGATAGTCGACGTAGGGGATGCCCTGGGTCGGGATCGCCTTGATCCGGGTGAAGGTCTGGCCGAAGATCAGCAGCCACAGGGCCGGCTGGACCGCGCGGGTGTAGAGCTCGGTGCGGTCGTGGCGCAGCTTCTGCAGTTCGACGGCGCACATCGCCAGGACCCGGGCGGGCAGCACGCGCCAGCCCGCGCGGGGCCGGGGCGGCTGGACGAGGAGGCCGATGCCCTCCTCGCGGGCCCGGTCAGCCGACGCGGTTCGCGGTGCGGCGGGTGCTTCGGACATCGCGGAAATCTCCTGACTTCTCGTCGAGACCGCTGCCCGCGATGTCGCGGAAGACGTCCTCCAGCGTGGGCAGCGGGTCGGTGGCCGCCGCGCCCGCGGCGCGCCGGCGTTCACCGAGGCCCTCCCTGAGCTCGGCCGGGGTGCCGAGCGCTCGGATGCGGCCGTGGTGCATCAGGCCGACCCGGTCGCAGTACTGGTCGGCCTCGTCCATGTAGTGGGTGGTCACCAGGACCGTCATGCCGGTGGCCGCGCGGACGGCGTTGATGTGCTCCCACACGCCGGTCCGGGCGATCGGGTCGAGCCCGATGGTCGGCTCGTCGAGGATCAGCAGGCGGGGCGCGCTGACCAGGGCCTGGGCGAGTTCGAGCCGGCGCACCATGCCGCCCGAGTAGGTGCCGGCGAGCCGGTCGGCGGCGTCGGTCAGGTCGACGGCGGTCAGGGCCTGGCCCACCCGTTCGGCGCGCTCCTTGCGGGGCACGTCGAAGACCCGGGCGAACAGGGCGACGTTCTCCCTGCCGGTGAGGCTCGCGTCGGCGGACAGCTGTTGCGGTACATACCCCAGCAGGCGGCGTACCGCCATGGCGTCCTTCGCGGCGTCGCGGCCGAAGACGCGGACCATCCGGGCCGGGACCGGCAGGAGTGTGGTGATGCAGCGGATGGCGGTGGTCTTCCCGGCGCCGTTGGGGCCGAGCAGCCCGAACACCTCGCCCTTCGCCACCGTCAGATCGAGCCCGTCCACGGCGGTCGTCTCACCGAAGGCGTAGACGAGGCGTGTGCAGGCGACGGCTTGATCGGCGTCCCGGGTCATGACTCCTCGGCCTCCTCGTGCAGGTGGACGGCGAGCTTGCGCAGGGCCGGGAGCGCCGCGCGCAGCGCTACCCGGTCCGCCTCGTCGAGCCGGGAGACCTGGCCTCGTACGAGGTCGGCACGCCGCTTGCGCCACTCGCCGAGGCGGGCCTCGGCGGCGGGGGTCGGCAGCAGACGCGCGGCCCGCCGGTCGGCGGGGTCGGTCTCGCGGATCAGATAGCCCTGCCGGGCCAGCTGGTTGACGAGCGTGGACACGGAGTTGCTCGCCAGGTACAGGTCCTTGGCCGCGTCCGAGATACCGATGCCGGGCCGGCCCACGACGAGGCGCAGCAACTCCACCTCGGCGCCACGCAGCGGCGGGTCGGCCATCTGAGGGCGCAGCCGGCGCCGGATCAGCCGCTGGACTCCGACGAGGGCGTCGGCCAGTTCGTCCGGGAAAGTCTCTGGTTCCACACCTCGACGTTACCTCTGTAGCAGAGGTAACAAACCCCAAGGGCAGGTCAAGTCCGGACTATCCTGTCTACCCCGGTTTGTTTCATGAATGCAGATGTCGGGAATATGCGTCTATGTGCTTCGGACAGGAGGCACGTCCGTGGGAGCCGGCCCGCCGGGCCCCGGCAGATCTCCGCAAGGTCCGCGCCCAGTTCCCCCGGTGTCTGTCCACCCAGCACCCGCTGAGGGAGGCACGCGGCTATGCCTGTCACCGGCAGTACCAAGCCCCACCCGCACGACGACGCCCCCGACACCGCCGCCGACTTCGAACGGCTCGCGGCACTCCCCGACGGTCCCGAACGCAAGGCCCTGCGGGACGAACTGGTCGAGGTCTGGCTCCCCATGGCCGAGCGCATCGCCGTCCGGTTCCGGGGCCGCGGCGAGTCCCTCGAGGACCTCTACCAGGTGGCCGCGCTCGGGCTCGTGAAAGCCGTGGACCACTACGACCCCGCACGGGGCTGCGCCTTCGAGGCGTACGCCGTGCCGACCATCACCGGCGAGATCAAGCGGCACTTCCGCGACCACATGTGGACACTGCACGTGCCGCGCCGCGTCCAGGACCTGCGCAACCGGGTGCGGCAGGCCGTCAAGGAGCTGTCGCAGACGACGTCCGGGCGGCCGCCGACGGTGGCGGAGATCGCCGCGTACGCGGGCATGACCGAGGCCGAGGCGCGCACCGGCATGGAGGCACTGGAGTGCTTCACCGCGCTGTCCCTGGAGGCCGAGATGCCCGGCACCGACGGCTACGCCCTCGGGGACGCGATCGGCGCCCTGGACCCGGCCTTCGACACCGTCGTCGACCGGGTGGCCGTCCGGCCCTGTCTCGAGGCACTGCCGGAGCGCGAGCGCACCATCCTCTACCTGCGCTTCTTCCGTGGCATGACCCAGAGCTGCATCGCGGAACAACTCGGCATCTCGCAGATGCACGTCTCCCGGCTGCTCAGCGGCTGCTTCGACCGGCTGCGCGAGGAGATCCTCACGGAAACCGGGTGACCTCCGTCCCGCCGGGGTGACACCGCCCCATTACCGCGCCGACCGCTCCGCCGGCGCTCCCGGGACCTGCGTGGGGCCGTAGCGGTCCAGGGCGTCTTCCAGCTCCGCGCGGATCTTGGGGGGCAACTGTCCGGAACGCCCCCAGATGAGGATCAGTTCGGCGACGTTGCGGAGCTTGGTGTTGGTGTGCTGGGAGACGTCCTTCAGCACCTCCCACCCCTGATCCGGCGTCATCCGGCCGAGCGCGACGACCATGCCGATCGCCTGGTCAACGACGGCGTGCGAGGCGACGGCCTCCTTCAGCTGGTCGACCTCTTCCTGCAGCGCGAAGACGAGGTCCGATCCGTCGGCGGGCTCGTGCGGTGCTCGTGACACGTCTTCCATCCTGGCACTCGCCCTGGCCCGCGCCACCGGACGGACCCGGACGGGCCGCCGTTTCGGTGCCGCCACCGGGGTACTCGGCAGGCGCCCCGAGCGGTTTGGGCCGGACACTGGGACGAGAGCGGTGGCCACCGGCCGACGAGAGCAGGACATGACTGTCATGAACCACGACGTGAGACACCCCAGCGCCACCAAGGACGTCATGTCCACGCACTCCGTGTTCGGCGCGCCCTGCTGGGTGAGTCTGACCAGCCGCGACCTGGAGGCGACCGAGAACTTCTACGCGGCGGTGCTCGGATGGGAGTGGCAGTCGGCGAAGATCGGCGACCGTGTGCGGATGGCGCTGGCGGACGGTACGCCGGTGGCCGGGATCGCGGCGGTCGCCGGCGCGTGGCAGATGCCGGTCGCCTGGACGCCGTACTTCGCCGTGACCAGCGCCGACGAAGCCGCCTCACGGGCGCAGGAGCGGGGCGGTACGACGGCCGTCGGGCCGCTGTCCTTCCCGCCGGGGCGGGCAGCCCTGGTGGCCGACCGGGACGGCGCGACCTTCGGTATCTGGGAGGGCGAGCTCATCGCCGACTGGGAGAGCTGGCGCGAGGCCCAGCCGGCCTTCATCCGGCTCCACACCCGCGACGCCTTCGACGCCGCCATTTTCTACGGCGAGGTCCTCGACTGGGCCTCACAGCGGCCCGGCTGCTGCGAGGTGCACTACGAGGGCGGCGAGGTCGTGCTGCGCAGTCGCGGGGACATCGTGGCCCGCATCGAGTCGGGTGCGCTGGGCTCGGCACCCGACCCCACCATCCGGCCGCACTGGCAGGTCCACTTCGCGGTCGCGGACGTCACGGCCTGCGCCCGGGCCGCCGAGATCCACGGCGGCAGCGTCCTGTCGAAGGGCAGCGACGAGGCGGTACTGCGCGACCCCGACGGCGCACAGTTCACGGTGACCTCCCGCCGCGAACGCTGACGCGCCCCACGCCGGGGGCCGGCCGGCCCGTCCCACACGGGCGGGCACCGTCAGCCGAACCGAACCGCGACGCCACGCGGGCAGCGCCTCCGACCGGACCGCCCCTGCCCCCTCGCTCCGGGCAGGGCACGGGGCGAGGCGGGTCGGCTCGGCCGCCGATCCCGGCGGGGTCTAGCCGACGGTGCGGGACGGTCTCGACAACAGGACCAGGCTGCGGGCCTCGACCGTCATCGCGGTGCCCGCCTTGTGTTCGGCCTCGTCGGCGCCCTGGGGTTCGGCGGTGTCGATCAGGGTCGTCCAGCGTTCGCCGTACGTCGTGTCCGGCAGCCGGAACTCCACCGGTTCCCAGTAGCCGTTGAGCAGCAGGAGGAAGGAGTCGTCGACGACGGGCTGCCCGCACGGATCGGGTTCGGCGATGGCGTCGCCGTTGAGGAAGACACCGACCGAGTGGGCGTCGGAGCGCTGCCAGTCCTCGTCGTTCATCTCGCGCGCGTCCGGCAGCAGCCACACCAGGTCGGGCAGTGGCTGGCCGGCATGGGTCACGGTCTGTCCGCGGAAGTAGCGCCGCCTGCGCAGCACGGGGTGGGCGGCGCGCAGTGCGATGACGTACCGGGTGAAGTCGGCGAGGTCGCGCTGCTCGGCCGTCAACCGCCAGTTGACCCAGGAGACCTCGTTGTCCTGGCAGTAGGCGTTGTTGTTGCCGCGCTGGGTGCGGCCCAGTTCGTCGCCGTGACCGAGCATCGGGATGCCCTGCGAGAGGAGCAGCGTGGCCAGGAAGTTGCGCTGCTGGCGGGCCCGCAGTTCCAGGACGGCGGGGTCGTCGGTCTCGCCCTCGGCGCCGCAGTTCCAGGAGCGGTTGGTGTTCTCGCCGTCCCGGTCGCCCTCGCCGTTGGCCTCGTTGTGCTTGTCGTTGTAGGAGACCAGGTCGCGCAGGGTGAAACCGTCGTGCGCGGTGACGAAGTTGACGCTGGCGCGCGGGCGGCGCCGGCTGTGCTGGTACAGGTCGGAGGAGCCGGTCAGACGGGACGCGAACTCGCCGAGCGTGTGCGGCTCGCCGCGCCAGAAGTCCCGTACGGCGTCCCGGTACCTGCCGTTCCACTCCGACCACAGCGGCGGGAAGTTGCCCACCTGGTAGCCGCCCTCCCCCACGTCCCACGGCTCGGCGATCAGTTTGACGCGGCTGATCACCGGGTCCTGCTGGATCAGGTCGAAGAACGCGGAGAGGCGGTCCACCTCGTGGAACTGCCGGGCCAGGGTGGCGGCCAGGTCGAAGCGGAAGCCGTCGACGTGCATCTCGGTCACCCAGTACCGCAGCGAGTCCATGATCAGCTGCAGCACGTAGGGGTGCCGCATCAGGAGGCTGTTGCCGGTGCCCGTGGTGTCGTAGTAGTGCCCCCAGTCGCCGTCCACCAGGCGGTAGTAGGACGCGTTGTCGATGCCGCGGAAGGAGAGCGTGGGACCCTTCTCGTTGCCCTCGGCGGTGTGGTTGTAGACGACGTCCAGGATCACTTCGAGACCGGCGGCGTGCAGTGCCTTCACCATCGACTTGAACTCGGTGACCTGCTGGCCGCGGGTTCCGTGGGCGGCGTAGGCGTTGTGCGGGGCGAAGAAGCCGATCGTGTTGTAGCCCCAGTAGTTCGACAGGCCCCGGTCCGTCAGCACGCCGTCCTGCACGAACTGGTGCACCGGCATCAGTTCGAGTGCGGTCACGCCGAGCGAGGTCAGGTGCTCGATGACCGAGGGGTGTGCCAGACCGGCGTAGGTGCCGCGCAGTTCCGGCGGGACGTCGGGGTGCGCGCGGGTGAGGCCGCGGACGTGGGCCTCGTAGATCACGCTGTCGGCGTACGGCCGGCGCAGCGGCCGGTCGTCGCCCCAGTCGAAGGCCGGGTCGGTGACCACGCCGAGCATGGTGTGCCCGGCGCTGTCGGACCGGGAGGGGCCGTCCGCGCGCTCGAAGAGGGAGTCGTGGTTGTCCACCTGCCCGTCCACCGCTCGGGCGTACGGGTCCAGGAGGAGTTTCTTCGGGTTGCACCGGTGGCCGAGGGACGGCTGCCAGGGGCCGTGCACCCGATAGCCGTACCGCTGCCCCGGTCCGACGCCGGGCAGATAGCAGTGCCACACGAACCCGTCGACCTCGGCCATCGGAACGCGTCGGTGACCTCCGTCCTCGTCGACGAGAACCAGCTCGACGCGTTCGGCGACCTCGCTGAACAGGGCGAAGTTGGTGCCCTTGCCGTCGTGCGCGGCGCCCAAGGGATAGGGGTGCCCGCTCCATACGGGCACCCCTGTCCGGCGTGGTCGCGCGGTCACCGGGCGGGCTCCAGAACGCCCTGCGGTGTACTCGTCGGGCCGGCCAGTGCGGCGACCCGGATCTCTCGCGGCACCTCGAGCACCTCGCGCAGGTCGGGCTCGGGGGCGGTGGGCACGAGCGGGACGCGTTCGCCGGCGCGGGCACGCTGCGAGAACCAGATGACCTTGCTGCCGGTGTCGGTGGCGCAGCACCCCCAGCCGTCGCTCATGGCGGCGATGTGCTCCAGGCAGCCACGCAGGTCCTGGTCCGGGCGCAGGTCGCAGTCGTTCTCACCGATGGCGGTGATGAGGTGCTGGCCGTTCCACCACATCTCGATCGACGTGTTCTTGTCGGTGGCGTGCTCGTCTATGGCCTTCAGCAGCAGTTCGGCGCCGTGGCAGACGGGCTCGACCAGATTCTCCAGGTCCCAGTAGTGCAGGTGGGCGGCCAGAATGCGCTTGACCTGTCCGACCCGCTCCGGGCTGACCTCGACGTCGAGGTGGTAATAGCAGGGCACTGCGGTGTTCATGGTCGTTGGCTCCTCACCGGCGAAGCTCTCGCTCCTCCTCGTCCCCTGCGGGGCCAGGCCCCGAACACGAAGCGTGAGCACTGATCGCTTCTGAGTCACCTCAAGAGTGGAGGCGCTACGCCGTTCGTGCAACACGAGCACACGGCTGAGGTGGTTGAAGCTCCAACAAGACGCTGAGTCATTACGCGTGCACCATGTGTGAAGACCTCGATGCCGTAACGGATCCGTACGTGTCCGCGTGCGGCCACCGCCCGACGGTCGGGAGACGTGCCATCGAGCCCTGAAAGGTGAACGGCACATGCTGCTACCGGCAAAAGCCGAAGTGGCCCGGCAACTGCGGCAGTACCGGGCGTGGGAACGCATGATGCTCGCGGCCCCCGCCGACCGCCGGATCCGGTCCACCTTCGAGGACTCCGGCTACACACTCTGCGTGCTGATGGGGAAGCGGTGTGCGCGCGAAGCCGCGGACGCCGCCGAACGGTATCTGCGGACCACCCTCGTCTCCTACCTCCGGGAGGAACCCGAGTACCTCCGGGAGAAACCCGGGCGGACCGGTCCGCGGACGGTCACCAGACGGGGCCCGCCGGCACCGGACCGGCGGTCCCCCGCGGGGAGGTAGACACCTTCCGGCGCAGCTTCGTTTCCCGGGCGGCCCGCCCGGCCCAGTCGAGCACGGCGGAGGTGTTTCACATGAGTTCGATCCCGGCCATCGGCCGCATACCCGTCCGGGACGTCAGGCCTGCCGTGGACTGCGGCAGGCGTCCGGCGAAGGCGATCGCCGGTGAGACGTTCCAGGTCACCGCCACCGTGTTCCGCGAAGGTCACGACGCGGTCGCCGCCAACGTCGTGCTGACCGACCCCGAGGGCCGGCACGGTCCGTGGACGCCGATGCGGGAGCTGTCCCCGGGTACCGACCGCTGGGGCGCCGAGGTCACCCCGGACGTCACGGGCCACTGGACGTACCGCGTGGAGGCGTGGGCCGATCCCCTCTCCACCTGGCGCCGCACCGCCCGCATCAAGGTTCCGGCGGGGATCGACACCGGGCTGGTCCTGGAGGAGGGCGCCGACCTGTACGAGAAGGCGGCGGCCGGGGTACCGCGGGGACCGGGCCAGGATGCCCTGCTGTTCGCCGTCGAGGCCCTGCGGGACGGGAGCCGCCCCGCGGCGGCCCGGCTGGCGGCGGCGTTGACGCCGGAGGTGGACGCGGTGCTGTCCCGGCATCCGCT
>NZ_JOEV01000037.1 GCF_000721105.1 Streptomyces cellulosae
CGGCTCCAGCCGGGCCCACTGGCTGTTCGTCAGGTCACCACGCCTCACAGGACGTGATCATCTACGACCAAGATCCACTTTCGCAACAGGCCCTAGCCCACATGGGAGCGATTCGCCATCGGAGGCCCGAAAACTGAGCATGGGCAGCATGACCGGGGTCCTGCTCAACACCGACGACGACTTGGGCGCGCTGAACCCGTACACCCACCGACCCGGAACCTTCGGCAAGGACATCGAGACCGCGGGCCGGCTTCTCGCCCCGCACGCCGCCGTCGCCCTGGCCGACGCCCGCACCATCGACCAGTTCCAGCACGCCATGGACACCCGACACCCCATCGGCGAGGCCATGGGCATCCTCGTGGCACGCCACCAATGCAGCGAGGACGACACCTTCAACGTGCTGCGCGACGTCGCCCAGCGTGTCCGGGCCGAACGTACCGAATCCACCTGATCATCCGCGCCGGGCTGGGCCACGGGGCGGGCAGGTGACGGGGGGTACACCTGCCCGCACCTCGCGGGCAATGACCCGCTCACGGGGGGGGAAGCGGGCCTTGCGGGGCCACAGTCACGGCCCTACCAGTCTCAGCGCACCGGGCGGCGCACGTGTCACACCCGCGCCACCCATCACCGATGCCCGTTCAGCGGCCACCCGCTCATCCCCCACCGGATATCCGGCCGCTCATCCCCCACCGGATCTCCGGTGTGATGGTCCACCTCGCCCCACCACGACCACATCCGTCCACCGCCGGCTGTCGTACTGCGCACCCGCAACCGCTCACGGGGCTTCCTCCCAGCTCCGTCCATGCAAGTCGACCATGAAAGCGCAGATCGGGTCCGGCGATCCGGCTGCGCGGTCCGAAGGTGGTCCGGGCAGAGGAAAGAGCGGCCTGACCCTGAGCACTCTGGTACCGGGCGCTGGTCTGATGAGATCCTGGACAGACGCGAGAGCCAGCTGCCTGGCTCAGCCCTGTCGGCTGCCTTTCGCCAGGGGCTCGCTTAGGCAGTCAGGCGAGAGCGGCCATCCTCAGCCATCTCGAAGGCAAGGCCGGCCGCTGTGCATCCGCCCACGGACTGACCAGCGGATGCGCCCCCGCCCCGGCTCGGATGTGCACACCACAGCGGTACGCCGGGACAGCGGGTGCCGGCGGTCTGCCCCCGTGTGCGCGGTCATCGCCCGGGTAGACGCACGACCGAAAGCCGCCCCGAGCGGTGACCACAACGAAAGAGCCCCGCATGGTCATCCCGCTCATGAAGCAGGTGGCAGATGAGCCGGGTACGGACGCGCACGCAAGACTGCGCTGCAGCGCGGTGTGGGCCGATGGTGCGGCCCGCGCCGCCGACGCGCGCCAGGCCCTTCGCGCCTTCCTCGCCCACGCCGCCCGCACCGGCCGTACCCCCGTCCCCGCTCCTCGGGCCATGGACGCCGAACTCACCGTCAGCGAACTGGTCACCAATGCCATCCGGCACGCGCCCGGCCCCTGCGGGCTCACTGTGCAGTTGTCCCGCGACGAGCTGACGATCACCGTATGGGACACCTCTACCGAGGAACCGACCGTGCAGACGGGCGACCGGCACCGTGTCGGCGGTCACGGACTCCCCCTGGTGCACGCGGTCAGCGACCAAGTCACCGTCGCACCCCACACCCCGGGGAAACAGATCACTGCCCACCTCGGCCTGACACCCGGCGACACCGGTGCCGGGGACAGGACCGTTCTGCCTGCGTTCCTCTCCGGCAGAATCCGGCAGACGCCATGACCGCAGCCCACAGCTCATCCGACCTTGTGGCCGTGTGGGTCAGGACGCGCCGTCGGCGGAGCGCCGAAGGTGAAAGCCCCGTGTGAGTGGTGTGAACGGCCCCAGCGGGTACTCGTACCGGGCCGGGGCACCTCCGGCGCGACGCCGCCGACGGCCTCACCGCCGGTCCAGGGAAGGGAGCGGTCCATGCCGACCATCGCGGATCAGACGGTCGAACAACTGGGTGGCCGGGACAGCGTCCTGGCACGGCAGCGCCGTGACCACGTTGAGATGGACCGGCTGATGAACGAATACCAGGTCCTGGCCGACGGTGAGGACCGTGAGCGCGTTCTGAAGGAGACCGTCCAGCTGGTCTTCAGCCATGCCTTCGCGGAGGAGACCGTGCTGTGGCCGGTCGTGCGGCGCTCCGTCGCTGAGGGGCAGGAGCTCACGGCCCGGGTCGAGGACGAGCATCAGCAGATCAACGATCTCGTGGCCGACGTCGAGCGCCTCGGGCCGGCGGATCCGGAGCGCGAGGAGAAGGTGCGGCGGGTCTTCGCTCTGATACGGCAGGACATCAGGGACGAGGAGGACCTGCTGCTCCCCCGACTGCAGGACACCCTGGGCGCTGTTCAGCTGCGCCGGCTCGGCGCGGCGTGGGAGGCGGTGCGCAGGACCGCGCCCACCCATCCCCACCCCGTCGTCCCCCGGCAGCCGCCGGGCAACGCGGTGCTGGGTGTACCCCTGAGCCTGTTCGACCGGACACGGGACGCGCTCGGCCCCGGCAGCCCGACGACCACGGCCAAGAAGGTGCTCACCGCACTGGCCGGGATGCTCGTGGCAGCGGCTGGGGCGGTCGCGCTCCTGCGCAGGCGGCACTGAGCCGACGTGCTCACACCACCGCTGCGAACCACCGGTTGCCCTCGGCAGCACCGGTTGTTTCGGCACAAGACGTGACGGACCATTCGAGGACCTGGCTACGTTTCCGGAGGAGGCGAACGAGGCCCGCCTTGCAGCACCCGTCTCGCCTGCTTTCCGGCAGCCGGACAGCGGCTGGCCCGACCGGTGGACACCGCCCCACCACCAGGACACCGGCGGAGCGGTGACCCGCTCACTCGCACGAAGGCATGGACGGTCAGGCGTGCGTGCGGTGGCTGTCGGCGGAGTCCCAGTACGGCGCCCAGGTCGGGAAGGACTCGGGCAACCGGCGGGCGCCCAGCGGGTCACTGCCGTCGTTCACGCCGGTGCCGGGCGCCGGCCTGGACAGTGCGTCGGCCAGGTACCAGCGGTGGAACTTCCGCCGCCGGAAGCACCACTCGCCGTCCACGCGCAGATAGTCGTCCCAGTACTGCAGTTCCCCGACCTCCCATTGGCCGGTCGAGGGCCGTTCCAGCTGGTCCCGGCAGTAGACGACGCCTCTGGCGCGGTCGGCGTCGTCGAAGTCCACGATGTGGTTGGTCACCTGGTGGATCGTGGTTCTCGAGGCTCGCATGGCCTCGCTGTACCAGCGGTGCAATGCCGCGCGGCCGGTTTCGTCGCGTCCCACTCGCACGTCGGGCACGAACAGGTCCGCGACGGCGTCCATGTCCCGTGAGTCGAGTGCCAGCGCGTACCGGTAGGGAAGTTGGCGGATCTCAGCCAGCGACTCCATGCGGTCGAGCCGCTCCTCGACCGTCGTCGGTGTCCAGGGTCCAAGTCGGCCCATGCTCGTCTCCTCCCGGGTACCGGCGCTCCTCGCGACCGCACATTACAGATTAATAAGTTAACCCATTTGAGCAAGGCCTTTGCGTACCTTGTTCGAGCCCCGGTCGACACTCGGCCGTCATGGCGTGAGGATGATCTTGCCGGGGGTCGTGCGGGCGGAGGATTCGGCCAGCTCCATCGCCGCGGCGGCCTCGGCCAGCGGAAAGCGGGCGGCGATCTGCGCGGTGAGCACGCCGTCGCGCAACAGGTTGAGGACGTGGGTGAGGTCGGTGCGCGTCCGGGCCCGGAACGCCTCACGCTTGGCCGAGTCCGGCCTGCCGGCGCCCGCCCAGATGTCGTAGAAGCTCGCGTGCCTGCGCGTGGGCAGGTGGTTCCAGAACGCCGGCTTGGCCAGCAGCGGCAGGAAGTCGAGCAGTACGGGGCGGGTTCCGTCGAGCGCGGCCGCGATGCTGTACGCGACCAGCGTGCCGGTGTGGTTGAGCAGTCGGTAGGAGAGGGTGACGCTCGCGCCGCCGAGGTGGTCGAACACGGCGTCCACGCCGTCGGGGGCCAGTCCGCGGACGCGGGCGGCCAGGTCAGGGGCGCGGTAGTCGATCGGCTCCACGCCGAGAGCGCGCAGCGCCTCGTGATGGCGTGGGCTCGCCGTGCCGATCACGTGGGTGCCGGCATTCCGGGCGAGCTGGACCAGGATCGAGCCCACGCCCCCTGCGGCGCCCGTCACGAGGACGGTCTGCCCGGCCTGCACCTACGCCTTGCCGTGAAGCATCTGGTAGGCGGTGAGACCGTTGACGATCAGCGTCTCCGCCTCATCCGGATCGATTCCGCCGGGTACCTCGATCAGGTCGGCGGCGGCCAGCAGTACGGCCGTGGCCCAGCCGCCGGTCTTGGTCAGCGCGGCGACCCGGCGGCCGATGAGGGCGCGGCCCACCCCGGGGCCGACGGCCTCGACGACGCCGACGAGGTCGTAGCCGGGAACGAACGGGAACGCGGGCTGGCCGTAGTAGCGACCTCGGCGCATCGCGCTCTCCGCGAAGGACACCGCGGTCGACTCGACCCGCACCAGTGCCTGGCCGGCGGCGGGTGCCGGCAGCGCCCGCCGCACCGCTTGCAGGCCGCTCGGGGCGACCTTGCCCGGCAGCACCATCTCAGTGGCGGTCATGGTGCCCTCCGCGGTGGCGTTCAACTCGGTCACGGTCGACTCCTCAAGCAGTTGCGACTGCGCGTCACTCAGTCGGTCTTACAGCGCCTGATGCGGTCGCGGACCCGGCCGTAGGAGACATTGACCAGGCCGTACCGGAGGCCCTGGAGCTGTCCCGGCCCACTGAATTCGCCCACGGTTTCGGAACCGGGTCTTGTGTCCGGCTGGGCGCAAACGGCGTACCGCGTGGATTCACCAGATGGTGTGCAGCCTCCGTCGCTTGATCGTCTCGCCGTTCTTGCTCGCTGATGCTCGGAGAGCGTCCGTTGTCGCCCAGGGAACGTTGTTGTCCGTGACCTCGGTGCGGCCGGCCGCATGCACCATCCGACCAACAGAATTGGTTCACCGTGCATTTGACTCCGCATGAGCAGGAGCGCTTGCTGATCCACGTCGCGGCGGACGTAGCGGGTAAGCGCCGCGACCGGGGACTGCCTCTCAACTATCCCGAGACCATGGCCCTGCTGACCGTTCACGTCTTCGAGGCGGCACGTGACGGCAGGACGGTCAGCGACATCATGGACTCGGGGCGACGGGTACTCACCCGGGACGACGTGATGGACGGCGTCCCGGAGATGATCAAGAACGTCCAGGTGGAGGCGACTTTCCCGGACGGCACCAAGCTGGTCACCATCCACGACCCCCTCCCCGAGGCCACGGAGGAACCCGAGGTCTACCCGGGCAAGGTCGAGCACCCCCAACCGGCGCGCAGGCCGCAGTGCCCGGTCGACGGCGACGGCACCGACTCGTCTGCCTGCTGCGACGAGTGCGCGGACGCCACGTCATGGCATGAGGCGATCGTGTTCAACGAGAACCTGCAGCGCGACAAGAAGACGATCAAGGTCAGGAACACGTCCGACCGTCCCGTCCAGGTCGGCTCCCACTACCACTTCGCCGAGGTCAATCCCGGCCTCAAGGTGATCGAGAACCCCGTCGGCACGTCCGTGCCCGACCAGCCTCTCAAGGACTGTGCTGAGGCGAAGGGGCGACGGCTCAACATCGCCGCGGGCACATCCGTGAGGTTCGAACCAGGAGATGTGTGCTGCGTCGAGCTGGTGAAGATCGAGGGCGACGCCAAGAACGACCCTCGCAAGATTCAGGGACTGCGTGAGGGGTTCGTCCGATGAGCAGCCGGCCTGGGCACAACGGCCCGCAGAGGCAGAGCAACGTGCTGAAGCGGGCGGACTACGCCGCTCTGTACGGGCCCACGACCAAGGACCGGGTCCGCCTCGCCGACACCGATCTCACCGTCGAGATCGAAGCTGACTGGAGCGGCGGACCGAAGTACAGCGGCAACGAGATGATCTTCGGTGGCGGGAAGGTGATCCGAGAGTCGATGGGCATGTCCCACATTCCGAGGGACGGGGGCGGCAAGAAGGACCGCGTTCCCATGGACACGGTCATCACGGGCGCGCTGATCCTCGACTGGTGGGGTGTGGTCAAGGCCGACGTCGGCATCAGGGACGGCAGGGTTCATGCCATCGGCAAGGCGTACAACCCCGAGACGATGGACCCGATCTCGGCGTTCGAGCAGTCCGCTCGTGAACAGGCGGGCGAGCGGCTGCCGGTGACGGCGACGAACTTCGTGGTCGGCCCGGGCACCGAGGTCATCTCCGGCAACGGCCGGATCCTCACCGCGGGGGGTGTGGACACCCACGTCCACTTCATCTGCCCCGGACAGATCCACGAGGCCCTGGCCTCGGGGGTGACCACTCTCATCGGCGGCGGGACCGGCCCCGCTGAGGGCAGCACAGCCACCACCGTGACCCCGGGCGCGTGGCACATCACCCGGCTCTTCGAGGCCCTGGACGAGTACCCGGTCAACATCGGTCTGCTCGGCAAGGGCAGCACGATGAACGACAAGGCTCTGAACGAGCAGGTGGACGCCGGTGTCATCGGCTTCAAGGTCCACGAAGACTGGGGTGCCACACCCGCGGTGATCGACAGGGCGCTGGCAGTCTGCGAGAAGCGCAAAGTCCAGCTCGCCCTGCACGCCGACTCGCTCAACGAGTCCGGTTTCCTGGAGAGCACCAAGGCTGCTTTCAAGGAGCGTTCCATCCACATCTTCCATGTCGAGGGCGCCGGAGGAGGCCACGCCCCGGACATGATCGAGCTCGTCAAGGAGCCGAACGTGCTGCCCGCCTCGACCAACCCCACCCGGCCCTTCACGGTGAACACCGTCAAGGAGCACGTCGACATGATGGTCGTGTGCCACCACCTCAACCCGGACATTCCGGCGGACATGGCCTTCGCGGATTCCCGCATCCGGCCGTCCACCATGGCGGCGGAGGACCTCCTCCACGACATGGGTGCCATCTCGATGATGTCCTCGGACGCCCAGGCGATGGGGCGCATCGGCGAGATGATCATGCGCACCTGGCAGACCGCCCACGTCATGAAGTCCCGTTACGGCCCCCTGCCCGAAGACCTGCAGAACGCGAAGGTCAGAACGATCCGCGAGGACAACAAGGACAAGGGCCACTCCTTCAATGACGACAGTCTGAAGCCGAACGACAACTACCGGGCGCGCCGGTACGTCGCCAAGTACACGGTCAACCCGTCCATCACGCACGGCATCGCAGGTCACGTCGGTTCCGTGGAGCCCGGAAGGCTGGCTGACCTGGTCCTGTGGGAACCGAAGTTCTTCGGCGTCAAGACGCACATGGTCCTCAAGGGCGGCCAGCTCGCCTACGCACAGGTCGGCGACGCCAATGCTTCGATCACGACGCCGCAGCCCTATCTGCCGCGGCCGGTCTGGGGGTCCACCGGTCGTGCCCCGGGGAGCAACTCGGTGAACTTCGCCGCCCCGGGCGTGGCTGACAGGCTGAACACCCGATTCACCGTCACCCAGGACAGCAGCCACAAGGTCACCGGGGCGAAGACGGAGGGGCTCGGACTCAGCAAGAGGTTCGTCGAGATCTCGGACACCCGAGGCATCCAGAAGACCGACATGAAGCTGAACGGCACGGTGCCCGTCAGCCTCGAAGTCGACCACAACAGCTTCGAGGTCACCATCGGCGGTGCGACGACGAGCGACGCCCGGACCGAACTCAACGGTGCCACCGTCCCACGCTCCTACGTCACCGAAGTGCCCCTGGCACAGCGGTACTTCCTCTTCTGACCCGGCACCGGGCCCGACCGTCGGCACCGCCGCGACGGACGGGCCCGGTGTGCCTGTCCGGACCACCGCGTCACTGTCTCCCCTGCGAAAGGCAGCCGCTCGCCCATGAGCCGCGCAGCCCTGCTCCTCCTGGCCGACGGCCGCTTCCCCGCCGGTGGGCACGCCCACTCCGGGGGCGTCGAAGCCGCGGTCGCCCACGGAGCCGTACACGACACCGACAGCCTGGAGGCGTTCTGCCGCGGCCGTCTGCACACCACTGGTCTGACGACGGCCGCGTTGGCCGCGGCAGCCGCCGGCGGGCATGACCCGCTGCTGCTCGACGACGCCGCCGACGCGCGCACCCCCGCCCCCGCACTCCGTGCCGCCGCCCGAAGGCTCGGCCGGCAGATGCTGCGTGCGGCGCGTGCCGCCTTTCCCTCAGCCGAACTCGAGCGACTGGCCGCCGCGCGCCCCCAAGGCGCCCACCAGCCCATCGTTCTGGGTCTGGCCGCCCGCGCCGCCGGGCTCGCCCCGGTGGACGCCGCCCATGCCGTCGCGTACGAGAACATCGGTGGCCCGGCCACCGCAGCGGTGCGCCTGCTGAGCCTCGACCCGCTCGACGCCTCCAGGCTGCTGGCCCGCCTCGGCCCCGAGACAGACGCCGTCGCGGCAGCCGCATCCGGTGCCGCGGCCCGCGCCATGGCCGAGGGCATCGACGTTCTGCCGTCGGCCTCCTCACCCCTGCTGGACATCGCCGCGGAGCAGCACGCCGCCTGGAGCGTCCGGCTCTTCGCCTCCTGACCATCGCCTGAACACCTTGATCTCCCAACGGAGTTGCCATGCACCTCGACCACTCTCTGCCTCAGCAGCACAGCCCCAGCGCTTCGGCCACCCGGCCCGACGGCAACCGCCGCGCCCTCCGCGTCGGGCTGGGCGGTCCCGTGGGCTCCGGCAAGACGGCGACCGTCGCCGCGCTCTGCCGCACCCTGCGCGACCGCTGGTGCATCGCCGCTGTCACCAACGACATCTACACCCGCGAGGACGCCGAGTACCTGCTGCGCGAAGCCGTCCTGCCGCCCGAGCGCATCACAGCCGTCGAGACCGGTGCCTGCCCGCACACCGCGATCCGCGACGACATCTCCGCCAACCTGGAAGCCGTCGAGCACCTGGAGGAGACCCTCCATCCCCTCGACCTGATCCTCGTGGAGTCCGGCGGTGACAACCTGACCGCCACCTTCTCCAAGGGCCTCGTCGACGTACAGATCTTCGTCATCGACGTGGCCAGCGGCGACGACATCCCCCGCAAGGGCGGCCCCGGCATCACCACCGCCGACCTCCTCGTCATCAACAAGACCGACCTCGCCCCGCACGTCGGCGCCGACTTGGACGCCATGGCCATCGACGCGAAACGACAGCGCGGCGACCTTCCCGTCATCTTCACCAGCCTCACCTCCGACGACGGCGTCCGCGAAGTCGCCGACTGGGTAACCGGCCACCTCGCCCAGTGGCGGGCGGGGGCAGCTGCATGAGCCCCTCCTCCCCACCCGTCTCCGCCCGAGCCACATCCGGCCTCGACCTTCCCCCAGCCGGCGCCCCGGAGCCCCCCGGCCACCCCGACGGCGTACATGCCACGGCCCGGATCCGCGCCGCCCACAACGGACGCGTCACCACCCTTCCGCAGTTGCACAGCGACGGCCCCTTCCATGTGCGGCGCATGCGCACCAGCGGCAACACCGCCATGGTGGGGATCATCGGCGCGATGAGCGCGCCGCTCGGTGGCGACCGGCTCACCCTCGACATCACCGCCGAGGACCGGGCCGAGCTGGAGGTCACCACCGCTGCCGCCACGCTCGCCCTGCGCGGCCCCACCACCGAAGCAGCCACCTACGACGTACGGCTCACCGTCGGCGAACACGCCCGCCTGCGCTGGCTACCGCAGCCCCTGATCAGCGCCGCCGGCAGCAACCTGCGCCAGACCTACACCGTCGAACTCGCCGCCACCGCACGGCTCATGCTGCGGGAAGAGCAGCTTCTGGGTCGCGCCGACGAAGAACCAGGCCACCTCGTCAGCCGGATCCTGGTCCACCGCGCCGGGCGCCCACTGCTCGACCAGCACACGGCCTACGGGGCACCGGAACCCGGCTGGAACGGCCCAGCCGTCCTGAACGGCCACCGCGCCGTGGGCCAGCTCCTGCTCGTGGGCCCGCGCCTCGACATCCGACGAGACCCCGTACTCCTCGGCACAGGCACCAAGGACGGATGTGCCGTCCTCGCACCGCTGGCAGACGGCCCCGCACTGCTCGCCACCGCCATCGCACCAAACGCCTCTACGCTGCGGGAACTGCTCGACAAGGCACACGCACACGCCCTCAACCGCTAGCAGGGACGGGTCGGCGCCCCGGGCGGGCGCGCCGACCCGACGCCTTCGAAACCTTGCAATATCCGTCCGACGCTACTGTCCATCGCAGGGCCGGAGCGTCCCGACCGGCCAGCCATCAAGGTGTGGCTGTCCGACCGTCCCGGCTGGCCGGTGTCTCGCGGGCGACCCTGAGCACCCCGAGCGCGCAGCAAGGAGGCATGGTCGGCCTGATCTCGCTGTCCCCCATCGGACAAGCGCCGCGAGTAGGCCGTACCTGATTCCGTCCCACATGCAATGCCGATCGAGCACAGCTGCCAGTCGTCCTGCTGCGACTGGCCGAGGACATCGCCTTCCCCGCGAACCTGTTCCTGTCCCTGGGGCGGCCCGCGCGCGGACGGCATCGGCGTGGGGTGGCTAGGCGTTCGGCGGGCCGTCCAGAAGTGTCAGCCCATACTGGGCCAGCATGTCCGCGTGGTCGGTGTCATGACGCGCGTCGGCGGAGCCGATCGACCGGAAGTAGCCTTCGATGGCCCCGGGGTTGTTGATGACCAATACGTCCGCCGTCGTGGTGAGCGGCTGAAATGTGTGGGGGACCAACCGGGGGCCGAAGACATAGGCGCCCGGCTCGGCGTCATGGACGTCGCACTCGTCGAGTAAGGCCGATCCGACCCAGAACCGGACGCGGCCGGACAGGACCACCCAGCTTTCGTCCTCCCGACTGTGGGTGTGCAGGGGCGGCGCGTCCGCCTGGCGCATGGTCAGGCGCACGACGCTGACCACTCCCTGTGTCTCGGCATTCGACACGACCTGCTCCTGGACGCTGTCGTAGTAGGGGTAGAGAGTGCCTTCGCCCGGGTTGCGCACGAACGCGATGCTCATGTCAGTCCTCTTCTGCTCTGTGCATGAGGGATGGCCAGGCCGTCGTGGGTCACCGACAGACCATGTAGTTTACGATTCAATCATCGCGGGTGCTGAGGGCGCGTGCCAGAGGTTGAAGCCTGTTTGGCTTGTTTGTCGCCGTCACGCGGGAGAACGTGCGCACCGCTCCCCGTGGTCTTCGCTCCCCGTGGACGCAGCCACCACCGAAACGGTCCGCCAGGCCTTTCATGAGCAAACACGTGTGGCCGATGGAAAACTGGGGCCCAGGACGGATCCAGCCGTCAACGACTCGTACGACGACTGGCCAGACGGGCCGACTTCGGTGAAAGGGCGGCGTCGACCAACGACTCTGCGATGGATCGCGCGCACGCTCCGGTGTGACTGCTGTTGAGTGCGGTGCCGCGTGCGGCCGCGCCGTCAAAGAGCAGTGCCAGTTGCTCACCCAGGGTTTCCGGGTCTGCGGCCCCGGCCGGCCGTGCGATGTCCGTGAGGCGGCGGGCGAACTCCCTCTTGTACGCCGCGGCCAACTGGTGGACGGAATGCCCGGGGTCCGGCACTTCGACGCTGACGTGCAGGAACGGACATCCCCGAAACGGAGCGGTGGTTTTGGGCAGCTCCCAGTCGAAGACGGCGAGGAGCTGCTCACGCGGGCTGGGTGCCGGTTGGGCGGGCGACGGGGAGACGGGCAGGAGATCGTCCACCAAGGACCGCAGGTACGCCCCGATGAGCTCGTCCTTGCCGGGGAAGTGCGTATAGAGGGTGCGTTTCGACACTTCGGCGACGGTCGACAGCTGGTCCATCCCCGTCGCGTTGATCCCCTGTGCCGTGAACTGCCGGGTCGCCGCTTTGAGGATCCGCTCCCGGGCGCCACGCCCACGTCGCCGACGTACGGGGTGAGATTACATCGAGCCGTACCAGGTGGGCGCGCCGCCGGACGGTCCCGCCGTCGGCCGCGTCCCGGCCTCCGACGCCGAGGGTTTCGCCGCTGGTGACTACGTGGTGCACGTCCTCGGCCGGCGCGACCACGCGATCCTCGACGCGGCGACCGCTCAGAAAGTGACCCGAATCTCGCGCCGCTCCCCGCCTACCTGGGGGTGCTCGGCGTCCCCGGCCTCACCACCTACATCGGGCTCGAGCGGTTCACGAAGATCAAGGAGGGCGACACGGTCTTCGTCTCCGGTGCGGCAGGCGCCATCGGCACCCAGGTTGGGCAGATCGCCAAGCTGAAGGGAGGGCGCCGGACGCGTTATCGGCGGCGCGGGCTCGGACGAGAAGGTCGAGCTGCTCATCGACTCGCGTTGGTCGTGGGCACGGTCGGCGCCGACAGCACAGGGGCGCACCCTCTCGCAGAGGGCTCTTGCGCTCACACACTCTCCTGTTTAGGATTACGATCGTACTTCAATATCTCCTTCACCAGGAACTCCCCATGGACCTCTCCACCAGCACCGCCCTTGTCACCGGAGCCAACCGGGGCTTCGGCCGCGCGCTCGCGGCCGAACTGCTCAGCCGCGGCGCCACCGTCTACGCCGGCGCCCGCAACCCCGACCATGTCGACCTGCCGGGCGCCAGGCCGATCGCGCTCGACATCACCGACCCCGCCTCCATCACGGCCGCCACCAAGGCCACCGGCGACGTGACCATCCTGGTCAACAACGCGGGATCATCCACCGGCGCCGACCTGCTGACCGCCGACCTGGACGAGGTCCGCCTGGAAATGGACACCCACTACTTCGGCACCCTCTCCGTCGTCCGCGCCTTCGCACCCCAGATCGCGGCGGGCGGCGGCGGGGCGATCCTGAACGTCCTGTCCGGCCTGTCCTGGGTCAGCTTCCCGGACTTCGGCGCCTACTGTGCCGCCAAGTCCGCCGAGTGGTCGCTCACCAACACCCTGCGCCTGCAACTCGCCGACCAGGGCATCCGGGTCGCCGGCCTGCACGTCGGCTACATGGACACCGACATGGTCCGGACCGTCGACGCGCCCAAGTCCGACCCCACCGAGATCGCCCGGATCGCCGTCGACGGCATCGCCGCCGGCGTCTACGAGATCCTCGCCGACAACGCCTCCCGCCAAGCACAGGCCGCCCTCGCCGGAGGCGTCGCCGCGCTCTACCCGCAGCTCCCCTGAGAGCCGACCACCCAGGAACCCGCACCGAGCCCGCCCGGTGCCGATGCCCGCTGTCGCCCGCCATGCCGCCGGCGTCCACGTCCATTGATCCGTCGCCACGTACGTCTGCCCAGGGAATGCAGGGAACGCCATGAAACAGCAACCCAAACAGCGGGTCCGGGGCGGCAGCGCCTTCTGGGCCGTGGCCATCACCAGCATGGCCGGATTCATCACCGCGCTCGACAACCTGATCGTCACCACCTCGCTCCCCTCCATCCGTGAGGATCTCGGCGGCGGCCTCGAGGACCTCGAATGGACGGTCAGCGCCTACACCCTCACCTTCGCCGTCCTGCTCATGTTCGGCGCTTCCCTCGGTGACCGATTCGGCCGCCGGAGACTGTTCGCCATCGGGCTCGCGATCTTCACCACAGCCTCGGCCGCGGCCGCCCTCGCACCGGGGATGGGTGAACTGATCGCCGCACGTGCGGCGCAGGGCGTTGGCTCCGCGATCGTGACGCCGCTGACGCTCACCCTGCTGTCGGCCGCCGTCCCCGCCGAACGGCGCGGCGCGGCCCTGGGTGTGTGGGGTGCGGCCAGCGGCATCGCGGTGGCCACCGGTCCGCTCATCGGCGGCGCCCTGACCGAAAACCTCTCCTGGCAGTGGATCTTCTGGGTCAACGTCCCCCTCGGCCTGGCGCTGATCCCGCTCGCCCTGCTGCGGCTGAACGAGAGCCGCGGCCCGAACCCGACCCTCGACCTCGTCGGCACCGTTCTCGCCAGCGGCGGTCTGTTCGGCATCGTCTACGCCCTGGTGCGCGGCAACGCCGAAGGCTGGAGCAGCACCCCGGTGCTGGGCGGCTTCTTCGCGGGTACGGCACTGCTGGTCGGCTTCATCTTCTACGAACTGCGCGCCAAGAACCCGATGCTGCCGATGCGCTTGTTCCGCCACCGCTCCTTCAGCGCCATCAACGCCGCCAGCCTGCTCATGTTGCTGGGCATGTTCGGGTCGATCTTCCTGCTCAGCCAGTACCTGCAGACCGTCGGCGGCTACTCGCCGATGCAAGCCGGCGTGCGGATGCTGCCCTGGACCGCCATGCCCATGATCGCCGGACCGCTGGCCGGGGCACTGTCCGACCGCATCGGCGGCGCACCCGTCGTCACGGCGGGCATGACCCTGAACGCCATCGGCCTCGGGCTCTGGGCCATCACCGTCGAGCCCCACGTCTCCTACACCCACATGCTGCCCGCACTGATCGTCTGCGGCATCGGCCTGGGCATGTTCTTCGCCCCCAGCGCGAACCTCGTCCTGAGCACGGTCCGCCCCGAAGAGCAGGGCATCGCCTCCGGCGCCAACAACGCGATCCGTGAGGTCGGCGGCGCCATCGGTGTGGCATCGCTGGCAGCGGTCTTCTCCGCCCAGGGCGGCTACGGATCCGCGTCCATGTTCGTGGACGGGCTGATCCCGGCGCTCTGGGTCGGGGCCGGTGTGGTCGCCCTGGCAGCGGCTGTGGCGTTGCTCCTGCCCCGACAGCGCAAGGCCGACGGTCCGGCTGCCGGCCTCGCTGCAGGGAATGCTCCGACCGGTGCCCCGGTCGCGACCTGAAGCCCGGACCGAGGGACGGCCCAGCCGGTTATGGCGGGGCCGCCCTTCAGCCTGCCCTTCCTCCCAGGCCTTTCGCCGTGCAGGATCTCCAGTGTCGGCAGGCGGGCAGGCAGCCCCACGGAACCCCACAGCGCCAGCAGCGGCATGGTGAGGCGGTGGCCTTCGGCGGCGTCGATGTCATCGAGCGCGGTGTCCTCCTCCACGGCGCGGTAGTCGTCGAGGCTCGCGCGCAGGGCACCCGGGCGGGAGAACGCACGGACGTAGCCGTCGACGGCGTCGGCCGTGACTCCGTGGCGGTTGTAGGTCCACCGCTCGAAGAAGTACTCGAGATACCCGCGGATGTCGTGCCCCACCAAACGCTCGGGCAGATCGGGCTGCATGTGGAACAGCCAGTGCCAGTACCCGGAGGCGAGTGAGGCGTCCAAGCGGCGGAACATCTCCCGGGTGGGAACGATGTCGAGCACGGCCAGCCGCTCCACCTGGCCCGGGCGGTCCAGCGCCCAGCGGTGCCCCACGCGGGCGCCGCGGTAGTGGCCCACGACCATGGCCCGCTCGAAGCCGAACGCCTCGACCAGAGGATTGCGGGCGAGTCTGCCTGGACTTCGCCAACACCCTTCGAAGCCGGTGGAGAGCCACTCCGGAGGAGACGCTCCGGGAACGCACGACCTGATGGACTGGCTCCGAGAGGCCCTTCTGCTCGCACCGCGAACCACCGCCCCCGCCCCGGCAGCCGTTCTCGTCTCCGCCCGACGGCTGCGCGAGGCCGTCGACCGGGCCGTCCTGGCGGTCGCGGACGGCCGACTGCCCGCAGCCGGCGACGTGACGCTGCTCAACCGATCGGCAGCGGCGGCCCCCAGACCCGCCCCGCAACTCGTCATCGCCGAGGACCACCTGGAGCCGCCGGCACCACGACCCTCGCCGCCGACCCCACACTCGCCCTGGCGCTCATCGCCCAGGACGCCGTCGGCTTGCTTCTGTCCGCCGAGATCCGGCGCGTACGCGTCTGCGGAGCCGACCGCTGCGCACTGCGCTTCCTGGACCGCTCCCCCGCCCACAACCGCCGCTGGTGCTCCATGTCCCGCTGCGGAAACCGCACGAAGGTGCGCCTGCATCAGGCGCGAACAAGGCAGGGCGGCCGGATCGCGGAAAGCTGACGGGTGAATCCTCAGCTCACTCGGGCGACCTCATACGAAAGGCTGGGCCAGGGACGCTCTCGATGTCCTTGACTTGCACCGGGTGGCCTCGTTCGCAGCTGATCCGGACGTCGACGGGCGCGCCGCAGTCGCGGTGTCGCGCCAGCACCGCCGGTCCCTCTGGGTCGGCGCGGTAACGGTCACCCCACTGCAGCAGCCCCATCACAGCCGGCACCAGATCCATGCCCTTGGGGGTGATCACATACTTCGGCCGGCTCCGCGAACCGGGCTCCTTGTACGTCTCGATCGCGAGGATCCCTTCTTCCACCAGCATCCGAAGCCGCGTCGACAGAAGGTTACGAGGACATCCCAGAACACGTTCGAAGTCACTGAACCGGGACGAGCCGTACCACACCTCACGCAGGATCAGGATCGTCCACTTCTCACCGATGATCTCAAGCGTCCGCGCGATCGAGCAGTTGGACGTGTCCCGGTCGAGCCGGGGGTCCATGCCGGTGTCCTGAAGAACTGCGGTCCACGCATCCATGGGAGCGATTCTATCCGCGTTTGAGTTTACATTTAGCTACTCAGCCCTCGACGCCCGACGGGACACTCGCCTCTCAGGCGAGGAAGCCACAGTCCATCTGAGGTGGGGCGCGCAACACCAAGGAGCGCAAGCAGGTGACGCGGCAACGGTTCACCGAGAAGGCCGGCCGCCGATTCATGCAGGACGGGATAAGGACGGCTCGGGCATCTCGACACTGAGGGCGGACGCCGGGCTCACCAACGGATGCAGCCATGGACCTGTGAGATTTTAGATTATGACCGTATTCACATCAGTGGCCTGGCCGGTTCAGCTGACCCAGCGCGCAACGGAAGCCACGTAGTGCCGGTCCCGACGGCGCGCTGGTGTGCGACGGGTCCCCACGCCCCACATCCCCGGCACGGCTCGCCCTCTTCCAGGGCCTGCGCCGTCCCGATGGAAAGCCCCATCACCGTGCCATGAATCGCTGTTGCGGTCATGCTCCGCCGGTGCTGGAGCCGCTGCTGCCGAACAGCAACAACCAGTGCGGCTGGTGGCGGGACCACCCCGCCGCACTCCTGGCCTGGCTTCGGTCGTGATCGCAGAGACAGGCCCTAGCCAGGGCGCCGTCGCGCGGCAGAGGGGAGCCGCAGCCGACGTCGCGGTGGCGGTCCGGGGCGCTGCCCGGTGCGAGCCGCGAAATGCCCGTCGCGGTACAAGGGGGGCGGGAACGGAAGGGGCACGCAGGGCCTGGTGGCGTGGGCGAGCAGTCTGTCCGTCGCATCGACCGACTGGGCGTGCGTGAGAGCGGTTTGCCGTCTTCTGCTGACGATTGGGTCGACGGCGCGGACCTTGCCGGTGTCCACGGTGATCGGCCGGAGGAACTTTCCGTCAGACCCGATGTGGTGCGTCAGACGCGCTGCTCGGCGTCCAGCAGCGCGAGGGCGTTGTTCACCCCCTGCTCGAGGAGCGCATTGGCCAGTTGGCTGTCGGTCAACGCGCGAGACAGCTGCAGTGTCCCGGCCATCAGACCCAGGAGGCTGAGCGCCTTCACCCGCGCGGACGACGGGGCCTCGGGCGCCATACGGGCGGCAATACCCTCGATGAGAATCAGCACGCCGTCGGTGTAAGCCTGCCTGGTTGCGTCGGTGCAGCGCCCGAGCTCGTCGAGCAGAGCGGCGTTGGGGCAGCCGTCGCCAAGGTTCTCGCGGTGCTGGGGCGACAGGTACCCCCGCACAATCTGCTCGAGTCCGGCACGGCCCGGCAAAGCCCGCGCGACGACGTTCTCGGCCTGCACCTTCAACTGGTCGGCGATCGCGGCGGCGACGAGGTCGTTCTTGGATTCGAAGTGAGCGTAGAAGGCCCCGTTGGTCAGCCCCGCGTCCTTCATGAGCGTCGAGACCCCGGAGCCGTCGATACCGTCCCGCTTGAACCGGCGGCCCGCGGTCTCGATGATCCGCCGCCTCGTCTCCGGCTTGTGCTCTTTTCCGTACCGCGCCACGGTTCACGCTCCTTCGCCGGCCGGAAGGACCGGTTGCTCCTTTACCGACTTTGCCAGTCTATGGTATTGCGAACGTAATCCAAAAAGTCGACAGGGGCGACACCGTCGGCCGCCTCGCCGCCAGTTGCCCTCTGCGGCAGGACGACGAGCGAGCGTCGGACTTGGCCGCAGCCGAGCGGGGTATCGATGCCCTCATGGTTGCCCTCGGTTGGCCCCGGGTTGCCCCCACGGACCGAGTGGCCTGCATGTGAAGTCACACCTGAGGGGCGGGCACCGGGAAGAGCATGCAGCTGCTGGTGGCGTGGGCGAGCAGTCTGTCCGTCGCGTCGACCAACTGCGCCTGGGCGAGAGCGGTTTGGCGGCCCTTGCTGACGACCGTGCCGATGGCGCGCACCGGGCCCGTGTCCACGGTGACCCGCCGCAGGAACTTCACCGTCAGGTCGAGCGAGGTGTACGCCATGCCCTGCGGGAGAGTGGACTGGACGGCGCAGCCCGCCGCCGAGTCGAGCAGGGTGGCGAAGACGCCGCCGTGCACGCTGCCGATCGGGTTGTAGTGCTCCTCCCCCGGTGTCAGCGAGAAGACCGCCCTGCCGGGCTCCACCTCGTCCAGGGCGAAGTCGACGGTGCGACCGATCGGCGCACTCGGCAGCCGCCCTGCCTGCACCTCCCGGAGGAAGTCGATGCCGGCCATGCACCCGGCGGCCTCCGCCGAGATCGCGGGATCGTCCCAGTGATACGTACGCGTTCGACCCACGGTCCAGCGCCCCTCCCTCTGGCTGTCAGGCGGCTTTTCCCAGCGAAGCTAGACTTTTGCCCACCTGACTGTCAATGACGAAGTCAGACCCTTACGATGGCGGGATGGAGTGGCTTGAGGCGAGCACGGAGAACTGCCCCGTCCAGCGCACGCTCGACGTGATCGGGGAGAAATGGACGCTGCTGATCCTGCGTGACGCCGTCAACGGCGTCCGCCGCTTCGACGACTTCCATCGCCACATCGGCCTGTCGGAAGCCGTCCTCAGCGACCGTCTCCGCAAGCTGACCTCGTCCGGCATCCTGAAGACCGTCCCCTACCAGGAGCCCGGCAGCCGCGCCCGCAACGAATACCGTCTGACCCGCAAGGGCTGGGACCTGTGGCCCGTCCTGATGGCGCTGAGCCAGTGGGGCGAGGCATACGCCCTCGGCTCCGAGGGTCCTCTACTGGACGTCCGCCACACCGAGTGCGACGGCCCGGTTCGCGTCGTCGTGGAGTGCTCCACGGATCACTCCACCCTCACTCCCCGTGAAGTCACCGCCCGGCTGGGAACAGGCGCCCGCCTCCGGTCGTGAGCCATCGACATCCCCCATGCTGGGTGGGCAGCGCCGGATTGTCCGCTTTGGCGGCGAGCGTGCCGGTGGGGCGCCGGTGATGATGACACTCACGGGGTCTTCCTGGAGACCGGCCTGGATCAGGCGAGGCACGTCAGCGGACGGCCGCCGTTGTACGTGACCATGTCGGCCAGCGCGGCGGCGACATCGACCGGGGCGCCCGGTGCGGCTCCGGTGAGTTCGGCGTACGGTCCGAGGTCGGCTTCGTACGCGGCCTGCAGCGGGGACGGTCCCGACGCCGACCCTCTCGGGCGGTCGCCTGGACGAAGCGCAGGTAGTCGAGGACGTCCTCGATGAGTTGAGGGCCGCCGACCGGACCGTGGCCGGGAACGATGATGTCCGCGCCGAGCGGGGCGACGATGTCCTCCAGCACGCTGATCGCGCCGGCGACGGATCCCTGGACCAGGAACGGCGTCCCCCCGTTGAACAGGAGGTCACCGGCGAACAGCACCCGACGCTCCGGGATCCACACGAGGGAGGAGTCGTTGGTTGTATGCGCCGCCAGCACGGAACCACCGCCGCCGCCACGCGAAGGTTCGCGGCCAGGCGGGCGACGTCGACCGTGCCGTCGAGTGCGGAGAGCAGACCCCCGTACGTCGTCGGGACACCGGCGAAGAACGTCACGTCGTGGGCGAGCATGAGACGCAGGGTCGTCGGCGCCTCGAACCTGGGCTGCATCACGATCGTGCCGCCGAAGGCGAGGGCGCCGTCGTGGATCACGGTCTGGCCGAAGACGTGGAACAGCGGCAACGCGCACAGGTACGTGTCGGGACGCTCGGGGTCGGAGGCGAACAGGTCGACGCCGGCGAGCGCGTTGTCGTACACGTTGTGGTGACGCAACTCGGCGCCCTTGGGCCGGCCGGTCGTGCCGGAGGTGTAGAGGACCACCGCGGTGTCGTCCTCCTCGCTCTCGACCGTCTGGAACGTCACCGGCTGGTCGGTGACGACCGCGGCGTACGACTCCGGCGTCCCGTGCCCGGCCCACGGTGCTCCACCGCCCTCGATCAGGAAGAACTCGGTACAGCCCTCCGTGGCCTGGAACCCCTCCCACGCGGTCTGGCCGATCGGCAGTTCCGCCGTGCCCTGGAACGCGAGTACGCCTTCGCGTCGGAGTCGGTGAGGTGGTAGGCGACCTCGCGAGCCTTCAACAGCACGTTCAGCGGCACGACCGCCGCCCCGGCCTTGAGGATGCCGAAGTAGACGCTGGTGAAGTGGGGCAGGTTGAGACAGGACAGTGCGACCTTGTCGCCCGGCTGGATGCCGCGCGATACGAGTAGGTTCGCGACCCGGTTGGCCGCGGCGTCGAGAGCTCTGTAGGTGATGCGGTCGTCACCGAAGACCATCGCGGTGCGCTCCGGGTACCGGGACACGGAGTCCGTCAGCACGCGTGACACGTTGCGGGTCGGTCTGTGCATCGGCGTTCTCCCGGTTCTCTGGGTGGTGGGTCTCGTCTGGACCTGGTCCGGAGATGCCATGGGGAGGCTCACCGGCTGGAGTGCGACCTTTACGCCGGCCGCCCGCCGCATGGTGAGTACGTCGTCGACGACTGCGGCGATGTCGCCGGCGACCAGATGCGACGGGATCCTCGGCCCGGACGGCAACCCGAAAGTCGGCGAACTTGATCGCGCGGCGGTGCGCGCGCCTCGGTACTTGTGTTCCGGTGCCCGCCTAAAGTCCAGGACCAGTACGGGGGCCCCGGCGGCCTTGGCGATATGGCCGGCGAGCTTCCGGTCGACGAACGCCGACGAAAATACGGGACCCCCGGCGTGACTGTGCAGGAGGACGTAGTCGGTGTTGACGTCGACGGGTTCGCACCAGATACCCAGAACTCCACCCGCGTCCACCTCCCGATAGGTGACGCCTTCCGGCTCCCGCGCCATGAGATGGGAGCTCTCCACCCGGGTCCGATTCGCATCCAGTTCGGACTCGGGAATCACCATTGCGGCGAAGAAGTCCGCGAACTCGATCGCTCCGGACTCAGTTCAACAGCAGCGAACTCAGACACGTGGCACCTCCATGGGGCCATCTGGGCATACCGGCCCGCCGGGACCGGTATGCCCGGGTTTGTCAGGCGGTGAGGGTGGGGTAGTCGGTGTAGCCGGTTGCGTCGCCGCCGTAGAAGGTGGCGGGGTCGGGGGTGTTGAGCGGCCCGCCGGTGCGTACGCGCTCGACCAGGTCGGGGTTGGCGAGCGCCATGGTGCCGACGGTGACGACGTCGGCGACGCCGTCTTCGACGTCCTTGGCGCGAGTGGCGATGTCGGTGCCGGCTCGGTTGAGGACCAAGGTGTTCGGCCACAGCTTGCGGAGGGTGTACAGAAGGTCATCGTCGCCGCCGTGGGCGATGTGCAGGTAGGCGAGGAGCGCGGCGTGAACGGCATCAGCGTCGCCGATCTGATGAAGTCCATCGGGCTGACCACGGGCGGCTTCTACAAGCAGTTCCCCTCCAAGGAGGCCCTGATGGCCGAGGCGGCCCAAGCCGCATTCGGGGACCTTGACCTGCTCCTGGCGTCGTTCGACACGGACCACGGCGATCACGACACCGCACGCGGCGCCCTCATCGACTACTACCTGTCCACCGAGCACCGCGACCAGCCCGGCACCGGCTGTCCCACCGCGGGATTCGCAGGGGACACGGCTCGCGAACCCACAGCCGGGGAAGTGCGCGAAACGTACGCCGCCGGAGTCCAGGATTTCGCCTCATGGATGTCCACCGAAACCACCGACGGCCTTCCCATGGTGGCCACTATGGTCGGCGCGATCCTGCTCGCCCGGGCCACGGCCGGCACAGAACTGTCGGAGAAGATCCTGGAGTCGACCCACAAAGCCCTGACCGCGCCACCGGGCCTTGACCCGGAATCCTGAACACGAGCCAGGCGGCTGGGCCCAACACCGCAGGGCTGAGCGTTTATTGGGCCCGCCAAGGCGGTTGGTTCCCATGCTTCGGCAAGGGCGTACATCCCGTAACCGATCCTGCGGGGCCCCGCCGCTGCCGCCGCCCTGACGTCGGGCCGACGACTGCGCGAGTCGGATGCTCACATCCATGGCATGACTCCGACCCCACCTGAGTTTACTTTTATACACCCAGAAAGTAGCGTCGGCGACCGGGGACCTCCCCGAACCATCACATCGACCACTGAGCCACCCACACAGGAAGGCGGCCGTCGTGAAGGCATTCGTCGTCGAGAAGTACGGCAAGGACGGCGCGCGCGCCGCAGAGGTACCTGAGCCCACCGTCGGAGACCGCGACGTCCTGGTCAGAGTGAGCGCCGCCGGCATCAACCCGCTGGACAAGATGGTCCGAAACGGTGAGTTCAAGCAGGTCCTGAAGTACAAGCCCCCGTTCGTGCTCGGCCACGACGTGGCCGGTGTCGTGACACAGGTCGGCTCCGCCGTACACGGTTTCAAGGTCGGCGACGAGGTCTACGCCCGGCCACGCGACCTGCGGGTAGGAGGCTTCGCGGAGTTCATCGCAATCGACGTGGACGATGTCGCGCCCAAGCCGTCCTCACTCACTCTCCAAGAGGCTGCCGCGGTGCCGCTGGTGGCCTTGGCCGCCTGGCAGGTTCTCGTCGACCGCGCCCATGTGAAGCCGGGGCAGAAGGTGCTCATCCACGCCGGTGCCGGTGGCCTCGGCTCGACGGCCATCCAGCTCGCCAAGCACCTCGGCGCCACGGTGGCGACGACCACGGACACCAAGACCGAGGAGTTGGTCAGGAGCCTGGGCGCCGACGTCGTCGTCGACTACACCAAGGAAGACTTCTCGAAGGTGCTGTCCGGCTACGACCTGGTACTGGACTCCCTGGGCGGAGCGAACCTCGACAAGTCGCTGACCGTGTTGAAGCCCGGCGGCCTGGCCATCAGTGTCGTCGGCCCGCCGGACGCCGGCTTCGCCAAGCAGCTCGGCGCCCCCGCTCTGCTGGGTCTGGTCATGAACACACTCAGCCGCAAGGTCCGCAAGCAGGCGAAGGCGCTTGGCGTGCGCTACGAGTTCTTCTTCATGCAGGCCAACGGCTCCCAGCTGCGCAAGCTCGGCGCCCTGTACGACAGCGGGAAGCTCCGCCCGGTCATCGACAGCACCTTCTCGTTCGACCAGACGCTCGAGGCGATGGCGCACGTCGAGCAGGGCCGTACCAAGGCCGGCAAGGTCGTGGTCTCGATGGTGCCCGACAACGACTGAGACGTGCCGACCACAGGCACTACGCCGCGCCGGGCCTTGGTCGAGCCCCCGCACCCGTTGCGTGTCAGGAGCGTGATCACGCCGGACGGACCGTCGGCTCACGCAGGCATGGCACCGTCGGCTCGCAGACAGGCATGGCACCGTCGGCTCGCAGATCTCGACGCCCATAGCTGCCACATGACTGGCACGTAGCGCCTTCCGCGGCTGACGCATGACTGACTCGTAGCGCCTTCCGCAGCTGACGCATGACTGACTCGTAGCGCCTTCCGCTCCCCCTTCCATGAGAGCAGGTCGGCGGGACCACGCGCCCCGTCTCGTCGAAGCGCGCCCTCCTGCACTGTCGGCCCCTTGCACGAGGCGATGTCCCGCTCACGGCGGACATGTTCGCAGGGGACATGCTCACAGCGGACGTACTCAGGACGGCAGCGCTCGTCCACCGAGCGACGCACGTTGCCAGTTGGGAGTGCGGTCCTTGTCGACCAGGGCCGCACGGACACCCTCCAGGAAGTCCGGCGTGCGGATGGTCGTGCGCGTGAGGGCGAGTTCGGTGCTGAGGCAGTCGCGCAACGTGTGCTGCCTGCCCCGGGCCAGCAGGGCGTGAGTCATCTCCAGGCTCTGCGGCGAGGCGGACTCCAGGGCGGCCGACGCGGTTTCCGCCCAGGCGGTGTCGAGGTGGCGCAGGCGCTTCTCGATCTCGCCGAGGGACGACGCGCCGAAAGCCCAGTCCACGTCCCCGCGTGCCTCCGCCAGCCTGCTGCCCGCCACCGGGGAACGGCCGGCGAGTCTGTTCAGGACCAGGTCCACCGGGTCGCCGGGGTTGTCGGCCAGGGCATCCCCGACCGCCTCGAGTCCGTCGACGGGGACGAAGTGTGTGGCCAGCCCCGTGTACAGGGCGTCGGCGGCGTCGAGCCGGTGCCCCGTCAGTCCCAGGTACATGCCGATCGCGCCGGGCAGCCGCGGCAGAAAGTAGCTGGCCCCGACGTCCGGGAAGAATCCGATCCCGGTCTCGGGCATCGCCAGCACGGCGCGCTCGGTGACGACGCGGAATGTGCCGTGGACGGACAGACCGAGGCCGCCGCCCATGCATACTCCGTCGATGAGCGACACGACCGGCACAGGGTACTCGGCGATCCGGGCGTTGAGCCGGTACTCGGAGGCGAAGAACCGCTCGCTGGCCTCGGCGTCACCGGCGAGGCTGTGCTCGCGGATCGTGCGGATGTCTCCGCCGGCGCAGAACGCCTTCGTGCTGGTACTGGCGAGCACCACAGCGGACAGCGGGGTGTGCTCCCACCCGGCGAGCACACGGTCGATGGCGACAACCATGTCTGTCGTCAGGGCGTTGAGCGCCTTGGGCCGGTTCAGAAGGATGCGGCCGACGCCCCGGTGGACGTCGGCGAGAATCTCGTCGGCAGTGGTATCAGTCATGGGTCGTCATCTCACCATCCGTGCGGACCTGGCTGTCGTCTGTCGTGGCCATCACGTTCCTCGCTCGCCGGATGTCAGGCGTAGATCTGCGCGTAGAGATCCTGGATCTCGTCCACGGTGGGTACGACAGGGTTGTTGGCGGGGGATCCGGACGCGAGCGCCTGCTCGGCCATGAGGGGCAACAGGCGGAACCACTCGTCCTTGTCGATGCCGTGGGCTTGAGGGGTGGGCACCTCAAGATCCTGGCACAGGGCTCGGAGCGCCTCCACGAGCTTACCGGCGGCCAAGGCGTCGCTGTCGCCGTCGGCGGCGACTTCGAGGGCGCGGGCGCAGTCGTCGTACCGGCTCTCGGCGCCCGCCCTGACTGTGCGGCCCCGCACCCTGTGCAAACAACCACCAATGGCGCACACCCGCTGTGCAGAAATGCAGATACGGTCGGGCCGTGCACCGACAATCCCCGGACGGGATCCCTGCCCCGCAGTCGGCCGGCTCCCCTCGCTCCGTCGATCCGCGCAAACTCCGCGCGGACGATCTGCGTCACCTGCTCGCGGTGTCCCGTACCGGCCGCCTGGTGACAGCAGCCGACGCACTCGGGGTGGACCACACCACCGTGTCACGCCGTATCGCCGCATTGGAGAAGGGCATCGGCCTTCGCCTCATCGAGCGCGGCCCAGAGGGGTGGACGCTGACGGACGTCGGCCGGGCCGTCTCGGAGGACGCGCGCGCGATCGAGGAGGCCATCCACCGCGTCGTCGACACCGTGGCGGGCCAGGACTCGCCGTCCCTGCACGGTACGGTGCGCGTCAGCGCGCCCGACGGCTTCGGCACCCTCTTCGTCACCCCCGCCCTCGTACGGGTGCGCCACCGGCACCCCCAGCTCCAGGTCGAACTCATCACCGCGACACGGCAGCTCGCCCTTCGCCCGTCCGGTTTCGATCTCGCTCTCGTCATCGGCGTTCCCTCCAGCAGCCACCTGGTGACCGAGCACCTCACCGACTACACGCTGGGGCTCTACGCCTGTGACGACTACCTCACCCGGTACGGCGTGCCGAAGACGCCGACCGAACTGCGCGAGCACCCGCTCATCTTCTACATCGAGTCGATGCTGCAGGTCGGCGACCTCGACATCGAACGCCACCTTCCCGGAATGACCCCCGCATTCTCCTCGACGAACGTCTTCGCGCAGCTCGAAGCCACCGAGCAGGGGGCCGGCATCGGCGTCCTGCCGGCCTTCCTGACCCAGCGGACGCGACTGCGCCGGCTCCTCGCCGACGAGATCGACATCCGGCTCCCCATCACCCTGGCCGTCCGCCGCGAGGCCGTGACGCACCCCGCCGTACGCGTCGTCTGGACCGCTCTACGGCGTGAGGTCGCCGATCGGGCCGCCGAACTGCTCCCCGGAATGACCGTCGAGGAGCCCCCGGCGCCGTGAACCCCCGCCGATCCCACTCTCCTGTCCAGCGAGTCAAGTGGCGGTACGTAGCTGGGAGTTGAGTCACGCTCGGACCCCGTTCACCGGTCAGGTGCACCGCAGTGTGCCGCCTTCGCGGCCGGTGCGCGACCACCTCCCTGGCGGACTGCCGGCAGCCATGCGCGCACCGCCAGGGCCCGCGGTTCGCTCGACACGGCGACTTCACGGAGGCGACAACGGTGCCGACCGGCCCAGTGGGTGACCCCCACCCTGAGTTTACTTTCCCGAACTCAGTCAGTAGCGTCACGCCAAGCACATCACCCGGCTGCACGCGGCGAAGTGGGCTGCGCCGGATCGGGACCTGACGGCCGGGCCGCCGCACCACCGCCATGCCGGTGACCGGCCAGCCGAACTACGGCATCATGCTCGACCATGCCGGCCGGCATGCGGTACTTGTGTCCGACACCGTTCCGCACGCAGTCCCACCACCGTCCCTCGATGCCACAAAGGAGTGCGCGATGGGAACGTACGAGGATGTCTTCCGCGCCAGCACCGAGGACCCGGAGAGTTTCTGGCTGAAGGCGGCAGAGGGCGTCGACTGGGACGTCACTCCGCAGTGCGCCCTGGACTCCTCTGGCGCCCCGTTCTACCGCTGGTTCCCCGACGGACGGCTCAACGTCTGTTTCAACGCGCTCGACCGGCACGTCCGAGCCGGCCGTGGCCAACAGCCCGCGCTCGTTCACGACTCCCCCGTGACCGACACCCGCCGCACCTACACCTACACGCAGTTGAGGGACGAGGTGGCGGCCTTCGCCGGAGCGCTCGCACAGCTCGGCGTGGGGCACGGCGACCGCGTGGTGATCTACATGCCGATGGTCCCCGAGGCCGCCGTCGCGATGCTGGCCTGTGCGCGCATCGGCGCGGTCCACTCGGTCGTCTTCGGCGGGTTCGCCCCGCGCGAACTCGCCCTCCGCATCGACGACGCGGCCCCCAAGGTGGTCGTCTCCGCCTCCTGCGGCATCGAGGGCAAGCGTGTCATCGCATACAAGCCCCTGCTGGACCAGGCGATCGAACTCGCCGTCCACAAACCGGAGAAGAGCGTGATCCTGCAACGCCCGCAGGAGCCGGCCGCGCTGGGACCGGACGATCTCGACTGGGCCGAACTGGTCGCCGCCGCGGAACCGGCCGACTGCGTTCCGGTCGCCGCCACCGATCCCCTGTACATCCTCTACACGTCCGGAACGACCGGAAAGCCCAAGGGAGTCGTGCGTGACTGCGGCGGCTACGCGGTCGCCCTGCACTGGTCGATGGGCGCCGTGTACGACGTGGGCCCGGGCGAGACGATGTTCACCGGCTCCGACGTCGGCTGGGTCGTCGGGCACTCCTACATCGTCTACGCGCCCCTGCTGGCCGGCGCGACGACGGTGCTGTACGAAGGCAAGCCGGTCGGCACCCCGGACGCGGGCCAGTTCTGGCGCGTCGCCGCCGAGTACCGGGTCAAGACCATGTTCACGGCGCCCACCGCCTTCCGGGCCATCCGCAAGGAGGACCCCACGGGGACGCTCACCGCCGACTACGACCTCTCCCACCTGCGCTACCTCTTCCTCGCCGGTGAGCGCCTCGACCCGGAGACCTATCACTGGGCGAGCAATCTCCTGGGCGTTCCGGTGATCGACCACTGGTGGCAGACCGAGACCGGCTGGCCCATCGTCGCCAACCCCGTCGGCATCGAAGCCGCCCCCCTCAAGCCCGGCTCACCCACCCGCCCGCTGCCGGGCTGGGACGTCCGCGTCCTCGACCCCTCGGGCGAGCCGGTGCCCGCGGGCGTCGACGGCGCGATCGTCGTGAAGCTCCCCCTGCCGCCCGGCGCGCTCCCCACGCTCTGGAACGACGACGACCGCTACGTCGCCTCCTATCTCTCCGCCTACGACGGCTACTACCTCACCGGCGACAGCGGCCACATCGACGACGACGGCTACGTCTTCGTCATGGGCCGCACCGACGACGTCATCAACGTCGCCGGACACCGGCTGTCCACCGGCAGCATGGAAGAGGCCCTGGCCGCCCACCCCGACGTCGCCGAATGCGCCGTCATCGGGGTCACCGACCAACTCAAGGGACAGGTCCCGCGCGGCTTCGTCGTCCTGAAAGCCGGCAGCAACCGCGAACCGAGCGAGGTCGAGGCCGAACTCGTCCAGCTCGTACGCGAGCGCATCGGCGCCGTCGCCTCCCTCAAGGACGTCACGGTCGTGGCCGCCCTGCCCAAGACCCGCTCCGGAAAGATCCTGCGCAGGACCATGCGCGGCATCGCCGACGGCCGTGACGAACCCATCCCGTCCACGGTGGACGACCCAGGCGTCATCGAGGCCCTGCGCCCGGTCCTCCGCCGCGACGGTCACACCTCGTGAACGGCGCCGCCGACGCCCCCTGCCACGGTGACGCGGCAACGGATCATCGAGCAGGCCGGCCATGGGTTCAAGCAGGACGGCAATCGACGGCTCCGGCATCTCCACGCTGACGTCGGATGCCGGACTCACCACCGGAGCGTTCTACGCCCACTTCGCACCCACGGACGACCTCGTGGCCAACGTCGTCGCAGACGAATCGCGCACGCAGCTGACGAGGTACGGCACTCTTCGGCCGGGCCGCCCCGGACTCGGCGACCTCATTCGCCCATACCTGCCGCCCGGGACCGGGCCCACCCCGGCTTCGTGCGGCACGGAGGACTGCCGTCAGCAGAACGAACCAACGCGGCATCGAGCCGGTGGAAGCGCCGACGCCCCGGTTGTCGAAGGTGATGACCCGACGCCTGGCGGCGATGCCGTCGACGACCCGGGGGTCCCAGTTGTCCAGGACCGCGGCGAGGTGCGTGATGAAGACCACCGGCGTACCCGAGTCGGGACCGAGCTCGCGATAGGCATAGGTCACTCCTCCGGCGGTGGGAGTCCGCAATGGGAGGCAGCGGCCGGCCAAGCGCTCGCGCATCTGCTGGCGGACTCCGAAAGGCGGCCGGTGAGGGTCCCGAACGGTCTGATCGCGGAGGTGTTCCAACGCGCGCTCGACGCTCTGCTGCCGGCGGCACCGCCGGAACGGCGTGCCGTCCTGGCCGGGCCGGGCCGGGCCGGGCCGGGCCGGGCCGGGCCGGGCCGGGCCGGGGCAGCCTGCCCCTGCTGCGGACGTGGACATCCTGCTCGTACCGGTTCATCCGCAGACGGGTCGGAAGTGGACCCCTGCCGCGTCCGCCGCATCGGCCTACCTGGTGCCCTTGCCGTTCGGGGTGTGGCTGTGGATGGCGCGTCCTCAGCCGAACCTGCCCGTCCCCTCCTCGGGCCGCATACCCCACGACGTTCTCCAGGACGACCCGCTCCCCTCACGCCCCCATCACCTGTTTCGGGCCGACCTGGAAACGTTCCGGCACACCCTGGTCCGGCTGCCGGCCGTGCGCCGCCCGTGGCTGCGCACGATTCTCGACAACCTCACGCAGCACCGGTCGGCCGGCCTCGTCTGGCCTCCGGCAGGGCCTTCCCGGCAGGCGCACCTTCGCCGACGGCCCGGACAGGTTGTTCGGAGAGGCTGGTTACGCGGTCGGCCGGGTTCGACAGGTTGGCGCGAAAACTCCTGAGGGCTCGTTCTGTTATTCCGGAATAACGTAACTTCGGGCTCATGCCTGATGACCCCCTGCTGGAGCGAGTCGCCGCGCTCGAAGAGCGAGTGTCGCGGCTGGAGTTGGGCCCGCAGCCCCGCAGCGATGTGTTCTGGGCACTTGAGGGGCTGCGCCGGCGGCTCACCGGCGATGGACAGGTGCTGTTCACCGGCGCGCTGGACCTGCCCACAGGCGAACACTACGAATGGCAGCAAGGCGCGGCGACGGAGAACCTGCTCGAAGCGAACTGGGCGGATCACGCCACGCCCTACGCCGCCCTGGGGCACCCGGTGCGGCTCACCCTGCTGCGTGCGGTGCTGCGAGGAACCCGGTCCGCGGCCGAGTTGCAGGAGACAGCCGGACTGAACACCACCGGGCAGCTCTACCACCACCTCAAGCAACTCACCGCCGCCGGCTGGCTCCAGGCCGAGGGGCGCGGGCACTACCAGGTGCCCGCGGGCAGAGTGGTACCGCTGCTCGTGCTGTTGTCCGCGGTGGTGCCGGCACCGAACTCGACGACAAGGAGTGACTCATGAACCGACGGAAGTTCTTGGGCTCGGTGGCAGCCGGGTCCGGTCTGTCGCTGTTACCCGGGCACGCCACGGCGGCCGACGGCGACCTGGCCGCGCGAGTGCGGCGTCACCTGGACCGCGCGCTGGCCGCCGGCAGCCCGAGCGTGGTGTGCGGCGTCATCCGCGACGCACACCGATACGTGGCGGGCGCATCCCAGGACGGCCCCGCACCGGGCGGCAGGACGGTGTTCCAGCTCGGCTCGATCGGCAAGACCCTCACCGCCACCGCGCTTGCGAGCGCCGCGTGTTCGGGCAGGGTCCGCCTCGACGCGCCGCTCGTTCTGCCCCCGACGTTCCACATTCCGCGCAAGGGCCCTCGGCGGATCACCCTGGCCGACCTGGCGACCCACACCTCCGGTCTGCCCTCACTGCCTCCGAATCTCCTGGCCGGAGCGGACCCCTACGACCCTTACGCGCACTACACGCTGGACGACCTGGCTGTCGGCCTGACCGAGACGACGCTGAGCACCGAGCCGGGCAGCGCCTACCACTACTCGAACCTCGGGTTCGGACTGCTGGCACAGTCGCTGGCCTTCGACGATGTGGATGCGATGCTGAAGCGGGAGGTGACCGCGCCGCTGCGCCTGCCCGACACGACGACGACCCTCAGGCCGGACATGGCCTCCCGCAAGACCGTCGGTCATCTCGCCGGCGAACCCGTTCCCGACTGGCACGATCACGTCCTCAGCGGCGCGGGTACCTCTGTCTACACCACCGCCGACGACATGCTCCGCTATCTCGGCGCACAGCTGCGCCCGGAGCGCTCACCGTTGCGGGACGCGATCGAGCTGGCTCAGCGCCCTCACTTCACCGCCGACCAGAACCGGCGGCTCGGGCTCGGCTGGCAGCTCAGCACGCTGCCCGACGGCCGGGCTGTGACCTGGCACAACGGCGGCACCGGCGGATTCAGCACCTGTGCGGCGTTCAACAGGCGGAACATGACGGCGGTGGTGATGATGGTGAACACCTTCAGCGAGGAGTCCGACAGCGAGCCCCGCCCGGTCGACGCCCTGACCTTCGCCCTGCTCGCCGAACTCGACGCGGCCTGACCTTCTCCGCGGGGCCACGAAGGCTCGCCTCGATGGCACCGGCTCAACACGCCAGACCGAGGTACAGCCCCGCACTCGTCCGCTGCGCCACCAGCCTTTTTCCCGACCCTGCACCGCGGACCCCTGCCTCCCGGCTCGGCATGCCCTTCACCGCCGGCCGAGGAGGAGGGGCGGCGAGGTGATCACCCCCGGAACCCTGAGTCCGCGCATTCGGCTCGTCAGCCACGCCTGGGACGACGCGTATGACGGTATCCGCGCGATGGACCCGGTGTGTCGCCCCGTCAACATCATGTGTTCATGTTCTGCTGACTCCGAATATGGGCGTTTCAGGCATTGCCGGAAAGAACGGGAGCCCGCCCGCACCCCTGCTTCCCAGTGCTGCATGGAGCGCGCCTCGGATGGTCAATCGGCCGAACCGCGGGAACACCCCGTCATGCTGTCCGACCCCTATGAAGGCATGGTGATCAGATGTCGTCAGCCATGGGCGACACGCTCAGCCGCCATTTGGCCCAGTCCGCCCAGCAGGCGCCGGATGAAGCGGCGTTCACCTTCATGGGATTCGGCGCCAACAGGGACGGAACTTCCGTCGAGTTGACGTGGAAGGAGCTGGACACACAGGTACGGACGGTGGCAGCAGGACTGCGCCGGGCGGGTGCGGTGGGCGAACGCGTAGCCATCGTGGCACCGCAGGGCCTCGACTACGTGATCGGATTCCTGGGGTCCGTATCGGCGGGCGCGATCGCCGTGCCGCTCTTCCCGCCCGATCTGCCGGGCCACAGCGAGAAACTGGCGGCTGTACTGGCCGATGCGGCACCGTCCTTCGCCATCTCGGCCCCCGAGCAACGGGAGGCGGTGGCTGATTTCTGCGCCGGCCACGGGATCGATTCCGGAGTCCGCGTCGTGAGCGTCGAGGGCCTGACCCAGACCGCTGGAACGGCCGGTACGCAGGATCGGACAGCCCGGGAGCCGCAGCCCGAGGACTGCGCCTATCTGCAGTACACATCCGGATCGACACGGACTCCGTCCGGGGTGGAGATCACCCATGCCAACGTCTGCGTCAACGCGCGGCAGGCCCTGGCGGCGTACGACGTGGGCGCAGGGCGCCACTGCTCGGTGAGCTGGCTCCCGATGTACCACGACATGGGTCTGATGCTGGCGATCGCCATGCCGGTCGTGGGCCGCATGCGATCCGTCATCATGGATCCCTTGGATTTCGTGCAGCAACCGGTCCGCTGGCTCCGTTTGCTCACGCACTATGAACGCGCTCTCACAGCCGCACCGAACTTCGCCTACGACTACTGCGTGCATCGAGTGCCACCCGAGGAACGGACCGGCCTGTCCCTTGGATCGGTCGCGGGCATGATCAACGGCAGCGAGCCCGTCAGCCCGCGGACTCTCGAGCGGTTTTACGAAGCCTTCGCGCCGTCCGGCGTCCGCAGGACGACCATGCGCCCCTCCTACGGCCTCGCGGAAGCCACCGTCTTCGTCACGACGTCGCCCGCCGGGGAGGAACCGACCGTCACCCCCTTCGACCGGGACCTGCTGGCACAGGGGACCGCACATGTCGCTGAACCGGCCGAAGGCGGATCCATCACCGAACTGGTCGCCTGCGGCCGACCGGCCGATCAGGAAGTGGCCATCGTCGATCCGGTCACCCGCCGTCGGCAGCAGGACGGGAAGGTCGGGGAGATCTGGCTACAGGGCCCGAACATCGGACGCGGCTACTGGGGCCGCCCGCTGGACGGGGAGTCCTTCGGCGCCGTCCTGGAGGGCGGAGACCCGGCCGACCCGGCACAGCGCTGGCTGCGGACAGGTGACCTGGGAATCTGGCACGACAAGCAGCTCTATGTCACCGGTCGGATCAAGGACCTGGTGATCGTCGACGGTACCAACCACTATCCGCACGACATCGAACTCACTGTGGAAAACGCCCACTCCGCCATCCGACGCCACCACACGGCCGCGTTCGCCGTGTCCACCGACGAGGGGGAAAGGCTGGTCGTCGTCGCGGAGCACTCGCCCGCCGTCACCGACCCGGGCACCCATCTCGACGAGGTGACCCGAGCGGTACGCCGGGCTGTCTCAGTCACCCACGGTGTCGCCGTACACGACTTCGTCTACGTCCCACCCGGCTCCGTACCCCGCACGACCAGCGGCAAAGTGGCCCGCAGCGCCTGCCGTGCGCAATACCTCGCCGAAGCCCGTACGGCTACGAAGCACGCGGCGCTGAAGGGAGCCGGTACGGCATGACCACCACACATGGAGGGGATGCGGGATCCGAGCCGACGCGCACTGAGCAGGCGTCTCCCCCGGGGGCACCGGGTACCAAGAAGCCGACCGCCGCCGAGATTCGCTCCATGCTGCGTCATCTGGTCGCGGATATGTGCGGCGTACCCGGCGACGAGCTCGACGGCGAACGTCCCCTGACCGAGTACGGACTGACCTCACGTGACGCGGTCGGTCTCAGTGGACGGCTGGAACAGCTGCTCGACAGGACACTCCCCGCCACGTTGGTGTGGGAGAACCCGAGCATCGAGCAACTCGTGCGCAGCCTGGCGTCGGGAGATCCGCGCGAACAGAGCACCCGTACCCCGGCCGCGGCCGAGCCCACCGACGGCAACGACCACACCGGCGCCGACGCGATCGCGGTACTCGGTCTCGGATGCCGTCTCCCCGGCGGCATCAACGGGCCTGACGCCTTCTGGGAGGGGCTGCTGACCGGTACGGACGTGGTGGGCCAGGTCCCGGACGAACGCTGGCAGCCCTTCGACGACGGGGCGTCCGAAACCGCGGCAGTACTGGCACGCACCACTCGCTGGGGCGCTTTCCTCGATGACATCGAGGGCTTCGACGCGGATTTCTTCGGGATCACGTCCGGCGAAGCCGAAGTCATGGACCCTCAGCAAAGACTCCTTCTCGAAGTGGGATGCGAGGCCCTCGATCATGCGGGAGTCCCGCTCTCAGCCCTCCAGGGCAGCGCCACGGGCGTGTTCGTCGGGCTCAGCGCGCTCGAGTACGGACATCTGACCACAGCCGACGTGTCAGAAGTCAGGCCCTGGACGAGTACCGGGGCGGCCGGCAGCATCGCCGCGAACCGCATGTCCTACCTTTTCGATCTCCGCGGCCCCAGCATGACGATCGACACCGCCTGTTCCTCGTCCCTGGTCGCCGTGCACCAGGCATGCCGCAGTCTCCGCAACGGCGAATGCGACACCGCTCTGGCCGCCGGGGTCAACGTCCTGCTCTCACCGGCCATCACCGCCAACTTCGACCAGGTCGGAGCGTTGTCACCTGACGGCAGGTGCAAGCCGTTCGACGCGAGGGCCGACGGCATCGTGCGCGGGGAGGGATGCGGCGTCGTCGTCCTCAAACGGCTCGCCGACGCCCAGCGCGACGGCGACCGGATTCTGGCCGTCGTCCGCGGAACGGCGGTCAACTCGGACGGCCGCTCGGCCGGGCTCATGGCACCCAACCCGGTCGCGCAGGAGGCGGTGCTGCGCAGCGCTCTGCGTGACGCCGACGTGGACGCGGCCGCCGTCGGCTACGTCGAGGCCCATGGCACCGGCACCCTGCTGGGTGACCCCATCGAGGCGGGAGCCCTGGGTGCGGTCCTGGGCCGCGGCCGCCCGGCCGACCGACCGCTGCTGATCGGCTCGGTCAAGAGCAACCTGGGGCACCTGGAGGGCGCGGCGGGGATTGTCGGCCTGATCAAGACGGTGCTGTCGCTCCACCACGGGAAGCTGCCGGCCAGCCTCCACTTCCAAAGCCCCAATCCGCACATCGACTTCGCGGAGCTGGGCCTGCGCGTCGTCGCTGAGCCGACTCCCTGGCCGACCGGATGCGGGCGCCCCGCTGTGGCGGGTGTATCGGCCTTCGGCTTCGGAGGCACCAACGCTCACGCCGTCCTCCAGCAGGCGCCTGGGCCGGCTCCGTCGCCCTCCGAGACACCGCGACGCGGCCGTCGGGACACCATGGACACGCGGGAGCGGACCGCCGAAGGCGTCCCGCACATCCTGACGGTCACCGCGCGTTCACAGGACCGGCTCGGCGACGTTGCCACCGGTCTCGCCCAGTGGCTGAACGCACAGGGCCGTGCTCTGTCACTCACCGACGTCTGCCACACCCTGGCACACCAACGCCGGGGACCGGCAGGCGCCGCCGTCGTCGGCCGAGGACTGCACGACCTCACCGCAGCGCTCGTAGCGCTCGCCAGGGGCGAAACCCCGACGTGTGTCGTTCCTCCACGGACGGCACCGGCGTCCGAAGCGGACCGGAGGACTCCACGCCGACCGGTTCTGGTCTTCTCCGGTTACGGCTCCCAGTGGACCGGGATGGGCCGCCGGCTGTTGCGCGAAGATCCCGTCTTCACCGCCGCCGTGGTCGAACTGGACCCGGTGTTCGAGGCGGAGACGGGCACCTCCCTGACGGACCTGATCTCCCGCACGGACGAGGGGGCGAGCGTCGACCGCACGCAGCCGCTCCTCTTCGGCCTGCAACTCACCCTGGCCGGCACGTTGCGCGCCTACGGAGTCGAACCCGGCGCTGTCATCGGGCACTCGATGGGAGAAGTGACCGCGGCCGTGGTCGCCGGCGCTCTCGACACCCGCGACGGCCTACGCGTGATCCTCGCCCGTTCCACCCGGCTCGCGGCCATCGACCAGGAGCGAACAGGTGCCATGGCTGCCGTGGAGCTGCCGGAGGAAGCCCGCGCGGACGTCCTCGGCCGCTACCCGGATGTCGGCATCGCGGTGTACGCCTCGCCCCAGCGGTGCACCGTCACGGGTCCCGGTGGTCCTGTCGCCCGTATCGTCGACGAAGTCGAGGCGCAGGGGCGACTCGCCCGCCTCCTCCCTGTCGGCGGCGCCGGGCATTCACCGGCCGTCGATACGGTTCTTCCGGCGCTGCGCGACGCCCTCGACGGCATCAGGCCGCGCGACGCGACCGTCCCGTGGTACGGGACGGTCCTCGACGACCCGCGCGCAGATGTCCATGCGGGCGCGGACTACTGGTGCGCCAACGCCCGCCGCCCCGTTCGTTTCCAACAGGCGGTGGCCGCCGCGGCGGACGACGGCCATGATCTCTTCCTGGAGATCTCGCCGCACCCCATTGCCCTCGTCCCGATCACCGAGACGCTTGACGCGGTGGCCCCGGGGTACGGTCGCGTGCTGTCGACCCTTCGCCGCGACAGTGATGAAAGCGTGCACCTGCGCACCGCGCTCGCGAAGCTCCACCTGGCGGGGGTGGAGGGCGTGGCCCGGCAACTGTGGCCGGACGGCGAGCGGGTGACCGTGCCGAGTCCTCCCTGGCGTCATGTCCCTCACTGGTTCCGTCGCGGCGCCCTGTCGAGGCGGCCGTCCGGAGCGGGCGGCCACTGTCTGCTGGGGGCGCGGGTGGAGGATCCCGGCACGGACCGTGTCCTGTGGCACGGAGACATCGGCACCCAGGGTTGGAACCGGCAGCCGGCCACGCTGCACGGCAGACCTGTGCTGACGCTGCCCGACTGCGCGGAACTCATGATCGCCGCCGCAACCGCCACGAACCCTACGGCCATCGAGTCAGTACGCGTCGAGGACCTGGCGATTCACCATTGGCTGCCGATCTCTGCCAGCACGCCTGTCACAACCGTCTGGGAGCCGGAGGGACGCGATCGGGCAACCGTCGGCATCCACTCACGATCCGCCTCCGGCGCCTGGCTGTGCCATGCCTCGGCCCGTGTTCTCACCCGCCCCGAACCGCTGACGCGACGTGAACCGGTACCGGGAGGGACCGCTCCCTTCGAAGTCGGCTTCCCCGTACCCGCCGCCGAGGAGCACGCACCGGACCCACGACCTCACGGAACGCTCCTCCACGCCGTCCTGCACGCAGCGGCCCGTCCGGACCGTCCGGCCAGCGAGGTTCCCGGGGCGGACCCCGCACCGTCCGCAACGGAAGACGTTCCGGTCTCCGTACGGTCTCTGCAGGTACGGCTGCAGGTTCCTGCCCCTGCCGAAACCCGGGTGCGGTGCCTGCCACGTACCGGCGAACCGGCCACCGGCGACACCGCCGGCCGGTCGTCCCATCGCGGCGTGTGGGACCTCCATGCGGAGGACGCCGGGGGACACGAGCTGATCGTGGCCCGCGAGATGCGGCTGCGGGCCATCGAGCCGGGGGAGGTCCCGCAGCCGTTCGAGGAAGCCACCTATGAGATCGAGTGGGAGAAAGCACCTGTCTCCCTCCCCGCTCCCCCGACGCACGTCCTCCTGGTGACGGACCAGTCCGACAGCAGCAGGAACCCCTGTGCCGCTGCCCTCAAGTCGGCACTCCGGGAACAAGGCGTCGAGGTGGCGGTCGCGGACCGCCGGGCCGATTCCTTCGAGGGCCTGCTGGACACCTGGCGCGCGGGGACACACGACGGGCGGGCTGCCCTGGTCATGCTCCTGACGGACGGCGCCGAACCGCCCGGCGCCTGTCGGGGGCTTCACGCCGCCGCGGACGTCGTCCGCCGTGTGGCCGCGGATCCTCGGCACCTGTCGGTTCCCCGGCTGTGGCTCGTGACCGAACGTGCCCGGTCCGTAGTGCCTCCCGAGACGGGGAACCCCGACCTGGCCTGTCTTCGCGGACTCGTGCGCGTGCTGGCCCTGGAGCACCCCGCTCTGCGTACCACGCTGGTGGACGTAGACCCGCACCCCGGTCTCGTCGACGACCTGGCCCAGGAGCTGTGCTCCGACGGCGATGCCGACGAGGTGGCCTGGCGCGGAGGCACCCGCTTCGTCGCCCGACTGGCTGCCGCGGACTCGGATGACACGTCCGTAAGAGTGCCCTTCGCGCGTTCCGATGGCGCCTACATCGTGACGGGCGGACTGACCGGCCTCGGCCTGGCGACGGCGCGACGACTGGCCGAACAGGGCGCGGGCCGCATCGTCCTGAACGGCCGCCGTGCCCCGGACGCCGCGACGCAGGCCGTCCTCACCGAACTCGGCGAGCTCGGCACCTCCCTCGTCGTGGTGCGGGGTGACATCACTCAACCCGGTGTGGCCGCGCGTCTGGTCGAGGCGGCCCTGTCCGAAGGACATTCCCTGTGCGGCGTCGCGCACGCCGCGGCCGTACTCCACGACCGCATCATCACCGACCTGTCGTCGTCCGACATCGACACCGTCGTCCGGCCGAAGGTCACCGGAGCCCTCCAGTTGGAGGCGGCCACCGCCGGGCACGATCTCGACTGGTGGCTGGCGTTCAGCTCCGCCGCCGCGCTCTTCGGCTCCCCCGGGCAGGCTGCCTACGCGGCTGCCAACGCCTGGTTGGACGCGCATGCCCACCGCCGCCGGGCCGTCGGTCTGCCGGCGACCGCCATCGCCTGGGGTCCCTGGGCATCGGTGGGTGCGGCACCCCGCAATCCCGCCGTGAACTCCGCCCTGGCTCTCGAACCGCTCAGCCTCACCGAGGGAATGGAGGCCCTCCAGGCGCTCGCCACCCGGGGCAGGACGCACACCGGCGTGGTGCATCTGGACGCACGCCGGGTTCTGGAGGCCTTCCCCGGACTGGACGCGGTCCCGTTCTTCGCGGGGGTTCTGGCCGGCAGTGGTCTGCCCGACGACGACTGGGGCGGCCCGGGATGCATCGAGACGCTCGGCGAAGCGGCCCCCGCCAAGGTCTACGAACGCCTCGTCAGCCGTACGGCCGCCGTCATGGGACGCGCGGTCCAGGACCTGGACGAGAACATCGCGCTGACCGACCTCGGCCTCGACTCCCTCATGACCGTACGGATCCAGAACGCCGCCAAGCAGGACTTCGCGGTGGCCTTGCCGGCTCCTCTCCTTCTGCGGGGCGCGAGTCTTCGCGTCCTCGGTGACGCGGTGCTGCGGGAGCTGGGTCTGGTGCGCGCTGAACCGAGTGACGCGACGGCAGACGCACAACCCGAGGACCCCGGGCCCCATGGCATCAGCGCCGGGACGATGCCGGCGCTGCCGACCACGCTGGAGCCTCGCGATGCCGCGGAGCGTCTGGTGGCCGGCGTCTGGAACGAGATTTTCGGACGGCGGCCAAAAGACGTCAACCAGGACTTCATCGCTGCCGGTGGTGACCAGCGCACTGCCCATGACCTGGTGGAGGGCATCCGTCGGCGCCTGGATGCCCCCGCCCCGGGTCTTACCGCGGAACGTGTCCTCGCCCCTTCCACCGTCGCCGGCCTCGCGGACCTGATCCGGCCCGTGATGCTCGGAACGGGCGACTCCGTGCTCCGTGTCCTGCGCGACGCCGAGCCCGGCAGTCACCGCCCCGCCCTGTTCACCTTTCACCCCGCCGGCGGCCCGACATCGGTCTACCGGCCACTCGTCCAGCTGCTTCCGCCCACCCAGCCGGTGTACGGATTCGACCGCGTGGACTCCCTCGGGACGATGGAGGAGAAGGCCGCTCACTACATCGCTCTCATCCGGGAGCTCCAGCCACAGGGGCCGTACCACTTGCTGGGCTGGTCGTTCGGCGGCTGTCTCGCCTACGAGGTCGCCCGCCGGCTCCGCGAAACGGGCAGCGCCGTGGGCTTCCTCGGACTCATCGACACCATCCTGCCGGCAGCTCTGCCGGGCCTGGAATCCGAGCAGATGCTCATCGAACGGTTCGGCCGCTTCGCCGAATACGTCGAGAAGACGTACGGACGCCGACTCGACCTGCCCTACGAGGAACTGGCTGCCACGCCTGACGAGCAGCAGATCGACGTGGTCATGCGGCTCGTTGCCGAAGCCGGGCTCGACATGAGCCCGGGAATCATGGAGCACCAGCGAACGTCCTACATCGACGCGCGTGTGGGAGAGCGGTACGAGCCTCAGCGGTATCCGGGCCACATCGTGCTCTATCGCGCCCAGGAGGCACAGCCGCTGACCACGGCCCTCGACCCCCGTTACGTGCGCAGCGAGGCAGACCTCGGATGGGCGCCGTTGTGCCCGTCGCTCGAGGTCGTACCCGTCCCTGGCGACCACTTGTCGCTCATCGACCCGCCTCATGTCGAGGTCATCGCGCAGCACCTCGCCAAAGCCCTTGAAGTGCAGGGCGACTGACACGCGGCGACGCATGGCGTGACGTGCCGCTCGGGTCCTGTTGCGGGGGGGCGGGTGGCCGTCAGGCGGTGCGGGCGGCAGTACCAGTTCCTGGACCGGGCCGAACGCCCTCACTCCGCCGTCGGCCGTCTCCCGCCCGAGGAGCGTGAGGCCGGATGCCGCCCCAGGAGGGTGAGGCCGGGTGCCGCCGTTCGTCGGCTGCCCGGCCACCGCCCGAAAACACCCGAACCGTCCGCTACGGAACCCGCGTCGGCTCACTCTGGAAGGTGCGCAGACGGTCCTCGCCCACGCGCGCCCTGGCCTGCGGGTCCGTCACCCCCAGCCCCGGGCGCGGAGCGAGACACAGCACGCCCACCTTGCCGATGTGCTCGTTGGTCTGAACACTCCTGACGGCCGTAGCGACCTCGTCCAGTGTGTACGTCTTCGACAGGGCCGGCAGCAAACGGCCCATGGTGAACAGCCGGTTGACTTCCCACTGTTCATGCAGGTTGGCCCCGTGGCTTCCGATGATCCTCTTGAGCCGCATCCACAAGTAGCGGTTGTCGTAGGTGTGCTGGTACCCGGTACTGGAACCGCATGTGACCACTGTCCCTCCGCGTCTGGCGAGAAAGACCGAGGCTCCGAACGTCTTCTCGCCGACGTGCTCGAAGACGATGTGCGGGTCGTCACCCACCGCGTCACGCACAGCGGTGCCGAGCCTCTTCCAACCCTCCGGCCGCTGCAGCAGGGTGGGGTCACCCTCGTCGAGCTCCGAGCGGTTGATGACGGCCTCGCATCCGAGGGACCGCAACAGGTCCGCCTTCTGGCGGGAGTTCACCACGCCGACCGGAATGCCGCCGCCGTTGCGGACGAGTTGGACCGCGTAGGAACCGAGACCGCCGGTCGCCCCCCAGATCAGCACTACATCGCCCTGTTTCATCTGCGCGCCGCGATCGCTGACCAGCATGCGGTACGCCGTGCCGGCACACAGGGGATTGGCGGCGGCCTCTTCCCAGCTGAGCAGCGCCGGCTTGGGCATCAGTTGGCTCGCCCGCACGATCGCGTAGTGCGCCAGTCCGCCGAAGTTCGTCTCGAAACCCCACGCCTTCTGTCCGTGGCCGAGCATGCCGTCCCGATGTGTCTCATGGTCCTGGTCGTCGACGTACGCCGTCGCCACCACCACGTGGTCTCCGACCCTCCACTTGCGCACGGACGACCCCGTGCGCACGATGACGCCTGCGGCGTCCGACCCGACCACGTGGTACGGGAGGTCATGGCGCCGCTCCCACCCGCCTGCCTTTCCCATCTGTTTCAGGAACTGAAACGTCGGCAGGGGCTCGAACATCGCGGTCCACACGGTGTTGTAGTTGACGGAGCTCGCCATCACGGCGATCAGTGCTTCGTCCGGGGCCAGTTCGGGCATCGGGACCTGGTCCACGGACAGGGACTTCCGCACGTCCTTCTCGTCGGTGTCCTGGAACATCTTGGTGTCGGCCAGATGCACCGTCGCCGCGGCGAACTGGTCGGGCAGGGGCAGCTTCTCCAGCGTGGCCCCGTCGGCACCCGCGATGACGGCTTCGGACATGGTCGTGCTCATTGAGTCTCCCCAATTCCCGGGCTGCGTGAGGCTGCCCTTCAGTTCACCGGCTGATGGTCCCCGCCACTTGTACAAAGCAAGCTGCCTGCCTCGTCGCGCCGCAACCGCACAGTCCTCCATCTGGCTCCTGCCCGCGAGGAGGACCCCTGTCGGCAACGGGTGGAACGGCATCCGCGCCTTCGCGCGAAGGGCGTAACGGCCTACAGGAAGGGCGATCAGGTGGGGGACGGAAGGCCGGAGCCTCGGCCGGGATGACGGCCGCACCCTGCGGCGGACGTCCACCCTCCCGCAGCCGGCCAAGCCCGACAGATAATCACATTTCCCTAAAAACGGTGTGTCGGCTGGCATTCGATAGCCGACCTCGACACGGTATGCATGTGTATGTCGATATTGCCCCTGATCCCCGCTGGTACACGATGCTCACCAGCCGGGCACGCCTCACCGGCTGCTCGCTCCTGGCCTGTCTCCTGCTCCTCACACCGCTGTACGGCACCGCGACAGCCGCGGCCGGCGACGGCGTGGAGCAAACGTCCCGGTCGGCCGACACCGGCGCCCGGATCACAGCCGTCAGCGAACTCGACGCCCGCACGCTGGACATGACCGTCCGGTCACGGGCCATGCGAAGCTCCGTACGGGTCCGCGTCATTCTCCCCAAGAGCTGGAGGAGCGAGCGGAGACGCACGTTCCCTGTGCTCTACATGCTGCACGGCGGGGAGGACGACTACACCTCCTGGACGCGCGAGACGGACGTCGAGGCACTGGCGGAGAACTCCGAGGTACTTGTCGTGATGCCCGACGGCGGCAGACACGGCTACTACTCCGACTGGTACGTCGGCACGCCCCGCTGGGAGACGTTCCACACCGTCGAACTGGTCCGGCTCATGGAGAGGAGATTCCGCGCGAACTCCTCCCGTGCCGTCCTGGGTCTGTCCATGGGGGGCTTCGGCGCCCTCAACTACGCGGCGCGTCACCGGGGCATGTACCGGTACGTGGCGTCCATGAGCTCGTACGTCGACCTCGACGAACCCTCGGTGCGTTACCTCCTCGGCCTCACCTCCGCCATGGAAGGCGTCGACCTCAAGCAGGTCTGGGGCGACCCGAAGGAACGCGACGACATCTGGCGGGCTCACAACCCGGCCGCCCGGCCACGCGCCTTCCGCGGCACGAAGGTGCACCTGTCCGCGGGAAGCGGAACGCCCGGACCGATGGACGAGGGCCATTCGTTCCCTGTGCTCGTGGTGGGCTCGGCGGCGGAAACAGCACTTCCGGCATCGGTGAAGAGATTTGCCGAATCGCTCCGGTCGGTGGGCGTGGATGTCTCGACGAACCTCTACGAACCCGGAACGCACTCCTGGCCCTACTGGCAGCGTGAACTGCACCTCATCTGGCCCACGGTGATGAAGGAACTCTCGTAACGAACCCGGCTTCGTCCGTGAGCGGGGCGCGCTGTCCGCCCCACGGTCATCCCGGCAGGGGCGACAGGCGTACGACCAGGATCGAGGCAGGCATGGGCCGAACAGTAGTGATCTTTGCCGCGGGGTCGCGTGGGGACGTCCAGCCGTGCCTGGCCCTGGGCAGGGCACTGACCCGCCAGGGCGATGCCGTCCGCCTGCTGGCCAGTGCCCGCTACCGGCAACTGATCACCGAGGCGGGGCTGCAGTTCCACTCGCTCCCGGCGGACCCGAGCGAGATCATCGAATCTCCCGAAGGGCAGGAACTGCTGGCCGGCCGACGCAACCCGGTGGCCTTCATCCGCGGCATGGACCGGATCATGCGGCCACTTTTCTCCCGCTTGCTGGCACAGACTCAGGCGGGTGCCGAGGGCGCCGACCTCGTTCTGGCGCCCACACTCGGTCTCCTCGGGGTCCACCTGAGCCAGTATCTGCGCATCCCGCACGCGATCATCCACTTCCAGCCGAGCCAGCCCACGGGAGCGTTCTCCCACCCGTTCACCCCGGCTGCGCGATTCCTCGGTCCGTTCGGGAACCGCCTCAGCTTCGAGGCGGTCGACCTGGGATCGTGGCTGGTGTGCCGTCGGTACATCAACACATGGCGCAGGGAGGGACTCGGTCTTCCCGCCCTCTCCCGTCTCGGCCCCCGCCGCCGGGTGCGCCGGGCTCCCGTGCTGTGCGCGTTCAGCCCCACCGTCGTACCCCGGCCGCCCGACTGGGGACCCAACGTCCATCTGACCGGTTTCTGGCACCACGAACAGCCGCTGTGGAAACCGCCACGGCGCCTGCTCGGCTTCCTGGACGACGGGCCTCCACCGGTGTACGTGGGCTTCGGCAGCATGAAGACCAGCGACCCCGAGGCCACCGACCGTGTCGTGCGCGCCGCGCTGCGAAGCGCGGGACTGCGTGGAGTCCTGGCCGGAGACCCTGCCACGAGCGATGACGACATGCTCGTGGTCGAGGACACACCCCACAGCTGGCTGTTCCCCCGTATGGCTGCGGTGGTCCACCACGGCGGTGCGGGCACCACTGCCGCGGCGCTGCGTTCTGGAGTGCCGTCCCTGGTCTGCCCCTTCTTCGGCGACCAGCCCTACTGGGCCGACCGGGTCCACAGCCTCGGAGTGGGGCCGAAGCCCCTGCCGTCCCGGCAGCTCACCGTCTCCGCTCTCGCCGGCCGCCTGCGAGCGGTCAGCGAGGACGGCGGCCATGCCGAGGCGGCCCGTCGGCTGGGCCGTGCGCTGACAGCCGAGGACGGTGTCGGACGTGCCTGCACCGTCCTGAACGAGCTTGTCGGGTAGCCCCCTTTCCCCGTCCCTCCCCGTCTTTCCCCGTCTTTCCCCGTCTTTCCCCGTCTTTCCCCGTCTTTCCCCGTCTTTCCCCGTCCCGAGAGTCAACAGACCCACCCACGGTGCACGCGGCCCTGGGCCAGTTGGCCGTGGTCCGCGCTCGCCTCGTCGGCGCCGCCACTCGTACGCCGCACTGGAGTACCGGCAGGTCGCGTCAGTCGAGCGGGACGCCTGTGTGGCTCTCCAGGGCCTGGAGAAGGCGGGCCTGGAACTTCTCGTCGCGCGCCGCCGGGTGTGGTGTCTGCGTCTGCCGGTGATACCAGTAGCCGCCGGTGCTCGGGGTCACGGCGTGGTGCGTGGCGAGCCACACCTGTGTCCGGTGCCCGGCGGTCAGGTCGTCGGGTGCGCCGGCGCCGCCCATCCGTGTGGGCACCCACCCGGGGTCGACCGCATGGCTCGAGGTTCCTTCCCAACGGGACGCGAAGGCGAACGCGAGAGTGGTGACCCACAGCTTGCTGTCGTCGTAGGTCGCGGTGCCGGCGGTCAGCCGCCCCAGATCGGTGGAGCCGGTGCGGTGCATGGAGCTGCTGAGGTGGACGAGCCTGGCCGGTTTCTCCATCAGGGCGGTCAGCAGGTAGGGCGCGACGGTGTTGACGGTGCTCGCATCGCGCGAGCGCATGGTGCCGGCGTTGTGGATGACGGCGTCGAAGCGGCCGAATCCGCCTGCTTGCCGGGCGACGTCGCGGATCTCGTCGACGACGGCGAGGTCCCCCGTGACGACGCCTTCCCACCGGGCGGTGTCCTCCGCGCCGGAGAGACGGGCCGGGTTGCGGACGTGGACGACCACGTCGTGCCCGCCGCCGGCCAACGCGTTCGCCGTGTCGCGTCCGAGCCCGCTGGAAGCCCCGGTCACCAGAATCAGTGCCATGTCAGACCTCTCCTGTCGGTGTGTGGTGATAGGTGCGGTGAACTGGTCGGGAGTCCCCGCGCGCTTGCCCAGGTCGTAGTGCGCCGGCCCGCGCGGACGAAACCCCGCCGTCGGCAGACGCGGCGATCACGTCGGCGGAGCGGTCGGAGGCCGAAGGGAAGGGGTGGTGGCCGTTTGCCGAGTGGCGGAAAGCGGCGGGCGGCGGTGTCCAGGAACTGGTGGCGGGCCAGGTTCGGCGGCTGGGTGTCGCTGTCGTACAGGTCGGCGAAGAAGGCGCGGGCGAGCTGGTTGGCGGCCAGGACGTCCAGACGGCCGTTGACGACGAACGCGGGCCCGGCTGTGACGGCGTCCAGGGTCCACTGCAGGCTCTTGTGCAAGGTCCGCTGCCGGTCGGAACGCCGTCGGGGGCGGGCGAGGGTGTCGGAGCCCGGCTGGGCCTGCGCCAGGTGGAGCAGGTGAGCCCGTTCGGCGTCATCGAGTCGGAGGGCGCGGGCGATGGCTTCGAGCACGGCCGGTGAGACGCCGGCGAGATTGCCTCGCTCCAGTTTGGCGTAGTACTCGACGCTGACGTCCGCCAGCGCCGCGACCTCGCTGCGGCGCAAACCGGTGACACGGCGCCGGGTGCCGGCCGGAAGCCCCGCCTGCTCCGGGTGATCTTGGCTCGCCGCGAGGTCAGGATCTCGCGGACTTCGTCACGGTTGTCCACGACACGACCGTACGACCGCGTCCGCCGGGTTGGGGTGTACTGCCAGTACACCCCTCACCAGTAACTCGCTGCCCGCACGGAATCGGGCTTGTATGGATGGCGTGGGACTGTCCGCTTCGCCGTCACCGGTGGTGCGGCGGGCACCCCGCCCGGACGGTTTCGCCCGGGACCTGAACGCCGGTGACGTAGCACGCGAGACGGCCGAACGAGCCCCGGACAGCCGGAGAAGCGGCGATGGGGGGCGCGTCACCCACCAGGGAATGATTCGGCGCCGCAGGCGCAGGTACACGTGAAGCAAGCGAAGCAAGGCAAGCAAGGAGATTCAGGTATGCGTGGCGTAGTCATGTACAAGGCCGGTGACGTCCGGGTCGAGGACCGTGACGACCCGAAGATCATCGAGCCCACCGACGCCGTCGTCCGGCTGACCGCAACCTGCATCTGCGGCTCCGACCTGTGGCCCTACCGCGGGGTCGAGCCCGCCGATCACACGGCCATGGGACACGAGTACGCGGGCGTGGTCGAGGAGGTCGGTTCCGACGTGAAGAACGTCAAGCCCGGCGACTTCGTCGTCGGGTCGTTCGTGATCTCCGACAACACCTGCGAGATCTGCCGCTCCGGCTACCAGTCCGGCTGCGTCCACCGGGAGTTCGTGGCGGGAGCGATCGGCACCCAGGCCGAGAAGGCCCGCATCCCGCACGCGGACGGCACCCTCGTTCCCACGCCGGGACAGCCGGACGAGGACCTGATCCCCTCGCTGCTGGCGGCCTCCGACGTGCTCGGCACCGGCTGGTACGGCGCCGTCGCGGCCGAGGCCGGACCCGGCAAGACGGTCGCGGTCGTCGGCGACGGCGCGGTCGGTCTGATGGCCGTCCTCGCCGCCAAGCAGCTGGGCGCGGAGCGGATCATCGCGATGTCCCGACACCCGGAACGGCAGGAGCTGGCCCGGTACTACGGCGCGACCGACATCGTCGAGGAGCGCGGTGACGAAGGCGTCGCGAAGATCAAGGAACTCACGGGCGGCCTGGGGGCGCACTCGGTGGTCGAGGCCGTCGGAACCCAGGAGTCGACGATGCAGGCCATCGGTGCCACCCGCCCCGGCGGACACCTGGGTTTCGTCGGCGTCAACTACGACGTCACGATCAAGGGCATCGACCTGTTCTTCGCCGGCATCCACGTGGAAGGCGGCCCCGCCCCGGTGCGCCGGTTCCTGCCAGACCTGATCCAGCTCGTCTGGGACCGCAAGATCGACCCCGGCAGGGTCTTCGACCTCACCCTGCCGCTGGACCAGGCCGCGGAGGGCTACACCGCCATGGACGAGCGGCGCGCCACCAAGGTGCTCCTCACCCTCTGACCGGCCCTGGCCACTCCGGGCCCGCCCCACGTCGCGGCAGCGGGGCGAGCCGGCCGCCTCTCCTCCGCTAGCAGCTGCCGTCGGACACCTTCAGCCCCTTGTTGGCGCCCGCCGTCCGGCTCACGATGGCCGGCACGCAACTGGCGCCGTCGAGGGTGTAGGCGTAGGGGATGCTGACCGTGGTGTTGGACTGCGGGTTGGGCCCGGCCGGGTGGTTCTCGCTGCCGGGGCTCGACCAGGACACGTTGTCGAAGACGTTTCCGCTGACCTGCCAGTAGCCGGCCGCGTCGGTGTAGAAGGTGCCCAGGACGTCCTTGGAATTCTTGAAGTAGTTGTTGTCCACCTTCGCGCGGGCCCCGGCTCGGGCGTTGATGCCGGACTCGTTGAGGCTCACATAGGAGTTGTTGTAGATGTGGGCTGTACCGCCACGCAGCAGGGGCGCGCGGGAGTCGATGTTCTCGTACAGGTTGTGGTGGTAGGTGACGAAGCCGTTCGACAGGTCGCTCTCACTGGACCCGACGAGTCCGCCGCGGCCGGAGTTGCGCAGGATGCTGTAGGACAGCGTCACGTACTGGGTGTTGTCCTTCATGTCGAAGAGGCCGTCGAACCCCTCCGCCTCCCCACCCGACGCCACCAGGGTGGTGTGATCGACCCAGACGTTGCGGACGTTGCGCTCCATGCCGATGGCATCACCGCCGTTGGACGTGGGCGAGCCCGACTTCTTGACGTTCCGGACGGTCACGTTCTGGATGATGATGTTGCGGGCGTCGCGTATGTGGATGCCCAACTGGTCGAAGACGGCGCCGCTGCCGACCCCGACGATCGTGACGTTGCTGATCTGCTTGAGTTCGATCACGCCGGCGGCAGTGTTGCAGCTGTCTCCCGACACCTTGCTGGTGTTGCCGTGGTTGATGGTCCCCTCGACCTCGATGGTGATCGGGGTGCTGCTGCTGGCCCGGCCGCACAGGGCCGCGTGGATCGCGGTTCCCGTGGTGGCCCGCACCGTCTGCCCGCCCGCACCGCCGGTGGTCCCGCCGTTCTGGGTCGCGTAGCCGGTGGCGCTACCGGTCGCTGCCGATGCCTCGGGTATCGACAGCACCGCACCGGTCGCGGCCGCCAGGGCCATTGTCGCCAGCGCCGCATGGAGTCGCAGTGCGACTGGTCGCCTCATCCTCGCCTCCCCATTCGTCTTCCCAACTCGTTCGGATGCTGGTGTTGCTGCTGCATGCCGTGGTCGTGTCAGTCGGCCGCCGGGTTTCCGACCTGCCGCCGGGCAGGTCGATGCCGACGCGGATTCGCGTGCTCCCCCCCTCGATGTGGCTCGGGTCGTGCGACGACGCGGTTGGTTCGAGGACATGAATGGAGCCGATGGCCTACTACGCATCACCGCAGGGGAAAGCGCTTTCCCCGGAACCTAAAGGCTTGCCGTGAACGCGTCAACAGGTGTGTAGATGATTCTTATCCATCCACGTGAACTGAGTGGAGGAGGGGAGGAATTCGGAGCGGGCTTCCACGTCACGGTCGACCGCCTGCCGCCGTCGACCGTCTCAGCCCGCAGCCCGCAGCCCGCAGGCCCCGCCGCCCGCAGGGCCGTGGCACGCATCGCACTGTTCCGGGTCGACGGTCCTTCCGCGCCGTCCGCACACCCGCGATACGGGCGGAGACGCTGACCGAACCGCCACCCAGTACGTCGGTATCGGGCATTCGGGGACGCTGTTCCTCGCCGTGGGATCGACGCCGGCGTGCTTCTCGCACGACAGGCCCAGCACCCAAGTGCCGCCCCGGTGCGTCCAGCGGGGCCGACCGCTCGGTCCACGACGACGTGGTGGCCGCCGCTGCCCACGCCGGGCGGCGCTGCCCGAGCCTGCACGTCGCGCCGCGCGTCGGTGAACGTCTCCAGCCAGGGGCGGTGCTGTCGTGGCGGCCGGGCACAGACGTCATGCCCCCGCCGGCAGGCCAAGCGCAAGATTTTCCTCCTGTTCGCGGCTCCTCTGACAGGGCTGCGCGGCTTCTCCCTGCTCACTGCCGGACCATGAGGGGCGGCGCCCTGAGGGTGTACGCCCCCGCGAACCAGGACATCGGCAGGGCACTGATCGCGTCGAGTGTTCCGGGCGCAGGTCCAGGTACGGGCGCGGCCGAAACTCAGGCCGCCGGGGACCCTGGTCGTGCGGTCGGCGGTCTCGGTCGCGCTCGCCCAGCGGCCGGTGCGCACTGTCGGGAAGTCACGGACTCACCCGTGACCTCCACACAGCGCGAGCACGCCGGCACGGCCTCCCCCGGTCGGTCGCGTACGGGAGGTCCCATGAGCCGCCCCAGGTGACGGGGCACTGTCAGTGGCGGGTGGCAGCATCGGGTGCATGACGGACACCACGGCATTCGACTGGCGGCGCTTCCTTCTGAGTTGGAGCGGGGAGTGGGCGGATTCCCAGCCGGAGGGCGAGACGCCCGGCGAGGACGACGAAGCCGCGCGACGGGCGCGGTGGCTGGGGTTCCCGCCCGCGTCGGAGGAGCGGATCGCAGCCATGGAGGAGCGCCTCGGCCGACGGATGTCGCCGTCGTACCGGGAGTTCCTCAAGGTCAGCGACGGGTGGCGGCACGCGGGCGGGTTCGTATGGCTGCTGGCGGGGACCACGGACGCGCGCTGGCACAACGACGAGTCGGGACTCGGGGACATGTTCGAGGAGTACCTGGACGAGGACGCCGGGCCGGAGGAGCGGCGGGAGGTGGACATCTGGCGGCGCGGGTTGCAGCTCGATGTCGAGTCCGACGCCACGCACGTCCTCATGGATCCCGAGGACGTGGATGAGGACGGTGAGTGGGCCGTGTACACGTGGGCGAGCTGGCGGGCCGCCCCGCCCGAACGGCACGCGAACTTCATGGAGTTCATGCGGGACATGCACCGGGAGTTCCACAACCTGCAGGCGCACCGGAGCGACGGGGAGCCGGTGTTCGCCAACGACACGACGCGAAGGCTGGACACTCTGGTGGAGGAGGCCCGGCTGGAGGCGCTGCGGGGCCGCTGGGAACAGGCCGGCAAGGCACTGGACGAGGCCAAGGCGTACGGCAGACCGCGGGCCGCCGGGCTGGGCGACCAGATACGCCGCCTGCTCGGAAAGACCTACATGGTGTACTACGACGGCCTGGTGACGGATCCGCAGTACGCGCCCGAGCTGCTGCCACCGCTGGTCGCCGAGCACGCGGCGCACTCGTACCGGGACGACTCCACGCTCACGTTCCACCTGCGGGGCGCCGACGACGCCCTGGTGTCACTGGCGTACGCGACGCTGGATCAGGTGAGGAACGGCACGTACCGGTACACGTCGGCCGGACCGTTCGGGGGCGCGGTCGAGCGGGCGCGAGAGCTGGCGCGTTGGGGAGACACCGACGGGGCATGGCGGACGCTGATGGACGCTGTGCCCCTGTGGGAGCCGCTGGGTCCGGATCACCTGGTGCCGCTGGGGTGGGTGGCCGACCCCGTGCTCGGGCCGCTGCTGACTCCGGAGCGGGGCCGTGAGCTGCTGTCCGCTCCCAGGGGCGGGCAGAGGGGTGAGGCACCGGGGCCGAGGGCCGGGCTCGACCCGGGTCATCTGGCGTGGCTCGCGGAGCCGGATCCGGGCAACAATCGCACGTCCTACCGGTTCGTCCTGGTGGAGGGGGTGGAGCCGGAGGAGTTGCCCGGACGTCTCGCGGACGAGGACGACGCCCTGCTGAACGAACCCATGACCTTGTGGGAGGCGCGCCGCAGGTCGCAGCACCACCAGAGGGAGTTCTCCTCCTACGACGACAGGGCTCTCATGGCGGTCGGCCGGGCCGGCGCCGGTTGGAGCTTCGCCTTCGACGGCGACGCCGCGCAGTTCGACCGGCAGCGTTTCAGTTCCCCAGCCGGGGCCGCCAGCGGGGGCACCCGCGCGGTGGTGGTGTGGAGCGGCCTGCGGACACGGAGCGGGGAACCCTTCTTCCACCTTTCGGTGGCGCGAGACGGTGCCGAGCAGTACGCATTCACGTACGCGGGCGGAGAGGTCCGGTCAAGCGGGGAGATACCGCGGGCGCTGGATCCGAGCCGGTTCTTCGGCACCGTGGAGGACGGGGCCGAGGTGGAACGGTCGCTGCTGGAAGCGGTGAGTGGGGAGTTCGGTGCCTGTCTGCCGCGTCACGCGATCGCCAACGGGCGGCTGCACACGTTCGTCACCCGCTCCTGGACGAGGCCGCCGAGGGACGGAGAGACGTACATGGTGATCCGACTGGGCCCGGAAGCCGCGCGCCTGGCAGACGGCGAGCGAACCGGAGACGACGGCCCGAGAAGCAGGTAGGGACCGGCCAGGCCGTGCGGGTCCTCGCTCCGGCGAGATCCGCTGGGCACCGGGCCCGCGACCGAGCGGGAAGGCCGGTGCCGCTGGTGGCGGAGTGTGACGAACAGGCGGGACGACCTTGCGCGACCGCCTACTTCGCGGCGACGGTGTGCACCAAGCGAGGCGCGGCACAGCCCGCCCGCGCGGCCGCAACCACGCCGGACAGGTGACCGGCGGCCCTGCGGCCGCTGATATGAGCCGCCGGTGAAGGGGCCGACCCGCGCCCATCCCGATGTCATGTCCTCCGCAGGCGGGACTGCTTCACCTCGCGGTCGACAGCCCAGGCGTCAGCGACCGGCCCGAGGTGGCCGAGCTTGTCGGGGTTGATCACTGAGCGAATGGTCTGGATCTGCCCGCCCAGCACCTCGAGGGCGAGGATGTGGAGTACCTTGCCGTCCCGGTCGCGGAAGACCGCTCCGGGCCGGCCGTTGATCTCATGGGGCTCGAAGGTGACGTCGATCCTGGCCATCAGGGGGATGACGGAGGCGAGCAGCCGGGCGACGTTCTCGGCGCCGACGACGGCCCTGGCCAGCTGCGGGGCCTTGCCGCCGCCGTCCCCGACCATCGACACGTCGGCGGCGAGCACACTCCGCAGGCCGGCCACATCGCCTTCGCGGAGGGCGTCGAAGAACCGCGCCGCCAGCTCCTGCCGCTCCTGACGGTCCGCTTCGAAGCGCGGCCGTCCTGCCTGCATGTGCCGCCGCGCCCGGACCAGCAGTTGCCGGCACGCCGCCTCCGACCGGCCCACCGCCGCGGCGACCTCGTCGAAGCCGAAGCCGAACACCTCCCGCAGCACGAACACCGACCGCTCCAGCGGGCTGAGCCGCTCCAGGAGCAGCAGCGCCGCCATCGACACCGAATCGGCCAGCTCCGCTGAGCGCGCCGGATCCTGATAGGGATCGGTGAGCAGCGGCTCGGGGAACCACGGCCCGACGTACTCCTCCCGCCTCACCCGTGCCGAACGCAGCACGTCGATCGAGATCCGCGTCACCGTGGTGGAAAGGAAGGCCTTGGTCGACGTGGGCCGGGTCGTCGAGCCGTCGAAGCGCAGCCAGGCCTCCTGCACCGCGTCCTCGGCCTCACTCACGCTGCCCAGCATCCGGTAGGCGATCGAGAACAGCAGCGGCCGCAGCTCCTCGAACTCCTCGACCTTGCTCACGACGACTCCCCCTCGCGTTTCTCCCGCGCCGGCCGTACGCGCCGGCGAGGCGTCTTCTGGTGATCATCCAGTTCAACGGCGGTGCGGAGCAAGGCCGTTGAGCCGGTAGCCGGGTGCCCGTGGCCGGGCCCGGCCGGTTGCCGACGGCCGTTCAGTGGGACTGTCCGACCTGGTAGTCGCCGGCCGGCTGCTGGGTGATGATGTTCAGCCGATTCGCCGTGTTCATGAAGGACACCAGGATCACCAGGGCGGTGAGCTGCTCCTCGTCGTAGTGTTCGGCGGCACGTGCCCAGACCTCGTCGCTGACCCCGCCGGCCGCGTCCGCGACCCGGGTCCCCTGCTCCGCCAGCTCCAGCGCGACGCGCTCGGCCTCGGTGAAGACCGTGGCCTCCCGCCACGCCGCCACGAGGTTCAGCCGCACCGGGGTCTCCCCGGCAGCGGCGGCCTCCTTGGTGTGCATGTCGATGCAGACGGCGCAGCCGTTGATCTGGCTCACGCGCAACGCCACCAACTCCTGCGTCGCGGCCGGCAGCGGGGATTCCTTGAGCGCCTTGCCCGCCGACATGAAGTGCTTGAGAGCCTTGCTGGAGTTCGGGCCGGCGAAGTAGTTCAGTCGCGCGTCCATCGTGTGCTCCTCCGTGGTCGTCAATGGCTACACCTCTGAGACGAGGCAGCCCGACACCCTGTGACACGGACGTGTGTGACTCACGTCTCCCTGCTGCCGAGGCGTCCGGGGATGCGCAGGCGGCACCGCAGCCCTGCCGCGCCTGCGATCGTCACCTCCTCTCCGCGGCGGAGGCGCGTGATCACCGCGCCGACGAACACCAACACCATGCACAGGGCCGCCCGGTGACACGAAGGCGGTCGGGGCGGGGCGGACGCGATCCGCTTCGGCCCCGAGTCCTTCGCCTCTGCCCCCTCACCTCAGGGCGCGCGTTTGCCGGAGGTGGGCTCCGCCCTGCGACCGGGGCTCCGGAACGGCTCTGACGCCGTGGTCAGCCGGCCACAGCCCATGTCCACCGCGGATCGCGAGCCGCTGAGGCCGGCCGCGCGGCTCGTGTCGGCGATATGGAACGAGCAGTGAGCCGTACCCGCGCCGCATGGCGGGTTCGCTCCTATCGTGGATCTGAAAACTGACGCTCAGCGCCGAGGCAGGCAATACATGACGGAACCGCAGATCGACTATGCGGCGGTCTTCCGGGCCCTGCCCGGCATGGTGGCGCTGCTCGCCCCCGACCTCGTCTACGCGGATGCCAACGACGACTTCCTCCGGCTGGCGGGGCGCAGTCGTGAGCAGTTGGTGGGCCGCTACATCTTCGACGTCTTCCCCGAGAACCCGAACGATCCGGGCGCTGCCGGTATGCGCGAGACCCGGGAGTCGATGCTCCGCGCCGTGACCACCGGCGAGCGAGACACCATGGCGCTGCTCCGCTACGACATCGAGGACCCCCAGCGGCCCGGCCACTGGGAGGAGCACTACTGGAGCCCGGTCAACGCACCCGTCTTCGGCCCCGACGGGCAGGTCACGCTGATTGTGCACCGGGTCGAGGAGGTCACCGAACTCATCCGCGCCTTCGGTGGCCGGGGTGGCGACAGCCGGTCCCGGGTGCTGGAGGCCGAGCTGTACACCCGCGCCCGTGAACTCCAGGAGGTCAACGAACGGCTGCGCAAGGCCCACGCCCACGAACGCGAGACCGCCCTGGCCCTGCAGGCCGCGATGCTGCCCCCGCCCGGCCCGACGGGACAGCATGGGGCGGCCGTGCGCTACCGGCCTGCCGTAGGTGCCCTGAACGTGTGCGGCGACTGGTACGACCTGGTCGAGTTGCCCGGCGAGAACCTCGCGATCGCCGTGGGCGACGTCGTGGGTCATGGCCTGGCGGCCGCCTGCGTCATGGGACAGCTGCGCAGCGCCCTGAGCGCGGCTTGCCGTGTCACCGAGGGGCCTGCCCGCGCCCTGGATGCCCTGGGGCTGTACGCCCGCTCTGTCGAGGGTGCCGAGTCCACCACCGCTGCGACAACCTTTGTGGACTGGGGCGACCGCTCCATCACCTACAGCTGTGCCGGCCACCTCCCGCCCGCCCTGGTTCACCCCGACGGGACCGTGGCCTTCCTCGACCAGGCCACCGACCCGCCCCTCGGCGCCCGGCCCGAGCACGTGCCCCGCCCCCAGGCCCGTGCTCCGTTCGTCGAGGGCTCCACCCTGGTCCTGTACACCGACGGTCTCATCGAACGCCGCACCGAGGACATCGACGCCGGCCTGGCCCGTCTCGCGGACACTCTCACCCGTCACCGGCATTCCGACCCCGAGATCCTGGCCGATGCTCTCCTGGCCGATCTGCTGCCCACCACCGGCAATACCGACGACACCGCCCTGATCGTCCTGCGCTTGTAGATCACCTCGGCGCGGCGCCATTGTCGAGGTACGGCCCGGCTGGGTGCCCACCACGTCGTGAGAGCAAGGGCGGAACGGTCCACGTCGTCCAGCGGGCTGCTCGCCGCCCGCCGGGACTGCCGTACCCGGCAGTCGTTGCCCTGACCAGGGGAAGCATGATCCCACCGGCGTCGACGACCGGGCAGGCGAGGACTCTGAAGTCGGCGTCCGCCGGCCCCAGGCCGTCCGCGGTCGAGCCGAACGGGAGCGACAGCACCGACAGGCCCGGTGAGATCGAACGGCACGTGGCCCGCCTGGCCACCGGGATGCCCGCCGAGTTCGCCGAGTTGCTCACCGGCACGGGCCGCGCCATCGCCGAGGCAGCCGAGGGCCGCGCCACCGACACCGCCCAGCGCCTCACCGGCCGCCCACCGAGCGGCTTCCGCACCTTCGCCGAGCGGGAAATGCCGTGCTGCGGCAGGGCGTTCGACGAGGACACCACACCGGGGGTCCGAGCCCGCGCCGACCCGGGGTGCGCCCGCTCCAGGTGTGCGCGTCCGGGCAGGCCCGGCGCGCAGAGCCGGAGCGGTTTCGTTCACTGACCCGACCGACGAGTGCTCAGCCCGCGGTCCTGGATTTGATGAGCGGCACGTCGCGCGTGAGCTCCCGGAACCCGACGCTGTAGTTCAGTCCGCGCGCCTGGGGGTGCCCCGGCGCTCCCAGGCAGGGGGGGCGTCGCTGTCCCGGCGGGACACCTGGGCCGTCGCCGCGGCAAGCGCCTGGGAGGCCGCGACCGCGGTCTGGCCCTGCTCGGCATCGTGACCGGCCGACTGCTGATCTTCGGTGGCTTGCTGCTGGTGCTGGTTACGTCGGGGCGGTGGTCGGACTGGGGTTCCTGGTCGACTCCGCCGGCCGAGTCACGGTTTCTCCACCAGCTCATGCGGATGACGCCGGTGAACAGCGCGCTTGAAGACCGGCAACAGGTTGTCAGCCGACGTGGAGGACGCTGAGGGCCGTGGTCCAGTCGGTCACGATGGCCTTCTGTGCGGCCGCGAGGGTGACCTGGCCCTTGCAGACCGCGGTGTGCAGCTTCGTCTCCACCGGGTCCTTCTTGTTGTTGACCCCGGCCCCTGGCCGGTGGCCGGGGTCGGCGGGCTCCACCCACAGGTTGCGGTAGTCGTTGGGGTCACCGCCCAACTGGAGGCTGATCAGGTGGTCGTACTCCGCGTCCCCCATCCGCCCCGTGTACCCGTAGGAGGCGGCGTTGAGCTTCTTCTCCTTGCCGGTGACGGACGTGGACGGGCGGATGCCGGAGGTGTATCCGCCTTTGCGGCAGATCGTGGACGCCAGATTCGACTGGGTGACCGCCGGGGATATCGCACCCGGCGTGCACTTCGGGTCCTCCAGCGGCTCTCCGTGTTCGGTCCGGTAGTGGCAGCTGCCCGCCGCCGGCTGCCTCTGCACCGTGTACGTCTTCTGCGGGCCCGCGCCGACCGCGATGGCCGATCCGTCGGTTCCGCCCGATGTCGTCCCGGAGGGGGCCGCCGCCGGACTCCCCGTCCCGGGTACCGGCGCGCCACCGAGCGCACCCGGTGAGCAGCCCGCCAGCAGCAGGCCGGCGAGCACCACACTTGAAGCGGCACCGCGGGTTGAGCGCATGACGACTCCTCACGATCAGCAGATGGTGAGCAGATGCTGCCCTACGGGACGGGCGGCCTGTCACGCGGGGTACGGCGCCGGCACCTGTGTCTCCCCACGGAGCAAGCGGGGTGGGATTGCCTGGACCACCAACGCACCGTCTGACACTGGATGTTCCAGCCCCACCGACTCAGGACTTGGAGGCCGGGCCGGAGCAATCCCCGCTCCAAGCCGCCGCTCGATGCCTTCGGCCCGCCGGCTGCGCAGGGAGCCCTCGTACGTTCCCGCTGCCCGCGCCCGGCTGAGCTCCGTCATCGGGAAACCGCGATCGCGGTTCAGGGACGCGGCTCGTCCGATCCCCGATCCGGGCGTCCGACGGGTTGGATCCGCATGCCGGGCCGGCGCCGGTGGACGGTCAGGTACGCCATGCCCCGCTCGCCCGCCTCAAGGCCGCGCGTGGAGCCGCGGGGCAGCCAGGCGAGGTTGCCTTCGCCCAGGGATGACGATCCCTCAGGGGTGATCAGGGTGCCGTCTCCGGCCACGACCAGCAGGAGCACGTCCAGATCCGGCTCGGCATGCGTCTCGACGCGCTGCCCTGGCGGGATTCGGACGACATTGGCGTCGAGCTGCCTGCCGGGCTCGGACAGCCTCCACACCGCGCCCGTCGACGCCGGGCCCAGCGCCTCCAACGTTCCGACGTCGAACAGGATGCGAGGCACCGGCGCCTCATCGGCCGGGTTCGAGGAGTCGCCGTCTGCCACCGTCACCACTGCCACCGTCCTGTCGCCATGCTTGTGTCCGTCCTCGGCCCACGCCGACGCCGTGCCGGCGGTGTTCCGGTGCCGTGCCGGAAGAACGCGCCTTCGCGGCCGACCGGGGGCCGCCTGTCCGTGACACAGTCCACACGGACACGGCCGCCGGTTAACAGGAATCTATCATTCGCATTTGCTAGCGTCTGAGCTGTGCGACTGACGAAGTTCACCGACCTGGCGCTGCGTTCCGTGATGCGGCTGGCCGTCTGCGCCGACGACGAGGTGCTCACCACCCGCGAGGTCGCCGAAGCCATGGACGTGCGGCACACACACGCGGCGAAGGCGATCACACGCCTGCAGCACCTCGGTGTGATCGAGGCCCGGCGCGGCCGTGGCGGCGGTCTCGCCCTGACCGGCTTCGGCCGTCGAGCCTCGGTCGGCTGGCTGGTGCGCGAACTCGAGGGCGAGGACGAGGTCGTCTCCTGCGACGATCCGCCATGCCCCTTGCGCGGGGCCTGCCGCCTGCGGCGGGCGCTGCGCGACGCCCAGGAGGCGTTCTACGCAACGCTCGACCCGTTGACCGTTGCCGACCTCGTCACCTCGCCCACCGGGCCGGTGCTGATCGCTCTGGCCGGCCCTCCGCCGCAATAGCCCGAGCCCTTGGCACACACGCCGGCCGTCGGGGCCCCTGGGGCACGGTCACCCGCTCACCAAAACACGAAGATCATTTACCTATTAACTCGCCGATCCACTCACCGATCCAGGAGTCGCAGTGCTGTCCGAACAGTCCGTCCCCGTCGTCCGGGCCACCCTTCCGGCGGTCGGAGCCGCCATCGGGAACATCACCGAGCTCTTCTACCAGAAGCTGTTCGAGGCCCATCCCGAGCTGCTGAGGGACCTGTTCAACCGGGGCAACCAGGCCACCGGAGACCAGCAGAAAGCACTGGCCGGCTCCATCGCCGCGTTCGCGGGGCTGCTGCTGGAGAAACCCGACGCCCGCCCCGACGCCATGCTCGCGCGGATCGCGCACAAACACGCCTCACTGGGCATCACCTCCGGGCAGTACAAGATCGTCCACCGCCACCTCTTCGCCTCGATAGCCGAGGTACTCGGCGACGCGGTCACTGCCGAGGTCGCCGCAGCGTGGGACGAGGTCTACTGGCTCATGGCCAACGCGCTGATCGCGCTTGAGGCGCGCCTGTACCAGCGGACCGGCGCCACCGAGGGCGAGGTCTGGCGGCGCATGGAGATCGCGGAGCGGCGCCAGGAGACGTCCGATGTCCTCTCCCTCGTCCTGCGGCCCACCGACGGGGGCCCGGCTGCCCCCTTCCGGCCGGGCCAGTACGTCAGTGTCCAGGTCGAACTCCCGGACGGCGCCCGCCAGATCCGCCAGTACAGCCTGTCCTCCGCCCCCGGCCGACCGAATTGGCGCATCAGCGTCAAGCGCGTCCACAGCGTGACGACCCCGGACGGCGAGGTCTCGACGTGGCTCCACGACAACGCGCAGCCGGGTGACACGCTCACTGTGTCGGCCCCGTTCGGCGACCTGGTCCTGCCCGAGGGCAACGGTCCGCTCCTGCTGGCATCCGCGGGAATCGGCAACACGCCCATGCTGGCCATGCTCGACCACCTGGCCTCCACCGGTTCCCACCGCCCTGTCACCGTGATCCACGCCGACCGCTCCCCCGCCGACCACGCGCACCGCGCGGAGCAACTCGGCCTGGTGCGGGCACTGCCGAACGCCCGGCATCACCTCTGGTACGAGGTGCCGGGCGACCAGGCGCCGGAGGCGGCGACCGGCCAAGCCGACGTGAGCAGCCTGCGCCTCCCGGCCGACGTGACCGCCTACCTGTGCGGGCCGCTGCCCTTCATGCGCGCGATGCGTGGTGACCTGCTGCGGCACGGCGTGCCCGCCGAGAGGATCCACTACGAGGTCTTCGGCCCTGACCTCTGGCTCGGCCAGTAGACGCCGATCCCGGGCGGGGTGCCGGTACTGGGGAGCCGGTACGGGGAATGCGTCGCGTGGTGTGACCACGCACCGTGGCACCGGGAGACGGCGCGAGGCGTCGCGGCCGAAGGAGAGCCGGTCGCAGGCGTGGGCGGCTTCGACGACCGGTGCGGCCTCCTCCCCGCGGGCCTGCGGTGTGGCGTCGGCGGAGAGCAGGGTCTCGTCCCGGTGCCGGGGGCGCCGGATGGTGTCGGTCAGTGCGATTCACGGCTCACCTCCGACCCGCTGGAGCCGACGAGGAAGTCCAGGTCGGCTCCGGTGTCGGCCTGCAGGACGTGGTCGACGTAGAGGCGCTCCCAACCACGTCGGGGGTTCGCGAAGCCGGTGACGGTGGCCTCGTCGGGTGTCCGGCCGGCGAGTTCGTCGGCGGGCACGTCGAGGTCGATGCGGCGGGCCTGGACGTCGAGGTCGATGAAGTCTCCCGTCCGTACGAGCGCGAGCGGGCCGCCGGCTGCGGCCTCCGGTGCCACGTGCAGCACGACGGTCCCGTACGCGGTGCCGCTCATGCGGCCGTCGCAGACGCGGACCATGTCGCGGACGCCCTGCTCGAGCAGCTTCTTCGGCAGCGGCATGTTCGACACCTCGGGCATGCCCGGGTAGCCCTTGGGGCCGCAGCCGCGCAGGACCAGGACGGAGTCGGCGTCGACGTCGAGGTCCGGGGCGTCGATGCGGGCGTGGAAGTCCTCGATGCTGTCGAAGACGACCGCCCGGCCACGGTGGCGCAGGAGGTGCGGCGAGGCCGCCGCAGGCTTGACGAGGGCGCCGTCGGGGGCGAGGTTGCCGCGCAGGACGGCGATGCCGCCCTCGGCCACCAGCGGATTCACGCGGGTGCGGATCACCTCCCCGTCCCAGATGGGGGCGTCGTCGAGGTAGCCCGCCAGCGGCTTGCCGGTGACGGTCAGCGCGTCGGGGTCGAGCAGGTCGCGCACCTCCCGCAGGACGGCGAGCAGGCCCCCGGCGCGGTGGAAGTCCTCCATGAGGAAGCGGCCGGCCGGCTGGAGGTCGACCAGGACCGGCACGCGGGAGCCGATGCGGTCGAAGTCGTCGAGCGACAGGTCGATCCCGAGTCGGCCGGCGAGGGCGAGCAGGTGGACGACCGCGTTGGTGGAGCCACCGACGGCGGCCAGTGCCACGATCGCGTTGTGGAAGGACGCCTTGGTCAGGAAGGTGCCCGGACGCCGGTCGGCGGACACCATCTCCACCGCCAGCCGGCCGGTGCCGTGGGCGGCTTCCAGGAGACGGCTGTCGGGGGCAGGGGTGCCCGCCACGCCGGGAACGACCGTGCCCAGGGCCTCGGCCACCAGGGCCATCGTCGAGGCGGTGCCCATGGTGTTGCAGTGCCCGCGGCTGCGGATCATCGACGACTCGGAGCGGGTGAACTGTTCCTGGGAGAGCGTGCCGGCCCGGACCTCCTCCGACAGCCGCCACACGTCGGTGCCGCAGCCGAGCGGCGCGCCGCGGAATGTCCCGGTGAGCATCGGGCCGCCGGGCACGACGACGGCGGGCAGGTCCACCGAGGCGGCGGCCATCAGCAGCGAGGGGATCGTCTTGTCGCAGCCGCCCAGCAGCACCACGCCGTCGACGGGGTTGGCCCGCAGCATCTCCTCCGTGGCCATGGCCGCCATGTTGCGCCAGAGCATGGCCGTGGGCCGCATCTGCGTCTCGCCCAGGGACACCACGGGCAGGTCCAGCGGAATGCCGCCCGCCTCGTACACACCGTTGCGTACCGAGGCGGCCACCTCGTTCAGGTGGGCGTTGCAGGGGCTCAGGTCCGACGCCGTGTTGGCGATGGCGATCTGGGGGCGGCCGGTGAAGGCATCGCCCGGCAGTCCGCGCCGCATCCATGCCCGGTGGATGTAGGCGTTGCGGTCCTGGCCCTCGTACCACTGCGCGCTGCGGAGCCTCACCCTTGGGTCCCTTCCAATAATCGACACGGAGGTCTAGATTTTGGAACGCCGTGAAGCATACGCAGACGTCCGACGAATCGACAGCCCCCGGCGAGGACAGCGCAACGGGTGCCGAGAGCAGCCGGCTTGTGGGCTCGGACCGCGTGCTGGCCGTCCTGAAAGAGCTCGCGCGGTATCCCGGCGGCGTGGGACTGGAGGAGCTCACCCGGGTGATGGGCAGCCCCAAGCCGACCGTGCACCGGGCACTGGGTGCCCTGCGCCGGGCCGGGCTGGCCGGGCAGGACACCCGCGGACGTTATGTGCTCGGCGACGAGTTCCTGCTCATGGCCTTCGCCCACCATGAGGCCCGTCCCGAGCACGTCCGCATCCGACCCGTACTCGAGGCGCTGGCCCACCGGTTCGGCGAGACGGCGCACTACGCGGTTCTCGACGGCCGGGAGGTCGTCTACCGGGCCAAGATCGACCCGCCCACCGGCGCCGTCCGGCTGACCTCGACGGTCGGCGGCCGTAACCCGGCGCACGCCACCGGCGTCGGAAAGATACTGCTGGCCCACCAGTTGGGCACTGTCGAAGAGATCGGGGCGTGGATCGGCGACTCGCCCCTGGTCCGCCGCACACCGCGGACCCTGGGCACGGCCACCGACCTGCACCATGACCTGCGGGCCACCCGCGAACGCGGCTACGCCCTCGACGACCAGGAGAACGAGAGCGGGGTCAACTGCCTCTCGCTGCCCGTCTACGCCACCTCACCGGCCGTCCCCTCCGGCGCCGTGAGCGTCAGCGCGCTGACCTACCGGACCCCCCTGCGCACCCTGGTCGACGCGGTCGACGAGATCCGCGCGCTGCTCGGGCCTCTGGGAGAGCCGTATGGATGAGCACGGTGGGAATCAGGCCCGCCCGCCGGCACCGGCGGCCGCGCCGCGCGGGTACATACGTCGAGCCACCGTACGAACCCGGTCCGCCGGCCCCGGCCGGACCCGACCCGATCCCCTTGCCCCGCCGGTCCCCCCGGGAGATTCAACTCGTGTATCTCATGCGCATGGGCGCCCCCGGCGCCGAGAAGCCCGTTGGCCGCGTCGACGACGAGATGTACGTCGCCCTCTCGGACGTCGCCCCGGACTCCGGCGCTCCCCTGGTGCGTCCGCACGAGATTCCGCGCACCGGGCTCGACCGCCACGATGACGCGGCCGAAAACCGCATGCCCGTGCCCGTGCCCGCCGAGGCGATCCTGTTCGTCGACGACGCCCGCACCGAATCGACGACCTTCGAGCTCGCTACGCGGCGTCAGCGCGTGCTCGGGCCCCGATGAGCGTCCGCTCCATGCGCGCGTTCGTGCTGACCGCCCCCGGCACGTACGCGGTGCAGGAGGTTCCGACGCCGGTGGCCGCCCCCGGCGAAGCCGTCGTCGACGTCGAGCGGGTGGGCGTGTGCGGCACCGACGTGGAGTTCTTCACCGGCGAGATGGCCTACCTCCACCAGGGACACTCCTCCTACCCGATGCGGCTCGGCCACGAGTGGGCCGCGCGCGTGGCCGAGGTCGGCGACGGCGTCGACCCCGCCTGGATCGGCCGACGCGTCATGGGCGACACCATGCTCGGCTGCGGCACCTGCCGCCGCTGCCGACGCGGGCACCAGCACGTCTGCGAGAAACGGCAGGAGGTCGGCGTACGCGGGGAGCGGCCCGGTGCCCTGGCCGAGCAACTCGCGGTACCGGCCACCTCGCTGCACTTCCTTCCCGACTCCGTCGACGCCGTACTCGGCGCGCTGGTGGAGCCGGGCGGCAATGCCCTGCGCGCCGCACGGGCGACCGCCCTGGGCCGTGGGGGCCGCGCCCTGATCCTGGGCCCGGGCACCATCGGACTGCTGGCCGCGATGTTCCTCCGCGCCGCCGGTACGGAGGTGCACCTGATGGGCCGCACCGACAGCTCGCTCGCCTTCGCCCGCGATCTGGGCTTCGAGCACGTGTGGTCGGAGGACTCCCTCCCGGACCTGCCGTTCGACGCGGTCGTCGACGCCTCGAACGCCGCCCGTCTGCCCGATCTGGCCCTGGAGTTGGTCGAACCGGCCGGCCGTGTCGTGTACGTGGGACTGGCCGGTGAACCCAGCCGCATCGACACCCGCACCCTGGCCCTCAAGGACGTGACCGCGGTGGGCATCCTGTCCGCCTCCCCCGGCCTCGACGCCACCATCCGGGCGTACGCCGACGGATCCGTCGACCCCAGGCCCCTCGTCGCCGCGACCGTCGGCCTGGATCAGGTCGGCTCTGTTCTCGCCGGCGAGCGGCCGATCGGGGCTGGGCCGGGGCCCAAGGTCCACGTCGACCCGCGCACTGGCTGACCGTGGTGAGGACCGGGCCCTGTTTCCCGTTCCCTTACGGGCGTTCGGCAGGGACCTGACCCGTTACCTCGCCGGCGAGCGTGTCTGCCGACTCCACCGGATCGGCTGGATCAGCCCCCGCCGCGAGCACGTCGTCCGCCTCTTCCTGAAGACCCTCTTCCGCGTCCAACGCTGTCTGCCCGACTACCGCACACCGCTTCCCGAGCGCCTCCAGCGGACGCGGCGCACCCACGCACAACTCAAAGGGCTTGAGCCCTACCGAGCCCCGGGCGTCGACACCCCCGCGCCGACGGAGCAACATCGGCGCCGTTGAGCGTGACATGGTCCCGCGGGCTGCGGGGCTGCGGCCACGGGCGCCGAGGTCCAAGGTCCACCATCGGCGGGGCCGGCGGGCCAGGAGAACGGCGCGTCGTGGGCTGAAAAGCCGGCACAGCGGCAAGGCCGTCGCGTCCGCTCCCGTCCGTCCCGCCGGAAGGAAGCGGACCGGTGGGCGCCGGCCGTCCCGGGATCAGGAGCGCCCAGGTCGCCGTGGACCAGCCCGCTGAGATCCGGCTACTGCGGACCGTCCGCCCGCCAGGCGCCACAGGGCACTCGGGAAGCAAGCCTGTCAACAGCCCTCTCAGTGAACGGCCTTCGGGAGGACCACCCCTGGCGCCCCTTCAGGAGATTGCCGTGCTCGTCCCCTGCCCTCCCTCCGGCCCCTAGGTCCGGCCGAGCGCGCCCCGGACGGAGAGGCTGGTGGGCCGGGTGCGCAGGATCTCCTCGACGGAGGAGAGGGCGAAGCGGACCGCGCCGGTGATCACGGCCTCGTCCCCGAGGGCGGACAGCCGCCACTGCGGCAGGTCCACGAGGAGGCTGGCGGCCTCCTCCTCGGCCGCGGTCACGAGGAGTTCCGCGGCGGGTGCCAGGCCGGGGAGGGCGAAGAAGCTGGTGCCGAGCACGACCAGCGCCGGGTCGAGTGCGAGCAGTACGGGGGCGATCCCCGCGGCCAGCCGCCGCCCGTACGACGTGATGGCCGCGACCGCTCCCGCGTCTCCTTCGGCGGCGCCTCGGATGATGTCGGCACCGGTGCGACGTGCCGCCTCCGCGGCGACGGCGTCCGGGACCAGGGGTTCGAGACCCGGCTGCGACGAGGTGCTGCCGGGGAAGCGGATGAAGCCGATCTCACCGGCAGCACCGCGATGGCCGCGCAACAGGCGGCCCCCGGTGATGACTCCGGCGCCGAGACGTTCACCGAGCAGGACGAAGACCATCTCGTCGGCCGCGCCGCCGACCCCGCGCCACTGCTCGCCGAGCGCTGCGAGGTTGGCGTCGTTCTCCACGGCGACCGGGCAGCCGAGGATGTCGCCGAGGGTGGTGACGATGTCCGCCTCGGCCCAGCCCTTGAGGTTGTCGGCCTGCCGGACCCGGGTGTTGCTCCGATCCACCAGGCCGGGGGTCCCCACGGTCGCAGCCCACACCCGCCGGGCGTCGGCTCCGGAACCGTCGATCGCACGCCGGACCACGTCGGTCACGGCGCGGGCTCTGGCCGCACCGCCCACGTCGGCTCGTACTGCTTTTCGTTCGACGGCCACCGCCCGGCCGTCGAGGTCGGCCAGGCAGGCGCTCACCGAGCGGGCCCGTACGTCCACGCCGACGACGAAGCCGGCGTGCGGGCAGAAGCGGAACCGGCGGGCCGGGCGGCCGGGCGAGCGCTGACCACGCGCGGAGACGGCCGGAGCGACCTCGATGAGGCCGCACTCGGTGAGTTCCTCGACGATGGCCTCGACCGTGGGACGGGAGAGCTTGGTCGCCTCGGCGAGGGAGGAGAGCCGGGGGTGCGGGTCGGCCGAGCGGACGGCCGCCAGGATGGCCGCGGCGTTCGTGGCGCGCAGGTCCGCGACGCCCACCACCGCGGGCAGTTCACGGCCGGGAGAGTTCGGCTCCCGTGGACTGCCGAGCGGCCACAGCACCGGAGCGGCGGGGGCTGTGGCCGGGGAGCGGTCCCTGAACGTGGCCAATGATCAACCTCCTGAGGAGCAGCACGACGGCGGCACACGAGCGGCACGACCGAGCCGGCGCCTACCGCCCCGACGATAACAATCAAGCCATGGGGCCTTGACGCGTTCCGGAACCGCTCCGATTATAAAACGCAACTGCTTTATCGAACCACCCCCGGCACACCACCGTCGACACCCGACACCGTCGACCCCGACACCGTCGACATTGCACCACCGTCGACACCCCGAACCCTCGACACCGCCGCCCGCAGAACCCACGCGATCGCGGCTCGTCCACGGCGCCCCCTCGCCTCCCGCGCCCTCCGCATCCCCCATGCCGCACACCCTCGCGGCCTCATGCCTCATGCCTCATGTCTCCACTCCCCCCGCCCGCCCGCCTTCGGCTCCCCTGTCCCGTTCACGCCCAGGAGACCCCATGAGTCCCAGCCCGTCGTCCCTGTCCAGACGTACCTTCCTCGCGGCCACCGGCGCGGTCGGGGCAGCGGTGCTCACCGCGTGCAGCGATCTCACCCCGGGCGTTTCGGCGTCCGGCAACAACAGCGCCAGCCCCGCCTCCACGGCGGTTCCGGCCGACACGAAGATCACGCTCGTGGTCGCCGACGCCGACGACACCACCATGACTCCCGGCCTGATCGCGGCCTTCCGCGCGAAGCACCCCAACATCAGCGTCAAGCGTCAGTACACAGGTTGGGACGACTACCTCAAGAGCATCAACACCACGATGTCGGCCGACAGCGCCCCCGACATCGCCCAGTTCACTTCCGGCATGCAGAACCTCGTCCCGGGGCGGCTGCTGCTCAAGGTCGGCGAGTACGGCAAGGCGTACGGCTGGGCGGAGAAGTTCCCCGGCCTGGACCAGATCACCCTCACCCCGGACGGCAAGACCGTGGGCACCGGTGACCTGTACGGGGTGGGCGGGGGCCTGTCGTTCGAAGGGGTCTACTACAACAAGGCCAAGGCCGGGAAGCTGGGCCTGACCGTGCCCCCGGCCACCCTGGAGGACCTGGAGGCCCTGTTCGCCAAGGCCAAGGCGGCCGGTGAGACAGCGCTCGTGGCAGGCAACCTCGACGGCGGTCTCAACCACCCCTTCAACGTGCTGCTCTCCGCCTATCTGACGCCGAAGGACCGCGAAGCGTGGGCCTATGGCCACAAGGGCGCCACCATCGTGCTGCCGGAGGCCGAAAAGGCGGCGGAAACGCTCAAGCGGTGGGTGGACAAGGGCTATGTCACCCCGAAGGTCAACGGCGTCAGCGACAACGACGCCACGGCCGCGTTCGCCAAGGGCGAGGGGGTCTTCCGGATCAGCGGCAACTGGGCCGCCGCCGCGGTGGCCAAGGGCCTGGGCGAGGGAGCCGGCTACTTCAACATGCCGCCGGTCGTCTCCGGCGGGAAGGTCCGCACCACCGGCGCCGGGGTGTACTACTGCGTGTCCAGCAAGTCGAAGAACACGGCCGCGGCCGCCGCGTTCCTCGACTTCGCCGCCAGTGCGCAGGCCGCCGCCATCACCGCCAAGGCGGGCTTCATGGCCCCCGACGCGGGTGCCATGCCGAGCCAGAGCGGACTGCTGGGCGATGTCCAGGCGGGCTGGCAGACGGTCGTCAAGGACGCGGGCCTGCAGCCGTTCATCCAGAACGCCTCCACCCCGACGATGGGTGACACCCTCACCACCCAGCTGCAGTTGCTCGCCGGCGGCAAGGTCACCGTGGAGAAGTTCCTGTCCGGTCTGCAGACGGATTTCGAGAACTACCACAAATGACCACTGCCGACCGACTGACCGGCGCCCCCGCCCCCGCCCCCGGCGCCCCGCCTCCGGCGAAGCGCGCGGCAGGCAGCACCGTGCCGCGGCACGGCCGCACACCGCCGTCCGACCGCCGGCGCCGACGGCGCCGGGCCGTGGCGCTGCTGTATCTGCTGCCGGCCCTGCTGCCGTACACGCTCTTCGCCGTACTGCCGATGCTGCACACCGCCTACCTCTCGCTGTTCGACTGGGACGGGGTGACCCTCCCGTCCTTCACCGGCCTCGGCAACTACCGCCGTATCGTCACCGACCCGCAACTGCGCGCCGCCGCCTGGCACGCCGGTGCGCTGATCCTGTTCTTCTCCGTCCTGCCGATCTGCGTGGGGCTGGTGTCGGCGGCGATCGTGTCCCGGCGTGCCGGGCGCCGGGGCACCGCCCTGGTCCGCACGGTGCTGTTCCTGCCGCAGGTCATCCCGCTGGTCGCGGTCGGAATCCTCTGGCGCTGGGTGTACGCCGATGACGGCACCCTCAACCAGGCGCTGCGGGCCGTCGGTCTGGGCGGCCTCGCCGATGCCTGGCTGGGCAGCTTCACCTGGGCCCTGCCGGCCGTCGGGCTGATCGGGACCTGGGTCGTGTCGGGCCTGTGCATGGTGCTGTTCCTGTCCGGGACGCAACGCATCGACCAGGAGATCTACGAGGCGGCACGGATGGACGGGGCAGGCCCGGTACGGGAGTTCACGGCGATCACCGTCCCGCTGCTGCGGCCGGAGTTCGCGGTGGCGCTGTCCATCACCGTGATCGCCGCGCTGTCCAGCTTCGACCTCGTCTACATCACCACCGGCGGAGGCCCGGGCAACAGCACCGTCGTCCCCGGGATCCTCATCTACCGCCTGGCCTTCGGGGGCGGCGCGGTGGGGGTGGCCAGCGCGCTGGCGGTCGTCCTGACCGCGGTCATCTCCCTCGCGGTCCTGGTGATCAACCGGTTGTCGAGGGAGGCACCGTGACCTCGCTGACCTCACCGACCTCGCTGACGTCCCCGGCCTCGACGACCTCGACCGCCAGAGCGGTCACGGGACGGCTGGCGGCGCCCGTCGTGCTCGCGTTGTTCATGGCCGCCGTACTCGTGCCGTTCGCCTCGCTGCTGCTGGCATCGCTCCAGCCCGCGAGCGCTCCGCTGACCGGCTTCGCCCTGCCGCACGGGCTGCACTTCGAGAACTTCTCCCGCGCCTGGTCCGCCGCCGGTTTCGGCACGCTGCTGCGGTCCAGTGTGGTGATCGCGCTGTGCGTGGTGCCGGCCGCCGTGGTGTGCGCGACCCTGGCCGGGTACGCGCTGGCGACCCTCGATGTCCCCGGCCGGGGAAAGCTCTACGCCTATCTGCTGCTCGGCCTGTCCATCCCCACCGAGGGCACCATCATCCCGCTCTACTACGACCTGCGCGCCGCGGGGCTGACGAACACGGTGCCGGGCCTCGCCCTCGCGGAGATCGGCGCGTTCATGCCGTTCGGGGCCTTCTGGATGCGCGCGCACTTCGCGACCATGCCGCGCAGCCTGATGGAGGCGGCACGGCTGGACGGCGCCTCGTCGTGGGCGACGCTCTGGCGGATCCTGCTGCCCAACTCCCGTCCGGCGGTGACCACGTTGGGCGTCCTGTACTTCGTCTGGAGCTGGAACCAGTTCCTGCTCCCGCTCATCCTGATCCAGGACCCGGCCCGGCGCACGGCCCCTGCCGGACTGGGCTTCTTCACCGGGCAGTACGGCGTCGACGTGCCGCTGCTCGCCGCGGCCACCCTGATCGTGATCGCCCCGGTGGTGCTCGTCTACCTGTTCTTCCAGCGGCACTTCATCAGTGGCGTACTCAGCGGCGCCCTCAAAGGCTGAACACGCGGGACACGCGGGACCCACAGACGCACAGGAGGTCGGAGAACTTCATGGCAGAACTCGAAGTGGCGCTGATCGGAGCGGGCGGCATCGCCCGCACGCATCTACCCGCCTGGGTCGCCCTCGGCGCGCGGGTACGCCTCTACGCACCCGACGGCCGCGCCCCTGCCCTGGCCCAGGAGTTCGGCGCGACGTCCGTGGGCTCCCTGCCCGAGGCGATCGCCGGGGCCCAGGTGGTGGACGTGTGCACCCCGACCGACACACACCGGGAGATCACTCTGTCCGCCGTCGCGGCCGGAGCGCACGTCCTGTGCGAGAAGCCGCTGGCGCTCAACGCGGCCGAGGCCGGGGAGATGGCCGACGCGGCGGAAGAAGCCGGGGTGAAGCTGTATCCGGGCCATGTCGTGCGCTTCTTCCCCGCCTACGCCCGCCTGCGCGCCCTCGTCGCCGGCGGCGGTCTCGGCCGGGTGGCGGTCGCCCGGTTCACCCGCACCGGCCGCTATCCCACCTGGAGCGGCTGGTTCGCCGACCCGGCGCGTTCGGGCGGGATCCTGACGGACCAGATGATCCACGACATGGACATCGCCCGCTGGCTCTTCGGCGACGTCGTACGGGTCCACGCACGGCAGCAGGGACACCTCACCGCTCCCGCCCCGGAAGGGGCGGTCGCCACCGGGACCGCCGTGCTCACCCACGTGGGAGGCACCCTCACCCAGATCGTGGGTGTGTGGGGGCCGCCGGCGACTCCCTTCCGCACCACCTTTCATGTCTCGGGCACCGGCGGCACCGTCCAGCACGACTCCCAGGCCCACGTGGACCTGCGCATCACCGGCACCTCGGGCGACGGCCCGGCGGAGGGCATACCGGCCGGAGATTTCGGCCGGTCGCCCTACCTCACCCAGATCCAGGAGTTCGCCGAGGCGTTCACGGGCGGTCCGGAACCACGGGTGAGCGCCCGGGACGGCGAGGCGGCCGTACGCATCGCCGAGGCCGCGGCGGAATCCGCTCGTACCGGGCGGGCCGTCGAGATCTCCGCGCACCCGACTGCCGTGGCCACGGAGGGAATCGGATGGTGAGAGTCGCCGTACTGTCCTTCGCCCATGTACACGCCGCGACCTACATCGAGCTGCTGCGCGACCGCGACGGCATCGAACTGGTCACCGCGGATCCCGACGCCCCACCGGACGATCCCACCCGGGGCCGTCGCCTCGCCGAACGGCTGGGTGCGGCGTACGCCGGCACCTGGGACGAGGTGTTCGCCCTCCGCCCCGACGCCGTCGTGGTCACCAGCGAGAACGCCCGGCACCGGCATCTGGTCGAGCGGGCCGCCGCGACCGGGGCGCACGTGCTGTGCGAGAAACCCCTCGCGACCACGGAGGCGGACGCGCGGGCCATGATCGACGCGTGTGAGCGCGCGGGAGTCAGCCTGATGACCGCCTATCCCGTACGGTTCAGCCCCGCGTTCACCGCCCTGCGCAGCGCGTTCGCCGACGGCCTGCTCGGCGCGCTGATCAGCGTCCACGGAGCCAACAACGGCTCCAACCCGGCCCGTTCACGCCCCTGGTTCGCCGATCCCGAACTCGCCGGCGGCGGAGCGCTGGCCGACCACACCGTCCATATCGCCGACCTCATGGACGCGCTACTGGACGGCGAGCAGGCGGCGGAGGTGTACGCCCAGGCGAACAGCATCCTGGACGACGGCGGCCCCGTACCGGATGTGGACACCGCGGGACTTGTCACCATCCGGTACCCCAGCGGAGTGGTCGCCGCCGTGGACTGCAGCTGGAGCCACCCACCCGACCACCCGACCTGGGGCGGGCTCGCCATGACCTGCGTGAGCGAAAAAGCCATCGTGGAGTTCGACGCCTTCCCCCCACTGCTCGGCGGATTCGACTCCACCACCGGCCGCGACCGCTGGGAGGCGGGCGGGGCGGACCTGGACGCCGCCATGCTCGACGAGTTCCTCGACTCCATACGCTCGGGCCGGCGGCCTTCTCCGGACGGCGAGGCCGGCCTGCGTACCCTCCGGATCGTGCTGGCCGCCTACGAGTCACTGCGCACCGGACAGCCGGTCGCCCTGCCGGACCCCCTGGGCGTGACAAGCGGCTGAACCCCGGCGGACCACCGCCCCGACGCGTCCACGAGGGAGGCCCCGCACGGTCAGCCTGCCGACCCGGTTGTCGGCGACGGCGCGTGCCACCGCTCGTCCTGAGCGCCGTGTTCAAGAGGGAGCACGGCATCAGCCCGAACGAGTTCCGCGCGCGCGAGGCACGGGCACGCCTGGCCGCTCCGTCAGTCCGCACCCCGTGGAGGGGTGGACGCCGGCGGCCACGGGAGTCGCCGGCAGGCCCCCGCCCCGCTGAAGGCCGACGCCGGCCCTCAGGCCGAGGCCGGCGCTCAGGCCGACGCCGGCGTCCGAGTCCGCGGGACCCGTCAGTCCGTACGCGGGGCGCCGGGGCCTTTCCACCTGCGCCCCGCGTACGGCTCAGAAGGTCAGGCTCCAGCGGTCCAGGTAGCCCGGTTCCACGGTGAAGATCCCCGGGGTGTTGTCGGTGACGCGCAGCTTCCACACGCCGTTCGCGGGCAGCGCGGAGGCGTCGACCGTGAAGGTGGCATGCAGTTCGGTACCGGTGTCCCAGACGAAGTCCTTGACGGGGATCACGGTGCCGTCCTCGGCCACCAGATCGATGATCTGGCCTCCGATGAAGTCGTGGACCAGGTCGACGGTGACCTTCAGGTCCGAGGAGGCGTCGCCGGTGCGGCCGGTGACGTGCAGCGGTGACTCGATCGTCTTCCAGTTGGGGATGTCGTGGCGATCGGGGTTGACGAAGTTGTCACCGCCGGAGGCCAGGACGGTCCAGGTGTAGGGCAGGTCGAGCTTCTCCGCCGCGGAGTTGGTCACGGTGACGGTGACCGCGAAGGTGCCGGCGCGGGTGGGCGTTCCGGAGATACGGCCGTCGGCCGGGTTCAGGCTCAGGCCGTCGGGCAGCCCGGTGGCCGCGTAGGCGAGCGCGCCGGGCCGGGTGGACGTGGCGGTGATCTGCCGGCTGACCGCCTGGCCGACGGCCGCGTCGCGGGCGGAGGGGGCGTCGGCGGCGATGTGGTTGACGTAGCGGGGACCGACGTTGACCGCCGCCCACGCGTTGCCGACCGCCTCGTAGGCGTCGCTGGTGGTGCCGAACAGGTCGGCGGCCGCCTGCAGGGTGGCGGCGCGGGCGCCGGCGTAGTCGGTGGTGCTGGTCATGTAACGGGTCAGCGCCCGGTACCAGACGTTGGTGGCGTTCGCCAGGCCCAGGGCGGCGACGGGCTTGCCGTCGTAGGTGGGACTGTCGTAGGCCACGCCGTTGACGGTGGTGCGGCCACTGCCCTCGGCCAGCAGGTAGAAGAAGTGGTTGGCCGGCCCGGAGCTGAAGTGCGGGTCCAGCTTCTTCGTCCCGGTGGTCCAGTAGTCCTGTGACGTCCCCTTCACGGAGGCGTCCTTGGACGGCTGGTCCATGTAGCGCAGGGGTTTGCCAGTGCCGCGGACGTCCGCGAGCTCACCGAGGAGGAAGTCGGGCGTGTCCTTGGCGTTGCCGGCGAAGAACTCCACCGCGGTGCCCATGATGTCGCTGGTGGCCTCGTTGAGTCCGCCGGATTCGCCGGTGTAGATCAGGCCGGCGGTGGCGGAGGTGACGCCGTGCGTCATCTCGTGGGCGGCGATGTCCAGTTGGGTCAGCGGGCGCTTGCCGTCCAGGCCGTCGCCGTACGTCATGCAGAAGCACAGGTCGTCCCAGAACGCGTTGGCGAACCCTGTGCCGTAGTGCACGTTGGAGACGGCGCCGACACCGTCGTCGGCTATGCCGTTGCGGCCGAAACGGTCGTGGTAGAAGTCCCAGGTCCGCTGGGCTCCGTAGGCGGCGTCGACCGCCGCCGTCTGGGCCGTGGCCGCAGTGCCGTCGCCCCAGACGTCGTCGGCGTCCGTCACCAGCGTGCGGACACCGCCGGTGACGTCGTAGGTGCGGTGGTTGCCGCGCTGGGGATCAGCGAGCTCGAAGGCGTCCGCCTTGCGCACGGAGGCCAGCGGAACCGTTCCGCTGTACTGGCTGTTGCCCTCACCGGCCTGGATGTCGTCGTAGGAGGCGAGGTGGGCGCCGGTGACGGCGTCGGAGACCACATGGAGACGACTCGGCGTGTCGTCCTCACGGACGCCGGTGACAACGTTGTCCCACGCCAGTCGGGGGGCCCCGTTCACAGCCCAGACGACCTGTCGCGAGGAAGCCGCCCGCTCCGGCGTGAGGGTCCGCTGCTCGTCGGCTGCCGTCAGCGCGGCCTTCTTCGCCACGGCCGACGGGATCACGGACTTGGTCGTGGGCACCGAGAGCGCCGGTGGTGTCGTGCGCGTGACGCTCTGTTCACCGGCGCGCTCGTGAATGATCACGTCGGCACCGATCACCGGAAGTCCGGCGTAGGTGCGCGCGTAGCGCGTGTGCACCGTGCCGTCGGCGTCCTTCGCGACGTCCGTGGCGACCAGCCCCTCCTTGCCGCCCATGCGGAGGTCGCGGGCCGTGTCCTGAGCGGACTTGGTGGCGCGGTCGATGAGTTGGTCCCGTTGCGCGAGAGACAGGGGCACGCCTCGCGCCCCGGGTCTGGGCTCCGCGTCGATGTGCCGGGGTGCCGAGGCTCTGGAGCCGTTCTCCAGGGCCGAGGCCGGTTGGGCGGTCGGAGCGGTGATCGCGAGGACCGCCGTACCGGCTGCGAGCACGGCGGCCAGTCGGCCGCGCGGTGGTGCCGTGCGTGAACGCACGGGTGAACGGCCTGTATCCATGGGCGAGTTGGTCATGTGGGCAGCTCCTTTCGCCGACTGTCGGCGGACAGCGGCGGGAACAGGGGAAACCGCGGGGTGTCGGCCTGCGGTGGGAACAAGACGGGTGCACGGCGGTCGCCGGTCGAGCGCGGACAGATCGTTTCAAGGGCGTCCGGGGGTTGTCAGCACTGCGGAGATCATTGTCCGGAAGTCGGTCAATCGGCAGTCCCGCGAAGGTCATCGGGAATCGCGCCGTCACATGTGCCTTTAACGAAGCGGCAATACAGCGTCAACCAGCAAGGTTGGCCACATCCGGACGGGGGCGCGTCCGCTGGAGTGACCTGCCGGCCCCACCCGGGAGACCCGTCGACTCCTCAGCCGCCGTCAGCCCAGCCTGCGTATCCGCGAGCAGAGTTGAAGAGGCGCGGAGACATGGAGACGGCTGGGGGGCCAGTCCCCTGGCCGGGGGACCAGACCCCTGGCCAGGGGACCGGAGCCCGTCCACCCGCCCTCGGTCACCACCGCACGTCTGCCCGCGTCGCCGAGGGCCGGACGACGCGGCGCGTATCGCGGGCTCTCCGCCCGGCCCTCACCCGCCCCTGCTCAGTCCCGGTGAGGCTCCCGCGAGCCGCCCGGTCGGGCCGGCGGCTCACCCCGGCGGCTCGCGGGAGCCCCGTCCGGGTGGCCGGCCCCCGCCCGGGCCGATCCCGCCGCGCCACCGGACGCAGCGTTGGACGTGCTGCCCGCCGCACCGCCGGCCAGCGCCCACAACGACGCCCACTGACCGCGCTTCAGATCTCTCGGCAGCGACTGCTGGGGGATTTCGTTCCTCCGCAGCCACGCCGTCAGTTCCTGGTACGGGATCTGCCCGCTGCGCCTCAGGATCTCCTTGAGCCCGTTGCCCTTCCCGGTGAACACCTGACGACCACGGTCACGTGAGCGGGGGTGCGGGCGCCGAGGCGCCGGGCCCGCCGGGTGTCGAGCTCGATGGCGGTGATCGGCCTGCCGTGCCTGCTCAGCGGGGGGGGCAGGACACCGTCACCGGCCCCGATCTCCAGGATCGGACCTTTCGTCCGGGCCACCACGGCATCGATGGCGTCGATCACGGACCGGTCGACCAGGAAGTTCTGGCCGAGCTCGTGTCGACCGCCCTGCCGGGAAAAATATGACATGAATCTGCTCCGCAACACCGTTAGGAGCCGGGGCAGCACGAAGCGCCGCACCGGCGGGACCCGGAAGCGGGGGCCTGAACGAACGCGGGAACGCGCACCCGCACAAGATCGCGAGGTGACGCGGAGAAGCAGACGCGTGAAAAGGGTCCCGCCGCCAGGCGCGGCGCAGCCTCATGAAATGGATCTGGGTGTGGCAGAGCTGCATGTCGTCAGGCTGACACCGCCTGGATCCGACCTCGTTGGGGTTTTCCGCCGCCTCCTGAGCCCTTGGGGTCGCGTCATCCGTGGAGCCGCAGCGCTGTGCGCAGCAGGCCGGCCGGGGCCGCCAGGGGGCGGGCCGCCGGTCGACCCCGCACCGGCCTCCGGCGACGGTCCCGTGGCTCGGGAGCGCCATCGACGCCGGGTGAGCGCCGATCTCCTCCCCGGGTTCCGGTGGGCGTAGCGTGGTAAGGACAGCGCAGGCTGCGTTGGTGACCGCACTGGTGTCAGCCGGCGGCCGCACTGGAGGTGTTCCTTCGGACGTGGGAATCCGTCGCCCCGGTGGAACGAGAAGATGCCCACAACAGGGCCGCGGCCCCGTGAAGGAACCTGTGATGAGCGCCGACGACGCATACGGCAGCAGCCACCTCACCCAGTGGCTGCTGGAGACCGACTCCCTGGAAGACTTCCTGCAGACCCTGGCGGACGAGGCCCTCGAGCTGTCCCGCGCCGAAGGCGCCGGCCTCACCCTGGAACGCGACGGGCGGCCCCTGACCGTGGTCAGCGCCGGAAGCGTGGCCACGAAGCTGGACGAGAAACAGTACGGGCAGGACGACGGCCCCTGCCTGCACGCCCTGCGCACCGGCGAGGAGCTGCTCGTCGGGGACATGCTGCGGGAGACTCGGTGGGGCGACTATCCCGCGTACGCCGCGGCCTGCGGAATCCGCTCGTCCCTCTCGCTGCCGATCGCCGCCCACACCCACACGGCATGCGCCATCAACCTGTACGCCGCCCCGCCGGACGCGTTCCGGCAGACGGATCTCAACGCCTTGCGCTCACTCGCCGAGCAAGCCACCGGTGCCATCGCACTGGCCCAACGCATTACCGACACCCAGGAGTTCGCCGAACAGCTGCAGACCGCCATGCAGTCCCGCAGCGTGATCGACCAGGCCCTCGGGGTGGTCATGGGACAGCAGCGCTGTACCGCCGACGAGGCCTTCGGCATCCTGCGGTCCGCCTCCCAGCAGCGCAACATCAAACTCCGCGTCCTGTGCACCGAGCTGATCACCAACGTCACCGGGCGGCCACCGACCGCTCCGGAGCTGCGACCCCGCCCCTGACAGGACGGGAACGCAGCTCAGAGCCTCCACGCGGGCGAGACTGTGTCTCGGCCGGCCACACCGGCGGGCCCGGTGGCCCCGCTGACCGTCATGGCTTCTCCCCGCGGTTGTGGAGCGGGAACGCGGAAGTCGCTCAGTGGGCTCCCACGCGTGGTCACCGTCGGCTTCCCCGCTCGCCGACCCGCAAAGCACCGACGGCCCGCTCCGCCCGCGACACCCTGCCCGTCGCTCAGTGGTCGTCCGCGACCTCGCCCGAGAACGCGGCGGCCATACGGAGCCAGGGTCGCGCCTCCTCGTCCCTCCCCTGACGTTCCAGGGTGCGGCCCAGCAGCAGGTGAGCATAGTGCTCCACCGGGTCCCGTTCGACGACCTTGCGCAACTGCTCCTCGGCACGGCCCAGTTGGGCGGAGTGGTAGTAGGCGCGGGCGAGCAGCAGCCGGGGACCGGTCTGTTCCGGGACCTCCTCCACGACGGCGGCGAGGAGCCGGGCGGCGCTGATGTAGTCCTTGGCCTCGAAGAGCAACCGGGCCCGCTCCCAGCGTTCGACGGTTGTCTCCTCGTGCGGGACCCCGGCCCCGTTGTCGAACAGGTGCAGGGCGCTCGCCCACCGGTCGGGCGCGACCTCGCCGTTCGCCCGGTAGTCGTTGAACTCGTTACTCATCGGTACTCCTTAGTCTGCCCGTCTGCCCGTCTGCCCGTCTGCCCGTCTGCCCGTCTGCCCGTCTGCCCGTCTGCCCGTCTGCCCGTCTCAGGCCACCGGATCCGCTGACGGCGCGTCCGCGGCGTCGCGGGCGGCCAGCAGGGAGGCATGGGTGGGGGCGTCGGGCACGTCGGCCGGCCGGTTCTGGGCGAACTCCCTACGCAGGACGGGTACGACCTCCTCGCCGAGCATGTCGATCTGCTCCAGCACGGTCTCCAGCGGCAGTCCGCCGCCGTCCACGTTGAACAGCTGGCGCTGGTAGTCGCCGAAGTGCTCACGGAAGGTGAGCGTCTTCTCGATGACCTGCTCGGGGGTGCCGACGGTCAGCGGGGTCTGCTCCATGTACTCCTCCAGGGATATCCCGCCGCCCATCACCGGCGAGTGGTCGAAGAAGGGCCGGAACTCCCGTACGGCGTCCTGGGAGTTGCGGCGCATGTACACCTGGCCGCCCAGCCCCACGATCGCCTGCTCGGGCGTGCCGTGGCCGTAGTGCGCGTACCGCTCCCGGTACAGGTTGATCAGACGCTGGAAGTGTTCCTTGGGCCAGAAGATGTTGTTGGCGAAGAAGCCGTCACCGTAGTACGCCGCCTGCTCGGCGATCTCCGGGGACCGGATGGAGCCGTGCCAGACGAACGGCGCCACGCCGTCCAGCGGCCGGGGCGTGGAGGTGAACCCCTGGAGCGGC
>NZ_JOEV01000038.1 GCF_000721105.1 Streptomyces cellulosae
CCGGGCGGTCACCTGGGCGGCTGACCGAAGAACCACGCCTGCATCCAGTCCAGTTGCTCCACCCCATGCACGGTGTCGCCGGGCTTGAACTGCACGGTCAGTCGCGGTTTCGCGGTGTTAGCGGTCAGCCAGAGCGGCTGGACGCACAGCCTCTGCCCCGAAGCGTCGACGGGCACGGTCGGCGGCGGCTTCGGCTGCGCGGGCACGAGCGTCACCGGGATCCAGAGAAAGCTGACGGTAGGCGTCACCGGCCGGCAGCAGGTCGTCAGCGCGGAGCGCGAAGGCACGGACTCTCGCTCGCTGCAGCCCGAGGCTGGTCAGCAGACCCAGTGCGGCGGTTGCGAAGGCGGGTGAGTGGTTGGTGGGTTCCGGCAATGTGCGCGTACGCGTGGTGGAACTGCGGTCGGCGTAGCGCACGGTGAGAGTGAGCCGGCCGGCGATCTGGCTTTCGCCGCGGAGGCGTTGGCCGATCTGGTCGGCGAGTCCCAGGACGGCTCGGTGATGCCGCACCGGATCGAGGCAGTCCCGTTCCAGCACGAGGTCGGCGACCAGATGCGCCGCCGGTTCCGACGGAACGAGTGGGCGGGGGTCATGGCCACGGGCACGTTCGGCCAGCAGACGGGCAGGGCCTGCGCCGAGAAGTCGTTGCAGGGTTGCTGCGGGCAGGTCGATGACTTGCCCGATGGTGTGCAGGCCGTATCTGCTGAGCGTCTCCGCCGTGGCACGGCCGATTCCGGGCAGCGCGGTGACCGGTCGCGGATACAGCCAGTCGGCCACTTGCCCGGCAGGAACCCAGGTGGCGTCACCCGGTGCGGACGCGTCGGCCGCCATGGCCGCCAGCATTCGGTTGCCGGCGAGACCGGCGCTGCTGTCGATGCCGTAGAGAGCCTTCAGCCTCATCTTCGCCAGCTGGACCATGTCGTAGGGGGACAGGTCGAAGTATCTGAGCGCCGAGGTCAGGTCGAGCTGGACGGCGTTGGGCGGGACGGCCTGGACATGGGGCGTCACCCCAGACATCAGTTCGATTATGTCGCCGTACTGATCCTCGGTCAGCGAGGCGTGCAGGTGGAGGTGGGCGATGTGCCGCTGCCGTGTGGTCATCCAGCACTCCCCGGGCTCGTATAGCCGAACTTCTTCAGGTCGGCGGGGCGGGTGCCGGCGGGCTGGAGGTCGGCGTAAGGGTGCAGGCGGGCGCCGGTGGTGCCGTTGGCCAGAGTCCGCCGCGGCTGGGCGGGGGTCGGGTGGGGGCTGCTCTCACCGAGGAGGGCGAGGGCGGCTTCGGGGCCGTGGTCGCGGCGGGCGGCGGCGATCTCGTCCAGGTCCCAGGCCATGGTGCCGACGACGGTACGACGGGTGCCGCGCACCTGGACCGTGCCGCGCACCAGCAGCAGCCCGCTGTGGAAGACGGTGTGCGCGCAGGCCGGATGGGAGTCCTCGAAGAACGCCAGGTCGACCAGGCCGGAGCCGTCCTCCAGGGTGACGAAGATGATCCGCTTGCCGCTGGCGATCGGCGGGGTCTGGGTGGAGGCCCGTACGCCGGCGACCAGGACCTGTCGGCCGGCGCGCAGCCCGGTCAGGTGGGCCGCGTCGGTCGCGCCGATCTCGCGCAGCAGTCGGTGGTGGTGCTCCATCAGGTGCCTGGAGACGTCGATGCCGAGGGTGCTCAGCTCGGCGCTCAGGGCTTCGCGTCCCGTCATCTCCGGCAGACCGCTGGGCTCCGCTCCGCCGACGGCGTTCGTGTCGATGGGCAGCTGGCCCTTGCCCGCGGACCGGGCGCGGGAGGCCCGGTGGAGTTCGGCGATCTGCAGCAACAGGTCACGGCGGGTGAGCCGGCCGTCGTGCAGGGAATTCAGGGCGCCGATCTCGGCGAGGCGTTCAGCGACCGGTCGGCTGGGCCGTGCCCGCTGCCAGAAGTCGGAGAGGGATCCGTACGGCTGCCCCTCCTCGATCCGGGCACACTCCTCCTCGCTGATGCCACGGACTTCGGACAGCGCGAGCCGTACGCCCCACTGCTCTCCGTCGGTCTTCTCCACGGTGTGCTTCACCTGGGAGCGGTTGATGTCGACGGGCAGGACCTGTACGCCGCCCCGGCGAGCGTCGGCGACCAGAACCCGCTTGGGCCACATACCAGGGTCGTGTTCGAGCAGGCCGGCCAGCAGGAACGCCGGATAGTGCGCCTTGAGCCAGGCGCTCTGCAGGGCGGGTACGGCGAAGGCGACCGCATGGGCGCGGCAGAAGCCGTACGCACCGAAGGCCTCGACGGTCTTCCAGACCTCCTCCCGGACGGCCGCGCTGTAGCCACGCGCGCGTGCCAGGCCGTGGAACCAGTCCCTGATCTTCGGCAGCCGGTTCTTGTCGCCCAGTGCCCGCCGGGCGATCTCCGCCAGCGCGTAGTCGCAGCCGGTCATCACCGACAGGGTCTCGATGATCTGCTCGTGCCAGATGGTCACGCCGTAGGTGTCGGCGAGGACCGGTTCCAGGTCCGGGTGGGCGTACGACGGTGTGCCGCCGTTGCGTGCGGCGATGTACCGCTCGGGCATGCCGCCGGCGACCGGGCCGGGGCGGAAGAGGCTGATGTCGGCGATGACGTCCTGCGGGTCGCGGGGCTGGAGCCGGGACAGGAGGTCCTGCTGGCCGGGTGACTCCAGCTGGAACAGGCCCAGGGTCCGGCTCTCCTGGATGAGCTTGAACGCGAAGACGTCGTCGAGCGGCACCTGTCGTGGATCGTCCAAGTCAATGCAGTTGCCGGTCGTCCGTTCGATCTCGGCGATTGCATGGGCCATCGACGACAACATCCGGACGCCCAAGACGTCCAGTTTGATATTGCCCAGATCCTCGATCTCCTCCTTCGCGGCCATGGCCATGGGGTAGTCGCCCTGCGGGGTGGGCTGCACTGGTAGCCGGTCGAGGAGGGTCGCGTCGCTGATGACCACACCGCAGGGGTGCATGGCCATGCCGTGGACCAGGGAGTCAAGGCCTTCGGCCAGCTCCCACAGGGGCCCGTAGCGGTCCATCTCGCCCGCCAGCTGGCGCAGTTCGGGCAGTTCGGCGAGGGCACCGGTGATATCGGAGGCCCGCAGGTGCGGAAAGCTCTTGGCGATCCGGTCGACGTCCGCGGGCGCGATGCCGAGGGCGAGGCCGGTGTCCCGCAGGGCGCGGCGGGCCCGGTAGGTCTCCGGCATGGCGGTGACGGCGACCCGTTCCTTGCCGAACCGGTCGAAGATCGTGTCGTAGCACTCCAGCCGCCGGGCGGACTCCACGTCGATGTCGATGTCCGGGAGTGATGCCCGGCGCACGCTCAGGAAGCGTTCGAACAGCAGGCGGTGGTCGAGCGGGTTGGCCGTGGTGATGTCCAGTGCGTGGCAGACCATCGATCCGGCGCCCGAGCCGCGGGCCGCGACCCGGATGCCCTTGGCCCGGATGTCGGTCACGACCTGGCCGACGGCGAGGAAGTACGAGTCGTAGTCCAGCTTGGAGATCACGGCGAGTTCTTCGTCCAGCCGGTCGAGCGCCACCCGGTCGCGGTCCAGGCCCCGCCGGGTCATGCCGGCCTCGCACTGCCGACGCAGCAGTTGTGCCGCTCCCCCCGCTCCGGGCTCGGCGCCGAAGAGCGCGGGTTCCGGGAAGTGCCGCGTGCCGAGCCCCAGGTCCGCTCCGGGGGCCACAGCGCACAGGGCCGCGGTGGCAGCGGTGTCCGCCACCAGACGGCGTGCCCGCCGGGCATCGGCTCCGGCGCATTCGGCGACCAGATGCGCGACGGCCGTCATCGCCTTCTCGTCCTTGAGCCAGCGCTGCCCGCTGTCCAGGCGGCGCCGGTCGATGGGCCGCAGCAGCCGGGCGGCGTCCAGGACGTCGGCGAGACGGTGCTGGTCGGGGTCGGCGTAGCGGACGGCGTTGGAGAGCACCGCGACGGTGTGGGTGCGGTCGGCCAGGGCGAGGGTGCGGGCAGCCAGGCGCAGGGATCCCGGCCCGGTGCCGAAACGTTTATGCACTACGGCTTCCAGCCTCACCCCAGCGCCGAAGATCTCCTGCCACGGCGCCAGCAGCTTCCTCGCGACGTCCTCCCGGCCGGCCGCCAAAGCCCGTACCGGCTCCGAGAGCGGCCCGAGCAGCACGGTCAGACCGGGACCGCCGTACTCGCGCAGCGCCTCCCACGGCACCACCACCGGTGCCGCGCCGGACGCGGTACCGGCGTGGGCTGCCGAGGTGATGCGGCACAGCCGCGCCCATCCCTCCCGGTTCTGCGCGAGCAGCACGAACCGCAGCGGCGGCTCGACGACGTGCGCCCCACCGCGCGCCGGGGTGCGGCGCCGCCGGTCGGGCGGTGGGGGTGCGAGGGCCTCCACCGCCAGGTCGATACCGAAGACCGGCCGGACCCCGGCTTTCGCACATGCCTGCGCGAACCGGACGACACCGGTGACCGTGTCCCGGTCGGTGAGCGCGAGCGCCGTCACACCCCGCTCGGCCGCCCGCAGCACGAGATGCTCGGGATGGGCCGCGCCGTAGCGCTCGGAGTAACCGGACGCGACGTGCAGATGGGCGAAGCCCGCCATGCCGCACCTCCATCACTCCACCCCTTTTTGGCCTCCTTCAGGCCGTATACCCGATATGTTCATCGTACTCTCGTTCGATTACTCTAACCTCATCAGCCCCGGTCAGCGACACGATTCGAACACATCATCGATTCCTTGGCGAGGGGACCCGGTCGAAACAGGCGCTACGCCGTCACAGCCCTGGAGCCTGCTGGAGAGCGGCCGGTGCTCAACCAGGTCGTTCGTCTGGTTGCGGGGGCCGAAGAGCATTCGAGCCGAGGTGAGCCCTTCCCCGACCGGACGGCGGGGCGGACGTCGAACAGCCACCGACCGCCGTCCGGCCGGATCGTCAGGAAGTCAGGCGTGTGCGCAGCACGCCCTCCGGCATGCTCGAAACCCAGCCGGAAGGAAACCCAGCCGGAACGGCTGAACTGACCGGTGTGACCGTCGGCGGCCAACCCTGGCCTGCACCACATGCCACAGGCCGCCTGGCCGCCCGGGGCCGGGTCCCCGGGACGGTGGCGGCGTGCTGATGACGACTACGGCGCTTTGTTCGGACGGCGGCTGACTGGGCGTCACGACGTGACGTCCACCAGGACCTTGCCGACGGCGCCGCTCTCCACCGCCCGGTGCGCGTCGGCGGTGCGGTCGAGCGGAAAGCGGACCAGCGGCAGGCCGTGCTCCTCGCCGACCGGCAGGGCACCGCCGCGGACTGCGGAGGCTACGTCCTCAACGGCCGCGGCGCGCGCCTCCCGGCCGGCCGTGTAGAGCACCAGGAACTGGAAGCGTGTGTTCAGCACCATGTTCTGCGGCACGTCCAGTTCGACCGGCTTGCCACCGTCGTTGGCATAGGTCGAGATCGTGCCGCGCGTCCGCAGCACGGCCAGGTCCAGTGCGAGGTTCGCGCCCAGCGCCACTTCGGCGACGATGTCGACGCCGTCCGGGGCGATCTCGCGGATCTCGGCGGCCGGGTCGCCCCCGCGATAGTTGATCACGTGGTGGGCTCCGGCGGCGGTGGCCAGCCGGCCCTTCTCCGGGCCGCTGACCGTGCTGATCACGGTGGCGCCGGCCCATCGGGCGAGCTGGATCACCGCGTGCCCGACCGCCCCGGCCCCGCCCGCGGCGAGCACCACCCTGCCGTCGAGCGCCCCGGGCCGCAGACGGCGCGGCCCGTCCTCGGCGACGGTGAGCGCACGGTGCGCGGTGAGCGCGGGGACGCCGAGTGAGGCGCCGACGTCGAACCCGGCCTCGTCGGGCAGCGGCACGGCCTGTTCAGCGGGCAGAACGGTGAACTCGGCTGCGGTACCGGTGGGCCGCCCGGCGGCAGCCAAGAACATCCAGACCCGCTGACCGACCCGGCTCTGGTCGATTCCCTCACCGACCGCCTCGATCGTGCCGGCGCCGTCGAGGTGCGGGGTGACCTCGGAGAAGAGCTTGGGGTGGGCGGCGCGGGAGCGGGTCTGCCAGTCGGCCGGGTTGACCCCGGACACGGCGACCCGGACGCGAACCTCGCCGGGGCCGGGCGCGGGCAGGTCACGTTCCACGAGTTGAAGCACGTCGGGGCCGCCGTGGTCGCGGTAGATGATGGCCTTCATGATCCGTTCCTTGGAGCTCGGTGAAGAGGGTTTTCCCGGCAGGGCCGGGCGTTCCGTCAGGGTGTCCGGCGTGTGGTCGCGAACCGGGTCGCGTTGGTGCCGGTCAGCCGATGGGAACCTCGTTGGAGCGGGACTCGACGGCATCGAGGGCGGCGAGGGTCGCGGGGTCGAAGGTGATCTCGCTGACCGCCATGTTGGCCTCGAGGTGGGCGGCGTCGGCGGTGCCGGGGATGAGCAGAACGTTCGGGGCATGGTGCAGCAGCCAGGCGAGGCAGACCTGGGAGGGCGTGACGCCCAGGGACTCGGCCACGGCGTGCACCGCCGGCTCGTCGGTCGCCTTGGGCAGGCCCGGGAAGGCGCCGCCGAGTGGGAAGAACGGCACCCAGGCGATGCCCTCGGCCACGCACAGTTCGAGCATGTCCTCGTCGTCGCGGAAGGCAAGACTGTAGGCGTTCTGCACGCAGGCGATGCCCGCCGGCAGGGCGCGGCGCAGGCCGTCGAGAGTGACGCTGCTCAGGCCGATCGCGCCGATTTTGCCCTCGTCTCGCAGGGCGGTCATCACCGCGAGCTGGTCATCGAGGTCGACCACTTGGTCGCCCTCGGGACGCAGCCCGGGGCCGGAGTCGAGGCGCCGGAGGTTGACCACGGGGAGCCGGTCGACGCCGAGGCCCCGCAGGTTGTCCTCCACGCTGGCTCGCAGCTGCTCGGGCCGCTGCGCCAGACGCAACGGCAGGCGCCCGCCCGGGTCGGGGTCGGCGCCGACCTTCGTGACCACCAGGACGCCGTCCTCGGGGCGCAGCACCTCGCGGATGACGTCGTTGGCGAAACCGAAGCCGTAGAACTCGGCGGTGTCCACATGGTCGACGCCCAGCTCGACCGCGCGCCGCAGCAGCGCGACCGCCTCGCCGCGGCGGTCGTGCAGGCGCTCGAGCTGCAACGCGCCGTAGCCGACGCGTAAAACGGTGCGCCCGGCGAACGAAGCTGTCGGGGTGGTCATGACGTTGTCTCCTCGGTTGGTGATCGCAAGGCGGTGTACAGCAGTTCGGCCTGATAGAGCGCCATCACCCGGTGGGCGATCGGGGTGGCGCTCTCCCGGGCCTCGGCCGGCTCGCGGTGCTCGACCTTGACCAGCCACGCCGTGACGCAGTCGTGCAGCATCGCGCGCATCCGGTTGGTCATGTCGACGACGATGTCGCGGATGGCCGGGTTGGTGGTCGCCTCGCCCCAGGTCTGCACGCCGACCCGGGCCTCGGCGGGGTCGATCGCGGCGATCAGGCGGGCGAGCAGTTCGTCGGGGTCGGGCGGGGTGTCGCTCGCGGCGTGCTCGCCGAGGACTTTGGCGCGCTCGGCGAGCACCTCGCGGGCGGCTGCCTGGACCAGGTCGGCCTTGTTTCGGTAGTGGGCGTAGATCGAGCCGGCCGAGAGCCCGGACTCGGCGATGATGTCGGCGATCGAGGTCCGCTCCAGGCCGTTGCGGCCGAAGCAGCGCACGGCGGCCTCGGCGATCTGGGCGCGCCGGAGTTCCTTGCGCGCGTCGGTGAGCCGCGGCATCACACCCCCACAAAAAGAATTCTGGTTCTGCTTGTGGAGTACGCTAGCAGAATGCTCATTCTGTTTGTCGTGGGGTGTCCCACGTACGGCGACGGGTAGTGCGCCGTTGCGGCCTCTCCGCGCGGAGCGGGTGGTCAAACAGTCACGACGCGAGAGTCCCGCCCCTCGCGTGAGGGGCGGGACTCTCGCGTCGTGCGGTTCGCACGTTTCCTGCGGCGCGGTCGCGGCTGCCGGGTGGCCGTCAGCCGATCTGGGCGCCGAAGGCCGAGAGGGCCTCGGTGACCGGCTGGAAGAAGGTCTCACCACCCGAGGTGCAGTCGCCGCTGCCGCCGGAGGTGAGGCCGATCGCGTTGCTGCCGGAGAAGAGCGCGCCGCCGCTGTCGCCGGGCTCGGCGCAGACGTCGGTCTGGATCAGGCCATTGACGATGTCGCCGTTGCCGTAGTTCACGGTGGCGTCCAGACCGGTGACCGTGCCGCTGTGCACCTGGGTGGTGGAGCCGCTGCGGGTGACCTTCATGCCGACGGTGGCCTCGGCCGCTCCCGTGATCTTCTGGGTGGAGCCGTCGTAGAGGTTCACCTCGCTCGGGTGGGCCACGCCGGCGGTGCACTTGACCAGGCCGTAGTCGTTGTCCGGGAAGCTCGACTGCGCGTTCGTGCCGATCGCGTCGCCGCTGGAGTCCGACCAGGTGGAGATGGCCTCCGTGCAGTGCCCGGCCGTGATGAAGTACGGCTCGCCGCCCTTGACCACGTTGAAGCCGAGCGAGCAGCGTCCGCCGCTTCCGGTGATGGCGTCGCCGCCCGCGACGAGGGGCTTGAACTCCCCCTTCGAGCGCTGGAGTTCGGTGGTGGCACCGAGTCCGCCGACGACCTTGGTCAGCTTCGCCCACTCGGCGTCGGAGACCGTACGGTCGGCGGTGACGACCACCTTGTTGGTGGTCGGGTCGGTCACCCAGGCGGTGCCGGGGATGGTGGCGTCCTTCTTGAGGGCGCTGCGGGCGCTCTTCAGCTCGGCGAGGGAGTTCTCGACGAGTCTGGCCTTGGCGCCGGCCGCCTCGACGGCCTTCGCCGCGGCCTCGTCGACCACGTTGACCACGAGACTTCTGGTCTTCGCGTCGTAGAACGTTCCCGCCGCGTCGGCGCCGAGGTCCTGACCGAGCGTCGAGGCGAGCTTTCCGGCCGCCAGGGCCGAGAGGGTCGCGGACGCCGGGGACTTCGCCGGCTCACTCGCGTTCGCAGTCTGGAAGGTGGCTCCCGCGGCGACCAGTGCGGCGATGCCCGCACCTGCCACGGCGACCCGCCGCCCGGGTATGCGTCGGTGCTTCAACTCGCGTCCTCCTGTGGGGGGTCGGTCCGGTGGGTGTGGGGACCTCAGTGGACCGGAAGGCTGGTTGACGAGCGCCCACTCTTCCGAACCCCACAGGGGGCGCACAAGGTCGACTTCAGGACGCGCGTAGAACGCGGTTGCACGCCCCCCAATTTTTGACAGTCCACGGTCACCCGAGGCCATTCGCAGAGCAAACACTACGCGCGAGTAATTCCGCTCAGCCCGTGAGGACTAGTCCTGTCTTGAAACCGACCCTTCCGGGTGTGGCTCCAAGCGAGGTGTGAGCGGCGGAAGTTGCTCCTGCACCGGTTGCTGTGCCGATTGCGGCACCGACGGGTACAGCGGCTGCTGCGCCGGAGCGGGCATCTGCGACACCGGCTGCGGCACCGGAGCCGCCATCTGCGGTCCCTGCTGCTGCGCCTTCTCCAGGAACCGCAGCAGCTCCACCGGGAACGGCAGCACCAGCGTCGAGTTCTTCTCCGCGGCCACCGCCACCACCGTCTGCAGCAGCCGCAGTTGCAGCGCGGCCGGCTGCTCGGACATCTCCCCGGCGACCTCGGCGAGCTTCTTCGACGCCTGGAGTTCGGCGTCGGCGTTGATGACCCGGGCCCGCCGCTCCCGGTCGGCCTCCGCCTGACGAGCCATGGACCTCTTCATGGCCTCCGGCAACGAGACGTCCTTGATCTCGACGCGGTCGACGGTGACGCCCCACTCCACGGCCGGGCGAGCCCCCGCACGACAGTTGCGTGCGGGGGCTCTTCTGCTGCTGCCGCAGGTCGGGTCGAGCGACTAGAAGACGCTGACGCCGTAGGCGTTGAGGGCCTCCACGACCGGCTGGAAGAAGGTCGTGCCGCCGGAGGAGCAGTTGCCGCTGCCCCCGGAGGTCAGACCGTAGGCGACACCGTTGGTGCCGTAGAGGGAACCGCCGGAGTCGCCGGGCTCGGCGCAGACCGTGGTCTGGATCATGCCGTAGACGACGTCGCCGCCACCGTAGTTGACGGTCGCGTTGAGGGCGGTGACCCGGCCGCTGTGGATACCGGTGGTCGAACCGTCACGGGTGACGGTGGTACCCACGCTCGGGGTGCCGGCGCTGGTGATGTCCGTGTTGCCGGCCGTGCCCGACTTGGCGACCGACGAGTTCGTGTAGCGCACGATGCCGTAGTCGTTCGTCGGGAAGCTGGAGCCCGACGTGGTGCCGAGCGTGGTGCTGTGGGAGGAGTTCGACCACCACGTGCCCGCGCCGTCGGTGCAGTGACCGGCGGTCAGGAAGTAGTAGTTGCCCGCGCTGTCACGGACGTTGAAGCCGAGGGAGCAGCGCCAGCTACTCGCATAGATGGCGTCGCCGCCCGCGATGTACTTCTGGAACTTGCCGTTGGTGCGCTTGATCGTCAGCGCGTCGGCGTTCGAGCCCGCCTGCTGCTTGATCTTGGCGATCTCGGCCTGGGAGACCGTGCTGTCGGCGGTGACGACCACACGGCCGCTCTTGCTGTCGACGGCCCAGGCGGTTCCCGGGATGTCGGCCTTGAGCACCGAGTTGCTCACGCTCTTGAGCTCGGAGGCGCTGAAGGCGGTGGGGGTGTCGGACGCGTTCGCGTTGGGGACCGCGATCGCGGCGGCGGCCACGAGGCCGGTGGTGACGGCGGTCAGCCGGATCCGTCTCGAAATGCCGCTGCGAGGGGTGGTGCGCTTGATCCTCACTTTTTCGTTCCTCCACACGGGAAGTCGGGGGCCCTCGTGGGGTGTGGGCCCGTGAGGCGCAGCCAGGAGCGCCGGTCGCCCGGATTCCGGATACGCCGTGCCCCTGACAAGCGCTGTGGGGAGTATTCGGCCGAACGGACGGTCGGCGCAAGGGTGCCTTTCGGCCGTCAGCCTTTGAACGATCTTTGCGATCCCGTGGGCAACGCCTCTCGGATCAGGTTCCGCTCCCCCGCCTCGACCGCGACGGCCAGGGTGTTCCCGGGCGGCGGGAAAGGGCAGACGAAGTGGTCGGCGAACGCGCACGGCGGCAGCAGCGCGCGGTTGAAGTCGACCGTCGTACGGCCCTCGGCGTCCGGCGCGGCGGGCCGCAGGAACCGGAACCGGTAGCTGCTGTCCCCGCTCGTGGCATCGCCGAGAACCGCCCACAGCGAGCCGTCGCCCTGGACCGTCACCTGGAGGGTCAACTCCCGCCCGGCCAGCCGGAACGCCAGCTCCCCGCCGAGGCCCAGGCCACGCGCCCGTCCGTCCGCGTTCTCGACGCGTACGGTGCGCTCCTCGTCGTACGGCGTGAAGCGCCCCGGCACCGACCAGCGCGGATCGTAGGGTGTGGCCTCGATGCCCCGGAACGCCTCGCGCGCCGGGGAGGCGGGATCGAAGTCGCGTACGCCCCACACGCCCTCGCGCACCAGTACGACCAACCGGCGCCGACCGTACCCGACCCGGGCGGCGGCCACAGGTCCGGCATCGGCCGTGAGCCGCACCTCGCCGCTGAAGGGCTGTCCGTCCACGCTCAGCCCGTCCGCCTCCTCGGCGACCGTCAGCCGGACCGCGTCGCCGTCGACGGTCCATGTCCCCGGGGTGTCCGGAAGTCGACCGTCCGGATAGTCCTCCAGCCAGTAGGTGCCGGCGAGCGCGAGGGGGCCGTAGGGCGCCGACACGGTCTGGGTGCGGTGCTCGTGCCACTGCTTCCATGCGTCGGATGCCTCGGATGCGTCGGATGCATCGGCGGTCATGTGATCGACCTTTCCATTCCGGTCACTGCTTCCCCTCCGGGCCGGACAGCCCGAGGTGGGAGCGCAGGGTGGTGCCCTCGTATTCCGTGCGGAAGGCGCCGCGCTCCTGGAGCAGCGGCACCACCCGGTCCACGAACTCGTCGAGACCGCCCGGGGTGAGGTGCGGGACGAGGATGAAGCCGTCGGCGGCGTCCCGGCGTACGAACGTCTCGAGTTCGATGGCGACCGCCTCCGGCGTCCCGACGAAGGACTGCCGGGCGCTCGCCTCGATCACCGTCTGGCGGATGGACAGCCCCTTCTCCTTCGACAACGCCCGCCACTTCTCGGCGATCGCCACGTTGTCCCCGTGCCGGGTCCGCCCCTGGGTGAGCGACGAGTCCGGCACCGGGTCGGTCTCGGGCAGCGGTCCGTCCGGATCGTACGAGGACAGGTCGACGCCCCAGATCTGCTCCAGCGTGAGAATCGCGTTCTGCGGGGAGACCTGCTGCCGTCGGATCCCGGCGGCCTTCTCCTGCGCCTCGGCGGCGGTGTCGCCGAGGACGACGGTGACTCCGGGCATGATCTTCAGCTGGTCGGGGCCGCGACCGTACTTCTCCAGCCGCTTCTTCACGTCGGCGTAGAAGGCACGTCCGGCTTCCAGGGTGCCGTGCCGGGTGAAGATCACGTCGGCGGTGGCCGCGGCGAACTCCCGCCCCTCCTCCGAGTCTCCCGCCTGGATCACGACCGGGTGCCCCTGCGGCGAGCGCGGCAGGGTGAACTCGCCCGCGATGTCGAAGTGCCGGCCGCGGTGTGCGAAGGGCCGGGGGACGCCGTCCGGTGTCCAGGAGTCCCACAACTGCCGTGCCACGGCGACGAATTCGGCGGCCCGGGTGTACCGGTCGGCCCGGTCGAGGTATCCGCCGCGCCGGAAGTTCTCGCCGGTGAAGGCGTCGGAGGAGGTCACCACGTTCCAGGCCGCCCGGCCGCCGCTGAGGTGGTCCAGGGTGGCGAGCCTGCGGGCGAGTTCGAACGGCTCGTTGAAGGTGGCGTTGACCGTGGCGGCGAGGCCGACGCGGTCGGTGACGGCGGCGAGCGCGTTGAGCACGGTCAGCGACTCGGGCCGGCCGACCACGTCGAGGTCGTGGATACGGCCCTTGTGTTCGCGCAGCCGCAGCCCTTCGGCGAGGAAGAAGAAGTCGAACAGGCCGCGTTCGGCGGTGCGGGCCAGGTGCTCGAAGGAGGAGAACTCGATCTGCGACTTCGAGCGCGGATCGGTCCACACCGTCGTGTTGTTGACGCCGGGGAAGTGCGCGGCGAGGTGGATCTCCTTACGGCGTACGGTCATGACGCTCCCCCGGTCACGGCGTGTGCCACGGCGTACTGGTTGGCGGGCCGGGCCAGGCCCAGGTGCTCGCGGAGTGTGCTGCCCGGGTAGAAGGTGCGGAACAGGCCCCGGTGCTGCAGCAGCGCCACCGTGCCGTTGACGAGCCGCTCCAGGTCACGGCGGGGCTCGGCGGGGGTGAGGTGGAAGCCGTCGACGGTGCCGTCCGTGTACCAGCCGGCGATCAGCTCGGCGAGGTCGACCGGGCCGCCCCGGTACAGCGGACCCTGCGCGGTGGGCCGGGGGCCGCCTCCGCCGTGGCCCGGTTCGGCCGCGTGCTCCCCGTCGCCGAGGTCGACGACGAGGCTCGCGAGGACACACAGGTCGCCGGGGTCGCGGCCGAACTCCCGGGCCGACTCCCGTACCTGGTCCCGTACGGCGGTGGCGTGCGCGGCGCTCACGGCCCGCACGAGCACCACGTCGGCGTACTCGGCCGCCGTCTGCCGGGCGGTGCCCTCCGTCGCGTCGACCACGCGGACCGGGTGGCCCTGGGGCGGCCGGGGCACGATCGAGGGGCCCTTGACCGAGAAGGCGGAACCGGTGAAGTCGACGTGGTGCAGTTTGTCCCGGTCGATGAAGCGGCCGGTCGCCGCGTCCCGTATCTCGGCGTCGTCCTCCCAGCTGTCCCACAACTTCGCGGCCACCTCGGCGACTTCACCGGCCTCCTGCCACAGCGCGTCGGCGGGCCAGGGGGATCCCCCCGCACGCGCGAAGTCGGGTGTGCGGGAAGGCCGGCGGCCGAAGAGGCGGGCCTCGCTCTCGGTGGCCGACACGTCGATCCGCCAGCCGGCCCGGCCGCGGCTGACCCAGTCGAGGGTGGCGACGGCGGCCTGGACGTGGAAGGGCTCGGTGTGAGTGGTGGTGACGGTGGGCACCAGCCCGATCCGACTGGTGGCCGGCGCCACCCTGGACAGGACGGCGAGCGCGTCGGGCCCCGGTCGGGCGAAGGTGTCGTCCAGGGTCACGAAGTCGAGGCCGCCGCGCTCGGCGAGCCGGACCAGTTCGACGTAGGAGTCGGCGTCGTGGACGGCTCGCTGGTCGACGGCGGCGGCCAGGTGCAGCAGGCCCCGGCCGTGCGATGAGGTCATGTGGGAAACCCTTCTGCGGCGAGCGGCGGGGCTCACAGCACTTTGGAGAGGAACGCGCGAGTACGGTCGTGCGCCGGCCGGTCCAGGACGTCGGCGGGCGGGCCCTGCTCGACGATCCGCCCGTCGTCCATGAACACCACCGTGTCGGCGACCTCGCGGGCGAAGCCGATCTCGTGGGTGACGACGATCATCGTGGTGCCCTGGTGGGCCAGGTCCTTGATGACGTCGAGGACTTCGCCGACCAGTTCGGGGTCGAGCGCGGAGGTCGGTTCGTCGAAGAGCAGCAGGCGGGGCTCCAGCGCGAGCGCCCGGGCGATGGCGACCCGCTGCTGCTGTCCCCCGGAGAGCTGCTTCGGGTAGGCGTCGGCCTTGTCGGAGAGGCCGACCCGGTCGAGCAGCCGGCGCGCGGTCTCGACGGCCTCCTTGCGGGGCCGCTTCAGCGCGGACACCGGCGCCTCGATGATGTTGTCCAGCACGGTCAGGTGCGGGAAGAGGTTGAAGTTCTGGAAGACGAAGCCGATGCGCGTGCGCTGCCGCAGCACCTCGCGCTCGGGCAGCTCGTACAGCCTGTCGCCCAAGCGGCGGTAGCCGACCAGCGTCCCGTCCACGCTGATCGCGCCCCGGTCCACCTTCTCCAGGTGGTTGATGGTGCGCAGCAACGTGGACTTGCCGGAGCCGGAGGGGCCCAGGATGACGGTGACCTCGCCGGCGCGCACGGCGAGGTCGATGCCCTTGAGCACGTCCAGCGGGCCGAAGCTCTTGTGGACGGACCTGATGTCGACCATGACGGTCATCGCGGATTCCTTGCCGTAGGACGTACTTGCGTAGACGTACTTGCCGTAGGACGTGCGGGAGCAGGCGGGTCAGGCCGCCGCACGGCCGGTGAGCTCGCGCAGGAACAGCAGCGTGGCCCGGGCCGTCGCGTCGTTCTGACGGAACGCGGGCCCGCCGGTGCGCGGGCGGGTGAACGCGCCGGGGGTACGGGCGTCGGTGTACGGGCCGAGTGCGAAGCGCCGGGGATGCGGACGGCCGGCCCGGTCGAGGATCCGTCCGTCGGCGGGGTCCACGCGGAGCAGCCCCTCGGGTGTCTCGGCCGCCCCGTCGGCGTGCAACGCGCGCAGCAGCGGGTCGCGGGCACGGCCGACCGTCGGCTCCGGCAGCCGCGCCTCGACCAGCGCACGGGCCTCGACGGAGAACCCCGGCACAGTGGGGCTCGACGCCCGGAACACCCCGTCCTCGGCGGTGACGGTCAGGTCGGCGCCGAGGAACTTCAGGACGCCCGCACGGGACAGGGCGAGCATCTGCCGCAGCCGGGGTCCGGGCGGTCCGGAGGCCAGATAGCTGAAGAAGCCGTGCCACCAGGGGCCGATGTCCCCGAGCCGGACCAACTGGCCGTAGACGGACAGCAGTCCGAGGAAGACCGCCAGGTCGGGACTGTACGCGGGATCATGACTGCGGCTCAGGTCACGCTCGACATAGCCGCGCAACCCCTCCTGGAACTCGTCGGAGGAGCCGTATCGAACCCCCTCCAGCGGGCGGTCCAGCACGGCGAGGTCGAGCCGGTCTGCGGGGTCGGGGACGGCGGACGCGACGAGGGCCGCCCGCCCGGCCGGGTCGTCCGTGGCCGCGTACTTCTCCTCGAAGACGCTCCAGTCGACGGCCGTCCGCTCGGGATGGACCGTGAACAGCCGGTGGTAGTGCGCGAAGCCCAGCTCCTTCTCCACGAGCGGCCACACGTCCCGCCGGAAGTCGAAGCCCTCCGGCCGGGCGAGCAGCGCCTCGACCTCGGCGGGCCCGAGGAACCGGGGCAGCGGCGGCCGGTCACCGGTCCAGTCGTAGCCGATCTTCGAGTGGTACGGCACTCCGCGCCGCGAACCGACGTACAGCACCGGCTCCCGTCCCGAGGGCACATACGTGTCCCCCTCGTAGCGTCCGCCCCGGCCCTCGGTGAGCAGCACCATCAGGTCGACGAAGGCGAGGCCGAAGCCGCGGACGAGGACGGGTTCGCCGGGCGCGAGCGGAGAAAGGTCGCTGTCGGCGGTGAAGTCGGGCGGGAGGTGGACGAGCCCGTGCGCACGGGCGTAGACGGCCAACTCGTCCTGGTCAGGGTCGAGTTCGGCGTCGAGGTGGCCGAGGGCGAGCACCACGAGGTCGGCCGGGAGCGGACGCGGCCGGCCTTCCAGCCACACCTGCTGGCGGCCCTCGCGGGGTCCGGACACCCGCAGGGCGCGGCGCGGGTGGTGGTGGACCGTGACGGACGGGGGCAGGGCGGCGACGGCCCGCTCGTGGAACCAGCGCAGGTACGCGCCCTGGAGCTGCCGGTCCGCGAAGGTGCGGCCGTCGATGCCCGCCCACTCGTGCAGCGTGGGGCCCTCGGCGACGGGACCGTGCATGGTGACCGTCTCGTCGGTGAACATCGTGACGTCCTCGGCGTGCGAGTTCATCCACAGCAGCGGCGACTGGGCCGCGCGCCAGATGCGTCCGGCGCCCGGCGGATGCGGGTCGACGAGATGAAGGTCGAGGCCCGAAGCGGCGTACAGCTCGGGCGCGTTGGCGGCGATCCGCTCGATCAGACCGGTCCCCCGCGGCCCGGCCCCGACGATCACGACGGAGGGCCTGTGCGCACTCATCGGGCACGCTCCGAGCCGCGCGCGTAGTGCTTCTCGACGTAGTACTGGCCGAGGCTGAGCACCGAGGTGACGACGGTGTACCAGACGGTGGCCACCATCAGCAGCGGGATGACCTGGTAGGTGCGGTGGTACACCAACTGCACCGAGTACAGCAGGTCCTGGACGGCGATGACGCTGACGATGGAGGTGCCCTTGAGGGTGCCGATCAGCATGTTCCCGGCCGGCGGCACGATGGACCGCATCGCCTGCGGGAGCACGATCCGCCGCCAGCGCCGCCACCGGCTCAGCCCGAGCGCCTGGGCGGCCTCGATCTGCCCGCGGTCCACGGAGAGGATGCCGCCGCGCACGACCTCGGCGGCGTACGCGGCCTCGTGCAGGGTCAGCCCGATGATCGCGACGGTGACCGGACCGAGCAGGTCGACCGTCTTCACGCCGAGGATCTGCGGGTACAGCGCCCCGATGTTGAACCACAGCAGCAGCTGCACCAGGATCGGGATCGACCGGAACAGCCAGACGTAGCCCCAACTGACGCTTCTCAGCACCGGGTTGGCGGACAGCCGGGCCGCGGCGAGCAACGTGCCCAGCACGAAGCCGAGCACCATGACGACCGCGGTGAGCCAGAGGGTGAGCCACAGACCGCGCAGCACGGCGTCGGAGGTGAAGTAGTCGGCGACGACGTCCCACTGGAACGCCTCGTTGCGCAGTACGGAGGTGACGGCGAGGGCGAGCAGGGCCAGTACGGCGACGGCGGCCGTCCACTGGCCGAGGCGGCGCTGCGGGACGATCGTCAGGGAGTCAGCGTGCTCCGGTATGTCCGGGGCGGCGGGGGCTTGGGCAAGGGTGTCGGAGGACATGCGAAGGCTCCGTGGCATCGAGTCGGTAGAACTCGGGTGGGTGCCTTCACACGGGCGCGCACCACAGGTACTGCGGCGCGGGTACGGCCGAGCCCCTCAGCAGGGCCGTCCACCGAGAGTACGGGTGCGTTTCCCCTCGCTGTCAAGGCTGTCCGTACTGTGAGCCGTACGTCTCACGTCAGTTGACGCACCACCGAATGCCTGTTCCACTTGGCCCATGCATCCACAGCAGTGGCTGGTCAAACGCTCCCACATCGACTTCGGTCGAGTGTGGTCCTCGTCCTGTTGAGCTGACCCACTGCGCGCCCTGATCCGCTGATCCGGCAGGGGCGCTCCTCGCGTTCTCCCTCGCTTCGCCTTCACACGCGCACCCCTCCCCTCTCGCGTTCGCTCACTCTTGCCTGCCCTCAGGAGACCGCACCCGATGCACACGCCCACGCATGCCCGAAACAGACTTGTCACCCCCTTCGTCCTCATCACCGCGGCGACCCTGCTCCTCACCGCCTGCGGCTCCGGCTCGGACGAGGCCGCCGTCGCCGCCGCGGGCCGAGCCGACCGGATCCCCACCACGGACGTCGTCTCCGCCCTCAAGAAGGACGAGAAGGCCGCCAAGCTGCTGCCCTCCGGCACCACCCACCTCACGATCGCCACCAACGTCTCCGGCCAGCCGCCCGGCACCTCGATCCTGGACGACGGAAAGACCCTGGCCGGGCAGGACATCGACTTCGCGAACGCCGTCGCCAAGGTCCTCGGCATCGGACTGCGGACCGAGCAGGCGAGCTTCGAGGCGATCCTGCCGGCCCTCGGCAGCGGCAAGTACGACCTCGGTGTCGGCAACTTCGGCGTGACCGACGAGCGCCGCAGGACCATCGACTTCGTCACCTACATCAACGACGGCCAGGGCTTCGCCACCCGCAAGGACAGCAAGCTGACCAAGGTCACCGACCTGAAGCAGCTGTGCGGCCTGAACGTCGCCACCGGTGCGGGCACCACCTTCGAGGCCACGCTGGAGGAGAACACGCACCTGTGCACCGACGCGGGCAAGAAGGCGTACAAGGTGCAGACCTACAACGAGCAGGGCGCGATCTGGTCCTCGCTCCAGCAGGGCCGCAGCGACATCGTGATGTCCACGATCAACGGCCTGCGCTACGCCGTCGCCCACCAGCAGGGCGTGAAGTTCCTCAACGAGTTCCACCGCCTCGACGTCGGCTTCGCCTTCAAGAAGGGCAGCACCCTGACACCCGCCTTCCAGGCGGCGGTGAACGAACTGATCGCCGACGGCACGTACGCCAGGATCCTGAAGAAGTGGGGGACGACGGGCTCGGCCATCACCAAGTCGGAGATCTCGCCCCCGGAGGTGAAGGCTCCGTAGGGCGCGGGCCCGCACCCTGCGAACGTCCCGCGTCCCCCCGGCGGTCAGCGCACGCCCACGGCCCGCCGCCGGGAAGGAGCGGCCCGCGCCCCGATCACCCGGTCCATCAGCGCGCCCAGCACATCCCGCACAGAGTCCCGTTCCCGCGCGTCGCACTCCAGCACCGGCACGTCGTCCCGCAGCCCCAGCGCCTCCCGGACCTCCTCGGTGCCGAACCGCTCCGCATCGTCGAAGCGGTTCACGGCGAGTACGAACGGGGCGCCCTGGGCCTCGAAGTAGTCGACCGCCGGGAAGCAGTCCTCGATGCGCCGAGTGTCGACGAGCACGATCGTTCCCAGCGCGCCTTCCCCTCCAGCGAGTCGATGCCCACGGAGACCTGTGTGATCGCCGCCTCCGTGTCCAGCGGTTCGATCTCCGAAATGGCCCCGATGAAGGTGGTCTTGCCCACCCCGAGCCCTCCGCTGACCACGATCTTCACGGCCAACGGCACGGTCTTGTCAGAGCGCCCGGACATGGTCCCTGATCCTTTCGAGCTTCGGGAGCGGCAACTCCCCGGCGTGCCGGCACGCGAGCGCGCCCGTGGCCGCGAGGCCGAAGACCAGCACCTCGGCGGCTCCGAGAGGAACACCGGCCGGACGAACGTCGCGTTCTCGACAGGCTCTACGTTCTGGGACGGTCCGCCGTTCACTCGGCGGGAGCCGGGCGGCTCTGATGTGACGTCCACTGAAATGCCTGAAGCCGCAGGCGTGTTGGATCAAGGGCGGAATTGGTTCTGCTTCCGGCCGAGGCCCCTCACGGCACGCCGGTCACTGGATCGGGTTTTTTTCTGCCGTCTCGCAGCGCAATCAGAGCGGTCCCGCGGGTCGACTCTTCCCGCCCGGCGGATTCGTATACAAAAGCATTGACTGTCTGTCACAACCCGCAGTCGCAACAAGAGCAGCATTCACAGCAGGAGCACGCCTCACAGCAGTCGCAGTTGCCGCAATTGCCGCACCAGCCCTCGCGCTTCCGCCGCGACCACGGCCCTTCGTACTCGTCGGCGCAGCACACCTTGCAGGTGCAGCACAGCCCGATCGCGACGCCGCACCCCGCCCAGAACCCGCGCTTGCCGGGCCGGGGCGGCTCACCGCCGAAGGGACTGCCGCCGTAGGGGTTCCCCGGCGCCTGGGGCCCCTGCGGGGCGTACGGGCCGCCGTGCCCGGGCGGCCCGAAGGCGGCGGTGGCCTCCTCCGGCAGGTGCCCGCAGGAGGACGGCCCCCCGAACGCCCGGTCCACCGAGCGCCGCAGTTCATGCACGAGCAGCTGGTGCGCGAGCTTGCTGTCCCTGAACTCGGCCTCGCGCAGTGCGAGCCGTATCCCGTGTACGGCGTCGTCGGCGAGCCGCCTGGCCTCCACCAGGGAGGTCCCGGTCGCGGTGAGGGGGTTCCAGGCACGGGCGGCGGCGTCGGCCTCCCGGTCCTCCACCGCGTCCAGCAGATGCGCGAGCCGGCCGAAGAGGCGCCCGGCCTCGGCGAGCGGCGCCATGTTGCCGGGGCGGTCGGCCAGGATCGCGGTGTGCGCGAAGGCGGCGGCCGTCGCGGTCTCGGTGGGTTCGGTGACGGTCAGCAACGGGGTGCCCGGCCCCGCCAGCGCCTCGACACCGACCTGCCGGTCCACGGCGTCGACGAGTACGGCGGTGTCGAACCCGACGTCCCTGCCGGTCCGCGCCCCGGCTCGGTCCCAGCTCATGGCCACCCGGCGGGCCGCGAGCGCCACCGGCCCGCGGCCCAGCAGCCCGTCCCCGTCGGCGACATGGTCACGCACCTTGGCCGAGGCGAGCACCAGCGAAACGGCGGCTGCGAGCCGCGCGCCCTCACCCTGGGTGACGGACGCGGTCCGCATGCCGCGCAGCGGACAGGGCCCCGCCGTACGCCGTCCCGCTCCCGCGCTGCCCGCGCCGGTCTGAGCCTCCGTCAAAACGGATATCAGCAGCCCGTCGTAGTTCGTCACCACCCGCGCGAGTTGTCCGTGGTCCTTGCGCAGTGCGAGGCACAGCCCGCACAAATGCGCCATCCACTGGGTTTTGAGGCTCTCTGTGAGCCGGTGACGACATGGCCTGACGATTCCGAACACGACGATCCCCCCGTGGTGCTTACGGCGTTGAACTGCGGTGAGCTGCGGCATCGTACCGACCCCATCGTTCACCCGTACGCCCCGCTCATCACCCGTACGCCGTGAAGAATCATATTTCACTCACAGTCAGCAGCTGTTTGTGAAACGACCCTTGGGACACATGGACTCTCGACGGATTCGCTGTGCACCAGTACCGTCACAAACCCCCCGCGCGGCGTCTATCCACTTGGCGCACCGTCCGCATCATGGATGACCATAGAGATGCGGAGCACGAAAGACCGCTGTGAGAGGAGGCGTCCATGGGATCGGTACGCAAGGCAAGTGCCTGGCTTGGCCTCGTCGACGACAACGAAGACGAGCGTTACTACGACGACGACTACTCCGAAGGGACCGAGCCCGGGGAGGCCTGGGTCACCGATCCGCGGGTCAAGGTGGCCACGGACGTCGCCGAGGAGAAGGGCCGCCGGATCGGCACGGTCACCCCGGACAGCTTCCGGGACGCCCGCGCCATCGGCGAGCTGTTCCGCGAGGGTGTCCCGGTGATCGTGAACCTCACGGCCATGGAGGCCGGCGACGCCAAGCGTGTCGTCGACTTCGCGGCCGGGCTGATCTTCGGCCTGCGGGGTTCCATCGACCGGGTGTCCAACCGGGTGTTCCTGCTGACCCCCGCCGACACGGAGATCATCAGCGGGGATGCGGCCGCGCACCGCACGGACGGCTTCTTCAACCAGAGCTGAGGCAGGGCCGCTCACCGGCCCTGCCCGCTTCTGGCGGTCAGCGGAAGGCGTCGAGCCCGGTGAGCGCCTTGCCCAGCACGAGCTGGTGCATCTCGACGGTGCCCTCGTAGGTGAGCACCGACTCGAGGTTGGTCGCGTGCCGCATCACGGGGTATTCGAGCGAGATCCCGTTGGCACCGAGGATGGTACGGGCGGTCCGGCAGATCTCGATCGCCTCTCGTACGTTGTTGAGCTTGCCGAAGCTGACCTGCTCGGGACGCAGGCGGCCGGCGTCCATGCGCCGCCCCAGGTGATGGGCGAGCAGAATCCCCTTGTGCAGTTCGACCGCCATGTCGGCGAGCTTGGCCTGGGTGAGCTGGAACCCCCCGATGGGCCGCCCGAACTGCTCACGCGTCTTCGCGTAGTCGACGGCGGCCTCGAAGCAGGCGCGGGCCGCGCCCATGGCTCCCCAGACGATCCCGTAGCGGGCGTGGGACAGACAACTGAGCGGACCCTTGAGGCCGACGACCTCCGGCAGGACGGCATCGGCGGGCAGCCGTACGTCGTCGAGCACGAGCTCGCTGGTGACGGAGGCGCGCAGCGACCACTTGTGCTTGATCTCCGGCGCGGAGAAACCGGGGCTGTCGGTCGGCACCACGAACCCGCGGATCCCGTCATCGGTCTGCGCCCACACGACGGCGACCCCGGCGACGGACCCGTTGGTGATCCACATCTTGCGCCCGTTCAGCACCCAGTCTCCGCCGTCACGCTTGGCGTACGTCCGCATGGAGGCGGGGTCGGACCCGTGGTCGGGCTCGGTGAGCCCGAAGCAGCCGATGACCTCTCCGGCGGCCATGGAGGGCAGCCACCGCCGCTTCTGCTCCTCGCTGCCGAACCGATGAACGGCGTACATGGCGAGGGACCCCTGCACCGACACCAGTGAGCGAATCCCGGAATCGGCGGCCTCCAGCTCCAGGCAGGCGAGCCCGTACTGCACAGCGCTGGCACCGGCGCACCCGTACCCGCTGAGCGACATCCCGAGCGCCCCGATCCCGCCCAGCTCCCGGGCGAGCTCGCGAATCCCGGGGAGCTCCCCGCTCTCGTACCACTCGGCGACGTACGGCAGCACCCGGTCCGCGGCCCACTCCCGCACGGTGGCCCTGATCGCCAGGTCCTCCGGCTCGAGCAGGTCGTCGACACCGAGGGGGTCGGCGGGGTCGAACGGGGCCATGAGCACGTCCTCTCAAAACTAGCACCGCTAGTTACTCGTCCGCACCTGACGTTACGACGGAGTGTCCCGCACGTCCAGGACCTCTCCCACCCACGCACCACCGTGACCGCCCCCTGACGGGCGAACGTCGCCACTGGGGGTGCTGCCCCCGTCGGCGGCTCGCGGCAGGCGCCGCCGCGCCGCGTGGGCACGGAGGGACGTGCCGCTTCGCTGGACCGCGCGGATACCGAGGGGCGTGGTCGACCGCCGGACGCGGAGGGGCGTGGCGAACCGCGCCAACACCGGGGCGTGGCGGATCGAGCAGATGCGCCGGGGGACGTGCTGCGCGGGCGGGAGACATCCCGCGTCAGGCGGAGACGCGGGACTCCGCGACCTCCCGAGGCGCGGGCACTCCCACACCCCCGGCCCCGGGCTCGGCCCCGGGCTCCCCGCACTGCATCACACGCGGCAGCCGCAACGCCATCACCGCCCCCAGCAACAACAGCCCCGCACTCACCAGCAGCGTGACATGCAGTCCGTGCACGAAACTGTCCTGGGCCGCCCGGCGCAGGGCAACCCCGGCCGGCCCGCCCAGCTGCCCGGCCACGTCGTACGCCTCGCCCAGCGAATGCCCCGCCGACGCGGACGCCGCCGCCGGCACCCCCGGCACGGAGGCCAGCCCGGGCGCGTACGCCGCGTTCATCACCGTGCCGAGCAACGCGATCCCGATGCCCGCGCCCAGTTGGTACGAGGTCTCGCCGATCGCCGCCGCCCCGCCCGCCTGCTCCGGCGCAGACTCGCTCAGCATCGACTCGTACGCCCCGAACAGCGTCGTCTCCAGCCCGAACCCCAGCAGCACGAACCCGAAGACCAGCAGCCCCGCGTTGTCCTCGCCGCCCATCGCGGTCAGCAGGACGACGGCCACCGCCGTCAGGAGGAACCCGCAGCTGACCATCCGCCGCGGCCCGAACCGCCGGAGCAGCCGCGCCCCCGCCAGCCCCGCCGCCATCGCGGCGATCGTCAGCGGCAGCAGCCGTAGACCGGTCTGCAGCGGAGACAGTCCGAGCACCAGTTGCAGGTACTGCGCCGCGATCAGCTCCAGCCCGACGAGCGCGAGCATCGCCAGCACGATGCACCCGACCGATGTGCTGAACGCCGGCCGCGCGAACATCCGCAGGTCCACCAGCGGATGCGTCAGCCGTCGCTGCCGCCGTACGAAGAGCACGATCAGCACGGCGCCCAGCACCAGCGGCGCCACGGTGAACGGCCCCAGTTCCCCGCCGCCGAGCCGTTTCACGCCCAGCACCAGGCAGAACAGCCCGGCCGCCGCCATCAGCGCGCCCACCACGTCCCAGGGGCCCTTGCCGTCACCCCGCGACTCCGGCAGCAGCAGCCGTCCGATCGGCAGGCTGACCAGCATCAACGGTATGTTGACGAGGAACACCGAGCCCCACCAGAAGTGCTCCAGCAGAAAGCCGCCGAGCAGCGGACCGATCGCCGCACCGACCGCCGCCACCGCGCTCCACATACCGATCGCGAGCGCCCTCTCCCGCCGGTCCGGGAAGACCTGGCGCAGGATCGACAGCGTCGCGGGCATGATCATCGCGCCGCCCACCCCGAGCAGCGCCCGGGCCACGATCAGCACCTGGGCGGTCTCGGCGAGGGCGGCCATCGCGGAGGCGACGCCGAACAGGCCGTAACCGAGCAGCAGGATCCGTCTGCGGCCGACGCGGTCGCCGAGCGTGCCGAAGAGGATCAGCAGCGAGGCGCAGACGAGCGGATAGACGTCGACGATCCAGAGCAGTTCTATCGCGCCGGGCTTGAGGTCCTCGGTGACGGCGGGCACCGCCACGTGCAGCACGGTCGCGTCGAGGGCGACCAGGAGCAGGCTGACGCAGAGGACGACGAGAACGACCCAGCGGTTGGCACCGGCCCCGGCCGCCCGACGGCGCAGCGCGGCGGCGGCCGTGGTCGTCCCGGACATGCACGTACCTCCCAGATGTTCCCTCGCGGTCGGCGGGGCTCACGGGGTGGGGACTCCCCGTGACTCGGCCGGAGAGGAGCGGTGGTCTCCGGCCCGCGCAACGAAGGCGAGTGACACGCCAATGTACGCGAGTTCCTGTCGGTGCCCAGTGGCGGACCTCTCACACTCGTGGGGAACACGTGTGGCGTGCGCCACTCCCGCTCACCCCTCTCCCTCTCTCCCCCTCCTCATCGGGCACGGTCCCGGGGGACGGCCGGTTCCGGACCCGGTCGGGACGCGGTCGATAATCAGCCCCGTGACCGATCTTGAAACGCGCGGCGCCGCGACCCTGCGCCGAGCGGCCCCGGCCCTCCTCGGGTACGCGGCCGTACGCGCCCTGGGCCTGCTGACGCTGGCCCTGTGGAGCGCCGCGCGCGACAAGAGCGCGTACACGCTGCTGACCGCTCGCTGGGACGCCCTCTGGTACACCCGGGTCGCCGAGCTGGGATACGGCTACGAGGTCCGCCTGCCCAATGGCGATGTGCACTCCAACCTCGCGTTCTTCCCGCTGCTGCCCTGGCTGGAGCGGCTGCTGGCCGCCACCACCCCGTTGTCGTACGCCGACGGGGGCTTCGCCGTCGCCCTGCTTGCCTCCCTCGCCGCGGCCTGGGGCGTCTTCGCCGTCACCGACCATGTGTACGGCCCCCGCGCCGGCGTCTGCGCGGCCCTGCTGTGGGCTGTGCTGCCCGTCGGGATCGTGCAGTCGATGGCGTACAGCGAGTCCCTGTTCACGGCCCTGGCCGCGTGGTCGCTGTACGCCGTCCTCACCGGCCGCTGGGTGACGGCGGGCGCCCTGGCCTCCTTGGCGGGCCTGACCCGGCCGGTGGGCCTCGCGGTGGTCGCGGCGGTGTGGGCGACGGCGATCACGTCGTTCGTACGGGACCGGAGAACGCCCGCCGGTGCCGCCTTGATACCGGCGCCGAAGGCCCCCGGCGCCGACGCGCGTCGCGTTCTCGGCATGCTGCTCGCCCCCCTGGGTGCCGCCGCCTACGTCCTGTGGGTCGGTCATCGCACCGGCAGGGGTCCGCTCGGCTACCTCGACGTCCAGGCCGGCTGGCGCAACGGCTTCGACGGCGGCTACGCGTTCGCCCGCTTCGTCGCCGACAAGTTCACGTCGTTTCCGTCGGCCCTGGCGGGTGTGGGGCTGATCGTCGGGGTCGGGCTGATCGTCTGGCTGTACGCGGTCTGCGTACGACAGGGCCAGCCGCTGCCGCTCCTGGTGTACGCGGGCGTCGTCACCGCCCTCGCCCTGTGCGCGTCGAGCTACTTCGGCTCGAAACCGCGCCTGTTGCTGCCCGCCTTCCCCCTGCTGCTGCCGCTCGCCCGGGCCCTGGCCCGTGCCCGAACGCGCTGGTCGGCGCCGGCGCTCGGCACGGTAGCGGTGGTCGGCGCGGTGTACGGGGCGTTCTGGCTGAACGGCTCCGGTCCTCCATGATCACCGTGGGCCGTCAGTGAGCGTCCGGGAAATTCCATCCCATGATTCGGTGAACGAATTCATAAGGGCCACAAAACCGGCAGTCGGAATGATCAAAAGAATTAAAGAGGGCGGCGTTCCGGCATTGCGGATTCCTCGAAAAATTGCCTCCACCTGAGAGGAATCCCACATCACATGGTCATCACAAAGCCGTGGATTCGACAGGGAACTGAGCTCACTCGCTGTAACGTCGATTGGGTGCGTACCGAACGAAACCTCACCCGTCTGGACCGGGTGTTCGCCAGGCTGGACCGTGAGCCGGAACGGCCGGCCCACATCGACGTGCCGAAGATGAGCCGGCACCGGGTCGCGCTGCTGGCCGGAACTCTCGCGTTCTATCTGGCGATCGTGTGGCTCGTGGTGATCACCTCATGGCTGGTCCGTCTCGACTGGCAGGTCATGTTCTTCCGCCCGTACCAGCAGTGGGCGGGCATCCACTGGTTCGTCGACTACTACGTGGTGCTCGGCCAGCGCGGCCCGACCGCCGTGATGGTCGCCGCCTGGCTCGGCTGGCGCTCCTGGCGGCAGCACACGCTGCGCCCGCTGCTGACGCTGGGCGCCTCGCTGCTGCTGCTGAACATCACGGTCGGCGCCGCCAAGCTCGGCATGGGCAGACTCGGTCCGCACTACGCGACCACCGTCGGCTCGAACGAGATGGGTCTGGGCGGCGATATATTTCCCAGCGGCCATACCGCCAACGCCGTGGTGACCTGGGGAATCCTGGCCTATCTGGCCTCCACCCCGAGAGCCCGGCGCTGGCTGTCCGCGGTGTCCGCGGTGACCTCGCTCGGTGTCGGCATGGCCACGGTCTACCTCGGTACGCACTGGCTCAGCGACGTCCTCCTCGGCTGGACGGCGGGTCTGCTGGTCCTGCTGGCCCTGCCCTGGTGCGAGCCGCTGATCGCCCGCGCCGAGACCGGGATCTTCGATCTGCGCGACCGCTGGCGCGCCCGGCGCCGCGCCCCGGCACCGCTGTCGCCCGTCGAGACTCCGGTGCGCCTCAAGCCGCGTACGACGGCTCCCCAGAACGAGACGGCGGCCCGCTCGGCCCGGGCGCCCGTCTACCTCGCCCCGGGCCCGCACACGGCCCGCTCGGAGCGCACACCCGTCACCCCGGTCGGCAGCCGCAGACCGCCGCACTCGGACCGTGTCCCGCGGGGCACGAACTCGACGGCCCGCCCCCTGACGGGCGGCGGCCCACCGAGCTGACCACCGTTGGGGCCGACCACCGGACGGCGGGGCCGGTACGCACAGCCCATCCCCGCAAAGCAGCCCCATCCCCGCGGACAGCGCACCCCCGCACCCGGCGACGGCCCCGGATCCTCGACAGGAACCGGGGCCGTCGCCGTAGCCGTCGTCCGGCCCGTGTCGGGTCGGTCAGCCCTTCCAGGACCGCGCCACCCGGCCGTCCTTCACCTCGAAGTTCAGGCGGCCGCTGCGGTACTCCATCGTGATGATGGCCCCGGGCGGCAGCGCCCGGACCGTCGACCACCCCCGCTCGCGGGCGAGCCGTTCCGCGCTGTCGGCGTCGAGGCCGACATAGGTGTCCGGGCTGTCGTCGGGTTCGGCGGGGGGTGTCGGAATGGGTGCCATACGGCCACGCTAGGCGCTGTCCGCCAACCGGGGAAGTGCGGGCTCGTACGCCGGTCCGGCGTCCCTCTCCGGTCACGCTTCTGTCACAGACTCACGACACGCGTTTTGGGTCTACTTCGTCACACGTACGAGCGGTTTAGTACGCCTTCTTCGGGGAATCGAACGTAATTCCCATGGGCGGCGCCGACCGGAGGAAAAGCCCTCGTGGAAAGTTCCCGGGGAGCCGTCCCCGGCCCTTCTTTCCGTCCGCGATTACGGACGGGTCCGACAGAACTCGTGCCGCCGAGGAAATATCCGGATGCGGCACAGAACAGCCGTACGCCCCCTGTCGGAGCACCTGTCGGCGCGAGCATCATGACGTGAGCTCGCGGGTACGCGTGGCGCGGGCTTCAGCGGGCCCGGGGCAGGCGAGCGAAGGGGCGAGTGAGCGATGGGGACGCAGACCGTGCAGGCGACGGCACGACCCGCGCGGACCGAGCGGCGCGGGCGCGTGATCGTCGACTGGCTGACCACCACCGACCACAAGAAGATCGGCCACCTCTACCTGATCACGTCGTTCCTCTTCTTTCTGATCGCCGGTCTCATGGCGCTGCTGATGCGGGCCGAACTCGCCCGGCCGGGGCTGCAGCTCATGGACAACCAGCAGTTCAACCAGTTGTTCACGATGCACGGCACGATCATGCTGCTGCTGTTCGCGACGCCCAGCTTCGCGGGCTTCGCCAATGAGCTGATGCCGTTGCAGATCGGCGCCCCGGACGTGGCGTTCCCCCGGCTGAACATGTTCTCGTACTGGCTGTTCCTCTTCGGCGGTCTGATCGTGCTGGGCTCGCTGCTGGTGCCGTCCGGTCCGGCCGCCTTCGGCTGGTTCGCCTACGCGCCGCTCAACGACTCGGTGCACTCCCCCGGCGTCGGTCCGGACCTGTGGATCATGGGCCTGGCGCTGTCCGGGTTCGGCACGATCCTCGGCGCGGTCAACTTCATCACCACGATCATCGGGATGCGGGCGCCCGGCATGACGATGTTCCGGATGCCGATCTTCACCTGGAACACGCTGTTCACGTCCATCCTGATCCTGCTGGCGTTCCCGGTGCTCGCGGCGGCGCTGCTGGTCCTGGAGGCGGACCGGCGGTTCGGCTCGCAGGTCTTCGACGCGGCCAACGGCGGGGCGATCCTGTGGCAGCACCTGTTCTGGTTCTTCGGGCATCCCGAGGTGTACATCATCGCGCTGCCGTTCTTCGGCATCATCACGGAGATCATCCCGGTCTTCAGCCGCAAGCCGATCTTCGGCTATCTGACGCTGGTCGCGGCGACGATGTCGATCACCGGTCTGTCGGTGGTGGTGTGGGCGCACCACATGTTCGCCACCGGCGCGGTGCTGCTGCCGTTCTTCTCCTTCGTGAGCTTCCTGATCGCGGTGCCCACGGGAGTGAAGTTCTTCAACTGGAGCGGCACCATGCTCAAGGGCTCGCTGTCCTTCGAGACGCCGATGCTGTGGGCGACCGGCTTCCTGGTGTCGTTCCTGTTCGGCGGCCTGACCGGGGTGATCCTGGCCTCGCCTCCGCTGGACTTCCATGTCACGGACACCTACTTCGTGGTCGCCCACTTCCACTACGTCGTCTTCGGCACCGTCGTCTTCGCGACCTTCGCCGGCTTCTACTTCTGGTGGCCGAAGTTCACCGGCAAGTTCCTCGACGAACGGCTCGGCAAGATCCACTTCTGGACCCTGTTCGTCGGTTTCCACACCACGTTCCTGGTGCAGCACTGGCTGGGCGCGGAGGGCATGCCCCGCCGGTACGCCGACTACCTCGCCGCCGACGGGTTCACCGCGCTCAACACGATCTCGACGATCGGCGCGTTCCTGCTCGGCATCTCGACGCTGCCGTTTCTGTACAACGTCTGGAAGACCGCGAAGTACGGCGAGAAGGTCGAGGTCGACGACCCCTGGGGCTTCGGCCGCTCCCTGGAGTGGGCCACCTCCTGCCCGCCGCCCCGGCACAACTTCAACGAGCTGCCGCGGATCCGCTCCGAGGCCCCGGCGTTCGATCTGCACCATCCGGAGTACGCGGCGTGGATTCCCCAGCCCGAGCCAGAGAGCGAGCAAGCCGGTCGCGAGCCGTCCTGACCGCCTCGGTCAGCTCCGCGGGCTCCAGCACATCGAACTCGAAGCCGAACATCATCACGTGGATCACCAGCACGTCGAGGCTCGCGGCCCCCGTGTGCAGGATGCAGGAGTCCGGCCCGTCGGATTCCAGCGTCCCGGCGGTGGGCGAGACCCGCTCGGCGGCCTCCTCAAGGGGCACCCGCAGCCGGATGACCGCGTGTGAGGCGTACGCGCGCGTGGAGACGCCCCGGGAGACGTACGCGGCGAGGTCGTCGGCGGGCGGTGTGCGCGGGGCGAAGCGCGGGCCGTGCGGCGGCCTGGGCGTGATGCGGTCGACGCGGAACGTACGCCAGTCGTCGCGGTCGAGGTCCCAGGCAACCAGATACCAGCGGCGTTCGCTGCACACCAGACGGTGGGGTTCGACGGTACGACGGGTCGGGGCGCCGATGGAGGTCCGCTACCGGACGTCGAAGCAGGTGCTGTCCATGTCCCCTTGCAAGACCCGGCCCCGGCCGTCCGTCCAGCGGGCAGTGGCCTCACCGTCCTGCTGGGCCGCAACGGCTCCGGCCGTACGACCGGCCTGCGCGCGCTGGCCGGAACCGTGCCCCTGTCCGGCGGCGCGGTGCTCTGGGACGGCACCGACGTGACCCGCCCGCATTCGAACGGGCCCGCCGCGGACTGTGCCTGGTCCCCGAACGGCAGGCCGTGTTCGCCTGCCTCACCGTGCGCGAGAACCTCGAACCCGCCGCGTCGGCCCACGCCGCCAGGTCGGCCCGCGGCACCGCACCGGCCCCCTGCGACCCCGCCCTGGACGCCCACCCGAAGCTCCGCCCTCTCCTCCCGCGCCGCGCCGGCACCCTCTCGGGCGGGGAGCAGCGCATGCCGGCCCTCTCCCGGGCCGAGCACCACGCGCGCGTGGTGCTCGTCGACGAGCCCGCGCAGGGCATGTCACCCGCGGTCGCCGCCCGCACGTACGACCTGCTGGGCGCGCTGGACGCCTGGGTGGCCGTCGCCGAGCAGCGGCTGCCGCCGGGGCTGCGCGGTCGGGCGGCGGTGGTGGTGGTGCACGAACTGCGCCGCGGGGCGGTCGTGTTCGGCGGCGAGGCGGGCGAGTTCCAGCGGCGGGAAACGACGGACCGGACACCGCCGGGGTCCGGTCCGGGCCCTTCGGATGATCAGGCCCGCACACTGAGCGGCCGCCGCGGTGGGGCCTCCGGGGGCGTCCGGCACGCCCTGGGGCCCCATCCGGACGGCGGACCGGATGGGGCCCCATGCCCGGGACGAGGGGGAGCGGGCCTCAGATGTCGAGGCGCTGCCCGGGCACGATCACGTCGGGATCATCGCCGATGGCGGCCTTGTTGGCGGCGTAGAGCCGCTGCCAGGTGGTCCCGTGCCGGGCGGCGATGCCGCTGAGCGTGTCGCCCGCGCGGACGGTGTAGTCGCCTCGGGACCCACCGCGGGTGATGTGCTGGGCCGATGCCGGCCTCTCGGGTGCCTCGGCCGCCCTGGCCGAACGCTCCGGTGCCTTGTAGGCCTTCGACGGTGCCTTCGACGGGGCGGAGTTCGTGTGCGTCGTGCCGGAGGCGGAGACGCCGGGTGCGCTCCCGGACGCTCCGGCCCGCGCCGAGCAGGTGGGCCAGGCGCCCCATCCCTGGGCCCGCTGGACCTTGGTGGCGACGGCGATCTGCTGGTCCCTGCCCGCCTGGTCGGCCGTCGGCGCGTAGGCCGTGCCGCCGTACGCCCGCCAGGTGGAGGCGGAGAACTGGAGTCCTCCGTAGTAGCCGTTGCCGGTGTTGATGTGCCAGTTGCCGCCGCTCTCGCACTGGGCGATGCGGTCCCACACCCCGCCGTCCGCCGCCGCGGCGTTGCCGGTCGCGGCCAGCACTCCCAACGGGGCGAGCAGTGCGGCTCCGGCGAGGACGGCCGCGGTCCGGGTCTGGTTCCTGCCGGGAGCCTTCCGCGCCTTACGGACGTCGTCGCGAGTGGTATCGGCACATTCGGACATGTAGTTCCCTCTCCACGTACCCGGGGTCCCCCAAGGCGAGGCGCCACGTCCCGTGTTCCACCACGGTCGTCACGCCCGCCCCGTCCACCGGGGATCGCGCGGCTCGCCGGATGTCGAGACATCGGTGAGGCGCGCGGTCGGCGGACGTTCCCGAGCGGTGCCAGTTGCACACGGCCGAGAATGTAGAAGGGCGACCAGCCGGTATCAACCAACTGCTCGTCATGCCAGGCCAGTTGATTGTTACCGAGGGTATCGACGATTTTCGGCCACCCACTTCATTCGCTGATTTCCGGATTTGTCGACCCACCCGCGTGACGACCTGTGACCCACTTCACCACCCCAACGCCCGTAATATTCCCGTGACTTGACTTGGAGTGCCTGGTTCCGCACCGAGCGTGACGCTGCGCATCGGTTGGTTCGATTCCGTTCGCCCTGGAGCGTGACTCCGGCCACAGATCGCCCGTTGTCTCCTTCATGAGCCCGGGCCCCGCCCGGTTCACGGGCCGGGAGCCACCCGGTCCCGCCACGCACCACATCCCGAGGGAGCCACCCGTGCCGCGCATGCTCGACGTCAGCGACGAGGTACGCGCCGAGATCGGCGACGAAGAGGCCGACCGGCTGCTCGCCGGAGAGAACGCCCCCGGCAGTTACGACTGCACGTCCTGTCGCACCCCGGGCGACTCCGACCAGGAGCGCACCAGCACCGTCCTGTTCGTCGGCGACGAGACCGCGGTGCTCGCCTTCGCCCACGCCTCCTGTCTGCCCTCCCAGGTCGTCCAGGTCACCGAGGAGCAGCTGCGGGGCGCGGTGAAATCCATCACCGGCGACACCGTGGACCTGGAGCCGGAGAGGTTCGCACCCGAGCAGGCCGTGCTCGGCGTGACGAGCGGACTCGTGCTGATCTCCGGAGAACTGCACCCCGCGCTGGTCGTCGAGCCGACCGCGCCGATCGTGCGACCGGGTGCGACGGGGGCCGGCGACGACTTCCTGCCGCTCCTGATCGAGCAGGGGTTCATGCCAGTCACGGCGGTCGAGAGCGCGCCCTCCGTGCTGCACGGCTGGTCGGTGCTGTTGGCGATGGGCCAGCTGCACGCTGTGCTGCAGCCCTCGCCGAGCGGCGGGCAGCCGGTCGCCTGGTGGCAGGCGCATCAGCCGTTGCATGTCACGGAGGGCTGGCGGGCGGCCGCGAACAAGCACCAGCAGGTGCTGATGTTCGCGGCGCCGGTGGGGTCGATCGGGCGGCAGCCCCGCGAGGACCTGCTGCGGGACGCGCTCGACAGGGCCGCGGCGAACGGGAAGTTGGTCGCGGCTGCGCTGCCGCTCGCGGGGACGTGAGCGCGTTGCCCGACCGCATCTCCTAGGGCCCGGGGTCGTTTGGACATACGTGCACACCTACGACGTTCCCCGCCGCCCGTTCCAGCCGCTGCCGTCCGCACGCGTGGCTCAGGACCCCATGGGCGGCCCATCGGCCACACCGATCTACGACGCGCTCTACGCCGAGTACGTCAAGTCGTTCCGTTCGCTGCCGGGTGACCGCACGGGCGAGGACGACCTGGGCTTCACCGCCTTCGGGAACATCCCGCACAGTACGGGCTCGTTCAGCAGCGGTTACAGCGCCTACAGCGCGGGCGCGTACAGCGCGCGTCAGCAGTCGCAGTGGCAGCGGGCGGGGCAGATCGGGCAGCAGCACGGCACCGGCGGGTTGCACCACGTTCCGGCGGCGCTGCCGCCCGGGCCGCGCAGAGGCGCCTGAGGCGTCTGCGGTAACTGCAGTGTCTGCGGTATCCGCGGTGTCTGCGGTACGTGGCATCTGAGACATGGGGGAAGGGCGGGCCCCGTGTCCGGACCCGCCCTTCCTGACGCGTTCCTGCCTACTTCTTCCGGCCGCGCTTCTCGCGTACCCGCACCGAGATATGGATCGGCGTTCCGTCGAATCCGAACTCCTCGCGCAGCCGGCGCTCGATGAACCGCCGGTAGCCCGCCTCGATGAAGCCGGAGGCGAAGAGCACGAAGCGCGGGGGCTTGGTGCCGGCCTGGGTGCCGAAGAGGATGCGCGGCTGCTTGCCGCCCCGGATCGGGTGCGGATGCGCGGCGACCAGTTCGCCGAGGAAGGCGTTCAGGCGGCCCGTCGGGACCCGGGTCTCCCAGCCGGCCAGGGCGGTCTCGATCGCCGGGACCAGCTTCTCCATGTGCCGTCCGGTGTGCGCCGAGACGTTCACCCGCGGCGCCCACGCCACCTGGAGGAGCTCGGTCTCGATCTCCCGCTCCAGGTAGTAGCGGCGCTCCTCGTCGAGGGTGTCCCACTTGTTGAAGGCGAGGACGATCGCACGGCCCGCCTCGACGGCCATGGTGACGATGCGCTGGTCCTGCACCGAGATGGACTCGGAGGCGTCGATCAGGATGACCGCCACCTCCGCCTTCTCGACGGCGGCCGCGGTGCGCAACGAGGCGTAGTAGTCGGCGCCCTGCTGGAGGTGGACGCGCTTGCGGATGCCCGCCGTGTCGACGAACTTCCAGATCACGCCGCCGAGTTCGATGAGCTCGTCGACCGGGTCGCGGGTGGTGCCTGCGATCTCGTTGACGACGACCCGCTCCTCGCCGGCCACCTTGTTCAGCAGCGAGGACTTGCCGACGTTCGGGCGGCCGATCAGCGCGATGCGGCGCGGGCCGCCGACCGCGGTGCCGAAGGTCTGCTCGGGCGCCTCCGGCAGGGCCTCCAGGACGGCGTCCAGCATGTCGCCGGTGCCGCGGCCGTGCAGCGCGGAGACGGGGTGCGGCTCGCCGAGGCCCAGCGACCACAGGTACGCCGCGTCGGCCTCCGCGCTCGGGCCGTCGACCTTGTTGGCGGCGAGGACCACGGGCTTGCCGGCCTTGCGCAGCAGTCGTACGACCGCTTCGTCGGTGTCGGTGGCGCCGACCTTGGCGTCGACGACGAACACGACGGCGTCGGCCGCCTCGATGGCGTACTCGGCCTGGGCGGCCACGGAGGCGTCGATGCCGAGGACGTCCTGCTCCCAGCCGCCGGTGTCGACGACCTTGAAGCGGCGGCCCGACCACTCGGCCTCGTAGGTCACCCGGTCGCGGGTGACGCCCGGCTTGTCCTCGACGACGGCCTCGCGGCGGCCGATGATCCGGTTCACCAGAGTCGACTTGCCGACGTTCGGACGCCCGACGACGGCGAGCACGGGCAACGGCCCATGGCCGGCCGCGTCGATCGCCCCCTCGACGTCCTCGGGATCGAAGCCCTCTTCCGCGGCGAGCTCCATGAACTCCGCGTACTCGGCATCGCCGAGCGCCCCGTGATCGTGCTCGGCCGACCCGTCGGGCTGGATGTGGTCGTTCATGAAGTCCGTACCTCTTTGTTCATTCGTGGTGATCGGTGGAACACCCGGGTTCTCCCGGCTGGTCCACTACTCAGTGTCACCCGGCGCCCCCCTGGGGCGCCCGGGGTTTACCGGCGGCCGGTCAGCCGCCGGGCGTGCTCCAGGTGCGCGGTGAGCTGCTTCTGAATGCGCTCGGTCGCCTCGTCGAGCGCCTTGCGTGTCCGTCGTCCACTGCCGTCACCCGCCTCGAAGGGGTCTCCGAAGACGACGTCCACACGGCTGCGCAGTGGAGGCAGCCCCTTAACCAACCGGCCGGGCCGGTCGGAACTTCCCAGGACGGCGACCGGGACGATCGGGGCACCGCCGCGTACCGCGAAGTACGCCAGTCCGGCGCGCAGCGCGGCGAAGTCGCCCTCGCCCCGGGTGCCCTCGGGGAAGATCCCGAGGACGCCGCCGTTCTCCAGGACGCCCAGCGCCTGGGTGATCGCCGTGCGGTCGGTGGTGTGACGGTCGACCTTGACCTGCCCGATGCCGAGCAGGAAGGGGTCGAGGGGCCCGATGAACGCCTCCTTCTTGATCAGGAAGTGCGTCGGCCGGGGCGCCACGCCCATGACCATCGGGCCGTCGATGTTGTGGGAGTGGTTGACGGCGAAGATCACCGGGCCGGTGACGGGAACCTTCCAGGCACCCAGCACCCGCGGCTTCCACAGCCCGTACATCAGGCCGACACCGATGCGCCGCCCGACCTCGGCGCCCTTCAGGGAGGGCACGGACGCTGCAGTCACTTCGCGGCCCGCTTCTCCTCGACGAGCGTGACGACGCACTCGATGACCTGCGCGAGGGTGAGCTCGGTGGTGTCCACCTCGACCGCGTCGTCCGCCTTGGCGAGCGGCGAGGTCTTGCGGCTGCAGTCCGCCGCGTCCCGCCTGATCAGGGCCTCGCGGGTGGTGTGGACGTCGACGCCCTTCAGCTCGCCACTGCGGCGGGCCGCGCGGGCCTCCGCGGAGGCGGTCAGGAAGATCTTCAGGTCGGCGTCCGGCAGCACGGTCGTCCCGATGTCGCGGCCCTCGACGACGATCCCCTTCTCGGCGCCGGCCGCGACGGAGCGCTGCAGCTCGGTGATCCGGGCCCGCACCTCGGGCACCGCGCTGACCGCGCTGACCTTGGAGGTGATCTCCTGGGTGCGGATCGGGGCGGCCACGTCGGTGCCGTCGACCGTGATCGTCGGGTTCGCCGGGTCGGTGCCGGAGACGATGTCGGGCTTGCCGGCCACCGCCGCGATCGCCGTGGGGTCGTCGATGTCGATCCCGTTGGTCACCATCCACCAGGTGATCGCCCGGTACTGGGCGCCGGTGTCCAGGTAGCTGAGGCCCAGCTGGGCGGCCACGGCCTTGGACGTGCTCGACTTGCCCGTGCCGGAGGGACCGTCTATGGCGACAATCACGGGCTGGGCGGCGCCGTTTTCCACGGGGGGACACCTTCCTGGTGCGCGCTGGGTGTGTGCGGGGACGCGAAAGCGCCCCGCACAAGGTTACTGGCTCGCCGGAGGCCTCCTTACTGGCGGATGGCCCAGCCCCGCTCCTTCAGCGCCGCGGTCAGTACCGGCGCCGCCTTCGGCTCCACCAACAGCTGCACCAGACCCGCCTGCTGCCCGGTGGCGTGCTCGATGCGCACGTCCTCGATGTTGACCCCGGCCATCCCCGCGTCCGCGAAGATGCGGGCCAGCTGGCCGGGCTGGTCGTCGATGAGGACGGCCACGACCTCGTAGGCCCGGGGGGCGGACCCGTGCTTGCCGGGGACGCGGACCTGGCCGGCGTTGCCGCGGCGCAGCACGTCCTCGATACCCGCGGTGCCTTCACGGCGCTTGTCCTCGTCGAAGGACTGCAGGGCCCTGAGCGCCCGGACCGTCTCCTCCAGGTCGGCGGAGACGTCGGCGAGGAGGTCGGCGACCGGCCCCGGGTTCGCGGAGAGGATGTCGATCCACATCCGGGGATCGGAGGCCGCGATCCGGGTCACGTCCCGGATGCCCTGCCCGCACAGTCGTACGGCGGCCTCCTCGGCGTGCTCCAGGCGGGCGGCGACCATGCTGGAGACCAGGTGGGGCATGTGGGAGACGAGCGCGACGGCCCGGTCGTGGGCGTCGGCGTCCATCACCACCGGCACGGCCCGGCAGTGCGAGACCAGCTCCAGGGCGAGGTTCAGCACCTCGGTGTCGGTGTCCCGGGTGGGGGTCAGCACCCAGGGGCGGCCCTCGAACAGGTCACCGGTGGCGGCCAGCGGGCCGGACTGCTCGCGGCCCGACATGGGGTGGCTGCCGATGTACGCCGACAGGTCCAGGCCCAGCTCCTCCAGCTCACGGCGCGGACCGCCCTTGACGCTGGCCACGTCGAGGTAGCCGCGGGCCAGGCCCCGGCGCAGGGCGTCCGCGAGCACTGAGGCCACATGGGCGGGCGGGGCGGCGACGATCGCCAGGTCGACGGGCTGGTCGGGCTCCTCGTCGGTGCCGGCGCCCAGCGCGGCCGCCGTACGGGCCTGCTCGGGATCGTGGTCGGTGAGGTGGACGGCGACGCCGCGCTGGGTCAGGGCGAGCGCGGCGGACGTACCGATGAGGCCGGTTCCGATGACCAGTGCGGTCCTCACTGGGCGATGTCCTTGCGCAGGGCCGCCGCGGCACCGAGGTACACGTGCGCGATGCCGGCGCGGGGCCGGTCGGACTCGATGTGGGCGAGGACCCGGACGACCCGGGGCATGGCGCCCTCGATGTCGAGCTCCTGGGCGCAGATCAGCGGCACATCGGCGAAGCCGTCACCGAGCTTGCGGGCCGCCGCGGCCGGGAAGTCGCTGTGCAGGTCCGGCGTGGCCGTGAACCAGATGCTGATCAGGTCGTCGGCGGTCAGGCCGTTGCGCTCCATGATGGCGGTGAGCAGGGCTGCGACCTGCTCGTCCATGTGGCCGGCCTCGTCCTTGTCCAGTTGGACGGCGCCCCGGACCGCTCGTACCGCCACGGCGATGCTCCTTGCTGATGTGCTGATGTACGGCTCTTGGCGCGTCCAGCCTAGTCAGCCCCTCCTCGGGCCGGTGGCCGGCGACCGCACGCTGAGACGGCGGTGGCGCCCGCCGGATCAATCTCGCCCGAATCGCCTTATTCCGCCACTTGGGGTGAGAAACACCTGTGCGCCTCTTTACGCCGGGGCCGCCGTTCCGCTCTGATGACAGGACACCCGCCTCGGGGGAGGCCCGTCATGAAGCGTCCCGGCCCGTTGTTCACTCTTCTCGCGGGGCTGCTGCTCGGCCTCTTCATGCTCTCTCTCAACTCGACGACGGGCACGGAGACCGCCCCGTCCGGCTACCGGGAGGAGACGCCGAGCCCGACGCCCAAGAAGTCGGCCACCGCGTCCGCGCCCACCCGGTCGCGGTCTGCCTCCTCGGTGGCTCCGTCCCCGTCGAGGAAGCCGGCCTCGAACGCCGACTACGCCGGCCGGACCGACGACGACTCGGCCTCCGTCGCCGTGTCCGTGCGTGACGGAAAGGGGATCGCGTACTTCTGCGACGGCCACGCCGAGGAGTCCTGGCTGAAGGGTGACGTCGAGGACGACGGAACGATGCGGCTCACCGGCACGCACGGCGCCGAGCTGAACGGCACGCTCCAGCAGGGCCGGCGGATCCGCGGCACGGTCGAGGCCGCCGGCGGGCACTACGCCTTCACCGCCGACAGGGCCACCAAGCCGTCCGGGCTGTACCGGGCGACGGCGACCGTGCGTGGCGCGAAGATCGACGGCGGCTGGATCGTGCTGCCGGACGGCCGGCAGGTCGGCATCCTCACCCGCGCCGGCAAGCCTGCCGCAGCGCCCCGGATCGACCCGGAGACCGGCGCGGTGACGGTCGACGGACAGCTGCTCACAGCCCGCCCCGTCACCCCCTGATCCCTCCGGTTGACCCACCTGGGAGCGCCCATGCCCGTCGACCCGAACGCCCTCACCCAGGACTTCCCCTCCCCCGAGCCCGGCCACCGCCGCCCGCACCCCGCCCGCTGTCTGGTCCCGGCGGTCGTGGCCGCCGCGGTCGCGGTGGCCCTGGGCGTGTACGGCAAGGTCCACGATCCGGCCGGCACCGCGTTCAACCTGGCCGGGTTCAGCAGCACGGGGGCGGTGAAGTCGTGGCTGGCGACGACCGCGTTCGTCTTCGCGCTGGTCCAGCTGGTCTCCGCGTTCATGGTGTACGGGAAGCTGCCGGGCCCCCTCTGGTCCCCGGCACTGCACCGCTGGTCGGGCCGCGCCGCGTTCCTCGTGGCCGTGCCGGTCGCGGTGCACTGCCTGTACGCGCTCGGCTATCAGACGTACGAGCCGCGCGTGGTGTGGCACTCGGTCCTGGGCTGCTTCTTCTTCGGTGCCTTCAGCGCCAAGATGCTGCTGCTCCGTTCGCAGCGGCTCCCCGGCTGGCTGCTGCCGCTCGTCGGTGGGCTGGTCTTCACCGTTCTCACTCTCATCTGGCTGACCTCTGCCCTCTGGTTCTTCCGCACCTTCGGAGTGACGACATGACCGACAGCCCGACGCGGCGCACCCTCCTTCTCGCCGCGGGCGCGGCGGGCGCGACCGCGCTGACCGGGGGGTGCGGTGAGTACGGCACGGACGGCGGCTCCTCGGCCGGCGCCTCCAGCGGTCAGGAGCTGGCGAGGACGGCCGACATCCCGGTCGGCGGCGGCAAGGTCTTCGCGGACGAGAAGATCGTCGTCACTCAGCCGAAGAAGGGCGAGTTCAAGGCCTTCTCGAACATCTGCACCCACCAGCAGTGCCCGGTGGCCAACGCCTCGGACGGCACCATCAACTGCACCTGCCACGGCAGCAGGTTCCACCTCACGGACGGCTCGGTGGCCCGCCCGCCGGCGACGAAGCCGCTGCCCGAGAAACAGATCTCGGTGCAGGGCGACGTCATCACACTGGCCTGACCGGCACGGACCGCGGACAGGCCGTCAGGCGTCCCAGAGCGCCCCCAGCGTCGCCAGCTCGCTCTGGTACTCGATCCGGTCCGCCCACTCGCCGGGCCACGCGTCGGCGCCCAGGTGGGCGCCCGCGAAGGCGCCCGCCAGGCACGCGATGGAGTCCGAGTCGCCGGAGGTGCAGGCGGCCCGCCGCAGGGCCGTCAGCGGCTCGTCGACGAACAGCAGGAAGCTCAACAGCCCGGTCGCCAGCGCCTCTTCGGCGATCCAGCCCGCACCGGTGGCCAGGCACGGGTCGGTCTCGGGAGAAGGGGAACGCAGGGCGTCCTGGAGACGGTCCAGGATCCCCAGGCACTCGTCCCAGCCGCGCGTGATGAAGTGCTCGGGCGTCGGGTCCTGGCTCCGCGTCCACAGGTCGCCGAGCCAGCGCTCGTGGTAGTGGCTGCGGTTCTCCAGGGCGTACGACCGCAGCAGCGCGACCAGCCCGGCCGGCTCGGCCCCCTCCGCGAGCAGCCGTACGGCGTGCGCGGTGAGGTCGGACGCGGCGAGGGCCGTGGGGTGCCCGTGGGTGAGAGCGGACTGCAACTGGGCGGCGCCGGCGCGCTGTTCCTCGCTCAGCCCGGGGACGAGACCGACGGGCGCGACCCGCATGTTGGCACCGCAGCCCTTGGAGCCGATCTGGCTGGCGTCCTGCCAGGGCAGGCCGGGACGTTCCAGCAGGTCGCAGGCGCGCAGGCAGGTGTTGCCCGGGGCCCGGTTGTTCTCCGGGGAACGGTTCCAGGCGATGAACTCCTGCCGCACCGGCTCGGCCATGCCCTCGGGGCCGAGCACGCCCCGGTCCATGGCCGTCCGCAGCCCTCGTGCCAGCGCCAGCGTCATCTGGGTGTCGTCGGTGACGAGCGCGGGTGTCGGCAACTGCAGCCCCCGCCACGGCCCGAACCGGTCGGTGATCGACGACACGCTGTGGAACTCGGTCGGATAGCCGAGCGCGTCTCCGAGGGCAAGCCCGACGAGCGCCCCCGTGGCGGCGCGCTTGGTGAGGAGGGTGGTCATGTGGGGCGTCCTTCCCGGGACGGTCTGAGGAGAGGCGGTTGCAGGGTGGTGGCCGGACCCGCCCGGTACAGCGCGGCCGGTTTGCCACGGCCGCCGGTCAGCCGGGCGGCACCGGGTACCGCTTCGACGAACCCGGGCGTGGCGAGCACTTTGCGCCGGAAGTTGGGCCGGTCGAGCGCGGTGCCCCACACGGCCTCGTAGACCCGCTGCAACTCGCCGAGCGTGAACTCGGGCGGGCAGAAGGCGGTGGCCAGGCAGGTGTACTCGAGCTCGGAGCCGACGCGTTCGTGGGCGTCGGCCAGGATCCGGTCGTGGTCGAAGGCGAGCGGCCGGGCCGAGTCGTACGGCGTCCAGCGCGCCTGTGCCGCGTCGCTGCCGCCCTGCGGTTCGGGCGAGGCGAGAGGGGGGTCCCCATGGACGAAGTCCGGGGGAGGGTCGGGCAGCAGCGCGGCGAAGGCGACCGAGACGACCCGCATCCGGGGGTCCCGGCCGGGTTCGCTGTAGGTCCGCAACTGCTCCAGGTGCAGCCCGGAGACGTCCGACAGGCCGGTCTCCTCGGCGAGTTCACGCCGGGCGGCCGTCTCGGCCGACTCGTCCGGCCGCAGGAACCCGCCGGGCAACGCCCACTGTCCGGCGTACGGCTCCTGCCCTCGTTCGACGAGCAGCACGTGCAGCGCGCCCGCGCGAAGGGTGAGCACGGCGAGATCGACGGTGACGGCGAAGGGCTCGTAGGCGTACTTGTCGTAGACCTGGTCGCCGTCGCTCACTCGCACCCACCCCATTTATAGTCAGTACGACTATAAAAAGGGGGGCGCGTTTTCCGCAACCGTTCCTGAAGACCGAGCAGGCATGAGCCCGAATCAGCCACGGAACAGCCACGGTGCCTCTGTCGCAGCGGGGCCCTCAGCGGCTCCTCGGGCGCCTTTGACGGCCCGCCGGGCCCCGAGGGCGGGACGGGTCCGCGCACGGCCCTCCAGGGCCGTCAGACACGCGTGGGCGGGACCGCCACCGACCGCAGGGACTTAGAGCTCGACTTCCTTCATCAGCATGCCGACCTCCGTGTTGGACAGCCGGCGCAGCCAGCCCGACTTCTGGTCGCCCAGGGTGATGGGGCCGAAGGCGACGCGGACCAGCTTGTCGACCGGGAAGCCGGCCTCCGCCAGCATGCGGCGGACGATGTGCTTGCGGCCCTCGTGGAGGGTGACCTCGACCAGGTAGTTCTTGCCGGTCTGCTCGACGACCCGGAAGTGGTCCGCGCGCGCGTACCCGTCCTCCAGCTGGATGCCGTCCTTGAGCTGCTTGCCCAGGTCGCGCGGGATCGGTCCGACGATGTGCGCCAGGTAGGTCTTCTTCACGCCGTACCTGGGGTGGGTCAGCCGGTGGGCCAGCTCGCCGTGGTTGGTGAGCAGGATGACGCCCTCGGTCTCGGTGTCGAGCCGGCCGACGTGGAACAGGCGCGTCTCGCGGTTGGTGACGTAGTCGCCGAGGCACTGACGGCCGTCCGGGTCCTCCATCGTGGAGACGACACCGGCAGGCTTGTTCAGCGAGAAGAACTGGTACGACTGGGTCGCCACCGTCAGGCCGTCGACCTTGACCTCGTCCTTCTCCGGGTCGACCCGCTTGCCCTGCTCCAACACGATCTCGCCGTTGACCTCGACCCGCGCCTGCTCGATCAGTTCCTCGCAGGCCCGCCGCGAGCCGTAGCCCGCGCGCGCGAGGACCTTCTGCAGCCGCTCGCCCTCCTGCTCGGCGCCCGGGAAGGTCTTGGGCAGCTTGATGTCCTTCTTGCCCGCGTACCGGTCCCGGTTGCGCTCCTCGGCCCGCGTCTCGTACTCGCGGGAGGTCGCCGGAGCGCTCCGCCCGCGCTGCTGGGGCTTCTTCGGTCCGCCCTTGGCGCCGCCGCGGGCCGCGCCGCCGCGCCCGGCCTTCGGGCCCTCGTGAGACGCGCCGGGGCCCACGTCGTAGCGGCGCTCCTCGGGGCGGGGCTTGCTGGGACGGCCCTGGCCCTTGGCCTGCCCCTGCTTCTGGTCCCTGTTGTTGCCGGCCCCGCGGTGGTTACCGCGCCCGCCGCTCTTGCCGCTACCGCTACCGCTACCGCTGCTTCGCATCAAAGTTCCGTCGTCGTCGTGTTAGGCATGTTCGTCCTGGGCCCGTCGTCCGTGTCCGGTGCGTCCGGATCGAACGACGGCACGCCTTCCTGGGTCTCGGCCTCGATCGCCTCCGCCTCCGGGAGGAAGGGCGCGAGCTCCGGGAGCTCGTCCAGACCGCGCAGGCCCATCCGCTCCAGGAAGTAGTTCGTCGTCACGTACAGGATCGCACCTGTTTCGGGTTCCGTGCCCGCCTCCTCGACCAGACCCCGCTGCAGAAGGGTGCGCATCACACCGTCGCAGTTGACTCCGCGCACGGCGGAGACCCTGCTGCGGCTGACCGGCTGACGGTAGGCGACCACGGCGAGGGTCTCCAACGCGGCCTGGGTGAGGCGGGCCTGCTGGCCGTCCAGGACGAAGCCCTCGACGGCCGGCGCGTACTCCGGGCGCGAGTAGAAGCGCCAGCCGCCCGCGATCAGCCGCAGCTCGAAGCCGCGCCCCTGGACGGTGTACTCGTCGGCCAGCTCCCGCAGCGCGTCCCCGATCTGCCGCCTGGGCCGCTGCAGTATCTTCGCCAGGTGCTCCTCGGTCGCGGGCTCGTCCACGACCATGAGGACGGCCTCCAGGGCCGGCTTGAGGTCGAGGTCGGCGACGGTAGGCGGCCCGGCCGCCACGTCGGTGGTGTCCTCGCTCACGCCTTCTTCTCCTTGGCATCGTCCTTGGGTACCTCGGGCGGCCGGTCGAACTCGTCCGTGACCGTCGGCGTCTCGTCCCCGTCCCCGCCGGTCCAGCGCACCAGCAGCTCCCCGAGGGCGGTCTCCTGGTCGAGAGCCACGGCCTTCTCCCGGTAGAGCTCCAGCAGGGCCAGGAAGCGCGCGACGACGGTCAGGGTGTCGCCGGCGTCCTCGATCAGCGTCCGGAAGCCGGCCTCCCCCAGCTCCCTGAGCCGCGCGACCACGATCTGGGCCTGCTCCTGCACACTCACCAGCGGCGCGTGGATGTGGTCGATGTACACCTGCGGTCTGGGCCTGGGCTGCATCGCCTTCACGGCGAGCTTGGCGAACCCTTCCGCCCCGATGCTGATGACCACCTCGGGCAGCAACTCGGCGTGGTGCGGTTCCAGTCCGACGGTACGGGGATAGCGCCGGGCCTCCTCGTCCAGCCGGCCGCTGAAGATCTCGGCGATCTGTTTGTACGCGCGGTACTGGAGCAGCCGCGCGAACAGCAGGTCCCGGGCTTCGAGGAGCGCGAGGTCGGCCTCGTCCTCGACCTCCGCGGCGGGCAGCAGCCGGGCCGCCTTGAGGTCGAGCAGCGTGGCCGCGACGACCAGGAACTCCGTGGTCTGGTCCAGGTCCCAGTCCGGGCCCATCGCCCGGATGTGCGCCATGAACTCGTCGGTCACCTTCGACAGCGCGACCTCGGTGACGTCCAGCTTGTGCCGGGAGATCAGCTGGAGGAGCAGGTCGAAGGGCCCCTCGAAGTTGGAGAGACGGACCTTGAAGACCCCGTCCGCGGGTTCTTCCCCGTCCGGGGCGGACGCGGGCTCCTGCACGGGAGGCGGGTCCGCTGGAGCGGATGGTTCCACCGGAGCGGGCGGCTCCGGGACCGGCAGAGGTTCGGCGGGGACCGGCAGAGGTTCGGCGGGGACCGGCAGAGGTTCGGCGGGGACCGGCAGAGGTTCGGCGGGGACCGGCGGGGGTTCGACCGGAACCGGGGGGAGTTCGACCGACGCCCGCGCGAGTTCGGCCGGCGCCGGCGGGAGTTCGGCCGGAACCGGCTCCGCCCCCGGCCCCCGCCCCAACGCACGCCGACGACCGGCGGATGCGCCGGTGCCGGCGGAGGGAACGTCGTTCGAGGTCATGGCCCCCGCAGGCTACCGCTACCGCCCGCGCAGCCGTCGAACGAGGATGCTCGCGTCCCCACGGGACTCCAGGTCGGCCAGCACCACGGCGACGGCCTCCCGCACGATCCGTCCACGGTCGACCGCCAGCCCGTGCTCGCCCCGCAGCACCAGACGCGCGTGCTCCAGGTCCATGAGCTCCTCGGCGGACACGTACACCGTGATCTTCTCGTCGTGCCGCTCCCGCCCGCTGGGCCGCCGTGCGGCCGCCCGCCCGCGCTTGCGCGCCGCGGCGGCCGGGGCAGAACCTTCCTGCGCCCCCTCGCGCCGCCCGGAGCGCTCGGCGCCCCGGCTGCGGGACTCGCCGGAGCCGCCCGGCTCCGTCGCCACGTGCTCCGCGCCGTCGCCGTCACCGCCCTGGGCGGGTACCGCGTGCGGCGCGTCCTCGGGCGAGGACGGCCCGGTGGTCGAGGGCGACCCGGCCGCTGCCTGGTCGCTCTCCCCCGCCGGAGCGGGCACCCGGGCCTCGCCGTTGGCCGGGCGCCGTGGAGTGGACGGCTGGAGCGCCGTCCCCCCTGTCGTACGGAACAGTTCGTCGGCCCCCGGCAGACTCACTCGGCGTGACACCGGGCGAGCACCTCCCTGGCGAGCTGGCGGTAGGCGGCGGCACCGACGGAGTTGGAGGCGTACGTGGTGATCGGCTCGCCGGCGACGGTGGTCTCCGGGAAGCGGACCGTTCGCCCGATGACCGTGTGGTAGACGTGGTCGTCGAACGCCTCGACGACCCGCGCGAGCACCTCGCGGCTGTGCACGGTGCGCGAGTCGTACATCGTGGCGAGGATCCCGTCGAGCTCCAGCTCCGGGTTGAGCCGTTCCTGGACCTTCTCGATGGTCTCCGTCAGCAGCGCGACACCGCGGAGGGCGAAGAACTCGCACTCCAGGGGCACGATCACCTTGTGCGCGGCCGTCAGGGCGTTCACCGTGAGCAGGCCGAGCGAGGGCTGACAGTCGATCACGATGTAGTCGTAGTCGGCCATGAGCGGCTTGAGGGCGCGCTGCAGCGTCGACTCGCGCGCGACCTCGGAGACCAGCTGGACCTCGGCGGCGGACAGGTCGATGTTGCTGGGCAGCAGGTCCATGTTGGGGACCGCCGTCTTCAGGAGCACCTCGTCGGCGGCCATGCCCCGCTCCATGAGCAGGTTGTAGACCGTGAGGTCGAGCTCCATCGGGTTGACACCGAGACCGACCGACAGCGCGCCCTGCGGGTCGAAGTCCACGAGCAGCACACGACGGCCGTACTCCGCGAGGGCGGCACCCAGGTTGATGGTCGACGTCGTCTTGCCCACGCCGCCCTTCTGGTTGCACATCGCGATGATCGTCGCGGGGCCGTGACTGGCCAGCGGGCCCGGGATCGGGAAGTACGGCAGCGGGCGGCCGGTCGGGCCGACGCGCTCGCGGCGCTGGCGGGCAGCGTCGGGCGCGAGCGTGGCCGCGTACTCGGGATCAGGCTCGTACTCGGCGTCGGGGTCGTAGAAGTGCCCGTCGGGCAGTTCGTCGTAGTCGGCGAAGTGGTTGTGGGGCGCGCCACTCCCGTCGCCGGCCATGGCGTTCACGTGATGGCCATCCATGCTCTGGTGTGCTGGCTGAGTCACCCCTGAGGTCCGGTGACTCCGGTGGGCTGCGAAGGTGCGCACCGCGACGGAGCCGACAGCCTCGACCCCCGCGGGGCCCTCGGCCCGTGCAGACATTCCTGGGTGACCACCCCCGGGAGAAAATGTCGACTCATTCACAAGTCGTCTTACCTCCTTGGTGACCAGGAAACTTCTAGACAGGTCAGCGTGGCACCATGCCGACGGTTGGCGACTCTATGGCGTGTCGGGCGTCCGCAGCAACACAATCCGCCGGACCCGGCAGGATGTGTCGGCAATGAAACATCCCTCTGTCAAGGGCGTACGACCGTCGCACGGTGGGTTTCACCGGTGTACGAATCGGTCCAAGGGTTACGTTCGAGGCGAGTTGACCTAGAGCCGCAAAGTGACCATACACACACCCGGCGGGACCTTCTCGGGCAAGCTCCGGCCGGGTGCGCGGCGTTGACGACCTGTGTTGACGTATCGACCTTTACCAAAAGGAGACTTAACGTCGGCGGTCAGGCGAGCAGCGTTTCGAGCTCCACGTGCTCCAGGCCGTGCGCCTCGGCGACCTCGCGGTAAACGACCTTGCCGTCATGCGCGTTGAGGCCCTTGGCGAGCGCGGGGTCGCGGCGCAGCGCCTCCACCCAGCCGTGGTCGGCGAGTTCGACGATGTAGGGAAGCGTCGCGTTGGTGAGCGCGTAGGTGGAGGTGTTGGGCACCGCGCCGGGCATGTTGGCGACGCAGTAGAAGACCGAATTGTGCACCGGGAAGGTCGGCTCGGCATGGGTGGTCGGGCGGGAGTCCTCGAAGCAGCCGCCCTGGTCGATCGCGATGTCGACAAGGACACTTCCCGGCTTCATGCGCGAAACAAGCTCGTTGGTCACCAGCTTCGGGGCCTTGGCGCCCGGGATGAGCACGGCGCCGATGACGAGGTCGGCCTCGAGGCAGGCCTTCTCCAGCTCGTAGGCGTTGGAGACGACGGTCTGGATCTTCGTTCCGAAGATCTTGTCGGCCTCCTTGAGCTTGTTGATGTCCTTGTCGAGCAGGGTCACGTGGAAGCCCATACCGATGGCGATCTGCGCGGCGTTCCAGCCGGAGACGCCACCGCCGATGACGACGGCCCTGGCGGCCAGCACACCCGGGACACCGCCGGGCAGCACACCGCGGCCGCCGTTCGCGGCCATGAGGTGGTAGGCGCCGACCTGGGGGGCGAGGCGGCCGGCGACCTCGGACATGGGGGCGAGCAGCGGGAGGGCCCGGGTGGGCAGCTCGACCGTCTCGTATGCGATCGCGGTGGTGCCGGACTCGACGAGGGCGTCGGTGCACTCCTTGGAGGCGGCCAGGTGCAGGTAGGTGAAGAGCGTCTGGTCCTTGCGGAGGCGGTGGTACTCCTCGGCGATGGGCTCCTTGACCTTGAGCAGCAGGTCGGCGGTGGCCCACACCTCGTCGGCCGTGTCCAGGATCCGCGCGCCGGCGCCGACGTACTCGGCGTCCGTGATCGAGGAGCCGACGCCGGCGCCCCGCTCGATGACGACCTGGTGACCGTGGCGCACCAGCTCGTGCACGCCGGCGGGGGTGATGGCCACCCGGAACTCGTTGTTCTTGACCTCGCGGGGGATGCCGACCTTCACGTCGATCACGGTCCTTGGCTCAGAGGATGTCGGGGCATTACAAGACATACCCAGGCATGCAGGGGCACACCAGGATGCACCGCAGGAGAAGGTGCGGCAGAGCCAGTCTAATGAAGGTGTTCCCGCTGTCTAGCCTTTCATTGCATCAATCTTCAGCGGATGCGCTACGGATTTCGCAGGCGTTAGCGTCATGTTCCGGTGGATCGACCTGTTCCGGCTCCGGATCGGCCCGCGTTTCGGGCTCCTGGAGCTCCTCGCCCAGCAGCCGCTCGGCGGTGCCCCGGTGCAGTGCGGCCGCCGCCGGATCGCCGAGGCGCTCCAGGGTGTCGGCGAGCCGCAGCTGGAGCGCGGCCTGGAGGCGGACGTCCTCGGCGCGGCGTGCCCACTCCACCGCCTCCAGGCAGGTGCGCATCGACTCCTCGGGCCGTCCGGCGTACTCCTGGACGCGCGCGATTTCGCTCAACGCGCGCGCGTGGGCTGCCACATCGCCGTTCTTGCGGTGTCCGGCGGCCGCGGCCCGCCAGTTCCGCAGCGCCTCGCCGTAACGGCCCGCGAACGTGTGCGCGGCGGCGATCCGGCCGTACAGCCGGGCGGCGTCCGCGCGCTCGTCCCGGGCCAGCCGCTGGGCCAGGGCGCGGCCGAACCAGTCGGCGGCCCGGTCGTAGTCCGCGAGCTCCAGATGGGCTCCGCCCACGGATTCCATCGCGCGGCCGGTCGCGTACGGGTCGTTCGCCTCGCGTCCGGCGTCCAGCGCCGCCCGGTAGCGCGCCAGCGCCTCGGTCGTCCGGCCGGTCCGGGCGTCCAGGTCGGCGAGGTTCAGCAGGGCGGCGGCGCGCTCGCGGGGCAGCCGGCGGCGCTCGGCCACGTCGAGGACCAGGCGGTGGATGCCGTACAGGTCGGGCGCGGCCGCCCGGGTGCCGAAGTGGGCCACCATCGCGCGCACGAGCTGGGACATCAGGCGCCGGGCGAGGGTGTCCAGCTCCCCGTCGGCGACCGCGCAGCGGGCCGCGGCGAGCAGGGCGGGCCTGCGGAGAGTCAGCCACTCGGCGGCGGCCCGGGGGGTCGGGAACCGCAGGGCGCTGGGCATGCCGAGGAGCTTCTCGCGGGCCTCGGGGCTGTCGGTCTCGGTGATCGCCCGGCAGGACTGCAGCAGCCGTACCGTCCGCTCCAGCATCCGGGCGCGGGCCAGCTGGAGCTCGGCGGGGCGCTCCTGGCTCTCGGCGAGGGCCGCGAGCAGCGGATGCAGACAGCCCGGGACCTCGTACTGCGGCAGCGGCGAGTCCACCGCGTGCAGCAGGCCGAGGCCGACGAAGTCGTCCAGGGTGGTGCGGGCACCGTCCACCGAGCTGCCCGCGAGCGCGGACGCGGTGTGCGGGTCGACCAGGCCGGCCGGGGCGAGGGCGAGCAGCCGCAGCATCCGGGCGGCGGGGCCGCGCAGGGACGCGTGGACGAGCCGGAAGACCCGGCTGAGCGCGGTGCCCTCGCCGTCCTCCGCGTGCAGCTGCTTGGCGAGGTCGGCCACGGCCGCCTTGGGACGGGCGGCGAGCCAGCCGCCCGCCAGCATCAGCGCGGCGGGCTGGCCCTGGCACTCCTCGGCGAGGGTCTCGGCGGCCCGTGGGTCGACGGTGATGCGGACCGACCCGGTGTGCCGGGACAGCAGCTCCACCGCGGACTTGGTGTCGAGGCCGCCCAGGGTGCAGGGCCGGACGTCCGCGATCCCGGTCAGCGGGCCCCCGGACACGGCGACGACCAGGCATTCCGGGGTGTCCGGCAGCAGGGCGTCGACCTGTTCGGCGCTGACCGCGTCGTCCAGGAGGAGCAGGGTCCGGCGGTCGGCGAGGGCCTCGCGCAGCGCCGCCGTGAGGTCGTCCTCGGCGGCTCCGGCGGGGGCGGGCACGTCGAGGGCGGTGAGCAGGTCGCGGGCGGCCCGTTCGACGGGGACGGGCGTGCCGTCGGGTTCTCCGAGCCGGGCCCGCAGCACCCCGTCGTCGTAACGGTCGGCGACCTGCCGTACGAGTTCCTCGGCGAGGGCGGTGCGTCCCGAGCCGGGCCTGCCCGCGATGAGCAGCACGCGCGCGCGGGGGGACTTGCGGCCGGAGATCGTGTCCAGTCCGGCCCGTTCGATGTCGGCGCGCAGTTCCTTCAATTCCCGTGTGCGGCCGAGGAATTGGCTCTCCGCGGGGTCCTGTGCCGACAGCCGTACACCGTCTGCGTCCACCGCCTGATCCGTCACGGGCCACACTCCCGTCCCACACCGCACGCGCAAGCCCGCCGGGACTCCGGTTCGGGCGTTTCCTGAGCCTAGTTCACGCTCTGCTACGTTCCGGTCCGAGCGCGGCGGACACGTCCCCCGATCGGATCAGCAGATCGTCAGACCGCAGAATTGGGACATGGGTGGGCGCGTGCGATGGCCGAGGGAGCGGCGGCGGATCGCCGGACGGGTTCAGGAGTCGAACGGACGCGCCGGCCACGGCGCGTCCGCGGGACGCAGCGCGTCGAGGCCGTCGCCGCTCCGTGCGGCGACCAGCGACAGCACGCCCACGACGAGGCAGTTGTTGTGCAGTTCGCCGGCGAGCGCACCCCGGACGAGCTCATCGACCGGCACGCGCGCGTGCTCCATGTCGGCCTCCTCGTCCTCCACCTCGAAGCGCTCCTGGTCGGCCTCGGACAGGTCGCGCGCGAGGAAGATCCGTACGGCCTCGTCGCAGCCGCCGGGCGTGGTGTAGACGTCGGTCAGCACCCGCCAGTCCTCGGCCTTGACGTGCGCCTCCTCGTACAGCTCGCGCTGGGCGGCGTGCAGCGGGTTCTCGCCGGGCACGTCGAGCAGGCCGGCCGGGATCTCCCACAGCTTCCGCCGCACCGGGTGGCGGTACTGCTTGATGAGCAGGACGCGGTCCTCGGCGTCGAGGGCGAGGACGGCCACCGAGCCGGGGTGGACCTGGTAGTCGCGCCGCACCACCGAGCCGTCGGGCATGACCACCTCGTCCGTGCGGACGGAGGTCTTGTTGCCCACGAAGGGGGTCTCCGTCGCCCGGATCTCCCACTCCTCGGGGGTGTCCTTGATCGTCATGCTCTGTCCTTCCAGACGTACGCGAGCCACATACGAGAAGCAGCCGGGGTGCCCAACCTTTGAAGGTTTGCACCCCGGCCACCGTACAACTGGTGTGTTACTTCGAATTCTCCCGCGCCGCCTCGGCCCTTTGGACCGCCGCCTTCACGAGTCCGGCGAACAGCGGGTGCGGACGCGTCGGGCGCGAGCGCAACTCCGGGTGGGCCTGGGTGGCGACCAGGTAGGGGTGGACCTCGCGCGGGTACTCGACGTACTCGACGAGCTTGCCGTCCGGCGAGGTGCCGGTGAACTGGATGCCCGCCTTCTTCTCCAGCTCCGCGCGGTAGGCGTTGTTCACCTCGTAGCGGTGCCGGTGGCGTTCCTCGACGTACTCCTTGCCGTCGTACACCTCGCGCACGATGGAGCCCTCGGCGAGCTTGGCCGGGTACATGCCCAGGCGCATGGTGCCGCCCATGTCGCCCTCACCGGCGACGATGTCGAGCTGCTCGGCCATGGTGGAGATGACCGGGTGGGCCGTGGCCGGGTCGAACTCGGTGGAGTTGGCGTCGGAGATGTCGGCGAGGTGGCGCGCGGCCTCGATCACGATGCACTGCAGGCCGAGACAGAGGCCGAGCAGCGGGATCCTGTTCTCGCGGGCGTAGCGGATCGCGCCGACCTTGCCGAGCACACCGCGGTCGCCGAAGCCGCCGGGGATGCAGATGCCGTCGACGTCCTGCAGCTGCGCCCTGGCGTCGGCCGGGGTCTTGCAGTCGTCCGAGGTGACCCACTTGATCTTCACGCGGGCCCTGTTGGCGAAACCGCCGGCGCGCAGCGCCTCGGTGACCGAGAGGTAGGCGTCGGGCAGGTCGATGTACTTGCCGACCAGGGCGAGGGTGACCTCGTGGTCGGGGTTGTGGACGCGGTCGAGCAGGTCGTCCCAGGTCGTCCAGTCCACGTCGCGGAAGGCCAGGTCCAGCTTGCGGACCACGTAGGCGTCCAGGCCCTCGCCGTGCACGGTCTTCGGGATGTCGTAGATCGAGCGGGCGTCGGGGCAGGCGACCACGGCGGCCTCGTCGACGTCGCACATCAGCGAGATCTTGCGCTTGATCGCGGTGGGCACCTCGCGGTCGCACCGCAGCACGATGGCGTCTGGCTGAATACCGATGTTCCGAAGAGCCGCAACCGAGTGCTGGGTCGGCTTCGTCTTCAGCTCCCCCGAGGGACCGATGTACGGCAGGAGCGAGATGTGGACGACGAAGACGTTGTCACGGCCGACCTCGTGCCGGACCTGGCGGACGGTCTCCAGGAACGGCAGCGACTCGATGTCGCCGACGGTGCCGCCGACCTCGGTGATCACGACGTCCACCTCGTCCGTCGCCATGCGGCGGATGCGGTGCTTGATCTCGTTGGTGATGTGCGGGATGACCTGGACGGTATCGCCCAGGTACTCGCCGCGGCGCTCCTTGGCGATCACCGTCGAGTAGACCTGACCGGTGGTGACGTTGGCGGAGCCGTCGAGGTCGCGGTCGAGGAAGCGCTCGTAGTGGCCGATGTCCAGGTCCGTCTCGGCGCCGTCGTTGGTGACGAACACCTCACCGTGCTGGAAGGGGTTCATCGTGCCGGGGTCGACGTTCAGGTACGGGTCGAGCTTCTGCATCACGACACGCAGACCACGGGCCTTGAGCAGCATGCCGAGGCTGGAGGCCGTCAGTCCCTTGCCGAGCGAGGAGGCGACACCCCCGGTGACGAAGATGTGCTTGGTCGTCGTGGCTGTGCTGTTTCGGAAAGCAGCGGGCGGCATGGCCAAGAGGGGGCTCCCGTGGTCGCGGTCTGGAGGTGCGGTGCGGCTTCCCGGAGGCTTTCACCAGGGGCTTGTGCCGGAGGTTTCCGGGGGTGCCGTCGCTGCGGTTCGGGGGTTTCGTGCCCACCGGTCCACGGGCTACCAGGGTATCAGCGCCCGGGGGAGATGGCTTCCGGCCACGCTCCGCGCACGGGTCGACACAGACCCGCCCGGGACGACTCATTTCTCACCCGTTGCTCACCCGTTCGGCTCACCCGCGTTGCCCGGAGCGGCACGCAGATCATCTACGTGCGTCGTATCCTGCTCGGACACTCGCTGCCGAGCCCGGCCGGGAAGACGGCACCACCCCCGCCCGTATCTCCCGGAACAACGAGAGCTCGTCAGACCGTTGAGTAACAGTTGCCGTTTTGCCTCACAGCAGCATGACTGTTTTGATTCACCGCTCAACGACGCATGACAAAGACCCCTTGACCGCACTAGCGACAGCCCTCCGCATATGGGGGGCGACGTGGCCGTTCGACTGGAGTTGCACGTGGCCGGGCGCATCGAAGACTACGCACTCATCGGAGACATGCAGACCGCTGCCCTGGTCTGCCGGGACGGCACAGTGGACTGGCTGTGCCTGCCCCGCTTCGACTCGCATGCCATCTTCGCCGGTCTGCTGGGCACCGAGGAACACGGCTTCTGGCGGATCGGCCCGGCCCACGCGTCCGACGCCGAGCCGCCCACCGCGGCCCGGCGCGGCTACCGCGGCGACTCCCTGATCCTGGAATCCGAGTGGGACACCCCCCGCGGCACGGTCCGTGTGACCGACTTCATGCCCCCGCGTGACGGTGCCCCGCAGCTGATCCGGATCGTGGAGGGCGTCTCGGGCCGCGTCCCCATGCGCTCGGCCCTGCGCATGCGGTTCTCCTACGGCCGGGTCGTCCCGTGGGTGCACAAGCACGAGGGCCGTACGGTGGCCGTCGCGGGCCCGGACTCCGTGTGGTTCGACACGGAGGCCGAGACCTACGGCAAGTCGCTGACGACGTACGCCGACTTCACGGTCGCCCCGGGTGAGCGGATCGCGTTCACCATCTCCTGGGAGCCCTCGCACAAGCAGCCGCCACCGCTGCCGGAGCCCGAGCAGTCGCTGGAGGCCACAGAGGACTTCTGGCGGGAGTGGGTCGAGCACTGCACGTACCACGGTCCCTACCGCGAGGCGGTCGTCCGCTCGCTGATCACGCTGAAGGCCCTCACGTACGCCCCCACGGGCGGCATCGTCGCCGCGCCCACCACCTCCCTGCCGGAGGAGATCGGCGGCGTCCGCAACTGGGACTACCGCTACACCTGGCTGCGGGACGCGGCGATCACCCTCTCGTCGCTGCTGCGCACCGGCTACCGCGAGGAGGCCCGCGCCTGGCGCGAGTGGCTGCTGCGGGCCGTCGCCGGCGATCCGGAGAACCTGCAGATCATGTACGGCATCGCGGGCGAGCGGGAGCTGGGCGAGGCCGAGCTGGACTGGCTGCCCGGCTACGAGAACTCCGGGCCGGTCCGGGTCGGCAACGGCGCCGCGCACCAGCTCCAGCTGGACGTGTACGGCGAGGTCACCGAGGCCCTGCACCTGGCCCACATGACGGGTCTGGCCCGCAACGACTACGCCTCGCTGCTCCAGCTCAAGCTCATCCGCTACCTGGAACAGCACTGGGACGAGCCGGACGAGGGCATCTGGGAGGTGCGCGGCCCGCGCCGCCACTTCGTGCACTCCAAGGTCATGGCCTGGGTGGCCGTGGACCGCACGATCAAGCTGATCGAGTCCGGCGACGCCGACGGCCCGTTGGAGAAGTGGCGCGAACTGCGCGACGACATCCACCGGGACGTGTGCGAGCGGGGCTACGACAAGGAGCGCAACACCTTCACGCAGTCCTACGGCTCCAAGGAACTGGACGCCTCCCTGCTGCTGATCCCGCAGATGGGCTTCCTGCCGCCCGACGACAAGCGCGTCATCGGCACCATCGAGGCGATCCAGCGCGAGTTGTCCACCGCGGACGGCTTCATCCTGCGCTACCCGACCTCGGGCGAGAACGAGGGCGTCGACGGCCTGCCCGGCGACGAGGGCGCCTTCCTCGCCTGCTCGTTCTGGATGGCGGACGACCTCGCGATGATCGGCCGCGTCGACGAGGCCCGCAAGCTGTTCGAGAAGCTGCTGTCGCTGCGCAACGACCTCGGTCTGCTGGCCGAGGAGTGGGACCCGCGCCTGAAGCGTCAGGTCGGCAACTTCCCGCAGGCCTTCAGCCACGTTCCGCTGATCGACACGGCACTGCGGCTGACGGCTTCGGGGGCGTACGGCGGCTGAGCGCGACCTCGGCGCCGCGCCCGCCGAGTGCCCCGGCGGGAACGTTTGCCCGTCGCACGGGTCGAGGAGCGGCGTTCGGTGCGTGCTCTGGGGGTCCCCCTCCGGAGGAGTGCCGGCCGGAAGCCCTCGTACCGCACGTACTTGGGCTTTCGGCCGGTGCGGCGAGAGGGCGTGCCGGGCGTCGCGGCGGGGCGAACGGTGCAGGCCGGGGCACTAGGCTGGAAGCAGACATATTGCCCCTTTGTGAAAGGGGGCGGCCATGGCTTCCCTCTCGAAGGCGGGCGCGGCCCTGATCGCGTTGCGCGAGGATCTGGCCGGCGACGTGTTCGCCCCGGGCGACTTCGGATACGACGAGGCCCGGGCCGTCTACAACGGCATGATCGACCGGCGGCCCGGGGTGATCGCGCAGTGCGTGGACGAGGCCGATGTGGTGCGCTCGGTGCGCTTCGCCCGGGAACTCGACCTGCCGGTCGCGGTGCGCGGAGGCGGGCACAGCGTGGCGGGGACGGCGCTCAACGACGGCGGAGTGGTGGTCGACCTGCGTCATATGCGGGGGACCACCGTCGATCCGGCGGCCGAGGCGATCCGGGTCGGCGGCGGTGCCACGATGAGCGACCTCGACGGGGCCACCCAGCCGTACGGCCTCGCCACCACCGGCGGCCGGGCCTCCACCATCGGCGTCGGCGGCTTCGTCCTCGGCGGCGGCACCGGCTGGCTGGACCGCTCCTGCGGACTCGCCGTCGACAACCTGCTCGGTGTGGAACTGGTCACCGCCGACGGCAGCCGGGTGCACGCGAGCGCCGACGAAAACCCGGAATTGTTCTGGGCGCTGCACGGGGGCGGCGGCAACTTCGGCATCGCCACCGCCCTCACCCTCGCGCTGCACGAACTGCCCGAGTTCTCCATCGCATTGGTGCTGTACCTCCCGGAGGCCGGACCCGAGGTCGTGCGCACCTACCGCGAACTGATCACCGCCGCCCCCGTCGAGGCCTCCGGCGGAATCCTCTATCTCACGGGCCCGCCCGCGGAGTTCGTCCCGCCGCACCTGGTCGGCACGCTGGTGTGCGGCGCGCTGCTGGCGTACGCGGGTGCCGAGGAGGCCATGCGCAAGCTCGCCGAGCCCCTGCTGGCGCTGCCGCACGAGACGGAGGTCGTCACCGAGATCCCGTACGCCGACTTCCAGACGATGTTCGACGATCCGCCCGGGCTGCGGAACCACTGGTCGGTGGAGTTCACGGCCGACGCGCCCGACGACTTCGTGGACGCCTTCTGCGGCCGCGCCCGCTCCATGCCGGTGCCCACCGACACCCAGCACATGCTGTTCCCGCAGGGCGGCGCGATCGCCGACGGACCGCGGGAGTACCCCGTGCCGTACCGGGACGCCCGGTGGGCGGTGCACCCGTTCGCGGCCTGGGAGGACCCGGCCGACGACGAACGCGCCGTCCAGTGGGTCCGGGACGTCCGCGCCGCCGTGCGGCCGTGGAGCACCGGCGCGGTCCACCTCAACTTCATCGGCGACGAGGGCGCGGACCGCGTGATCGCCGGCCTGGGTGCGAAGAACGCCCAGCGGCTGGCACGGGTGAAGCGGCGCTACGACCCCGACAACGTGTTCCGCTTCAACCACAACATCCGGCCTGCCTGAGGGCTGCCTCGAGGAGCAGCCGTCAGGCCGGCCCGAGAGCCGTCAGGGTCCGCTCCCCCGCCGGGTCTCCCGCCGTGGCCGGCACCAGGGCGATCTCGTCGAGCCCGGCCTCGGCGTAGGCGTCGATGCGCGCCCGTACGGTGCCGGGATCGCCCACCAGGGCGACCGTGCCGGCGGCGCGCGGTGGCAGCGCGCGCACCAGGCTCTTGCGGTCGGCGCCGGCCGCGGCCAGTTCGACCGCCTCGCCGAGGCCCGCCGCGGTGAACATGTCGCGGTAGCCCGGCACGGTCAGATATCCGGCGATGCTGCCCAGCACCTGGGCCAGGGACTCCGGTTCCGGGTCGACGGCCGCGGGCAGCCACGCTGCCAGCCTCGGCGGGGTACGCCCCGCCCGCTCGGCCGCCGCGAGCAGCTTCGCCCGCAGGGCCGTCACCTGCTCCGGGGAGACGATGTCCAGCAGCATCCGGTCGGCGTGCGCGGCGGCCGTGGCGATCGCACGGTCACCGAAGGCGGCCACGGTGAGCGGCCCGCCGGGCGGTGCCAGACGGCGGTGGAAGGTGCTGCCGGGTACGACCGGCTCGCCCACGGCCGTGTGCAGCAGTCCGCGCAGGGCGGCCGCGCTCTCCTCCAGCGCCGCGGCGGGCCGCTCCCGGGGCCGGCCGTGCACGCCCTCGACGACCCGCTTGCTGGAGGTGCCCAGCGCGACCCCGACCGGCCGGCCGGTGACCACCGAGACCCCCGCGACACCGCGGGCGATCGTGTAGGCGTCCCGCACGGACACCGGCACCGGTCCGGCCGTCAGCGCGACCCGCTCGGTGGCCTGTCCGATGGCCGTGGCCAGGACGAAGGAGTCCCAGGTCGGTCCCTCCCCGGCCCACACCTCGCGGTATCCGAGCCGGTCGGCGAGGACCGCCACCCGCAACGGCTCGTCGACCGGACTGTCGTCCTCGCGCCCCACGGCGACCACGCTGATGTCCATGGCCCGCCGCTACCCGACGGCACGCGTCCCAAGCATGCGGTGATCATTGCCGTGGCCGCCGGAGATGTCACCGGAAGGGGTGCGCGGGTAGCGTCCGCTGCATGGACAGCGGCACGGACCACCGATTCGAGAGCCAGGGCGCCGGGATCACCGTCCAGCGCGCGCTGGAGCTGCCCGGCCTGCGCAGCGGCCTGCCCGAGGTCCTCGCGGGCGCGGACCGGCTGGGGCGCACCGTGCGCTGGGTGCACGCGGGCGAGGTGCCCCATATCGCCTCGCTGCTCAAGGGCGGCGAACTGCTGCTCACCACGGGGTACGGCCTCGGCACCCGCCCGGCCGACCAGCGCGCGTTCGTCCGCACCCTGGCCGAGCGCGGTATCGCCGCCCTGGTCGTGGAACTCGGACCCCGTTTCACCCGGCTGCCCGCGGCGCTGGTCGACACGGCACGCGCGGCCGGTCTCCCGCTGGTCCAACTGCACCGCGAGGTGCCGTTCGTGACGGTCACCGAGGAGGTCCACACCGAGATCGTCAACGGCCACTACGCCCTGCTCCAGCGGGCGGAGGAGGTGCACCGCCGCTGCACCGAGGCCCTGCTGGGCGGCGGCGGGGTGCCGCAGGTCCTCGGGATCCTGGCCGACTTCAGCGGCAACCCGGTCTTCCTGGAGACCACGGACGGCCGGCTCCTGTACGCCGCCGGGGCGGGCCCCGAGGGCGCGGACCCGCTCCAGGTGTGGGAGGGGCTGCGCGGCCAGCACCAGGACACCCCGCCGGCCGGTTCCGTCCTGGTGGACGTGCCGGGCGGCGGTCCGGGCACGGGTGCGGTCCGCGCCCGGCTGGTCCTGCTGCCCGTACGGGACCGGCTGGCCCTCGTGCACCGGATGGCCGCCGAACGGGCCGCGGGCCTCCTGGCGGTGGTCCTGATGCAGGCCCGGCAGGAGGAGGAACTGGCGGCGCGGGGGCGGGGCGACTTCCTGACCGACCTCGCCGAGGGCCGTATCGCCCCGGAGGACGCCCCCGCGCAGGCGCGTGTGCTCGGCTTCAAGCCGGGTGCCGGCCCGCTGCTGCCCGTCGTGATGCGGCTCGCGGACACCTTGGCCCCGGGCGGCGGCTGGGCGGTCCTGGCGCGCGCGGTCGCGGAGGAGCTGGCGTCGGTGGGCGTGCCGGTCCTGTTGGGCGTACGGCCCGTCGAGGGCCGGGTCCCGCTGCTGCTGGGCCTGCGTACGGAGACGGAACGGCCGGCCGTCGCGGACCGGGTGGCGGCGGCGCTGCGGGCGGGTGTGGAGCGGGCCGGGATGCAGCGGCCGGGGGCACGGCCGCCGGTGGTGGTCGTCGGGGTGGCCGGCGGCTGGGCGGCGGCCTCGGCGGGCCTCAGGCACGCGGCGGAGACGGCGACCGCGGCCCAGGGTCTGTCCGACCGTCCCTGGTACGACGCCCGCCGCCTCGACATCGACCTGCTGCTGTGGCGGCTGCGCGAACACCCGGACCTGGCGGCCTTCGTGGACCGGGCGATCGGGCCCGTCCGCGACCACGACCACCGCTCGAGGCCGCCGCTGCTGCCCACCCTGGAGACCTACCTGGCCCACGCGGGCCGCAAGGCGGAGACCGCCCGCGAGCTCCACCTCAACCGGCAGACCCTGTACAACCGCCTCGCCCGCATCGGCGAGTTGCTGGGTAGCGACCTGGACGATCCGCAGACGGTGCTGGCGTTGAGCCTGGCCCTGCGGGCCCGCAGGCTGGTGCCGGCTTCCTAGATCAGGGGACGCGGCTGGGTCAGCTCGTCGTACACACTGAGCACTTGGGCGACGGTCTCGTCCTCGGTGGGCCAGGTGGCCGCCTGGCGCAGGCCCTTGTCCCGGAGCAGTTCCTGGCGCTCGGGATCGTCGAGCAGCCGTACCACCGCGTCCGCGAGGGCCTCCGCGTCCCCCGCCGGGACGAGTTCGGCCGCGTCGCCGACGAGTTCGGGGACGGCGCCGCAGGCCGCGGCGACGAGCGGCACGCGCGCGTGCAGGGCCTCCTGGGCGAGCACGGACCGCGACTCCCCGCCGCTCGGCAGGAGGGCGAGGTCGGCGGCGGCGAGCAACTCGGTGGCGTCGTCCCTCCGGCCGATGAGCCGGACCGGCAGTCGCTCGTCCTCGATCCGCTGCTGCAACTCGGCGCGCAACGGCCCCTCTCCGGCGATCGCGACCAGTGGTACGGGGTCGAGGCGCCGCCACGCGCGGGCGGCGTCCAGCAGTGTGTCGTAGCCCCGGTGCCGGTCGAGGGAGCCGACGGCCATCAGCAACGGGCGTCCGGTGGCGCCGAGTTCGGCCCGCACCTTGGGCCGCAGCCGGTCGGGATCCTCCGGCTCGAAAGCCTCGCGGGGACCGGGCAGCGCCACGGCGGCGAGCCGCGCGTCCCGCGCGCCCGTCCGGCGGGCCCGGTCGACGAGGGTCGAGGTGGTGCCGAGCACCACGGCGGCGGTCTTCACCACCCGCCGCTCCAGCAGGCGCAGGAAGTGAGCCCGCGCACCCTCGGCGTACGCCCGGTCGTGCCAGGTGACGACGAGCGGGGTGTGCCGCCCGCTGAGCGCGAGCACGGCGCGGAAGGAGGCGTGCAGTCCGTGGGCGTGCACCAGGTCGGCATGGGTGCACGCCTGGCGCAGCGCGGCGACGGAGGCCGGGTCGCTGCTGCGCGGCACGTGGACGTGTTCGGCACCGGCGCCGGTGAAGTCGTAGGCGTGATCGGCCTCGACGGGGGCGCACACCGTGACCCGCACGCCCCGCGCCACCAGCCCGGTGGCCAGGGAGCGCACATGCGCGCTGCTGCCGGCGTTGCCTCCGCCGAGCACCTGCACGGTGCGCAGCGGCGCCTGGCCGTGCGGTGAGTGGCTGCTCACGGGGGTCACGTGGCCGGGGCTCCTGGTTCGGGTCGGGCGGTCACGAGGAAACGTACAGAAGGTGCCGAGCGGGAGGTGTACCGCGCGCTTCCTACGCGTACTGCGTTCTACGCCAAGGATGCCAGGCCGTACGGGTGTTCCGGGAACGCCGGAGGTCGGGCGGCCGGGCGGTTCGGCGAGTGGGGTCACTCACACGAGTGAAGAGACCCGGGTTCCGTACGGATACGCGTACGGAAGGCTCCTCGCGTCAGCCTCGCCGCCGCGCTCACCTTGTCCCCGTACACGGCGGCCGCGACGAGCGCGGCGGCGTGCACGGCCAACCCCGCACGCCCCCGGCCCGCGACGGCGGCGGCCCCCAGAGTCGCGCCCAGCGCGTGTGCCCCGGTGTCGCCGACCATCGCGCGCTCCCTCAGATCCGCGGGCAGCACGGCTTACGGGACGGTCGCCACGGACCAGCCCAGGCCCGGCAAGGACACCGTCCCGGACCGCGCGTCGACGCCGCCGTCCCCCGCGGCAGGGGTCCAGGGCGCGGCCGGGACCGCTCCGGTCGCGGGCGCCGTACCGAAGTTGAGGCCGACCGCGACGGCGGCATCGCTTCCGGGATCCGTGAGGACGTAGGTGAGCACCGTGTCGTCGAGGGTGTGGACCTGGGTCCGGGCCCGCACCAGCCAGGGGTTGCGCCGGCGCAGCCCCACCAGTGACTGATGGAGCTGTTCCACCCACAGGTGGTCGGAGCCCAGGTCGCCGGGATCGGCGGGGAACGCCGGGCGGACGGCGTCGTCCCCGCCCTCCCGCTCCTCCTTGACGCCCCGCCAGGCACGCTCGTCGCCCGCGTACACGGACGGGATCCCGCCGACGGTGAACAGCACGGTGAGAGCGTGCGCCAGATGCCGGGGCTCGTGCAGCCGGCTGGCGATCCGGGTGACGTCGTGGTTCCCGACGAACGTCTGCGGTACGAAGGTGTCGAGCAGGGCGTTGTGGCGCCCGAGCGTCCAGGCCAGTTCGTGCGGGTTGGTGTCGTTGAGCGAACTCCAGACCGCCTTCCACAGCTCGTACTGCGTGACGGAGTCAAGGCCGCCCTCCGTGACGTACGCGGCGTAGTCCCCGTGGATGACCTCCCCGCAGAACCACGCCTCGGGATGCCGTGCCCGCACCCGGTCGGTGACGGTGCGCCAGAAGGGCCGCGGCACGGCGTAGGCGGCGTCCAGCCGCCAGCCGGAGACACCCCGCTCCAGCCAGTGGTCGAGGACGGCGACCACATGGTCGGCGACGGCGGGGTCGGCGTGGTTGAGGGCGACCAGGTGGCCGTGTCCCTCGAAGGTGCGGAAGTCGTCGCCCTCGGGGACGAACCAGTTCGCGTACGGAGAGGCGGAGCCGCTCCGCTCCACATCGGCGAACGGGCCGAAGGAACGGCCGACGTGGTTGAAGACGCCGTCCAGCAGCACCCGCACCCCACGGTCGGCCGCGCTCTGGATCAGCTCGGTCAGGTCGTCCTCGGTGCCGAGGCGGGGGTCGATCCGGAAATGGTCGACCGTGTCGTAGCCATGGGTCTCGGCGGCGAAGACCGGGCCGAGGGCGAGGCCGTTGCAGCCCAGCCCCACCAGGTGGTCCAGCCAGCCGGTCAGCATCGGGAGTCGGTGACGCGGCGGCTCGCCCGGGGGCAGGGCGGCGCGTTCGGCGCCCAGGAAGCCCAGGGGATAGACGTGCCACCAGATGGCGTGGTCGGACCAGGGCACGGGTGCCTCCGTCAACGGGGTCGGGACGGACGGCCGGGGCGGCCGGCCGGTGAGTCGGTGTGCGCGGACGCCTGACGCCGCCGCGGGCCGAAGCCCGCAGGACCTGCACCACGCCGACGTGCCGGTCGCAGTGCCGCCGCGCTCCGGCGCGCAGGTCGGAGTGTCACCTCGGCCCTACACCTCGGCGCGTGCCGTGGCCAGCAGCTCCTCCGCGTGTGCCCGGGCCGTCTCCGAGTCCTCCTGTCCGGCGAGCATCCGGGACAGCTCCCGGATCCGCTCCTCGCCCTCCAGCACCTTCACCCCGGACCGGGTCACGGAACCGTCGCTGGTCTTCTCCACCAGCAACTGCCGGTCGGCGAAGGCGGCCACCTGGGGCAGATGCGTGACGACGACGACCTGCGCGGTCTTCGCCAGCCGGGCCAGCCGCCGCCCGATCTCCACCGCGGCCTTGCCGCCGACGCCGGCGTCGACCTCGTCGAAGAGGTACGTCGGCACCGGGTCGGTCCCCGCGAAGACGACCTCCACCGCCAGCATCACCCGCGACAGCTCACCCCCGGACGCGCCCTTGGCGATGGGCCGGGGCGGCGCCCCCGGATGCGGGGCCAGCAGCAACTCGACCTCGTCGACACCGGCCGGCCCGTAAGCGACCGCGCGTCCGCCGACCTCGACGCCCTCCGGGTCCTCGGTCTGCCGGATGTCGAAGGACACGCGCGCGTGCGGCATCGCCAGCGAGGCCAGCTCGGCGGTGACGGCGGCCGCGAACCGCTCGGCGGCCTCGGTCCGCGCGTCGGTCAACGCCTGCGCCAACCCGCCCAGTTCGGCCCGCAGCGCGTCCCGTTCGGCGGTCAGCTCGTCGATCCGGTCGTCGTCGCCGTCCAGCTCGGTGAGCCGCGCGGCGCTCTGCTCGGCCCACGCCAGCACCGAGGCGACGTCCTCGCCGTACTTCCGCGTCAGCGCGGTCAGCGCGGCCCGCCGTTCCTCCACCGCGGACAGCCGCAGCGGATCGGCGTCCAGATCGTCGGCGTACCCGGCGAGCTCGCCCGCCACATCGCCGAGCAGGATCCCGATCTCCCCGATCCGGTCGGCGAGCGCGGCCAGCTCCGGGTCGTGCGACCGTACGGCGTCCAGGGCCCGCTGCGCCCCCGCGACGAGGGTCGCCGCGTCGATGCCCTCGGGGTCCTCCGGATTGCCGGCGAGCGCGGCGTGGGCGGCCGTCGCGGCGGACGACAGCGCCTCGGCGTGGCCGAGCCGCTCCGCCTCCTCCGCCAGCTCCACGTCCTCCCCGGCGCGCGGTTCCACCCCGGCGATCTCGTCGAGCCCGTACCGCAGCATGTCGGCTTCCTGAGCCCGCTCACGGGCCCGGGTGACGATCTCCTCCAGCTCCACCGACACGGCTCGCAGCCGCCGGTAGGCCTCCGCGTACTTGGCCAGCGGCACCGCGACCGCGTCCCCCGCGTACCGGTCCAGCGCCTGCCGCTGCCGGGACAGCTTCAGCAGCCCCTGCTGGTCGGTCTGCCCGTGCACGGCCACCAGGTCGTCGGCCAGCTCGGCCAGCAACCCCACCGGCACACTGCGCCCGCCGAGGTGCGCCCGGGACCGTCCTTCGGCGGAAACGGTACGGCTGATCAGCAACGCCCCGTCGTCGAGCTCCGCGCCGGCCTCCTCGGCCCGCACCACGGCCGACTCACCGGCGGACACGCTGATCCGCCCCTCCACGACCGCCTTCTCGGCCCCGATCCGCACGAGCGCCGCATCCGCCCGCCCGCCCAGGAGCAGGCCGAGGCTGGTGACCACCATGGTCTTGCCGGCACCCGTCTCACCCGTGACAGCGGTGAATCCTGGCGACAGCTCGACGACCGCGTCGTCGATGACTCCGAGCGACCGTATCCGCATCTCCTCCAACACGGACACGACCTTACGAGGTCGGGGAGGGAAAGGGCGACGGCCCCCGGTCCTGTTGTGTGAAGGTGCAGGTAACGAATGCGCACCGACCGCACAATGTCACTCGGCCGAGTGGAGCTGCCCAGGGCTGCGGAGCCGTGTCGATGTGCGGCTCCGCCCCCACGCGATCCACCCCTGCAGAGCGCTAGTGCGGTGCCCCTCGCCACCCGGACACCGGCAACGCGAACTTCGCCACCAGCCGGTCCGTGAACGAAGCATGGTGCAGCCGGGCCAGCCGCACCGGCACAGCCCCGCGCCGCACCTCGACCCGTGCTCCCGGCGGCAACTCCACGGTCCGCCGCCCGTCACACCACAGCACGCCCGGCGGAATGTGCGGCAGGACCTCCACGGCCAGCACGGAATCCGGCGACGTGACCAACGGCTTCGCGAACAGCGCGTGCGCACTGATCGGCACCATCAGCAACGCCTCGACCTCGGGCCACACCACCGGCCCGCCCGCCGAGAACGCATAGGCCGTGGACCCGGTGGGAGTGGACAGCACGATCCCGTCACACCCGAACCCGGTCACCGGCCGCCCGTCGATCTCCAGCACGACCTCGAGCAGCTTCTCCGCGGAGACCTTCTGCACCGCCGCCTCGTTCAGCGCCCAGTCCGTGTGCACGATGTCGCCGTTGCGATGCACGACGACGTCGACGGTCATCCGTTCCTCGACCTCGTACGCCTTCGTCGCCACCCGCTCGACGACCTTGTCGAGGTCGTCCCGTTCGGCCTCCGCGAGGAAGCCCACGCGTCCCAGGTTGACTCCGAGCATCGGCACCCCGGACGCCCGGGCGAACTCGGCGCCCCGCAGCAGCGTCCCGTCACCCCCGAGCACGATCAGCAACTCGCACCCGTCGAGGCACTGCGCAGTGGCCTCCTTGACCAGCACCACCTCCTCGGGCAGCGGCAGGTCCTGCGCCTCCGCCTCCAGGACGCGTACGCCGATACCCTCGCGCAGCAGTCCCTTCACCACCAGTTCGGCGCTGCGGATCGCCGCGGGCCGCCCGGTGTGGGCAAGCAGGAAAACAGTACGAGCTCGGTTCTGGCTCAACGCGGCCCCTCCGCAACTGCACGGTCGACGTCGGCCGGGTCCAGTTCGGGTGCACCCGACCGCAGCCACAGAAAGTATTCGACATTCCCCGCCGGCCCGGGCAGCGGACTGGCGGTGACACCGCGCACACCGAGCCCCAGGTCCCCGGCCCGCCCCGCCACCGCGCGCACGGCCTCGGCGCGCAGCTGCGGACTCCGTACGACTCCCCCGCTGCCCAGCCGCTCCTTGCCCACCTCGAACTGCGGCTTGACCATCATCACCAGATCGGCGTCCGGTTTCACGCACCGCACCAAGGCGGGCAGCACCAGGCCGAGCGGAATGAAGGACAGATCCCCCACTACAAGATCCACTGGCTCCCCATCGATCGCTGCGAGCGTCAACTCGCGTACGTTCGTACGATCCTTGACGGTGACGCGTTCATCGCTCTGAAGAGACCAGGCGAGTTGTCCGTATCCGACGTCCACGGCGACGACGTGCGCGGCCCCCGCCCGCAGCAGGACATCCGTGAAACCGCCGGTCGACGCGCCGGCGTCCAGCGCCCGCCGGCCTTTCACGAGCAGGCCCTGCGGTACGAAGGTCTCCAGCGCGCCGGCGAGCTTGTGGCCGCCGCGGGAGACGTATCCGGGATCGCTGTCGTCGGTGGAGACGACGATCGCCGCCGCCGTCTCCACCTGCGTGGCCGGCTTGGTCGCGACGATCTTGCCGACGCTGACCCGCCCGGCGGCGATCAGCTGGCTGGCGTGTTCGCGCGAACGCGCGAGCTTCCGGTGGACCAGCTCCGCGTCGAGACGGCGACGTGCGACTCCTGCCACGTTCGGTTCAGCTCCTGCTCTGGTGCGACGGCGTCTGGTGTGACGGCGTCCGGTACGGCGGCGGGGGCGCCGGAGGTCCCGGGCGTGCGTCGAGCGCGGTGAGCGCGTCGCGCAGCCCCCGGTGTACATCCTCGTACACCTCCATGTGTCCGTCCGTGGCGAGGTGGTCGGCGTCGCCGAGCCGCGCGAGCTGGGCGTCCACCTCGGCGTTGCCGGTGGGGACGCGGGGCACGTTCAGCGGGGCGGGCGCGGCGGGGTCATACCCGGGCTCGGGCTCCACCGCTTCCCCGGCCTCCACGGTTTCCCCGGCCTCCACGGGCTCCTGGGAGGTCTCCGTCTCCGGCACTACGTCGTTCATGCCAAGACGCTACCTCGAAGGCCTGGGGTACCGTCGATCGCGATGGCCACGATCGAGGAGTGCCGCGCCGCACTCGAGAAGCTCTCCGACAACATGCAGTCCGCCGAAGGGGACGTCCGCACGGCTGCGGCCCTGGACCGTTCGGTGAGCTGTCACATCACCGACCTGGACGTCACCTTCGTCGGCCGGCTCACCGGCGGCCGGATCGAGGTGGCGGACGCGGTCCAGGGGCCACCGCCTGAGAAGGCGGAGATCAGACTCGCGATGGCGGGCGACGACCTGGTGGACCTGGTCAGCGGCGAGCTGCACTTCGCGAAGGCCTGGGCCTCGGGCCGCGTGAGGCTGGAGGCGGGCTTCGGGGATCTGCTCCGCCTCAGGAAGCTTCTCTAGCCCCGGCCTTCGCCTGCTCGCTGTTCACGGCCTTCGCTTCCGCGTTCACGCTCTTCGCTGCCGTCCGCACCTTGCGCGCCGCCGGCACCACCAGCGGCGTGCCCGTCTCCGGGTCGTCGATGACCTGACAGCGCAGCCCGAAGACCTCCTGGACCAGCTCGGCGGTGACGATGTCGTTCGGCGCGCCCTCGGCGATGATCCGGCCGCTCTTCAGGGCGATCAGGTGGGTGGCGTACCGGGCGGCGTGGTTGAGGTCGTGCAGCACGGCGACCAGCGTGCGCCCCTGCTCCTCGTGCAGCTCCGCGCACAGGTCCAGGACGTCGATCTGGTGCTGGATGTCGAGGAAGGTCGTCGGCTCGTCGAGCAGCAGCAGCGGGGTCTGCTGGGCGAGCGCCATCGCGATCCACACGCGCTGGCGCTGGCCGCCGGACAGCTCGTCGACATACCGGTCGGCGAGTTCGGCGACACCCGTCTGCGCCATCGACTCCCGCACGACCCGTTCGTCCTCGGTGGACCACTGCCGCAGGATGCCCTGGTGCGGATAGCGGCCGCGGCCGACCAGGTCGGCGACGGTGATCCCGTCGGGCGCGATCGACGACTGCGGCAGCAGGCCCAGGGTGCGCGCGACCTTCTTCGCCGGCATCGACTGGATGACCTGCCCGTCGAGCAGCACCCGTCCCCGGTTCGGCTTGAGCATCCGGGACAGTGCCCGCAGGAGGGTGGACTTGCCGCACGCGTTCGGACCGACGATCACCGTGAAGGAGTTGTCGGGTATCTCCACCGACAACTCCTCGGCGATGACCCGCTGGTCGTAGGCGAGGGTCACGTTCTCGGCGGACAGGCGGTTCACAGTGCTCCTTCGGTTGTTCATGCCGAGGCCCGAGTGGTTGGTCGGCCCGAGGCCCGCGTTGCGGTCGGCGCTGCCGCCGGCGCTCATATCCGGCCCGCCCTGCGTTCGATGACCAGCAGCCACAGCAGGTAGACGCCGCCGAGGACACCGGTGACCACGCCCACGGGCAGCTGCCCGGCCCCGAAGGCACGCTGCGAGATCCAGTCGGCGGTGACCAGGAGCGCGGCGCCCATGCACAGGGACGCCAGCAGGTTCGGGCCGGGCGAGCGGGTCAGACGGCGGGCCAACTGGGGCGCGGTCAGTGCGACGAAGCTGATGGGCCCGGCGGCCGCGGTGGCCGTGGCGGTGAGCAGGACGGCGGCCACCAGCAGCAGCATCCGTACCCGCTCGACCCGCACCCCCAGGGCGTACGACACGTCGTCGCCCATCTCCATCATCCGCAGCCCGCGCGCGTTGGCGAGGACCAGCGGTACGAGCACGGCGCACAGCCAGAGCAGAGGCCACACCTGGTCCCAGTCACGGCCGTCGAGCGTGCCGGTGATCCAGACGACGGCACGGGCCGCGTCGGTGAGGTCGGACCGCGTCAGCAGATAGTTGTTGACCGCGGTGAGCATCGCGGACACCCCGATACCGACCAGCACCAGTCGATAGCCGTGCACACCCCGCCGCCAGGCGAGCAGGTAGATGGCGATCCCGGTCGCGAGACCGCCCAGCAGGGCGCCGGCGGTGACCTGCTCCGCGGTGCCGCCCATCAGCACGATCACGATCAGTGCGCCGGCCGCCGCGCCCTGGCCGAGCCCGAGCACGTCCGGACTGCCCAGCGGATTGCGGGAGATGGCCTGGAACAGCGCACCCCCGAGTCCGAGCGAGGCGCCGACCAGCAGTCCTACGAAGACCCGTGGCAGCCGCAGGTCGTGGATGATGAGCTCCTGGCTCACACTGCCGTTGCCGGCCAGCGTCCTGAGCACGTCGGCGGGCGAGATCGGGAAGTCGCCGGTGCCGATCAGCACGACGCTCGCGGCGAGCGCGGCGACCAGCAGCAGGACGATGACGACGACGGCACGGACGTCCAGCCGCAGCGAGAGCCCGCCCGGAGTCCTGAGGGCACGGTTGGTCTTCACAGCTGGGCCAGCCTCCGCCGCCGTACGAGGAAGATGAACACGGGACCGCCGATGAGCGCGGTGACGATGCCGACCTGCAGCTCAGCGGGGCGCGCGACGATCCGGCCGAGGACGTCGGCGCCCAGCAGCAGCACGGGCGACAGGACGGTCGCGTACGGCAGGATCCAGCGCAGGTCGGGCCCGGTGAAGGACCGTACGACGTGCGGGATCATGAGCCCGACGAACACGATCGGCCCGCACGCGGCGGTCGCGGCCCCGCTCAGCACGGTCGCGGCCAGCATGGACAGCGCCCGGGTGCGGTTCAGGTCGGCGCCCAGCGCCTTGGCGGTGTCGTCGCCCATGGCCACCGCGTTGAGCGGCCGGGCCAGGGCGAGCGCGAGGACCGAGCCGGCCAGCAGGAACGGCAGCACCTGCACGATGATCGAATTGGTCGCCGACGACAGCGACCCGACCGTCCAGAAGCGCATCCTGTTCAGCGCCGCGTCGTCCAGGATCATCACGGCCTGGAGATAGCCGTAGAGCGCGGCGCTGATCGCGGTGCCGGCGAGCGCGAGCCGCACCGGGGTGGCACCCCGGCTGCCGCCCAGGAACCAGACCATGGCCCCGACCCCGGCCGCGCCGAGGAAGGCGAACCACACATAGCCGGTCAGCGAGGTGACGCCGAAGAACGAGATGGCGGTGACGACCGCGGCGGACGCGCCCGCGTTGATGCCGAGCAGTCCGGGATCGGCCAGCGGGTTGCGGGTGAGCGCCTGCAGTACGGCACCGGCCAGACCGAGCGCGGCGCCGACCAGCACCCCCAGCACGGTCCGTGACAACCGGTCGGCGACCACGACGTCGGCGTACGTTCCCGAATCCTCGAACAGGCCGTGCCAGACCTCGCCCACGGACAGTGCCTTGGCACCGACCGCGATGCTCGCCACCGCGACCAGGGCCAGCAGCACGACCGAGACGAGCAACCCGACGGCTCGTATCGTCCGGCGGTTCGGGGGCGCGGGGGCGTTCCCCGCGCGCTGTTCGGGAGGACTGTCGACCAACACCCGGTTAGGTTAGCCTACCCTCGCATCCAGCCACGATCCCGGAGGCGTCTGCCCTGACCCACGGCAGGCCGAGGTCTACGGCAGGCCTACGACTCACAGACCCAGCCGCGCCAGTGCCTTCCCCCCGTCCAGCTCGCACACTCCGTCACCGGCCGCCGTCCAGGCCGCCGCGCACAGGGCCCGCAGCCCGTCCAAGGCCTCACCGTCACCGTCCAGTTCGAGCCTCCCCGCGGTCGCCGCCCTCGCCGCCCAGCCGCCGCACCGGAAGCCGCCGTCCGCCTCCACGACCTCCGGCTGCCCGGTGAGCAACCCCCGCAGATCGGCGTCGACATACGTCGGCCGGTGCTGCGGCGGCGCGGCCAGCAGCTGCGGCCCGTCCGTCACCCCGGTCAGCACGAGCAGCGAGTCGACCTCCCCGTTGAACGCCCCCTCGATGTCCGTGTCCAGCCGGTCCCCGACCACCAACGGCCGCTCGGCGCCGGTCCGCAGAATCGTCTCCCGGTGCATCGGAGGCAGCGGCTTGCCCGCCACCTCGGGATCGGCACCGGTCGCGATCCGGACGACCTCCACCGCCGCGCCGTTGCCCGGCGCGATCCCCCGTGCGCTCGGAATCGTCAGGTCGGTGTTGGACGCGAACCACGGCACCCCGCGCGCGATCGCGTAGCACGCCTCGGCGAACCGACTCCACGTCAGATCGGGGCCGCCGAATCCCTGGACGACCGCCGCCGGATCGTCGTCCGCCGACTCCACGGGTTCGAGCCCGCGCTCACGCAACGCCACCCGCAGCCCCTCACCGCCGATCACCAGCACCCGCGCACCGGAGGGCACCCGCTCGGCGATCAGCCGCGCGACCGCCTGGGCGGAGGTGATCACGTCCGACGCCCCCGTCGGTATGCCCAGCTCGGTCAGATGCTCGGCCACGGCGTCCGGGGTCCGCAGGGCGTTGTTGGTGACGTACGCGAGACGCATCCCGCCCTCGCGCGCGGTCGCGAGCGAGTCGACGGCGTACGCGATCGCGTTCCCGCCGGCGTACACCACCCCGTCCAGATCGAGGAGCGCCGTGTCGTACGCCTCGCTGAGGGCCTGTCCACTGCCCTCGGGCCTGGTCCTGACACGCTGGCTCATTCCGCATCGCTCCTCGTTCGACGGCTTTCCCCCGATCATCCCGCATGCCACTGACACACGTACGATGCCGGGATGAACTCAGCAGGTCACTCGGAAGCTACGGCGCGCCGAGGCCTGGAACTCACCCCGTTCCGAGGCCTGCGTTACGACCCCGACCGGGTCGGCACCCTGGCCGCCGTGACCTCACCGCCGTACGACGTCGTCGTACGCCCCGACGGCGTGCACCACCTCCAGTCCGCGGACCCGCACAACATCGTCCGGCTGATCCTCCCCCAGGCCACCACCCCGGCAGAGCGCAACGCCCAGGCGGCCCGCACCCTGCGCCGCTGGCTGGCCGACGGAGTCCTGACCGCCGATTCAGAGCCGGGCCTGTACGTCTACGAACAGCGCGACGGCGACGGTCTCCTCCAGCGCGGCGTCATAGGCGCCCTGCGTCTGTCGGAACCCTCGGAGGGCGTGGTCCTGCCGCACGAGGACGTCATGCCCCACGTCGTCGCCGACCGCGCCGCCCTGATGCGCGCCACCTCCGCGAACCTGGAACCCCTGCTCCTGACCTATCGGGGCGCCGCCGGCGCTTCCGCCACCGCCGAGGTCGTCGAGCGCACCGCCGAACAGCCCCCGCTGCTCGCGACGACCACGGAGGACGGCTTCCGCCACCGCCTGTGGTCGATCACCGCCCCCGCCGACCTGGACCACGTCCGGTCCGACCTGGCCCGGCACCAGGCTCTGATCGCCGACGGCCACCACCGCTGGGCCACCTACCGGCGTCTGCGCGCGGAACACCCCTCCCCCAGCCCCTGGGACTACGGCCTCGTCCTCCTCGTCGACACGGCCCGCTACCCTCTGCGCGTCCGCGCCATCCACCGTCTCCTGCACGACCTGCCCGTCGCGGACGCCGTGTCCGCCGTGGCCGGCCTGTTCCGCGTACGCCGTCTCGACGTCCCGTTGCCGCAGGCCCTTGAGGCACTGGCCGACGCTGCCTGCGAGAGCAACGCGTTCCTGCTGGCGGGCGACGGCGCCTTCCATCTCATCGACCGCCCGGACCCGGCGCTGCTGTCCCGCACCGTCCCCACCGGACAACCCGCCGCCTGGCGCACCCTCGACGCGACGGTCCTGCACGCGGCCCTCCTCGCCCACGTCTGGCACATCCCCGAGGACGACCCGGCCCGCATCGCCTACATCCACGACACGGCGGCCACGGTCGAAAAGGCCGAACGCGACGGCGGCACGGCCGTCCTGATGCATCCGGTCCGCGAGGAGGTCGTCCGCGACCTCGCCCGCCAAGGTGTGACGATGCCCCGCAAGTCCACGTCGTTCGGACCGAAGCCGGCATCGGGCCTGGTGCTGCGCGCCCTGGACCTGTAGCGGCCGCGGACATACGAAAGGGCGGGCCCCGGCTGTCGGGGCCCGCCCTTCACGTACGGACGTCAGTCCTTGTCGTCACTCTCGGTGCCGTCGGTGCCGTCGATGCCGTCGGCTTCGTGGAGGTCCTCGACGTCCTCGACGTCCTCAACGTCCTCGGACTCGTCGACGTCCACGACGCTCGTGGCTTCCCTGGCTTCCTTGGCTTCCTTGGCGTCCACCGCGGTGACAGCGGGCGACTCGTCCTCGCCCTCAGCCTCACCCTCGCCCGCGTCGAAGGCGTCGACGAACTCCACGCCCTCCAACTCGGCGAGCCGGTCGGAGGCGTCCGTGCTGCCGTCCTTGTCGGCCTCCAAGGCCTTGGCGAACCACTCCCGTGCCTCGTCCTCCCGACCGGCAGCGAGCAGGGCGTCGGCGTACGCGTACCGCAGCCGTGCGGTCCACGGCTGGACGGAGTTGGAGGCCAGCTCGGGGCTCTGCAGCGTCACGATGGCCGCGTCCAGCTGGTCCATGTCCCTTCGGGCACCGGCCGCGACAAGCCGCATCTCGACCTGCCCGGCCTTGTCGAGCTTGTGCACCTCGGGGGCGCCGGCCATGTCCAGCGCCTTCTCGGGCCGCCCGAGCCCACGCTCGCAGTCGGCCATCACCGGCCACAGATCCACGCCGCCGGTCATCCGCCGCGCGGCCCGGAACTCGGCCAGCGCCTCACCGTACTTCTGGGTCGCGTACGCCGCGAACCCGGCCGCCTCCCGTACGGCGGCGACCCGCGAGGCGAGCCGCAGGGCCACCTTGGAGTAGCCATAGGCGCCCTCGGGATCCTCGTCGATGAGCCGGGCCACCATCACCAGGTTCTTGGCGACGTCCTCCGCGAGCGTCTTCGGCAGACTCTGCAGCTCCTGCCGTACGTCCTTGTCGATCTCGTCGCCCGTGACGTCCTCGGGGATCGGCAGCCGCTTGATCGGCTCCCGGTCCCGGTCCCGCTCATCGCGGAAACGGCCACCGCCGCGCCGATCGTCGCCCCCGCGGAAGCCACGGTCCCGGTCACCCCGGTCGTCCCGGCCACGGAAGCCGCCGGGACGCCCACCGCGGTCGTCGCCACGGGGCCCGCGGGCACCACGGTCGTCCCGCCCACGGAACCCGCTGCGGTCACCTCGGCTGTCGTCCCGCCGGAATCCACCGCGATCGCCGCCCCGGTCGTCAGTCCGCCGATCGTCTCGCCGGTCGTCGCGGCGGAAGGGCGGACGGTCCCCACCACGATCGTCACGCCGGAACCCACGGTCGCGGTCATCACCGCCACGGAACCCACGATCACCGTCGCGGTCATCACGACGGGGCCCGCTAGGACGGTCGTCACGACGGGGCCCACTGGGACGGTCGTCACGGCGCGGCCCTGCCGAACGGTCGTCCCGACGGGGCCCGCTGGGACGGTCGTCACGACGCGGCCCCCCGGAACGATCGTCACGGCGGTCGTCACGGCGGAACCCGCCGCGGTCGCCGCCCCGGTCGTCCCCACGACGGTCGTCACGGCGCCCGAAACCACCGCGGTTGTCATCCCTGCGGAAGCCACCGCGGTCGTCACTCCGACGCTCCCCACGGTCGTCGCGGCGGAAGGGCGGACGGTCCCCACCACGATCGTCACGCCGGAACCCACGGTCGCGGTCATCACTGCCACGGAACCCACGATCACGGTCGCGGTCATCACGACGGGGCCCGCTAGGACGGTCGTCACGACGCGGCCCGCTGGGACGGTCATCACGACGCGGCCCTGCCGAACGGTCGTCACGACGGGGCCCGCCGGAACGGTCGTCACGACGCGGCCCCACGGAACGGTCATCACGACGGGGCCCGCCGGAACGGTCATCACGACGCGGCCCCACGGAACGGTCATCACGACGGGGCCCGCCGGAACGGTCATCACGACGGAACGCCGGACGAGGACCGCGATCGCCTTCGCGTCGGTCGTCCCGCCGGCCGAACCCGCCCCGGTTGTCGTCCCGGCGGTCGTCACGGCGGAAACCACCGCGCTCGCCACGGTCAGCACCGCGATCGACGCTACGGTCATCACCTCGCCGGTCGTCGCGGCCGGCGTATCCGCCAGGGCCGTTGTCGCGACGTTCGTTGTCACGGCGGTCGTTGTCGCGCCGGAAGCCACCACGGTCACCGCGGTAGCCACCCCGGTCGCCCCGGTCGCCGCCGCGGTCACCACTGTCCCGTCGCCGCTGGTCGCGCTCCGGTCGATCGTCGGGAGAGTTGGTGGACATGGTGACTCCTGTCTTCGGTACTGCAAGTCGTTCTCACGCAGCCGAGTACCCGGTGCGCTCTGGAAAAACAAAAGGACCCCTGGTCCCAGCTGAACGCTGGTGACCAGGGGTCCTTCCAAAAATTGTTCGGCGGCGTCCTACTCTCCCACAGGGTCCCCCCTGCAGTACCATCGGCGCTGTAAGGCTTAGCTTCCGGGTTCGAAATGTAACCGG
>NZ_JOEV01000039.1 GCF_000721105.1 Streptomyces cellulosae
GCCCCGGCCGCCGCGCGCGGAGACCCCGCCCCGGCCCCTACACGAGGAACCACCGCTTCTGGCCCGCACCCCCACGCAAGGGCCCCGGCTCTTTCACCCCTGCACCTGAGGAACCACCGCCCGAGCCGTATCCCCACGCAAGGGCCCGGCCCTTTCACTCCCGCACGCGAGGGCCCACCGCCCGAGCCGTACCCCCAAGGAGCACCCGCATGCCCTCGCCCCGCCCTCAACTCCCCTTGTCGAGAAGGGGGTTCCTGCTCGCGAGCGCCGGTCTCGGTGTCGGTGCTGCGCTCGCCGTCGGGTCCCCGGCGTCCGCCCTGGCCGCCGCCCGGCCCCGCCCCTTCGGCCGGTACGGGTCGCCCGCCGCCCGTCTCACTCCCCAGACCCTGTACGTCGACCCGCACGGCCACGGCGACTTCACCTCCGTCCAGGCCGCCGTGACGGCCGCGACCGGCAGCGGGTGGACGCTGGTCCTCGCCCCGGGCGTGTACCGGGAGACGGTGGCCGTCGACGTCACCCGGACCGAGGCGACCTGGATCGGCGCCTCGGAGGACCCCCGGGACGTCGTGATCGTGTACGACAACGCGGCCGGCACCCCCAAGCCCGGCGGCGGCACCTACGGCACCACCGGGTCGGCCACCACGACCGTGCAGGCCGCCGGCTTCACCGCCCGCTGGATCACCTTCGCCAACGACTGGCTGCGCGCCGACCACCCCGGCATCAGCGGCACCCAGGCCGTCGCCATCAAGGTCCAGGGCGACCGCTCGGCCTTCCACCACTGCCGCTTCCTCGGCCACCAGGACACCCTCTACGCCGACTCGACGGCGCTCACCGCCTTCGCCCGCCAGTACTACTCACACTGCTACGTCGAGGGCGACGTCGACTTCGTCTTCGGCCGGGCGACCGCCGTGTACGAGAACTGCCACTTCCGCACCCTGAACCGGACCGACCTGACCGCCGCCCCCTACGGCTTCGTCTTCGCGCCCTCGACGGCGGGCGCCAATCCGCGCGGCTATCTGGTCGTCCGGGGCCGGATCAGCAGCGAGGCACCCGACGGCTTCTACAAGCTGGCCCGCCCCTGGGTGCCCAGCTCCGACACCACCGCCCGCCCGATGCTGACCGTCCGCGACACCTGGATGGGCCCCGGCATCGACGCGACCGCGCCCTACACCAACATGTCGGACACCTTCCCATGGCAGAACCAGCGGTTCGCCGAGTACCGCGACACCGGGCCGGGAGCACGGATCACGGTTCCGGAGAACCGCCCCCAACTCACGCCCGAACAGGCGAAGTCGGTGACCCGGGCGGCCTACCTGGGGGACTGGACTCCCTGGAAGGGGGCGCACTGAGATGCGCAGGCGCACCCTCCTCGCGGGCATCACCGCCGGACTCGTGGCGACCGGTGCGGGCGCCGGCCCGGCTCTGGCCAAGGGCTCGACTCCCGCCACCGGCTCGACTCCCGCCACCGGCCCGGCTCCCGCCACCGGCCGCCGTGTCCTGCACGTCCGCCCGGGCGACTCCGTGCAGGCGGCCGTGGACGCGGTGACCGGGCCCGGCTGGACGATCGTCGTGCACCCGGGGACATACCGAGAGGTCGTCGACGTCCCGCCCGCCGCGGCCGAGTTGACCCTGCGCGGCGCCACCCGTGACCCGCGTGACGCCGTCATCGTCTACAACAACGCCAACGGCACCCAGAAGCCCGACGGTTCGGGAACGTACGGCACGGCCGGCTCGGCCACCTTCACCTCGGCGGCGCCCGGACTGACCGTCCGCGACCTCACCCTCGCCAACGACTGGCTGCGCGCCGACCACCCCGAGATCACCGGAACCCAGGCGGTGGCCGCGTACACCTACGGCGACCGCACCCACTTCGAGAACGTGCGGCTGCTGGCCCACCAGGACACTCTCTTCGTCGAGACGACCGCGCTGGACGTCTTCGGCCGGCAGTACTTCCACCGCTGCTACATCGAGGGGGACGTCGACTTCGTCTTCGGCCGGGCCACCGCCGTCTTCGAGGACTGCCACTTCCACACCCTGCGACGGGACGTGGCCTTCACGCCCAAGGGCATGGTCTTCGCCCCGTCCACGGCCCGCGCCAACCCGCACGGCATCCTCGCCCTCCGCTGCCGGATCACCTCCGGCGCCGAGGACGGGGCGTACAAGCTGGCCCGGCCGTGGGTGCCGACGTACGAGACGACCGCCTGGCCGTCCCTCGTCGTGCGCGAGACACGGATCGGGCCGGGGATCGACGCGGTGACGCCGTACACCAACATGCGGGAGGCGTATCCCTGGCAGACCATGCGGTTCAGGGAGTACCGCAACACCGGGCCCGGAGCCGCGATCACGGTCCCGGAGAACCGGCCGCAACTGACCGCCGCCGAAGCCGGGTCGCACACCAAGCGCACCTACCTGGGCGACTGGCGGCCCCATGCGTAAGGTCATCGCTCTCCTGGCGTGCGCCTGCCTGGGCCTGCTCCTCCCCGCTCCGGCCTCCGCGGCCGGGCGCGCCCCCGCCGGCTGGGCCGCCTCCGCCGGGCGCGCCCCCGTCGGCTGGGCCGCCACCGGCACCGGCACCACCGGAGGCGCCGGCGGCACCACCTGGACGGTGCACACCCGCGCCGAACTGAAGGAGGCCCTGGCCAACGGGGGCGACCCCACCGCACCCAAGGTGATCCGGGTCGTCGGCGCAGTCAACGGCCACGAGGCGGACGACGGTTCCCTGCTCGGCGAGCAGGACTACGCGCCCGGATACGACCTGGCCCGGTACCTGTCCTGTTTCGGCGAGGACGGCTCGACCTGGTCCGACACCCGCTACGACTACTGCAAGCAGCAGCGCGCCCTGCGCCAGACCGGGTCGAACAAGGAGAAGGCGCAGATCCAGCTGACGGTGCCGAGCAACACCACGCTCGTCGGCGTCGGCGGCGACGCCCGGCTCCTCGGGGTGTTCCTGACGGTCAACACCGGTACGAACATCATCGTCCGGAACCTCCGACTGGAGGCGCCCGTCGACCACTTCACCAGCTGGTCCCCGGACGACGGCACCCAGGGCAGCTGGAACGCCCGCTTCGACGCGATGACCGTGATCACCGGGAAGAACATCTGGGTCGACCACTGCACCTTCACCGACGGCCGCTTCCCGGACCGCGAGGCGCCCCTCGGCTTCCACGGGAAGCACGTCCAGCGGCACGACGGACTGCTGGACATCGAGGACGGATCCGACTTCGTCACCGTCTCCGACAGCCGGTTCGCCGACCACGACAAGGCGCTCCTCATCGGCTCGGGGGACGGGCGCGGCGACCGCGACCGCGGCCACCTCAAGGTGACCTTCGTCCGCAACCTCTTCACCGACATCGTGCAGCGCGGCCCCCGGGTCCGCTTCGGACAGGTGCACGTCGTCAACAACGTCTACCGGGGGCGGGCCGCCGACACTCTCTACGCGCTCGGCGTCGGCGTGGAGTCGTCGATCTACTCCGAGCGCAACGTCTTCACCTATCCGAAGGGCTCCCCGGCCCTCGCGATCGCGGCCTACGGCGGTGCGCACGTCCGGGACACCGGCTCCTGGTTCAACGGCCGCCCCGCCCGCCTGAACACCGTCGCGAACGGCCTCGGCCTGAGCACGGAGGTCGGCTGGGACCCCGCCGACGCCTACGCCTACCGGCCGCTCACGTCCCGATCGGCGGTCGAGCACTACGTCCTGACCCACGCCGGAACCGGGAGACAGTATGGGTGAACTGTTCGGCCGCAGGACCTTCGTCGCGTCCGCAGCGGCGGCCGCGATCCTCGGAGGAGCGGCGGGAGGCTCCGAGGCGGCGGGAGGTTCCGAGGCGGCGGGAGGTTCCGAGGCCGCGGGGACCTCCGAGACCGGAGACCTCGTGGGCGGCAATCTCCCCGACTTCCACCCGGCGTTGAAGGCCGAGCTGACCTTCCCCCTCGCCTGGGGCACCTCACCCGTCCGGGACTTCCGTGCCTGGCGCCGCGCCGCCCGTTCCACCGTCGAGGAGCACCTCCTCGTCGACCGGCAGCACGGGACGCCGTACGCGCCGCAGTTCACTGAGGGGCCCCAAGGCGAGGGATACAGACGACAGTTGGTGACCCTCTCCCTCACCCGCTACGAACGTGTCCGCGGGACCCTGCTCACCCCGGACGGCCCCGGCCCCTTCCCGGCCGTACTGCTCCTCCACGACCACGGGGCCACGTTCGACATCGGCAAGGAGAAACTCGTCCGCCCCTGGTACGACGACACCCGGCTCGCCTCCGCGCAGGTCTGGGCGGACAAGTACTTCAGCGGACGCTTCGTCGGTGACGAACTCGCCCGGCGCGGCTACGTCGTCCTGTGCCTGGACGCGCCCGGCTGGGGCGACCGCGGGCCCGTCACCTACGACCAGCAGCAGGCCCTCGCCTCCAACTTCTACAACCTGGGCTCCTCCCTCGCCGGTCTCATGGCTCGCGAGGACGCCCGCGCCGCCGGGTTCCTGGCCGGCCTCGACCGGGTGGACGCACGCCGGGTCGCCGCCGTCGGCTTCTCCATGGGCGCCTACCGCGCCTGGCAGACGGCCGCGCTGACCGACGACATCGCGGCGGCCGCCTCCGTCTGCTGGATGACCGGCCTGAAGGACATGATGGTGCCCGGCAACAACACGCTGCGCGGGCAGTCGTCGTACTACATGCTCCACCCCGGGCTCGCCCGGCACCTCGACATCCCCGACGTGGCGAGCATCACCGCCCCCAGGCCGATGCTCTTCTTCAACGGCGGCCAGGACACCCTCTTCCCCGCAGACGGGGTACGGGTGGCCCACGACAAGCTGCGCGCCGTCTGGCGCTCGCGCCACGCCGAGGAGCGGTTGCACCTCAAGACCTGGCCCGACCTCGGCCACGTCTTCGTCGACCGCATGCAGGACGAGGTCTTCACCTGGCTGGACCGCGTCCTCTGACCGTTCCTAATCAGTGAGCAGGAGTGAGTCTTGTACCCATACCAGGTCACTGCGGGCATCCCGAACGGTTTTGGGTGTCCTGGTCGCCCGCGTTCTCGCCGCGTCCGGCGACACGCATCTAGTGCGTGGTCCGGGGATGCGGGGGCGGGTTTCCTCACGCCCGAAAGCCTCCGGTCCGGCCTGGACGGTCCGATGCCCCTGCACATCACTCTGGTGTGCAGGGGGCGGTGTCGTCCGTCGCCGGATCGGATGCCCTTGAGCGCGTCGTCCGATCGCGATGCTCGCCGCATCGTGACGGGTGGTCTTACGGTTCTTGCCGGTGAGAGGCTTCTGCCAGTGCTGCGCGCCCCACTTGCTGGTGTATGCCGGGTCCACTGCAATAACGCTGATACCCGTCTGGTCGGCCATGGAGGCCAGCCGGGCGCGGAGGCGGCCGGTGGGCATGCCGGAGATCAACTGCCGGAACCGGCGTTTACGGCCGTGCTTCTCGCGGGTCTTCTCCGCCGCGAAATCCAGATCCTCGACCGCGACGGCCTTCACGCCGCACGACTTCGCCCAGTGCAGCAACCGGGACAGGGCATGTCGCACTTGGGCGTCACGGTGACCGGCCGAGCCGGACAGGTCGTAGAAGAAGCGGCGCGGGGCACCGATCGGGTTGCCGTGCATGTCCAGGCGCCAGGCGGCGAGGTGGTCGGCGTTCATGTCGACGCCGATCACGCCGTGCGCGAGGGCGGCGGCCATCGGGATGGTCGGGGATACCGGGATCTGCCAGGATGCGGTCAGATACCAGCGCCCGCGCTGGACGTCGTAGTGGATGCGGTAGGCGATGGCCCGGTTGGCCTCGGCCCGGTCCGCCCACTCCGGTCCCCGGTGCGCGAAGCTCACCCGGCCGGCCAGCACGTACCGGCCCTGCGGGGCGTTCGTCAGTTCCTTCAGCGGGGCGGGCAGCTTGATGCTGATCTCACCGTCCGGGCTGACACGGAGCGTCTCGTTCCCGAACCGCTTCCCGCTCTCGCCGTCGGCCTGCACAAACCAGCGTGCGGCCTGCCACTGCCGGCGCCAGTCGGCCTCGGTGAGCTGTGCGGCGCACAGGTGGTGGCGGGTGCGGGCCAGACGCTTGCCGCCCCGTACGACGTGCACGATCCCCAACTTATGGTCGGCTCGTGCCTGCTCCAGCCGGTCCTGAAGGACGTGCAGGCGGCGGGTTTTGGCGTGCCACTCCCGCCTGCTGCGGTAGCCACCCGGCGCCCGCTTGCTGCCCTTGTCCCCCAGGGGCAGGGACAGCCGATGCCGGATGGTGCTGATACCGGCTTCCAGGTTCTGGATGTGGGCGAGCTGTCCGCGCCGGGCCAGCGCCCACTGATCATGGCTGGCCTTCGTGATCGCGCCCGCCCACCGCGACGACGACACCGGCGTCAGCTCCCGCTTGCGTACCGCCCACGCCTGACCGTCGTGGTCGAGGGCGTCCCGGCAGCGGGCCTTCAGGTCACGGGAGGCCAGCGAGCCCAGATGCGCGCCGACCTGCCGCAGTACCTCTTCATCGGCCGGCGTGAGCTGCTTGAGCCGGGTACGGACCGCGACAGCGGATGGCCCGGGTGCGACGAACGGCGCCGCAAGCGTGCGCAGCCCACCCATCCCGCACCCCCTTGGCAGCCCTCGACAATCCGGTCATCACACCCAACGAGCACCGCCCGGAAAGGTCACACATTCGACAGGGGAACCCCTATTTCCGTCCCGGAAGGGCAGTGCAGAGCTCGTGCTCAGTCAACCCCCAACAGTTCCCAACCCCCACAACCACACCCCCACGACGTAAAGGACCGCACTCCATGTCTCGTCGTACCGCTCTCACCACCCTCGGCACGGCCCTCGCCCTCGGCGCCGGCCTCGCGTTGCTCCCCACCCAGGCCCAGGCCGCGACCGTGGTCGTCAGTACCTCGACCGACCTGTCCAACGCCCTGAAGAACGCCACCGCCGGCACCGTCATCCAGGTCCGCGGCGGCACCTACTACCCGACCGCCACGCTCCAGTCCACGGCCAACGGCACCTCCTCGGCGCCGATCACGCTCACCGCGTACGGCTCGGAGACCGTGAAGATCGACGGCTCGTCGCTGCCCGACGGCGACTGGATCTTCAAGCTGACCGCCGACTACTGGAACGTCTCCAACCTCACCTTCCAGAACTCCCCGGACAGCGCGGTCGTCTGCCAGTCCTGCACCGGAACGGTGTGGAACAACATCAAGACCATCAACGGCGGCGACTCCGGTTTCACGCTCACCGGGGACGGCACGGTCAACAACACCGTGAAGAACATCGACAGTTACGGCCACTACGACGCCGCCAATCACGGCGAGAACGCCGACGGCATCGCCGTGAAGTTCGGCTCCGGCACCGGCAACCTCATCACCGGGGCCCGCCTCTACAACAACTCGGACGACGGTCTGGACTTCTGGTCCTTCTCCTCGCCCGTCACCGTCGAGCACACCTGGGCCATGGGCAACGGCAAGAACCGCTGGTCCGACTCGGCCTTCGCGGGCGACGGCAACGGTTACAAGCTGGGCGGCGACGGCGAGGTCGTCGCGCACGTCATCAACAACTCGGCGGCCTGGGACAACGCGGGCAACGGCTTCACCGAGAACTCCAACAAGGGCGCGATCGTCATCAACCGCACCACCGCCTACGCCAACGCCAAGTGGGGCTACTACTTCGCCACCGGCGTGGCCAAGCTGGGCAAGAACCTCGCCGTGAGCAACGGCGGCGGCTCCGTCAGCAAGAACTCCTCGGTCGCCTCCTCCGGCAACAACTGGGACAGCGGCGTCAGCACGCCCGCCTTCAAGTCGACGGACGCGAGCAGCACGTACAACGCCCGCAGTTCGAGCGGCACATTGCCCGCGACCACGTTCCTGACCACGGGCTCGACCACCATCGGCGCGACGATGAACTGACGACGGACCGTCCGGCTCAGGGTGCTTGACCCGTTTTTTGCCTGTGAGAGAGGTATCGATCGGGCAACGGGTCTCGCGCCCACCGGGGTGACGCGCGTAGAAACCTGTCATGCATAAGCCACTGCGTATCGCGGCCATCGCCGCAGCCTGCGCCCTCGCCGGCGGTGCCCTCTACGGCGCCGGTGCGGCCACCGCCGGTCAGTCCACGGCGAACTCCACGCACGAGCCCTACAACATCGGGCTCCTGGTGAAGGACATCGACACCTACTACGGCACCGCCGCCGACGCGAACGGCGTGTACCAGGCGTCCCCGGACAGTCCGTACGCCAAGGACCTCGCGCGGATCGACAGCGCCGCCAAGAAGTACATCGACCAGGCGGCCCGCAAGGCCCACCACAGGGGAGACAAGCCCGCGGTCGTCTTCGACATCGACGACACGCTGCTGCTCAGCCTCGACTACGAGAAGCGCTACAACTACACGTACAACGCCACCACGTGGGCCGACTACGTCAACAGGGCCGACCGCCCGGGAGTCTTCGGCAGTGCCGAGCTGGTGAAGTACGCCGACAAGAAGGGTGTCGAGGTCTTCTACAACTCCGGCCTGAGCGAGGCGCAGCGCTCCGCCGCGGTCGAGAACCTGAAGAAGATCGGCGCCGATGTGAACCTCGACGCCGACCACGTGTTCCTCAAGGACAAGGCCAACCCGCCGTCCTACCTGAGCGCCTGCGCCACCCCCGGCACCTGGACCTGCACGACCGTGCAGTACAAGGGCGGCACCCGGGAGCACATCGAGAAGGACCTCGGGTACGACATCGTCGCCAACTTCGGCGACCAGTACTCCGACCTCGACGGCGGCTACGCCGACCGGACGTACAAGCTGCCGAACCCGACGTACTTCGTCAGCTAGCGGTCAGCGCGAGCGCACAGGCCTCACCGACCCCAGCGTCGGCACCACCGGCTTGATCGTGCCGTCCGCCGCGAACTCCATGCGGTCGACGGTGGTTTCGCGGTGCATGCCGTCGCCGCCCGGCCGGCCGGGGCCGTTCAGGGCGAACCGGTGATAGACGATGTACCAGTCGTCGGTTCCCGGCGTGTTCACCACGGAGTGGTGGCCGGTGCCGAGGATGCCGTACTCGGGACGCTTGGACAGGATCGTCCCCCGCTTGGTCCACGGGCCGAGCGGGGACGGTCCGGTCGCGTAGGCGACGTGGTAGTTCTCGCTGCGGGTGTCGTCCTCGGACCACATGAAGTAGTACGTGCCCTTCCGCTTGATCACGAAGGATCCCTCACGGAAGTTGTCCGGGGTGATGTCCTTCACCTTCGAAGCGTCGTACGAGGTCATGTCGTCGTTCAGCGGCACCACGTACCCGTGCCCGTTGCCCCAGTAGAGATACGACGTCCCGTCGTCGTCCGTGAAGACCGCCGGGTCGATCATCTGGCCGCTGAGCGAACCGCCCTTCGCCACCAAGGGCTTGCCGAGCGCGTCCTTGAACGGGCCGGCGGGGGAGTCGGCCACGGCCACGCCGATCTGCTGCTCGGCACAGAAGTAGAAGTAGTACGTGCCGTTCCGCTCGGCGATCGCCGGCGCCCACGCGTTCTTGTCGGCCCAGCTCACGTCCGGACCGAGGTCGAGGATGACGCCGTGGTCCTTCCAGTGGACGAGGTCCTTGGACGAGTACGCCTTGAACCGCGTGCCGCTCCAGCCCTGGAAGCCGTCCGTCGTCGGATAGATCCAGTACTCGCCGTTCAGGTAGTGCACGTCGGGGTCGGCGTTGAGACCGGGCAGGACCGGACTCCGGGTCGCCGTCGCCTCGACCGTCCAGGTGCGTTTCGCTCCGTCCGCGCCCGTCACGGTGTACGTCTGAGGCGTGCGGAAGTCCCGTCGGGTACCGGACCGGGGGCTGAGGGTCGCGCCCTCACCCACGTGGATCGTGGGAGCGAGGCCGCGCACATCCGCGCCGGGCTCCATCGGCAGCACGACCTTGGAGGCGGCGTCGGTGACGATCGCGTAGCCCTTCTGCCCCTTCGCCGTCGCGTCCATGACCGAGGTGCCAGTGGCGGGATACGCGGCCAGCAGCCGGTCGTACTCCTTCTGCGTCACCGGCAGGACGGTGCCGTGCCGGGGGCTGGCGGGCAGCTGGTAGTTCGTGGACGGGGTCCACCTGCCCGAGTCGAGGTCGGTGGTCTCGAAGGGGACGTAGCCGCGGCCGCCGTACTCGTCGATGAACAGGTACCACTTCTTCTCGGTGTTCGACTTGAACACCGTCGGACCCTCGCCCCGCTCCATCGCGCCGCTGCCGATGCAGTCCGCGACGAAGTCGTACTTGGTCGACGTCAGGCTCGTCGACTTCTCCCCGGTGATGAACTTGGCGCAGGGCGAGCTGGAGGTGGGGTCCCGCTCGTCCTTCGTGTAGCGGTAGTAGGTGTCCTTGTACTTGACCACCGTCGAGTCGATGACCGAGTAGCCCGGGTCGTTCCAGACCTTCGGCGCGCTGAAGGTGCGGAAGTCCTTGGTCGTGGCGTACATCATCTTGTTGTACGTCGATCCCGTGTGGCCGGGGTCGTCGTCGGCGTACAGCTTCGACGCCCAGAAGACGACGTACTCACCGAGGGAGTCGTCCCAGTAGGCCTCCGGCGCCCAGGTGTTGCCCGCGCTGTCCGGGGAGACCTTCACCAGCCGCTGGTCGGTCCAGTGGACCAGGTCCGTCGACTCCCACACCATGATCGACTTGCTGCCGTGCCGCTGGACGTCGTCCCAGCTGCCGCTGCTGTTCTGGTACATGCGCAGGTCGGTCGCGATCAGATAGAACTTGTCGCCCTTGGGGGAGCGGATCACGAACGGGTCGCGCAGGCCCTTCTCCCCGATCGTGGACGTCAGGACCGGCTTGCCGGCGTTGAGCTCACGCCAGTGCAGCGGGTCGTTGCCGCGGCTGAGGGCGTAGCGGATCTGCTCGCCGTCGGCGGTGCCCTCGCCGGTGAAGTAGGCGAAGAGATACCCGGCGTACGGGGACTGCTTCACGGGTGGGGCTCCTGACTGGGCGGTGCTGGGGGGTATCGCGAGGGCGGAGAGCAGGAGGGCGAGACAGGCGAGGAGCGCGGCTCGTAGGCGCATTGGGTAATCCTGTCGGAGCGTGGGGGTTTGTGTTGGGTGTTGTGCATCGGAGTGTCACCAGTGGGATTCCGCGCGTCAATCGGTGAGAGCGGGATGAGGACCGGCGAAACTTTCGATCGTTTTTCGCCCGGCCGCGGCAACCTCTTCGGGCCCGGGCGGCGACTGGTGTGCGCAGCATCCCCCTAGGAAAGGAAGCGCCCCGTGCGTCGTGGCACCGGACGGCACCGCAGGACACGGACCCTCTCGATCGGCGCGGCGGTGGCCGTCGCCGCGGGGGCGGGCGGCGTCCACCTCGGCCTCACGGGCTTCGGCGCCGAGGCCGCGTCGACGACGGTCACCGTGTCCACCACCGCGCAGCTGGAGTCGGCCGTCAGGAACGCGGTCGCCGGCACGGTCATCGAGGTCCGCGCCGGCACGTACACCCCGGCGGCCACCCTCGAGTCCACGGCGAACGGGACGCCTTCGGCACGGATCACCCTGCGGGCGTACGGCGGTGAGAAGGTGCGGATCGACGGCTCCAGGCTGCCCGACGGCTCCTGGCTCGCCCAGATCCACGGCGACTACTGGACCGTGCAGAACCTCACCTTCCAGAACTCCCCGGCGCAGGGCTTCGTCGCCACGTCCTCCGTGGGCGGTGTCTTCAGGAACCTGGTCACGGCGGACAACGGCGACACCGGGTTCACCCTGCGCGGCGACGGCACGACCGGCAACCTCGTGCAGAACCTGGACAGTCACGGCAACTACGACTCCGCCGGGCACGGGCGGAACGCCGACGGCGTCGCCGTGAAGTTCGGCTCCGGCACCGACAACCGGATCACCGGGGCCCGGCTGTACGGCAACTCGGACGACGGGATCGACCTGTGGCAGTTCTCCTCGCCGGTGACCGTCGAGCACACCTGGGCCTTCGGCAACGGGGAGAACCGGTGGGGGGACATGGCGTTCGAGGGCAACGGGAACGGGTTCAAGCTGGGCGGCGGGGGCGCCACGGTCGCGCATGTCGTCAACGACAACGCGGCCTGGGCCAACGCGTCGGACGGGTTCACGGAGAACTCCAACGCGGGAGCGATCGTGCTGAACCGCAACACGGCGTACGCCAACGGGGGTACCGGCTTCTCCTTCGCCACGGGGAAGGCCCGGCTCGCCCGGAATCTCGCCGTGCGCAACAAGGGCGGCCTCGCCGAGCTGAGCGCGTCGGCGGTGTCCGCGGCGAACACCTGGGACCCCGGTGTCGGCACCCCCGCCTTCAGATCGACGGATGCCGCAAGCGCGTACGGTGCCCGCGGCGCGGACGGTTCGCTGCCCGCCACGACCTTCCTGACGACGGGCTCGACCGCCATCGGTACGGCCATGAAGTGACCGTACGGACCGATGAAACGCCCCGCCGGTCGTCACCGGCGGGGCGTTTCTGTGACCGGTCGAAGGGGGTTCGACCAGTGCTTCCGGTCGGCCCAAGGGGGGCTTCGGCCGACCGGCGCCTCGTGCGGGCGAGAGGAGTCCCGCACTTCCTCGTCGCCACCGGTGCGCGAAGGGTTGCCGCGTCTTCGGAACTTTTTTTCAGAAGGCTGTTCCACGACCCGCGCCGTCGTCCGCCTAGGAGTCGCCCTCGTCATCGCCGTCGTCGTGCGCCGCGAAGTCGCCCGCCACGGCCAGCCGGTCGCCGCCGGCGCGGGCGGTGATCGAGTAGCTGTCGTCCTTCGCGTCCCGGCCGCCGCGGTGGTGGTCGTACTGGCCCGCGAACACCCACTGCCCCGGCCACACCGTACGGCCCTCCTTGAGCACCCAGGTGTAGACGAGGAAGCCGTCCCGCTCGGTGACCGTCGTGGTGAAGTCGGCCTCGGGCGCGGACCGCCAGGCGCCCGCCGAGGTGACCCCGCCGGTCTGCCTGACCTTCAACTCGACCGTGAGGGCGGTGAGTTTCTCACCGGTCTTGAGGGTGACGTCGCTCTGCGCCCAGAAGTCGTTGCTGTGCGGGTCCACCGAACCGTCCGACCACAGCGGACCGACCTCGGTGCCGGAGGCGGGCGGCGGCACCGTCACGGTGGCACTCGGGGACCGCGGGGGCGACGTGCTCGGCCTGCCGGTGTCCGGCGGAGCGCTCGGCGTCGGATCCGCCGGCGGGGCGGGCGCGCGGCTCGTCGCGTCCGGTGACGGGGTGGGGGTCCGCGAGACCTCGACCGTCTGCTGGGCGGCGGGAGCCCCGTCCTTGACCGCGGAGGCGACCGCGTACCCGCCGACACCGACCACGCAGGCGACCGCTGCCGTGGCGCTGACCACCCGCACCCAGCCGAACACCGGCGGGAGGGCGGCCCGGTGGTCGGGGCGGGTCTGCTCGGTCATACCGCGCTCGATCCGCGCCAGGATGCGCGCGCGGTCGGGCTCGTGGCCCCCGGCCGCCTCGTGCAGCCGGGCGCGCAGCTCGTCGTGCACGTCCCGCCGCATGGTCATCGGTCCCCTCCTCCGGCCTCACCGGTACGCGCCATCGCCGCGTGCACCTTCTGCGGAGCCGCCTGCGTTCCGAGCAACCGCTGCAATTCGGCCATTCCCTTGGAGGTCTGGCTCTTCACCGTACCGACCGAGACGCCCAGGGTGAGCGCGGTGTCCTTCTCCGAGAGGTCGAAGGCGTGCCGCAGGACCACGCAGGCGCGTTTGCGGAACGGGAGTCTACGCAAGGCGTCCTGCACGTCGACCACGCCCGCCACGTCCGGGTTCTCGGTCCTCTCCTCGCGCTGCGACCAGAACAGGGCCACCCGCCGCCGCTCACGGACCGCGCTGCGGATGCGGGTGCGGGCCAGGTTGGCGACCACCCCGCGCGCGTACGCCGCCGGATGGTCGGCCGCGCGGACCCGGTCCCAGCGGTTCCACAGGGCGAGGAGCGCGTCCGCCGCCAGGTCGTCGGCGGCGTCCGCCTCACCGGTCAGCAGATGGGCGAGACGGGACAGTTCGGCGTAGTGACGCTCGAAGAAGGCGTGGAACTCCACGGAGGCGGCGTCGTCGACGGCTGTGCCCACGGGCGACCTCTCCTCACGGCGGCTCGGGCACCCTCAGGGTGCCTGTGCGTGTCATGTGTCTGACATGTGATCATCCGGAGGGGCCCGGACGAGATCCGGAAGCGTAGCAGCGTTCGTGCGCTTGGTTCGTACGGGTCTTCGAACACCGTATGGTCGGCCGACCCCCGGCCGCCTCTGAACCACCTCCGGGCCGACCCCGATTCCGTAACACGGGGAAAACCTGAAAGAGGTTCAACGCGGGAACAATCCAGCCAGCATCCGCACACCGATCATTCAGGCACCAGGGAGCGACAACCATGTCCGAGACGCAGAAGGCGGCCGACCGGCCGACCGGCCCGCCACCGACCGGGAACGGCGTCGACCGGTACTTCAGGATCTCCGAGCGGGGATCCACCTTCGGCCGGGAGATACGCGGCGGCTTCGCCACCTTCTTCACGATGGCCTACATCCTTGTCCTGAATCCCATCATCCTCGGCAGCGCAAAGGACGCGTTCGGCCACCAGCTCGACGCGGTCCAACTGACGACCGCCACCGCCCTGGTGGCCGCGGTGATGACGATCATCATGGGCGTCGGCGGCAACCTGCCCCTCGCGCTCGCCGCCGGCCTCGGACTGAACGCCGTCGTCGCCTTCCAGATCGCCCCGCTGATGAGCTGGGACGACGCGATGGGCCTGATCGTCCTCGAGGGCCTGCTCATCTGCGTGCTGGTCGTGACCGGACTGCGCGAGGCGGTCATGCAGGCCATTCCGCAGTCGCTCAAGCAGGCGATCAGCGTCGGTATCGGCCTGTTCATCGCCTTCATCGGATTCGTCGACGCCGGCTTCGTCAGCCGGATCCCCGACGCGGCGAACACCACCGTCCCGGTCCAGCTCGGCGGCACCGGCACCCTCACCGGGTGGCCGATTCTCGTCTTCTGCCTCGGAGTCCTGCTGACGATCGGCCTGCTCGCCCGGAAGGTCAAGGGCGCCATCCTGATCAGCATCGTCACCATGACGATCGTCGCGATGATCATCAACTCGATCGCCGACATCAAGGCCTGGGGCCTGACCACGCCCGCCTGGCCCGACAAGGTCGTCGACACCCCCGACTTCGGACTGATCGGTCACTTCAGCCTGTTCGGCGCCTTCGGCGCGCCCGGCGTCGGCGTCGTCACGGTGGTCCTGCTGGTCTTCACGCTGATCCTGTCCGACTTCTTCGACACCATGGGCACGGTCGTCGGCATCAGCGCGGAGGCCGGACTGCTGGACGAGGAGGGCAAGGTGCCGAACCTCGGCCGCGTCCTGCTCATCGACGGCGCCGCGGCGGTCGCGGGCGGCGCGGCCTCGGCCTCGTCCGCCACGTCCTACATCGAGTCGGCGGCCGGCGTCGGCGAGGGCTCACGCACCGGCTTCTCCAACCTGGTCACCGGCGGGCTGTTCGCGCTGGCCCTGTTCCTGACGCCGCTGCTCACCATCGTCCCGCTCCAGGCGGCGGCCCCGGCCCTGGTCGCCGTCGGCTTCCTGATGATGACCCAGGTCAAGCACATCGACTGGGACCGCTACGAGATCGCCATCCCGGCGTTCCTCACCATCGCCGTGATGCCGTTCACCTACTCCATCACCAACGGCATCGGCGCAGGCTTCCTCTCCTACGTCCTGATCAAGACGGTCCTCGGCAGGGCCAAGGACATCCACTGGCTGCTGTGGGGGACGGCCGCGCTGTTCCTGGTGTACTTCGCGATCGATCCGGTCGAGCAGATCCTCGGCGCCAAGTGAGGTTCGGGGGCAGCTCCTCGGGGAGCTGTCCCCACGCACCTACTTCCCGAGGGCCGCCCGCATCATCGCCTTCGCGACCGGCGCCGCCAGCCCGTTGCCGCTGACCTCCGAGCGCGCCGCGTTGGACTGCTCCACGACCACGGCCACGGCGACCTGCTTGCCGTCGGCCTTCCCGTAGGACGTGAACCAGGCGTACGGCGTCTGGCTGTTGTTCTCGCCGTGCTGGGCCGTGCCCGTCTTGCCGCCCACCGTCACGCCGGAGATCCGCGCGTTCGTGCCCGTGCCCTCCTCGACGACCGTCCGCATCGCCGACTGCAACTGCTCGGCGGTGGAGGAGCTGACGATCTCCGACGTGTCCGTCCGGTCGTCGTAGTTCTCCAGGACGTCGTCACCGCTGTTGGTGATCTCCGACACCATGTGCGGCGAGACCAGCTTGCCGCCGTTGGCGATGGCCGCCGACACCATGGCCATCTGGAGCGGGGTGGCGGTGACATCGAACTGGCCGATACCGGTCAGGGCCGTCTGCGCCTTGTCCATGCCCTTCGGGTACACGCTCTCGTACGCGCGCACCGGCACGTCCTGCGTCGCGTCGTTGAAGCCGAACTTCTCCGCCATCGCCCGGACCTTGTCCTGTCCCAGGTCGACGGCCATCTTCGCGAAGACGTTGTTGCAGGAGTACTCCAGCGCCACCCGGATCGTGGCGTTCCCGCAGGGCGCCGACGGGTTCTCGTTCGCCAGGTCCTTGTTCGACTGCGGCAGTCTGTACGGGTTGGGGCTGGCCGTCCTGTCGTCCACCGACGAGTACAGCCCGTCCTCCAGCGCGGCCGCCGCCACCACCAGTTTGAACGTCGAGCCCGGCGGCAGCGGCTGCCGCAGCGCACGGTTGGTCAGCGGTTTGTCCGCGTCCTTGGTGAGCTTCGTCCAGGCCGACCCGGCGGTGTTGGCGTCGGTCAGCGAGGTCGGGTCGTACGACGGCGTCGACACGACCGCGAGGACCTTGCCGGTGCTCGGGTCGATGGCGACGGCCGCGCCCTTGTTGTCGCCGAGCGCGTTGTACGCCGCCTTCTGCACAGCAGGGTCGATCGTCGTGACCACGTTGCCCGGCTCGGCCCGCTGGTTGGTCACCGTGTCCATGACGTTCTTCAGCCGGCTGTCCGTGCCGTTGAGGAGCTCCTGGTAGATGCCCTCCAACTGGGTGGGCGCATACGCCTGCGAGGCGTAACCCGTGACCGCCGCGTACAGCGGCCCGTCCGTGTAGGTGCGTTTGTACTTGAGATCGCTGCCCTTCGTCGCCGCGGAACCGGTGATCGACTTGCCGGCCACGATGATGTTCCCCAGCGGCTCCGCGTACGTCTCGATCGCGTTGCGCCGGTTGTCCTTGTCGTCCGCGAGCGCCTGACCGTCGTAGAACTGCACCCAGGTCGCCCGGACCAGCAGGGCGAGCACCAACAGCAGTGTGAAGACGGAGGCACGCCTGATCGTCTTGTTCATGCCGCCCTGACAGACGAACGAGGAAGAGTGGATGGTTCCCTTCCGCCGGAATTCTCATCGGGTGCTCATGAACACGTGACCGCCCGGGGACGCGCTCACCCCTTCAGGGAGAGCACGACCTCGTCGATCTCCTCACCCCGGGCGTTCGCGAAGCCGCGGGCGGTCGCGGTGATCCGGAAACCGCACTTCTCCAGCACCCGCAGCGAACCCTGGTTGTCGGCGGCGGCGCGGGCGTACAGCGGGCGCTCCGGCACCTCGGCGAGCAGCCCGCGCAACGCGGCCGTGGCGACTCCCCGCCCCCAGTAGGCGCGGTCCACCCAGTACGTCACCTCACGCTCGCCGGGCTCCCCGTACACGGCCGCGCTGCCCACCACGTCACCGTCGGCCAGCACCGTCCGCGCCACGTCCTGCGAGGACCGTATCCGTTGCCACAGCGCCCAGAAGGCGTCCCAGTCGGCGGGGTCCTCCGCGGTGAAGGCCGCCATGCGGGCGGCCTCCGGATCGTTCATCTGCCGGAAGAAGACCGGCAGGTCGCTGTCGTGGACCTCGCGGAGTACGACCTCCATGGACTCAGAGCCTCCGGGTGGCGAGCGTCAGCCGGTCACGGGCGTCGAACAGGGCGTCCTTCACCATCTGCTCGTGCGCGGGGGTCAGCCGGGCCACCGGCACGGAACAACTGATCGCGTCGCGCGCCGGCGTGCGGTACGGGATCGCCACGCCGAAGCAGCGCAGCCCCAGCGTGTTCTCCTCGCGGTCGACGGCGAAGCCCTGCTCTCTGACCTGGTGCAACTCCTCGATGAGTTTCTCCCGGTCGGTGATCGTGTGCTCGGTCAGCGCGGGCAGCGTCTCCGGGAGCATCTTGCGCACCTGCTCGTCGGAGTACGTGCTCAGCAGCGCCTTGCCCAGGGAGGTCGAGTGGGCGGGCAGCCGGCGGCCGACGCGGGTGAAGGGGCGCAGGTAGTGCTGCGACTGCCGGGTGGCGAGGTAGACCACGTTGGTGCCGTCCAGGCGGGCCAGGTGGATGGTCTCCGTGGTGTCGTCCGAGAGCCGGTCCAGGGTCGGCCGGGCCGCCGCGACCACCTCGTCGCCGTCGATGTAGGACGTCCCCACCAGGAGCGCCCGTACGCCGATCCCGTACCGCGTGCCCGTCGCGTCCGTCTCCACCCAGCCCAGCTCCACGAGCGTGCGCAGTAGCATGTACAGACTGGACTTGGGGTAACCGACGGCCTCCTGGACCGCCGCCAAGGAGTGCATACCGGGGCGACCGGCGAAGTACTCGAGCAGTTCAACCGTCCGTACCGCGGACTTGACCTGCGCCCCGCCGCCTGTCTCGGCTGCCGACATCGCCCTTGACCCCTTCGTTGGACGGGAACCTGAAGATATAGTCTCCGACAGCATATTCATCATCAGAGACAGCGTTCAGCATATCGAACGACCCTGGTGGATGACCTAGATACTGCGGCAAAACAGCGGCAATACATACCTGGAGGGACCCGCGGTGGCAGCAGCACCAGTCTGGAGTGTCGACCCCCGAACCGGGAAGCAGCGTGAACAGGTTGCGGTGGAGGCCACTGCCGAGGAGGTGGACGCCACCGTCCGCGCCGCCCACGCCGCACGCGGCTCCCTCGCCGACCGCACGGTGCGCTCGGCGTTCCTGCGCGCCGCCGCCGACGAGCTGGAGGCGTCCAAGGACCACCTCGTCGAGGCCGCCGACGCCGAGACCGCGCTCGGTCCGGTCCGGCTGACGGGCGAGCTCGCCCGCACCTGCTACCAGCTGCGGGCCTTCGCGGACATCGTCGACGAGGGCGCCTTCCTCGACGTCGTCATCAACCACCCCGACGACACCGCGACCCCGCCCATTCCCGACCTGCGCCGCTACAAGGTGCCGCTGGGCGTCGTCGCCGTGTACTCGGCCTCCAACTTCCCCTTCGCCTTCTCGGTCGCCGGCGGCGACACCGCCAGCGCGCTGGCCGCGGGCTGCCCGGTCGTCGTCAAGGCCCACCCCGACCACCCGGGCCTGTCCGAGCTGGTCGCGTCCGTGCTGCGCCGGGCCGCCGCCGCGCACGACATCCCCGAGGGAGTCGTCGGCCTCGTCCACGGCTTCGAGGCGGGCATCGAGCTGATCAAGCACCCGCTGGTCTCCGCGGCGGGCTTCACCGGCTCCATCCGGGGCGGGCGCGCACTGTTCGACGCGGCCGCGGCCCGTCCGGTGCCGATCCCGTTCCACGGCGAGCTGGGCTCGCTGAACCCCGTCGTCGTCACCGAGGCCGCCGCCACCGAGCGGGCCGCGGAGATCGGCAGTGGGCTCGCCGGGTCCATGACCCTGGGTGTCGGACAGTTCTGCGTCAAGCCGGGTCTGGTGCTGGTGCCGACCGGCGCCGCCGGAGACGGCCTGGTCAAGTCCCTCACCGACGCGGTCAGCGACACCGACGCCGGGGTGCTGCTCGACCACCGCATGCGGGACAACTTCATCGCCGGGGTCACCAAGCGCACCGAGCTGCCCGACGTGGACTCCCCGGTGACGCCGGGCGCGGGCGGCGAGCACACGGTCAGCCCGGGCTTCCTGACGGTGCCCGCGGACAAGCTGGCGCAGGAGGGCGAGTACGACCTGCTCCTGGAGGAGTGCTTCGGGCCGGTCACCGTCGTGGCCCGCTACGAGGACGACGCCGAGGTGAAGTCGGTACTGTCGCGGCTGCCGGGGAACCTGACGGCGACGGTGCAGCTCTCCTCCGAGGAGGCGGCCGGTGAGGGCCGCGGGGCCGAGATCCTTCAGGAGCTGACCCCGCTCGCCGGCCGTGTGCTGGTGAACGGGTGGCCCACGGGCGTTGCCGTGGCGCCGGCCCAGCATCACGGCGGGCCGTACCCGGCGACGACGTCGACGTCCACTTCTGTGGGCGGTACGGCCATCGAGCGGTGGCTGCGGCCGGTCGCCTATCAGAACGCGCCGGAGGCCCTGCTGCCGCCGGAGCTGAAGGACGACAACCCGTTGGGGCTGCCCCGTCGGTTGGACGGGCGGCTCGAGCGATAGCGGCTCCGCGTCCCCAAGGGTCTCCACCGGGCCTGAGAGAATCGGTTGATGGACGTCGAACTTCCCGAACTGCCCTTCCTCCTGCGTACGTACGGACCGGAAGGCAACTGGTCGCATGAGGACGGCGTCCTCACCGGATGGGCGGGCCCCCGGCAGGACCGGTTCGTTCCGCCCATCGGGGAAGCGCTGGACCCCGCCTCCGACGCGCCCCGCCTCCTCGGGGCGCCCGAAGGGGACTTCCAGCTGATCGCTCGCGTCACGGTCGGGTTCGCCGGGGCCTTCGACGCGGGAGTCCTGTACGTCCACGTCGGGGAGCGGGCCTGGGCCAAGCTGTGTCTGGAGTACTCCCCGGACGTGCCCACCGTGTGCACGGTGGTCACCCGGGGACACTCGGACGACGCCAACTCCTTCACCGTGGACGGCAGTTCGGTCTGGCTGCGGGTGAGCCGGACCGGGCGGGCCTTCGCCTTCCACGCCTCCCGGGACGGTGAGCGCTGGACCTTCGTCCGGCTCTTCACGCTCGGCGGCGAGAAGGAGACCGGCGCCGCCCTCGTCGGCTTCATGACGCAGTCGCCGATGGGGGAGGGGTGCGTCGTGACGTACGACCACCTCGAGTTCCGCCCCAGCTGGCCGGACGACCTGCGAGGCGGCAGCTGAGGGCGAAGGTCACCGCGAGCAGGACCGCGCTGACGATCAGGCTCAGCCGCATCCCCTCGACGAAGCCGTCGGAGACCAGGGCCCCGAAGACGGCGATCCCCAGGCCGCCGGACACCTGACGTGCCGCGTTGAGCATCCCGGCCGCGAGGCCCGCCCGCTCGGCGGGCACGGCGTCCATCATCGCGGCGGTCAGGGGCGGCACCGTCAGGGCGCAGCCCAGCGCCATGGGGACCAGGAGCGCGGCCACCACACCCGTCGGCGTGCCGGCGTCGACGTACAGCAGCCCGAGCAGTCCCACCACGGCCAGCCCCTGCCCCAGCAGCATGGGCAGGCGCGGGCCGTGGCGGCCGGCGAGCTTGCCCGCCACCACGTTCGTCACCGCGATCAGCCCGGTCATGGGCAGGAACATCAGCCCGGCGGCCAGGGCGGAACGGCCCTGCACCTGCTGGAAGAAGAGCGAGAAGACGAACACCATGCTGTAGAAGGCCACGCTGACCGCCGCTCCCGCCGCGACCGTCGCGGTCACGGTCCGATCGCGGAAAAGGCCGAGGGGCACGACCGGATGCGCCTGGCGCCTCTCGATCCGCAGGAACGCGGCACCGGCGACGACGGCCACGGCTCCCGCGGCCCAGCCCGCCGTCCCGCCCTCGATCACCGCGAACGCCAGCGCCGTCAGGGCCAGCACCGCCGTCACCTGGCCGGGCAGATCCAGCGGCGCCGGCCGGCGCCGCGAACGTGGGGCCCGTACCAGCAGGACCAGGATCGCCACCCCGATCGGCACGTTGACGAAGAAGATCCCGCGCCAGTCCCACGCGGTGGTCAGCGCACCGCCCGCCACCGGTCCCAGGGCCACCGCCACCGAACCCCCGGCCGCCCACAGGGCCACCGCGCGTGCCCGCCGGGCCGGATCGGCGTACGCCTGCCGCACCAGCGCGAGCGAGGCCGGAAGGACGACGGCCGCCGCCACGCCCTGCGCCACCCGCGCGCCGGTCAGGACCGGCAGGTTCGGCGCCATTCCGCAGGCCACCGAGGCGAGCGTGAACACCGCGGTGCCGAGTCCGTACGCGCGGCTCGCACCGGCCCGGTCCGAGAACGCGCCGGTGGACAGCATGAGCGAGGCGAACGCCAGCGTGTAGGCGTCCACCACCCACTGCAGACCGGACATGCCGCCGCCGAAGGAGGAGCCGATCGCGGGCAGCGCCACGTTCACCACGGACGCGTCGAGGCAGATCAGTGCGAAGCCGAGGAGGGCGGCGGTGAGAGTGAGCGCGGACGAGGAACGCTTGGGTCCCACATCACCCCCGGCGGGGGCGACTTGACCGGTCTGGGAGGTCTGCTTCATGGACATGACTCCATGCTGCGCACCGCCGCCGCCGTACAGTAGTGGCCGGAATGCCATATGCCCGGAGGTTCTGGCCATGCCCCTGTCGGTCACCCCGCACCGCGTCGCGGTCATCGCGCCCTCGCCCGTCGCGATGTTCAACCTCGGCATCCCCGAGATGCTCTTCGGCAAGGTCGAGCGGGACGGGCGACCCGGGTACGAGGTGGTCATCTGCGCGGCCGAGCCGGGACCGGTGCCCACCACCGGCGGCCTCGACCTGTACGTACGGCACGGTCTCGACGCCGTGCGGGAGGCGGACACGGTGATCGTCGCGGGCACGGGAGCGCCGTACGAACCGCACCCGCCGATCGTGGCCGCCGTCCGGGTGGCGGCGGCCGACGGCAAGCGGATCGCGTCCCTGTGCAGCGGAGCCTTCCAACTCGCCGAGGCGGGCCTGCTCCACGGCCGCAAGGCCACGACGTACTGGACGCACGCCGAGAAACTCCGCAGCCTCTACCCGCAGATCGACCTGTGCGCGGACGTGCTGTACGTCCAGGACGGGCCGTACCTGACGGCGTCCGGCTACGCCGCCGGCATCGACCTGTGCCTGCACATCATCCGCACCGACTACGGCGCCGCCGTCGCCAACGAGGTCGCCCGCCTCGCCCTCGTCGCCCCCGTGCGCCCGGGCGGCCAGACCCAGTTCACCCAGACCCCGCTGCCGCCCGAGCGCGGCACCGCCTGCGCGGACACCCGCGGCTGGGCCATGCGCAACCTCGACAAGCCGCTCACCCTCACCGACCTGGCGCGGCACGCGGGAGTCTCCGTCCGCACCCTCACCCGCCGCTTCCACGCCGAGAGCGGGGTCAGTCCCCTCCAGTGGCTGCTCCACCAGCGCATCGAGCGGGCGAAGGAACTCCTGGAGACCACCACCCTCCCCATGGACCAGGTGGCCCGCGCCTGCGGCCTCGGCACGGCAGACTCCCTGCGCGCCCACGTGGTCCGCCGCACAGGCCTGCCGCCGAGCGCCTACCGCGCGCAGTTCACCCGCCTGGGAACCACGGCAGTCACCGTCGCGTGAGACAGGCCGCCGGTCGGTCCGCACTCCGGGGGAATGAAACCGGCTGCTTGAACGTTCATCCACCCGGCGGAGGGAGCCTCCGTACCCGTACGACCTGGAGAGCCGAGACCATGCGCGTCGAAATCTGGACGGACATCGCCTGCCCCTGGTGCTATGTCGGAAAGGCCCGCTTCGACAAGGCGCTGGAGGCCTTCCCGCACCGCGACCAGGTCGAGGTGGTGCACCGCTCGTTCGAGCTGGACCCGGGGCGCGCCAAGGACGACGTCCAGCCCGTGATCAGCATGCTCACCAAGAAGTACGGCATGAGCGAGGCGCAGGCCCAGGCCGGCGAGGAGAACCTGGGCGCGCAGGCCGCCGCCGAGGGCCTCGCCTACCGCACCCGGGACCGCGACCACGGCAACACCTTCGACATGCACCGCCTGCTCCACTTCGCCAAGGAGCAGGGCAGGCAGGACGAGCTGATCCAGATCCTCTACCGGGCCAACTTCGCCGACGAGCGGTCCGTCTTCTCCGAGGGCGACGAGCGCCTGGTCGAGCTGGCCGTCGCCGCCGGCCTGGACGCCGACGCCGCCCGCACGGTCCTCGCCGACCCGACCGCGTACGCCGACGACGTCCGCGCCGACGAGCGCGAGGCGGCCGAGCTCGGCGCGAACGGGGTGCCCTTCTTCGTCCTCGACCGCAAGTACGGCGTCTCCGGCGCCCAGCCCACCGAGCTCTTCGCCCAGGCACTGACGCAGGCCTGGGGCGAGCGTCCTCCCCTCAAGCTGATCGACGAGGGCGACGCGCAGGCCTGCGGCCCGGACGGATGCGCGGTGCCGCAGGCCTAGGGCCCTGGCGGCGCCGGGCAAAGCGCAGGTCGGGGCGGACGTATAAGCGTCTCTTGGCGAAGCCACGTGGAAATCCGCAATGGACTGAGGGGTGGCCGGGAGTCAGAGTGGACCCATGGAGACCTTCGAGAGCCTCGTCCGCGCCGAGTTCGCCCCGAAGAACACCTATCTGAACACCGCGAGCACCGGGCTGATGCCGGCCCGGACCGTGGCCGCCATGCACACCGCCGTGGAGGCGTCGGCGGCCGGGCAGCCGACCGACATGTTCGCCGACGTGGAGGCCGCCCGGGCCGCCTTCGCCCGGCTGACGGGCGTTCCCGCCGACCGGGTGGCGGCCGGGGCCTCGGTCGCCGTCTACAGCGGCCTGATCGCCGCGTCCCTGCCCGAGGGCGCCGAAGTCCTCACGGCCGAGGGCGACTTCAGCTCCCTGGTGAACCCCTTCCACATCCGCCCCGACCTCAAGGTGCGCACCGTCCCGCTGGAACGCGTCGCCGAGTCGGTACGGCCCGGCACCGCGCTGGTCGCGGTGAGCGCCGCCCAGTCTGCGGACGGCCGGGTCGCCGACCTCGCCGCGATCAGGGCGGCGGCCCGCGAGTACGGGGCGCGCACGTACGTCGACGCCTCCCAGGCCGCCGGATGGCTGGACTTCACGGCCGACGCCCACGACTACGTCGCCTCGGTCGCCTTCAAGTGGCTGCTGTGCCCGCGCGGGGTGACCTTCCTGGTCGTTCCGGAGGACCTCGGCGGCCTCCCGTCGCTGTTCGCGGGCTGGGTGGCGGGGGAGCACCCCTGGGACGCCTGCTACGGCCCGGTCGACGAACTCGCCCGCTCCGCACGCCGGTTCGACGAGAGCCCGGCCCTCTTCTCGTACGCCGGCGCCCGCCGCTCCCTCGCGCTGCTGGAGGAACTGGGCGTGGACGCCGTACGCGCCCACGACCTCGCCCTGGCCGACCGTTTCCGCGCCGGCCTGCACAGCCTCGGCCACGAACCCGTGCCGTCCCCCGGCTCCCCGATCGTCTCCGTCCCCGGACTCGGCCACCGCCAGGGCGAGCTGAGCGACGCCGGGGTCCAGGTCTCCGACCGTGCGGGCAACCTGCGGGCCGCCTTCCACCTGTACAACACCCCGGCCGACGTCGACCGCCTGCTGGACGTCCTGTCGTCCTGAACACCGGTGCGGGCGGCGTCACCGGCGTGGCTGTGAAGCCGCTCCCGCCTGTGACACCGCCCGCACCACCCGTTCCGCAGAACGCGGGGCTCACTTCACCGGTGTGAAGTCCCTCGCCCCGATGCCGCATGCTCCGGGGGCAACCCCCGGACCCCCGGCCGGGCTCCGCTCATCGCACGGGAGTGAAGTCCCTCGCCCCGATGAACTCGGGCCGCCGTACCGGGGCCGAGAACGGCTCGACCGCCTCGTTCTCCACGCTGTTGAACACGATGAACACGTTGCTGCGCGGGAACGGCGTGATGTTGTCGCCCGAGCCGTGCATGGCGTTGCAGTCGAACCAGGTCGCCGAACCGGCCTTGCCGGTGAACAACTTGATGCCGTACTCGGACGCCATCTTGGTCAGCGCCTCGTCGGAGGGCGTGCCCGCGTCCTGCATCTGCAGGGACTTCTTGTAGTTGTCCTTCGGCGTGGCCCCCGCACACCCGAGGAACGTCCGGTGCGACCCCGGCATGATCATGAGGCCGCCGTTGGTGTCGTAGTTCTCGGTGAGCGCGATCGACACGGACACGGTCCGCATGTTCGGCAGACCGTCCTCGGCGTGCCAGGTCTCGAAGTCGGAGTGCCAGTAGAAGCCGCTCGCTCCGAAGCCGGGCTTGACGTTGATCCGCGACTGGTGGACGTACACGTCCGAGCCGAGGATCTGCCGGGCCCGGCCGACGACCCGCTCGTCGCGCACCAGGCGCGCGAAGACCTCGCTGATCCGGTGCACCTCGAAGACGGACCGGATCTCCTGCGACTGCGGCTCGACGATGGAGCGCTCGTCGGCGCGGATCGCCGGGTCCGTGACGAGCCGCTCCAACTCGCGCTGGTAGACGCCGATCTCGTCCGGGCCTACGAGCTGGTCGATGGCGAGGAAGCCGTCGCGCTCGAACGCCTGGAGGTCGGTGTCGGAGACCGGTCCGGCGGTGCCGGGCGGCGACCAGACGACCGGGTCCTGGCGCGGAACAGCCACCTCGGTGGCGCCGCGGCTGGGGTAGAGATCCGTGACGGTGGTACTGGGCGTGGTGCTTGGCGTGGTGGTGGTCATGGTGATGTCACACCTCCTCGGGTTCGGTGAGCAGCGGGTAGACGCCGTTCTCGTCGTGGTCCTCCCGACCGGTCACGGGCGGGTTGAAGACACAGATGCAGCGGAAGTCCTCCTTGATCCGCATCGTGTGCCGCTCGTGGCCGTCGAGCAGGTACATGGTCCCGGGCGTGATGGTGTACTTCTGCCCGGTCTCGTCGTCGGTGAGCTCGGCCTCGCCCTCGACGCACACGACGGCCTCGATGTGGTTCGCGTACCACATCGACGTCTCCGTGCCCGCGTACAGGGTCGTCTCGTGCAGCGAGAAGCCGACCCGTTCCTTGGCGAGGACGATGCGTTTGCTCTCCCACGTGCCGGACGCGGCCCTCACGTGCCGGTCGGTGCCTTCGATGTCCTTGAACGAACGGACGATCACGGTGCTGCGATGCCTCCTCGGTGGATGTGCTGATGCGATGCGCCGGTCTGCCGGTCAGACCGTTTCGCGGACGGCGCGGGCCAGGATGCTCAGCCCCGCGTCCAGTTCCTCGGGTGTGATGGTGAGCGCCGGGAGGAGCTTGACGACCTCGCTCTCGGGACCGGACGTCTCGACGAGCAGTCCGAGTTCGAAGGCCCGCTTCGCGATGCGTCCGGCCCGGTCCTTGTCGTGGAACTCCATGCCCCAGACGAGCCCGCGACCCCGGTACTCCTTGATGTCGGCGAGGTTCTCCTCCGTGATGGCGATGAACGCCTGCTCGACCTGCTCGCCCCGCTTGCGGGTCTGCTTCTCCATCGCGGAGCCGTCCGCCCAGTACGCCTCCAGCGTGGCGGTGGCCGTCACGAAGGCGGGGTTGTTGCCGCGGAAGGTGCCGTTGTGTTCGCCCGGCTCCCAGATGTCCAGCTCGGGCGTGAACAGGCACAGCGACATGGGCAGGCCGTAACCGCTGATGGACTTGGACACGGTGACGATGTCCGGGGTGATGCCCGCCTCCTCGAAGGAGAAGAACGCACCGGTCCGCCCGCAGCCCATCTGGATGTCGTCGACGATGAGCAGCATGTCCTGTCGCTCGCACAGCTCCTTCAGCGCGCGCAGCCACTCCGGGCGGGCGACGTTGATGCCGCCCTCGCCCTGCACGGTCTCCACGATCACCGCGGCGGGCTTGTTGAGGCCCGAACCCTGGTCCTCCAGGAGCCGCTCGAACCAGAGGAAGTCCTCCACCGTGCCTTCGAAGTAGTTGTCGAAGGGCATCGGCGTGCCGTGCACCAGCGGGATGCCGGCCCCGGCCCGCTTGAAGGCGTTGCCGGTCACGGCGAGCGAGCCGAGCGACATGCCGTGGAAGGCGTTGGTGAAGGACACGATCGACTCGCGCCCCTTCACCTTGCGCGCCAGTTTCAGCGCTGCCTCCACGGCGTTGGTGCCGGTCGGACCCGGGAACATGACCTTGTACGGCAGGTCGCGGGGGCGCAGCACGTGGTTCTGGAAGGCCTCGAGGAAGGCCCGCTTGGCGGTGGTCGACATGTCGAGCCCGTGCGTGACGCCGTCCCGCTCCAGGTAGTCGATCAACGCCCGTTTCAGGACGGGGTTGTTGTGTCCGTAGTTCAGTGAGCCGGCGCCGGCGAAGAAGTCGAGGTACTCGTGGCCGTCCTCGTCGTACATGCGGCTGCCCTGCGCACGGTCGAAGATGACGGGCCAGCCGCGGCAGTAGCTGCGTACCTCGGACTCGAGGGTCTCGAAGACGCTGAGGTCGGGCTGGGTGATGGTCACGCGAATCGCTCCTCGTTGCGTGGGGGATGCAGAGGGAGTGGCAGGGGGGTGGTCTGCAGGGTGGGGCGGTCAGGCGGAGGGAGTGGTCAGGCCCCGGGAGTGGTCAGGCCCAGGGAGTGGTCAGGCAGGGGGCGTGAGGGACAACGGCCCGATGCGGTAGAGCACTTCCGGGTCGTGCGGCCCGTCCGGGAACAGGTCCGCGTCGAAGAGCACCTCGCGCTCCAGCCGGGCGCCGTGGCGCTCGGCGAACGACGTGAACAGGCGCTCCGAGGCGGTGTTGCCCGGGGTGATGGTGGTCTCGAGGGTGGTCAGCCCGCGCTCGGCGACGGTCCGCGCGACCAGTCCGTCCAGCAACGCGGCGGCGAGCCCGCGCCCGCGGTGCGCCTCGTCCACCGCCACCTGCCAGATGAGCAGGGTGTCCGGGCGGTCGGGCCGGACGTAGCCGGTGACGAAGCCGATCGGTTCCCCCGACGCGTCGCTTTCGTCGCGTGCGACGGCCGACGTGGCGGCGAAGTCGCGACACCACAGCAGATAGCTGTACGAGGAGTTCAGGTCGAGGACCTTCGAGTCCCGGGCCATCCGCCACAGCGCGGCGCCGTCCGCCACCGACGGACGGTCGATTTGCAGGTCTGCTTGTGCGGCAGTCATGCGAAATGAATTTACCGAGGGAAATTGAAAAATGCATCGTCGGGTGGGGTTACGTCCGGACGCCGATTGTGTTATCGCGTGGGCACGTGCGGAGGCACGCGCGGAGGTATGTGCTGTTTTGACCCGAACATATATGAATAAATGGGACGCGCTGTGTAACGCGTCACAGCCATGTAACCTACACGAGATCTGCCCGAATTTCCCTGCTTGGCGTTCGCAGAATCTTTGCGTTTAGGTCGAGGAAAAGCGGGCAGAAGAATACGGGAAGCTACGCATTAATAGTTTCCCATAATTACCCGTGAATTATGCTCCGGTTACCCCGTCGATTCGCTCCCGGAGAATGTCAGCGTGCCCGTTGTGTCGTGCGTACTCCTCGATCATGTGGATGTACACCCAGCGCAGACTGACTTCCAGGCCGGCCATCGGTCCGTCCGCTATCCGCCCGAGGTCGTCCAGCGACCGCCCGGCGCACAGCTCCTCGCCGCGGGCGATCTCCCGCTTCCAGGCGGCGAGTGCGTCGTCGAGCCCGTGCTCCGGGTCGAGGGCGTATCCGTTCTCCTCGTACACCGGCGGTACGTCGAGCCCCGCGGCCACCCGCTGGAACCAGTTCCGCTCGACCTCCGCGAGGTGCTGCACCAGCCCGAGCAGCGTGAGCGACGACGGCTCGGCGGAAGCGGTGCGCACCTGCGCGTCGTCCAGCTCCGCGCACTTCAGCTCCAGCGTGGCGCGGTGGAAGGCGAGCCAGCTCTCGAGCATGGGCCGCTCCGCACCGGTCATGAGGGGGACGGGGCGGCCGTCGGGGAGGGTGAGAGGTGTGTCGGTGGTCATGAGCCGAGCATGCCACGGGCGTTTTCGGCTCGACCGGCGTTTCGGACAAGGCCGTAGGGCGCGGTCGGCGTCTGGGCTGGGAGGAGTGGTCAGATCGCTGGCGGCAGAGCCGGCCGGTCAGGCGTCGCACAGCCGGCCGGTCAGGCGCCCGGCCGCACAGCCGGCCGGTCAGGTAGGCCGAACAGAAGGCCGGTCACGCGCCCGGCCGCGCACCGGTCGGTCAGGCGTAATGCCGCACAGCCGGCCGGTCACGCGCTTGGCCGCACCGCCCAGGGGACCTCGGCCACCCCTACCGCCACGCCTCCTCCGCCGCCCGCAACGCCCCCTCCACGTCCACGTGCAGCCCCTTCGCGGCCAGCGCTGCGCCCAGCGCCGACAGGCTCGCCCGCACAGCGCCCCGGGTCGCGTCCACACCGTAGTGATTGACCCGGATCATCTCCTTGGCCAGCGCGCCGCCGCCCGCCGCCAGCGGCGCCGCCGGATCCGACTCCAGCGCCCGGGCCACCAGCTCCGACGCCACCACGCCCGACGGTGCCCTCAGCGTCGTGGCGACCGGGGCCGCGTCCCGGTCCTCGTACACGTACGGCTCCAGGCCCCCGCCCAGCGCCCGGGCGCCCGCGCGGGTCGCCGAGGCCGCGCGGCGGTGCCGGGCCGTCACCGCGTCCAGACCGTCCGCCTCGATCCGCTCCACGCACGCCTCCAGCGCCAGCATCTCCAACTGGGCCGGTGCGTGCGGCAGTGCCGTGCGGCCGCCGTCGAGCCACCGCTCCTTCCAGTCCAGCAGCGAGAGGTACGACCGTCGCGGCGCCCTGGGGTTCGCCGCCATCCGCGCCCACGCCCGCGCGCTCACCGACACCGCCGACACACCCGCCGGCCCGCCCATCGCCTTCTGCGCCCCGATCACGCACAGGTCCACGCCCCACGCGTCCGGCAGCACCGGCTCGGCCCCGACCGACGCGACGGCGTCCAGGTAGAAGAGGGCACCCCGCTCCCGTACGACCTCGCCGATCTCCGCGACCGGGTTGGTGTTGCCGGTGGCGGCCTCCGCGTGGACCAGGGACACGAAGTCGATCTCCGGGTGCTCGGCGAAGGACTCCCGGATCTGCTCGGCGGTGACCGCCGTGTGGAAGGGCACCGCGAGGTCGATCACCGTGGCGCCGCAGTCCCGCAGCCAGTTCCCGAAGGTCTGCCCGTAGGGGCCGGTGATGACGTTCAGTGCCGTCGTGCCGGGACCGGCGGTCGCACGGATCGCGCCCTCCAGCGGCAGCAGCGCCTCGCCCTGCATGATCACGACGTCCTGCTCGGTGCGCAGCAGCCGCGCCACACGGTCCTCGACGGACGCGAAGCGCGCCGCGGTCAACGGGGCCAGATCCAGGAACGGGTGCGTCACGGCGGTGCTCTCTTCACTCACGGACAACGAGCTTCACTCACGGGGTAACGAGTCTCACTCGCGGGGTAGACGAGACGAGGGTAACCGGCCTCCTCGTACGTCCGGGCGCCTGCGGTGTTGTCCGAGGACCTGCGACTTCTTAGGTCGGAGAGCTCTGTAGCCATCGGATTGGTTTGAGCAACTCAAACCTTTCCTTATAATCGGACCCCAGCATTCCCCAAGATCCCCACAGGAAGGCCCGCCGTGAACACGCTCCTCGGGCGCCGGACCCGCGTCCTGGCCGCCATCACCGCGACGGCCGGGCTGGCGCTCGTGTCCGCCTGCACCTCCACCGACGACGGCGGCAGCGGCTCGAAGACCGCCGCCGGCGGGGTCGAGGTCGTCAAGGCCGGGCGGCTCACCACCTGTACGCACCTGCCGTATCCGCCCTTCCAGTCGGAGAAGGACGGCAAGTATCAGGGCTTCGACGTCGCGCTGATCGACCTGGTCGCCAAGGACCTGGGAGTGAAGCAGGACATCCTCGACACCCCGTTCGAGAACTTCAAGACCGGCGCCTTCCTGAACTCCGGCCAGTGCGATCTGGCCGCGGCCGGCATGACCATCACCGAGGAGCGCAAGAAGAACGTCGACTTCTCCGACCCGTACTTCGACGCCACCCAGGCCGTCCTGGTCGACAAGAAGAGCGGTGTCAACTCCCTCGCCGACGTGAAGGCCAAGAACGTCAAGCTCGGCGCCCAGGCGCAGACCACCGGCGAGGAGTACGTCCAGAAGAAGGGCTTCGACGCGGTCTCCTTCGAGTCCTCCGACGCCGTCCTCAACGGCCTGCGCACCGGCCAGGTCAAGGCGGTCGTCATCGACTACCCGGTCGTCCAGGGCTGGCTGAAGACCAAGGCCAACGCCGACGCCTTCAAGGTCGTGGACAACCTCAACACCGGTGAGCAGTACGGCTTCACGGTCAAGAAGGGCAACACCAAGCTGCTGGCCGCCATCAACAAGGCGATCACGGACGCCAAGGCCGACGGCACGTACAAGAAGCTGTACGAGAAGTGGATCGGCCCGTACGACGCGTCCGCGGCCTCGCCGTCCGCCTCATGACCGCTCCCGCGAAGGCCGAGGACCCGCCCCGCAAGAAAGGGCTGACCCGGCGGCAGAAGCGCCGCCTGTCGCGCGGCGCTCAGTACGTCGTGTTCGTCGCCGCGGTGATCGCCTTCGCGGTCTCGGCGGACTGGGGGCGGCTGAAGAACCAGTTCGCGCAGGCCGACATCGCCGAGCAGATGTTCCCGGACGTCATCACGCTGGCGCTGAAGAACACCGTGCTGTTCACCGTGTCCGGCTTCGCCGTCGGACTGGTGCTCGGCCTGGTCATCGCGCTGATGCGGCTGTCGTCGGTGGGTCCCTACCGCTGGCTCGCCGGGATCTACATCGAGATCTTCCGCGGCCTGCCCGCCCTGCTGATCTTCATCTTCATCGGCGTGGCCGTGCCGCTCGCCTTCCCGGGCACGGAGATCATCGGCGGCACCTACGGCAAGGTCGCCCTCGCGCTCGGCCTGGTCGCCGCCGCGTACATGGCGGAGACGATCCGCGCGGGCATCCAGGCGGTGCCCAAGGGGCAGATGGAAGCGGCGCGTTCCCTCGGGTTCTCACCCGCCCGCGCGATGATCTCGATCATCATCCCGCAGGCCTTCCGGATCATCCTCCCGCCGCTGACCAACGAACTCGTCCTCCTCTTCAAGGACTCCTCGCTGGTGCTGTTCCTCGGTGTCACCCTGGAGGAGCGCGAACTGTCCAAGTACGGCCGCGACCTGGCCAGTACGACCGCCAACTCCACGCCGATCCTCGTCGCCGGCTTGTGCTACCTGCTGGTCACGATCCCGCTCGGCTTCGTCGTACGCCGCATGGAGGCGAAGGCCCAGGAGGCCGTGAAATGAGCGAGAACACTCCTGGGGCGCACCCGGAGATCCAGGTCCGGGGCCTGCACAAGTCCTTCGGCGACAACGAGGTGCTGCGCGGCATCGACCTGGAGATCGGCCAGGGCGAGGTCGTCTGTGTGATCGGACCGTCCGGTTCCGGCAAGTCGACGCTGCTGAGGTGCGTGAACCTCCTGGAGGAACCCACCAAGGGCCAGGTCTTCGTCGGCGGGACCGAGTTGACGGACCCCGATGTCGACATCGACGCCGTACGCCGCCGGATCGGCATGGTCTTCCAGCAGTTCAACCTGTTCCCGCACGTGACCGTGACCGAGAACCTCACGCTGCCGCAGCGGCGGGTACTGGGGCGCGGCAAGGCGGAGGCGGCGAAGGTGGCCGCGGAGAACCTGGAACGGGTGGGCCTGGCCGAGAAGGCGAACGCGTACCCCGCCTCGCTCTCCGGCGGCCAGCAGCAGCGCGTCGCGATCGCCCGCGCGCTCGCCATGGGCCCCGCGGTGATGCTGTTCGACGAGCCGACCTCGGCGCTCGACCCGGAGCTGGTGGGCGATGTCCTCGCGGTCATGCGCATGCTCGCGCACGAGGGCATGACGATGATGGTCGTCACCCACGAGATGACCTTCGCCCGCGAGGTCGCCGACCGGGTCGTCTTCATGGACGGCGGAGTGATCGTCGAGGACGGCACCCCCGAGCAGGTCATCGGCGACCCCCGCCACGAACGCACCCGCCACTTCCTCTCCCGCCTCCTCGACCCGGCGATGGCCGAGGTGGAGGAGGGGAGGCCGGACCAGGTGGGCGAGGCTGGGCGGTAGCTCACTAGGGTGCCGTACATGAGCGATCAGGCGGTGCTGCACGTGAAGGGCAGGGTCCTCATCGGACCCGAGGACGTCCGCGACGAACTGTGGGTGGTCGACGGCCGTATCTCCTACGACTGTCCCCTCCTTGCCCGTGACGTCCGTACGGTGGAGGGCTGGGCGCTGCCGGGCCTGGTCGACGCGCACTGTCACGTGGGCCTGGGTCCGCACGGCCCGGTGGACGAGGACGTGGCCGAGAAGCAGGCGCTGACCGACCGCGAGGCCGGCACCCTGCTGATCCGCGACGCGGGTTCGCCCTCCGACACCCGCTGGATCGACGACCGCGAGGACCTCCCGAAGATCATCCGGGCGGGCCGGCACATCGCCCGCACCCGACGCTACATCCGTGGTTTCGCGCACGAGATCGAACCGGAGGACCTGGTCGCGTACGTCGCCCGGGAGGCCCGCCGCGGCGACGGCTGGGTCAAGCTGGTCGGCGACTGGATCGACCGCGAGGTGGGTGACCTGACGCCCAGCTGGCCCCGGGAGGCGGCCGAGGCCGCGATCGCGGAGGCACACCGCCTGGGCGCCCGCGTGACGGCCCACTGCTTCGCGGAGTCGTCCCTGCGCGACCTGGTGGAGTCGGGCATCGACTGCGTCGAACACGCGACGGGCCTGACGGACGACCTGATCCCGCTGTTCGCGTCGCGGGGGGTGGCCATCGTCCCGACGCTCGTCAACATCGCGACGTTCCCGAAGCTGGCCGAGGGCGGCGAGTCCAAGTTCCCCCGCTGGTCGGCCCACATGCGCCGCCTCCACGAACGCCGCTACGACACGGTCCGGGGCGCCTACGACGCCGGCATCCCGGTGTACGTCGGCACGGACGCGGGCGGCACCCTGCCGCACGGCCTGGTGGCGGCGGAGGTGGCGGAGTTGGTGACGGCGGGGATTCCTCCGGTGGAGGCGCTTTCGGCGACGACGTGGGGCGCCCGGAAATGGCTGGGGCGGCCGGGACTGGAGGAGGGGGCGGCAGCAGACCTGGTGGTGTACGAACGGGACCCCCGCACGGATGTCCGCGTGCTGGGAGCCCCGCTGCGGGTGGTGCTGGAGGGGCGGGTGACGGGGTGAGCACCGGCCGACATCCGCGCGACATCTGGAGCCGGGGCTCAGGCCTCGCATAGCTACGGGCTGCCAGGTCCGGCGGCCGGGAGCGTGGGGCCCCCTTCGACGCGACGGCTGTGCCGACGCCGGGGGTCGGTTGCTCCATCGCCCGCGCGAATGTCGCATCCGACTGGAGGGCGGCGTCGAGGGCCGCGTCGGCCTGTCTGAAGTGAGTGCTGTGCGACCGGCCGAAGTCGGCCACGTCCAGCGTCATATCTGTGCCGTGCGGGTCTGGCCGCCGTGAGCTGGATCCTGCTGCCGCTGCCCGTGCGCAGTCGTCGGCCGGGTCCGAGTTCAGCGGCCATCGCCCAGTGAGTTCCGGACTGCGAACGAGGACCCGTACGTCGTCACGCCGTCCCGCCGCGGTCCCGTCGTCGTCCCGCCGCCTTCGCGACCGGCTGAGAGGCGCCGGCCGTCAACCCGCCTTCTGTGTCAGGACTGTTGACGGCGGAATGAAAACGTTTTAACTTCCCCTCACTCCAACTCCGAGACCCGAGGGGGGCCCGTGGCCGCTGTACTACGGGAACATGCAGGTACAGAGGAGGTTGACGTAACTCCTCACCGAACGGGCGGCGCGCATCCGAAGCGAAAACGCTTTCAAAGACGCTCCGGTAGTGCCCTGTTTCTGCTCATGCTGCCCGGCCTCGCCTACTTCCTGCTGTTCCACTACGGCGCACTGGTCGGCAACGTCATCGCCTTCAAGGAGTACGTCCCCTTCGACGGCCTCTGGGGCAGCCCGTGGGTCGGCCTGGGCAACTTCCAGCGGATGTTCGAGGACGGGGAGTTCTGGGCCGCCGTCCTCAACACCGTCTGGATCGCCGTCCTCCAGCTGGTCTTCTACTTCCCGGTGCCGCTCGGCCTGGCGCTGCTGCTGCACAGCCTCACCCGGAGCTCCGTGCGCCGGTTCGTGCAGTCGGTGGCGTATCTGCCGCACTTCATCTCGTGGGTGATCGTCGTCGCCCTCTTCCAGCAGCTGCTCGGCGACACCGGCCTGCTCAACTCCTCGCTGGACGGCATGGGGTTGCACAGCGTCGACATCATCGGCAACCCCGACGCCTTCAAGCCGCTCGTCGTCGCCCAGGTCATCTGGAAGGACGCCGGCTGGGGCACGATCATCTTCCTCGCCGCGCTGGCCCAGGTCGACGAGCAGCAGTACGAGGCCGCCGCGATCGACGGCGCGGGCCCCTGGCGGCGCTTCTGGCACGTCACCCTGCCCGCCATCCGCCCCGTGGTCGTGCTGCTGCTCATCATGCGGCTCGGCGACATCCTCTCCGTCGGCTTCGAGCAGATGCTGCTCCAGCGCGACGCGGTCGGCCCGGAGGCCTCCGAGATCATCGACACCTTCGTCTACTACCAGGGCATCGTCGGCGGCGACTACGGATTCGCCGCCGCCGCGGGCCTGTTCAAGGGCGTCATCGGCGCCCTCCTCGTCTACGCCGCCAACAAGGTCGCCCACCGTCTCGGCGAACAGGGGGTCTACAAGTGAGTGCTCACGCCCGGCCCGGCTGGATGGAGAAGCCGAAGCCGCTCACCCAGGCCGCCAAAGCCCTCGCGCTCGTCGCCGTCGTGCTGCTGGTCTGCGTGCCGTTCCTCGTCATCGTGTCGACCTCGCTGGCCTCCACCGACGAGGTCGTCGCGGGCGGCGGCTGGGTGCTGTGGCCGACCGAGCCGACCCTCGACGCCTACCGCGACATCCTCGACGGCGGCATCGTCACCCACGCCCTCGGCGTCAGTGCCGGCGTCACCATCGTCGGCACCCTGCTCAGCCTCGCCTGCACGGTGACCCTCGCCTACGCGCTGTCCCGCCCCGGCGTCTTCGGCGCCCGGCCCGCGCTGCTGCTGATCCTGTTCACGTTCCTCTTCCCGCCCGGCATGATCCCCGGCTTCCTGCTGGTCAAGGAGCTGGGCCTGCTGGACAACTACGCCTCGCTGGTACTGCCCGTCCTGGTGAACGTGTTCAACCTCGTCGTCCTGCGCGGCTTCTTCCAGGGCATCCCGGAGGAGCTGTACGAGGCCGCCCGGCTCGACGGGGCGGGGGACTGGCGGGTGCTGGTCTCGATCGTCCTGCCGCTGTCCAAGGCGGCGCTCGCCGTGGTCGGCCTGTTCTACGCGGTGGCGTACTGGAACTCCTGGTTCTACGCCTCGCTCTACCTGGAGAGCGACCACTGGCCACTCCAACAGGTGCTGCGCACCTACGTGGTGGCCGGCTCCGGACTCACCGACGCGACGACCGGTGAGGGCACGGTCACCGCCCCGCAGACCGTGCAGATGGCGGTGCTGGTGATCGCCACCGTGCCGATCCTGCTCGTCTACCCGTTCCTGCAGAAGTACTTCACCAAGGGCGTGCTCACGGGCGCCATCAAGAGCTGACCCGGTCCATCACCGAGAGCTGACCCGCTCCCCGAGAGCTGACAAACCGTCAAGAGCCGTGCTCAGAAAGGTCAACGCTCATGCCCAGCATCTCCCGCCGTACCCTGCTGCGTTCCGCGGTCGCGGTCGGCGCCGCCGTCTGTGCCCCCACCCTGCTGACCGCCTGCTCCACCGGTTCCGGCGACAGCGACGTCTCCAACGCCGGCAAGGAACTCGCCCCCTGGCCCGCCTACCGGCCCACCACCACCGCCCCCAAGCCGGACCTGGCCCCCACCGACGCCGGTGTCCAGGCCGGGTACACCGCCTACCCGTCCGACCTGGTCAAGTCCGTCTCCCGCACTCCCGGCGACGGCTCCACCATCAAGGTCATGACGGTGTCCTTCGGTACCCCGCCCAAGCCCGCCTCCGCCAACCAGTTCTGGGCAGCGGTGGAGAAGGCCCTCGGTGTGAAGATCGAGTACACGATCGTCTCCCAGGCCGACTACCAGAAGAAGATGGCCACCGTGATGGCCGCCGACCCCGACGCCCTGCCGGACATCATCAACCTCTTCTCCGGGTTCGTGCTGCCCCGTGAGGCCGAGTTCGTGCAGCGGCGTGCCGAGGACCTCACGCCGTACCTGTCCGGTGAGGCCGTCGCCGATTACCCCAACCTGGCGAACATCCCCACCCACGCCTGGCGCGACATGGGCCGCATCGGCGGCCGCGTCTACGGCATCCCCCTGGAACGCCCGCTGCCCGGCTCCACCCTCTGGCTCAACCAGGAGATGTTCGCCGGCGCCGGGATGAAGGAGGGCTGGACCGCCGCCGACTTCGCCGCCGTCGCCAAGCGGGCGACCAGCGGACGGACGTACGCGCTCGGCGCCGCCCAGGGCTCCCTCTTCGGCAACGCCGTGCACTCCGCCGCCCACAACGCGCCCCAGGAGTGGGCCGTCACCAAGGACGGCGCCTTCCAGCCGGGCTGGGCCGACGAACGCTTCAAGGCGGCCATCGCCTTCCAGTCGGAACTGCGCAAGGCGGGCTCCTACCATCCGGACGCCACGTCCATCTCCCAGATCGACCTGACCACCCTCTACTACAACGGCACGGTCGGCTCCATGCAGGACGGCTTCGGCGCCTACCTGCCCAAGTACCGCGAGTCGAAGGGCAAGCTGACCTCGGCCGCCGCGGTGCCGTACAGCGTCGACGGCACGCCCGGCGGCATCGTCGCCGCCCGCCGCTCCTTCGGCTACACCGTGCTGAAGAAGGCGAAGAAGGAACGCATCGAGCTGCTGCTGCGCGTCCTCGACTACCTCGCCGCCCCCTTCGGCAGCAAGGAGTGGGAACTCGTCCACTACGGCGTCGAGGGCACCCACTTCACCCGCGGCAAGGACGGCTCCCCGCAGCCCACCAAGCTCGGCGAGGTGGAGAACAACACCAACCTGCCGCTGAAGTACCTCGCCGAAGGCCCGCAGGTGCTGTTCGTGCCGGGCATGCCCGACGCCGTACGGGCGCTGCACGCCTGGCAGCTCAAGACCGTCCCGCGCGCCATCCGCAACGCCTCCTACGGCCTGCAGTCCCGCACGAAGAACGCCCAGGGCACGACACTGAAGGCGCTGCTCGAGGACACTGTGACCGGCATCGTCGCCGGTCGCGTCCCGCTGTCGGAGTGGGAGGGGGCGGTGAAGAAGTGGCGCTCCCGGGGCGGCGACAGAATGGCCGAGGAGTTCGCCAAGGACTACGACGCCAACACGTGACCGGGTGCCGGTGCGAGACGGGTGCCGGTGGAAAAGGAGACGCGGGGGATGGGGAGCGACATGGAGTCCAAGCGGCGGGTCACGATCCGGGAGGTCGCCGAGCGGGCAGGCGTGTCGATGGCCACCGCCTCCCGCGCCCTGAGCGGCAACCACCCGGTGCCCGCCGCGACCCGGGCCCGGGTGCTGCGCGCCGCCCGCGACCTCGACTACGTCGCCAACGCGCACGCCCGCGCCCTGGTCGGCGGCGGCCGCAAGATGGCCGCCGTCGTCGTCCGCCAGGTCACCAGCCCGTTCTACGCCCAGGTCGCCGAGGGCGTGGAGGCGGAGGCCGCCGACCGGGGCTGGCTGTGCGTGGTGGGCGCGACCGGCGGTGACCCGCAGCGCGAGATGGAGTTCGTGCAGCTCATGCGGGAGGAGGGCGCGCGGCTGGTGATCCTGGTCGGAGGAGTCGTCGAGGACGACGCCTACCGGGAGCGCGTCACCCACTACGCGCAGGCCCTCGACGCCACCGGCGCCCGGCTGGTGCTGTGCGGACGGCCCGCGCCCGGCCCCGACATCCCCGCGCTGGTCGTCGAGTTCGACAACGAGGCGGGGGCGCGGGCCATCACCGGGCATCTGCTGTCGGCCGGTCATCGCCGGATCGTCTTCCTCGGCGGGCTGCCCGGCAACACCGCGCTCGACGCCCGCGTCGCCGGGTACCGGGCGGCGCTCGCCGAGCACGGGTTGCCTCCGGCGGCCGCGCGGGTCGTCGACTGTGGGCTCGGTCGAGCCGCCGGGCTGCGGGCGATGAATGAACTCCTGAAAGAGGGACGGGAGTTCACCGCCGTGTTCGCCGGTGACGACATGGTCGCCGCGGGGGCGCTGCGCGCGATCGCCGACGCGGGGCTCACCGTCCCCGACGACATCTCCGTCGTCGGTTACAACGACATCCCGCTCTCGGAGGACTTCAACCCGCCCCTCACCACCGTTCGTACTCCCGCCGAGGAACTCGGGCGAGCCGCGGTACGCATCGCCCTGCGGGATCCCGACAACGCTGCCGCGAGCCACCATCTGCTGGGGACGCACATCGTCGTTCGCCGCAGTGTCGCCGCGCCGGCGAGGCCGTCGGGCGACCGCGGGTGATCTGTGGCTGGTCGCACCCACGCGGCGGAGCGGCACACCGACGCAGCCCCGCGCGTGGTCGCGCCCACGCGGCGGAGCCGCACACCGACGCAGCCCCGCGTCCCTTACGGGGCGTGTGCCTGCCCCCGACTGATGGAGGACCGAACCCCGTATGACCGCGCCGCACGTGTCGCTCCCCGGCGACCCGACGCATCTGTTCCCGCCCCCCGACCACCTCTCGTCTCCGATCACCGGCTGGACCCGCGCCCACTGGGAGGCGATGGCCGACCGCCTCCTCGACGGGCTGCTGCCGTACGCCTCGCCGGGTTTCGCCCAGTACCGGCTGCCCGGGCCGGCCAGCCACTCCGGGCCCTGGTCGGACGGACTGGAGGGCTTCGCCCGTTCCTTCCTCCTCGCCGCCTTCCGCATCGCGGGCTCGGACGGCCGCGTCGGCCCCGCTCTCATCGAGAGGTACGCGGCCGGACTCGCCGCCGGTACCGACCCGCGCGGCGACGAACGCTGGCCGCCCATCACCGACCGCGCCCAGCCCATGGTCGAGGCAGCCTCGATCGCGATCGCCCTGCACGAGTCGCGCCGCTGGCTGTGGGACCACCTCGACGACCGCGTACGCGGGCACGTCACCGACTGGCTGGGCGGGTTCGTCGGCGCCGACGTCAACGACTCCAACTGGCGTCTGTTCCAGGTCATCGCGGAGGAGTTCCTGGCCTCCGTCGGCGCCCCGCACCGCCGTGCCGAGATCGACGCCGGGCTGGCCCGCCTGGACGACTGGTACCGGGGCGGCGGCTGGTACACCGACGGCGACGGCCGCAAGTTCGACTACTACAACGCCTGGGCCCTGCACCTGTACCCGGTGCTGTGGGCGCGCATCGCGGGCCCGCGCGCGAACCCGGGGACGGTGGCCCGGCACCGTAGCCGGCTGCGTGAGTTCCTCGCCGTCCACCAGCACTTCTTCGGCTCCGACGGCGCCCCCGTCCACCAGGGCCGCTCCCTCACCTACCGCTTCGGGACCACCGCCCCGCTGTGGGCGGGCGCCCTCGCCGACGCCACCCCGCTGCCGCCCGGCCGCACCCGCCGCCTCGCCTCGGGCGCCCTGAAGCACTTCGCCGAACGCGGGGCGCCCGACGAGCGGGGGCTGCTCAGCCTCGGCTGGTACCGGCCCTTCCTCCCCGTCACCCAGCCCTACTCGGGCCCCGCCTCCCCGTACTGGGCGAGCAAGGCCTTCCTCGGGCTGCTGCTGCCCGAGGACCACCCGGTGTGGACGGCACCCGAGGAACCCGCGCCCGTCGACACGGCCGACGTCCGGCTCGCGCTGCCCGCGCCGGGCTGGCTCCTGCACTCCACCGCGGCCGACGGGATCGTACGGCTCGTCAACCACGGCAGCGACCGGTTCCCGCCCCCGCCGGCGACCGCCGAGGAAAGCCCGCACTACGCCCGGTTCGCCTACTCCAGCGCGACGGCCCCCGAAACCCCGGACGCGACGCCACCGGCCACCGGTCCGGACAACCACCTCGCCCTGCTCGGCCCCGACGGCACGCCGTCCCCACGCGGCCGCATCCACCCGCTCGGCGCCTCGGGCAACCGCGCCGCCTCCTGGCACCGGGCGCTAGGGCACCGCGTCGAGACGGTGAGCGTGGTCCACGGCCCGTGGGAAGTGCGCGTGCACCACCTCGACGTCCCGCCGGGAACCCCGGTCCGCGAGGGCGGCTGGGCGGTCGCCGACGACACCGCGCCGCCAGTGGCGCTGGCCGGCCCCGGCCAGGCGTCGGCCCGCCGCGCGGACGGCCTGACCAGCGCGATCGCCGGCCTGTACGGCTGGGACGGCGCCCGGGGCAGGGTCGTCACGGCCGTCGGCGGCAACGCCGTCGGCCACCACTCGGCGACGCCCGTGCTCGAACTGGGCGACGCCGGGCCCCTGTTGGTCACCCTGGTGGTGCTCGGCGCCGACCCGGACGCGCCACGCACGGGAGCGGCGGCGTCGGTCGCCGAGGACGGAACCGTGGAGATCCGCTTCCCGGACGGCACCCGGGAGCGGGTGCCGCCAGGGCTCAGCGACGTGTCAGAGCCAACGCCCGGTCCAGCGCCTGAAGGAACGAGGTGACGGTCGCCCGGTCCCGCACCGCCAGCCGCAGCCACTCCTCGTCCAGCCCCGGAAAGGTGTCCCCGCGCCGGACCGCGAAGCCGAGATCGCGCAGGTGCGCGCGTACGGCGTGGGCCTTAGGCAGCCGTACGAGGACGAAGGGGCCCTCGGCCGGGCCGGCCACCCGCAGCCCGTCGGCGGCGAACTCCTCCAGCCCCGCGACGAGATGGGCCCGGTCGGCGGCGACGCGGTGGGCGGCGTGGGCGGCCTCCGCCAGCGCTCGTGGAGCCACACACGCCTGTGCCGCCGCGAGGGCGGGGCTGGACACCGGCCACAGGGGCTGGGCGCGTTCCAGGTCCGCGATCGTCTCGGGGGCCGCCAGCACATAGCCGATGCGCAGACCGGCCAGCCCCCAGGTCTTGGTCAGGCTGCGCAGCACCACCAGCCCGGGCACGCCGGTCCGCCCGGCCAGCGCCTCCCGCTCGCCGGGCACCGCGTCCATGAAGGCCTCGTCCACGACCAGCGTCCGCCCCGGACGGGCCAGTCCGGCGATCGCGGCGGCCGGGTGCAGCACGGATGTGGGGTTCGTCGGGTTGCCGATCACCACCAGGTCCGCGTCCTCGGGTACGGCCGCCGGATCCAGCCGGAAACCGTCCTCCTCCCGCAGCAGCACCCGGTCGACCGTGTGCCCCGCGTCCCGCAGGGCCGCCTCCGGCTCGGTGAACTGCGGGTGCACGACCACCGGCCGGCGTACCTTCAGGGCGCGCGCGAGCAGCACGAACGCCTCCGCGGCGCCCGCCGTCAGCAGCACCCGCTCCACCGGGAGCCCGTGCCGAGCCGCCACCGCCGCCCGAGCGACCCGCCCGTCCGGATAGGCGGCCAGACCCGTCAGCGACTCGGCGATCCGCTCCCGCAGCCACGCCGGCGGGGTGTCCGCGCGGACGTTCACGGCGAGGTCGACGAGGGCCGAGCCGTCGTCACGCACCTCGGCGTCGCCGTGGTGCCGCAGGTCGTGCCCCTCAGTGCGCATGGGAGTGTGCGTGTCCCCCGTGGTGGTGGTGCCCGTGGTGGTCCTCGTCGTCCGGGTGGAAGTGCGGCTGCTGCGGCAGACCGACCTTGTCCTCGAACCCGGGCAGCGCGATCCGGTACACACACGAGTCGCAGTTCATCCGCAGATCGCCCTGGACGGCCTCCGCGTACCGCTCCATCACCAGGTCGAGCAGCTCCGGCTCCGGACCGATCACGTCGGCCGACCGCACCTCGACCTCCGGGTGCGCCGCCGCCCAGCCCTCCGTCTGCTGCCGCACCCGGTCCGGAAGGATCCCGGTGAACAGGAAGTAGGGCAGGACGACGATCCGTCGCGCCCCGAGCTTCGCGCACCGGTCGAGGCCACTGGGCACATCCGGCGCCGCGAGCGACACGAACGCCGTCTCCACGCCCGCGTAGCCGCGCCCCTCCCACAGCAGCCGGGCCGCCTTGTGCACCTCGGCGTTGGCGTCCGGGTCGGTGGAACCGCGCCCGACCAGCAGCACGGTCACGTCGGCCCGGTCCGCCGGCGTGCGCGCGGAGGATCCCAGCGCCTCGTCCAGCCGCCGCTCCAGCACGGCCAGCAGCGCGGGGTGCGGGCCCAGCGGACGGCCGTAGCTGTACGAGATCTGGGGGTGCCGCTCCTTCTCGCGGGCCAGCGCCGCAGGGATGTCACCCTTGGCGTGCCCGGCGGACACCAGCATCAGCGGGACGGCGGCGAACCGGCGTACCCCCCGCTCCACCAGCTCGGTGACGGCGTCCCCCAGCGGTGGCGGGGACAGCTCGATGAAGCCGCCCGCGACGGGCAGTTCCGGATGGCGGGCGCCCAGCTCCCGGACGAAGTCGCGGAACGCCTCGGCTCCGGCATCGTCCCGGGTGCCATGGCCGGCGATGAGCAGGGCGGGCGGCGGGGTGGTCACGATGTCTCCTCGGACTGGGAAAGGGGGTGGTACAGCAGGGCGTTGAGCGCGGCGGCGGCGACCGCCGAACCGCCCTTCTCGGACACGTTGCTGACAGCGGGCAGCCCGCTCTCGCGCAGCGCGGCCTTGGACTCGGCCGCCCCGACGAAACCGACGGGCAGACCGATGACGAGCGCGGGGGAGACGTCCAGGGACAGCAACTCCTCCAGGGCGGTGGGCGCGTTGCCGATCACCCACAGGGCGCCGGGCCCGACCTGTTCGTACGCCAGCCGGATCGCATGGGCCGAACGGGTCAGTCCGGGCCCGGCCTCGGCGTCCCTGAGCCGGCACACGGTCCGGCGTCGGGTGATCCCGGCGGCGACCATCTCGACGTCGACGACCACCGGCGCCCCGGCGTGCAGGGCGGCGTGCGCCTTCTCCAACTGGCCCTCGTCCATCACGAGATCGCTCGCGTAGTCGAGGTCGGCCGCGGAGTGGATCACCCGCTCCACGACCGCCCGGGTCAGCGGCGGGAAGTGCGAGGTGTCCAGACGGGCGCGCAGCCGCCGGTAGGACTCCTGCTCGATCGGATGGACCACCCGGTCCACGCCGTGCACAGCGTTCATTCGGCGCCCTCCTGGCCCGCGGCGGAGCCGCTGTTCGGTGCGGCCTGCCAGCGGTAGCCGCGCGGGGTCACCATGCGCCCGGCGATCCGCCGGGTCGCCGTGTTGCCCACGGTCACGACCGTCATCATGTCGACCGTCGCCGGGTCCAGGTCCGCCAGGGTCGTCACCCGGCTGGACTCGTCCGGCCGTGACGCGTTCCGTACGACACCGACCGGCGTCGTCGGCTCCCGGTGCCCGGCGAGGATCGCGAGCGCCTTCGGCAGCTGCCAGTCCCGGCCCCGGCTGCGCGGGTTGTAGAACGTCACGACGATGTCCGCCTCGGCCGCGGCCCGCACCCGCCGCTCGATGACCTCCCACGGGGTGTGCAGGTCGGACAGGCTGATCGACACGTGGTCGTGCCCGAGCGGGGCACCGAGGACGGCCGCGGCCGCGAGGGCGGCGGTCACCCCCGGTACGCCGATCACGTCGATGTCGTCGGAGGCCTCGGCGAGCGCGGGGGAGGCCATGGCGTAGACGCCGGCGTCCCCGCTCCCGATCAGCGCGACGGCCTGCCCCTTGCGGGCCTCCGCGACGGCCGTCCGCGCCCGCTCCTCCTCGGCCCCGAGCCCCGACTCCAGGACGCGGGTGCCGGGCCGCAGCAGATCGCGGATCTGGTCGACGTACTGGTCGAGCCCGACGAGCACCGAGGCGCGCCGCAGTTCGGCCTTGGCGCGCGGGGTGAGCAGATCCCGGGCGCCCGGCCCGAGCCCGACCACCGCGAGCCGCCCGCGCGCGGGACGTCGTACGACGGCACAGGTCGCCATGGCGACAGTCGCGGCCGACTTGCGCTTGGGGACGAGGAGTTCGCCCCCGCGTACGAGCGCGGCGGCCTCCGCGACCGAAGGCGTGCCGACGGCCGCGAGGGGCGCGTCGGACGGGTTGGGCACGTCGACGGCGGCCAACTCCGCGGCGGAGTAGGTCACCAGCGGCACCCCGAGCCGCTCGGCGGCTTCGACGATCCCGGGCTCCTGGGCCTTCGCGTCGACGGTCGCGAGCTCGGCGACGCTCCGAGCGGACAGCCCCGCGTCCCGCAAAGCGCCCTCGATCAGTTCCAGCACCTCGTCGACAGGGGCGCCCCTGGAGGCGCCGACGCCGACGACGAGGGAGGGCGGCCTGAGGAACACTTCGCGGTCGGCGGGCCGGGCGTCACGATCCGTCACCCTGATCGAGTACGTCCCCTCGGCGGTGACCCGAAGAGGGGGCAGCGGCCAGCTCACCTCGGCCTCGAGCGCGACCGGTTCGCCGTCCAGCAGGGCCCGCGAGACCCCGGCGACATCCCCCTCCACCGGGAAACCGAGCATGTCGAGGCCCGGCATCCCCACCGCGTCCGTGGCCGTGGTCACCACGGGCTCCGCCCCCAGCAACTCCCCGACCTCGTAAGCGAGTTCGTTCGCCCCGCCCCCGTGTCCGCCCACCAGGGACACGGCGAACCGCCCGCCCTCGTCGACGCAGACCACACCCGGGTCGCCGGCCTTGTCCCCCAGCAGCGGCGCGATCAGCCGTACGACCGCTCCCGTCGCGAGGAAGCACACGAGCTGCTCGCACTCCGCGAACGCGGCCCGTACGGCGTCCCCCACGGGACCCTCGTACACACGCGTCCGCTCCGGCCAGGCCGCGGCCAGCCGGTCCCGCGCAGCCGCGCCCGCCGAGGTGGCGGAAATGAGGCCGATCACTGAGCTACTCCTTCGTCAGCGGATGCCGGGGGCCGTACGCCCCACAGCAGGAAAACGGGATTGGTCGCCGCCAGCCGGGTCACGTCCCCCGGCAGGGGCGCCAGCCGGGACGACTGCAGGAGTACGCCCTCGCAGTCGAACCCGGCGTCGGTGAGCGCGGCGCGCGCGGCCGGCACCCGGTCGAGCGCGGCCATCGCGACCACGACGGTCCGCCGGGCCCGCCGCGCACACGCCGAGACGACGGCGGGCAACTCGCGCCCACCGCCGCCGACGAACACCGCGTCGGGATCGTCCAGTTCGGCGAGCGCGTCCGGTGCCGTCCCGTGCACCACCCGCACATCCACCCCGTGCGCGGCGGCGTTCGCACGGATCCGTCCGACGCCGTCGGCGCTCTTCTCGACCGCCGTCACGGCCGCACCGAACCGCGCGCACTCCACGGCCACGGACCCGGACCCCGCGCCGACGTCCCAGACCAGATCGCCGAGACGCGGGCCGAGCCGGGCCAGCGCCAGCGCCCGTACCTCGAACTTGGTGATCATCGAGTCCCGGTGGGTGAAGCCGCCCTCGTCCAGGGCCCATCCGGCGGGCCCCGCGGGCGCCCCGGCCACCGTCCGTACGGCACCCGGCGCCCGCTCCTCGTCCAGGCACAGCACCACGCTCACCGCCGAACCCCAGTCCCGGGCGGCGGCCTCGGCCGGAGTCACCCGCTCCACGCGCTCCTGCGAGGAGCCCAGCGCCGAAGCGACGACCAGAACCCGGGCGGAGGACCGCAGCGCGGCACCGAGCTCCGCCGGCCCCGCCCCCGGCCCCGTCAGCACGGCGACCTTCGGCCGCGCCCGGCACACGTTGACCGCCGTCCGCAGCTCCCGCCCGTGCGCGCTCACCACCACGGCGTCGTCCCAGGGCAGCCCGACCCGCGCGAACGCGGCGGCCACGGACGAGACCCCGGCCCGCACCTCGAGCCGCTCGGCACCGAACCGCTCCGCCAGCACCCGTACGATCCCGAAGAACCCGGGGTCTCCCGAGGCCAGCACGACGACCCGGCGGTCCTTCGTGACGTACTCCTCCATGGCGTCGAGGGCGGGCGCCAGCGGCCCGAGCACGATCGACTCGGCCGCCGCGGGCAGCCGAACGGCGTCCAGATGCCGCCGCCCGCCCACCACGAGGTCCGCCCCCGCGAGGACGTCCTGGGGCGGTGGCGCTCCCATGCCGGTGCCGACGACCGTGATCACGTGCTCGCACCCCGGGAGCGCAGGGCCTTGCGGGCCTCCGGGTCGGCCTTGCGGTAGCCGTGGAAGTGACCGGGGTGGTAGAGGTGCGAGCGCGTGCCCTCGGCGTCGAGCGCCGGGCCGACGAGGAACAGGGTGTGCTTCCAGAGCTTGTGCTCCTTGACCGTCTCCTCCAGCGTGCCGATCGTGCACTTCACGATCAGCTCCTCCGGCCAGGTCGCCTGGTGGGCGACGACGACCGGCGTGGTCGTCGGATAGCCGCCTTCCAGCAGCTCCCGCACGAGCTGCCCGCTGCGGGCGGCGGACAGGAAGACCGCCATGGTGGTGCCGTGCTTGGCGAACTCCCGCACCTCCTCCCCGGGCGGCATCGGCGTCTTGCCACCGCCGAGCCGGGTCAGGACCACGGACTGCGCGACCTCCGGGATGGTCAGCTCGCGCTGGGCCAGCGCGGCCACCGCGGAGAAGGCGGACACCCCGGGGACGACCTCCGTCTCGATGCCGATCCGGGCACACCGGTCGAGCTGCTCCTGCGTGCCGCCCCACAGGGCCGGGTCGCCGGAGTGGATCCGGGCCACGCGCAGGCCCTCCGCCCGGGCCCGCTCGTACACGGCGACCACGTTCTCCAGCGACATGGTCGCCGAGTCGAGGATCTCGGCACCCTCCCGCGCGTGTTCGAGGACCTCCGCCTGGACCAGGCTGGCCGCCCAGATCACGACATCGGCCTCGGCGATGGCCCGCGCGGCGCGGAACGTCAACAGGTCGGCGGCGCCGGGGCCGGCACCGACGAAGGTCACCTTGCCGGTGGGGGCATCGGCCATGGGTTCGGTCCTCTCGTACGGAAGTTCAGTGCTGCGATGGTCGGATGTGCGTGAGCGGGGCCTGATCGGATACCAAGAGCACATGGCGGTCCTCGTCGCGCTCGGCGCGTTCCTGATGACGCTGGCCGGCGGCTGGACGGCACTGCGCGTGACCGACCGCCGCCATCTCGTGCTGGGCCTGGCCGGCGGCCTGATGCTCGGCGTGGTCGGCCTCGACCTGCTGCCGGAGGCGCTGGAGGCGGCCGGCACCGAGGTCTTCGGCGTACCCGCCGCCCTGCTCCTGTTCGTGGCGGGCTTCCTGCTGGCCCACATGGTGGAACGCCTGCTCGCGGTACGGCAGGCCGCGCACGGAGCGGAGGAGAGCGACGGCCGGGCGCCCCAGGTGGGCCTGACGGCGGCCGCCGCCATGGTCGGCCACAGCGCCATGGACGGCGTGGCGATCGGCGCGGCCTTCCAGGTGGGCGGCGGCATGGGCGCCGCGGTCGCGCTGGCCGTCGTCGCCCACGACTTCGCGGACGGCTTCAACACGTACACGATCACGAGCCTGTACGGGAACGCCCGTCGCCGGGCCCTGACGATGCTGTTCGCGGACGCGGCGGCTCCCGTGCTGGGCGCCGCCTCCACCCTGCTGTTCACCATCCCCGAACAGCTGCTCGGCGGCTACCTCGGCCTCTTCGGCGGCGCGCTCCTCTACCTGGCGGCCGCCGAGATCCTCCCGGAGGCCCACCACGACCACCCCGCCCGCTCGACACTCCTCTGCACGATCGCGGGAGTGGCGTTCATCTGGCTGGTGGTGGGAGTCGCCGGCTGACCCGGCGCCTGGTGACGGGCTCACAGTTTTCCGCCCCGGCCGCCGTCGCGCCGCGCGGGCGCGATGAGCGTGGAGAGATACGGCAGGGGAGCACCGTCGAGATCGGCGGCCGGCCGGATGAACTCGGACTCCAGACCCAGCGCCGACCCCCACACGGCACCGTCGAGCCGCCCCGTCTCCCGCAGCGCCTCGACGACCTCCGCCGCCTGCCGCCCGAACTTGTAGGCCACGACGGTCCCGGGCCCGTTCAACGCCTCCTTGAGCACGGCGGCCCCGGCGGTCACGGGCACCAGGGTCAACGGCTCGGTGCCCTCGGTGAGCACGGCCCCCGACCGCGCCGCCAGATCCTGCATGGCGGTGATCCCGGGCACGGTCTCCACGACGACACCCGGCACCAGCTCGCCGATGGTCTGCGCCAGATAGGTGAAGGTGGAGTACACGTTCGGATCACCGATGGTCGCGAAGGCAACGACCCCGCTCTGCCCCAGCAACTGAGCGACCCGCGTCCCCGCCGCGTCCCAGGCGGCCTCCCGCCGCTCCCGGTCCGACCGCTCGTTGAGCGCGAACACCACCCGGACGACCTTCTCCTCGGGCACGTAGTGCAGCACCGTCGCCTCGGCCCGGCCCCGTTCACCCCCGTCTCTTCCGTCGGACGCGGCCATCACCGGTACGACGACCACGTCGGCGGTGCGCAGAGCGTTGACGCCCTTGACGGTCACCAGCTCCGGATCCCCGGGCCCGACCCCGACCCCGACCAACCTGCTGCTGCTCATGACGTCCGGCACCTCTCCACGAACCGACGGGCCACACCGGGCTCGGACGCCCAGTGCGTGTGCAGATAACTCGCGTGCACACCCTGCTGTACGAAACCCTCGAGCCGCCGCCGCGGAGTGCGCACACCCCAGGCGGCGACCTCCCCCGCCCCGGGCTCCACGACGGTCCGGTGAAACTCGTGGCCCCGCATCCGCGTCCCCGCGACGGCCAGCACACTGTCACTCACGGCCACGGCGTCCCGGTACCCGAGCGTGAGCCGCTCGCTCATCCGCGCGGTGGCGTCGAGCACCCCGCACATGGGCTTCCCGTCGAGTTCCCGGCACAGGTAGAGGAGGCCGGCGCACTCGGCGGCGACGGGAGCGCCGCTGTCCGCGAGGCTCGCGATGGACTTGCGCAGCGGCTCGTTCGCCGACAGCTCGGAGGCGTACACCTCGGGGAACCCGCCGCCGATGACCAACCCGCTCGTCCCGTCGGGCAGTTGCTCGTCCCGGAGGGGATCGAAGGTGACGACTTCCGCTCCGGCGGCGCTGAGAAGCTCGGCGTGCTCGGCGTAGGAAAAGGTGAAGGCGGGACCGCCGGCGACGGCGACTCGTACCTTCGAGCCCGGGCCGGCTGTATGAGGCCCGTCCTCCGCCTTCGAACGCAGGCCCGCTTCACCCGGCCCGTCTGGGGGCGCCCCCTCTGGGGGAGTTTGAGGACGAGGCCCTTCGGGCCGAAAGCGGGGGTCTGGGGGCGCAGCCCCCAGGGACGGGACGGGTAGGGGCGGAGGGGGCGAGGAAACCAGCACCTCAGCCGCATCCCAAGCCGCACCCGACAACGCACCGGCACCCCGCGCAAGCCCCGTCAACGCTTCAAGATCACACCCCGCGTCGACCTGTGCGGCCATCGCGGCCACCGCATCGACCGCCGAAGCCCGCCGCTCGGCAACCGGCACCAACCCCAGATGCCGCGACGGCGTCGACACCTGCTCCACCCGCCGCAGCACGCCAAGAACAGCGACCCCCGCCTGGTCCAGAGCCTCCCGCAGCAACTCCTCATGCCGATCCGACGCGACCTTGTTGAGGATCACGCCCCCGATCCGCACCTCCGGATCCCACGAAGCGAACCCGTGCACCAGCGCCGCGACGGACCGGGACTGCGACGACGCGTCCACGACCAGCACCACCGGCGCCCGCAGCAGCTTCGCCACCTGCGCGGTGGACGCCAGTTCACCCTCCCCCGCGGCCCCGTCGTACATCCCCATCACACCCTCGACGACGGCGATGTCACAGCCGCGTGCCCCGTGCAGGAACAACGGCCCGATCAACTCCGGCCCGCACAGGTACGCGTCGAGGTTCCGCCCCACCCGCCCGGTCGCGAGCGCGTGATACCCGGGATCGATGTAGTCCGGCCCGACCTTGTGCGGGGACACGGCAAGCCCCCGCGCGGCGAACGCGGCCATCAGCCCCGTGGCGACGGTGGTCTTGCCGCTGCCGGAGGACGGCGCGGCGATGACCAGCCGGGGGACGGAAGACGTCACCACTCGATGCCCCTCTGCCCCTTCTGCCCGGCGTCCATCGGATGCTTGACCTTGGACATGTCGGTCACGAGATCGGCGAAGTCCACCAGCTTCCCGGGCGCGTTCCGCCCCGTGATCACGACATGCTGGGTACCGGGCCGGTCCCGCAGCACGGAGACGACCTCGTCGACATCGACCCACCCCCAGTGCAGCGGGTAGGCGAACTCGTCGAGCACATACAGCTGGTACGTCTCGGCGGCCAGGTCCCGCTTGACCTGCTCCCAGCCCTCCCGGGCCTTCTCCTCGTTGCTGACGTTGTCTCCCTGGAGGCCGCGCTGCACCCACGACCACCCCTCGCCCATCTTGTGCCAGGCGACCGTCCCTCCCTCGCCGGAGTCCCCGAGCACCCGCAGTGCCCGTTCCTCGCCGACCTTCCACTTCGCCGACTTGACGAACTGGAACACCCCGATCGGCCACCCCTGGTTCCAGGCCCGCAGCGCGAGCCCGAACGCGGCGGTCGACTTGCCCTTGCCGATCCCCGTGTGGACGACGACCAGCGGCCGGTTACGGCGCTGGCGAGTCGTCAGCCCGTCATCCGGTACCACACTCGGCTGCCCCTGCGGCATTACGCGGCCCTCCTCGAAGTCCCCTGAACATCCCTGACCAGCCCGGCGATCGAGTCCGCCCGCAACTCGTCCAGCGTCACCGCCGTACCGCCCAGCTCACCCGCGAGCTGCCCGGCCAGCCCCAGCCGAACCGGCCCCGACTCGCAGTCGACGACCACGGACGCCACTCCTTCCGCCGCGAACAGCCGAGCCGCACGCCCGGCGAGAGCGACCGGCTCCGGCCCACCGGTGGCCCGCCCGTCCGTCACCACGACGACCAGCGCCCGCCGCGCGGGATCCCGCAGCCCCTCCACCCGCAGCACGTCATGCGCCTTGAGCAGCCCGGCGGCGAGCGGCGTCCGCCCACCGGTCGGCAGCGACTGAAGCCGCACGGCGGCCGCGTCCACCGACGAGGTCGGCGGCAGGGCCACCTCCGCGGCCGACCCCCGGAAGGTCACCAGCCCCACCTTGTCCCGTCGCTGATAGGCGTCGAGCAGCAGCGACAGCACGGCACCCTTCACCGCACCCATCCGCTGCCGGGCCGCCATCGACCCCGAGGCGTCGACCACGAACAGCACGAGGTTCCCCTCGCGCCCTTCCCGGGTCGCCTGCCGCAGATCGTCGCGGCGCACCACCAGCCCACGCCCGGACCGCCCGCGCGCCCGCTGATGCGGGGCCGCCGCCTGCACGGTCGCCGCCAGGTGCAGCTTGGTCAGCGCCCCTTGGGGCCGCCGCGCACCGGTCGTCCGCCCGTGCTCGGTCCGCGCCTGCGAACGCCGCCCGGCGGCACCCTCACCGATTCCCGGCACACTCAGCACCTTGGTGCGAAAGGGCTCGGCGGCCCGCGCCGGCTGCTGTTCGCCCGCGCCGCCACCGGAAGCCTGCGGCTCGCCGCCCTCCCCGGCCTCGGGCCGCGCACCGCTGTCACCGGCCCCCTCACCCGGCCCCTGCCCCTCATCGGGTCCGTCCGAAGGCGGCTGCCCACCTCCGCCGGGGCCGTCGGGATCCGGATCCTCGTCGTCGGACCCCTCCCCGAACTCCTCCAGCGTCTGGTCGAGCCTGTCCTCGTCCAGTCCCGGCGCGTCAAAGGGATTACGGCGCCTGCGGTGCGGCAGCGCGAGCAGTGCGGCCTGCCGAACGTCCTCGGCGAGCACGTCCGTCCGTCCGGCCCACGCCGCCAGCGCGGTGGCCGTCCGCGCCATCACGATGTCGGCCCGCATGCCGTCCACCTCGAACGCCGCGCAGGTCGCCGCGATCTGCCGCAGCGCCCCGTCGCCCAGCCGCACCGACGGCAACAGCGTCCGCGCCGCCACGATCCGCGCCCGTACGGCGGCCTCCTCGTCCGCCCACCTCGCCGCGAACCCGGCGGGGTCGTCGTCGTAGGCGAGCCGCCGCCGTACGACCTCGACCCGCTGGTCGGGTTCGCGTGAGGCCGCGACCTCCACGGTCAGCCCGAACCGGTCCAGCAGCTGCGGCCGCAGCTCGCCCTCCTCGGGGTTCATCGTCCCCACGAGCAGGAACTTCGAGGCATGCCGTACGGAGACGCCCTCGCGCTCGACGTACGAGGCACCCATCGCCGCCGCGTCCAGCAGCAGGTCGACCAGGTGGTCGTGGAGGAGGTTGACCTCGTCGACGTACAGGATCCCGCGGTGCGCGTCGGCGAGCAGGCCGGGCTCGAAGGCCTTCACGCCCTCCGACAGGGCACGTTCGATGTCCAGCGCGCCCACGAGCCGGTCCTCGGAGGCGCCGACCGGCAACTCGACCATCCGTGCGGGCCGTGCGACCCCCGTGCCGGGCTCGTGCGGGCCGTCCGGGCAGGCGGGGTCGGGAGCGGCCGGGTCGCACGAGAAACGGCAGCCGGAGACGACCGGCACCTCGGGCATGAGCGCCGACAGCGCGCGCACCGCCGTCGACTTGGCGGTGCCCTTCTCGCCGCGCACCAGCACACCGCCGACCGCCGGCGACACGGCGTTCAGCAGCAGCGCGAGCCGCAGGTCGTCCTGGCCGACCACGGCCGTGAACGGGAACGGGGTACTCACTTGTCGTCGCCCTCCAAGTCGCCTTCCAGCTCCAGGTAGGTGGCCCGCAGCCGCTCCAGGGTGTCCGCGTCCGGCTCGGCCCACAGGCCGCGGTCGGCGGCCTCCAACAGCCGTTCCGTGATCCCGCGCAGCGCCCAGGGGTTGGACTTCTTCATGAAGTCCTGGTTCTCCGCGTCGAAGACGTACTCGGCGCTGAGCTTCTCGTACATCCAGTCGTCGACCACGCCGGCCGTGGCGTCGTACCCGAAGAGGTAGTCCACGGTCGCCGCCATCTCGAAGGCGCCCTTGTAGCCGTGCCGCCGCATCGCCGCCATCCAGCGCGGGTTGACCACCCGGGCGCGGAACACGCGGTGGGTCTCCTCGCCGAGCGTGCGGGTCTTCACCTGGTCGGGGGTCGCCGAGTCGCCCACGTAGGCTTCGGGGCTGGCGCCCGTCAGATGCCGCACCATGGCGACCATGCCGCCGTGGTACTGGAAGTAGTCGTCGGCGTCGACGAGATCGTGCTCGCGCGTGTCGACGTTCTTCGCGGCGACGGCGATCCGCTTGAACGCCGTCTCCATGTCCCCACGGGCCGCCCGCCCGTCGAGTCCGCGCCCGTAGGCGTAGCCGCCCCACACCGCGTACACCTCGGCCAGATCCGCGTCCGACCGCCAGTTCCGCGCGTCGATCAACGGCAGCAGCCCCGCCCCGTAAGCCCCCGGCTTCGAGCCGAAGACACGAGCCGTCGCCCGCCGCCGGTCGCCGTGCTCGGCGGTGTCCGCGTCGGCGTGGGCGCGGATGTAGTTCCGGTCGCCGGGCTCGTCCAGCTCGGCCACCGCCCGCACCGCGTCGTCGATCAGCCCGACGACGTGCGGGAAGGCGTCCCGGAAGAACCCGGAGATCCGGACCGTGACATCGATGCGCGGCCGGCCGAGCTCGTCGAGCGGGACCACCTCGAAGCCGGTGACCCGGCGTGAGGCGTCGTCCCACACCGGACGGCAGCCCAGCAGCGCCAGGATCTCGGCGATGTCGTCCCCCTGCGTGCGCATCGCGGACGTCCCCCACACCGTCAGGCCGACGGACTTCGGGTACTCCCCGTTGTCCTGGAGGTACCGCTGCACGAGCGAGTCGGCGAGCGACTGCCCGACCTCCCAACTCAGCCTGGACGGGATGGCCTTGGGGTCGACGGAGTAGAAGTTCCGGCCGGTCGGCAGGACGTTGACCAGGCCACGCGTCGGCGAACCCGACGGGCCGGCCGGGACGTAACCGCCGTCCAGCGCCTTGAGGATGTGGCCGATCTCGTCGGTGGTCCTCTCCAGCCGGGGCACGACCTCGTCGCAGGCGAACTCCACCACCGCGACGGCCTCGGGGAGTTCGGTGCCCAGCACATCCCGGACGAGCGCACGGCTCTCGCCGGCCACCCACCCCCGCGTCTCCATGCCCTCCGCGATCCGCCGGCACAGCTGCTCCAGCAGGTCGATGGCGTCCGCGGCCGAGCGCGCGGGCCCGTCCACCAGCTCCGTCAGCTCCACCGGGACCTTGACCGGTGCTCCCGGCTCGGCGAGCAACTCCTTCTCGCCGAGCCCGAAATGGGCGGCCAGAGCAGCCCGCAGTCCCGGCAGGGCGTTCGCCTGCCCGCCCCACACCTGCGAGGCCCGCAACACGGCGAGCACCAGGTTCACCCGCGGCTCACCGACCGGACCGCCGCCGAGGATGTGCAGCCCGTCCCGGATCTGCACGTCCTTGATCTCGCACAGATAGCCGTCGATGTGCATGACGAACTCGTCGAACGCCTCGTCGTCCGGCTGGTCGTCGACATGCAGGTCGTGGTGCAGCTCGGCCGCCTTCACCAGCGTCCAGATCTGCGCCCGCACGGCCGGGGCCTTGGTGGGGTCCAGGTCGGAGACGAGCGCGTACTCGTCGAGCAGCTGCTCCAGCTTGGCCAGGTCGCCGTAGGTGTCGGCGCGGGCCATCGGCGGCACCAGGTGGTCGACGACGGTGGCGTGGCCGCGCCGCTTGGCCTGGGTGCCCTCGCCGGGGTCGTTGACGATGAAGGGGTAGATGAGCGGGAGTTCCCCGAGGACGGCGTCGGGGGCGCAGCCCCCGCTGAGGCCGAGGCCCTTGCCCGGGAGCCACTCCATCGTGCCGTGCTTGCCCATGTGCACGATCGCGTCGGCGCCGAACCCGCCCTCTGACGTTGCAGTTTCCAGCCACCGGTACGCCGCCATGTAGTGGTGCGACGGCGGCATGTCCGGGTCGTGGTAGATGGCGATCGGGTTCTCGCCGAAGCCGCGCGGCGGCTGGATCATCACGACGACGTTGCCGAACTGCAGGGAGGCCAGCACGATGTCGTCCCCGTCGACGTACAGGGAGCCCGGCGGCTCACCCCACGCCTGAAGCATCGAGTCCCTGAGCTCCGGGTCGAGCTTGTCGAACCAGGCCCGGTAGTCGGCGAGCGGCACCCGGGCGGGCGCCGCCGCCAACTGCTCCTCGGTGAGCCATTCGACGTCGTGGCCACCGGCGTTGATGAGCCGGTGGATCAGCTCGTCCCCGTTGTCGGGATGCCCCTCGACGACGTACCCGGCATCCCGCAGCGCGTCCAGCACCCGTACCGCCGACACGGGCGTGTCCAGGCCGACCGCGTTCCCGACGCGCGAGTGCTTCGTCGGATAGGCGGTGAAGACGAGCGCCAGCTTCTTCTCGGCGTTCGGCTTGTGCTTCAACCGCGCGTGCCGCACGGCGATCCCGGCGACCCGCGCGGCCCGCTCCGGGTCGGCGACGTACACGGGAACATCGTCGGCACCCTGCTCCTTGAACGAGAACGGCACCGTGATCAGCCGCCCGTCGAACTCCGGGATCGCGACCTGCATCGCCGCGTCCATGGGGGACAGGGCGGCGTCGGACGCCTCCCAGGCGCTCTTCGAGGACGTCAGGCAAAGACCCTGCAGCACGGGGACGTCGAGGTCGGCCAGCGCCCCGATGTCCCAGGCCTCCTCGTCCCCACCCGCCGACGCCTGCGAGGCGTGCGTGCCGCCGGCGGCGAGGACGGTGGCGACGAGGGCGTCGGCCCGGGACAGCAGCTCATAGAGGCCCGCGTCCGCGCCACGGAGCGAACCGCAGTAGACGGGAAGGGCGTTGACGCCCCGCGCCTCGATCGCGTCGCACAACGTGTCCACGAAGGCGGTGTTGCCGCTGAGTTCATGGGCCCGGTAGAACAGCACGCCGACCGTGGGGCGGCCCTCCACGAAGGGACGCTCCCCGTGCACCCCGAACTCGGGCATCTTCCGCGGCTCGACGAACCCCTCGCCCGTCAGCAGCACCGTGTCGGAGAGGAACCGCGCGAGTTCGGCCAGGTTCTCCGGCCCGCCCTCGACGAGGTACCTGAGCGCCTCTGCCACCACACCCGCGGGCACGGACGACTCGGCCATCAACTCCGCGTCGGGCACGGTCTCCCCGCCGAGCAGGACCGTGGGGATCCCGGACGCCCTCAGGGCGGCCAGCCCGTCCTCCCAGGCCCGCTTGCCGCCGAGCAGCCGTACGACGGCGATGTCCGCGCCCTCGACGAGCGAGGGCAGCTCCGCCGCGACGTCCACCCGGGTCGGATTGCCGATCCGGTACGACGCACCGGCAGCGGCCCGGGCCGCCAGCAGGTCCGTGTCGGCGGTGGACAACAACAACACTGTGCTCATGCGGGCGCTCCCGGTGGAATGAAAGGCAGTCCTTGCGGCGCGCCGGACTCGATGAGCCGCCACAGCGCGTCCGTGTCCGCGTGCTGTTCGATCAGGTCGCCGAGCCGGTCGAGCTGCTCCTCGCGCAGCGCGGCGAACGAGGTGTCGGGCGCCGGCACGAACCGGCGGCCCGCGGCGAGGGCCACCTCGCGCAGGAAGGCCCGCCTGAAGCCGTCCGACTCCAGCGAGCCGTGCCAGTGGGTGCCCCAGGTCTGGCCGACCCGGCAGCCGTCCAGGAAGGGTTCCCCACCGCTGATCTCGGCGACCCCGTGATGGATCTCGTACCCCTCGACCCGCTCGCCGAGGGCCTCACCCACGGGCCTCGTCAGGGTCTTCTCGCGGGCGAACCGCACCCGGACGGGCAGCACACCGAGCCCGTCGACATGGCCCCGCCGGCTCTCGACCTCGTCCTCGATGTGCTCCCCGAGAACCTGGAAGCCACCGCAGATCCCGAGGACGGGCCGTGCCTCGGCGACTCTGCGCTCGATGGCCTCGGCGAGCCCCCGTTCCCGAAGCCACTCCAGGGCGCGAACCGTTCCCCGGGTCCCCGGGATGACGACGAGGTCGGCGTCCGCCAGCTCCTCCGCCCGGTCCACGAACCGGACGACGACACCCGGCTCGGCGGCCAGCGCGTCCACGTCCGTGAAGTTGGACATGAGGGGGACCGCGCAGACGGCGACCCTCAGGACGTCCTCGCCGACGGGCGGAGCCACGTTCGACTCCCGGACCGTCCCCCGCAGGGAGACCCGCAGTCCGTCCTCCTCGTCGATCCCGAGCCCGTGCCGGAAGGGCAGGACGCCGTACGTGTGCCGCCCGGTGAGCGAGTGCAGCATGTCGAGCCCGGGCTCCAGCAGGGAGACGTCCCCGCGGAACTTGTTGACGAGGAATCCGGCGACGAGGGCCTGATCCTCGGGCGAGAGCAGCGCGACGGTCCCGAAGAAGGAGGCGAAGACGCCCCCGCGGTCGATGTCGCCGACCACCAGGACGGGCAGCCCGGCGTTCCGGGCGATCCCCATGTTGACGATGTCGGTCCGCCGCAGATTGATCTCGGCGGGCGAACCGGCTCCCTCACAGATCACCGCGTCATACGTGCCCCGCAACTCGGCGAGACAGTCGAGCACGGTCCCGAGCAGCTTCTGCTGCCGGCCGCCGTGATAGCCGCGCGCACTGAGTTCCCCGACCGGCTTCCCGAGCAGCACGACCTGACTGCTCTGCTCACCGCCCGGCTTGAGCAGCACGGGGTTCATGAGGGCGGTCGGCTCGACCCGGCAGGCCTGCGCCTGCATGGCCTGCGCCCGCCCGATCTCGGCCCCTTCCCTCGTCACGAACGAATTGAGGGACATGTTCTGCGCCTTGAACGGCGCGACCTTCACCCCCTGCCGGACCAGCCACCGGCAGATCCCCGCGGTCACGACACTCTTGCCGGCGTCGGAGGTGGTACCGGCGACGAGGAGACCACCGTTCACGAGACACGCCCCTTCGCCACGAGTCGTGCGCTCAGTCGTGCCGTCAGTCGTGCGGTGACGCTCGCGCCGAGCGCGAGCAGGCCGACCCGCCGCGAGAGCCGTACGGCTCGTTCGACGTCCCGCGTGGTGACGGCACGCCCCCGCCCGTTGAGCACGGGCCGGTGCTCGACCCGCCCCCCGTACGACAGCGTCCCGCCCAGCCGTACCCCGAGCGCCCCCGCGAACGAGGCCTCCACGGGCCCGGCGTTGGGGCTCGGGTGCTTCCCGGCGTCCGCCCGCCAGGCCCGTACGGCACCGCGCGGGTCCGGGCCGGCCAGCGCCGCGAGTACGGCGGTCAGCCGCGCCCCCGGCCACCCCACCAGGTCGTCCACCCGTGCCGAGGCCCACCCGAACCGCCGGTACCTGGCCGACCTGTGCCCGACCATGGCGTCCAGGGTGTTGACGGCCCGGAACCCGAGCAGCCCGGGCACCCCGCCCAATGCCCCCCACACCAGCGCCCCGACCACCGCGTCGGAGGTGTTCTCGGCGACGGACTCCACGACCGCCCGCGCGATCCCGTCGGCGTCCAGCGCCTGCGGATCCCGCCCGCACAGATGCGGCAGGCGCGCCCGCGCCCCCTCGACGTCCCCCGCCTCAAGGGCCCGCCCGATGCTCCGGGCCTCCCGCGCGAGCGAAGTCCCGCCGACGACGGCCCAGGTGGCGGCGCCGGTCAGCGCGACACAAGCGACAGGGGAGGTCCGTACGGAACGGGCGGCCAAGGCGCCGAACGCCGTGACTCCACCGGCGCACACCACGGCGTGCAGCGCGCCCCAGCCCCGGTGGTCACGCCACAGCACCCGCTCCACGGCACCCGCGGCACGTCCGAACACGGCGACCGGATGTCCACGGCGGGGATCGCCGAGGAGCAGGTCACCGAGGAGGCCGGCGGCGGCGCCGTACGCGAAAACGCGATCGGCACGCATGGACTCAGCCGACCGCTGTCGCAGACAGGGAGCAGCTGATCAACCTCGAACGGCAGCCGAGCATGGCGATATGTCCTCACTCAGGGTGTCCACGCCCTGGTTCGACGAGACCGGCGGTGAGAGTTCCTGGCTCCCGGGGCTTTCTACCCCGGTGACAGTGGCGGGACCGCGCCGGACTCGCACCGGCTTCCTCTCCTGCCGCCGTACATGGCCCCGGCAGTCCACCACGGGGTTGGAAGGGCCGTCAACTTGCCGTTGACCTGCGAAGGGAGAGTGTGCTGAGGCCCACACACGAGTGGTCACAGCCGTCACAACGCACGTGGGGTGCGGGACGGCGATCCGTCCCGCACCCCACGTGTCGTCCGGGTGCCGCAGGTCAGGCGACGATCAGTGAGATCCCGTACGCCACCGCCGCCGCGCACGCGGCGAAGCACGCGTAGGCGCCGGTGACCGCGAGGGTGGCGGAGCCGCCCTGGGACGCGGCCCGCTCCTGGCGGGACAGACCCATGATGCCGAGGGTGAACAGGGCCACGAGGGCCACGGTGACCACGAGGCTGACGCCGAAGACGGAGCCGAGCGCCGCCCAGTCGATCTTCATCCTGTTGCTTCCTTAGACGGTGGTCGCGGCCGACGGGGCCGCGGGGTCGGCGGTGGTGACGGTTCCGGCGGGCGCCGGGATGGTGGCCGTGAGGTCCTCGGCGACCACGCCCGGCAGGGGCGGGGTGACCGCGGCGATCGCGGCGGTCACCACACCGGCCGGCTCCACGGTCCCGGTGACGTCGGTCTCGCTGACGACGTTCGTGTGGTCGACGACCTCGCGGCGGGAGATCTTCCAGATGGCCGCGCTGGAGGCGATCAGGAAGACGGCGACCAGGGCGGTGCCGAAGTCCCCGATGCCGGTCACGTACTCGGCGAGTGCGCCGACCAGGGCCGCGGCCGGCAGGGTCAGACCCCACGCCACGAACATCCGGGTGGCCGTCGACCAGCGCACGACCCCGCCCTTGCGGCCGAGGCCCGCGCCCATCACCGAACCGGAGACGGAGTGCGTGGTGGAGAGGGAGAAGCCGAGGTGGGAGGAGGCCAGGATGACCGTGGCCGCGCTGGTCTGGGCGGCGAAGCCCTGCTGCGGCTGGAGGTCGGTCAGGCCCTTGCCCATGGTGCGGATGATGCGCCAGCCGCCGAGGTAGGTGCCGAGCGCGATGGCGAGGCCGGCGGAGAGGATGACCCAGGTGGGCGGGTCCGAGTCGGGGGCGACGACGCCGCCGGCGACCAGGGCGAGGGTGATGATGCCCATCGTCTTCTGCGCGTCGTTCGTGCCGTGGGCGAGCGAGACCAGGCCGGCCGAGGCGATCTGGCCGACGCGGTAGCCCTTCTCCGCCGCCTTGCCGTCGGCCTTCCTGCCGAGCGTGTAGGACAGGCGGGTGGCGAGCATCGCGGCGACGCCCGCGACGATCGGGGCCGCGATCGCGGGGAGCAGGACCTTGGTGACCAGCACGTCACCGTGGACCGCGCCCATACCGGCGGAGGCGATGGTGGCGCCGATCAGACCGCCCATGAGGGCGTGCGAGGAGCTGGAGGGCAGGCCCACCAGCCAGGTCACGAGGTTCCAGAGGATCGCGCCGACCAGGGCGGCGAAGATGACCTCGGGACGTATGCCGGTCTCGTCGACGAGACCCTTGGAGATCGTGTTGGCGACCTCCACGGAGAGGAAGGCACCCACAAGGTTCAGCGCGGCGGACATGGCCACCGCGACCTTGGGCTTGAGCGCACCGGTCGAGATGGTGGTGGCCATCGCGTTGGCGGTGTCGTGGAAACCGTTCGTGAAATCGAACGCGAGCGCGGTTACCACCACGATCGCGAGGATCAGCGAGAAGTTTTCCATTTACCCAGGCAATCGTTCGAGGTCATTGGCCGGACGAACGTAAGTAACCTGGATGAACGGAAGATGAACTGAAGCAGGCCGCACGGTGTCCGGCGGTGCCGATTTTGGCACCGCCGCTCCCGGCCGGGTCCCAGCGGCCCCGTACGACCCTGGCGTCCCTTGGCTACGCGCCTCTGGCGAACTTCCTCAGCCCGCTGAGGGACCCGTTGAAGAGATTCTGGTCACCCGGCAGGGCGCCACCGTTGTCGTACTGCCAGATCGTCCAGAACGACCACCCGCCGGGCAGGGCCCCCGCGTCCGCCCCGTTGTAACGGGCCACCCACAGCGCGTGGTTGGCGGCGAAGGCGCGGCTGCCTCCGGTGCAGGTGTTCCACCAGTGGGCGGTGGTGTAGATCACCGGGCGGCGGCCGGTGAGCCGCTTCGTCTCGTCACTGAACGACTTGATCCAGCTGACCATCTTCGGCTTGCTCAGGCCGTAGCACTTGTGCTTCTTGTCGTACGGGTTGTACTCGATGTCGAGCGCGGGTGGCAGTGTCCAGCCGTCGCCGGTCCAGGCGCCGCCGTTGCGCACGAAGTACGCCGCCTGCGTTCTGCCCGACGACTTGTCCGGCAGCGCGAAGTGGTACGCCCCGCGGATGATGCCCGCGTTGCGCGCCCCGTTGTACTGCTGACCGAAATACGGGCTGCGATAGGTGTGTGACTCGGTCGCCTTGACGTAGACGAACCTGGCTCCCTCGGCCTTGCTCTGCTGCCAGTCGACGTTCTTCTGGTGGGAAGAGACGTCGTGCCCCTTCGGCAGGCCGGCCGCCGAGACGGGCGTCTCGGCGAGTGCGATCCCCCCTGCGGTGAGCGCCGCCACGGACGCCGTGACAGCGCGGTTGCGGCGGCGTATCGGTGTGCGATCACGGGCCATATGTCCCCCCGGAAATGGCTACGTGCACGACAAATCTCCCAGAGATTACTGGAAGATCATCGAATGATCGGCGATCTCCAGCCAAGCGATCGAAGAAGGCTGCATATGCCTGTATGTGATCTTTCGGAGCGGTGGATTCCGGCCTAAAGTGCCCCCGCCGGGCCGCGAGTTGAAGCCCGGCCTGGCAAGATCTCCGCATGGCTGAGGAGCAGCGGGAACAGCGGGAACAGCAGAGGCAGCAGCGGGATGCGCCGGGCGTACGAGATGTGCGAGGGGGCGCGGAAGGAGTGGCGCGCGAGCCGCGGGGGAGGAGCGTGCGCCCCGAGGAGGCGCACGCCTGGGAGGCGCTCGTCGCGACGGCCCGCCGGACGGTGTCCGAGGGGCTGGTCGTCGGCACCTCCGGCAACGTCTCGGTACGCGTCGAGGGCACTGTGCTGGTCACGCCGTCGGGCGTGCCCTACGACCGGCTCACCCCGACGGACATCACCGGCGTCGACCTCGACGGCCGCCAGGTGCTCGGGACGCTGACCCCGACCAGCGAACTGCCCATGCATCTTGCCGTCTACCGCACCACCGGCGCCGCCGCCGCCGTCGTCCACACCCACGCCGTGCACGCCACGGCCGTCTCGACGCTCGTCCCGGAGCTCCCGGTGATCCACTACATGGCCGGCGCGCTCGGCGGTCCCGTCCGGGTCGCACCGTACGCGACCTACGGCACGGACGAGTTGGCCGAGAACATGCTCCACGCCCTCGCCGACCGCTCCGGCTGCCTCCTCCAGAACCACGGCACCCTCACCTACGGCACCACCCTCGACCAGGCCTACGACCGCACGGCCCAGCTGGAGTGGATGTGCCGCCTGTGGCTGACGGCGTCCTCGGTACCGGGCCTGTCCCCGACACTCCTGACCGAGGCACAGCTGGCGGAGGCGGGGGAGCGGTTGCGGGGGTACGGGCAACGAGGGTGAGACGTCGAACTCGCCCGCTTCCCTGCGTCGCCCCGTCCACCGGTTGCCGGTCAGGCCGGGGCTGCTGCGTCGGGCTGTCGGATCGGTTGCTGGTCGTGAGTGGCTGTGTCGGGTCGTTGGTCCGGCTGCCGGTCACGAGCCGAGCCGCCGCGCAGGCCGGTTCGTCCGGCTGCCCCGCACGTCTTCCGCCGTGAGGCCGGTCAGCGACCCGGCAGGGCCGGTGCGAAGCCGTGCGACGAGGCCGCCGTCAGCCGCGCGCTGAGCAGGGCGAGCGGGGTCGGTCGGGCCGCCGGGCTGTCGGCGAGACGCCGGGCCGTGTGCCGCGCCGACGGCTCGGCCCGCAGTTCGGCCCGCAGCTCGGCCGGCATGGGGCGCTCCCGGGGCCCGCCGCGGACCGGGAAGTGCCCGTACGTTGCCGGCGGTGCCATTCCTCCGACGCCACCGGGGACCGCACCCCGCGGCACGCACCCCGATCCACCGCGAAGCATCACTCCGAGCCGTCCGCCCGCTGGCCTGGCGCGGGATCCGCCGGGACACTGGACCCGTGCGCACTGTCACAGCAACGGCCGCCGCCGTCACCGCAGCCCTGGCCGCCGGCGCGGCGAGCGTCGTCGCCGGCCGTCTCGCCAGCGACGCCGCGCTCAAGGCGCCGCCAGGACGCCCCCTGCCCACCGAACCCCGGCTCACCGTGCACGCCACGGCCGCTGGCCGGATCGCCGTCACCCGCGACCTGGCCGCGCTGCGCCCCGGCATTCACGGCCTCGGCGGCAGCGGTTCGCACGCGGTCGTCGGCCCCGTCCTGGGCACGGAGTCCCACTCCGCGGACACGGTCGTACGGCGTCTGGAACGCGTCACGCACGGCACCATCAAGCCCGGCGACAAGGTCTGGCTCACCCCGAACCTGTACGTCGGCAACCCGGGCAGCGCCCTCGGCCTGGACCACGCCGACGTCGACGTCCCCGGCGAACTCGGCGCTCTGCCCGCGTGGTTCGTGCCGGGAGTACGGGACACCTGGGTGATCGCGGTGCACGGCCTGGGCACCACCCGCGAACACACCATGAACGTCATGGAGTTCCTGCACCGGAACCGCTTCCCGGTGCTCGCCCTCGCCTACCGCGGCGACCTCGGCGCGCCCCGCTCGCCGGACGGGCTGAACCATCTCGGCGAGACCGAGTGGCACGACCTGGACGCGGCCATCCGCTATGCCGTCGCCGACGGTGCCCGCCGGGTCGTCCTGCACGGCTGGTCCACCGGCGCCACCATGGCGTTGCGCGCCGCGGCGCACTCGGGACTGCGCGACCGGATCGCGGGGCTCGTCCTGGACTCCCCGGTGCTCAGCTGGGAGACGACACTGCGCGCCCTCGCCGCGGCCCGCCGCACCCCCGGCGCCCTGCTGCCGCTGGCGGTGCGCGCCGCCCAGGGCCGCACCGGCATGCCCGCAGTCCAAGGACGCACCGGCATGCCCGCCGCCGACACCGACGGCGCCGCCGCCGACCTTCCCCTGGCGCCGACCCTGGTCTTCCACGGCCCGGACGACCGGGTGGCCCCCTGGGACCACTCCCGCCGCCTCGCCGCCGCCCATCCCCACCGCGTGGCCCTCCACACGGTCCGCGACGCCCCCCACGCGGCCATGTGGAACGCCGACCCGAAGTCCTACGAAGAGGCCCTCCGCCGCTTCCTCACCCCCCTCATGTGAGCCCCGCCCCACGGTCGTCGCCACCCCGCCACACCCCGGCGGGCACCTCATCCACACGCCCCTCTCACGCCGCATGCCCCTCTCCGCGCCGCTGCCTCCTTCACCGTGCGCCTCGGTCGAATCCGCTGCCCATGCCCCGCTCAGCGCCGCCGCCCCCTTCACCGAGCGCCCCCGCCAAACCCGCTGCCCCACGCACCTCTCGACGTCCCCTCACCCCTCTCGACGCCCCCTCACCCCTTCCTGCCGCCTCGTCACCGGCCCCGCCGCCGTGCCACCCCCTCAACGCCGGTACGTCGCTCCCGTCGCACCAGCACCCCCGGCCTCCGCTCACCCGCACGCCGGGCGCCCCCGTCTCGGCCTCCCTCCGTTCCCCTCCCCGACCCCCGCTCTCCAGCACGCCGTCGCCGTCCCTCCCCAACCCCGGTGGCCCAGGTTCCGTTTAACGCCGTACCAGTGGCCTGATCTCGGCTTCCGTCCTCCCGTGCGGGCCCGGCGTTGGCCATCCCCGTCGCCCGGGGTGACATTCCGTTTGGGTTTTCGGACCGTCAACCGGAAGACTGCACGTGTGACGTCCCGTATCCCGCGCGACTCCAGGCTTCGACTCGTCCGCCCGCGACCCCTGGCCGCCGCCCCCCGAGCTGTGAACCAGCGGCGCCCGAGCCGCCCGGCACCCCGCCCCCCGGAGGGCACACCGGCGCCGGCGGAACTGGCCAGAATGGCGCGCTCAGGTCTCGCCGGCGCCGCCCGTGTCGCCCGCTGGGCCGACGCCGCTCTGCGCCCCGGCCGGGACGGCGCGAGCCCCGACGGCAAGGGCACCCTCGCCGACGAGACCGCCGAACAGGCGGCCGCCGATCTCGGGTTGACTCCGGCTCAGGTGCGCGCCGACTGGGACACCGCCCGGCTCGCCGGACTCATCGAGGTGCACGGCGACAGCGCCCGCCCCGGCTGGCGGCTGCGCGCCTGGAACCGCGACGACAGTGCCGTACTGCGCGGCTGGGTCGCCCTCTTCGACGCCTGGTCGCTCGCCCGTCCGGAGCCCGCCGACCACGAGCCGGCCGCGGTCGCCGAGGTGGTCTCCGCCATGCCCCAGGTGCTCTCCTTCCTCCAGCTGTCCGCCGGCCCCGTTCCCGTGGAGCAGCTCCTCGATCTCCTGGGGCAGCGCGTCACCGAGCTGCGTACGGAACGCTGTGAAATCCCCTTCGGCCCGCGGCCCGAGCCGGCCGAACTCCCCGAGCCGCAGACCGCCGACGCCTCCCTCGCCTCGCTCACCCCCCTCCTCGACTGGGCCCTGCGTGCCCTCGCCTCCGTCGGCGCGCTCACCTACGGGGACGGGCAGGCCACGCTCACCCCGCTCGGCAACTGGGCGGTCTGGGTCAAGCTGGAGCAGATCTGCGTCGCCGCCCAGAGCCCCGCAGGGAACATCGAGCAGCCGGCCGAGGACATGCTGCGCGGCTGCGCCCAGCTGCGCCCCAACGCGGCCCGCGCCGAGTACCGCGCCTGGCTCGCCGCCCGCCCCGTCGGCAACGCTGTCACCGAGCTCCTCGACGCCGCCCGCGGCGAGGACGCCCTGCTGCGCGGCCTCGCCTTCGAGGCGCTGCGCGTCGTCGGCGCCCCCGCCGAGCCCGACGTCCGCTCCGTGGCCGACGAGCCCGCCCTGCGGCCGTACGCCCTGCTGTGGCTGGCCGAGCACGACGGGATCGACCCGGAGGACGCCCACGAGGTCCTGACCCGGGAAGAGGCCACCTGGCTGTGGGTCGACACCGCCGCCGCCGTCGCCGACCACGGCGAGGCCCCGATGCTGGTCCGGCATCTGGAGTCCGCGCTGCAGCCGACCGTCCCCGCGCTGCTCGACGAGGTGCGCGCCGTCGGCCACCCCCGCACCGTGCAGGTGCTGGTCGCGCTCGCCGCCGCGCACCCCGACCCGGCCCTGGCGAAGGCAGTGCGCCGCGCCGCCTTCCAGGTGCACACCGGGGGGTGAGCCGGGAGTCGAGCCGCCCGGCCGTCAGCCCCCTGGCCCGGCGGCCCGGCTAGCCCGCTATCTCGGGGGCGTACGTGCCGAAACTCCACACATTGCCCTCGAGGTCCCGGGCCATGTAGTCCCGTGAGCCGTAGTCCTGGTCCGTCGGGGGCATCAGGATCTCCGCGCCGTGCTCCACGGCACGCCGGTGGTGTGCGTCGACGTCGTCCACCACGACGTACACACCCGTGGTGCCCGCGTCCTTCATCGCATGGTCGAAGACGCCGCCGCGGCCCTTGGAGCCGACCATGATGGCGCCGTTGCCCTGCACGAGTTCGGCGTGCATCACCACGTCGGCACCGTTCTCGTCGCTCTCGTACACCGACAGTTCCGTGAAGCCGAAGGCCTCGGTCAGCTGCCGGATCGCCGCCTTCGCGTCCCTGTAGAGCAGGGTCGGATAGATGCTCGGACGCCCACCGCTCGCATCTGTCATGCGAATCACTTCCTTGTGATCGGCTGCCGGAATTTCCCTCTGCCGTCAGTCTCGCAGCGACCACTGACAACGGCCCGGGCACGGCGCCCGTACACCCCCGCACCCGAACTCCCGCACAAAAAGTGGTTGCACGGCCCCGTTAGACTGGCCCCATGGCCATTCTCCTCGCGCATTAGACGGCGGGAACGTCCTCAGCCGCCCATCCCGCCCCCATCCGCTCTGGAGTCTGTCCGTGATCTCCGCCTCCGGTATCGAGTTGCGCGCCGGTGCGCGCGTCCTCATCGAGTCCGCCACCTTCCGTGTCGCCAAGGGTGACCGCATCGGCCTGGTCGGCCGCAACGGCGCCGGCAAGACCACTCTCACGAAGTGCCTGGCCGGTGAGGGCGTCCCCGCCGGCGGCACCATCACCCGCTCCGGCGAGGTCGGCTATCTCCCGCAGGACCCCCGCACCGGCGACCTCGACGTCCTCGCCCGCGACCGCATCCTCTCCGCGCGCGGACTGGACGTACTGATCCGCAAGATGCGCGACAACGAACAGCGCATCGCCAACGGCTCGGGCGCCACCCGCGAGAAGGCGCTGCGGCAGTACGAGCGCCAGGAGACCGAGTTCCTCACCAAGGGCGGGTACTCCGCCGAGGCCGAGGCCGCCACCATCGCCGCCGCGCTCAACCTGCCCGACCGGGTGCTCGGGCAGCCGCTGCACACCCTCTCCGGCGGTCAGCGCCGCCGTATCGAGCTGGCCCGCATCCTGTTCTCCGACGCGGACACACTGCTGCTCGACGAGCCCACGAACCACCTCGACGCCGACTCGATCGTCTGGCTGCGCGACTACCTCAAGACCTACCGCGGCGGCTTCATCGTGATCTCCCACGACGTCGACCTGGTCGAGACGGTCGTCAACAAGGTCTTCTACCTGGACGCCAACCGAGCCCAGATCGACGTCTACAACATGGGCTGGAAGCTCTACCAGCAGCAGCGCGAGGCCGACGAGAAGCGCCGCAAGCGGGAGAGGCAGAACGCCGAGAAGAAGGCCGCCGCCCTGCATTCGCAGGCCGACAAGATGCGCGCCAAGGCCACCAAGACGGTCGCCGCGCAGAACATGGCCCGGCGCGCGGACCGGCTGCTGGCCGGCCTGGACGCGGTCCGCCAGTCCGACAAGGTCGCCAAGCTCCGCTTCCCGGAGCCCGCGCCCTGCGGGAAGACCCCGCTGACGGCGGAGGGCCTGTCGAAGTCGTACGGCTCCCTGGAGATCTTCACCGACGTCGACCTGGCCATCGACAAGGGCTCCCGGGTCGTCATCCTCGGCCTGAACGGCGCCGGCAAGACCACCCTGCTGCGGCTGCTCGGCGGGGTCGAGAAGCCCGACACCGGCCAGGTCGTCGAGGGCCATGGCCTCAAGCTCGGCTACTACGCCCAGGAGCACGAGACCCTGGACCCCACGCGCACGGTCCTGGAGAACATGCGCTCCGCCAACCCCGACCTGGACCTGGTCGAGGTCCGCAAGACGCTCGGGTCGTTCCTGTTCTCCGGCGACGACGTCGACAAGCCGGCCGGAGTGCTCTCCGGCGGCGAGAAGACCCGGCTGGCGCTGGCGACCCTGGTGGTGTCCTCGGCGAACGTGCTGCTCCTGGACGAGCCGACGAACAACCTCGACCCGGCCAGCCGCGAGGAGATCCTCGGCGCGCTGCGCACCTACAAGGGCGCGGTCGTCCTGGTCACCCACGACGAGGGCGCCGTCGAGGCGCTCCAGCCCGAGCGGATCATCCTGCTGCCCGACGGCGTCGAGGACCTGTGGGGCGCCGACTACGCGGACCTGGTGGCCCTGGCCTGAGCGGTCGAAGCGGTCAACGCCGCTTGATCGAAGGAGTGATCCACTGCGTATGGATCATTCGGCCTATCCGTGATCCACCATCTGTGTGAGATCTCCTCGTACCGAGGTGTGTCCTACATCAATTTCACGGCCGAGCCCTCCATCGACGAGGGCTCGGCCGTCGCACGTCCCTGACCTGGCCCTTCGTGAAATTACCCGTTCGGCGGTACGAACAACGACGCGTGGAATTACGTGTTCCGCTTGTGGGGACACGCTCCCGTCGTCAAAACCTTGTCTCACGGACCTTGCCGAATGGGTGGCCATGACGGCCCGGAGGGGTGATCATGAGGAGACCAGAGCGCACTTCCCATGAGGAGGCACGGGTGGCCGAGACTCTGAAGAAGGGCAGCCGGGTAACCGGCGCCGCGCGCGACAAGCTCGCGGCAGACCTGAAGAAGAAGTACGACTCCGGTGCGAGCATTCGAGCACTGGCCGAGGAAACCGGCCGCTCGTATGGCTTCGTACACCGGATGCTCAGCGAATCGGGTGTCACGCTCCGTGGGCGTGGCGGGGCGACGCGGGGCAAGAAGGCCGCGTCGTCCTGAACCCGGGCGGCCCATCGGCTTCGATGGTGGCCACCCGGTCGGTCGGTTGACCGGCCGGGTGGTTACTGTGCAGTCACTTAGCATCGCTTTGTTGACCGCACTCATCGGAGGCGCCCCATGGCTTCGCCCGACCAGGACGTAGCTCCTGAAGCTCCCGCACTCGACAAGGACGGCGTACGGCTCACCGTCGACGACGCGATCGCCACGGTGACGCTGACCAACCCGGCCAAGCGCAACGCCCAAAATCCCGCTCTGTGGCGGGCGTTGGCCGAAGCCGGGCGGCTCCTGCCGGGCTCCGTCCGAGTCGTGGTGCTGCGTGCCGAGGGCAAGTCCTTCTCCGCCGGACTCGACCGGAAGGCGTTCACCCCTGAGGGCTTCGACGGCGAACCGTCGTTCATCGACCTCGCCCGGGGCACCGACGCCGAGCTGGACGCTGCCATCGCCGGGTACCAGGAGGGTTTCACCTGGTGGCGACGGAGTGACATCGTGTCCATCGCCGCGGTGCAGGGGCATGCCATCGGGGCGGGCTTCCAGCTCGCGCTCGCCTGTGACCTGCGCGTCGTCGCGGACGACGTGCAGTTCGCCATGCGCGAGACCAGCCTCGGACTCGTACCGGACCTCACCGGCACACATCCGCTGGTGGGACTCGTCGGATACGCCCGCGCCCTGGAGATCTGCGCGACCGGGCGGTTCGTCCACGCCGAGGAGGCCGTGAGCACCGGCCTGGCGAATGTCGCGGTGCCCGCGGACCAGCTCGAGGGCGCGGTACGCGACCTCGCCGCGGCGCTCCTCGCCGCGCCCCGGGACGCGGTGATCGAGACCAAGGCGCTGCTGCGCGGCGCCCAGGACCGCGACTACGAGGCACAGCGCACCGCGGAACGCGCCGCACAGGCCCGACGCCTGCGGGACCTGGCGGGCGTCGGCGAGTAGGTCCGCAAGGGACGCACGCGTCTCACCGGTCCCATCAGTCCCACGAACCCACCGAACCCACCGAGCTGACCGAACTCACCGAACCGTGGTCACCAGCACCCCCACCGTCGGATGGTCCGGCAGCACCTGTTGCACCCGTACGCGGACCTCGCGGGCCACATCCAGTGCCCGGTGGTCCGCGCGCACCGCCAGTTCCAGGCGGACGTGACGGCGGGGCAGGGCGGCGGCGCCCTGCTGCCGCCGTTCCTCGATGTGCACCGCCCCGCCCAGCACGCCGGTCAGATGAGCCACGCCCGGCACGGTCAGGGCCGCCGCGGCCGCCAGCTTCGCGTCGGGGTCCCGGCCGGGCTCGGCGGCGGACCGCTCCGGCGGTCGTACGGGAAGGGCTTCCGGCTCCTCGTCGCCGTCCAGCAGGTCCGTCACCCGCACATCCACCTCCGTCACCACCAATCCGAGCCCTTCCGCCGCGGCCGCCAGCACGGCGCGCAGCCGCTCCGCCGTCGCAGGCAGCGGCTGGGCCGCCGTCGCCGCGCACTCCGCGGTCACCAGCAGCGGTCCGGGCGCCAGGGCGCTCGGTGGCGGTGGTACGGCGAACTCGTGCGCGTCCTCGGAATCGGCGTGCCCGATCCGCACCCGTCCCAGCCGCACGTCCCGCATGCCTTCGGCCGCCCGCCGCAGGACCGCGCCGGCCGCCTCCTCCGAGATCCACGCGCCGTCGCGCACTCCCCCCAGGGGCAGAAGTCGGCCCAGCCGCAGCTGCTCCCGTACCGTGCGCGTCCACTGTTCCGCCGTCATTACCCCAGCCTGCCGCATCCCTGGCGCGGGATCGCGCAACCCCGCTTACGGTGGTCGAAGGGGACAAGCGGAAGGGACGTACGGCGATGAGCGACATGACGGAGCCGAACCGGACGCAGAACGCCGAGGGTGAGTTCGAGCCGCCGGTCCAGACTCGCAAGAACATCAGGCGCGGTGGAGGGGCCCCGGCCACCAGGGGGCGGACGACCATTGCCGACGGGGTCGTGGAGAAGATCGCCGGGATGGCCGCCCGGGACGTCGTCGGGGTGGCCGCGATGGGCAGCGGGCTCAGCCGCACCTTCGGGGCGGTCCGGGACCGGGTCCCGGGCGGGGCGAAGTCGGTGACGCGCGGGGTCAAGGTCGAGGTCGGCGAGGTGCAGACCGCGCTCGACCTGGAGATCGTCGTCGACTACGGCGTGGCGATCGCCGATGTGGCCCAGGCCGTGCGGGAGAACGTCATCGCGGCGGTGGAGCGGATGACCGCCCTCGAAGTCGTCGAGGTCAACATCGCGGTGAGCGATGTGCAGCTGCCCGAGGAAGAGGACGAGGAGCCGGAGTCCCGGCTCCAGTGACCCACCGGACCGACAACCGAACGGAGTGGAGTCACCATGAGCATGGCCGTGGTCGGCCTGATCGCCGGCATGGCGCTGGGCTTCGCCGGGTATTTCGGCGGGTTCGGCGCCTTCGTGCTGGTCGCCGCCCTGGGCGCCATCGGATTCGTCGTCGGCCGGTTCCTGGAGGGGGACTTGGAGCTCGGCGACTTGTTCCGTACCCGTGACGACCGACGTGACCGGCGGCGATGACGTCCGTGAGCAGTGAGGCCGTGAGCGGCGGGAGCAGGAGCGGCAGCACCGTGAACAGCGGGGACGGGGGGCCGCGCCCGCCCCTGGCCGTCGTCCCGCCGGGTGAGCGCGGCGCCACGCGGATCGCCGACCGGGTCGTCGCGAAGATCGCCGGACAGGCGGCGCGCGAGGCACTGGGCGAACTGCCCGAGGACGCCGCGCGCCCGCACGCCGACGTCGTCGTCCTCGCCCGTTCTCCCCTCCGTTCGAGCGGGGGGACTCCCGTCGGCGCCGCCCGCGTCCGCGTGCACGTCGAACTCGACTACCCCACCGACATCGGTGCCCGGTGCGGTCGGGTGCGTCGGCATGTGGTGGAGCGGGTAGGCGCGTTGGTGGGCATGGAGGTGCCGGAGGTCGCCGTACAAGTGGAACGGCTGCATCCGGCAATGACGCACGGCGTGGCACAGGGGAGGACGCGATGAGCGAGCCCCACGGCTCCGAGGGCACCACACAGCGACTGCCGGTCATCGAGAAGGCGGCCGGCACAGGCGGGGAGTACGACGCGCCGCCTGTGCCCGGCGGTGGGACGGGCGAGACGGGCGACGCCGGCGGCAGCGGCCGGTTCTGGTCGGCGCGCCGGGCTCCCGCGGGAATCGTGGCACTGCTGCTCCTGGTCGTCGCGGGAGCCTTCCTGTACGACGTCGCCGCCGTACGGGCCCACCGGGACGCCCTTTCCTGGCGCCGGGAGCTGGCCCGGCAGCTCGCCGAGCGGCCCCTGGACGACACCTGGGTGCTGGTGGGCGCGGGCGTCACCGCGGCTCTCGGCCTGTGGCTGTTCGTCCTGGCCGTCACCCCCGGCCTGCGGGCCGTGCTGCCGATGCGGCGCCCCCACCGGGACGTCCGCGCCGGACTCCACCGGGCCGCCGCCGCCATGGCGCTGCGCGACCGGGCGATGGACGTCGCGGGCGTGCGGTCGGCACGGGTACGGGTGCGCCGCGCCCGGGTGGACGTCCGCGCGCTCTGCCACTTCCGCGAACTGGACGACGTCAAGGCGGACTTGGAGGACACGCTCCGGCAGGCCGCCGACGGACTCGGGCTGGACCGCCCGCCCGCGCTGACGGTGCGTGTGGCACGGCCCGGACGGAAGGGGTGAGGACGGTGCTCAGGACCGCCAACCGCGTACTGCTCGGGCTCGTCGGCCTCGTCCTGCTGCTCCTCGGCGGCTCCGTCCTCGCCGTGGGGCTGGGCGCCCCGGCCCCCTCCTGGTGGATCCACGAGGGGCGGCACGACGTGCTGCTCTCCGACGCCGAGCGCACGCGCTGGCGGGACGCCGGCTGGTGGTGGCCGACCGTCCTCGCCGTTCTCGCCGTGCTGGCCCTGCTCGCCCTGTGGTGGCTGACGGCGGTGCTGCGCCGGCGCCGCCTGTCCGAGGTGCTGGTCGACACCGGCGACGGCGAGGGCGCCCTGCTGCGGGGGCGCGCCCTGGAGAGCGTCCTGACGACCCAGTCGGCCGAGGTGGACGGCGTGTCCCACGCCCGGGCCCACCTCACCGGCCGCCCGACGGCCCCCGAGACCCGCGTACGCCTCCAACTGGAGCCGTATGTGGATCCCGGGACGGCTCTGCACGACTTCACGGCCGGAGCCCTGAGCCGCGCACGCGATTCGGCGGGCCTGGCGTCACTCCCGGCGGAGGTCAGGCTGACGGCCGTCAAGCACCGGGGAGAAAGGGTCAGCTGACCCGGGCCACCCGCCCCGGCGGGGTCCCGCGCCCGCTGGCGGTGTCCAGCACCCCGGGCCCAGTCCCGCGCCCGCTGGCGGTGTCCAGCACCCCGGGCCCAGTCCCGCGCCCGCTGGTGGTGTCCAGCGTCTCCGGCGGTGTCCAGCACCCCGGGCCCAGTCCCGCGCCCGCTGGTGGTGTCCAGCGTCTCCGGCGGTGTCCAGCACCCCGGGCGGAGTCCCGCGCCCGCTGGTGGTGTCCAGCGTCTCTCCAGCACCCCGCGCCGAGTCCCGCGCTCGCTGGCGGTGTCCAGCATCCCCGGCGGTGTCCAGCACCCCGGGCGGACCTCCCGCGCCCGCTGGCGGTGTCCAGCATCCCCGGCGGTGTCCAGCACCCCGGGCGGAGGCCCGCACCCGGGCCGAGTCCCGCACCCGCCCGCGGAGCCCCGCGCCCGCCCCCGCGTCAGAACCCGTGCCGCATCCCGCCGTCGACCGGCAGCATGATCCCGGTCAGATAGGAAGCGGCCGGCGACAGCAGGAACGCGGCCGTCCGTCCGAACTCCTCGGGCTTCCCGTATCGCCGCAACGCGATCCGCGCCTCGAGCTGCGCCCGCGTGGCCTCCGGATCCGCGGACAGCGCGTCCAGCTCGCGCACCCGGTCCGTGTCGATCCGCGCCGGCAGCAACCCGACCACCCGAATCCCCCGCGGCCCCAGCTCGTTCGCCAGCGACTTCGCGAACCCGGCCAGCCCCGGCCGCAACCCGTTCGAGATCGTCAGCCCCGGGCTCGGCTCGTGCACCGACCCGGCCAGCACGAACGCGATGACGCCGCCGGCCTCCAACTCGCCCGCCGCCGTCCGCGCGAGCCGTACCGCACCCAGGAACACCGACTCGAAGGCCGCCTGCCACTGTTCGTCCGTGTTGTCGGCGGCGAAGCCCGGCGCGGGTCCCCCGACGCTGATCAGCACGCCGTCGAAGCCGCCGAAGTGCTCCCGCGCGGCAGCGATCAGCCGGGCCGCGGAACCCGGGTCGGCGTTGTCCGCGGCCACCCCCACGGCGTTCGGCCCCAGCGCGGCCGCCGCGTCGGCGGCACTCTTCTCTTCCCGCCCCGTGATGACCACCTTCGCCCCGTCAGCGACGAGCTCACGCGCCGCGGCGTTGCCGAGACCGCGAGTGGCTCCGGTGACGACGTACACCCGGTCCTTCAGTCCAAGATCCATGGCCCCTATCCTGCCCCGCCGCCCCCGAACAGGGCGAGGGCGGTGTTCACCAGACCGATGTGGCTGAACGCCTGCGGCACGTTGCCGAGCAGGGTGCCCGCCACGGGGTCGTACTCCTCGGACAGCAGTCCCACGTCGTTGCCCAGGTCCACCAGCCTTTCGAACAGCTCGCGCGCCTCCTTCGTGCGGCCCGTCATGTGCAGGGCGTCCGCCAGCCAGAACGAGCACGCGAGGAACGTGCCCTCGCTGCCCGGCAGTCCGTCGACGTCGCTGTCCACGGTGCTGTAGCGGCGTACGAAGCCGCTGTGGCCCAGTTCGTCGCGGATCGCGTCGATGGTGCCGGTCACGCGCGGGTCGTCGGGCGGGAGGAAACCGACGCGGGGGATGAGCAGCAGGGAGGCGTCGAGTTCGCGGGAGCCGTAGCACTGGGTGAAGGTGTTGCGCCCCGGGTCGTAGCCCTTCTCGCACACCTCCCGGTGCACCTCCTCGCGTAGCGCGCGCCAGCCGTCGAGGTCGCCGGGCAGCGTCGGGTTCGCCTCCAGGGTGCGCACGGCACGGTCGGCGGCCACCCACACCATCACCTTCGAGTGGACGAAGTGGCGGCGGCCCCCGCGCACCTCCCACAGTCCCTCGTCGGGCTGCCGCCAGACCGACTCCAGATACTTCATCAGCGCGCTCTGCAACGCCCACATGTCCCCCTCGGGCGACAGGCCCGCCGCCCGCGCCAGCGAGAACGAGTCCATGACCTCGCCGTACACGTCCAGTTGGAGCTGGTTCACGGCCTGGTTGCCGACGCGTACGGGCCTGGAGCCGGCGAACCCGGACAGCCAGGGCACCTCGAACTCGGGCATGCGGCGCTCTCCCGCGAGCCCGTACATGATCTGCAGGTCCGCCGGGGCCCCGGCGACCGCGCGCAGCAGCCAGTTCCGCCAGGCCTCGGCCTCCTCCTGGTAGCCGCAGGACAGCAGGGCGCCCAGGGTGAGGGTGGAGTCGCGCAGCCAGCAGTAGCGGTAGTCCCAGTTGCGCACCCCGCCCATCTCCTCGGGCAGCGAGGTGGTCGCGGCGGCCACGATGCCGCCGGTGGGCGCGTAGGTGAGGGCCTTGAGGGTGATCAGGGACCGCACGACGGCGTCCCGGTGCGGGCCGTGGTAGCGGCACCGGGACGCCCACGCCTGCCAGTCGGCGACGCTGGACTCCAGCACCTCGTACGGGTCGACGAGCGGTGGGCGCGGCTCGTGCGAGGGGTGCCAGGTGAGCACGAAGGCGACCTTCTCGCCCGCTGCGACGGTGAACTCCGAGTGGGTGCCGAAGTCCTCGCCCCAGGTGGGCACCGCGGGCTCGCTGCGCAGCCACGTCGAGTCGGGCCCCGCGACGGCCACCCGGTGCCCGTCGGACCGGCGCATCCACGGCACGACCGAGCCGTAGTCGAACCGCAGCCGCAGCGTGCTGCGCACGGTGACCTCGCCGCTGAGCCCTTCCACGACACGTACGAGGTCGGGGGCGCGGTCACGCTGCGGCATCAGGTCGGTGACGCGCACGCTGCCCTGAGCGGTCTCCCACTCGGTGTCGAGGACGAGGGTGTCGGGGCGGTAGGCGCGCCGGGTGCAGGCGCCCTGCACGCCCTTGGGCGCGATCCGCCAGTGGCCGTTCCGCTCGTCGCCGAGGAGCTTGGCGAAGCAGGCGGCCGAGTCGAAGCGGGGCAGGCACAGCCAGTCGACGGATCCGTCCCGGCCGACCAGGGCGGCGGTCTGTTCGTCGCCGATGAGGGCGTAGTCCTCGATACGGGGGTGCACGCAGTGCGGGTTCCCGATGGGCCGAAGGGGCAATCAGGGCTGGGGCCGGGCGAGTGACGCGTGCGCGGTGCCGCCCCCCGCTCCCGAGAAGATCACCCCGGGGTCCGACGGCGTCTGGTTCAGCACCCACAGGCCGATCAGCGTCGCCAGGGTGAAGACGACGGCGATCAGCACGCCGAGCACGAGCCGTCGCCGGCGTTCCCGGCGCAGCCACTCGCCGCGTGCGGTGCGGTAGGCGTCCGGAGCGGGCGTCACCCCGCCGGCCAGCGCCTGAAGGGCCTTCTCCAGCTCCCGCTCGGTGCGGTCCGGACCGGTGCCACGCGACGGAGTCACATCTCGATACGTCATCGCCGGGCCTCCATCGCCTGGGTGAGCGCGGCCAGGCCGCGTGCCGTGTGCGTCTTCACCGAACCGCAGGAGATGCCCATCGCGGCGGCGATCTCGCCCTCCTTCAGCCCGAGCCAGTGCCGCAGCACGAGTGCCTCGCGCTGGCGGGCCGGCAGGTGCTGGAGCGCGTCGATCAGGACACGCTGGTCGTCGCGGAGCAGGGCGGCGCTCTCGGCGGAGGCGACGACCTCCTCCGGCAGGGCAGGCGGGTTCTCCACGTGCTTACGGGCGACCTGGAGGTGACGTATCCGCATCCGGGTCAGATTGCACACCGTGGAGCGCAGATACGCCTCCGCCGCCTCGATGTCCCGCAGCCGCCGCCATTTGCGGTAGATCTGGTAGTACGCCTCGGCCACCACGTTCTCCGGGTCGTCGGCGCCGAGCAGCACGGCGAGCCGCAGCATCGAGGAATAGTGCATCTCGAAGAGGCGGGCGAGGCCGGCCTCGCGCTCCGCGTCGGCCGGGTCGCTCACCACGGGCGCGAGAGCCGGCTGTTCGACGAACGGTTCCTGCAGTTCCTGCACGGGAATCGGGTCTGTGCGTCTCACGGTTTGTTCGCTCCCGTCTCGGGGCGTCGCCTGACGGTCAGGCGGGACGGCAGATCGGTGAGGTCGGCGCCGCGCGGGACGCCGAGGCGTTCGAGGACGGCGGTGCCGGCCACCGCGACGGTCAGGTTCAGCAGCAGGGCGGCGAGCCCTGCGTAGATCTCCAGCGGTCCGAAGCCCAGCGTCACGATGGACGAGAACCCCTCGCGCACGACCATGACGGTCCCGGCCACCATGCCCACGGCCCACCCGGCGAGCAGCGCCCGCGGATGCAGCCGCCCGGTGAACAGCCCCACCGCCACGGCCGGGAAGATCTGCAGGATCCACACCCCGCCCAGCAGCTGGAGGTTGACGGCGTCCTGGTCGCGCAGCCCGAACACGAACGCGACCGCGCCCACCTTCGCGGTCAGGGAGACCGCCTTGGCGATGCGCACCTGCCGCTTGGGCGTGGCCGTCGGATGGACGTACTCGACGTAGACGTTCCTGACGAAGCTCGTCGCCGCGGCGATCGACATCACGGCGGCCGGGACCAGCGCCCCCACGGTGATCGCGGCGAACACCAGCCCGGCCAGCGGCGCGGGCATCAGCCGGTCGACGAGCATCGGTACGGCGGACTCGGCGCCGCCCTCGGGGGCCCGCACGCCCGCCGCGAGGGCCGCGATGCCGAGGAAGCCGAACAGGGCGAGCAGGCCGGTCCAGGCGGGCAGCGCCACGGAGACCTTGCGCAGGGTGCGCGGCCCGTCGGCGGCGAACCCGGCGGTGAGCACGTGCGGGTACATCAGCAGGGCCAGGGCGGAGCCCAGCGCGAGAGTGGCGTAGGCGGGCTGCTGGTGCGGGGACAGGAGCAGGGGGGAGTGGGCCACGTCGGTGCCGCCCAGCCGGCGGGCCGCGCCCTCGAACACGGCACCGGGTCCGCCGAGCCGCCGCAGCACCAGCCAGCACACGGCGGTGAGCGAGACGAAGACGGCCACCGCCTTCAGCGCGGAGATCACCGCGGGCGCCCGCAGCCCGTGCCGGTAGGTGGCCACCGCGAGGCCCGCGAACAGCGCCACCATCACCAGGTCCCCCGACGCGCCCCTCGGGTACACGCCTCCGGCCGTCAACACCGCTCGTATACCGAGCAGTTGGAGCGCCAGATACGGCATCGTCGCGAGGATCCCGGTCAGCGCGACCACCAGGGCCAGCGGCGGCGACCCGTACCGTCCGCGCACGAAGTCGGCGGCGGTGACGTAGCCGTGCCGACGGGCCACCGTCCACAGCCGGCTCAGCAGGACGAAGGCGAGCGGGCAGAGCATCACCGTGTACGGCACCGCGAAGAAGGCGGGCGCCCCGTTGCCGTACGCCAGGCCCGGCACGGCCGTGAAGGTGTACGCGGTGAAGATCGTGCCGCCCAGCAGCAGCCAGGTCCACACCGGGCCGAGGCTGCGGTCGGCCAGCGCCCAGCCCTCCAGGGAGGGCAGCCGGTCGCTCGGGCGCAGGCGCCGCGCGGTGACGGCGAGCAGCGACGCCCCGCCGATCACGGCGAGGAACGTCGCGGTCATGGCGCCGTCGGCCATGGGTCACCGTCCTTGGTGTGCCTGTGCCCTCAGGGGAGAGTTGCGCGGGTGGCCCGATCGGAGGACAGGGAACCGGCGGGAAATCTTCTGGACATTCGCTGTCAACCGGTTCCGGCGGGTGGGCAACTCTTGCACAGACCGACAGCGAGCGGGACCCCTCGGGCGTCGCGACCGCTGATCAGCGTGCCTTTGCGAGCTGTCGAGGCCGTTCATCCCGCGTGTGAGCCAGGAGCCGCCATGCCTACCTCCGTCCTGCCCGAAACCGGCCGACCGGTGCCGGAAAAATCACGTATGTCGCCACGGTCGATCCTGTTGTGGGCCGCCGTCGCCCTGCTCGGCGCCGTCGCCTGGGGAGTCCTCGCGCTGGCCCGGGGGGAGCGGATCTCCGCGGTCTGGCTGGTGGTGGCCGCGCTCGGCTCGTATGCCATCGCCTACCGCTTCTACTCCCGCTTCATCGCGCGCCGAGTCCTGAGGCCGGACGACAGCCGGGCCACCCCGGCCGAGCGTCTCGAGGACGGCGTCGACTTCCACCCCACCGACCGCCGGGTGCTGCTCGGCCACCACTTCGCCGCGATCGCCGGCGCGGGCCCGCTGGTGGGACCGGTCCTCGCGGCCCAGATGGGCTACCTGCCCGGCACCCTCTGGATCGTCGCCGGGGTGATCTTCGCCGGGGCGGTGCAGGACATGGTCGTGCTGTTCCTGTCGATGCGCCGGGACGGCAAGTCGCTCGGGCAGATGGCCCGCGAGGAGATCGGCCGGGCGGGCGGAACCGCGGCCCTGATCGCCGTGTTCGCCATCATGATCATCCTGCTGGGGGTGCTGGCGCTGGTCGTCGTCAACGCCCTCGCCCACTCCCCGTGGGGCACCTTCTCGGTCGCGATGACCGTCCCCATCGCCCTGTTCATGGGATTCTGGCTGCACCGCATCCGCCCGGGCCGGGTCGTGGAGACCAGCCTCATCGGCGTGGCGCTGCTGCTGCTCGCCATCGCCGGCGGCAGCTGGGTGCAGAACTCCTCCCTGGCCGGCGCCTTCACGCTGAGCCCGACGACCCTCGTCTTCTGCCTGATCGGCTACGGCTTCGTCGCCTCCGTCCTGCCCGTGTGGATGCTGCTGGCGCCGCGCGACTACCTCTCCACCTTCATGAAGATCGGCACCATCGCGCTGCTCGCGGTGGGCGTCGTGTTCGCCGCGCCGGTGCTGCGGGCGGACGCGGTGAGCGACTTCGCCACCTCGGGCACGGGTCCGGTCTTCGCGGGTTCGCTCTTCCCGTTCCTGTTCATCACCATCGCCTGCGGCGCCCTGTCCGGCTTCCACGCCCTGGTCGCCTCCGGCACCACCCCGAAACTGATCCAGAAGGAGTCCCAGGTCCGGCTGATCGGCTACGGCGCGATGCTGATGGAGTCGTTCGTCGCGATCATGGCGCTGATCGCGGCGGCCACCCTGGAACCGGGCCTGTACTACGCGATGAACGCCCCCGCCGGACTCCTCGGTACGACGGCCCAGTCCGCGTCCCACGCGGTGGCCGGCCTCGGCTTCACCATCAGCCCCGACCAGCTGACCCAGGCGGCCAGAGCGGTCGAGGAGCAGACCCTGATCGCCCGCTCCGGCGGCGCGCCGACCCTCGCCGTCGGCATGTCGGAGATCTTCTCCGGGATCTTCGGCGGCACGGCCTTGAAGGCCTTCTGGTACCACTTCGCCATCATGTTCGAGGCGCTGTTCATCCTGACCACGGTCGACGCGGGCACCCGGGTCGGACGCTTCATGCTCCAGGACATGCTCGGCAATCTCTGGAAGCCCATCGGCCGGGTCAACTGGAAGCCCGGCATCTGGTTGTGCAGCGGCCTGGTCGTGGCCGCCTGGGGCTACTTCCTGCACTCCGGCGCCACCGACCCGCTCGGCGGCATCAACCAGCTCTTCCCGCTGTTCGGCATCGCCAACCAGCTGCTCGCCGCGATCGCCCTGGCGGTCTGCACGACCGTACTGATCAAGTCCGGGCGGCTGCGCTGGGCCTGGGTGACGGGCGCTCCGCTGGCCTGGGTGGTGGCGATCACCTTCACCGCGGGCTGGCAGAAGATCTTCTCGGACGACACCAAGGTCGGTTTCTTCGCCCAGCGCACCCGGTACGCCGACGCCCTCGACGCCGGCCAGGTCCTGCCGCCCGCCAAGACCCTCGACGACATGCACACCGTGGTCACCAACTCCACCGTCGACGGCGTGCTCATCGCCCTGTTCCTGCTGCTGGTGGCCGTGGTGATGGGCAACGCGGCGGTGGTGTGCGTCCGGGCGGTCCGCGCGCCGGGCGGGCTGCCGCTCACCGAGGCGCCGTACGTCGAGTCCCGCATCGCCGCCGCCCCGGAGCCGGCCGAGCCGCTCGCCAAGGCACGCACATGAGGGCCGCCGCCCGCTGGGGCCGGGCCGTGCGCTGGTATCTGCGCGAGCTGACCGGGGAGGCGGAGTACGACCGCCACTGCGAGCGGCACCGGCGCCGTCATCCCGGGGTTCCGGTACCGACCCGGCGGGAGTACGAGGTGCTGCGCGCGGTGCGGAGGGAGGGGCGGCCGGAAGGGCGGTGTTGCTGAGGGGCTGAGGCCGCTGGGGACTCGTGTCGCTCGGGTGCCTCGGGTGCCTCGGGTGCGTCGGGTGCCTCGCGTGCCGGAGTGAGGGGGCTGGGCGGTGCCGGGTCGAGGGGTGTCACACCGCGGCCGGTGCGGGCTCCTCGCTCGGCTGGTCGGCGGCCTCCCGGCGGTCCCGCAGCTCGCGCCGGACCAGGACCACCCAGCCCACCGGGACCGCGGCCGAGAACAGCCACCACTGGATGGCGTACGCGTAGTTCAGCGCGGCGTCCTCGTTGCCGGGCCTGCCCACCAGCTCGGGGATGTCGCCCTTCGGTTCGGGGGTCGTCTGCGCGATGTAGCCGCCGAGCACCTCGGCGCCGAGGCGGCGGGCCTCCTGCTCGCTGTTGATCAGCATGACCTGCCGGTCCGGCAGTCCCTTGAGGTTCTTGATGCCGCTCGCCGCGGTCGTCTCGTCGGGCATCAGCCGCCCGGTGACGGTGATCTCGCCGCGTGGCGGCGCGGGGATCCTGGGGAACGCGGTCTGGCTCGGGCCGTTCGCGGGGATCCAGCCCCGGTCGACGAGCAGGACCTTGCCGTCGGCGAGCACGAACGGGGTCAGGACGTGGTAGCCGACCTCGTCGTCCGAGTTGGTGCGGCGGCGGACGACGACCTCGTCGTCGGTGTCGAAGCGGCCCTTCGCGGACACGTTGTGGTACCGGTCCTTCGTGGTGACCGTGTGCCCGGGGGAGGTCAGCGTCTCCACGGGCACCGGCTTCGAGGACAGCGCGTCGGCGACCAGCTGGTTGCGGGCGCTGCGCTCCTCATAGCGGTGCATCTGCCAGATGCCCAGCCTGATCATCGTGGGGATGAGAAGGAGGGCGACCAGCGTGAGGATCACCCACTGCCGGGACAGAAGGAAGCGGTACACCCCACGACCGTACAACTCGGTCGTGGGGTGCATGGAGGTGGGGGCCGCTTCAGACCTTGTCGACGATGCCCGCCCTTCCCTCCGCGCGGGCGCAGTGCGCGCCGCAGTACCAGTGGCCCTCGACCTCGACGCCCTGGCCGATGATCTGCACCCGGCAGTGCTCGCAGATGGGTGCCATGCGGTGGATCGCGCAGGAGAAGCAGTCAAATACATGCACCGCGCCCTGGGCGTGGATCTCGAAGGTCATTCCGTAGTGGTTGCCGCACACTTCACATGTCGCCATGCGCCACAGGGTGAGCCGTCTGTACCGCGCGGGCGAGCCGCCGCCGGGCGAGTCGCCCGGCAATCACCCGTCCGTACGGTCACAGCGGGGACGTCGCACGGCCGCCGGTCCGGTCCCCGTACGGTCACGGGGACGCGCGGCCGTCCGGTCTCCCGGTGGTCACTGCTCCGCGGCCGGCTCGACATCCCTGAGCAGCTGTCCGAAGGCGGCCTCGTCGACCACCGGTGTGCCGAACTGGCGGGCCTTGACCACCTTGGACGTGCCCGAGTTCGGGTCGTTGGTGACGAGCAGGCTGGTGAGCCGCGAGATGCTGGTGGCCACATGGAGTCCGGCCTCGGTCGCGCGGTCCTCCAGGAGGTCCCGCTCGACGGACGTGTCCCCGGAGAACGCGATCCGCATGCCCTGTTTGAGTGGTTTGCCTTCTTCGTAGCGTCCCGGGTTGGGATAGGGGCACGCGGGCCTCTTACGGGCGGGACGCCAACTGCCCGGCCGGTAGCCGCCGTAGCCGCCGCCCGAGCCGCGGTAGCCGCCGCCCGAGCCCGCCTGCTGCCCGATCCGGGGCGCCGGGCGGTCCGACCACTCGGTCAGCGGCCTGCACTCGTGCAACGGCAGCCGGACGCCGCCCGCGGCCGCGGCCCTCAGGCTCGGCCGGAACGCCTCCGCCAGCACGCGCGCGTCGTCCAGCGCGTGGTGCGCCCGCTGCTGGACGACGCCGAAGTGCGCCGCCAGGGTCTCCAGCTTGTGGTTGGGCAGGGGGAGGCCCAGCTCCTTGGACAGCGCGATGGTGCACAGCCGCTGCCGCACCGGCGCCTCGCGCTCGGCGCGCGCGTACTCCCGCGCGATCATCTGCCAGTCGAAGACCGCGTTGTGCGCGACGAGCACCCGCCCGTCGAGACGGGCCGAGAACTCCTCGGCGATCTCCGTGAAGAGGGGCGCGCCCTCCAGTACGTCGCTCGTCAGACCGTGGATCCACACGGGGCCCGGATCGCGCTCCGGGTTGACCAGCGTGTACCAGTGGTCCTCGACCTCGCCGCGCGCGTCCAGGCGGTAGACGGCCGCGGAGATTATCCGGTCGTCGCGGGCCAGGCCGGTGGTCTCCACGTCGACGACCGCGTATCCGGGCGGATAGGCGGTCGGCCACCCCGTGGCGGAGGACACTGCGGTCGTGAGGTCTTCGAGCATGGTCCCTGAGGATACGGGCCACGACTGACAGCGCCGTCCCGTACCCGTCCGTCAGGTACCGCGCTGCGGCCGCGCGTTCGAGCGCTGACGAGAGCCGCTGGTCCGTCCGCTCGCCCAAGTGCCGTGGTGCGGGCAACGGTTCGCTCCTCGACGCCACCCCGTGTCGGTACGGGCCGTCCGCGTCGGTAGGGACCGCCCGGCCCCAGGGGGTGCGATCCTCCGGGTGTGACCGAACCCACTCATGACGAGGCCCACGGCCAAGCGCTCGGCGCCCGCCTCAACTGGCTGCGCGCGGCGGTCCTGGGCGCGAACGACGGCATCGTCTCCACCGCCGGTCTCGTCGTCGGCGTGGCCGGCGCGACGGCGGACCGCTCCACGCTGCTCACGGCCGGCCTGGCGGGCTTGTTGGCCGGCTCCATGTCGATGGCGGCGGGGGAGTACGTGTCCGTCTCCACCCAGCGCGACACGGAGAAGGCGGCCCTGGCGCTGGAGAGGCGGGAGCTGCGCGAGCAGCCCGAGGCCGAACTGGAGGAGCTGACCGAACTGCTGGAGGAACGGGGGCTCACCCAGGAGGTGGCCCGGGAAGCGGCCGAGCAGCTGACGGAACGGGACGCGTTGAGGGCCCACGCGCGCGTGGAACTCGGTATCGACCCCGACGACCTCACCAACCCCTGGCACGCGGCCTGGGCGAGCTTTCTGGCGTTCACCGTCGGGGCGTTGCTGCCGCTGCTGGCGATCGTCCTGCCGCCCTCGGACTGGCGGGTGCCGGTCACCGTGGTGTCGGTCCTCGCCGCGCTCACGCTGACCGGCTGGAGCAGCGCCCGACTAGGGGCGGCCGGACCGGGCCGGGCGATGCTGCGGAACGTTGCGGGCGGGGCGCTGGCGATGGCGGTGACCTACGCGGCGGGATGGCTGCTGGGTGCGGCGGGGGTGTGACGGTGAGGCTCACCTCTTGGAACTCGCCGCCCCAGGCTCACCTCTTGGACCTCGCCACCTGAAGTCCTCTCCTGGACCTCGCCACCTGAAGTCCTCTCCTGGACCTCGCCACCTGAAGCCCTCTCCTGGAACCTGCCACCTGATGCTCACCATCTGATGGGCAGCGGCACCGCGGTCAGCAGCCCCGACACCGCGACCACCAGCCCCAGGGCGACGACCTCCGCGCGCGCGGGTGCGCAGGCGGTCAGCGGGTCGGTGGCGCGGGCCAGCCGGATCCGCGCCCAGAGGGCGAGCAGGGCGACGACGGCCACCAGGAGCACCTTGGCGAGCAGGGTGCGTCCGTACGCCGTTGTCGTCAGCTGATCCAGGATCGTGTCCGCCGGCATGCGGCGCAGCGAACTCGTCAGCCCGCTCGCCGTGAGGGCGGCGAGCAGAACGGCCGCCAGGCGCGCGTACAGCCCGAGCAGCGCCGCGCCCATCTCGGCGGAGCGCCACAGGCGCAGGGTGCGCAGCACGGACAGCAGACCCCCCGTCCACAGTGCCGCGCAGGTCAGGTGCACCAGCGTGAGGCCGGAACCGAGCAGCGGGCTCGTCTCGGTCGGGGGATGCGCCCGCAGGGCTTCCGCCACGACCACCGCGGCCAGCGGCCAGACCTGGGTGGCGGGGCGGCGCGAGAGGGCGCACAGTCCGGCCACGAGGAAGGCGTTGACCTCCACCAGGGCGAGCTTGCCCGCACGGGACTCGTACAGGCCGCCGATGTCGATCGCGGCGACGCTGTCCGGCACCAGGTTGCCGGTCGCCACGACCGACGCGAGTCCGAGGGCCGCGAGGAAACCGGCGCCGGCCGCGAACGGAGCCCAACTGCGGGGCGCGGTCGGGGAAGCGACGGACACCGCATCCGCCAGCCGGCGCGCGAACAGCTCGCCCAGCGGGATGCTGAGCGCCGCGAACAGCACCGCGCGCAGGAGCGCGACGCCGCCGGCGCCGGGCGGGGCGGCCTCGCCGCTGCCGTGCAGTGCGGCGGACGGCCCGAGCAGCGGGATCAGTGCGCCCAGGGCCACCAGGACAAGAACGACGACGGCCCGGCCCGTGCCGGGGCGTGGTCTGGGGCCGATCGGGTCGGCCACCTCGGAGGTCGGTCGTATCAACGTCACCTCACGATCTTCACCAGCTACCACAGAACGGGGCAAGTCCGGGAAAACAACTGGAGGAACGGCGTTCCGCCCATAAGTCCGGCGTGATCCCCCAGGTGGGTACGTTTTCCGACCGCCTCATGACTCAGCTCCAGCGCGGCGCGTCCGCTCCCCATGGACCCGGCGGTCGCGTCCAGTCGGGTGGTCCGCCCGCGAAGGAGAGCGGTGAGCGCGCGTACCGCAGCCGCCCCAGCGCGCTGTCCGCCTCGGCCAGCCAGGGCCCGGCCCCGTCGTACACCGTCCCGCCCGCCCCGTCGTACGACGTCTCGCCCGCCCGGTCGTGCCCGACGCCGTTCATCAGCCACTGCGCCGTCCCTGCGAGCGCCAGCCGTACGACCCTGCTGCCACCCTCGTGCGACTGTTCGGTCAGCGCCCGCAGCACCGCCGCGGCGAGCAGATACCCCGTCCCGTGGTCCAGCGCCTGTGCGGGCAGGGCACCGGGCTTCTCCGGGGAACCTTCGGCCGCGGCGATCCCGGTGGCCACCTGCACCAGGCTGTCGAACCCACGCCGCCCGGCCCACGGTCCGTACGCGCCCCACGCGGACAGTTGCGCCACGACCACCCCCGGCCGCCGCTCGGCCAGCGCCCGCGCAGACAGCCCGAACCGGTCCAGCGCGCCCGGGCGGTAGCCGGTGACGACCACGTCCGCCGCCGCGAGCAACTCCTCGAAGGCCCGCCCGTCGGCCGCGAGGTCGAGGGTCGCCGACCGCTTCCCGAAGCCCGTGTCGGCGTGCGCATCGGGGATTTCGGGCACCTGCGGGGCATCCACCCGCAGCACGTCCGCGCCCAGGAGGGCGAGGGTGCGGGTGGCGACCGGGCCCGCGATGACCCGCGTCAGGTCCAGGACGCGCAGCCGGGCGGCGGGCAGCAGGGGAGTGCCGTCGTCGCCGGGGGCGATCGGCGCGAGCACGCGCGCGGGCGCCGAGTCCAGCCGCTCGCGCTCCACCAGCGGGCGTGCGGCCACCGCGGCACCCTGTGCGTGCGCGGCCCACTCCTCGGGTGTGCGCAGGGCCACGGCGAGGCCGCCGGCCGCGTACACGGCCTCCTCGACCTCCAGGGCGGACCGCTCGGCGAGCGCCGACTCGACGGAGGGGACCCGCCCTTCGGGCAGGCCCAGGGCGGCGAGCAGCCGCTGTCGGTGATGCGGATAGTTCGCGTGCGTGCGCACCCACCCGTCCGCCGTCCGCCAGAACCGGGACAGCGGGGCGAAGGCGACCGGTGCCCGGCCGTCGATCAGCAGATGCCGCTCGCTGACGAACGTGGTCGCGACGGCCCCGTCGTCCACCCGCACCGCGGGCAGCTCGATTCCGGCCCGCCGCGCCCCGAGTTCGGCGGCCGCCAGCGCGCAGACGCCGACGCAGGCCCGCGCCAACTCGCGTACGGGAAGGCGCCCCTGAAGAGCGCCCTCCCGCACGACGGTCGACACGCGGGAGAGCCGGGCAGGATCGCCGCCCAGCTCGGACCAGGCCGTCTCGATGTCAGTCATGACTGCACTATGCAGTATTGACCGAATCAACAGATGAGGCCGGTCCGCCCAGGCCAACCACGTTGATCAGCGAGATCAGCGAGATCAGGTTGATCACGCTGAACAGTTGATCCGGTCGAGCTACTTGGTCACGGCGTCCAGTGCGTCCGCCATGCCCCAGCCGTAGAAGCCGTTGCGGTTCTTCGAGCCCTCGCACACCGCGTCGACCTTGCCGTCACGGTCGATGTCGTACGGCTTCGTGCACGGCGTGCCGTCGGCCTCGGCGTACAGCAGCGCCTTGACCAGGGCCGACGAGGCGTACGGGTGCGTCGACTTGATCAATGCGGCGACGGCCGCCACGTGCGGGCTCGCCATCGACGTACCGGCCATGTAGCCCCACTTGCCGCCGGGCAGCGTGCCCAGGATCAGACCGCTCGTCGCGGGCGGCGCCGGCGTCTGGTAGGCCGTCGAGTCGCCGCCGGGCGCGGCGATGTCGATGATCCCCAGGCCGTAGTTGGAGAACGACGACTTGAGGCCCTTGGCACCGGTCGCCGCGACCGTCACCACACCCGGCAACTGGGTCGGTATGTCAAGGCACTTCGACGGGTCCACCACGCGGTCCGAGGGCGTGCCGTCGTTCGGCGAGGACGGGTCGGTTATCTCGTCGGCCGCGAGGTCGTAGTTCTCGTTGCCGGCCGCGGCCACGTTGACCGTGCCCTTCTTCTCCGCGTACCGCGAGGCCCGGGAGACGGCGTCCACGAGCGCCTTCTGGTCCGGGTCGTCGGTGCAGTTGAAGTACCAGGGGTCGGTGTAGTAGCTGTTGTTGGTGACGTCGACGCCGTGCGTGGCCGCCCACATGAAGCCGCAGACCACGGCCTCGGTGTAGAAGTAGCCGGCGGTGGTGGACACCTTGATGCCGGCGACCTTCACGCCGGGTGCCACACCGGTCATGCCGACGCCGTTCTTGGCGGCCGCGATCTCACCGGCCACGTGCGTGCCGTGCGGGCTCTCCTCCGCGCTCGGCCGCCACGCCCCGGCGGTGGTGTCCGGCTTGCCCGTCACACAGTTGACGGAGGCGGCTCGGTCGAAGTTCGGCGCGATGTCCGGGTGTGTGTCGTCGACACCGGTGTCGATCACACCGACCGTCACCTTGCTGCTGCCCAGTGACTTCTCGTGCGCCTTGTCCGCCTTGATGGCCGGCAGGTCCCACTGCAGGGACTCCAGCGGGTCCTGCCCGGCGGCCGCCTTGGACTCGGCGGCGGCGACCTCCGTGGCGCTGAGCGCCTTCGGCGTCCCCAGGTCGGTCGTCGACTGCGCGGGCAGCGGCGCGTTGCGCGTGTTGCCGGCCGAGTCGACGCCCTTCACCTTGCGGACGGTCTTGGCGAAGTCCGGGTTCGAGGAGTGGACGACGATGACGCCGATCTGGTTGTACGACGTCACGATCGTGCCGCCGGCCTGGGTGATGGCCTTCTTGATGTGGGCGGAGGGGCCGTGCCCGGGGCGGACGTTGACGACATAGCTGAGGGCGGTGGCGTCGGCGGTCCCCGCCGAGGTGAGGATGTCGTTCACGGCGCCGGTGACACCGGCCACGGTGCCGGGCACGTCGGCCGCGGACGACGCGGCCGCCGTGGACGTGGGCAGGAACGCCAGGGCCGTGGCGGTGGCCATGCCGAGCGGGATCGTGATCGCGCGCCGGTAGCGGGGGTGAGGCGCTGTCATGTGTCAGTGTCTCCAGTCGTTCGAGAAATCCGAGAGATGGGCGGTCCGTGTGGGAAGTGAGAAGGCACAGGGACGCCGTGGACAACGCCGGGCCGGGCGCCGTGCGTCGGGCGGCTACTTCACCGCGCGCAGCGCGTCGACGATGCCGAACCCGTAGAAACCGTTGACGCGCCTGCCGCCCTCGCACACCGCGTCCTGCGTGCCGTCGCCGTCCTGGTCGTACACGGCCGGGCAACCGGGGTTGTCCGCCTGCGCCTTGAGCAGCGCCTGCAGCTGGGCCGGGCCGGCGTACGGGTACTTCGACTTCAGCAGCGCGGCGACACCGGCGGCGTGCGGCGAGGCCATCGACGTGCCCTGCAGGAACGCGTACTGGCCGTTCGGCATGGTGGACAGGATGCGGCCGTCCTTCGACGGCGTGTCGGGCAGCTGGTAGCGCCGGTCGCCGCCGGGCGCCGCGATGTCGACGACGCCCTTGCCGTACGAGGAGTAGTACGACTTCAGGTTCTGCACGCCCGTCGCGCTGACCGTGACGACACCGGGCAGCTGAGTCGGCACGTCGAAGCACTCGTGCGGGTCGATGGTCCGCGTGACCGGCGTGGCGTCGTCGGGGCTGGTGTCGTCGACGATCGCGTCGGCGTCCAGGTCGTGGTTGGAGTTGCCCGCCGACGCCAGGTTGAGCGTGCCCTTCTTCTGGGCGTACAGCTGCGCCCTGTTGACCGCGTCGACGATCGCCTTCTGATCCGGATCGTCCATGCAGTTGTACAGCCAAGGATCGACGTAGTAGCTGTTGTTGGTGATCTCGACGCCGTGGTCGGCGGCGAACATGAAGGCGCACACGACACTCTCGGGGTAGAAGAGACCGTTGTCCGGGTCGCTCACCTTGATGCCGGCGACCTTGACGCCCGGGGCCACTCCGGCGACGCCGATGCCGTTGCGGGCCGCGGCGATCTCACCGGCCACATGCGTGCCGTGGTAGTCCTCCGCGGTGTACGGGCGCCAGGCGCCCGCGCTGGTGTCCGCGACGCCGCCGACGCAGTTGGCCGACTGAGCGGCGGAGAAGTTCGGGGCGAGGTCCGGGTGGGTGTCGTCGACACCGGTGTCGATCACGGCGACGGTCACCCTGGGGCTGCCCGGGTTGATCTTCGCGGCCTTGTCGGCGCCGATCGCGCGCAGGTCCCACTGGTCGGCCTCCAGCGGCTCGCTGTCCGGCGTGCCGGCGGACGCGTTCGCCACCTTCGCGGCCTGCTCCTTCGACAGGAACCCGGCCGCGCCCTCGTCCGTCGTCCCCGCGGAGGTCAGCGGCGTGGTGCGGGTGGCCCCCGCCGACTGCACGCCGCGCACCGCCCGTATCGCCTTGGCGAAGCCGGGGTTGGAGGAGTGGACCACGATCACGCCGATCTTCGCGTACGTCGTCACCACGGTGCCGCCGGCCGCCGGGACGGCCCGCTTCACCGACTCGACCACACGGCGGTCCACTCGGGTGTTGACGACATACGCCAGAGCCGGCGCGTCCGCCGTCGCCGCGGCGCTCTCTACGCGCGGGGCGGCCGACGCCGCCGCGGGAAGGAAGCCGAGCGAGGCCGTCAGGGACAGCGCAAGGGGCACGGCGAGGGCGAGACGGCGTCTGGAACGCAGATGAGGCATGGGGTCTCCACTTCATCCGGGAGCGCATCCGGAAACGAAACCGGCCCGAGGCACAGGTGGGCCCGGGCAGGTACATGACGGGTGGTGCACGCTTGAAGCTATCTTCCGAAGTCGCTGGCCAGCAATGACCTTTGGCAGGTGACTTCGGAAAGAAGCCCTCGTTGTTGAACCGGTCCTCGCGCGCCGCCGTGACCTTGGACAGGGAGCGTGAGGACACTCGCCCCTGATCCCCGTCACAACCGCATCCGCAACGCGAGGAGACTCCGTGGCCACCGACGCACCGCCCCCCTCGAAAGAGCAACACAAACTCCCCTCACCCGAGGAGTTCACCGAGGTGCAGGAGAGCGCGGAGTTCGGTGAACTGCGCCGCTCCTACCGCTCCTTCGCCTTTCCGCTGACCGTCGGCTTCATCGCCTGGTACCTGCTGTACGTCCTGCTGTCGAACTACGCGGGCGACTTCATGGGCACCAAGGTCGTCGGCAACATCAACGTGGCCCTGGTCCTCGGCCTCGCCCAGTTCCTCACCACGTTCCTCATCGCCTGGTGGTACGCCCACCACGCGGCCGCCACGTTCGACCCCAAGGCGGAAGCCATCAAGTCCCGTATGGAGGACGGCGCATGAGCCCCGCGATCACCACCCTGGCCGCCGGTGAGGCCAGCGAGCACCGCACGCTGATCATCTCCCTGTTCGCGGTGTTCGTCGTCGCGACCCTCGTCATCACGGTCTGGGCCGGACGCCAGACCAAGGACGCCGCCGACTTCTACGCGGGCGGACGGCAGTTCACCGGCTTCCAGAACGGACTCGCCGTCTCCGGCGACTACATGTCCGCGGCGTCCTTCCTCGGCATCGCGGGCGCCATCGCCCTCTTCGGCTACGACGGCTTCCTGTACTCCATCGGCTTCCTGGTCGCCTGGCTCGTCGCCCTGCTCCTGGTCGCCGAACCGCTGCGCAACTCGGGCCGCTACACAATGGGCGACGTCCTCGCCTACCGGATGCGCCAACGCCCGGTCCGCACCGCGGCCGGCACCTCGACGATCGTCGTGTCGATCTTCTACCTGCTGGCGCAGATGGCCGGCGCCGGTGTCCTGGTCTCGCTGCTGCTCGGCATCACCAGCGACGGCGGCAAGATCGGCATCGTGGCGCTGGTCGGCGTCCTGATGATCGTGTACGTCACCATCGGCGGCATGAAGGGCACCACCTGGGTCCAGATGGTCAAGGCCGTCCTGCTGATCGTCGGCGCCCTGCTGCTGACCTTCCTGGTCCTGCTGAAGTTCGACTTCAACGTCTCCGACCTGCTCGGCTCGGCCGCCGACAACAGCGGCAAGGGCGCCGCGTTCCTGGAGCCCGGCCTGAAGTACGGCGCCACCGGCACCACCAAGCTGGACTTCATCTCGCTGGGCATCGCCCTGGTCCTCGGCACCGCGGGCCTGCCGCACATCCTGATCCGCTTCTACACGGTGCCCACCGCCAAGGCCGCCCGTAAGTCGGTCATCTGGGCCATCGGCCTGATCGGCGCCTTCTACCTGATGACCCTCGCCCTCGGCTTCGGCGCCGCCGCACTCATCAAGCCGGACGAGATCATCGCCTCCAACAAGGCGGGCAACACGGCGGCGCCCCTCCTGGCGCTGCACCTGGGCGGCGTCGACTCCAACTGGGGCGCCATCCTGCTCGCCACCATCTCGGCGGTAGCCTTCGCCACGATCCTCGCGGTCGTCGCCGGTCTGACCCTGGCCTCGTCCTCGTCGTTCGCCCACGACATCTACGCGAACGTCATCAAGCGCGGCCAGGCCACCGAGAAGCAGGAGATGAGCGCGGCCCGCTGGGCGACCGTCGGCATCGGCGCCGTCTCCATCGTCCTGGGCGCCCTCGCCCGCGACCTGAACGTCGCCGGCCTGGTGGCCCTGGCGTTCGCGGTCGCCGCCTCCGCCAACCTCCCGACGATCATCTACAGCCTTTTCTGGAAGCGGTTCACCACCAGCGGGGCCCTGTGGTCGATCTACGGCGGCCTCGTCACGGCGGTCGGCCTGGTGCTGTTCTCGCCGGTGGTCTCCGGCAAGCCCACGTCGATGTTCCCGGACGTCGACTTCCACTGGTTCCCGCTGGAGAACCCCGGCCTCATCTCGATCCCGGTCGGCTTCCTGCTGGGCATCGTCGGCACCTACCTCTCCAAGGAGGAGCCGAACAAAGCCAAGTACGCGGAGCTGGAGGTGCGGTCCCTCACCGGCACCGGTGCCCACTGATCCCGACACCGGGGTCCGCCCCTGAGCGGCCGCGTCGTAGCTCCCTACGACGCGGCCGCGCCCTGTTCCGGCGCATCGGGGGGCATCGGGCTCTGGCGATGTCAGTGCTGTCGCGTAGGCTCGCAGGTGTCGAACAACTGTGATCCGTTCATGTGATTCGCGAGGGAGGGGGCCCACGTGCTCACCGACACCTACGGCCGGGTGGCCACCGACCTGAGGGTCTCGCTGACCGACCGCTGCAACCTGCGGTGCACCTACTGCATGCCCGAGGAGGGACTGCAGTGGCTGGCCAAGCCGGACCTGCTCACGGACGACGAGATCGTCCGTCTGATCGACATCGCCGTCACCTCGCTCGGCATCGAAGAGGTCCGCTTCACCGGCGGTGAGCCTCTCCTGCGCCCCGGCCTGGTCGGCATCGTCGAGCGGGTCGGCGCCCTGGAGCCGCGCCCCCAGATGTCCCTCACCACCAACGGCATCGGTCTGGGGCGCACCGCGACCGCCCTGAAGACGGCCGGCCTCGACCGGGTCAACGTCTCCCTGGACACGCTCCGGCCGGACGTCTTCAAGACCCTCACCCGCCGCGACCGCCACCAGGACGTCATCGCCGGCCTGGAAGCCGCCCGCGACGCCGGCCTGACCCCGGTCAAGGTCAACGCGGTCCTGATGCCGGGGTTCAACGAGGACGAGGCCCCGGACCTGCTGGCCTGGGCGGTGGAGCACGACTACGAACTGCGCTTCATCGAGCAGATGCCCCTGGACGCCCAGCACGGCTGGAAGCGCGACGGCATGGTCACCGCGGGGGACATCCTCGCCTCCCTGCGTACCCGCTTCGAGCTCACCGAGGAGGGCTCCGACGCACGCGGATCGGCCCCCGCCGAGCGCTGGATCGTCGACGGCGGCCCGCACCGCGTCGGTGTCATCGCCTCCGTCACCCGCCCCTTCTGCGCGGCCTGCGACCGCACTCGCCTGACGGCCGACGGCCAGGTGCGCACCTGCCTGTTCGCCCGCGAGGAGACCGACCTGCGCGCGGCCCTGCGCTCCGGCGCACCCGACGAGGAGATCGCCCGCCTGTGGCGCCTGGCGATGTGGGGCAAGAAGGCGGGCGCGGGCCTCGACGACCCGACGTTCGTCCAGCCCGACCGGCCGATGTCGGCGATCGGGGGCTAGGCCAGGCACCGGGGGGCCCGACCAGGTCAGGCCCCCCCCGAGGCAGGTCCTAGGCCCCTTCCGGGGACTCCCACTCCTTCAGCGGGACCACGTCCTTCAGGAAGCCCCGCACCCCGAGGAACTGCGACAGATGCTCGCGATGCTCCTCACAGGCCAGCCAGGTCTTGCGCCGCTGAGGCGTATGCAGCTTGGGGTTGTTCCACGCGAGCACCCACACAGCGTCGACACGGCATCCCTTGGCGGAACAGATGGGGGTCTCGTCACTCACTGGTTCGTCTCACAGGTCCACAAAAAGGCGACGCCGAGCAGCCACGGGGGGAGCTGCCCGGCGTCGGTCTGTCGCTCCGACGGGGGATGCGGAGCGCCTACGAAGTATGTCACGGGTAACCCGTCGCCCGGCACCGGAACAACATGATTGATCTGAGCTTTTCTTGAGCTTGGCGGGTGACTGACTTCCGCTTGCAGGGCGCCCACCGGGGACGCGCCATGATCACGCCCGGTCGGGCCGCTCGTTCCGCGCGCCCGGCGTCGGCTCGCCCGCCACGTCGTCGAAGGTGTCCTCCGCCCGCGGCGGACTGATCATCGGCGGCGTCGGGACGGTCACGAACGTGGACGGAAGCGACGGTGCGTTCTCCCGTCCTCCGTTGGCGACAACCACGGCGATATAGGGCAGCACCGCCCCGAGCACCAGCGCGACGATCGCGACGTGCCGTTCCACGTTCCACAGGCACACCGCGAGGATCACCGAGATCGTACGGACCATCATCGAGATGACGTACCTGCGCTGCCGTCCCCTCACGTCCTCCTGGAGGCTCGTCCGGGCTCCGGTGATCCGGAACACTTGGACGTTGCCGCCGCCATGCTGCTTCCGCATCACATTCCACCATCCCGCCCGTATCGGCCTGCCCACCCTCACCAGGTCCGCCCCCGGTCGGGGAGCGGCACCCGGACAGCTCCCACGTTACGCCGCACCTGCGCCGTCTTCGAGACCGGGGCACCTCCAGCCAGGGCGAACGGACTCGGCCGTACCGCGTACGGCGGCGCCCGACATGCGTCGTAGCACACCCGGGCCGACACTGGGCGTAATGCTCACGTAGAGCCGTACAAGGAGGCAGCCATGGGCTGGTTGTGGGCGATCATCGTGGGATTCGTGCTGGGTCTGCTCGCGAAAGCGATCATCCCCGGCAAGCAGCACAGCCCTCTCTGGCTGACCACCATCTTCGGCATCCTCGGCGCGATCGTCGGCAACGCGGTCGCCCGTGCGTTCGGCGTCGAGGCCACGCCGGGCATCGACTGGATGCGGCATCTGTTCCAGCTCGTCGCCGCGATCATCATCGTCGCCCTGGGCGACATGGCATACATGGCGACGCTCGGCCGCAACAAGTACGGAGAAAGAGCCTGAGGGCGGACAGCGCGACGGGAGCGGCCGCCCACCGGGGAGACCGCCCCCGCCGCCATGCTGGGGGAAACGCGCTCAGGAACCCGTGACCTCGACCGCCGCCAGGTTCTTCTTGCCCCGGCGCAGTACCAGCCAGCGCCCGTGCAGCAGGTCCTCCTCGGCGGGGACCGCGTCCTCGGCGGCCACCTTCGTGTTGTTCACGTAGGCACCGCCCTCCTTGACCGTGCGGCGCGCGGCCGACTTGCTGGCGACCAGGCCGACCTCGGCGAACAGGTCGACCACCGGAGGCAGTTCGGCGACCTGGATGTGCGGCACCTCGGACAGGGCCGCGGTCAGCGTCCTCGCGTCGAGTTCCGCCAGCTCGCCCTGGCCGAAGAGCGCCTTGGACGCGGCGATCACGGCGGCCGTCTGGTCGGCGCCGTGCACGAGCGTCGTCAGCTCCTCGGCCAGCGCGCGCTGAGCGGCCCGGGCCTGCGGACGCTCCTCGGTCTGCTTCTCCAGTTCCTCGAGTTCCTCGCGGGACCTGAAGGACAGGATGCGCAGGTACGTCGAGATGTCCCGGTCGTCCACGTTCAGCCAGAACTGGTAGAACGCGTACGGCGTCGTCATCTCCGGGTCGAGCCAGACGGCGCCGCCCTCGGTCTTGCCGAACTTGGTGCCGTCGGCCTTGACCATCAGCGGCGTCGCCAGGCAGTGCACCTCGGCCCCGGGCTCCAGCTTGTGGATCAGGTCGAGACCCGCCGTGAGGTTGCCCCACTGGTCGCTGCCGCCCTGCTGGAGCGTGCAGCCGTACCGCCGGTACAGCTCCAGGAAGTCCATGCCCTGGAGCAGCTGGTAGCTGAACTCGGTGTAGCTGATGCCCTCCTGGGACTCCAGGCGGCGGGCGACCGAGTCCTTGGTCAGCATCTTGTTGACGCGGAAGTGCTTGCCGATGTCGCGGAGGAACTCGATGGCCGACAGTCCGGCCGTCCAGTCCAGGTTGTTCACCATCACCGCGGCGTTCTCGCCCTCGAAGGACAGGAACGGCTCGATCTGCGAGCGCAGCCGGGTCACCCAGGTCGCGACCGTCTCCGGGTCGTTCAGCGTGCGCTCCGCCGTCGGGCGAGGGTCGCCGATCTGGCCGGTCGCGCCGCCCACCAGGGCCAGCGGACGCAGGCCCGCCCGCTGGAGCCGGCGCATGGTGAGGACCTGCACCAGGTGGCCGACGTGGAGACTGGCCGCGGTCGGGTCGAAACCGCAATAGAACGTGACGGGACCGTCCGCGAGCGCCTTGCGCAAAGCATCCTCGTCAGTGGACAGGGCCCACAGCCCGCGCCACTTCAGCTCGTCGACGATGTCCGTCACGGTTCTCGTATCTCCTTGGATGATTTTCAGGCAGCCGAATGATCTTCGAGCGGTCGAGTGACAGCCGACTACGAGGTTATACGCCCTGACTGACAGAGCTCATATTGAAATCGGGGATCCGCAGCGCGGGCATCGCGGCCTTGGTGAACCAGTCGCTCCACTCCCGGGGCAGCGTCTTTTCGGTGCGCCCCGCCTCGGTCGCCCGCCCCAGCATGCCGACCGGCGACTCGTTGAACCGGAAATTGTTCACCTCGCCGCTCACCTCGCCGTTCTCGACGAGGTAGACACCGTCCCGGGTCAGGCCCGTGAGCAGCAGCGTGGCCGGGTCGACCTCGCGGATGTACCAGAGGCAGGTCAGCAGCAGCCCGCGCTCGGTGTTCGCGACCATCTCCTCCAGAGAGGTGTCCTCGCCCCCGTCCAGGATCAGGTTGTCGATGCCCGGCGCCACCGGCAGCCCGGTCAGCGCGGCGCTGTGCCGGCTGGTGAGCAGGTTGCTCAGCTCGCCCTGGCGCACCCACTCGGTGGCGGCCAGCGGCAGGCCGTTGTCGAACACCGACGAGTCGCCGCCGGAGGAGTGCGCGAGGACGAACGGCGCGGACTCCAGGCCCGGCTCGTTCGGATCGCTGCGCAGCGTGAGCGGCAGCTCGCTCAGCTTCTCGCCCAGGCGGGTGCCGCCGCCAGGCTTGGAGAACACCGTGCGCCCCTCGACCGCGTCCCGGCCCGACGCCGACCACATCTGGTAGATCAGCAGGTCCGCCACGGCGGTGGGCGGCAGCAGCGTCTCGTACCGTCCGGCGGGCAGCGCGATCCTCCGCTCCGCCCACCCGAGGCGTACGGCGAGCTCGGCGTCGAGTGCCGCCGGGTCGACGTCCTTGAAGTCCCGCGTGGAGCGGCCCGCCCACGCCGAGCGGGTACGGTCCGGCGACTTGGCGTTCAGCTCCAGCGTCCCGTTGGGCTGGTCGTGCCGCAGCCGCAGCCCCGTCGACGTACCGAGATAGCTGGAGACCAGCTCGTGGTTGGCGAAGCCGTACAGCTCACGGCCGCCCGCCCGCGCGCGTGCGAACGCTTCACCGAGCGCCGGCGCGAAGTCGGCGAACACGGCGGAGGAGGTCTCGGCGGGCGCGTCCTGGAAGTCGGGCGACCCGGCTACGCCCGTGACCAGCGGCCGGGCGTCCTCTGCGGGACCGGCCCCGCGCGCGGCGGCCTCGGCGGCCCGTACCAGGGGCTCCAGCTCGTCCGGGGTCACGGCCGACCGCGACACGACACCGGAGGCGGTGCCCTCCTGGCCGTCGACGGTCGCGATGACGGTGAGCGTGCGGCCACGGGTGACGCCGTTGGTGGTGAGCGCGTTGCCCGCCCAGCGCAGGTTGGCGGTGGACTGCTCGTCGGCGATCACCACACAGCCGTCGGCCCGGGACAGTTCGAGGGCCCGCTCGACGATCTCGTGCGGCTTGTTCGTACGAGGACTCATCGACCGGCCTCCTGGGTCGTGTTGAGGATGTTGACGCCCCTGAAGAGGGCCGACGGGCAGCCGTGCGAGACCGCCGCGACCTGCCCCGGCTGGGCCTTGCCGCAGTTGAAGGCGCCGCCCAGCACATAGGTCTGCGGACCGCCCACCGCGGCCATGGAGCCCCAGAAGTCGGTGGTCGTGGCCTGGTAGGCGACGTCCCGCAGCTGCCCGGCGATCCGCCCGTTCTCGATCTTGAAGAACCGCTGCCCGGTGAACTGGAAGTTGTAGCGCTGCATGTCGATCGACCAGGACCGGTCACCGACGACGTAGATCCCGCGCTCCACCCCGCCGATCAGATCCTCGGTGGACATCCCGGCGGGGTCCGGCTGGAGCGACACGTTGGCCATACGCTGCACGGGCACGTGTGCGGGGGAGTCGGCGAAGGCGCACCCGTTGGAGCGCTCGAACCCGGTCAGCCGCGCGATCCGCCGGTCCAGCTGGTAGCCGACCAGCGTGCCGTCCTTGACCAGGTCCCAGGACTGGCCCTCGACGCCCTCGTCGTCGTACCCGACGGTCGCCAGGCCGTGCTCGGCGGTGCGGTCCCCGGTGACGTTCATCAGCTCCGAGCCGTAGCGCAGCTTGCCCAGCTGGTCGAAGGTGGCGAAGGAGGTGCCGGCGTAGGCGGCCTCGTAGCCGAGCGCCCGGTCCAGCTCGGTGGCGTGCCCGATGGACTCGTGGATGGTCAGCCAGAGGTTGGACGGATCGACGACCAGGTCGTAGACCCCCGCCTCGACGCTCGGCGCCCGCATCTTCTCGGCCAGCAGCTCCGGCATCCGCGCCAGCTCCGCGTCCCAGTCCCAGCCGGTGCCCGTGAGGTACTCCCAGCCACGCCCGACGGGCGGCGCGATGGTCCGCATGGAGTCGAACTCACCGCTCGACTCGTCCACGGACACGGCTGTCAGCTGCGGATGCAGCCGGACGCGCTGCTGCGTGGTGACGGTCCCGGCGGTGTCGGCGTAGAACTTGTTCTCGTGCACGGTGAGCAGCGAGGCGTCCACGTGGTTGACGCCGTCGGCGGCCAGCAGCCGGGCACTCCACTCGCCGAGCAGCCCCGACTTCTCCTCGTCGGGCACGGTGAACGGATCGATCTCGTACGACGAGACCCACGTCTTCTCGGCATGCACGGGTTCGTCGGCCAACTCCACACGCTCTTCCGACCCGGCCGCCTTGATCACCTGGGCGGAGAGCTTGGCCATCTGCACCGCCTGCGAGGCGACCTTGGCGGCAGCGTCGAGACTCAGGTCCACCCCGGACGCGAACCCCCAGGTCCCGCCGTGCACGACCCGCACCGCGTACCCGAGGTCGGTGGTGTCCGACGACCCCGAGGGCTTGCCGTCCCGCAGCCGCCAGGAGGCGCTGCGGACCCGTTCGAACCGGAAGTCGGCATGATCGGCACCGAGCGCACGCGCGCGTGCCAGCGCGGCGTCGGCGAGTGCCCTCAGTGGGAGTGCCAGGAATGACTGATCGACTTCGTGGGGCACGGGTGGGATTCCCTTCGCTGCTCTCCTGCAGTGGCATCGCAGGCAGTGAATCATGTCTCACTCGGTGGATTCCTCGGGAAATACATTCGGTCCTCTCATGGGCACCGGACACGTGGAAGCCCCGCTAGAAGCGGCCTGGCAGGACAGTAGGCTGGCTCGGTCACATCAGTCGTTTCGCGGCACGCTGCCAGCTGTCGGGCGCGACACGTGAGCAAGCGGATTCAAGGGGGCCAGACCAACCATGGACGTCTTCGGTGTCCACCACGACCTCATCGCCGAGTACGAGGCCTTCACCAGCGCCCTCGTCGCCGTGCGGGACCCGGAGATCGAGAACCACCTCACGGAGGAGAAGAAGCGCAAGACCCGCTGGCCCGACCCCAAACTTGCTCTGAATCCCACCTTCCGCAGTGGCGGCACGGTCGCCGAGTTGTGCGAGGACGGCCTTCTCCACGAACTGTGCCGGGACTACTTCCGGCACAAGGAGCACGAGAGCGACCCGGGCAGCCGCACTCTCTCCCTTCACCAACACCAGCGCGAGGCCATCGCGGCGGCCAACAGCCGAGACTCCTACGTGCTGACCACGGGCACAGGCTCCGGCAAGAGCCTGACCTACATCGTGCCGATCGTCGATCACGTGCTGAAGCACCCGAACCCCGAGGGGATCTCGGCGATCGTCGTCTACCCCATGAACGCGCTGGCCAACAGCCAGGTCGACGAGCTGGAGCGGTATCTCCAGTGGGGCGTTCCAGAAGACCGCCGCAAGGTGACCTTCGCCCGCTACACCGGCCAGGAGAACAGCGAGCGCAAACTCCAGGTCCTGCGGAACAAGCCGGACATCCTGCTCACCAACTACGTGATGCTGGAGTACCTCCTCACCCGTCCCGACGAACGGCGGGAGCTGATCGGCGCGGCCCGCGGCCTCCGTTTCCTCGCTCTCGACGAGCTGCACACCTACCGAGGGCGCCAAGGAGCCGACGTCGCCCTCCTCGTCCGCCGGCTACGGGACGCCTGCGAGGCGCCGGACCTCCAGTGCATCGGTACGTCGGCGACCATGGCCACGGCCGACACGTTCGCCGAGGCCCAACAGGACATCTCCGAGGTCGCCACCCGCCTTTTCGGCACGAAGATCCGCCCTGAACGCGTCATCGGCGAGACCCTGGAGCGCTCGACCGACCCCGGCCCTGAAGCCGTGCCCGGAATCCACCCCCGGGAGCCGCTCGCCGACGCCGTACGCCGTGCCGCTGCCACTCCTGCCGAACTTCCCGCCGACTACGACACCCTGCGCCGCGATCCTCTCGCCGTCTGGATCGAGGACACTGTCGGCCTCGATGTGGAGAAGGCCGGCGGACGGCTCATCCGCCGCCCCCCTCTCACCATTCCCCAGGCAGGGAACCTGCTGGCCGAGGCGAGCGGGGAGCCCGCCGAGGTCTGCCGCCGGGCCATCGAGGCGGTACTGCGTGCCGGAGCGCATGCCAGGCACCCGGAACTCGGCAGGCCGCTGTTCGCCTTCCGGCTGCATCAGTTCCTGTCCAAGGGCGACACCGTCTATGTCAGCTTCGAACCGCCGGGCGGCCGTCACCTCACCAGCCAGTACCAGACCCGTGTCCCCGACCACCCGGACAAGCCGCTCGTTCCCCTGCACTTCTGCCGTGACTGCGGCAAGGAGTATCTGGTGGTCACCCGCCCCGACGAACACGAAGGCAAGCTCTTCGAGGCCCGTGAGGACCCGGACGCGCCCGCCGGCGACGGCGATGGCTTCCTGTTCGTCAGCGACGACCGGCCCTGGCCTGACGAGGACGACCAGGATGCGGTGTTCCGGCGCCTCCCCGCCAGCTGGGTCGAGACGGACGACGACGGTCGGTCGTCGGTGCTCAAGGCCCGAACCAGAGACCTGCCTCAGGAGGTGTGGCTCGGCCCCGACGGCCGGATCACCGAACCCGGCACCGGCCTGCGCGCCTGGTGGGTCGCCGCGCCCTTCCGCTTCTGCTTGCACTGCCGTACCTCGTACGAGCAACTGCGACTCAAGGATCTCGCCAAGCTGGGCACCTTCTCAGCGGAGGGCCGCAGCTCGGCGGTCTCGCTGATCAGCTCTCGTGTCGTGCGCTCCTTGCGCGCCCAGCCGGAGCTGAAGAAGAAGGCGCGCAAGCTCCTCACCTTCGTCGACAACCGGCAGGACGCCAGTCTCCAGGCCGGGCACTTCAACGACTTCGCGCTCGTCACGCAGGTCCGGGGCGCCCTGTACCGCGCGCTGGACGAGGCGGGGGAGGGCGGGCTGGCCTTCGACCGCCTGCCCCAGGCCGTGTTCGACGCCCTCGGCCTGCCGGTGGAGGCCTATGCCAGAGTTCCGGGAGCCAAGTTCCACCAGCGCGATCTCGCCCACTCCGCGCTGCGTGCACTGCTCGCCTACCGTGTCTACGCCGACCTGGAGCGCGGCTGGCGTGTCACCATGCCCAACCTGTCCCAGACAGGTCTCCTGCGCTTCGAGTACACCGACCTGGCCGAGATCGCCGCCGCCCCCGAGTGCTGGGAGGGCTGTCACCCTCTGCTCACCGGTGACACGGCTGCCCACCGCGAGCAGCTCGCTCGCGACCTCCTCGACGAAGTGCGTCGCTCTCTCGCGGTGGAGGTGGAATGCCTCACCCAGGAAGGTTTCGACCGTCTCGGCAGCATCAGCGACGCCCATCTCGTCAACCCGTGGGCATTGTCCGCACGTGAGCCGCGTGTCCGCTCGCGTCTGGCGTACGCGGGCCGGGGACAGACCGGCACGGCGGCAGACGCGGTGCATTTCAGCGGTCTCGGCGGCTACGGCCGCTACCTTCGCCGCATCGGCCAGTTCGCGGCCCTCCCCGGCCAGGCCGGTAAGCGCATTCCCGTCGCCGACGCAGACGCGGTCATCCGTGACCTGATGCGGGTGCTGCGGGAGTGCGGCCTGCTCGTCGCCGTCCAGGAGGAGCGCGACGGCTCCGTCGCCCATCAGCTGCGCGCGTCCGCGCTGCGCTGGCTACGGGGCGACGGCACCAGACCCGAGCCCGACCCCGTGCGCAAGGTGACAGACGCGGACGCCGAGGTCCGGGTCAATCCCTACTTCCGCGACCTCTATCGCGACGGAGCCGCCGGGCTCACCGGCATCAAGGCGCACGAGCACACCGCGCAGGTCGACGCCCAGACCCGCCTCGTCCGCGAGAAGGCGTTCCGCAACGGCGAGTTGGACATCCTGTACTGCTCTCCCACCATGGAGCTGGGCGTCGACATCGCCGAGCTGAACGCGGTCGGTATGCGCAACGTCCCGCCGACCCCCGCCAACTACGCGCAGCGCTCCGGGCGCGCGGGCCGCAGCGGACAGCCCGCACTCGTCACCACCTACTGCTCCACGGGCTCACCGCACGACCAGTACTACTTCCGGCGTCCCGGACTCATGGTTTCCGGCAGCGTCACTCCACCGCGACTCGACCTCGCCAACGAGGAGCTGATCCGCTCCCACGTCCACTCGATCTGGCTCGCCGAGACGGGGGTTCACCTCGGCAGTCGTCTCACCGATGTACTGGACGCCGAAACCGTCGGCGAGGCCGGCCGGTGGCCGCTGGACCTGCTGCCGCAGGTGCGGGGTGCCCTGGACAGCGAACCCGTCCGGCTGCGCGCCATCAGCCGGGCCACCGAAGTTCTCGCCCCTCTGCACGACGAACTCTCCGACGCGTCGTGGTGGTACGAAGGGTGGGTCGAGCGCACGGTACGCCAGGCGCTGGGAAGCATCGACGCGGCGTGCGAGCGCTGGCGCCGCCTCTACCGCACGGCCCGCACCGAGGTCGAGCAGCAGCACCGCCGTGCCAACGATCTCTCACTCAGCCGCAGGGACCGCGACCTTGCGGCCGGCCGGCGCGCCGAGGCCGAGAACCAACTGAAGCTGCTGCGCAATGAGGCCGACAGCGAGTCGTACAGTGACTTCTACACCTACCGCTACTTCGCCTCCGAGGGTTTCCTGCCCGGCTACTCCTTCCCTCGGCTGCCGCTCGCCGCGTATGTGCCAGGGGAGCGCTCGGCCGGAAAGTACGGCCAGCGCAACGGCGCGTACATCCAGCGCCCGCGTTTCATCGCCGTCGGCGAGTTCGGGCCGGGCGCGCTGATCTACCACGAGGGCAACCGCTACACCATCGACCGCGTGACCGTGCCGATGGGCGACCGTCCCGGGCAGGTCGCGACCAGCGACATACGGCTCTGCGAGGCGTGCGGCTACTGGCACGACCGGGCCGAGGGCGCCGACCGGTGCGAGAACTGTGACGTCCCGCTCCACCGCACCCTGCCGAAACTGATGCAGCTCACCCAGGTGCACGCCGAGCCGCGCCGCCGGATCTCGTCGGATGAGGAGGAGCGTCTCAAGCGCGGCTTCCATCTGCGGACCGTCTACCGGTTCGCCCCGGGGGGCGCGTACGAGGCCCCGGTGCGTAGTGTGGAGGGAGCACCGCTCGCAGAAGTGGCCTACGGCGACTCGGCGAGTGTGCGCGTCCTCAACCTCGGCTACCGCAAGCGCGACGGCAAGGACCGTTCGGGCCAGGGTTTCTGGCTCGATCCGGTCAGCGGCAGATGGCTTTCGGAGGGCAAGGTCGCCCGCATGGACGAGGAGTCGGCGGAGGAGGAGTCCCTGGCCTCCTTCGACCGGGCCCAGCGCACCCTCAAGGTCATCCCCTACGCCCAGGACACCAAGAACATCGCCGTTGTGCGGCTGGCGGAGCCGGTGGATGACATCACCGCCGTGTCGCTGCGCTACGCCCTGGAGCGTGGCATCGAGGCACATTTCCAGCTGGAGGACTCCGAGCTGGAGAGCGAGAACCTCCCGGACGCCGAGAAGCACGGCCGGACGCTGTTCGTCGAGAGCGCCGAGGGCGGTGCCGGTGTGCTGCGGCGCCTGTACGACGACGAGTACGCCCTGGCACGGGTGGCGAGGGAAGCGCTGCGGATCATTCACTACGACGAGGACGGCAAGGACCACGACCGGGCCGACGGTGCCGTCGAGCGCTGTGAACTCGGCTGTTATGACTGCTTGTTGTCCTACTCCAACCAGGGATTCCACAAGCAGATCGACCGCCACCGTGCCGCACCGTTGCTGGTCGCGCTTGCCCGGTCCCGTACCGGCGATGGCTCCCGTCCGCGAGCTTCGGCGGCGTCGGTGCCGCGTGCGGAACCGCAGACGGGGGCCGCGCCGGACACACCCGTCGAGGCGTTCCTGCGCCTTCTCGCGGACAACGGCCACCGCCTCCCCGACGAGACGGCCACTCCGGTCGCGGACGTGGTCTACCACCTCCCTGGTGCCGAAGTCGCCGTGTTCCTGGAGCACGACAGGGCCCATCGGCTCACCGAACAGGACGAGTACCGCATGATGGACGACGGCTGGCTGGTGATCAGGGCCGGAGCCGAACCCGACTGGAAGGACACCGTGCGCGCATACCCGGACGTCTTCGGCATCGGCCGCGACCACAGGGGAGGCAACCGATGAGCCACGTCCCCGGGACGCTCATCCGCGCCCGGAACCGCGACTGGATCGTGCTGCCCGGCACCACCGAAGAGCTGGTCCTCGCCCAACCTCTCGACGGAGACCGCGAGTTCGTCGCGGCCCTCTTTCCAGGCGAGGTCGGCAAGCCGGGCTTCGGCCGCCCACAGCCACGGCCAGGTGAGGCCGGTGACTTCGCCTCCGCCTCGCTGCTGCGCACCGCCCTGCGGATCGCCTCGACGGCGGGCGCGGGCCCCTTCCGCTCACTGGCCTCGGTCGCGGTACAGCCCCGCCAGTATCAGCTGGTCCCGCTGATGATGGCTCTGCGTATGGACCCCGTACGTCTCCTCATCGGCGACGATGTCGGTATCGGCAAGACCATCGAGTCCGCGCTGATCGCCCGGGAGCTCGTGGAGCAGGGTTCCGCACGGAACATGACCGTGCTGTGCTCGCCCTCGCTCGCCGAACAGTGGCAGCGCGAGCTGCGCGACAAGTTCGGCATGGAGGCGGAGCTGGTGCTGCCGTCCACCGCCGCGCGTCTGCAGAAGGCGATCGACGACCCCAACCTGTCGATCTTCGACCACTATCCGGTCACGGTCGTATCCACCGACTTCATCAAGCAGGACGAGCGCCGTGACGCGTTCCGCCGCCACTGCCCCGACCTGCTCATCGTCGACGAGGCCCACACCTGCGTCGGCGCCGGCAGCGGCGACGAGCCGCAGAAACGCTACGAGCTGCTGTCGGCGCTCGCCGACCGCGAGGAGCGCGACCGCCACCTGATCCTGGTCACCGCGACCCCTCACAGCGGAGACCCGCAGGCTTTCTCCAAGCTCACCGGCCTCCTCGACCCCTCACTGCGCACTCTGGACACCAGCCGGTCCGCTGACCGCGATCGGCTGGCCCGCCACTTCGTGCAGCGCCGCCGCCACGACATCAAGCGGTACGTCGGTCAGGACACACCCTTCCCCGAGGACCGGGACACCCAGGACGCGCTCTACCGGCTCGACGCCGACTACGCCCGCTTCGTCGCCGACATCATCGCCTACACGCGCCAGCAGGTACGTCACCCCGGTGGCGACCACCAGCAGCGCATGTCCTGGTGGACGGCGCTCACCTTGCTGCGCTGCGTCCTGTCCTCGCCCGCCGCGGCCGCCGCGACCCTGCGAACCCGTTCGCTCGTCGCCGCCACTCGCAGCAAGACCGAGGCCGAGAAGCTGGGCCGGGCCGCCGCTTTCGAGCTCTCCGACGACGAGACCGCCGAAGGCATGGACCTGGTCCCCGGCTCACTCCCGGACGAGCCGGAGACCGCGAGGGAAGCCGAGGACGGCCGTACGGACGAGGCCAGGCGCCGCAGGGCCGAGGCAAAGGCCCTCGCTGCCTTCGCCGAGCGGGCGGACGCCCTCGCCGGACCCGAGACCGACGCCAAGCTGCGCATACTCGTGGACCGGGTCAAGCGGCAGCTGGTCGACGGCTACGACCCGATCGTCTTCTGCCACTACATCCCGACCGCCGAGTACGTCGCCAAGCACCTCAAGGAGGAACTGGGCCGCAACGCGAGCGTCGAGGCGGTCACCGGCACCCTCCACCCCGACGCCCGCCAGGCCCGGGTGGACGAACTCACTGCACGGCGCGGCCGGCACGTACTGGTCGCCACCGACTGCCTCTCCGAGGGCGTCAACCTCCAGGACCACTTCGGCGCAGTCATCCACTACGACCTGTCGTGGAACCCGACACGCCACCTCCAGCGCGCGGGTCGCGTCGACCGCTTCGGCCAGCCGCGCCGCCGCGTCCGCGAGATCACTGTCTACGACACCGACACCGGCATCGACGGCCTCGTCCTGAAGGTGCTCATCCAGAAGCACAAGGACATCGCCGACCAGACCGGTGTGGCCGTCCTCGTCCCCGACCAGGGCCGGGGCGTCCTCGAAGCCCTCGCCAGCGCGCTGCTGCTGCGCGGCAGGCAGCCCGAGGGCCAGCTCACACTGGACTTCGAGGAGGACCCCGACTTCGGCCGCGCCCGCGAAGCCCTGCACAAGGAGTGGGAGTCGGCCGCCGAGCGCGAGTCGAAGGTGCTCACCAAGTTCGCCCACACCGGGCTGCGCCCGGAGGAGGTGGAGGCCGAACTCGACGCGCTGCGGCAGGCGTTGGGCGACCCCGGCGACATCGCCACGTTCACCCGCGAGGCCTTGGCCCAGCTGGGCGCCCAGCCGATCGGTGACTCCCGCGACCGCGGCTTCAAAGCCCCGGTCGACCCGCTGCCGACCGGCCTCAAGCACGCCCTCGGCTTCTACGAGGACGCCGATCAGACCGTCGCGCCGGGCGGGGCTCCCAAGGCGAAGGCGAAGGGTCGCTCCCGGTCCGTTCCCCGCGACCTCGTCTTCCGGGAGGACCTTCCGGTCGCCCGCGGCGAGCACGCCCTCTTCCGCACCGATCCCGCCGTACGCGCCCTCGCCCGCTACCTCCTCGACGCGGCCGTCGACACCAGCCTGCCGCCCGAGGAGCGCCCCGCCCGGCGTCTCGGCGTGATCCGCACCGCGGCCGTGGACCGCCGTACCGTCCTGCTGCTCGCCCGCTACCGCTTCCGCCTCACTCTGCCCCCGCGCGAGGCGGGCGAGGAAGCGCGTGTCCTGGTCGCCGACGACGCCCAGATCGTCGCCTGGCGCACCGGCGACGACGGCCGCCGCGTCTGGCTGTCCGACGAGGAGACGGCCGCCCTTCTCACCGCCACCCCCGACAGCAACACCCTTCCCGCCCTGCGCGACCAGCAGGCAGCCCGCGCCACCGCGGAACTCGATGACGACGAGGTACGCGACCACCTGACCGCCCGCGGCCGACTCCTCGCCGACCGGCTGCGCGACGCCCACCAGCGGGTCCGCGAGGCCGCCGGCCAGCGTGGCCGCGAGCGCGGCGCCGCCGCCGTACGCCGCATCGGCGTCGAGCCGTCCGGCGAGCCCGACCGGCTCGGCGTGTACGTGTACCTGAACGTCCCGGCCGCACAGCAGACCATCCCCGGAGGAGACCGGTGACCGCCCTCGCACCCGACCGCCTCCCCGCCTCCCCCGCCGTACGCGTCGAGGGCGGCCTGCTCTCCGCCGACCTCCTCGGCAAGATCCGCTCCGGCGACCCCGAACTGCCCGGCAGCGCCCCCGCCGACTACGGACTCGGGCGCGGCGTACGCATCGAAGACGCCGCCAGCCGCAAGTGGAACGCGCTGCGCGCCGCGTACACCTCCCTCCAGGAGGAGTTGAAGGAACTCGACGGCAAGGTCGACCCCACGAAGGCGACCCGGGTCTGGCTCCTGACGCTCCTGGAGGAGCTGGGCTACGGTCGTCTCGCCGCTCGCCGTGGCGGCATCAGGCTGCCCGGCCGTGACCCCTACCAGGTCAGCCACGACTGGCAGGACCACGTCCCCGTCCACCTCCTCGGCTGGAACACCGAGCTCGACCGCTGGTCGGCGGGCAGCTCCCGGGCCCCCCAGTCGATGATGCAGGAGCTGCTCAACGCCTCCCCTGATCACCTGTGGGGCATCCTCTCCAACGGCCGGGTCCTGCGCCTGCTGCGCGACTCGACCGCGCTCGTCGGCTCCGCGTATGTCGAGTTCGACCTCGAAGCGATCTTCGGCGGCGGCGACTTCTCCGACTTCCTGCTGATGTACGCGCTGCTGCACGCCTCCCGCCTGGAGCTGGTGCCCAAACCGGAGAAGAAGCGCCGGGGGGCGGCCGCCGCCGAGGACGCGGACGAGGAGGAAGACGAGGGCGAGGCGGTGGGCGAGGAGGGCGCCGACGTCACGGCGTCCGACGAGGCCCCGCTCACTCCGGCGGACTGCCGCCTGGAGTGGTGGCGCGACTTCGCCGTCGAGACCGGCATCCGCTCCCGCAACCTGCTGCGCGACCAGGTCGCCAAGGCCCTGTCCATCCTCGGTACGGGCTTCCTCCAGAACAACCCGGACCTCACCGACGCGATCACTGTGGGCGGCCGTCGCGCCCTCGACGAGTTCCACCACGAACTGCTGCGCCTCGCCTACCAGCTGATCTTCCTCTTCGTCGCCGAGGACCGCGACGCCCTCCTCGTACGGCCCGATCGCAAGGCCACCAAGGCCGAGGTGAAGGCCAACCAGGCGGCCCGCGAGCGCTACACCCTCTATTTCTCCACCGCCCGCCTGCGCCGCATCGCCTCCCGCCGCAAGGGCGACCACAATATCGACCTGTGGGAAGGCCTCAAGCACGTCCTGAACGCCCTCGGCCGCGATGGAGGAGAACCCGCGCTGGCGCTCCCCGGCCTCGGCGGTCTCTACTACCTTCCTGAGCCCAGCGAGATCGACGAGGACGCCAGGCCCACCCGCCTCCCCGGGGGAGCCGAACCGCTGCGTGCGGCCAAGCTGCCCAACGAGCGGCTCCTGGAGGCCGTACGCCTGCTCTCCCGGATCAAGGACAAGGGCCGCACCACTCGCGTCGACTACCGCCACCTCGGTGCCGAGGAACTGGGCAGCGTCTACGAGTCCCTCCTGGAACTCGTACCGGCCCGCGAGGCCGACAACGAGATCTTCGAGCTCAAGGATCTCGTCGCGGGCAACAAACGCAAGCTGACCGGCTCGTACTACACCCCCGCCGTTCTGATCGAGAAGCTCCTCGACAACGCCCTCGACCCGGTCATAGAGCGGTACGCCGCCTCGGGCATCCCGGACCACCTGCTCCGGATCAACTTCGTGGACCCGTCCTGTGGTTCGGGCCACGTCCTGGTCGCGGCGGCCCGGCGCATCGCGCTTAGGTACGCGCGGATGGAGTACGAGGAGAGCCAGCCCGCTCCGGAACGGGTCCGCGAGGCGATGGCCAAGGTCGTACGCCGCTGCGTCCACGGTGTCGACATCAACCCGCTCGCCGCGGAACTGGCCAAGGTGTCGTTGTGGTTGGAGTCGCTGACCCCCGGTGAGCCTCTCGCCTACCTCGACGACCGCATCAAGACTGGTAACGCTCTACTGGGGGCGACTCCGGCCGCGCTGGAGAAGGGCGTCCTGGACGGGGCGTTCGAGAAGCTGGAGGGTGACGACCAATCCGTCGTCACCAAGCTGCGCCAGCAGAACGAGAGGGAGCAGAAGGGCGCGTCGCACCTGCCGTTCGACGAGCGGATCGTACGCACCAGCACCGCGACCGTGCGCGTGGAGGCGGAGAAGGTCGCCAAGATTGGCGACCGCAGCCTGGCCGAGGTGCGCCAACACGCCCGCGCTCACCGGGAGTTCGAGAAGTGGCCTGAACTGCGGCACATGAAGCGAGTCGCGGACGTCTGGTGCGCGTCCTTCCTTTGGCCCAAGCACAAAGGCGCGCCCACGGCGATCACGACGAACGTGCTGCGTGCCGTGGAGGAGGACAAGGACGACAAGCCGCTGGAAGACGAGGCGGCCGAGCTGATCCTGAAGGACATCGTCCGCCGCAATCAGTTCTTCCACTGGCACCTGGAATTCCCGCGCGTCTTCCGCGTGGAGGACGCGGATGCCTCCGACGCGAACTCGGACACGGGCTGGCAGGGCGGCTTCGACGCAGTGCTGGGCAACCCGCCGTGGGAGCGCGTGGAACTGAAGGAGAAGGAGTGGTTCGCGGCACGTGATGAGCGAATCGCTGCGGCGGCAACAGCTGAACGTAAGAGGCTGATTGATGCGCTACAGGAAAGTGTAGATGAAAATGGAAAGCCGCTGGATGGCAATCGTGGTCTGCACCAGGAATTCCTAGCTGCTCGGCGCGAATCCGGTGGGCTGCTTGCTGTCTTGAAGGGTTCTGGTCTGTTTCCGCTGACAGCTCAGCGGCGCATCAACGTATACGCACTCTTTGCAGAACGAGCGAGGGCGCTGCTGTCGCCGCAGGGAATGTCTGGCTTGGTATTGCCTACGGGGATTGCTACAGATGAGGCTACGTCGCCTTTCTTTGCGGATCTCCTATCGCGGCAGCAACTGGTAACAGTGCTGGATCTGGAGAACGAGGAAAAACTCTTCCCGGCGGTTCATAACCAGTATCGCTTTTGCCTATTCACTATGGCTGGGGGGAAAAACTCGGAGACCTATAAGGCCGTCCGACTAGCTTTCCGTGCACGCCGACCAGATCAACTAGACGCGCGAGAGTTTACGTTGAGCATTGGTGAGTTCGCTCGCATTAACCCTAATACTAAGACTGCTCCAGTCTGCGAGAGTCCTGACCATGCTCGACTTATCCGACAGGTTCATCAGAGAGTTCCAATCTTCCGGGAAGTAGCGAAAGAGTCTAAGAGCCCCTGGGGAGAAATTAAATTTTCCCAAATGGTTAACATGTCCAGCGACTCGAAGCTATTCCGTTATGCCGAAAGCTTGCGTGGTTCCGGATGGCGCTTGGACGGAAACGTGTTCGTAAAGGGTGAGGCGAAGTTCTTGCCGCTATACGAAGGAAAGCTGGTGCATCATTTTGATGGCAGGTTCGCTACCTATAGGGGCGCGACCCAGGCGCAGATCAACAAAGGGACACTGCCTCGTCTGTCAGTGCGAGAGCACGCTGACCCCGGAGTGCTCCCGATGCCTCAGAAATGGATGGATGAGTCAGAGGCTGATGAGAGGCTGGCTGCTAGTTCGAGGCGCAGCTGGTCGGGATGGCGTCATGGCTGGCTCATGGGCTGGCGGGATGTGTGTCGGGCTGCTGACGAGCGAACGTTGATTCCCGCAGTCATTCCTCGCACTGTAGTCGGTCACAAGTTTCCCTTGATGTTTCCCGCTTACGGTGCCGAGCTCCTGCTTGCTACGCTAAGCAGCTTTATCGTGGATTATGTAGCTCGTCAGAAGTATGCAGGTGCTTCATTTGCATATTTCACTTTGAAGCAGCTTCCGGTGCTGCCGCCGTCTGCTTTTGAGCTCTCCGCGCCGTGGACACGGGGCGCCCCCCTCGCCGACTGGATTCGCCCCCGAGTCCTCGAACTCACCTACACCTCCTACGAGATGGCCCCCTGGGCGAAGTACCTGGGCGACGACGGCCCGCCCTTCATATGGGATGAGGAGCGCCGCTTCCTGATCCGCGCCGAGCTGGACGCCGCGTACTTCCACCTTTACGGGATCGAGCGCGCGGACGTGGACCTCGTCCTGGACAGCTTCCGGGCGTTCAAGAACAGGAAGCCGGAACTCTTCGAGGACACGAAGAAGGAGATCGTCCGCGTGTATGAGGCGATGGCTGAGGGCCGTCCCTTCACGCACGAGTCCCTCACCCCACCGCCCGCGCAGGGCCCGCGTCATCCCCCCGGCACGAGCCCGCTCACCCGCGTTGCTCCGGTCGGAGGCCCTCCGAAGGGCCCGGCGGTTCCGGCCCAGAAGAAGGGGCGCCGCAAGTCCACCCCTGATCAGCTGGGTGGGGGCCTGTTCGACCTGGACGAGGTCGAGGGCGTCGACGTACAGCTGGACCTGCTCGGCATGTTCGACGAGGACGAGAAGGCGTAACGAGCGGGGCACAAGCAGCCGGGCGGGTGCGGGAGTTACTCCCGCACCCGCCCGCGTACATTCCGTACGGCTCGGACTCAGCTGTCCAGCGACGACTTCGCCGCGAGCGCCGTGAACACCGACCAGGTGCCCGGCGCGACGACGAGCGGACGGATCCCTGTGTCCTTGGAGTCGCGGATGTGGACTGCCTCGGGGTGCAGGGCGACCTCGACGCAGTTGTCCCCATCTCCGCCGCTGTAGCTGCTCTTGAACCAGCTCAGCTCAGGGGTGGTGCTCATAGCGCTCCTCGCATCTGTTCCAGCAGGTTCACGGTAGCCCGGCAATCCAGGGCTTGGGAACGCAGCTTGCCATAGCGCTGGTTGAGCACACTCACTTCGCCAGGGTCAGTGATCAGGGTGCTGGACCGATGTCCCTCGGTGTAGCCGAACCACCGGTGTCCTGGGGTCTCGGCCAAGTACAGCTGGCCGTCGACTCCACAATGGTCCTCCTGTTGGAGAGGCATGACCTGGATCTCGATGTTGGTCCGCTCTCCGATGCTCAGCAAGTGGTTGATGACATCCCTGGTGACAGATGCACCACCCACCTGGCGCTTCAGGATGGCCTGTTCGATGATGAACGTAAACGCAGTGTTCGGCCGCTCGGTGAGTAACGCCTGGCGTTCGAGCCGTGCCGCTACCTTGCGGTCGATTTGGTCCTCGGTGAATGGAGGAAGCTGCCGCTCAAACACCGCCCGCGCGTACCCCTCCGGCTGCAACAACCCCGGAACCGCCCGGCACTCATACGCATACAGGGAGATCGCCTCCTCCTCGATCCCCGCCCACTGTCGGAACCAGGAAGCCAGCCCCGCCCGCCGCGTCAGACTCCGCGCCGCCGCCGTGAGGACCTTGACCGCGACCGCCCCGAGCACATCCTCGGCCCGTGAGGGCAGATCGGCCGGCGGGAACCGTTTGCCCTGCTCGATCTTGGCGATATAGGCCGCCGAGTACCGCACCCGCACGGCGAACTCCTCCTGCGTCAGGCCGGATTCCTCCCGCAGGGCCTTCAGGACCGCGCCGAAGGTCTTGAGGCTGTCGGAGAGTTCCGGTTCACTGCTCGTGCCGCCTCCGTCGTGGTCCACTGCCATCGCCGTGCGCCTCCCGTGCTCACGTTCTCGCCGCTCTCTGCACAATCTGCCCAACCCGTCCAGAGTCACGGTGAGTTACCCACCCAGTCCAGAGTGTGCACTGATACAGCCGTCTCTGTATGGGTGTCGTGCCTGTTGGCGAGGTGAGAAGGGCCGGAACGCTGAACGTATGCCGGCACCACGGGCCCAAGAGGCCGCTACCGTAAGTGTGTTCGTCCAGAGGTTCTCCGCCACACGGCGCGGGGCGCGGCTCGCGCGCCGACTGGCCACGCTCCTGCTCGATTTGTGGGGCGTGCCGTACGGCGGCCCCGCCTCCGACACCGTGACCCTCCTCGTCGCCGAACTCGCCTCGAACGCCGCCCTGCACGGGCGGGTCCCCGGGCGGGACTTCGAGCTCCGCCTTGGCTACGACGTCGCCACCGGTGTCGTACGAGTCGAGGTGTCGGACACGCACCCCGAGCGACCGAATCCGCCCGGGCCCGAGGCGGGGGTCCTCGAAGGCGGCCGGGGCCTGCTCCTCGTAGAGGCCCTGGCCTCGCGCTGGGGTGTGGACGAACGGCAGGGGCCGGGCAAGACGGTGTGGGCGGAGTACACGGTGCGACGGGAAGCGGTGCGGGGGCCGGAGTCGCAATCGACGCCGGACTCTCTCCTCAACGACCCACTGAGATAGCCGGGTTGAAAGCTTCGGCATGTGTCAGGGGTACGGGGTAGGGTTGCGAGGTCACGCCGTGTTGACGGGAGTGAACGCCCTGTCATCGCGGGGGATGCCGGCCGGCCTCGGCCGACCGGCCATCCGGTCCGGAGCCGCCCGGTCGCACGCTCGTTCGGACGGCGCCGTCATGCCCGTACCCTGCGAGGAATGGACGCCGTGCCCAGCATCACCACCGTCGTAGCCCGTGCCCTGCATACCGCCGCCACGATCCTGGAGCGGGACGCACTCCAGGACGGCATGCGGTTCGGGCCGCTGTGGGAGCGGGTTCTCGTGGAGGACCCGCGGCTGACGACGGACTGGCGTGACGCTCTCGACGAGTCTCCGCAGCAGAACAGCACGCCCTTCAAGGACTATGTGAACCGGTACGCGATCAACCTGGGCAAGGTCGGTTGGCTGTACCGGGGCGGGCGCCGCTGGCAGCTGACGGGGATCGGCCAGGACGCTCTCCGCCGCTGGCCGGACCCGGTGGACTACAACCTTGAGATGCGCAGGCGATACCGGCAGTGGGAGCGCCAGCCCGCGTGTGCCGCGGCTGCGACCGCTTTGGAGCAGCTCCTCGACAGTGGCTCCTGGGTCGTGCTGGAGGAAGTGGCGCATGAGTTCGCTGTGGACTTCAGTGTCCTGGGACCGGTGCTGTTGGGAACCCGTCCGCTGGGCTGGCACCTCGCTCTCGGCGAGGACGGGGAGGCGGGCGCCGGCTTCCCCCTGCTGCCCCATGAACGCGACACTTGGCGCAACCTCCTGGAGGACGAGGGCGTCCTCGACACCGCCCGGACCAGCTTGGACACCGTCCGCGCGGTCCCCGACCGGCGAATGCCTGTGTGGGAGGCGCTGATCGCGGCCAAGCAGCCGGCCGATGAAGTCAAGGCCGATCAGGAGCTGCCCCGCCAGCTGTGGATCATCCGGGGCACGGACGCCAAGACAGCCGTTCCCCTCATCCGGGGGCCCTGGCGCGACCGCTCGGTGGTCACCCTCGACACGGGATTCCAGCCCCCGACCGTGGGGGCCGGCGACCCGGAGAGCGTGCGCAGGGCCGTCGACACCGCGCTCCCCACCACCTCGCCCGCCCGCCGGGAGAGCGTCGCACGCGAGCTGGACGCCTTCCTCAACCGGATGCGCGAGGGCGACATCGTGCTGTCCACCGACGGCTTCGAGACCTACGTCGGCGTGGTCAGCGGCCCCGCCGCCCACGGGACGGAGCAGCTGGAACGGGCCGTCGAGTGGCGCAACCTGAACAAGCCCCTGGATTTCCTCAAGGACCTGCCCTCCGGGCTCTCCGGAGTGGTCCAGGACGCGGACTCCCAGCTCTTCGAGGCCACCGAGTACGCCGAGACCGTACTCGCTCTCATCGGGGACATGCCGCGTACCGCTCCCGTTCCCGAGGGCCCGGCGGAGCTTCCCGACGCCACCTCAGAGTTGGCGGCGAAGCTCCACATGCCCGACACGTTCTGGCTCCAGGACTGCGTCGAACTTCTCCGCGCCACACCGCAGTTGATCTTTCACGGCCCGCCCGGCACCGGCAAGACGTACACCGCCCTCGCCCTCGCCCGGCATCTGGCGGGCGCCTCCAGCGCCACCAACGTACGCCTCGTCCAGTTCCACCCCGCCTACGCCTACGAGGACTTCTTCGAAGGCATCCGCCCCCGCCTCGGCAACAAGCAGGCCGGCGGCGACGCGGACGGCGGGCTCGGCTACGACCTCGTGCGGGGCCCGCTGCGCAAGCTCGCCGACGAGGCGGAACGGCGTCCGGCCGAGGCGTTCGTCCTCGTCATCGACGAAATAAACCGCGGCCATCTCGCCAAGATCTTCGGCGAGTTGTACTTCCTCCTGGAGTACCGCACCGAGCGTGTCCACCTCCTCTACGGCTCCGACGACGGCCGGGGCTTCCGCCTGCCGCCCAACCTCTACATCCTCGGCACCATGAACACCGTCGACCGCTCGGTGGCGTACATGGACGCGGCCATGCGCCGCCGCTTCTCCTTCATGGAACTCCACCCCGACACACCGCCGGTGAACGCGGTGCTTGACTCCTGGCTGCGGAAGCAGGCGGAGGAACGAGGCGAGGATCCGGCCGCGTACGACGACTCGTACGTCCGCCTCCTCGACGAGATCAACCGTCTCCTCGCCGACGGCAGCCCCGGTGACCGCTCCTTCCGCGTCGGCCCCTCGTACTTCATGCAGGACCTCGCGCACGCGGGCGACGGCGCTCTCGAACGCCTGTGGAAGACGCAGATCATCCCGCTCCTCACCGAACACCACTGGGGCGACGGGACGGACGTGGAAGAGGTCTACGGCCTCGCGGGCCTGCGCGAACGGCTCGGCATCCTGCCGGCCTCGGGCGACGGCTCGGGCACCGAGGACTCGTGAACGGTCGGCGCACCCAGCCCCGCGAATGCCGGGACACGGCGGAGCTCATACGGCTCCCGGAGGGCGGCGGCTGGACCACCTGGGAGCTGACCCCGCCCCAGGTGGCGACACTCGCCGCCCACGACGGCCTCGTCCAGATGCACCCGGAGACCGCCACCCGCTGGCGACTGAAGGCCAAGGACCGGGTCGGCTCCGTACGCCTCGGCACGGGGGCGGGGACCGTCCAGCTCACCATCACCCCCAAGGTCCCGGTCGACCGCCTCCTCCATCTCGTCTCGTACGCCCCCGAACGCGTCACCTTCGACCCGCGCCCAGTCACCGCCGACCCGCGCCCCGACCTCCTCCCGGCCCTCGCACACGCCCTCGTCTCCGCCGCCGACCGGGCCCTGCTCCACGGCGTCCTCCACGACTACCGGGAGACGTACGACACGCTGCCCGTCGTCCGCGGCCGCATCCGCCACGCCGACCAGCTCCGCCGCAGGCCAGGCGTCCCCGTGCCGCTGGAAGTCGTCTACGACGACCACACTCCCGACATCCCGGAGAACCGCCTCCTCCTCGCCGCAGCCCGCCGCCTCCTGCGCGTCCCCGGCCTCGAACCCGGCCCACGCTCCCAGCTCCAGCGGCTCACCGCCCGCCTGGACGGAGTGCGGCTTCTGCCCGCCGGAACCGGCGCGCCCCGCTGGAGCCCCGACCGCCGCAACGCCCGCTACGCGCACGCCCTCGTCCTCGCCGAACTCGTCCTGCGCGGCGCCTCGTACGAACTCGACGGCCGGGAGATCGCCGTCGACGGGATGCTCGTGACCATGTGGCGCCTGTTCGAGGCGTACCTCGCCCGCGCGGTCGGCGAGGCGCTGCGCCTGCGCGCCGGAGGCAGGCCCGAGGCACAGGACCGGAGCTTCTTTCTCGACGCCGCCGGCAGACACGTACTCAAGCCGGACCTCGTGCACTACCTGCCGTCCCCGAACGACGGAGTACTGCGCCAGGCCGTCGTCCTCGACGCCAAGTTCAAGACCAAGCCGCAACGGGACGATCTCTACCAGATGACCGCCTACTGCGTGCGCCTCGGACTCGCCGAGGGCCATCTCGTGTACGCATCGGGCAGGCCAGGCCTCGTGGAGGTGCCGGTGGGGGAGGGGAGGCTGAGGATCTGGCGTCATGTCGTGGACCTCTCGCGCCCCTGGCGGGATCTGGCAGCGGACATCACGGGCCTCGCCGCTTCGGTGGACGCCGCGCGCTCGGTGGGTGCCGTGTAAGTGGTGGCGCATACGGCCCCTATGAACTGTCGGGAGAGGGTGTCACTCCTCTGACGGTCGGCTGGGTCACGGTGAGGTGGCTTGGCGATGTACGCAGGCAAGGGCAGTGCGTCCCAGAGATCCTGGCCACACGATCCGCGTGCGGGGCGGAGCCCGCCAGAGCGGCCTGGAAGGCTCATGAAGATCTTGGTGAGCCTTCCAGGCGGCATCTGGCCGCGAGGTCCTGCCGACTCCCTGGAGAGGGACTGAACGCCTGCGGAGTTGTAGGTACAGTGGAGCCGATGTAGGCGCAATCTCTGATGTGAGGGAGCGGCATGAGCACCATTTCCGTGCGCGAGTTCTCGTACAACCCCAGCGCTGTCTTCGCCCGCGTCGAGAAGGGGGAGGCGATCCAGGTCACCCGCCACGGCAATGTGATCGCGATACTGTCACCGGCCGGCGGTCCCATGGAGCGGTACGCGCATTTGGTGGCGCAGGGAAAGATCAAGCTGAAGCCGGTCACCGCTGCCGACCGACACAGCATGCCGCACTACGAGGTGTCGGAGGACGTCGATCCTCTGGCGCTGCTCCTGGCCGAGCGCGAGGCGGACGACCGTTGATCTACATGGACACTTCGGCCCTGGTTACGTGGATGACCCGACGCAGCCACTGGGCCGAATTGGACGCCTTCCTTCAGCAGCGAGTCGCACAGCCGCTCGCTACCAGCACGCTCGGCTTCGTGGAGACCGTACGGACCCTGGATCTCATGGGGCACTTCCCCAAAGCGATGGAGGACCTGGATGCCCGAATCACCGAAATCCTCCTCACCCGAGAGGTGCGCGACGCTGCCGCTCTACTGGTCGGGCGGCTGCGAACGTTGGATGCCATCCACGTGGCCAGCGCACTGTCATTGCGGGACGATCTGACCGCGGTGGTGACGTACGACCGAAGAATGCTCGAAACGGCCCGCGCCGAGGGTCTGCCCGCTCATGGTCCCGGAATGGCGGACCGAGCTGACGGCCGACTGTAGAAACCCGACAGTCACCCGCGCGAGCCACTGTCGGTGCCCGCTTGCCTCCCGGTGCGGCCCGACCGATAGGTTTTCGGGGAAGCCGCCTGGCATCCACACACTCGGGCGGGTGTCTCAGACCCCTATCGAAAGGGTGATCCGTTGAGCCGCTCGGTTCTCGTCACCGGAGGCAACCGGGGCATCGGCCTCGCCATCGCCCGTGCGTTCGCCGACGCCGGCGACAAGGTCGCCATCACATACCGCTCCGGAGAGCCGCCGGCCGCCCTCGCAGAATTGGGCTGCCTGGCCGTCAGGTGCGACATCACCGACCCCGAGCAGGTGGAGCAGGCCTACAAGGAGATCGAGGCCCAGCACGGCCCGGTCGAGGTGCTGATCGCCAATGCCGGCGTCACCAAGGACCAGCTCCTGATGCGGATGTCCGAGGAGGACTTCACCTCCGTCATCGACACCAACCTCACCGGCACCTTCCGAGTCGTCAAGCGCGCCAACCGCGGCATGCTGCGCGCCAAGAAGGGCCGGGTCGTGCTGATCTCCTCGGTGGTCGGGCTGTACGGCTCCCCGGGGCAGGCCAACTACGCCGCCTCCAAGGCCGCCCTGGTCGGCTTCGCGCGCTCGCTCGCCCGTGAGCTGGGCTCGCGCAACCTCACCTTCAACGTCGTCGCGCCCGGCTTCGTGGACACGGACATGACCAAGGCGCTCACCGACGAGCAGCGCGAGGGCATCGTGAAGCAGGTGCCGCTCGGCCGGTACGCGCAGCCGGAGGAAGTCGCCGCGACGGTGCGGTTCCTCGCCTCCGACGACGCCTCGTACATCACTGGAGCCGTCATCCCCGTTGACGGCGGACTGGGAATGGGTCACTGATCACCATGAGCGGAATTCTCGAGGGCAAGCGCGTCCTGATCACCGGTGTGCTGACGGAGGCCTCCATCGCCTTCCATGCCGCCAAGCTGGCCCAGGAGCAGGGCGCCGAGATCATCCTGACGGCCTTCCCGCGGCCCACCCTGACCGAGCGCATCGCGAAGAAGCTGCCCAAGCCCACCAAGGTCATCGAGCTCGACGTCACCAACGACGAGCACCTGGGCCGCCTGGCCGACATCGTCGGCGAGGAGCTCGGCGGCCTCGACGGCGTCCTGCACTCCATCGGCTTCGCCCCGCAGGACGCCCTGGGCGGCAACTTCCTCAACACGCCGTTCGAGTCCGTCGCCACAGCCATGCACGTCTCGGCGTTCTCCCTGAAGTCGCTGACCATGGCCTGCCTGCCGCTGATGCAGAACGGCGGCTCCGTCGTCGGCCTGACCTTCGACGCGCAGTACGCCTGGCCGCAGTACGACTGGATGGGCCCGGCGAAGGCCGCGCTGGAGGCCACCAGCCGCTACATGGCCCGTGACCTGGGCAAGCAGAACATCCGCTGCAACCTCATCTCCGCCGGCCCCCTCGGCTCGATGGCCGCCAAGTCCATCCCGGGCTTCGGTGAGCTGGCCTCTGTGTGGGACACTCGCGCGCCCCTGGAGTGGGACCTCAAGGACCCGGAGCCGGCCGGCCGCGGCGTCGTCGCCCTGCTCAGCGACTGGTTCCCCAAGACCACCGGCGAGATCATCCACGTGGACGGCGGTCTGCACGCGATCGGTGCGTGACGCCGCCCCGGTGGCTCATCCGGCTCTGCCCAGGGGTGGGGTCCGCGTCCGTACGGAGGCGGACCCCACCCCTCACCCGTTCGGCTCACTCGACCAGGCAGGAGGGGCCCGCAGCCGGGCACTCTGGAGTACGCGTTCACCAAGCGCTTCCCTCCCCAGCCCGGCCGAGGAGGTCCCTTTGTGCGCCTGTCCCGCAGCCTGGCCCCACTGACCGTCGCGCTCTGCCTCGTGCTCTCCCTGGCGTACGACGCGACGCCGCACGCGCGCGTGCAAGCACACAGGACCGCCTCGCCCGAGCCGTTCGGTGCCACCTGTCTCATCCGGGTCACCGGCTCCCACGTGACCGCGTACTGCCACAACCCGTATGTGCTGGTCGACCGGGTCAGCCTGCACATCGAGTGCGACCGGTGGTGGGACGTCGACAGCGACGGCACCGAGGTCGCGGCCGGACCCGCACAGACCGTGCGGCTGACCGGCCGCTGCTGGCAGGAGGTCCGCTCGGTGTGGGTCAGCCACCGAGGAGAGGGCAAGGCCGGGTAGGACCAGGCCGGGTGGACCAGATCAGGCCGGTCCAGGGCAGGCCGGACCAGATCAGGCCGGACCAGGGCAGGCCGGACCAGATCAGGCCGAACCAGGGCAGGCCGAACCAGGGCAGGCCGAACCAGGGCAGGCCGGACGAGGGCAGGCCGGACGAGGGCAGGCCGAACCGGATCGGCCAGGACCGGTCGGCCAGGACCGGTCGGCCAGGACCGGTCGGCCAGGACCGGTCGGCCAGGATCAGCTCAGGCGGGAGCGCTGAAGCGGCCCGGGCGGCACAGGAACGGGTAGCCGGCGGCCTCCGCTGCCGCCGCCTGCGCGTCACCGGCGCGGATCGCGTCGACGAGCCGCCCGTGGTCCATGTGCGTCTCCGGTGTGAGCTCCGCGCCGACGTCCTCGCGCAGCCAGTCCCGGAGCACCTCGCCCAGGTCGGCGTACATCGCGCTCATCACGTCGTTGTGGGAGGCCGCCACCACCGCCAGGTGGAAGGTCGCGTCCGCCGTCACGAACGCCTCCGTGTCGCCCGACTCCCACGCCTCCTCGCGCCGCACGAGAAGCGCGTCGAGCTGCTTGAGGTCCTTCTCCGTGCGCCGCTCGGCGGCGAGCCGCGCCGCCGACGACTCCAGGGTGGACCGCAGCTCGGCGATGTGCCGGGGGTCGGCGTCCGCGAAACGGCGGTGCATCACGCCCGCCAGCTCGCTGGTCGCCACGACGTACGTGCCCGAGCCCTGACGGATGTCCAGCAGACCGTTGTGCGCCAGAGCGCGGACGGCCTCGCGGACGGTGTTGCGGGCGACCCCGAGCTGCTCGACCAGCTCGGGCTCCGTCGGGATCCGCGAGCCGACCGGCCACTCGCCCGAGGTGATCTGCTGCCGCAGCGCGGCGATGACCTGCTCGGACAGTGCCGACCGGCGGGGATGGCTCAGAGGCATGGCACACCTTCGCACGGGCGCAGCCGAAGCGGACGCCCCAGGGATGGACAACCAATCATCCTATGATTCTATGATGGACGGCATGGCACGCGAGGAAACCCGGACGAGGAAGTCCACGAGCGACCGCAGCCCGGCCGTGAACGACTCCCGGAGAGGCGTCGTACCCACCGCACCCCGCACGCGCGCGTGGGCGACCCGTCTGGTCGTCGTCGGCATCGTGCTGTCCGCACTCAACCTGCGCCCCGCCATCACCAGCTTCGGCGCCCTCCTCCAAGAGGTCCGCGACGGACTCGGCATGAGCGGCAGCGTGGCCGGACTCCTCACCTCCGTACCCCCGCTCTGCTTCGCCGTCTTCGGCGTCGCGGCCCCGCGGCTGGCCCGCCGCTTCGGGCCGGGCGCGGTGGTGTGCGCGGGCATGGCCGCCATCACGGCAGGCCTGCTCATACGGCCGTACGTGGGCGCGGCCGGAACGGCGGGCTTCCTGGCCGCCAGTGCCCTCGCGCTGATGGGTATCGCGCTCAGCAACGTCCTGATGCCGGTCATCGTCAAGCGCTGGTTCCCCGACCGGGTCGGCTCCATGACCGGCCTCTACTCGATGGCCCTCGCCCTCGGCACGTCGGCCGCGGCGGCCCTGACCGTGCCGCTGACCCGGGCGCTGGGCGGTGACTGGCGGTCCGGGCTCGCCGTGTGGGCCGTGCCGGCGGCTGCGGCCGTACTGCCGTGGATTCCGCTCGTACGGGACCGGGGGCCGGCGCCGGCCGAGCAGGCGCCCGCGCGCGCGGAGCCGTCGCCCGCCGTACGGATCACGCGCAGCCGTACCGCCTGGGCGCTGGCCGTCTTCTTCGGACTCCAGGCCACCGCCGCCTACATCACCATGGGCTGGATGGCGCAGATCTTCCGGGACGCGGGCGTGCCCGCGGGCACGGCGGGTTTGCTGCTCGCCGTCACGATGGTCATGGGCGTACCGCTCGCCTTCGTCATCCCGCGGGTCGCCACCCGGCTGTCGCACCAGGGCCCGATCGTCCTCGCGCTCGGGGGCTGCGGTCTGGGCGGCTACGCCGGGCTGTACTTCGCCCCGGCCGGCGGCGCCTGGGCCTGGGCGGTGCTGCTCGGCGTCTCCAACTGCGCCTTCCCGCTCGCCCTCACGCTGGTCGGCATGCGGGCCCGCACCGCTGCGGGGGTCGCCCAGTTGTCGGCCTTCGCGCAGAGCACCGGCTATCTGATCTCCATCCCGGGCCCGCTCCTGGTGGGGGTGCTCTACCAGAGCAGCGGCGGCTGGGGCCTGCCGATCGCCCTGATGACCGCGCTGATGATCCCGCAGATGGTGGTGGGCGTCCTCGCGGGGCGCGACCGCACGGTGGAGGACGAGGCGGCGCGCTGACGCCGCCCGGCGGGAGCGCCGGGTACCCCGCACCCGGGTATCGGTCGCCCGAATCCCGGCCGGGCGGTGCGGCACCCCGGAAGAGTCGGTGCGCGGGACGGGTGCGAGACTTGCCGTATGCCAGTGCTCGATCCGAACCCCCAGAACGGCCAGAAGAAGATGCTGCTGGTCTTCGGCTCGTTCTTCGCCATCTTCGTGATCATCGCCATCATCGCGACGATCGCCTCCCCGTGACCGTGCCCGCGGTCTTCCGACGGGCCCGTGGTGGGGCTAGCCCCACCATCCCCTAGGGGGTGAGTGTCAGGGTCAACTGGGTGGATCTCCGGATGGGTTGAAGGGCGCGGATTCCGTACCTTCGAGATGTGACCGGGTAAGGCGGTCACGGACCCACTCGAAGACCAGCGGAGGCACCCATGTCGGCCCCTACGCACACCCGGCCCCACCCGGCCTCCCGGGGCGGCGTCGACATCCGGTTGCCCTGGTGGGCCCTCGCCCTGCCGACGCTGGCCTTCGTCGTGCTGCTCGGGCTGATCCTGAACCCCGCGGACGCCCAGGCGGCAACGGGCGACCCGGCTGTCACCCGGCTCTTCGAGCACCTCCAGCAGCTGATATCCCGCTGATCACCCCTTTGGCCGCCCGCCAACTACCTGCGCCCCATGGCCTGTTTCATGCGAAGCTGGATCCCATGAGCGTCGCAGAACCCCGCAGGATCGTCCTCTTCCGGCATGCGAAAGCCGACTGGCCACAGGTCACCGACCACGAGCGACCGCTCGCCGATCGGGGCCGAAAGGACGCGGCAGAAGCCGGACGGAGACTGACGGACGCCGGTCTCGCCATCGACCTGGCCCTCTGCTCCACCGCGACCCGGACCCGGGAGACGTGGAAGCTCGCCGTCCACGAATTCCAGCATCGACCGAAGACGGTCTACGAGGAGCGGATCTACGAGGCCTCCCCCGGGGAGCTGATCGCGCTGCTGAACGAGACCCCCGACGACGCGCAGAACGTCCTCCTGGTCGGCCACAACCCGGGCATCCAGGGACTCGCCGACATCCTCGTCGGCTCGGCCGAGGGCGACGCCCGCGACCGGATGAGCAGCCGCGGCTTCCCGGCCGCCGCCTTCGCCGTCCTGTCGTTCAGCGGCTCCTGGAAGGCCCTGGAGCCGGGCGTGGGCACCCTCCTCGACTACTGGGCGCCGTCCGACTGACCCCGACTCCCGCGACCCGCGAGAGGGGCCCGGCGCGCGACCGCGCCGGGCCCCTCTCCCTTGTGACGGGTCAGTACCCCCCTGCGCCGGGCGCTCGGACCTCCTCGTGCGCGTCCGCCGCCTCGACCTCTTCGCGGGTGACGCCCAGCAGGTACAGGACCGTGTCCAGGAAGGGGACGTTCACCGCGGTGTGCGCGGCCTCCCGCACCACCGGCTTGGCGTTGAAGGCGACCCCGAGCCCGGCCGCGTTGAGCATGTCCAGGTCATTGGCGCCGTCGCCGATCGCCACCGTCTGCGACAGCGGTACGCCCGCCTCGGCGGCGAACCGGCGCAGCAGCCGCGCCTTGCCCGCGCGGTCCACGATCTCGCCGGTGACCCTGCCGGTCAGCTTCCCGTCGACTATCTCCAGCGTGTTGGCCTGGGCGAAGTCCAGCCCCAGCCGCTCCTTCAGGTCGTCGGTGACCTGGGTGAAGCCACCGGAGACGACCCCGACCTGGAAGCCGAGCCGCTTGAGCGTGCGGATCAGTGTGCGCGCCCCCGGGGTCAGCCGCACCTCGCTGCGCACCTTGTCCACGACCGAGGCGTCAAGGCCCCCGAGCAGCGCCACGCGCGCGTGCAACGACTGCTCGAAGTCCAGCTCCCCGCGCATCGCGGCCGCCGTCACCTCGGCGACCTCCTCCTCGCAGCCGGCGTGCGCGGCGAAGAGCTCGATCACCTCGTCCTGGATGAGCGTCGAGTCCACGTCCATCACGACCAGGCGCTGGGCCCGCCGGTGCAGGCCCGCCGCGACCACCGCGACATCCACACCGAGCACCGCCGCGTCCGTGACCAGGGCGGTGCGCAGGGGCTCCGTCTCCACGCCGGACACCGCGAACTCGACCGCCGTCACCGGGTACTTGGCGAGCCGGAAGATGCGGTCGATGTTGCCGCCGGACCGGGTTATCCGGGCGGCGATCGCCGCGGTCGCCTCCGCGGTCAGCGGATGCCCGAGCACGGTGACCAGGGAACGGCCGAGCCCGCGGGGCCGGTTGTCACCGAGCCCGGAGATGATCTCCGCCTGCATCTTCATGGACTCCGCCCAGCTGTGGACGGTGGCCCGCAGATCGCCGTCCAGCCCGCGCGGCGGCGCGGTCACCAGCGCGCACAGCACCATGCGGCCACGGGTGACGACCTGCTCGATGTCGACCACGTCGACGGAGTAGGCGGCGAGGGTGTCGAAGAGTCCGGCCGTGATGCCCGGCCTGTCCTTCCCGAAGATCTTGACGAGCAGGGTGGGGACGTCAGAGGACCCGGACGGCTCAGAGGGCACATGGGACGAGATCTGCGAAGCGCTCATGGTGCCTCCACCGTATCCGGCGCGCAGTGCCCGACGCTCGCGCGGTCCGTCTGACGGACACGGAACTCCTGGTGGCGGCCGGGTGGCGGGTGAGTGGCGTCCGGGTGGTCCCGTGGGGGCTCCGACCTCACGGGCGGCCGACGCGCCCGTGGGGGATCCGACCTCACGGGTGGCCGGCGCGCGGACCTGCGGGCCGGCATCGCCCGTGCCCGGGCCGACCCGGCGGATCGATCACCGGCGTCCCTTCGGCTTCCCGGGCGGCGGGGGCGGCGGGGGTGGTGGGGGCGGCGGCGGGGGAGACCCGTCGTTCGGCGCGGACGACGGGCGGTCTCCGGACCGTGGCTTCGGCGGCCTACGGGGGGACCGGGGCGGAGGGCCGATCGGCCGGGCCACCGTGGGCGCGCCGTACATGTCGTTGCCGGGTGTCCGAGGGCCGTCCGCCCGCCGCTCCTCGTCGGACGGGCGCGCATCCTCCGGTTCCCGCAGCTCGTCCGGCACCCGCAGATACGGGTTGGTCGCCGGGTTGGGCGGCCGGTAGGGCGAGCCGGGGGAGTACGGCCCCTCGGCCCCACCCACCTGGTGCCGTCGAGGCCCCGCCGCGTACGGATCTTCGGGCTCGGCCTCGTACGACCGCACGGGCTCACCCCCGTACGGCGGCGCTGCCTTCCCGCCCCCGTACGGCGGCCCCGCCTCTCCACCCCCGGACGAAGCACCTCCGGCGCTCCCCGCCCCCTCACCCAGCGACCACCGCGCCAACGGCGCCGCCCGCTGACCGGCCCCCCCGGTCGCGCGGGCGAGCAGCGCACCGGAGGCTCCCGCTGCCGCTCCCCACACCGCGCCGAGGAGCAGTGCCATACCGAGCTGTCCGTGCAGCTCGATCCCGGCGCCGAACGCGTCGAAGCCCAGGACGGACAGCGAGGCGTCCACCGACACCTCCGTGAGCCACGCGAGCAACGGCAACGTCAGCGCGGTCGCGATCCCCAGCCGCAGCGCACACCGCCCCGCGAAACCGAGGGCCCCGTCATCCCGTACACCTGTCGAACCGGACCGCACGCCTCCCGCTCCCACCGGCGTCCCCGCCCCTCCGGAACCCCCCGGCATGCGGAGCCCTCCGGCAGCCGCCGGCGTCCGCACTCGCCCACCACCCGCTCCCACCGGCGTCCGCACCGCCACCAACACCCCCGCCAGCAGCATCGTCAACGCCGCCGCGACCCCCAGCAGCCACACCCGCCCGTCCAGCTCGGCCAGCCGGCCCAGCGTGACGGACTGGTCGGAACCGTTGCCCAGCAGGTCGTCCAAGGGGTCCGGCAGGAGCCGGGTGAGTTCGCCGGTGGCCTTGCCGTCCCAGGGGACGAACAGGCCGACGGGAATGCCCAGCCACACCCCGTTCGGCGCGCCCAGCAGCGCCGCGCCGGCGATCCGCTTGGGATGGTCGTCACCCATCGCCGCGTACGCCGCCGCCGCGAGCCCCGCGGCCACCGCCACCAGCAGCACCGTGACGAGGGCGGACACCGCCGGCCGCACCACCCGGTGCGCGGCCTCCCAGCCGCGCGGCAGCGGTGTCCGGCGCGAGGCCAGCAGCGCGATCAGCAGGATCCCGGCCGACCAGCCGAGCCCGCCGAGCAGCGTCGGCGCGGTGTCCACCGTGAAACCGACCGACGCCTTCGCGCCGACGAGGCCGCCGATCTTGTCGGGCAGCAGCCCCCCGATGTCCCCGATGTCCCCCACACCGGGGATCTTGATACCGCCGCCCGAGCCACCACCGGGCAGGTCGTCGAGCCCGAGAGAGCTCCCGTCGATCGTGATGAGGTCGTGCCCCGCCCAGGCCAGCCCGCCCAGCATCGCCACGAACAGCGCGACCACGGCGCCCGCGCGCGCGAGGAGTTCGCAGGGGGCGATCACAACTCCGGCCGTGCGCAGGGATCGTAGGAAGAACCACGACAACAGCAGCGCCCCCACCAGGGTGACCCCCAGTGGCGTGATCTCGATGGCGGTCGCCGTCTCGGCGCCCGTCAGGCCGAACGCGGACACATCGCCGGACGGTGTGACCGAACCACCCGCCCCAAGGGCCACCACCGCCGCGGTCATCGGGCCGAGCGAGGCCGTCGAGTCCGCCTCCAGCAGATGCAGGCCCAGCGCCGCGGTGCCCGCCATTCCGATCAACGCCCAGCTCACGGAGGCGATCGCGGACAGCAGGATGTCGCCCCACGGCAACCGCGCGCCGTGTTCTGTCGTCTCGACGCTCATGGACGCACTCATGGCAGACCCCCCGATCCGCGGCACGGCCGGTCGCCGCGCATGTCCCCCTCGCGTGGATTACCACTCTCCGGGTCGGTTTCAACCCCGTCAACGGAACCGGACGAAGCGTACGGACGTGGTCTTCTCAAGGCCCGACTTTCGGTCAGAGGGACGAGCCTGAAATAGTTCCCGACGATGTTCGACATCCCTAGACTCCCTGTGATGGGGGTAACTCGGGGGACTACTCAGTGGGGCATGGAGTGCCGGAACTCGTACTGGAATTGAACGGACGGACCTGGACGCTCGACGCGTCCAGGCCATACAGCCTCGGACGTGATCCGCAGGGGGACGTCGTGCTCGACGACGCCAGGGTGTCCTGGCGTCACGCCACGATCAGCTGGAACGGCCGGGGTTGGGTCATCGAGGACCACGGCAGCACCAACGGCACGTTCGTGCGGGGGCAGCGGATCCATCAGCTGGAGATCGGCCCCGGCTCGTCCGTGCACCTCGGCAACGCGACCGACGGTCCGCGCCTCGACATCTCCGGCGCCGCGACCGCCGTCGCCACGCCACAGGCCCAGCCGCGGCAGCAGCCGTACGCGGCCCAGGGCGCGGGCCCCGGCTGGGCGGCGGCCACGCCGCAGCAGGAGGCGCAGACGCCGCAGCCGCAGGCCCCGCAGGCCGGCTGGCAGCAGCCGCAGCAGGCCGCGCCGCACGTGCCGCAGCAGCAGGGCGGTCCGGGCGAGCCGTACGCGCAGAAGGTTCCCGGTGGTGGCGCGGGGGCGCCGCCGGTCTACGGCGACCGCAGCCCGACCACGTTCCACCAGTTCTCGCTGGGCCGCGTGATGCGCATCGGCCGCGCCTTGGACAACGAACTGGTCGTCTCCGACCTGCAGGTCTCACGCCACCACGCGGAGTTCCACGCCACGCCCGACGGCCGCTTCGAGATCCGGGACCTGGGCTCGCACAACGGCACGTACGTCAACGGCCAGCCGATAGCCAAGGGCGGCACGCAGCTGCTCGGCCCGAACGACATCGTCGGTGTCGGCCACTCCACGTTCCGCCTGGTCGGCGACCGTCTCGAGGAGTTCGTCGACACCGGTGAGATCTCCTTCTCGGCCCGCCATCTGACCGTCACGGTCGACGGCGGCAAGCAGATCCTCAAGGACGTCTCCTTCGGTGTCCCGGAGAAGTCGCTGATCGCGGTCATCGGCCCGTCCGGCTCCGGCAAGTCGACCCTGCTCAAGGCGCTCACCGGCTACCGGCCCGCCAACCAGGGCGATGTCCTCTACGACAACCGGAACCTCTACAAGCAGTTCGCCGAGCTGCGCCAGCGCATCGGCCTGGTCCCGCAGGACGACATCCTGCACAAGGAACTGACCGTCAAGAAGGCCCTCAAGTATGCGGCCAAGCTGCGCTTCCCGGCCGACACCACGGGTGCCGAGCGTGAGGCCCGCATCGACGAGGTGCTGCGCGAGCTGAAGCTGGACGTCCACAAGGAGAAGAAGGTCACCTCCCTCTCCGGCGGCCAGCGCAAGCGCGTTTCGGTGGCCCTGGAGCTGCTCACCAAGCCGTCGCTGATCTTCCTGGACGAGCCCACCTCGGGCCTCGACCCGGGCATGGACCGCGATGTCATGCAGCTGCTGCGCGGCCTCGCCGACGACGGCCGTACGGTCCTCGTCGTCACCCACTCCGTCGCCGAACTCGCCCTGTGCGACAAGCTCCTGGTGATGGCTCCCGGTGGTGCGGTCGCCTACTTCGGTCCTCCCGAGGAGGCGCTGAACTTCTTCGGCTACGACACCTGGGCCGATGTCTTCTCCGCCTTCGAGAACTACCGCGACTACGACTGGGCGGGACGCTGGAAGGGCTCGCAGCACTACCAGATGTACGCCGCGGACATCGACGCCGTTGCTCCACAGTCCGTACAGATGCCGCCGATGCAGGCGATGAAACCGCCCAAGCCGCAGGGCTGGATGTCCCAGTTCACCACGCTGGTGCGCCGCTACACCTCGGTGATCGCCTCGGACAAGGGTTTCCTGGCGCTGATGGTGATCCTGCCGGCGGTCCTGGGCGCGGTGAGCCTGCTGATCGACTCCGGCAACAGCCTGCTGCCCAACCCGGCCAATCCGAAGACCGGCCGGATCATCCCGAACGGCACGGCCACCACGGTCCTGCTGATCCTCGCGGTCGGCGCCTGCTTCGCCGGCGCCGCGAACTCCGTCCGTGAGCTGATCAAGGAACGGGTCATCTACGAGCGCGAGCGCGCCACCGGCCTGTCCCGCTCGGCGTACCTGATGTCCAAGGTGTTCGTGCTCGGCCTGATCACCGTGTTCCAGGGCCTGCTGGTCGGCGTCATCGGGTTCGCCAGCCGGGAGATCCCCGAGCAGGGCCTGGTCCTCGGCAGCTCCACCATGATCGAACTCTCCATCCCGATCATGGCGCTGGGCTTCGCCTCGATGATGTTCGGCCTGGTCATCTCGTCGCTGGTGAAGACGGCCGAGAAGACCATGCCGCTGCTGGTCATGTTCGCGATCATCCAGGTCGTGTTCACGGGCTGCTTGTTCACCCTGAACGGCGCGGTCGGCGTCAACGAGTTCTCGTACCTGATGCCGTCCCGCTGGGCGGTCGGCGCCGCGGGCGCCACGCTGGACTTCAACAAGATCAGCCCGCCCAAGGACGGCGGCAACACCGACCCGCTGTGGGAGCACACCGTCGGCGCCTGGGGCCTGGACATGGCCGCCCTGCTCGTCCTCGGCGTGATCTGCGGCTTCTTCGTGGCCCGCTTCCTGCGCCGCCACGAGCCCGAGGTCATGCGCAAGTGATCGAGGTCGTACGACGCGCAGCGCTTGTACGACAGTGAAGGGCGGCGCCCCCGTGGGGGTGCCGCCCTTCGGCGTGAAGAGGTCCGCGCGGCCTCAGTACGCGCTGTTGACGTTGTCCATCGAGCCGTACTTGTCGGCCGCGTAGTTGCAGGCGGCGGTGATGTTGGCGACCGGGTCGTAGATGTTCCAGGACGTGCCCGGGACGTGGTACGCCTTGAAGGTCGGCGGGATGACCTGGAGCAGCCCCTTCGACGGGATGCCGTTGATGGCGTTGATGTCCCAGTTGTTGATCGCGTTCGGGTTGCCGGAGGACTCCCGGATGATGTTGCGGTACAGACCGTTGTACGAACCCGGGATGCCCTTGGACTTCATGATGTCCAGGCTTTCCCTGATCCAGCCGTTGAGGTTGTTGCCGTACTTCTTCGCGACGGGCTTGATGGGTGCGCGCTTGGCCGCCCGGCTCGCGGCCTCCTTCGCCTTGTGCTCCCGCTCGGCCTTCTTCTTCGCGGCGGCCCGGGCGGCCTTCTCCTTCACGGCGGCTTCCGCCTTGGCCTTGGCTTCTGCCTTGGCCTTCGCCTCCGCCTTGGCCTTGGCCTTCGCCTTGGCGTCAGCCTTTGCCTTGGTCTTCGCCTGGGCCTCCGCCTTGGCCTTCTGCTGCGCCTGAATCGCCTTGCCCTGCAGGCTGGTACCGGCGAGCTGCTCGGTGACGTCCGAGTGCAGGGCCGTGAGCTGCGCGGAGCTGTACGCCACGCGTGCGGGGGCGCCCGCCGCCTCGGACGTGGTCGTCTGGCCGCCCGGGACCGCGGTGAAGGCGACGGTGGCGGCGCCGAGCGCGGCGACACCGCTGATCGCGATCTTGTGCGTACGGGTCAGGGCGCGACTTCGGTTCTTGACGTTCTTGAGCATGGCGAATGGACCTCTTCGAATAGCGCGGAGGTCGCTCTTCGTCCGGCGGGGACACGTGCTTCCGGCACAAACGCCGCGGGCGGAACCCACGGCGCTGAGCGACGGCAGCCATTCTTAGCGGCCGCAAAAACCTTAGGCAAAGGTGTGACGTACGAAGCCGGGTAGTGGATCAGGGAAGGGCAAAACGGGACAGACCAAGACGTCTGCCCCGTTCGCACAGGGAGGCTTTGTCTCCTATCTCCGCTAGTACGTGATGTGCGCCCTATGTGCCGGCTCACATCGGTCCCGCGGCACTCTCACCAACAGTTGCTGGCGCAATGCTCTGTGTGAGGCTGTGGCGGCAGGATGAGGTGCACATCCCCGAACTCGTGCCACAGGTAGCGCCCGCGCAGCGCCTCCTCGTAGCTACGCTCGATCGCCGCCCGTCCCGCGACCGCCTCCAGCATCAGCAGATGCGAGGCCTGCGGCTCGTGCAGCCCGGTCAGCAGCCCGTCCACGGCACGCACCCCGCGCTCCGGGGTGACCACCAGATCGGTCCACCCGGCACGCGCGCGTACGGCCCCGTCCGGCCCGGTGGCCGACTCCACGGCCCGCACGGCGGTCGTCCCGACCGCCACCACCCGCCCGGCCCCCGCCCGCACCGCGTTGATCAACCGCGCCGACGCCTCCGGCACCGAGAACCGCTCCGGATACGGCGGCTCGTGCGCCTCGGCCGAGGCCACCCCGGTGTGCAACGTGATCGGCGCGAACTGCACACCCCGGCTCACCAGCTCCGCGACCAGCCGCGCGGTGAACGGCCGCGCCGCACTCGGCATCTCCGCACTGCCCGACCCGTCCCGCGAGGGCAGCGCGAACACCGTCTGGTACACGGACAGCGGCTGGTCCCGCTCCGTGTACGAGTAGCGAATGGGCCGCCCGTGCTCCCGCAGCAACCCCGGAACCGGAACCCTCGCTCCGCGGTCCCTGGCCCACCACAACCGCTCGCTGCCCGCGCCCACCGGCTCCTCCAGCACCAGCCGCACACCCGCCGGCAGCAACACCTCCGTCCCCGCGGGCCCTCCCGCACGCGCGCGCGTGGTGCCGCGTCCGTCCGGATCCCGCAGCTCGACCGCCCACTGCCCGTCGTCCCCGCGCGTGGAGAAGTGCACCACCACGCGCGCGTGCCCGATCCGGCCGTCGACCGCGGCGGCCAGCGTGGGCGAGGTGTTCACGACGAGCAGGTCCCCGGCCCGCAGCAGCCGGGGCAGCTCCACGAAAGCGTGGTGCGACACCTCCGTGCCCCGCGACCCGAGCAGCCGTACGGCATCCCGGTCGAGCCCGGGCCCACGCTGCTCGACCGGTACCCGCGCCGACAGCTCCTCCGGCACCTTCCCCCACGCTCGAACGGGCTCGAGCGGGGTGACCTCGGTGGCCGGCGTCATCGGGACTCCAGCAGCGCGGGGGCACCGTAGCGCCCGCTCGCCGGACGCTCGTCCAGCAGCCGCAGAAACGCCGGCACCACACTCCCCGGCTCCGGCCGTGGGTCCTTGTCGTCCGGTACGGCCGCCGCGTACAGGTCGGTCGCCATGTCCCCAGGGTCGACCGCCCAGACCCGCAGACCGGGCTCCTCCTCGCCCAGCACCGCCGAGAGGTGGTCCAGGGCCGCCTTCGACGCCCCGTAACCGCCCCACGTCTCGTACGCCTCGGCGGCCGCGTCCGAGCTGACGGCGATCACCGCGCCCGCCTCGGAGGCCCGCAGCAGCGGCAGCGCCTCCTGGACCAGGCCGAGCGCGGCGACCACGTTCACCTCGAGGGCCCGCCGCAGTCCCTCCAGGGGCAGCCCCTCCAGCCGGACCAGTGGCTCGGCGCCCAGCGCGCTCGCGTTGTTCACCAGCAGATCGACCCCGCCCAGCTTCCAGGCCGCCGCCACCAGCTCGGAGCGGTGCCCCGCGTCCGTGACGTCCCCGGGCAGGGTCGTGACGCGTGTCCCGTGGGCTGACACGGCCTCGGCCGCCGCAGCAAGGGCCTGGGCGCCCCGAGCGTCCAGCACCAGATCCCAGCCACGGGCGGCCAGAGCCTCGGCCAGCGCCCGCCCCAGCCCCTTCGAAGCCCCCGTGATGATCCCTACCGGCATGCCACACGTCCCCTCGTCCTCGACGCCTCCTGATCGGCGTGCCCCCAACGTAGGAACCGGGCCGCCCGCCCCGCCTCCGACGGGGGCCGCAACCGGCGAGGCCCTTCGCCCTAGGTCTTCCGGCCCAGGCGAGCGCCGCCACAGGTCGGATACGGACTGTCACACCCCGCCGGTACCGTGAGGGCATGAGTCAAGGGCCCCGGTCCGGCCTCGCCGCGGTGAGCTCCGCGCTGCTGGCCATGAGCAGGCACCTGGAGGTGCGCGACGTCCTCAAGACGATCGTCGCCTCCGCCCGTGAGCTGCTCGACGCGCAGTACGCCGCCCTCGGCGTCCCCGACGACCACGGCGGCTTCGCCCAGTTCGTGGTCGACGGCGTCAGCGACGCGCAGTGGAAGGCCATCGGCCCGCTCCCGCGCCAGCACGGCATCCTCGCCGCGATGCTGCACGAGGCCCGGCCCGAGCGTCTCGCCGACGTCCGCAAGGACCCCCGCTTCGAGGGCTGGCCCTCCGCCCACCCCGACCTGGTCGACTTCCTGGGACTTCCCATCCGCGACGGCGACGAGGTCATCGGCGCCCTATTCCTCGCGAACAAGAACTGTCCCAAGCCGGAAGGCAGCTGCGGCTTCACCGAGGAGGACGAGGAACTCCTGGCCATCCTCGCCCAGCACGCCGCGATCGCCCTCACCAACGCCCGCCTCTACGAACGCAGCCGCGAGCTCACCATCGCCGAGGAGCGCTCCCGCCTCGCCCACGAACTGCACGACGCGGTCAGCCAGAAGCTGTTCTCCCTGCGCCTGACCGCCCAGGCCGCCGCCGCCCTGGTCGACCGCGACCCGTCCCGCGCCAAGGGCGAACTCCAGCAGGTGGCCGCGCTCGCCGCCGAGGCGGCCGACGAACTGCGCGCCGCGGTCGTCGAGTTGCGCCCGGCGGCCCTCGACGAGGACGGTCTGGTCGCCACCCTGCGCACCCAGATCCAGGTCCTCGACCGCGCCCACACCGCGCGCGTGACCTTCACGAGCCACGGCGTCCGCGCCCTGCCCGCCGCCCAGGAGGAAGCCGTGCTCCGCGTCGCCCAGGAAGCGCTGCACAACGCCCTGCGGCACTCGGGCGCCGCACACGTCGACGTGACCCTGGACCGGCGCGGCGGCGGAGCGGTCCTGCGCGTGACGGACGACGGCAGCGGCTTCGACCCGAAGGGCATACGCCGCGCGGGACGTCACCTCGGCCTGGTCTCCATGCGGGACCGCACGAGCGGCGTCGGCGGCACACTGGCCGTGGAATCGGCGCCCGGCAAGGGCACCACGATCGAGATGGAGATCCCCGGTGGCTGAACCGATCAAGGTGTTGCTGGTGGACGACCACCAGGTGGTCCGCCGGGGCCTGCGCACGTTCCTCGAAGTCCAGGACGACATCGAGGTCGTGGGCGAGGCGGCCGACGGCACCGAGGGCGTCGCCCGCGCCGAGGAACTCAAACCCGACGTCGTCCTGATGGACGTCAAGATGCCGGGTATGGACGGCGTCGACGCCCTCCGCAAGCTCCGCGAACTGAACAACCCCGCGCGCGTGCTCATCGTCACCAGCTTCACCGAGCAGCGCACGGTCGTCCCGGCCCTGCGCGCGGGCGCCGCAGGCTACGTGTACAAGGACATCGACCCCGACGCCCTGGCCGGTGCCATCCGCTCCGTGCACGCGGGCCACATCCTTCTCCAACCCGAGGTGGCCGGCGCCCTGTTGTCCCAGGACGACAACAACTCGGGGCAGGGCAGAGGCGGTTCGCTCACCGAGCGGGAGCGGGAGGTCCTCGGCCTCATAGCCGACGGCCGCTCCAACCGCGAGATCGCCCGTGCCCTGGTGCTGTCCGAGAAGACGGTCAAGACGCACGTCTCGAACATCCTGATGAAACTCGACCTGGCAGACCGCACCCAGGCCGCCCTGTGGGCCGTACGCCATGGCGTGACCGGCTGAAACGCGCCCGGCGCCCACGCGGGGCGGCAATATGGAGCGATCCACTCCGGTCTGAGATTCATACCGTCGTGGGAATGTCCCCCGGATGGCGCATCCTTCACGGATCTCCACCGTTCTCCAGTGCGTGCTGCGGCGACTGCCGCGGCAATCGCTAGGGAGGGCTCAGAAGTGAAGAACCTGAAGAAGGCAGCGGCCGTGACGATGGTGGCCGGCGCGCTGGTCGCCGCCGGCGCCGGAATGGCTTCCGCCACCGACGCGCACGCCGACGGCAAGGCCGTGGGCTCGCCTGGCGTCGCCTCGGGCAACCTCGTCCAGGCCCCGGTGCACGTCCCGGTGAACGCGGTCGGCAACAGCGTGAACGTCATCGGCGTGCTGAACCCCGCCTTCGGCAACCTCGGCATCAACAGCTGACACCGGTCGCCGAGCGGCCAGTGACCTCCGGCCTCCCGGACTCTTCCGGGAGGCCGGTCCGCTGTCGTCCGGCCGGTCGCACGGCAGTCGTACCCGGCTTCCCGCGCAGTTCCGGATCGCTCCCGCGTTGATCAGTGCAGGACCCGCGGCCGGGCCGGACACGCTCTCGCCGACGCGTCCGCCTGGCGCGCGATCGCCGAGACCAACGGGATCGACGACCCGCGCGCCTGACCACCGGCACCGGACTCGTCCAGGCCGTGTCGCCGCGGGCGCGGGGGTGCCGACGCCGCCGTCAGATCACCGGGCGGGGCCTCGGGCAACGTCATCCAGTTCCCGATCCACAGCCCGGTGAACGGCCGCGGCGACACCGTCGACCTCGTCGCCCTGGCGCACCCCGTCTTCGGCGACGAGCGCGACAACGGTCGACCCCCGCCCCGGCCGACGAGGGGCCCCGCGAGTCAAGGGACTCGCGGGGCCCCTCCGCGCTGCATCACCCGCCTCGCGAAGCCGGCGCTCACCGCACCCCGCGCTCCCGTTCCTCCACATACGCGTTGTAAGCCGCGACCTGCGCCCTCCGAGCCGTCCGCTCCACCGGTCGCAGAGCCTCGGAACGCGCCCCCATCTCCGCGGAACTGACCGCACCCCCGTGCCCGTTCTCGTACGCCAGCGACACGAGCAACCCCACCCGCTGCGCCAACTCCAGCACCCGCACCGCCCGCGGCGGATACCCCGGCGCCAGTACCTCCCGCCCCCTCCCGCCCGTCACCCGACCACCGCCCCTCGACGAGGCGCTGCGCGCCGGCCCATCGACTCGCGCCCGATACGCCTCGACCGCCGCCTCGGCCACCGGCCCCGACCCGGCCACATCGAGCCGCGTCAGCACCTCGGTCGCCTCCCGCAGCGCCTCCGCCAGCTCCCGCTCGGCCTCCCCGAGCGACGGCACATCGGCCGGCGGTGCCTCCCGCACCGGCAGCACACGCCACACCACCTCGACATGCACATCACCCTCGGGACCGACCTCGTACACCTCCGGCACCAGCCCGAGTGCGGCCCCGTGACAGACCACGGCCTCCTCCGCGTCCAACGCCCGGGCGTTGAACTCCGGCGGCCCGCTCAGCCCCAGCGGATGCCCGGGCGCGGGCAGCGCGACCCGCAGGCCCGTGACACCGAGCGACCGCAGCCGCCCCAGCGCGAGCGTCAGACCGACGGGCGCCGACTCACCCGGCAGCCCCTCCACCCGGTGCACGGCGTCCTCCCCGACGATCGAGAGCACGGCGTCGTCCGGCGAGACAAATCCGGCCAACAGGGCATTTCCCCAAGAGGCGAGGCGTCCAGAGCGTGGTTCCGTGAGCATCCCCCCACCCTAAGGACCGGACCGATGGAATGTCCGGGGCCACCCGTGGCGTAGATTTCCTTGAGGGCTGCGCCCACCGGCGCGGCGGACCGAGCCACAGGCTTACGCGACAGCCGAGACCGGCCACACAGCAAGGGGAGACAACGCGCTCATGAGCGATGTTCTGGAGCTTCAGGACGTATCCGTGGTCCGTGAGGGCCGGGCTCTGGTGGACCAGGTCTCCTGGTCGGTCAAGGAGGGCGAGCGCTGGGTCATCCTCGGCCCGAACGGCGCCGGCAAGACCACCCTCCTGAACGTCGCGTCCAGCTACCTCTACCCCAGCAAGGGCACCGCCACCATCCTCGGCGAGACCCTCGGCACCCCCGGCACCGACGTCTTCGAGCTGCGCCCCCGTATCGGCATGGCCGGCATCGCCATGGCCGACAAGCTGCCCAGGCGCCAGACCGTCCTGCAGACCGTGCTCACGGCCGCGTACGGCATGACCGCCGGCTGGCAGGAGGAGTACGAGGAGATCGACGAACAGCGCGCCCGCGCCTTCCTCGACCGCCTCGGCATGAGCGACTACCTGGACCGCAAGTTCGGCACCCTCTCCGAGGGCGAGCGCAAGCGCACCCTCATCGCCCGCGCCCTGATGACCGACCCCGAGCTGCTGCTCCTCGACGAGCCCGCCGCCGGCCTCGACCTCGGTGGCCGCGAGGACCTCGTACGCCGGCTCGGCCGCCTCGCCCGCGACCCGATCGCCCCGTCGATGCTGATGGTCACCCACCACGTCGAGGAGATCGCCCCCGGCTTCACCCACGTGCTGATGATCCGCCAGGGCAGGGTTCTCGCCGCCGGCCCGCTGGAGCTCGAACTCACCTCCCGCAACCTCTCCCTCTGCTTCGGACTCCCTCTCGTCGTCGAACAGGTCGGCGAGCGTTGGACCGCGCACGGCCTCCCGTTGTCCTGAAACCCCCTCCGGTCCTGTGAAGACCCCGGTAAGAAGCTCTTTCCGGACCTTCGGCGCCCTGTCGGCGGCACGACTCGCAGCCCTACCATGACCATGTGAACGACATCGACGCATGGGTGTGGTGGCTCGTCGGCGCGGCAGCGCTCGGAATCCCGCTCGTGGTCACCGCGCTGCCGGAGTTCGGCATGTTCGCGGTGGGCGCCGTGGCCGCCGCGATCGCGGCCTCGGTGGGCGGCGGCGCGGTCGTCCAGGTGCTCACCTTCGTGATCGTCTCGGTCGCCCTCATCGCCGTGGTACGGCCCATCGCCGCGCGACACCGCACACAACGACCCCAACTCGCCACCGGAGTGGACGCGTTGAAGGGCAGACAAGCCGTCGTCCTGGAACGCGTCGACGGTTCCGGCGGTCGGATCAAGCTCGCCGGCGAAGTCTGGTCGGCCCGCTCCCTCGACACCGGTCACGCCTACGAAGTGGGCCAGGAAGTGGATGTCGTGGAGATCGAGGGAGCCACCGCGATCGTGATGTGACCTCGTACGACGTAACTGGACGGAACGGCCACGAGGTTCGCGGCGGTCTGTCACACTCGACCAGCAAGATCTTCAACAACCATAAGATCTTCCGAAAGCGCCGAGGCGGAGAAGGGTACGGGGAGCACGATGGAACCGGTCATCATCGTCTTGATCATCCTGGTGGTGTTGGTCTTCATCGCCCTGATCAAGACGATCCAGGTCATCCCGCAGGCGAGCGCCGCGATTGTCGAGCGTTTCGGCCGTTACACGCGGACACTCAACGCGGGACTGAACATCGTCGTCCCGTTCATCGACACCATCCGCAACCGCATCGACCTGCGTGAACAAGTCGTGCCGTTCCCGCCCCAGCCAGTGATCACCCAGGACAACCTGGTCGTCAACATCGACACGGTCATCTACTACCAGGTGACCGACGCCCGGGCCGCGACCTACGAAGTGGCCAGTTACATCCAGGCGATCGAGCAGCTCACCGTCACCACGCTCCGCAACATCATCGGCGGCATGGACCTGGAGCGGACCCTGACCTCCCGCGAGGAGATCAACGCGGCCCTGCGCGGCGTCCTCGACGAGGCCACCGGCAAGTGGGGCATCCGGGTAAACCGCGTCGAACTCAAGGCAATCGAGCCGCCGACCTCCATCCAGGACTCGATGGAGAAGCAGATGCGCGCCGACCGTGACAAGCGCGCCGCGATCCTCACCGCCGAAGGTACGCGCCAGGCCGCCATCCTCACCGCCGAGGGTGAGAAGCAGTCCCAGATCCTGCGCGCCGAGGGCGAGGCCAAGGCCGCCGCCCTGCGCGCAGAGGGCGAAGCGCAGGCCGTCCGTACGGTCTTCGAGGCCATCCACGCCGGCGACCCGGACCAGAAGCTCCTCTCCTACCAGTACCTCCAGATGCTCCCGAAGATCGCCGAGGGAGACGCCAACAAGCTCTGGATCGTCCCCAGCGAGATCGGCGACGCCCTCAAGGGCCTGTCCGGTGCCATGGGCAACTTCGGCGGCATGGGCGGCGGTTCGGGCGGCGGCGGCAACAGCGGCGGCACGGAACGCCGCGAGAAGCCGTCGATCGACTGACGCCCGCCAGAAACGACCGTTCCCCGCACCCCCTCAGGGGCGCGGGGAACCGCGCGGCCGGCCACGAACCACCCACAGCCGCCGAACAACCGCAGCCTTACGCCGCGTCTCGCGCCAGCCAGTCCGGCAGAGCCTCCAGGTCACCACGCCCGAGCGACAACAGCATCGCGTCCGCCGGCGTCGGCTCGAACGGCTCCCGCAGCAACGGCATCCCCGCCTGCTCCGGAGTCCGGTTCGCCTTGCGGTGGTTGTCCTCCGCGCACGAGGCCACCGTGTTCAGCCAGGTGTCCTGACCACCCTGCGACCGCGGCACCACGTGGTCCACGGTCGTCGCCCGCCGGCCGCAGTACGCGCACCTGTGCCGGTCCCGCACCAGAACGCCCCGCCTCGACCACGGGGCTTGTCTTCGGAAGGGCACCCTCACATACCTGCACAGCCTGATCACCCGGGGCGCCGGTATGTCGACCTCGGCTCCCCGCATACGCAGTTCGGGGTGGGACTGCTCGACGACGGCCTTGTCCTGAAGCACCAGAACGACGGCTCGGTTCAACGTCACCGTCGACAGCGGCTCGAAGCTCGCGTTCAGCACCAACGTGTCCCGCATGACCAGCCCACCTCCCGTGTGCACCCGCCCACCCCTCGGCGGACTGGGATCAACTCTGGCCGGGCACGCCGAGATGGACAACGAAATAAAAAGTGCCCGCCCCTGATCACTTCCAAGACCAGGGGCGAGCAAACGTTCCATGAACCTCAGCCTTCGGCGGGCACCTCGTACTCGCCGATCAACTGCGCACGCGCGAGGGTGTGGAACCGCAGATTGAAGCCCACGAAGGCGGGCGTGGCCTCCGCGTCCGGACCGAGCTTCTCCTGGTCCACGGCGTACACCGTGAACACATACCGGTGCGGTCCGTCCCCGGGCGGCGGCGCGGCGCCACCGAAGTCCTTCGTCCCGTAGTCGTTGCGCGCCTGTACGGCGCCCTCCGGCAGCCCCTCGAACTTGCCGCTGCCCGCGCCCGCCGGCAGCTCGGTCACCGAGGCCGGGATGTCGAACACGACCCAGTGCCAGAACCCGCTGCCCGTCGGGGCGTCCGGGTCGTAGCAGGTCACGGCGAAGCTCTTGGTCTCGGGCGGAAAGCCCTCCCACCGCAGCTGCGGTGAGGTGTTGCCGGCCGCGTGGACCTGAGCGTCCTTGAGTGCCGCGCCCTGAGCGACGTCCTCGCTCGCGACCGTGAACGACGGCACGGGCGGATGGAAGTCGTGGGGGAGCGGCCGCCTCTTGAGCTCGGTCACCTCGGTACCTCCTGACAGATGACTGGAATCAGCAGTTCCGAGCCTAGAACCAGTTGCGCTTGCTGCCGACCTCGGCCAGCCACTGGTTGAGGTACGCCGCCCAGTCGGTGCTCTGGTAGTCGTGCAGACCCACCTGGAACGAGCGGAAGGTGTCGCTGCCCTCGCTGAACAGACCCGGCTTCTTGTCCATCTCCAGGATGACGTCCATCGCGTTCCCGTCGGCGACGAAGCTCAGCTCGACCTGGTTCAGCCCGCGGTACTGCTGCGGCGGAAGGAACTCGATCTCCTGGTAGAAGGGCAGCTTCTGCCGCGTGCCCCGGATGTGGCCGCGCTCCATGTCCGCGTTCTTGAAACGGAAGCCCAGCTGGATGAAGCCGTCCAGGATGGCCTTCTGCGCGGGCAGCGGGTGCACGTTGACGGGGTCCAGGTCACCGGAGTCCACCGCACGCGCGATCTCGAGCTCCGTGGACACCCCGATGTGCATCCCCGGCAGCGGGTGCCCGTCGATCGTCGTGATCGGCGTCTCCCACGGGATCTCCAGTCCGAACGGCACCACGTGCACCGCCTGGGCCTTCAGCTCGAAGGCACCGCCGAGCCGCTGCTTGGCGAACTCGATGTCCTGCCTGTACTCCTGGTCGCCGCTCTCCACCTCGACCTTGGCCTGCAGACCGACCGACAGCCCCTCGATCTGCTGGTCGACGGACCCGCCCTGGATCCGCACCTCACCCTGGACGACACCCCCCGGCACGACGTTGACCTCGGTCAGCACCGTCTCCACCGAAGCCCCGCCGGCCCCCAGGCTCGCGAGCAGCTTCTTGAACGCCATGTCTCTCCCTCTCCAGGCGACTCCAGGCGACCGGCAGCGCGCCGCCTGTTCCGTCGTCCCGCTTCTGCGTGTGGATCCTTGATCCCTAGAAACGCGATCCGGTCGCGGCCGGTTCCGCGTCCTCACCCTGGCAAGGCGAACGCCCCCGCACCACCCCGTCACGACCACCCGTCTGGACTACCCTCGGACGGCATGATCGCGAGCCCCGACCGTACGCCCCTGCCCAGAGAGTTCTTCGACCGCCCCGTACTGCAGGTCGCCCCCGACCTGCTCGGCCGACTGCTCGTGCGTTCCACCCCGGACGGTCCGATCACCCTGCGCCTGACAGAGGTCGAGGCCTACGACGGCCCGAACGACCCCGGATCGCACGCCTTCCGCGGCCGCACGGCCCGCAATGACGTGATGTTCGGTCCCCCCGGACACGTGTACGTCTACTTCACCTATGGCATGTGGTTCTGCATGAACCTGGTGTGCGGCCGCCCAGGCACGGCGAGCGCGGTCCTGCTCCGCGCCGGCGAGATCGTCGAGGGCGCCGAACTGGCCCGCACCCGTCGACTCTCGGCCCGCAACGACAAGGAACTGGCCAAAGGCCCGGCCCGCTTGGCCACGGCGCTGGGCGTGGACCGAGCCCTGGACGGCACGGACGCCTGTGCCCTTGGCGAGACGCCGTTGAAGATCCTCAGCGGCACCCCGGTCGCCTCCGACCAGGTACGCAACGGTCCCCGCACCGGCGTTGCCGGTGAGGGCGGCAGCGGAGAGGTCCACCCGTGGCGCTTCTGGATCGCCAACGACCCGACGGTGAGCCCCTATCGGGCCCACGTACCGAGGCGGCGCCGAAGTTGACGCGCCCAGGGCAGGAGCGTAATGTGGCCCGAGCCGCTGAACCGGGTACGGCAATCGCCAGCAGCCGGAGCGGCCAACCCACTACCTACGACTCCCTCCAGCGAGGGCGAGTTCGACGTGCCCGCACGTCTGAATTCGGAACTCGCGGAACTCGATTATGAGTTGGCTCGGGAATCGGCTAACGTAGTGAATGTCGAAAGGCCGACAGCGAAAGCCCAAGCCTTCGGCAGATCCCGCCGACAGGGAATCGGATCAAGAAAACGATCTGATAGAGTCGGAAACGCAAGACCGAAGGGAAGCGCCCGGAGGAAAGCCACGAGAGAGTCTCTCG
>NZ_JOEV01000040.1 GCF_000721105.1 Streptomyces cellulosae
GTGGAGAGTCGGCAGGACCGTGCACGCGGTGAAGTCCGTGCCGATGCCGACGACGTGCTCCGCACGAACCCCGGACAGGGCCAGGGCCTCGGGCACGGCAGTGCGCAGCACGTCGATGTAGTCCGACGGCACCTGCAGGGCCCAGTCGGGCGGCAGCCGGGTACCGCCCGGGAGCTCGCGGTCCAGGACCGCGTGCGTGTACGCGTGCTCGGCCGTCCCCAACTCCGCGCCGTCCCGCACGCGGACCACCACGGCCCGGCCGGACAGCGTCCCGAAGTCCACCCCTACGACGCAGGGTTCCGGGTTCCCGGCTGTCTCGTCTCCGGTGTTCACCATCAGCTCCTCCACATTGAGGTATTCGATATGTCGATCACTGTTCGGCCTTCTGAAGACGCCGAGGCGGCACCTGCGCCGGGACCGGCGGAGTGGACCGACGTACTAGCTCCGGCTCCTGCCGAAGTAGCGGGCGCGGACCCGGTCGAGCAGGATGGCGACACCGAGGACCGCTCCCTGCACCACCTGCTGGTCGTACGGGCTGACCTTGAGCGCGAGCAGGCCGTTGGTGATGAACTCCAGCAGGATCGCGCCGGCCGCGATGCCGGCGATACGCCCCTCGCCGCCGGAGAGCGACATCCCGCCGACCACCGCGGCGGCGATCGCGGTCAGTTCCCAGCCCGCGCCGACCGAGGGATCGGCCACGTTCATCCGGCCGATCACCATGATGCCGACCAGTCCCGCCAGCGCGGCGCTGGCGACGTAGGTGGAGGTGATCCGGCGGGCGGTCGGGATGCCGGCCAGCCGGGCAGCCTCCTTGTTGCCGCCGACCGCGTAGATCTGGCGGCCCACGTAGGTGCGCTCCAGCACGAACCAGGCGACGGCAGCGGCTCCCACGAAGAACAGCGCGGGAACCGGCACTCGGCCGATGTAGTACTGGCTCAGGTTGCTGAACATCGGGTCCAGGTTGTTGATGGGTGAGCCACTGGTGATCGCGAGCGCCAGGCCCTGGGCGACGGTGTAGGTGACCAGGGTGATCACGAAGGGCGGCACGTTCAGGCGGGTGACCATGACGCCGTGCCAGAGGCCGACCCCGCCGCAGATCACGAGCGTGAGCAGCATGGCGACGGGCGCGGGCAGGCCCTCGTTCACGTTCATCCAGGCGGCCAGGATGCCGGCCAGACCAGCCAGCGCTCCGACCGAGAGGTCGATGCCACCGGTCAGGATGACCAGCGACTCGCCGATCGCCAGGATGCCGACCTGCGACAGGTCACGGCCCATCACCTGAAGGTTGCCCACCGCGGTGTACGTGTCCGCATTGGCCGCGATCCCGGCGAACACCAGCACGCAGGCGATGATCACGCCGGCCTCAGGGGAGGCCGCGAGCCTGCGGGCGAGGTTCGACACAGCCGGGCGGGAACGCGGCGTGACCTCGTCGGGTACGAGCGTGCTCTGCGCGCTCATGCTGTGGCTCCGTTCGTCAACTGTTCCTGGCCGGGCGTTGCCTGGCCGTGCTTGGTCTGGCCAGGCGTGGTCTGGCCGGGCGTTGCCTGGTTGAGGGGGGACGTTCCGGCCGCGGCCGTCATGATGCGTTCCTTGGTGGCGTCGGCCCGGTCGAGGACCGTGATCACCCGCCCGTGGTTCATCACGGCGATGCGATGGCAGATCCACAGCAGCTCCTCCAGTTCGGAGGAGGCGACCACCAGAGCCATGCCCTGTTCGGCCGCACGGTCGATCAGCTTGTAGATCTCCGCCTTCGCGCCCACGTCCACGCCGCGGGTCGGCTCGTCGAGCAGCAGCAGACGCGGTTCGGCGGCGAAGGCGCGGCCGAAGATGGCGCGCTGCTGGTTGCCGCCGGACAGCGAGCCGATCGGCTGCTCCACCGACTGCATCCGCACGTTCACGTTCTCGGTGATCTTCCGTGCCTCGGCGCGTTCCCGGCCCGGTCCCAGCAGGCCCCGGGTACTGATCCGCTTCAGCACCGAGACGACGACGTTCGACCGGATGGACGCGAACAGCACCAGCGACTGCTCCTTGCGGTCCTCGGGGATCAGCGCGATCCCGGCCGCCACGCCGTCCCCCGCGCCCCGCGGCCGGTAGGGCTCACCGCCCAGCCGCATCAGGCCGCCCGTCGAGGGCTGCGCGCCGGCGATCGTGTGGACGAGGCGACTGCGGCCCGAGCCCATCAGTCCGGCCACGCCCAGGATCTCGCCCTCGCGCACCTCCAGGTCCACCGGGCCGAGACCGTCCGCGGTCAGGCCCTCAACTCGCAGCAGCACCTGGCTCGCCGCCGGCGGCTTGGGCTCGCCCTGCGTGACCTCGCCGCCGACCATCTCCCTGATCAGCCGTTCCTCCGTGGCCTGAGCCGGTTCCAGGTCGGCGACCAGCCTGCCGTTGCGCAACACCAGGACGCGGTCGCTGATGTCCCGCACCTCGTCGAGACGGTGCCCGATGAACAGCACCGTGCCGCCGCGTTCGGCCAGCTGCCGGGCCAGGCCCAGCACCATCTCGGCCTCGACCGGGCCCAGGGAGGAGGTCGGCTCGTCAAGGATCAGCAGCTTGGGCTCGCGGCCCCACGCCTTGGCGATCTCGATCAGCTGCCGTGTCGGCACCGGAAGGGTGCGCACCTCCCGGCCCACCGCGATCGCCTCCGCGGACAGACCGATCTCCGTCAGCATCGCCTCGGCCTCGGCCCGCTGTGCGGGACGGTCCACCAGGAACCGCCGCTTCGACTTCCGCGGACGGCGGCCCAGCAGCAGGTTCTCCGCCACCGACAGTTGTCCGACCAGAGGGAACTCCTGGGAGACCAGGGCGACACCGACTTGCGCGGCGGCCTCGGTGGACCCCGCGACGAGAGGCTCGCCGTCGATCAGGATCTCGCCGCCGTCCCGGTGGACCGAGCCGGCCAGGGTGCCCATCAGGGTGGACTTTCCGGCGCCGTTCTCGCCGACCACGCCGATCACCTGGCCGGCGTAGAGGTCGAGCTCCGGCAGGTCGAGGACGCGCACCGGGCCGTACGACTTGTGTACTCCTCGGAGCCGCGCCGTGATCGCGCGGCCCCGGGCGCTCTTCGTGGCCGTCATGCTCAGCCGATCCCGAGCTGCGACTCGAGGGACTGGTACGCGCTCAGGTCGGACTTGGTGACCAGACCCACGCCGGAGCTCAGGGTCGAACCGTCCTTCTCCAGGTAGGGCTTGACGATCGCCATCGTCTTGGCCTTGCCCAGCACCTTCTCCGCGGCCAGGAGGTACGCCCCCGTGTAGCCCTGCTGGTACGGCATCTGCACCACCGTGCCGGAGATGACGCCGGACTGGATGAACTTCAGGGTCTGGGAGTCGGAGTCGTCCGACACGATGTGCACCGAAGACGTCTTGCCCGCCGAGGTCACCGCCTGTGCCAGCGCGGGGCCGTCGTAGGAGTAGACGCCGTACAGGCCGTTGACGTCGGGGTTGTTGGCCAGGATGGTCTCGGCGTCGGAGGTCGCGGTGCTGGCCTGGAGGTTGTCGTTGACCTTCTGGGCGACCGTGATCTTGGTGCCCTTGAGCGCGGCCTCGAAGCCCGCGATGCGCTGGGTGGCGTTCGACGCGGTGAGCGAGCCGACCAGGATCGCCACCTTGCCCTTGCCGCCGAGCACCTGCTTCATCGCGGTGCCCGCCTGGAACCCGGCGGTGTAGTTCGGGGTCCCGAGATAGAGCGAGGCGGCGTCGGTGCCGGGCAGCGGCGAGTCGATCGCCAGGACGCTGATGCCCTTCTGAACGTCGGAGTGGATGGTCCCCGCGGCTGACGTCGGGTCGATCGCCGAAATCGAGTAGCCGGTGACGCCCTGCGAGCGCAGGGTCTCCAGCTCCGAGTTCTGCTCGGTCAACTTGCCGTTGGCCGGGGCGAAGTAGGTGCACTTGCTCTTCGGGACGCCGAGGTCGGAGCAGCCCTTGAGGAATCCGACCTGACCGGCCTTCCAGTAGTCGGCGGCCACGTTCACGACCATCGCGATGTCGACCTTGGACACGTCCTTGCCGGCCAGCGCCGACTTCAGCGCCGCGTCGAGTTTGGCGAGGTTCGTCTGGTTGAAGGTGACCGAACCGGCCAGCGCGACCGGGGCCGCGCTGGAGCCCGCATTCGATCCGGCCGAGTTGGAGGAGTCGGAGCCGCCCGCGCTCTTGGAGCAGCCGGCAGCGGTGAGCGAGATGAGGACGGCGGTTGCGGCAGCCACGGTGCGGGCTCGCCTGGTGCGAATCATGGGTGATCAGCGCCCTTCTAGGCGTGTCGGGGGGAGCCCACGGCCGGGAACGGATGTGGGCAACTGGGGATGACTGAATCGCGGTCCCGTCCGCCTGGGGCGGCCGATGGCACACCCGTAATCGGGGGCGGGCGGGACGGTTGAGTGGTCGTCCACTCGGAGTCGTCGGCGGGCGAGTGGCTGGCGATCGGCGAGCGAGTGGTCGGCGTGGTTCCTGCGGATCGCGCGGGTGGACCGGGGGGTGACGGAGGTGGCCGGGGTGACGGAGGTGACGGAGGTGGCGAAGGTGGCGGCGGAATGTCGCTGGGGGGAGCCGCCGGCGGGGCGGCGGGCGAGAGGCGACGGGCGAGACTCCGACGGCTGGTTCGGCCGGTGCGCGTCGGTCAGAGTCCGGGGAGGGTCGGTCAGAGTCCGGGGAGGGTCGGTCAGAGTCCGGGGCGGGTCGGTCAGTGCCTGGGCGGGTCGGTCAGTGTCCGGGGCGGGTCGCCGAGGTTCGCACCACCAGACTGGGCGGGATGACGATGTGGGGCGTCTCGTCGGCCGCCGGGATCCCGGCGTCGGGATCACCGACGATCTCGATCAGCGCCCGCAGGGCACGTCGGCCGAGTTCGTCGAAGTCCTGGCGGACGGTGGTCAGTGACGGGCCGAAGTACTCGGCCTCCGGTGTGTCGTCGAAACCGACGACGCTGATGTCCTCCGGCACCCGAAGCCCGGCCTGCTGCAGTGCCCGCAGCAGGCCGAGCGCCATGTGGTCGTTGGCGCAGAACACCGCGGTGACATCGGGGGTGGAGGCGATCCGTTGACCGTGTTCGTATCCGGTGCGGGCCGTCCAGTCACCGCCGACCAGCGGCTCGGCCACCGCGGCACCCCGCTTTTCCAGGGCGCCTCGCCATCCGGCCTCGCGTTCCTGGGCGTCGAGCCAGGACCGCGGCCCCACCAGGTGGTGCACGGTGCGATGGCCGAGGTCGAGGAGGTAGGAGGTGGCGAGTTCGGCGCCCGCCTCGTTGTCCACGGCGACCGAGGCCAGCGCGGTGTGGGTGCCGCAGCCGACCGCGACCAGGGGCACGTCCGGCGGCACGTTCGCCAGTGCGCCCACCGCGGCGGTCTGCGGCGCGATGACGATGATTCCCGCCACTCCCTGGTCCCGAAGCCGGTCGACGGCGTCCAGCAGCGAACGCCGGTCGAGCGTGCCGAGGGCGGCCACGGTGACGAAGTACTCGTGCTGCCGGGCCGCCTGTTCGATGCCGTAGAGCATGCAGGCCGGGCCGTACAGCGTGGTGTTGAAGCTGATCACACCCAGGGTGCGGGTGCGGCGGCTCGCCAGGGTGCGGGCGGCGGCGTTCGGGCGGTAGCCGAGTTCGCGGACCGCCGCGAGCACACGGTCCCGGGTGGCGGGCCGCACGTTCGGACGGTCGTTGAGGACCCGCGAGACGGTCTGGTGGGAGACGCCCGCGATCCGGGCCACGTCCTCCATCACGGGTGCACGATCCCCGTCCATGCTCCACCTCCTCACGCGGCATCGGTGTTTCGAGCTGTGTGCTCCCCGGCCGCAACCGGGAGCGCCGTGGGGAATTGTTAGCGCACACAATTTGGCCAGGTCAATCGCTCCACCTCCTGTCTTGCGGAATTCTTAACCGGGCCGCCAGGCCCCCAAGCCGCCCTGACCTGCTCATTCATCACCCATGGCGGAGCGGCTGGTTGCCGACCGAGCACCGGGGCCAAAGGAACGCATGACCTTTGTTTCCACACTCTTGACTGTGCGACTGTGTTGCCCGCAGTTCACCGCAGCGTAAAAAGATGGTGTCGCGAGACCGGTCGATCAGTCACCGACCACGCGAGAACGGCGCAGGCGCACGACGCGGTCCAGCTCCAACAGAGCGACCGACAGGCCGACCGTACCCCCGTCTCCCTACAGCTCGGATGAGTGGCGGCATACGAGACGCCTCCCTTGTTAGCGCTCACATTTCCCCCCACGCATGACGGAAGAGGTTCACAGTGATAGCCAGACACCTGAGAGGACTCCGGCTGAAGGTGGTGGGCGCGGTCCTCGCACTGCTCGCCGGCATCCTGGCCGGAGTGGTCGGCACCGCGGGCACGGCCCAGGCCGCCTCGTCCCTGCCGTGCGACATCTACGCCTCCGCGGGGACGCCCTGCGCCGCGGCGCACAGCACCACGCGGGCGCTCTACGCCTCCTACAACGGCGCTCTCTACCAGGTCAAGCGCGCCTCGGACGGCGCCACCACCAACATCGGACTGCTGAGCGCCGGCGGCTACGCGAACGCGGCGGCGCAGGACTCCTTCTGCTCCGGTACGACCTGCGTCATCACCAAGATCTACGACCAGAGCTCGAACCACAACGACCTGACCATCGAGGGTCCGGGCGGCAATGGCGGACAGGACGTCGGCGCCATCGCCAACGCCCTGCCGGTCACGGTCGGCGGCCACGCGGCGTACGGCGTCTTCGTGTCGGCCGGCGTCGGCTACCGCGACAACAGCACCACGGGCATCGCCACCGGCAGCAACCCGGAGGGCGCCTACATGGTGACCAGCGGCCACCACGTGAACAATCGGTGCTGCTTCGACTACGGCAACGCCGAGACGTCCGGCAACGACACCGGCAACGGTCACATGGACGCGATCAACTTCGGCACGGAGTGCTGGTTCTCGTGTTCCGGCGCCGGATCGGGCCCCTGGGTCGAGGCGGATCTGGAGAACGGCCTCTTCTTCGGAGGGAACGGCTCGAACTCGAACAACAAGGGCAACTCCAGCGAGTTCGTCACCGCCCTGGAGAAGAACAACGGCACGACCACGTACGCGATCAAGGGCGGCAACGCCCAGTCGGGATCACTGACCACCTGGTACAACGGGGCCCTGCCCAACCTCGGCGGATACACCCCGATGCACCTGGAGGGCGCCATCGTCCTCGGCACCGGCGGTGACAACAGCAACGGGTCCGACGGCTCCTTCTTCGAAGGCGTCATGACCTCCGGCTACCCGACCGACGCCGCCGACAACGCCGTACAGGCCAACATCACCTCCGTCGGCTACACCACCCCGGCCGCCGGCTTCCCCGTCGCGGGCACCGCCTACCGCCTGACCAACACCAACTCCGGCAAGGTCCTGGACGCGGTGAACTGCGGTACCGCCAACGGAACTTCCATCGACATCTGGGCATCGCTCGGCAACACCTGCCAGCAGTGGAAGTTCGCCGCCGCGGGCAACGGCCACTACACCATCACCAACGTCAACAGCGGCACGGTCCTGGACGACAAGAACTGCGGGCAGAGCAACGGCACCGCCGTCCAGCTGTGGGCCTCACTCGGCAACACCTGCCAGCAGTGGGACGTCACCAAGGTCGGCAGCCACTACACCCTCTCCAACGTCAACACCGGCATGACGCTGGACGTCGCGAACTGCGCAACGGCCAACGGCACCGCGGTCCGCCAGTGGCAGCAACTCGACAACGCCTGCCAGCAGTGGGACATCGCCCCCTGACGGACGCCTCCTGACCGAGGCCTCCGGACCGAGGCTCGCTGACCGAACGACCGAGCCACCGCGGGCCCGTCGGGCCTCCCCACCGACGGGCCCGTGTTCGCCGCAGACCGCGGTGGTCTCCCCACCGACAGGCCCGCGTTCGCCGCAGACCGCGGGCGGGCTGGTCACCTCATCGATCCGCCTCGACTCGTCCGAACAAAGGATCCGCGCATGCCCTCAGAACCCGGACCGTCCCGCAGGACCGTCCTGACCGCCCTCGGTGTCACGTCCCTGGCCGGGACCTTCGCCGCCACCGCTCCCGCCGCTTCCGCCTCGGCCGCCGAGCGCTCCGCCACGACCGCGGACGCCACCGCCGTCGACCTCCCCGCCGCGGCCGCCCACTGGAGCTTCGACGAGGGCTCCGGTACCTCCGCCGCCGACTCGTCCGGAAACGCTCACACCGCCACGCTCCAGGGCGCGGCCGGCTGGGACACCGGCAAGGTCGGCGCCCACAGTCTGAGCCTCACGGCGGGCGGCAACGCCACCGCGTCCGGACCGGTCGTCGACACCTCGAAGGCGTTCTCGGTGGCCGCCTGGGTCAACCTCGCCCAGCTGGGCGGCTACCAGACCGCCGTCAGCATCGACGGCCAGGTCGTCAGCGCCTTCTACCTGGGGCTACGAGACGACACCGGCACGTTCGCCTTCGCCCGGCTCAACTCGGACGCCACCCAGAACGCGGCCGTGGCGGCGGCCGCCTCGGCCCCCACCGCCGGCACCTGGACCCACCTGGTCGGCGTCAGCGACCCTTCGGCCGGCGTCACCCGCCTCTACGTCGACGGCGTACTCGAAGGCGAGACCGCCTACACCGCGGGCTGGGCCGGCACCGGCGCCACCGCCATCGGCCGCGCGCTGTACGGCGGCGGACAGGTCGACCAGTGGCACGGCCTGATCGACGACGTACAGCTGTTCCCGACCGCCCTCACCTCGGACCAGGTGGCGACGCTGGCCGGAGTGCCTGTCGAGACCACGACACCGCTGCTGAGCGTGGACGTGGCCAACCCCGCGCACGCGGTGTCTCCCATCCTCCCGGGCCTGATGTTCGAGGACATCAACCACTCCGGCGAGGGCGGCATCTATGCCGAACTGGTGCAGAACCGCTCGATGATGGCCAGCGACACGTCGCCCGTCCACTGGTCCGCGGTGGGCGGCACGACCCTGACGCTGGACACAGCCACCCCGCTCAACGCCGCGCTCGACCGCTCCCTCAAGGTCGCACTGCCGAGTGGCACAGGCGCCGGGAACCGGGCCGGCGTGTCCAACGACGGCTTCTGGGGCATACCCGTACGCCCCCGAACCACCTACACCGCCCGCCTGTTCGCCAAGGCATCGCGCCGAATCGGCCCGCTCACGGTGGCCATGGAGTCGGCGGACGGCGCGACGGTGTACGCCTCCGCGCGGATCCCGGACATCGGCACCGCGTTCCCCGACCGCCCCTTCGAACTGACCCTGCTCACAGGTGCGGACGCCCCGGTCACCGGCGACGCGAGACTGACCGTCACGACCACCGACCCGGCCGCCGCGGGCGAGACCCTGTGGCTCCAGCACGTCTCCCTCTTCCCGCCCACCTACAACAACCGCCCCAACGGCCTACGCATCGACCTGATGGAGAAATTGGTCGCCCTGAAGCCGAAGTTCCTGCGCTTCCCCGGCGGAAACTTCCTCGAGGGCAACACGATCGCAACCCGCTTCAACTGGAAGAACACCATCGGCCCGGTCTGGGAGCGCCCCGGCCACCTGGACGACGCGTGGGGCTACTGGTCCACGGACGGCCTCGGCCTCCTCGAATACCTGCACTGGGTCGAGGACATGCGCGCCCAGCCGGTCCTTGCGGTGTTCGCCGGCTACACGCTGAAGGGCGAACACGTCACCGGCGCCGCACTCGACCCCTTCGTCCAGGACGCCCTCGACGAGATCGAGTACGTCACGGGTCCGGTCACCAGCACGTGGGGCGCGAAGCGTGCCGCCGACGGCCACCCGAAGCCGTTCCCCCTGGAGTTCGTGGAGATAGGCAACGAGGACTGGTTCGACTCCTCGGGCTCCTACGACGCCCGGTTCACGGCCTTCCACGACGCGATCAAGGCGAAGTACCCGCACCTGAAACTGATAGCCACGACGACCGTCACCAGCCGCACCCCGGACCTGATCGACGAGCACTACTACCTGGCCCCGTCCGCCGCCCAGGCCTCCACCCACAAGTACGACAACCGCGACCGCGCCTCGACGAAGGTCTTCGTGGGCGAGTGGGCCGCCCAGGAGGGCCGCCCCACCCCCGACCTCAACGCCGCGCTGGGCGACGCGGCCTGGCTGGCCGGTCTGATCCGCAACTCGGACCAGGTCCTGATGGAGTGCTACGCCCCGCTCTTCTCGCACGTGAAGAACAACGTCTGGGCCACCAACCTGATCGCCTACGACAACCAGACCAGCTACGTCTCCCCCAGCTACTGGGCCCAGCAGATGCTGACGAACAACCTGGGCGAAACGGTCCTCCCGGCCACGGCACGCGCGCTGCCCGGCCTGGCCACGGTCGCCACCCGCTCCGGGAATCACCTGTACCTCGCGGTGGTGAACTACGGGACGGAGACGGTGGATGTGCCGGTGGAACTCCAGGGCCTGGCGAAGGGGGTCAAGAAGAACGCCAGGGCCACCGTCCTGACGGGCCCGTCCCCCACCACGACCAACACCCTGACCGAGCCCAACACGCTCGCACCGAGATCCACCACGGTGACGGGCGCGGCGGCAACCTTCACGAGCACACTGCCACCGCTGTCGGTGACGGTCCTGGAACTGACGCTGACCTGACACCGGGCTGCGCCACAGCTGGACGGCGGTGGCAGCAACTCGACAACGCGTGCCGGCAGTGGGACATCGCCCCCTGACCGAACGACCAGGTCCTGCCGATGGCCCGCCGGCCCTCCCCGCCGGCGGGCCATCGGCCACGTCCTGAGATCCGGCGGGGCGCCGTCCGGCTTTTTTCAGGGCCGGCCGAGGCAGTCACCCCAGAGCGCGGCCAGCCGTGCCGGGATCTCGGGGATGGCGGCGCAGCCCCGGGGATCGCGCGGGAGCCCGTCACCGTCCACAAAGGTCCACGCACTGCCCTCGGCCTCGGCCTTGGTGAAGTACTTCTCCGCGCCCCCCGCGTCCTGTAGCTGGACCAGTTCGTTCTCGGTGGCGTCGGCCGTCGGTGTGAAGGAGGTTCCCGCGTAGAAGACGCCGCCGCACCGGCCGTAGTAGAAGGTGCCCTTGACCGGGGCGATGTGCACCAGTCCCGGCTGCGACCGCCGGTATGCCAGGGTCACCGCGTCTTTGACCTCCTGTGGCACCACCAGGGAACGGCACGCCGGTGAGGAGGGCGACGGGGGCGGGGCCGCCGAGCCGTCCGGCTTCCCGGCGGGGTTCGTCGGTGTCACGGTCGGCGGGGCCGTGGACGTGGGCGCTGTGGTCGGGCTCCCGACCGCCTCGGGCAAAGCATCGTGGGAGGAACGGCCGGTGACGGCGAAGGCACCGCCGCCCACCGCGGCGACGAGGGCGACGGCCAGTGCGGCGGTCGCCATCCGGTGACGGCGCCGCAGAACGTCGCCGCGAGCCCGGACCATCGCGGCGGGCCGGGCGCCGGTTCGCGTGGCGAGCTCCTGGGACCCCGCCTGGAGGATGGCTTCGAAGTCCTCAGTCATGGTGGTGCACCTCCTGGCCGGCGGAGCCGGGGACGTCGGTTGCGACAGCGGGAGCGGTGCCGGGTGCCGAGACGGCCGGCCGTGAACCGGGTGGGGGCGAACCGGCTGGGCGGGAACCGGGTGGCCGCGAACCGGGTGGGCGGGCGGCACCGTCCGGGCCCTCGCCCGCGAGGTCGGACAGATGCCGCGCCATCGACTGGCGCCCGCGCGACAGCCGGGCCTTGACCGTTCCCGGCGCGACTTCGGTTTCCCGCGCGGTCTCCTCGACGGACAGCCCGACCAGGTGATGCAGCACGATCGCCCGCCGCTGCTCGTAGGGGATGCGCCGCAACGCCGCGACGATGGCGACGTAGTCAGAGCTGACACCCGGAACCTCGTCGGGTATGCCGTGGCGGCGGTGGGCTGTGAGCCGGTTGGCCGCCTTCCGCCAGAGGCTCACCCGGATACGGCAGGCCACCGAACGCACCCATGCCTCCGGATCCGCGTAGCCGGACACCTTCTCCCAGTTCTGCCAGGCCCGGGCGAAGGCCTCCTGCACCAGATCCTCGGCCTCGGCGAGGCTGCCTGTCATCGCGTACATCTGGCTGGTCAACCGACGCACATGGCCGGCGTAGAAGTCGTCGAAGACGCGTGCATCACGCATTGCCCCCTCCACATCACTGGTTGAGGGGTCGTGCCCTCACCGCCTTGTCACGCCCGAGTCGGGTGGAAGGTTGCACGGCGTCGGAAAGGCGCCCAGCGCGTTCGGGGCGGGCTCACGTAGAAGACGCGGGACATGGACACGGAGCGCGGTCCTTCACGGCAGTCCTCGACGCAACGCATCACGGCGATCCCGCACGGCAGTCTCTCACGGCAGTCCCGCACGGCTGTCGCGCACGAGTGAGAAGGCGAACGGGACGCCGCCCCGGCGGTCGGCGGCGTCAGCCGGGGCGGCACCGGACGGAGACCGGCCTGGCTAGGCGGCGTGCCGTGCGAACGCCTGGGCCCGCCGGCGTCGGCGGGGGTCGAAGGCGTCGACGGTGCCCGCGCCCTCGTTGCCGGGGCCGTCCCGCCAGCCGCGGATCGTGCGGGCCACGCCCTTCACCTTCGGGTGGCCCGGCCGGTACGCGATCTCGAAGTGGGATTCCTTGGGCGTGCCGAAGTCACCGCCCCACGCGACCACGCCGTCCAACTCGGCCAAGATGTCCCGCACCACGACCAGTTCCTGCGGATACAGGCCGCCCTTGACGCCGGCCGGGTAGGCGTGCGGCCGGATCGCCAGGGCGCTGCCCGAGAGGTGGTTGGACTCGTAGTCCTGCGTGACGGTGCGGTCCGTGGAGTGGCCGGTGACGTCGCCGGCGCGCAGCTGGTCCACCTCGTAGTGGAACCGGCGGGCCACGTGCAGCAGGATCACCGCCGCGTCGCCGTCGGCGAGGCGCACGGACTGGCCGGAGCCCTCGATCCGGAACCCCTTCGCCTCCTCCAGGACGGGCCAGCCGTTCGCCGACGTCCCGCCGGACCAGCGGGGGTCCGCGGGCGGCTGAGCACCCTCGGCCGCCTGGGCCATCTCGTCCGCGTGGGCGATGCCGGGCAGGGCTGCGGTCAGAGCCGTGGTGGCTCCGAGGGCGGCACCGGCCATGAGGACGCCGCGCCGGTCAAACTCGTGTCTCACGCTTGTTCCTTCCGATGACCGCTGCCGCGACGGCCCCCGCCACACAACCGAGGAGCAGGACGACGACAGCGATGAGAGTGGGATTGACGAAGGCGGGGACCAGGTCGTGGTGGGCGTTGCATTTGTTGTGCAGCGGAAACCAGCGCGACGGTTCACGCCAGTGCTCCGCCCGGTAGGCGTCGTCATAGCGGATGCCACGCTGCGCACAGGTCTCCCCGGGGTCGAGCCCACCGGAGAAGATCCCGATGAACCAGGTGACGAAGCCGACGGCGGCCAGGAACACCGCGGCGAGGATCCACCATCCGGGGCGTTCCCACCGGCGGGGACGCGGACCGCGCGCGGTCTTCCACCCGCGCAGTCCGAGCACGGCCAGGAGGAGCAGGGGCACAGCGATGGCGGCCGGTGCCGAGAGGGCGTCCACTGACGACCGGGTCCCTTCGTTCCATTGCGGGTAGTTCAGTTGCGGACCGTTCGGTGCCGGACGTTCAGCCGCGGCCTTTCGGTCACAGCCGTTCAGTCGCGGCCGTTCAGTCGCGGTGTTCAGTCGCGGTGTTCAGTTTCGGGCCGCGCGGGCCTTGGCGGCCTTCAGGTACTTCTCATGGTTCGCCTCGTACGTCGCCTGAAGGCGCTGCTCGGTTCCGGTCCGGGCCAGCAGCACATCGACGAAACCCTGCTCGAACGGCTCCAGTTCGTCGTAGCCGAGCATGGCCGGGAGAGTCGCGATGCCGCCGCGGACCGTCACCAGACCGACCTGGCCGGCCACGACTTCCTTGTCATCGGCGGCGGTCAGAATATTGTGCGCGAGGAACTTGGCGTCCTCCGTGTTCCCGTTGAAGCGTCCGGACCAGTAACTGTTGAACCGCCGCAGACCGCCGCCGCCGTTGTACAGGTCCCGGACGGCCTGGACGATGGTCCTGCCGTCGCGGACCGCTTTGGCCAGCAGCCAGGCGTCGGCGTCCTCGATGAGGTCGTTGTAGCCGAAGCTGGAGGCGACCCCCACCTTGGCCATCTTCAGCTGCACGAAGTTACGGCCGTCGGGGTACTGCCCCGACGCGCGCCGCCAGTCGACGTAGAGGGTGAGCAGGTCGCCGCCCCAGCCCGCGATGTCGCCCTCGTTCACCGACTTCGGGTTGGAGGGCATCCAGGCGACGAAGTGCCCGTTGGCGGAGGCCATGAGGTGCTCGGCACCCAGTTCGTACGCGGTGTACGGGTCGGTGAAGTCGGTCATCACCGAGAAACCGTTGCTGTTGGCGTAGTCGACGAACCCGCCGTCGACGCCGCCGATCAGGAACTCCCAGTCGCCGCCGCCGTACTTCTGGTGCCGGATGTACTCCATCACCAGCTGGGACTTGTTCCGGTCGCTGCCGGTGTAGGTGAGCGCGAGGTCGTACAGCCGCTGGACGTAGTTGATGAACTCGTCGGCCGGCCCGGACGGTTTGTTGACGCTGCTCTGGCCGGGGTCGGCGCCGGAGACGACGTCACGGTCGAGGTCGAACGTGTCCGACCCGTTGGTGACCTTGAACTCCTTGATCTGGTTGTAGGACCAGTTCGCCGGGATCGGGAAGCCGAGGTTGCCGGAGAAGCCCCACGACATGCCCGAGACGAAGGAGTAGCGGGCGCCGGTCTGCCGGCTGACGACCGTGCACACGTTCCGCGACCCGTAGACGCCGTGCACATAGCGCTTGCCGTTGTACGCCAGTCCGGCGGCCACACCGTGGAAGTACGGCACGATGGCGGCGTCGATCTCCTCGCGGGTGGCGTCGTAGTCCACCGCGAAGTAGATGACGGTGCCGCGGTTGAAGCCGTACTCCGAGGCCAGCTTGTGGGCGTTGAGCGCGTGCTGGTAGCCCTGGGTGTAGGTGAAGTCGCCCAGCGCCCGGGCGTTGTCCTGGTAGATGGGGAACACCTTCAGCCCGTTGCTGAAGATGGTCTGGAGCTCTCCCGGCTTGATCTCCTTGTCCAGGGTGGAGCCGGGAGGGTCGTAGAGGTAACGGCCCACGACCGCGAAGCCGTTGTTGCGCAGCCACTGGGCCCGGGACGCGGTGATCTCGAACCGCGTGTCGCTGCCGCTGGCGGGCCGGTCCGGGTCGCCCGTCGAGACCAGCAACTGCGCCCAGGTCTGGAAGTCGGCGCGGCCGTTGGCGGTCAGCTTGGAGAACCGCTGGAATATCTCGACCCATGCGCGAAGCTTGCCGTCGTAGCTGCTGCGCCAGGTGGTGGGCGTACCCGTGGCACTGGTCCCGGTCGGAACGGGAGAGTTGAACACGCAGGCGGCCGAGAACAACTCGACCCACAGCCCGGAGTCGCCCTCGCCGAGGTTCTTGGTCTTCAGCCCGTCCTGAGTGGCGGGCCCGAAGTTGCCGTTGGGTGAGGCGATCCCCAACTCGTACTGGATGGCGATCATCAGCGCCTTCTGCACGTCCCGGGAGTAGATCCCGTCGGCCGGCCCGATGCTGTAGGCGTCCTTCGTCCAGTAACGCCCGTTGAGCCACCGCTGGATCGAGCGCACCTCGTCCGTACCGCCGGAGACCCGGATGTAGGCGTCCATGTTCAGGATGCACTTGAAGATCTTCGCGGTGGTGACCCCGCCGGTCGTACCCGTCCCCCCGTCGGGCAGCCCCATATCGCCCCGGAGAGCCTTGACGGCCTCCGTGGTCACGGCCCCGTACTCGCCGTAGCCGTTGGCCCCCCAATACCCCTTGCAGAACAGCCCGTGCTGCAGAATGCGCACGATATTCGCGTTCTTGTCCCACCCGAACCCGATGTCACCGAGCGCCGAGAGCTTGGCCAGCGTGGTCGGACCGAAACTGGCGACCACGGGACTGATGCCCAACTCGTGCTGGAGCCCCATGGTCAGCGCGAGCATGGTGGACCATCCGGTACGGCCGTCCTCCGGGCAGCGCACGTATCCGGAGACGCCGCCGTAGGTGGAGTTGACCCACTTCTGCGCGTCGAGGACTTTCTCGTCCAATGTCCGTCCTTTCTGGGGAGGTGAGCGTGTTGCTGAGGAATGGATCCGGGGACGCGATGCCACGAGAAGTACCGGATAGGGCGGGTTCTGAGGGGAGAGGCGGACATGCCGGAGATGGGACATACGGGCGGCCCCGGCGGGAAACAGGCTGCGGCTGCCTGAAACTTTTCAGGCTCCCGGTATCCCCATTGCCGCGTTGAGGTTCGGTTTCAGAGTCCTGAGCAGGGTCCGGAGAACCCTTGACGGACTGACAGCACGGCACCGAACACGCCGAGCCATGGCATCGACTCGCATGACGTCCCCCTCCCCCTCCCCCTCCATGAGCGCCGAACGCCCGCGACCGCAAGGAAGATCCGGATCCGAGAACGCCGGACTGCGCGTGCCCCCACGCCTCGCGGTCGCCAGGAGCCTAGATCAGCTCAGGACACGCGAGAAGGGTTACAACTCGCAGGGCGGCAGCAGCCGAATACCGCCGTCACTCAAAGTCCGCTGCGCGTCTCCTTCACCGCCGTTTGCGACCTCTTCCTCGCATTCACCGGCTTCCTGGCGGGTTGCCGCAATCCCGTCGGAGATTTTCAGCCACACCCCTCCACATGCCCACATACAGGCCTGCGTCTCCTCATGGACCGGATCGGAGTCAGTGAGGTGGCAAGAAGCTTCAGCCGACAGCACATTGGAGTGCCGCAAGAGCAATCCGCCCGGCGCGGCCCGAACTTGTGACTTTCAGCCGAACTCCACAGCAGAACGAGATTGAAGGTTTCCCATGCGCCATGAGCAGGGAGTGGCGACCCCGTCAGACCATGTGGCCTTCTTCACACCTCGATCACGCGGATGCGCAAGATCATCGAACGGGAGTCGCCGGAGAAACTGATCGTCCGGATGTAGCTCTATCTCTATCTGTACCTCTACCTCTACCTGACCTGGGCGACCATCGCCCTCATCACCGTCGCCCTGGGCTACATGCTGACCGACACGGCTGAGGGCGGCGGCCGCGACCAGGTGGTCCTGTCCACCCTGGCGGCCGCCGGCGTGGTGATCTTCGCACTGGTCCGGGAACGGTCCGGGCCGACGCCGGCTCGGACCGGCCCAGCGTCTCGCCGAAACTCCGCGGTGAGCCCGCAAGGAAGCGCAGGAAATCTCCGGCGATTCGCTGTCAACCACACAACGTGTTCGGGCAACTCTTGCGCAGACGGGCAAGCACGACGGAGATGAGAGGCGGCTACGTCACGCGCCGGTCACCCCGGTTGCCCGATCCCCCGTGAGGGCCCATCAGCCAAGCCCTGCCCCCTCCCTCCGTCCTCCGTCCTCCGTCCTCCCCCCCTTCCCCGGGACTGCCTGCCATGCTGCGACGCCGAACCCCCGTGGTCACAGGCCCTGAGCTCGACGACCGCCAACTGCACCGGACCCTCACCGAGTTGCGCCCTTCGCAGCAGATGCACGGCCTCGGCGCCGGAGCGACCCGCCCGCTGTGGACGCCCGCGGCCGAACTGCTACGTGCCACGGGCCGCGACTGGGACCGGCGGGTGCACCGGATCTCCGTACTGGCCCACACCCTGCCGCCGGTCGTCACGGACCGATGGGTCAAGGACTGCCCACGGGACCCCGACGCCCTGGTCGTTCGGGCTTGCGCCCGGGTCGCCCAGGTGAAGGAGAAGACCGACTGGTCGGACGTATGGGACGTGTACGGCGACTGCCGCCGAGCGGCAGATGCCGTCCCGGAGGATCCCACCCCGTGGCTGGCCGTCCTACGGCTGATGTACTCCTGCGGATCCCCGCCGCACGCGGCCGTCCCGGTGTGGACCGAGGCGGTCGACCGCGACCCGTGGAACCGGACCGCATACCACCAGATGCTGCGCCACCTCTCCCCACGCGGCCACGGAACGCTCATGCAGATGATCGACTTCGCGGAGCGCTGCACGAGCCAGGCCCCTCACGGATCACCAGTGGTCCTACTCCCCCTCGCAGCCAGGGTCGAACTCGTCGCCTACCGAACGGCCAACGACTCCGCCGGCTCCTTCGCAGCCGACGGACACTGGTACGAACCCCAGGCAGCCGTCGAGGCGACCACCGCTCTGACCAAATGGTTCCACGCGGACGCCCCACCCCACGCCGAAGCACTCGCCGACCTCAATCTGCTCGCGTTCGCCCTGACCCGGATGAAGCGCACCGAGGACGCCACCCCCGTCTTCCGCCGCATCGGCCGCCACATGACGGCCCACCCCTGGGACCTCGTCCCCGACGCCGCCAGGACCTTTCGGTACTGGCAGGACCGGGCGCGGGACTGACCTGACGTGCCGTCGGCAGCGGCGTGGTTCGTAGGTGTGCGCACACCTGGATTCTCCGCACGCGTCGTCAGATCAGCTGGATTGCTGGACCGACAGCCTGCCCCATGCGCCCCGCTACGCAGCCCTTCCTGCTCCACCGCTCCGCCTGACCGAACCCGCCTCCGTCCCCTCCACGTGATCGGCACGCTCACCTAGGATGGTGAGCACCATCTCAGCGGCCCGACGGGCTTCCTGGTTCCGCCCGCGCGGCGGACACCCGAGGACATGCCCCCACCCGCACGAGTCTTCTTCGTGCTGCCTGGGGGCATTTTCTTGCTGTTCCGTGAGTCTGCGGCGTCTGTGGCCACCCGCATCCTCGAAGGGTCGCTGGCACTGCATCTGACCGAGAACTTCCGTCACCAACACGGCCGGAGGCCCGCACCGGCGGAGATACGGTCCTGGGAACGAAGCCTGCCCGCGCTCGTCAACGCGCTCATCGAGGCCGATCTCGACGACGTCGAGGTCCTCGTCGAATACAGCCTGCCTCTCACCAGCAAGCGTGCCGACGCCGTACTCGCCGGTGTGCACCCGACCACCCGCGAACCGTCGTACGTCGTCGTAGAACTCAAGCAGTGGAGCTCGGCTTACCCGGAAGAGGACGAGCCGCTGCTGTGCCGGATCGACTCCTACGCGTAGCCCGTACTCAACCCGATCGAACAGGTGCGGGGCTACTGCGAATACCTGCTGTCGTTCAACGGCGCGCTGGAGCGGATGCCCAAGTCACTGGCAGGTGTCGCCTTCCTCCACAACGCGACCGAGTTCGGGGTCGCGGGGCTGCGCAGCGTCAAGGAGGACCAGCACGGCCGGATGTACACCGGCGAACGACGCGGTGCCTTCCTCGACTTCCTGCGCTCGCGACTCGCCGCCAAGCCCGGTGCACAGGCGGCGGACGTACTGCTCGACGCCAAGGTACGGCCGTCGAAGCAGCTGATGTCCGTCGCGGCGGCCGAGATCCGCGACCGCGAGCAGTTCGTACTGATCGCCGAGCAGCGGATCGCCTACGAAAGGGTGATGTCCGCCGTACGGAAGGCCAAGCGGTCCAATCGCAAGCAGGTGATCGTGGTGACCGGCGGTCCCGGCTCCGGCAAGAGCGTGATCGCGATGTCGCTGCTGGGCGAGCTGTACCGGCGCGGGGTGCCCGCGTTGCACGCGACCGGCTCGCAGTCGTTCACCAAGACGATGCGGAAGGTGGCGGGGGACCGGAAGCGCGAGGTCCAGCAGCTGTTCAAGTACTTCAACAGCTTCATGGACGCGGAACCGAACGACCTCGACGTACTGATCTGCGACGAGGCCCACCGTCTGCGGAAGACCTCCGCCAACCGCTACACGAAAGCGGAACTGCGCACCGGCCGCCCCCAGGTGGCGGAATTGATCGACGCGGCCAGGGTGCCGGTGTTCCTCCTCGACCAGCACCAGGTGGTGCGCCCCGGCGAGATGGGGACCAAGGCGGAGATCCAACAGGCCGCCGCCGCGGCCGGCCTCGACTGCACGGTCGTAGAGCTGGACGGCCAGTTCCGCTGCGGCGGCAGCGAGGCGTACGAGAAGTGGGTCATCGACCTGCTCGGCCTGGACGGCGGCACACCCCACCACTGGGAGCCGGACGGCAAGTTCCAACTGCTGACCGCCGAAAACCCCCAGGAACTGGAGGACTTCCTCCTCGCGCGCCGCGAGGAGGGCTACGGCGCGCGGATATCGGCCGGCTACTGCTGGAAATGGACCACGAAGATCACCCCGGACATGACGACGCTCCCGACCGACGTCGTCATCGGCGAGTGGGCCCGACCCTGGAACCTGTACGGCGACAGGTCCGCACTCGGGGCGCCACCCGCCCCTCTCTGGGCCACCGACCCGGCCGGCTTCGGCCAGGTCGGCTGCGTCTACACCGCCCAGGGCTTCGAGTACGACTGGTCAGGCGTGATCCTCGGGCCCGACCTGGTGTGGCGGACGGACCGCTGGGTCGTCGACCGGTCAGCATCGAAGGACCCGTCCTTCACCAAGGCGACAACTGACGAGGACATCGACCGGCTCATCCGCAACACCTACAAGGTCCTGCTGACCCGCGGCATGGTCGGCACGATCGTCTACTCGACGGACCGGGAGACCCGCGCGAAGCTACGGTCCCTCATCCATCCGGTAGCCGGGGTCGAGGTGCCAGCACTTGTGTAGTTCCACCCGTACGAATAGCGGTCACCCGCCGGTGGCCACCGCGCAGTTACGGATGCAGGCTCGGAAAAGGAGGAAGTGAGCCAAGGACGGCTGCCACCCAAGTATCACGGCGAGTGAGAACTTGGCGCACTAGTGGTTCAGCCTGCGTGCCCGGCCGGGAGGATCATGACGGGCGCGGGCGCCAAGGCCTTGAAGACGAGTTGGTCGGCAGCGCTCAGGGTTGTGCTCTCGCTCGCGACATGGCAGCGGTGCGGGACCGCGCGCTTGAGCGGAACGCCGTCGGCCACAGGCTCGGGGCGTCCAACCAGGGTTTGAACTTGCGCACACGGCTCCGGAGGCCGCTTGGGCCCTGGGCAACGTGGCAGGTCACGGCCCTGCGCGTGGCAGATCTGACGAGACCAGTCCACAGATAGGCCACGGCTAGCCGAGCACCGCTTTAGAGGTGGATCCGAGCCCGATCAGCGGATGACGAGGTCTCTATCCGGGGCTTGTACTCCTTCATTGGAGCTCGTAACACGATCACGAGCGTGCCTTCTTGGGGCGTCGCCAGCAGATCACTCCTCCAGCAGTGCAGAATCAGCCGTGCTTAGCCGTTCAGGCACGGGCACGACCCGATCGCTGCGAGACTCTGCACGACAATGCAGTCGCACTGAACGGGGACGTGTAGCTGTGGCAAAAGCGAAGAGCCGCAAGGGGTACTACCGGGCAGGACACCATGTGAAGCCGTCGTCGGCGTCCAGCCGGTGGAAGCCGTCCACGGGTCTCGTCCTGGCGGGCGTACTTCTGGCCATCGCCGGATGGAACACCCTGTTCGCAGACGGGGCCGACGACTCCGACAAGCCGCCCCACCCCCAGACCTCCAGCGCCTCGGCTTCTGCCGTACCTGGTCAATGATCCCGTTTCCGACGGAAGACCGAGAAGGGCCGCTGCCAAGTCTGTCCCTTCTCAGTGCCGGCCCTGCGGGGAACTTCCGGGGTCGTCGCGTCTGCTGACGCCTCCTGCGCTCGCAGCTGCTGCCAGACGGCCTGCCACTGCGTGACCTGATCGTCGGAGACACCACAGGCCGAGAGGTAGGCGGCCGTCGTGCCCCAGGTGGTAGGAAGAGTGCCGCGGTTGAGTAGACAGCTGACGGTGCCTGCCGATATGCGTCCGGCCGAACGCTGGCTGACTGCCTGGTGGGTCAGACCGCTGATCACGCGTACGTCCGCGAGGGCGGTGAAGAACCCCGTGACGGTGCGGACCGCATGCGGATCCGGCCACGCACGCTCACCGGCGTCCACGCCGGGCGTAGCAGGGGCGGACGTGGTGGGGAGATCCGTGTGATTGCGTCCGAGTGCAACCTCGGCACCGCTGTTGCGGTCCCGGGCCTGCGGAACGGGATGCCCCCTCGCTTCCAGCGTCAGACGCAGGTGCCGATAGAGAACCCCCAGATCGAGCAGTGCGGGAGCGCCGGGTATGCCACGGCGCAGTGTGTCGAGCAGTGCGCCGGTGAAGGCTGTGTAGGTCTCTCCCACCGGCGCCAGAGCGGTGCGGGTCTCGGCGGCGGCCGCCAGGAGAAAGCTGCCCTCCACGGCCGCCTGGTCGGCGAGGGTGGGCTCGGCGCTCATCCTCCCCAGGGCCCGGCCGCTGTAGCAGCAATCCAGAATCACGACATGACGCTCGGCCCGGGAGTCCAGCAGAAGGACTTGGCGCAGCCAGTCATAGGGCAGGCCGGTCTCGACGCGGCCGAACTCAGTGTGTGGTAAGGCCAGACTGAGCTCATCCTGCGCGTCGACAAGACCATGCCCGGCGAAGTAGACGATCAGGGTGTCGGTGGCCTCGGCCGCCGCCTGCCTCACCGCGCCCACCACGGTGTGCGCGGCATCCGGATTCTCCACGACGCTCACATGCCGCTCCGGCAGCTGCAACGACAGCGGGCCGCACAAGAGGCTGGCGAGGGCCTGCAGATTGTTCGAGACCGCAGGCAGCTGCTCAAGATGCTGGTAGCGGCTCGTGCCCACGAGCACCGCCCGTGTCGCCCCCGGGTCGGGCAGCACGCTCACCGGTTGCCGCCCTCATCGCTGTCGGCGGCGGCAAGCGCCCGCGTCGCCCGCTCTACCTCCTCCTGCGAGCAGTCTGTGAGCACGATGACCGTGTCCCCTCGGCGGATCTCCACCCGCGGTCGCTGCGGTCGGCTCTGCCGCCACGCCGCCAGCGCCAGCACGAAGGATGCCGCACTCCACCCGTTCCCCGTCACCAGCCCCAGCACGTCAAGCCCCGTGCCCATCTCCCCAGGCCTCGGCACACTGCCCCCCACCTCCACCACGGTCGACCGACGCACCACCGGATCCGCACGCAACCAGCCCTGCAGCGAACGCAGTTCCGTTCCAGTCGACTCGACCCGCACCTCTAACCGCACTTTCGTCCTCCCTACATCCGCGCCGCCCAACGCGACGACGATGCAGACCTATCCCCCGCAGACACTGAAAAATCCAAACCACCCCAGCCGACCACCAGCAACAGGCCGATCACCCATCAACACAAGATCCCTGATCACTCCAGCCCCAGCAGGCGCTGGTGCTTCTTGCTGTACTCCCGACAGGATTCGGTCTTGCGACATCCACTTTAGGAGTTCGGTCCGACCCCTCTCCGGCTGTGGTTGTAAGCCTGGTGCGACGGTCGGACAGAGGCGCTGGTGTACGCCCGTGTCCGGCGTCGTTGATGTCAGCTGTGGGATGTCACCCGCTTGCAAACGCTGGAGTCAGGCTTGCATTACGGCGGTTGAAACAGCAGCGCTGGCGATCGATGCCAGCACGGATGCTTGCCAGTGCGAGGGGGCAAGGCGTCGGCCGGGTAGGGGCAGTTGTAGCCGTATCAGTCCCCGCTCAGCCCTGCTCCTCATACCGAGTGACCTGTTCGACGAACCAAGACAACGCGGCGATGATCTCTTCCGAGCGGCTGGCCAGCACTTCGAGAGGGAACGACGGGCGCAACTCCAGTTTTGCCTCGGCTAGTTCGATCCCCTCGGCGGAGTTCAATCGGTCCATGAACTCTCGGCGCAGCGCACTGTCGTCAAACGGAGGGCGAGAGCGCATGTACTGGAACACGACGTCGACCGTGCCGAAAACCGGGTAGAGCGTGAATGGCCAGATGGTGTCGATGCGGGCTGACGTTCCACGGCGCAGCATGAGGAAACAGCTGGTCTCGGTGCCCTTGCCGTAGTCGAGATGGCAGCCGGGGGCGAGCTCTTCCCATGCCCGGAGGAAGGACAGAACACCCTCGGCAGCATCCGGTCGGTTCGCCCGCAACAATTCCGAGAAGCGTACAGCTCGATCAGCGGGCTTTCGGTCCTGTTCTTCGAACTGGGCGGAGCCCCCCGCCGAACCGACCTCGGGTACATCCCTGCCCAGGAGCGAGGCCAGATCCTCTGCGGTCAAGCGGTGGGAGCGTCGTGCCTTTCCGCTGGTGTCGAACGGGACTCCTTCGGCCTCCAGGAGCGTGCGAGGGTTCCCGCCGTACTCGTCGCTGGGCCAGCGGAATGACGCGGAGACCCTTCCAGCAGCGGTTAGTACACGGTATGCACCGGGAACGCCGCTCTTCGTGGCCAGGAAGTTGCCGACGGGCACCGGGTGGCTGCCGATCAGCTCGGCTATGTCGCCGTACGTGGTCCAGGTTCCGGTGGGCATGGCGATCAGAGCAGCACGCAGCTCAGCCCAGCCCGGCCACTCCTCGCTGTCTGAGTGCTGTTCGTTCTCCGGACCCGGCCAGAGGGCGGTGGCGCGGGCTGCCAGGTTGTCAGCACGGTCCGTGATCTCCTGTCGACCCCAACGAGGGGTCGCGGCGATCTCCTGATTCATCCGCAGGGCACTGGCCTCCAGAATCTGCTGCTTACGCTCGAAGGGATGGTTCGAGAGTTTGGAGTTCTCGGCCGAGAGAGTGAGATTCCCTAGGGTGTGGACGAGTAGGTCGTGCAGTTCCTGTGGCGTTTGGCCGTCGGCGGTGTCCTCGGCGAGCAGGTCGAGCCAGGCTTGAGCCGGCCTCTGCGGCAGAACATGCTCGACGGTGAGCCGGGCGCGGTTGAAGTCGACGGGTTCCGCGGAGCCGTAGCTTTCCTCAAGGCGTTGCAGCACATACGCGCGCTGCTGGGGCTGACCCGCCCAGTAGAAGGGCTTGGTGCGAATTCCCTCCGTCACCTGCGCATCGGTGGGCCATCCGCGGCGCCGGCCGGAGAGGTAACGCCTTACCGCCACAGCCGGTGGCTGGTCCGGCTCCATGTCGCCCGGCATCGTCATGAACAGCCGGTTCAGCCCTTGGGTGTTGGATTGGCATAGCATTCGGCGGACCAGGAAGCCTTCCACATACCCGAGAGCCTCGGCCGCTTCTTCGGCGTCGGCGCCTCCGGCGTCCACGAGATCGAGCAAATGGAGCGCGACCGGATAGTGGATACGGCCGCCCCAGCTGGCCAGGTGTGTCAACTGGCGGCGAAGCGCCGGATGGGGCTCCAGCGAGGGGTCGAGGATGCGTCGGAGCAGTTCGGCACGGCGGGCGAGTTCGGCGATCTCCTTCTCAAGCGCCTCTTCATTTCCTGTCAGGGGTTCGAGCCGTTGTTGCTGAACGCGGTAGATGTCCGTCTGCTTGGTCTTGCTTTCCCCGCGCACCACAAGGTCGAGCCAGACGAGCAACTCTAGGTTCTTCGGCCCCAACTGCTGCTGCATGGGCAGCCATAGTTGCTGGTAGACGCGTTCCCCCCGGTTGGGAAGCAACATGAAGACGTAGTTGCGGAGCAGGTCGCTCTGACTCAGTCCAACGCCAGTGTTGTTGATCGACTCGAAGATCCGGTAGACGTTGTCGCCGCGCTCAGCCGTGATCTCGACGATGGAGAGCAGCTCGCGCAGAGCTGTCTCCACCGCGCCGGGCCAGCCCGCGCCGAACTGGCTCTGACCGGCTGCCAGCGCTCCGCGGAAGAAGCGGTACGCGGCGCCCACGTTGTCGGCGCCGCCCGAGCGAGGACTGTTGAAGACGCAGGCTCCGAAGGACGATCTGTCGGCCTGCGTCGGAAGCAGCCGGAAGTTGTCGTCGCCCTCTAGGAACTCGTTGACTAGGTATTGGCGGTGAATGCGGTCCGCCGTTCGCTCCGCACCCTCTGCCTTGGAGTCCCTGATGTGATCACGCAATGCCGCGAACGCCAGCATGATCGTCGTAAGCCGCTGCTGACCGTCCACGACCAGCCAGCGCTGTACGCCACCGGCCTGCAACTGCCCGGGCGCTAGAACCACAGAGCCCAGAAAGTGGGAGGCGGGGCTGCCGCCCTCCAGTTGTTGCTCCACCAGGTCGAGCAGGTCGTCCCACAAGCGCTGCAATTCCTTGCGCGTCCAGCTGTACGTGCGCTGGTAGAGGGGCACCTGAAACTGCTTCTCCCCCTGAACGAGCTTCAAAAAGGTGATCTCTTGTGCGCGCAAGGGTGCAGCCTCCTCCGAGTGAACGTCCCTGGGGTCGGCATGGGCGACCTGTGACGTCTTTTCAGCTCATGAGGGTAGTCCGTGAGTCTGACACATATGGCCCGAACAGCGCCGATGCGGTGCGGGAGCCCGCTTACGGCGGTCACTCCCGTTCTTCGCGCTTGCGAGGGGCCACGTTCGGCAGTCTGGAGAGGTCGCGCCACCGAGCGGCAGCAGGAGTTTGCCTGGCCGACCGACCCGGGGTCGCCCTGGCACGGGTGACTGGGACCGAACTCGTGCTCTCAGCTTGGGAAGCTGCGCACACGGCTCCGGAGGACGTGACCGCCTGCCGTGCGGCGGACAATCATGGTGGGGTCAACGGTGGGACTGGGCTGGCCTGCCGGTATTCGGACTAACGTTCACAGCCCTCGTTATATGTCAGCATTCCGCCGCGAAGTCCACGAACGCGGCCCACTCCGGGCTGCGGAAGGCGAGTTGGGCTCGGGCGGGGGCCTTCGAGTCGCGTACGTGGGCGGCGTCGGGCGTAACCGCGACTTCGACACACGCGCCGCCCTCATTGCCGCTGTAGCTGCTCTTGAACCAGGCGAGGCGCGCGGGTTCCGCAGTGCTCATAGCTCTCCCAGCATCTTTTCGATCAAGGCGAGGGACTCCTGCATGGTAAGCGCCTGCGCCCTGATGCTGCCGTACTGTGCGGCCAGGATACGGACCTCTTCAGGATCCGTGACCAGTCGGCTGGAGCTCTGTGCCTCGGTGTATCCCAGCTGCGGCTTCCCCTTGGGCGTCAGCAGAATGAAGGAACCGCCCATCCCGGCATGCTCTGTACGGTCGTTCGGCATCACCTGCAGTTCCACGTTTCGCAGCCTGCCGAGTCGAAGCAGATGCTCCAGCTGCTCCTTGTGGATCTCTCGCCCTCCGAGAGGGCGCCGCAACACCGACTCCTCGATGACCGCAGTGATCATCGGAGGAGGCCAGTGCGTGAGGATCTCCTGCCGCGCCAGCCGAGAGGCCACCCGTTGCTCGATGGTTTCCTCGTCCAGCAACGGTTTCCGCATCTCGTACAACGCCCGGATCCGCCGTTCGGGCTGGAACAGCCCAGGGATGTCGTGGCAGCTGTAGTCGTTGATCTCAACCGCCTGCCGCTCCAGGCGCGCGTAGTCCCGAAACCAGGCCGGATGCCGAACCCTCGCCTTCGCCTTGGCCTTCTCCACGTCCTCGATTGCCACCTTCAACATCCCGCTGGCATCGAGCAGTTCGTCCGCCGCCGCCAGGAACTCAGCCTGCGGCGTCCGTCTCCCCCTCTCCAGCGAGGAGATCAGATCCTCGCTGTACCCGAGCCGGTCCCCCAGTTCCTTCTGCGTGAACCCGGCCCGCTCCCGAAGTACCTTGACCTGCTTGCCGATTGCTCGGTTCAGGTCGCTCGTCTGGTCGCCTTCGTCGTACGTATCCTGCGGCTCCGTGGCCGTCATCCCCACACCCGCCCTGCTGTCGCACACACCTCACGAGGTCACGGCCGACACCCCGTACAGGACACTGTCCGTACCGGTACACACACTCTGCGTACCGAGAGATTCCCTGGTCAGGGTAGAGCGGGGCGACCACGCTCAGTGACATGAAGTCAGAAATCTCCACCCGACGGTTCACCCAGCTCTTCAGCGCCACGCCTCGCGGCGCCCGCCTCGCCCGGCTCCTGGCTGTGCATCAGCTCGGCGAGTGGGGCTGGCCGGCCTGCTGCGAGGTGGGCGAGTCCGTGGCGCTGGTCGTCGCCGAGTTGGCGACGAATGCGGTCACGCATGGGTGCGTGAAGGGACGCGGGTTCAGACTCAGCCTCTCTGTCGAACCCTCGGGCACGCTCCGTATCGAAGTCGCCGATCCGCGAGGCGACCGCAGGCCCCTCCCCCGTCGTATCGCGACCCCCGGCGATGAGGGAGGCCGCGGGCTGCTCCTCGTCGATGCGCTGGCCGCTCGGTGGGGCAGCGAGCCATGGTCGCCCTCCGGCAAGGTCGTGTGGGCGGAGATCGCTCTGCCCTGCCTCACGGGCGGTGTTCCCGCCTCCTCCTCTCAGTCCTCGATCCGGACTGTCACGGCTCCGGAGGCGGCACGGTGACGGTGGATGGATGTGGACTGCCCAGCCGGTGGGGAAGAAGGCGATCACGATCGACAGGTTCAGCGACGGGCTTCCTCACGCCGAGACGGAGCTGAACGGCTACCGCCTGCGCGGTCCCCGCCGCATCAATGCGGTGCGAGGAGTGCGCCGGCGCAGCGCCGACGAGCCGCTCACCCTCTCCTGGACGCGCGTGCGGACCCCGCCTTCCGAAATCTCCCCGCTCCGTGCGACGGACGCCCCGCCCTCCCCCGTAGAGCAGAAGCAGACGACATCAACCCACAGGGGGGAGCGCGACGTGGCAGGGCACAGAGTCAGAGGTGCCAGGGGTGCGGTGATCGCGGCGGTGGCCATGGCGGCGCTGACCGCGTCACAGGCGCCGGGGGCGGTCCCGGCACGGGCCTCCGTACCCGAGCGGGAGGCACCCGTCGAGCACGGGCCGAGCGTGTCGGGCGACGCCCCGTACCGCACCGCACTCCCGCCGCTGCGGACGCGGGAGCGCAAGCGTGGGGCGTCTGTGCCTGGGGCGGCGGCGACGGGGGCGGGCGCCGCGCTTCCGGCGAGTGTGTTCGCCGCCTACCGGCGCGCCGAGGCGGAGCTGGCGCGCACCGCTCCCGGCTGCCGGCTGCGCTGGCAGTTGCTGGCCGCGATCGGCCAGGTGGAGTCCGGGCAGGCGCTGGGCGGTCGGGTGACGGCGGACGGTACGACCGTGGCGCCGATCCTCGGGCCGCGACTGGACGGCGGCGCCTTCGCCGTCGTACGGGACACCGACGGCGGCGCGTACGACGGGGACCCGGCCTACGACCGGGCGGTCGGGCCGATGCAGTTCATCCCGTCGACCTGGACCCGCTGGGGCGCGGACGGCAACGGCGACGGGCGGGCCGACCCGGGCAACGTCTTCGACGCGGCACTCGCCGCCGGGCGCTATCTGTGCGCGGGCGGGCGGGACCTCTCCGACCCGGCCGCGTTGGACCGGGCGGTCCTCGGCTACAACCACTCGGAGGCATATCTCCGCACGGTCAGAGCCTGGTACGCCTACTTCCTGGAAGGGCACCGGGTGGTGCCGGACAGCTCCGCGAACGGTTCGAGACACCCCGAGCCGTCGCGGCCGAAACCCGCGCCGGAACACAGGCCGGAATCCACGCCGGAATCCACGCCGAAGCCGACCCCGTCCCCCCGTCCCAGCGCCTCCCCGTCCCGGGCCGCGTCCGCGCCTGCCTCGCCGACCCCCGGCACGTCCGGTCCGACAGCCGGGGGTGCCGGGGGTGAGGAGACGAAGGAACCCCAACTCCCCGCCCCGGGCACGGACATCGAGTTGCCCGGCGGCGACCTGCTGCCCAGCGGCGCTCCGCTGGGCAGCAACAGTGCGGACTCGATGGCCTCCACCCCCTCCACAACCGCGGATACTGGGCGGTAATGTCGCCATCCGCCGGACAGCACGAGACCGGCGGATGAGCGCGAAGGGGTCCTCATGGCGATGGACATGCCTGACATGCCTGATATGCCTGCGGAGATACAGGCGGCCCACGACCGTTGGCAGCGCATGTGGAGCCACCGCGAACAACTGCTCAAGGTGGCCCGGCGCAGGTCGATGAGCCCTGAGGACGCCGAGGACGCGGTGCACGAGGCCATGCTGCGCGCCGCGGAGCGCCCCGACCTGGACGACGAACGCCTCGGCGCCTGGCTGACGACCGTGACCATGCGGCTGTGCGTCGACCGGTACCGCCAGGTCAACCGCGAGGCCGAGGTACGCAGCAGCCCCACGCTCGTCGCGCCGGGCCCGGTGCCCGTCGAGGAGGCGGTGTGCGACCGGGCCGAGGCCAAGTGGCTGGCCGTGCGCAGCGGGGAACTGCCCGCGCGCCAGGCCGAAGCGCTCCGGCTGAAGTCCGAGGACCTCGACGTCGGCCAGGTCGCCGTGCGCATGGGGCTCAGCTACCGGACCGTCGAGTCGCTGCTCGCCCGGGCCCGGCGCACGCTGCGTACCTCGCTGGCCGGGACGCTGGGCCTCGCCCTGTTCCTGTGGGGGCGCGGGAAGCTTCGCGCGGGCGGACACGCGCAGGCTGTGGTGGTGACCTCGACGGCCGCGACCCTGGTGGTGGCGGGGTTCGTGTTGCCGTATGTCCACGACGGGAACGGGGACGGGCAGGGCACTCCCCGGCCCTCGGTGTCCCGTATGGCCCAGGCGACCACGCGGACCGTCCGGCCCGACGACGTCGGCCGGACAGCCACCCCGAACGCCCGTGATCTGTCGGCCGCCTCGACGTCTCACGAAGCGACGCCGACTCCGACGCCGACAGTGCCGCCCGGCGATCACGACCGGTCGCTGCTGCCACTGTCGGTGCCACCGCTGCCGGACGTCTCGCTGTCGCCGGTGCCGCCCGTTCCCGGCGTGTCCGGCGTCCCCGGCGTGTCCGGCGTGTCCGGCGTCCCCGGCGTGTCCGGCGTGTCCGACCTGCCGAACGCATCCGACCTCCCCGACCTCCCCAATCTGCCGGCCGCGTCCGCGATCCCGACGACGCTACCGGCCCTCCCTGAGGCTCCCGCCACGTCCCCCGCCACGTCCTCCGCCCCGGCCGGCGTACCGACGCCGACCCCGCTGCCGTAAAACCGCGCCAAGGGCGCCGCCGTAGAACCAGTAGCACCACCGGGATAGACGCCGCCGTAGAACCAGTAGCACCACCGGGAAAGTCGCCGCCGTAGAACCAGTAGCACCACCGCGAAAGTCGCCGCCGTAGAACCAGTAGCACCGCCGGGAAAGACGCCGCCGCCGACCTGGCGGAAACCCCGCCGCAAGACCCCGGAAAAAAATCCGCGTCCCTCGCGACGGACACCCCGCCCCTCCCCGTAGAGCAGATGTCAGAGCTGCTCCACGGCTGAAGGGTGGACCGGATGGGTGTCGAGATCTGTGTGGAAGGGCTGACGAAGTCCTTCGGTCGCCAGGTCATCTGGCAGGACGTCTCGCTGACGCTGCCCGCCGGGGAGGTCTCGGTCATGCTCGGCCCCTCGGGCACGGGCAAGTCGGTGTTCCTCAAGACGCTCGTCGGACTGCTCAAGCCGGAGCGCGGTTCCGTGAAAGTCGCGGGCCGGGACGTGACCAGGCTGCGCGAGCGCGAGCTCTACGAAGTGCGGAAGCTCTTCGGCGTGCTGTTCCAGGACGGCGCGCTGTTCGGCTCGATGAGCCTGTACGACAACATCGCCTTCCCGCTGCGCGAGCACACCCGCAAGTCCGAGAGCCAGATCCGGCGCATCGTGCTCGAGAAGATGGACATGGTCGGGCTGCTCGGGTCCGAAGGGAAGCTGCCCGGCGAGATCTCCGGCGGAATGCGCAAGCGGGCCGGGCTGGCGCGGGCGCTGGTGCTCGACCCGGAGATCATTCTGTTCGACGAGCCGGACTCGGGCCTCGACCCGGTGCGCGTGGCGTACCTCAACCAGCTCATCGTCGACCTCAACGCGCAGATCAACGCGACGTTCCTGATCGTCACGCACGACATCGCCTCCGCCCGGCAGGTGCCGGACAACATCGGGCTGTTGTTCCGCCGCGAGCTGGTCATGTTCGGGCCCCGCGAGAAGCTGTTGTCCAGCGACGAGCCGGTCGTACGGCAGTTTCTGAACGGCCGGATGCAGGGCCCGATCGGCATGGCGGAGGAGAAGGACGCCGCCCAGGTCGAGCAGGAGCTGGCCCAGCTCGGCGACGGAGCGCATACGAAGACTCCCGGCGGTCAGGCTCTGACGCCCCGACTGTTGCCGGGGCCGGGTATCACCCGCCCGCCCCGATGGGAGGCGATCGCGAGACGCGAGGCCGAGCTGCACCGGAAAGAGGTGGCGGACGCATGAGCCTGTCGCCGACCGGGGCGCTGAGGCAGTCGGGGAACCTCTTCGCGATGGCCCTGGACGTCGTCCGGACCGTGCCCCGACGGCCCTTCCAGGCAAGGGAGTTCATCCAGCAGGCCTGGTTCGTCGCGAGCGTCACCATCCTGCCGACGGCCCTCGTGTCCATTCCCTTCGGCGCGGTCATCGCGCTGCAGATCGGCAGTCTGACCCGGCAGCTCGGCGCCCAGTCGTTCTCCGGGGCCGCCTCGGTCCTCGCGGTGCTGCGGGAGGCATCGCCGATCGTCACCGCGCTGCTGATCGCGGGCGCCGGCGGCACGGCCATCTGCGCGGACCTCGGGGCGCGGAAGATCCGCGAGGAGATCGACGCGATGCAGGTGCTGGGCATCGACCCCATTCACCGGCTGGTCGTCCCGCGCGTGCTGGCGTCGATGGTGGTGGCGGTGCTGCTCAACGGGCTGGTGTCCGTCGTCGGTGTCGCAGGCGGCTACTTCTTCAACGTCGTGCTGCAGAACGGCACACCGGGCGCCTATCTCGCCTCCTTCACCACGCTGGCCCAGCTGTCCGACCTGTGGGCGGCCGAGATCAAGGCGCTGGTGTTCGGCGCGATCGCGGCGATCGTCGCCTCGTACAAGGGACTTACGGCGAAAGGCGGGCCGAAGGGCGTGGGCGACGCCGTGAACCAGTCGGTGGTGATCACCTTCATGTTGCTGTTCGTGACGAACTTCGTGATGACCGCCGTGTACTTCCAAGTCGCCCCGCAGAGGGGTTAGCCGATGCGACCGACACGACCGATGCAACCGATGCAACCGACGCGACCAACTCAGCCGACTCAGCCGACGCGACCAACGCGACCGACGCGCCTTCAAAGCCTCCTCGCCCGCCCGCTGCGCTCACTCGAAGAACTGGGCGCACAACTCTCCTTCTACGGACGCTCGTTGGCGTGGACCGGCCGCACCGTGCGCCGCTACAAGAAGGAGATCCTGCGGCTGCTCGCCGAGGTGAGTTTCGGCCGCGGCGCGCTCGCCGTCGTGGGGGGCACGGTCGGCGTCATCGCCTTCCTGTCGTTCTTCACCGGCACGGAGGTGGGCCTGCAGGGGTACGCCGCGCTCAACCAGCTCGGCACGTCCAATTTCGTGGCGTTCCTCTCGGCGTACTTCAACACCCGGGAGATCGCCCCGCTGGTGGCCGGGCTCGCCCTGTCCGCCACGGTCGGCGCCGGGTTCACGGCGCAGCTCGGCGCGATGCGGATCAGCGAGGAGACCGACGCGCTCGAAGTCATGGGCGTCCCCTCGCTGCCGTTCCTGGTGACCACCCGGATGATCGCCGGCTTCGTCGCGGTGATCCCGCTGTACGTGGTCGGGCTGCTGTCCTCGTACTTCGCCGCCCGCACCATCACCACCGGCTACTACGGGCAGTCCGCGGGCACCTACGACCACTACTTCCAGCAGTACCTGCCGCCGGTCGACGTGCTGTGGTCCTTCGGGAAGGTGCTCGTCTTCGCCGTCCTGATCATCCTGGTGCACTGCTTCTACGGCTACTACGCGAGCGGCGGCCCGGCGGGCGTCGGCGTCGCCGTGGGCCGCGCCGTGCGCACCTCGATCGTCGCGATCAACGTCCTGGACTTCTTCCTGTCGCTCGCGATCTGGGGCGCCAACACGACCGTACGGATTGCGGGGTGAGCCGTATGAGAGTGCTGAGACTGCGGTTGTACGGCCTGGTGTTCCTCGCCGTGCTCGGCCTGCTGCTGTCCCTGTCCGTCGCCGTGTACCAGCAGGTGTTCACCTCGGCCGTACGGATCAAGCTGGAGGCCGACAGCCTCGGCAACCAGCTCGATCCGCGGGCCGACGTCAAGCTGCGCGGGCTGCTGGTCGGCGAGGTGCGCGCGGTGCACGCCGACGGGACGAAGGCGACGCTCGACATCGCGCTGAAGCCGGAGTACGTCGCGTACATCCCGTCCGACGTGCGCGCACGCCTGCTGCCCAAGACGCTGTTCGGCGAGAAGTACGTCGACCTGGTCGCGCCCGCACACTCCGTACACTCCGCGCACTCGTCGGCTCGCCCCATCCGCGCCGGGGACGTCATCACTCAGGACCGCACCCGTGTCGGCATCGAGCTCCAGCAGCTGATGAACGACCTGCTGCCGCTGCTGCGGACCGTGCAGCCCGGCAAGCTCGACGCCACGCTCTCCGCGTTCGCCACCGCCCTCGAAGGGCGCGGCGACCGGATCGGCGACAACCTCACGCGCGTGGAGGACTATCTGCACCGCCTCAATCCCCACCTGCCGTCCCTCACCGAGGACTTCGCACGGCTGGCCGACGTCGCCGAGGTGTACGGCGACGCGGCTCCCGACCTGATGGAGATCCTGCGCAACACCGTCACCACCAGCCGCACCATCGTCGAGCAGCGGGACCGGCTCGCGTCCGCGCTCACCACGACGGCCACCGCCGCGGGCACCGCGGACGACTTCCTCGACGCGAACGGCGACCGGCTGATCACCCTGGGCCGGGTCTCCCGCCCCACGCTCGACCTCTTCGCCCGCTACTCGCCCGAGTACCCCTGTCTCCTCGCCGGCCTGGTCCGTGAGGAGCAGGCCTCCGAGCAGGCGTTCCGCGGCGGCAAGATGCACATCACGCTCGAAGTCGTCCGCCAGCAGGGGGCGTACGAACCCGGTGAGTATCCCCGCTACGGCGAACGGTCCGGGCCCAACTGCCGCGACCTGCCCCATCCGCCGGTGCCCGCACCCGGGTTCCACCTCGACGACGGGTCGAAGAAGGGGAGTTCGTCCGGCCCGGCCGGCGTGTCCGCCACCCGGGCCGAGCAGCGCGCCGTCGGCTCACTCGTCGCGCCCGTCATGGGCGTGCCCGCCGACCAGGTGCCGCCGGTCGCGACGCTGCTGTTCGGGCCGATGGCGCGCGGGACGGTGGTGAGCGTCGCATGAGGAACACAGGAGCCCGACAGGCCGCCGCACCGCTGATCAAGTTCAGCCTCTTCGCCCTGGTGACGATCCTGGCGACGGCCCTGCTCGCCGCCACCATCGTGAACATCTCCTTCACTCCCGAGCGGACGTACCACGCCGTCTTCAGCGACGTCACCGGCCTGGAGAACGGCGACGACATCCGCGTGGCGGGGGTGCGGGTCGGAGAGGTCGAGGGCATCAGCATCAAGGACCGGACGCTGGCGCAGGTCACCTTCACGGTCAGCGCGGACCGTCCGCTGCTCAGCAGCACCGGCGCGGTCGTCCGCTACCGGAACCTCGTCGGACAGCGCTATGTCGCCCTGACCGAGGGCGCGGGAGACGGCACCCGGCTGAAGCCCGGCGCCACGATCCCGCTGTCGCGCACGCAGCCCGCGCTGGACCTCAACGCGTTGCTGAACGGCTTCAAGCCGCTGTTCGCGGCGCTCAGCCCGCAGGACGTCAACCAGCTCGCCACCGAGATCATCCGCACATTGCAGGGCGAGGGAGGCACCGTCAACAGCCTGCTGGCGCACACGGCCTCGCTCACCACGACGCTGGCCGGCCGCGACAAGCTCATCGGGTCGGTGATCGACAACCTCAACACGGTGCTGAAGACGCTGGACAAGCGCGGCTCCCGCTTCTCGGGGCTGCTGGTGCAGTTGCGCCGGCTGGTCTCGGGCCTGTCCGCCGACCGCAAGCCCATCGGGCAGTCGCTGGTGAGCATCGGCGACCTCACGGACGCCACCGCGGGGCTGCTCGAGGACGCGCGCCCGCCGCTGAAGGACGACATCGCCCAGCTGAGCGATCTCACCGGAACGCTGAACAAGAACGAGAAGACTGTGGAGGGCGTCCTGAAGCGGCTGCCGAACAAGCTCAACGCGCTGACGGGGACGGCGTCCTACGGCTCGTGGTTCAACTTCTACCTCTGCGACTTCGACGGCCGGATCGTGCTGCCGAAGACGAAGCAGACGCTCACTCCAGACCTGCATGTGGCGAGGGCGAGGTGCGGCGCATGATGAAGCGCTTCCGCAAGCGCCGCCCGGAGCCGTTGGTCAAGGTCCGCGTCGACCCACCCAAGCTCCCGAACATACTGCTCCTGCCGCGCAGGGCACCCCGACCCCGCCGCCCGGAACCCCTGGTGAGAGTCCGCGTCGACCCACCCAGGCTGCCCCGCATACGGATCCGCCGCCCGCGCCTGACCCCGTTCCGTGTGGGGGCACCTCCCACGCCTTTCAGGCAGTGGGGGAGGAACCCGGTGGTGATCGGAGCGGTCGGCCTCACCGTCCTCGGGCTGCTGGCCGTGGCGGCGTTCAACGCCGACAGCCTGCCGCTGATCGGAGACGGCGAGACGTACAGCGCGGCCTTCTCGGAGGCGGGCGGCCTCAAGCCCGGCGACGAGGTGCGGATCGCCGGGGTCAAGGTCGGCAAGGTCGAGGACGTCGATCTGGACGGTGACCACGTCAAGATCACCTTCAAGATCAAGGGCGACCCGGAGTTCGGCACCGAGACCGGCGCGTCGATCCGGGTCAAGACCATCCTCGGCGCGAAGTACCTCGCGCTGCAGCCCAAGGGACCGGGGCAGCTGACGGCCGGCAGCGAGATACCGCTGAAGCGGACGGTTCCGGCGTACGACGTCGTACAGGCGTTCAGCGATCTCACCACGACGACGGAGGACGTCGACACCGACCGGCTCGCGAAGGCCCTGGACACCATTTCCACCACCTTCCAGGACTCGCCCGCCGAGGTAAGGGCGTCCATCAAGGGCCTGTCGAAGATCTCCCGGACCGTGGCCTCGCGTGACAAGGCGCTGAGCGAACTCCTGGACCACGCGAACGGCGTCACGGGCGTACTCGCGGACCGCTCCAAGGACTTCTCCGCGCTGGTCGAGGACGGCGACAAGCTGTTCAAGGAGATCAGCAAGCGGCGCGAGGCGATCCACGAGCTGCTGAAGAGCTCCGCCACGCTCGGCATCGAGCTCTCCGGCCTCGTCGACGACAACGACAAGGAGATCGGGCCCGCGCTCAAGGGCCTGGACCGCGTGGTGCGGATGCTCGAACGCAATGAGTCCAGCCTCGACCGGAGCGTCGAGCTGCTCGCGCCCTACGTACGGGTCTTCACCAACGCCCTCGGCAACGGCCGCTGGTTCGACTCCTACGTCCAGAACCTCGTCGCCGCTCCGGTCGAGCCGCGGACGGGAGGCTCGCAGTGAGGAACCCGAAGAGGCGCCTGGCCCTGCTCACCGCACTCGCCCTGGTCGCCGCGCTCACCTACGTGCTGTGGCCGCGCTCCGCCTCCGTGCGTGTCACCGCGTACTTCCCACGCACCGTCGGCATCTACCCCGGCTCGGACGTGCGCGTCCTCGGTGTCCGGATCGGCGAGGTCAAGAAGATCACCCCGCAGGGCGACCGGGTGCGTGTGGAGCTGGCGTACGACGCGGGCCGCAAGGTCCCGGCCGACGCCAAGGCCGCGATCATCAATTCCTCGGTGGTCAGCGACCGTTACGTACAGCTGCTGCCGGTCTACCGCAGCGGTCCGGCGATGCGCGACGGCGCCGTCATCCCCGAGCAGCGCACAGCCGTACCGGTCGAACTGGACCGCGTCTTCGACAGTCTGCACACGACGGCCGAGGCGCTCGGCCCCAAGGGCGCCAACAAGAACGGCTCGCTGTCGCGGCTGCTCGGGGTGAGCGCGGACAACCTCGACGGCCAGGGCGAGAACCTCAACCAGACGGTCAAGGACCTGTCCGAGGCGGTCACCACGCTGTCCGACGGCCGCAAGGACCTGTTCGGCACGGTGCGGAACCTCCAGGTGTTCACGGCGGCGCTGGCCGCCGACGACAAGAGCGTGCGGTCGTTCAACACCAGCCTCGCCGAGGTCGCAGACCAGCTTGCGGGCGAGCGCGAGGATCTCGCGGCCGCGCTCAAGAACCTGGGGACGGCACTCGGCGACGTCGCCGGCTTCGTGAAGAAGAACAAGAACTCGCTGACCTCGAACGTGAAGGGCCTCAGCAAGGTGACCAAGGTGCTCGTCACCCAACGGGCCGCGCTGGAGGAGCTGTTGAAGGTCGCTCCCACGGGTCTGTCGAACTTGAACAACGCCTACAACCCGTCCGCTGGCACCCTCGACACCCGCAACAACGCCCGGCAGGCGCAGGATCCGGCCTCGCTGTTGTGCTCCGTACTGAGGACGACCGGCGACGAAGGCGGCAAGAACCCCGACTGCAAGGAGCTCAAGGAGCTCTTCGACTCCCTGCCGAAGGTGCCTGAGGGCTCCGCGGTGACCGGCACCGTCGACCGCACCCTCGGCGGAATTCTGGGGGCCGACGCATGAGCGCACGACGCGTGAGCGCCCTGCGCAAGGGCGGGGCGGTCGCCTGGGCGGCCATCGGCTCGCTGCTGCTGACCGGCTGCGAGTTCAACGGCTGGTACGACGTCCAGCTGCCCGGCGGTGCCGCCGCGGACGGCCACGCCTACCACGTCACCGTCGAGTTCCGCGACGTACTCGACCTGGTGCCGCAGTCGGCGGTGAAGGTGAACAACGTCACCGTGGGCGCGGTCGAGAAGGTGCGGCTGGACGGCTGGCACGCTCGCGTACGGCTGCGGGTCGCCGACTCGGTGAAGCTGCCCGCCAACGCGGTCGCCGAGCTGCGCCAGAGCAGCGTGCTCGGCGAGAAGTACGTGGCGCTCTCCGCCCCGCCCGGCACCGCTCCCGTGGGCCGGCTCGGCGACGGCGACCGCATCCCGCTGTCCCGCAGCGGCCGCAACCCGGAGATCGAGGAGGTGCTGTCCGCGCTGTCCGCACTGCTCAACGGCGGCGGAGTGGCCCAGCTCAAGACGATCACCGTGGAGCTGAACAAGGCCCTGAACGGCCGCGAGAACCGGGTCAGGTCGCTGCTCAAGGAGCTGAACACGTTCGTCGGCGGCCTGGACGACCAGCGCGCGGACATCGTCCGTGCCCTCAAGGCCGTCGACGCGCTCGCCGAGCGGCTCGGGAAGGAGAAGAAGACGATCGCCGAGGCCGTCGACACGATGCCGCCCGCCCTGAAGGTCCTCGCCGACCAGCGGCGCGATCTGACGAAGATGCTCACCGCCCTGGCGAAGCTGGGCAGGACGGGCACCAGGGTGGTCACGGCCTCGCACGACGACACGGTCGCGAACCTCAGGCGACTGCGGCCGGTCCTGCAGCAATTGAACAAGGCGGGCGACGATCTGCCCAACTCTCTTGAACTGCTGACTACTTACCCGTTCCCGCGCAACGCGGTGGACGCCGTCAAGGGCGACTACGTCAACCTCGACATCACCGCCGACCTCGACCTGTCGGACCTCTACGGGAACCTGGCGGGCGGGTCCGGCAAGTCCGGCAACGGCAACGGCAACTCCAAGGAACCCGGGACCCCCGACGTGCCCGGTCTTCCGGACCTGCCGGCCGTCCCGACACCCACCGCGCTGCCCAGCGCCCCGAGTGTGCCGACCCCCTCGGCCCCCTCAGTCCCCTCGGCCCCGTCGGCCCCGCAGGGCGGCGGCGGTCCGCTGTGCCCGCCGGTGTGCACCAGCGGCTACACCACCCGAGGAGAGCTGCCCGAGGGGATCGACCTCGCGCTCGCGGAGCTGATGCTGAAGGGGGTTCAGCCGTGATCACACGTACGGTCAAAGTCCAGTTGCTCGCCTTCGCCGTCGTCACCGCCGTCGGGGTGTCGTACGTCGGCGCCGAGTACACCGGACTGGTGGACGACGTCCTGGGCCACGGTTACACCGTGCGGGCGGACTTCGCCGACTCCGGGGGCATCTTCCCCGGCGCCGAGGTCACCTACCGCGGAGTGCCGGTGGGCCGCGTCGGCGCGCTGCGGCTGACCGGCTCCGACGGGGTCTCGGTCTTTCTCGACATCAAGGACGGCGCACCGCACATCCCGGCGGACACGCTCGCCGTGGTGGCGAACCGTTCGGCGGTGGGCGAGCAGTACGTCGATCTGCAGCCGCGTACTGCCCACGGCCCGTATCTGCTCGACGGCAGCTCCATCCCACGCGGCAGCACCCGCGTACCGCTGCCCACGACGGACCTGGTCCTCAGCCTGGACCGGCTGGTGAACTCGGTCGGCAAGGACGATCTGCGGGTCACCGTCGACGAGTTGGGCAAGGCCTTCTCCGGCACCGGACCGAACCTGAGCCGGCTGGTGGAGTCGGGCAACGCGCTCGTCGCGTCCGCGTCCGACTCACTGCCCCAGACGATCTCACTCATCGAGGACTCGCGGAAGGTCCTCAAGACGCAGGCCGACCAGGGCTCGTCCATCAAGTCGTTCGCGCACGATCTGGCGGCGCTCTCCGCGCAGCTGAAGTCGAGCGACGGGGACCTGCGCAAGCTGATCGGCAACACGACGCCGGCCGCGCAACAGGTGAACTCGCTGCTGAAGTCCACCGGACCAGGGCTGTCGGTCCTGCTGGCCAACCTCATCAGCGGCGGCCAGGTCACACGCGCGCACCTGCCCGGCGTGGAGCAGGCCCTGGTCACCTTCCCGGCAGTGGTCGCGGGCAGCTACACGGTCGTTCCGGGCGACGGCACGACCCACTTCGGCCTGGTGGTGAACGCCGACGACCCGCCGCCGTGCACCCAGGGATACGGAACGACACCGCGCGACCCCGCGGACACCAGCACGCGCGGGGCGAACACCGACGCGCGCTGCACGGCCCCGCGAGGAAGCAAGACGTCGGTGCGGGGCGCGCAGAACGCCCCCGGCACGTCCGCCGCTTCCGGCGGTACGAACCAGACGGCGTACGTCACGCCGTACGACCCGGAGACCGGCACGGCCACCGGTCCGGACGGAAGGCCCGTCGAGATCGGCTCGACGGGCGGCCAACAGGCCGTGTTCGGAAAGGAGTCGTGGCAATGGCTGCTCGTTGGACCGATGGCATGAACAGGGCCCTGACAGGCAGGGCGTGGTCGGTGGGGCTCGTCGTGGCGACCGTCCTCACCATCGCCCTGACGATCTGGCTGAGCCTTGCGCGCTACGACCAACGCGAGGCGGAGCAGCGGCGCCAGGACATCCTGGCCGCGAGCCGCCAGTCGGCGCTGAACTTCACCTCGCTCGACTACCGGCACTACGACCGGGACAGCGCGAACGTCCTCAAGGACGCCACCGGCGACTTCAAGAAGCAGTTCGCCGCGCAGACCGGGCAGTTGACCAGGCTCGTCGCCGAGAACAAGTCCGTGTCCGAGGGCCAGGTCCTCGAAGCGGGCATCGTCCGGTCCGACGAGCACTCGGCCCGCGTCCTGGTGGTCGCCGACAGCAAGGTGACCAACACCGCCGCGCCCGAGGGTGAGGCCCGTACCTATCGGCTGCAGCTCGACCTGGTGCACCGGGGTGGCCGCTGGCTGACCTCCGACGTCGAGTTCGTCGGCTGACCGCACCCTCACCGCCGTACCACCATGAGGAGTAAGACCGTGGCGAAGACGACCACCCGAGGCAGCGGCTCCGGTCCCGGCACCCGGCGCACCATGACCGCGGCTGCCCGCGCGGCGGCCAAGCGCGCGGAGCGAGGCCACCGCGAGCCGGGCCCGGCGGCCACCGACGAGGAGGCCCCGGGGCGGCCCGAGGCGCCGGCCGCCGGCCGCACCGTGCTCGTCGAGGCCGCGGAGGAGGACGGCTGGGAAGACCCGCCCGAGCCCTCGCCGGAGTCCTTCGGGGAGGACCCGCCGCAGGAGGAGGCCCCGCCGCAGGAGGAGGACGAGCCCGGCCCCGGTACGGCGACGCGGCGCGGTCCGCTGCGGCGACTCAACGCGGTCCTGTGCGTCCTGCTCGCGGCGGGCCTGGCCGCGGCCGGCGTGCTGGGGTGGCGCTACCGGGAAGACGTGCGGGCCGAACAGGCCCGGGTCCAGGCAGTTACGGCCGCGCGGCAGGCGGCGCCCGTCGTGCTGTCGTACGACTACCGGCATCTGGACCGCGACTTCGCCGCGGCCCGCGCCCGGCTCACCGGGCACTTCCGCGACACCTACCGGAAGACCACCACGACGGTGGTCGGGCCGACGGCCAGGAAGTACCACGGGGTGGTGAAAGCGACGGTGGCGCAGCCCGCCGGCGGCTCCCCGGCAGCCTCCGTGGTCTCGTCCTCGGCGGACCGGGCCGTGATCCTCCTCTTCGTCAACCAGGTGACCACGAGCACCCAGGTCTCAGGCTCCCGGGTGGACCTGAACCGGGTGCGGATGACGCTGACCCGTACCGCCGACGGCTGGAAGGTGAGCGCCGTCGACGCGCTCTGACCTGCGCGGACACAAGGTCGTCGAGTGCGGAGTCCGGGTCGGTCAGTACGCGCGTCAGCCGGGCCGCGAGGCTCATCGGGCACCCCTCCTGATCTGGCGGACGATGGTCTCGTCGGCGATCTTGGTGTCGGCGGCCAGCAGGAACGCCTTGCTGAGGATCAAGGAGAGCCGGTCGTCCTCGAACGGCAGGAACACCTTGCCGGTGCCCTTGCCGCGTGACGGGACGACGCACAGGTAGGCGTCGTCGGGCTCCATCAGGATGTTGGCCGAGCCCAGGTGGATCCTGTACGTCGTCAGGTCCCCGCGGACCACCAGGAAGCGGCCGTCGAGCGAGCACCGGCCGGCGATCTTCAGGCGCGGCAGGATCCGTTCCAGCGTTTCGCGGCGGATCTCGGCGCTCGCCGTGAGCGCACCGAACGTGGTCGTGCGCCAGTAGACGGCGTGGCGGTCCTCGCCCCGGTCGGTCCAGTCGGGATCGGCGGCGATCGAGGTCACCCCGACGAAGAGGTCCACGTCGCGCATCGCCTCGCTGAACACCAACGGGGGCACGTCCGCCAGCTGCACCTCCCGCCAGCGTCTGCCGTCCCGCCGCTCGAAGCGGACCTGGTCCGTCGCGGCGTGCTCGGGCGCGTAACCGCCGTTGTCGTCGTCCGCGGCGGGCTCGTGGTGGAAGCAGGCCCGCCAGTCGCCGTCACCGAACTCGGCCCGCGCCTTTCCGTCGTAGCCGCCGTCGTGGCGGCCGAGGAAGTTGGCCTGCCAGTCGCGTTCTTTGAACAGCGCGTAGAGCTGCGGGTAGTGGACGATGTGGGCGGCGAACCGGTTGGAGTAGGCGCCGGTCTCCTCCTCCGCCGGGGTGAGCAGGTAGATCTCCCGGAAGGCCTGCTTGAACGGCTGCCGCAGCCGCTCGGCGACGAGCCGCTCCCGCCACGCCCTGATCTCGTCCGCCGACGCCCGGATGGGATGCCACAGCCGGACGCGGGCCCGACCGCCATCGCGGGGGACGCCGCACTCGGGCACGCCGGGCGGCTCCGCCATCGGCGCCGGTGCCACCGCACGCCACTCGCCGTCCGCATCCCCGACGTCGCGGAACTCCCAGATCAGGCCGCGGACGAGAACACCGGTGACCGGATGGTCGCGGTAGTGGCGGCACCACTCGTCGTACGGCCACTCACGCCCGGCCGACATCAGCGCCTCGACGCGGGCCCGTTCGGCCGACAGCGTGCCCCGCACCTCCTTGGCCAGAGCCTTCAACTCCCGGAGCTCGTCCGGGAAACCGTCCTTCACTGCCGCCGGAGCGGTGCGGGTGGTCCCTCCGTCGGGGCGGGTGAAGGTGAGCCGCACGGTCGTCGCGTCCTCGATCGCCAGCCGTACCCGGTGTCCGCCCAACCCCCGTTCCAGCGAGCCGTCCGGCGCCAGGCCGTGGTCCGGCACGCTGCGCTCGATGAGCTGCCCGGCCGTGATGCCCTGCTTGCCGGCTGCCGTCACCAGCGCGGTGTCGAGCTGCTTGCGCAGAGCCCGGTGCTTGATCCGGGACCGCAACCGCCACAGGGTCTCCAGCGAGGCCGGATCATCGGTCTCGGCCAGCGCGTTGATCGCCGCGCCCGCGAGCTTGAGGTCCTCGATCACGCCGTTTCCGTGGCCGCCGGTCCGCAGAGCGAGCGCGCCGAGGTGTCGCACCGCGGCCGGGCCGCCGGTCAGCGCGGCGGCCCAGACGACACCGCGCGCCAGGTCCCCGTCGTTCTGGTGGACGACATAGTGGTAGTGGTGATCGCCGTGGATCCAGCCGGTGTGCGCACCGCTTCCCGTGCTGCACAGCACCTCGTCCCCGGCCAGTGACCGCAGGACATCGGCCACGACGTCCCGCGCCGACGCAGCGTCCGCGAGTTCGAGGCACGCCCCCCGCCACCTCCGCGTGGGACGCGGTCCCGACAGGCTCACCAAGTGTCGTACGAAGCCCGCCAGTTCCGGAGTCGGCGAGGTCTTCGCACGGTCTCTCAGCGGGGCGGCCCAGGGAGCGTCGGCGGGGATGAGTCCCTCGGGGATATGCGCCTCGTCCACGCTCGCGAGCAGCGCGCGGAGGCGTTGGACCAACGACGCGCGCAGGCGCGCCTCGACCGTGGTGCCCATGAGTGCCGTGTGGGCGTGCCGCAGCGAGGGCATGACCGCACGGCGGCCGTCGGCGTCGAGCTGGTCGACGGCGTTCAGCACGAGCCCCAGCGCATGGGCGAACCGGTAGCCCATGGCGTACTCGGTGGCGCGGAGCAGCATCACCGAGACCTCGCCGGGCGTCCAGCCGCGCACCCGTGAGATCAGGGGCTCGATCTCGGCGTCGTACTGCCAATAGCTCGTGTTGTCGAAGCGGGCGGCCATCATGAGGCACAGGACCGCGGCCCTGCCCTCCTCGTCCGCGCAGGCCGCGAGCCGCCCGTCGATCTCGGCCTGGGTCGCCGCGCCCGCCGCCCTGGATCGGCGGTGCTCGTGCCCCATGAACCGGCGGAACTCGGTCCGCTGGCCTTCCAGGAGGTCGACGAGCCAGCGGACGCGGTCGAGCGCGGCGGACCTTACGCCGTCGAGCGAGTCGTTCCTACGGGATTCGGCCACCAAGGCGTCGTACAACATGGCGGGATGATGACAGAGGGGACTGACAACACGATCAGCTCGAAGGACGATATGGGCAGACGAGTCGGGCTGTACGCCGGGTTCTGTTCCCGGGGTTCCTCGCGGAGCCCCGGGCGACGGCCATCCATCTAGGACCGGCGTTGCCGCCGGCCTCGTGCGGTCTACCCGCGGACTCGGGCGGGCAGCCCTCGATCGTCCGCGCAGAGCCGCACTTCTTTCGAAGCGGCGGCTCCTTTTGACCTTGCTCCGGGTGGGGTTTACCTAGCTGCCCAGGTCACCCTGGGCACTGGTGGTCTCTTACACCACCGTTTCACCCTTACCGAGGACCGAGGTCCCCGGCGGTTTGTTTTCTGTGGCACTGTCCCGCGGGTCACCCCGGGTGGCCGTTAGCCATCACCCTGCCCTGTGGAGCCCGGACGTTCCTCGGGAAGCCCCCTGTCAAGGAGACTCCACGCGGCCGTCCGCCCGGCTCGTCTGCCGTGTCGACCATGGTACCGGGCGGGTGGGGCGGTCAGGGTCCGTGGGCGATATGGGGGAGGTGGGTGACGTGGGTGACGTGGGTGACGTGGCCAGCGTCGCAAGGACGGAGCCCGCCAGGATCAGGGTGAAGGCCATCACCACGGTCGCCGTCAGGGGCTCGTCCAGGAAGATCGCCCCCGCCGCCACCGCTACCGCCGGGTTGACGTACGTGAAGACCGTCGCCCGGGTCGGGCCCACCTCCCTGATCAGCTCCAGGAAGGCCACGAAGGCGAGGGCCGTGCACACCGCGCCCAGGACAGCCAGCGCGGCCAGGACTTCGGTGGACGGGAGGGTGGAGGGGCGGGTCATCGTTGCCGCGGGGGCGTAGACCAGCGCCGCCAGGGTCAGGCAGGTCGTGGTGAGGTGCAGGGACGGGACTTCCCTCAGGTATCTCGTCGCGATCAAGGGGGCGGTGGCGTAGCCCAGCACCGTTGCCAGTACTTCGGCCAGGGAGCGGGCGTCGCCGCCGGTCAGGTGGGGGATCGTGAGGACCGCCACGCCGGCCAGGCCCAGGGCCAGGCCCGTCGCCCGCCTCGCCCCCAGTCGCTCCGTATCTCCGAAGAGGCGGGCCAGAAGGACGCCGACTATCGGTACGCCCGCGATCAGCAGGCCCGCCGTGGAGCTGGACAGGTGGCGTTCCGCGTCCGTGAGGGTGAACCAGGGGCCGATGATCTCGATGCACGCGAAGGCCAGCAAGGGGCGCCAATGGGACCGAACGGCGGCGGGCAGGCCGCCCTGGCGTATCGCGAAGGGCAGGAGCAGGGCGGCGCCCAGCGCGCAACGCGTGAACACCACCACGGACGGGGACAGCGGGGCGTCCACCGCCATTTTGATCATGAGGTAGGGGATGCCCCAGACGACTCCCATCAGGGAGAACAGAAACCAGCCGCGTGCAGTCATGCGGCCCATGCTCGCTACGTCAGCGGCGCCCGTCTTGAACGCTGTTGCGAGCGCTGTCGCGAACGCTGTCGCGGTACGCCGCCGGCGTCACCCCCAGTACGCGGCGGAACCAGCGCGTCAGGTGGGCCTGGTCGGCGAAGCCCACCAGGGCGGCGACCTCGGCCGGTTTCAGGCCGGACTCCAGGAGGCCGCGGGCCCGGTGCACCCGGTGCTGGGCCAGCCAGGCGTACGGGGGTATCCCCATCGTCGTACGGAAGGCGCGCAGGAGTTGGTAGCGGGACAGGCCCAGGTCGGTGGCGAGGTCGGCGAGGGAGGGGGGTGCCAGGAGGTCGTCGGCGAGGCGGTCGCGTACGGCGTGGGCGATGTGGGCGGTACCCGGCACGGTGTCGTTCGCCGCGCGGGACGTGGAGTGGCGGCGGGCCAGGGCCGTGAGCAGCCAGGGGAGGCGGGACTCCGCCTCCAAGGGGTCCGGGCACGCGCTGAGTTCGGCGTGGGCGCGGCTGAGGGCCGTGGCCAGTTCGGGGTCGTCGACGAGGGGTTCGCGGAAGTGCGGGATGTCGCCGCCGAGGGTGCCGTCCGCGAGGAGGGAGGGGGCGGGGTACAGGGCCCGGTAGGCGTAGCCGTCGGACGCGGCGGGGCCGCCGGTGTGCATCTCGCCCGGGTCGAGTACGACGATGGAGCCGGGGCTGGGGCGGAGGTGGCCGCCCCGGTAGGCGATGACCTCGGAGCCGTCGACGCACACGCCGATGCTGAACTCCTCGTGCGCGTGGGAGGCGTAGACGTGCCGGTCGAAGCGGGCGGTGAGGAGGTCGAGGGGCGGTCCGCAGCGGCCGAGGCGGGCCCTGGTCCATCGGGCCTGTTCCTGTGTGGTCACTGTCACTGCTTGCCCCCCCGTACCGCACCCCGTGTCACGCCGCCGCCCAGAGGATCAGAGGAAGTCCGCCGTGTCCAGGTCGAAGGCGAAGGGCTCGGGGAGAGCGAGCTGCTTGCCGAAGGGGAGGGTACAGAGCTGACGGTAGTCGTCGTTCTCCGGGTCGCTGAACAGGGTGGTCGAGGAGGCCTCGCGGTCGACAAGCAGGTAGAGCGGGATGCCGCCGCGGGCGTAGCAGCGGCGTTTGGCCTCGCGGTCGGCCTTGGGCCTGGTGGACGTGACTTCGACGACCATGGCAACGCCGTCGCAGGGCATCCAGGGGTCTGCGCCCCGGTAGAGCCGCAACGATCTGGGGGCGAAAGTGCCGTCCGGGATCACGTGATCCTTCGGGCAGCCGCCACCGCTCTTCAGTTTCAGTCCCTTGTTCCCGGAGAACTGCATGTCGGTTCGGGATCGCCTGTACACCTGGTTCACGATCAGCTCGATGTAGTCCTCGTGATCCCCGTCCGGCGGCGGTGTCACAACGATCTCCCCGTCGATCAGCTCCGCCCGGAATCCCTCCGGGGTGTCCAGGGCGAGGAAGCCCTCCAGCAGGACCTCCGCCTGTGTGAGCGGCTCATGGGCCATGGCAGTCATGTCACGCCCCTCCTTCGGTCGCTCGCCAGACTGGGACATCGGAAGATCACCTGTCCAAGGGATCGGGAACCGTTCCCTCGATCGTGGCACAGCGGGGCAGCCGTCGTCAGGGAGGCGAGCCGGTCGCTTGACCCTGCCGCGACGTCAGCCTTTCTACTGGTCGCATGCGGATCGGAGAACTCGCCGCCGCCGTGGGCGTCACCACGCGGACCGTGCGGCACTACCACCATCTGGGGCTGCTGCCGGAGCCGGAGCGGCTGGGGAACGGGTATCGGGACTACACGTTGCGGCACGCGGTCGTGCTGGCCCGGATTCGGCGGCTGACCGAGCTGGGGCTGGGGCTCGCGGAGGTACGGGACGTGCTCGCCGAGGACGCCGGGAAGGATCTCGTCGAGGTGCTCACCGAGCTCGACGAGGATCTCGCCCAGCAGGAGGCGGCGATCCGGGAGCGTCGGGCCCGGCTGCGGTCGCTGTTGGACGACGAGGGCGGGCTGCCCGACGAGGGGCCCGTCTCGCCCGAGCTCGCCGCCCTGTTCAGCGAGGTGGGGCCGATGCCCGCCTCCCCCATGGCCGCCAAGGACCGCGAGATTCTCACGCTGATCGACACCGCGGCGACTCCGGAGGTGCGGGAACGGATGATCGCGACGGTGGGCAGCGCCTTCACCGGTCCCGGTGCGGCGGAGCGGGCCCGTGCCGCGTACGCGCTGCTCGACGATCTCGCCGACGCCGACCCGGCCGACCCGCGCGTGGATGAGGCCGCCCGCGCCCTCGCCGATTGCCTGCCCCGCGAACTCCTCCCCCAGGCCGGCATCGATCAGAACGGCATCGATCAGGATGGCATCGATCAGGACGACAGCTTCCTGCGCGCCTTCTACGCCGACTTCGCGCCCGCGCAGGCCGAAGCGATCCGTCGCACGATGCGGATCCTGACCGAGGGGCGCTCATGAGAACTGCCCGCGCCCTGGTGCGGCACGAGGTGCGGATGCTCGGGAGTCTCGTGCTGTGGGTGGCGAGGCGCAGCCATGGCACGGGTGGCGGGCGGGCCTTCGGGTATGCGCGGGGGCAGGGCGCGATGACGTTCGGCCTGGCGTTCGTGTGCCTGGTCGAGACGCTGACCATGTCTGTGCTGCTGCGGGACTTCCCGGTCGCTCACGGGATCGTGCTCTTCCTGGACGTGTACACCATGGTCTTCGTCGTCGCGCTGCACGCGGCGCAGGCGGTCCGGCCGCATGTGCTGGAGCCCGGAGCGCTGCGGATCCGCCGTGCCGTCCACGTCGACCTGCGGATACCGCTGGAGCGGATCGCGTCCATGCGCCGGGAGTCGAGGACGGTCCACGAGCGGGCTGAGGGCGAACTCGACGTCGCCGTGGGCACTCAGACCTCCCTGATCCTTGAACTCGCCGAGCCCGTTGACCACGTGACCTTCCTCGGTCGGCGCCGGAAGGTCCGTCTCGTCCGGTTCCACGCCGACGACGCCGACGCGGTCGTACGCGCGGTCACGCGGGCGCGGAACGCACGGCCTCCGTTGCCGGGTCAGCCTGCTTGAGGCGTAGCCGTAGCCATGGCCATACGCTGTTGCGGAGTTCAACCGAAGGAGATCGATCCCGTGCTTGTCCTGCTGCCGCCCTCCGAAGGCAAGGCCGCCTCCGGCCGCGGCGCCCCGTTGAAGCTGGAGTCGCTGTCGCTGCCGGGGCTGACCGAGGCCCGCGCGGCCGTGCTCGACGAGTTGGTCGAGCTGTGCGCCGCCGACGAGGACAAGGCGCGCGAGGTGCTCGGGCTGAGCGAGGGACTGCGGGGCGAGGTCGCGAAGAACGCGGAGTTGCGGACGGCCGGCGCGCGGCCCGCCGGGGAGATCTACACGGGTGTGCTGTACGACGCTCTCGACCTGGCCTCCCTGGAGACCGCCGCGAAGCGGCGTGCCGCCCGGTCCCTGCTGGTCTTCTCGGGGCTGTGGGGCGCGGTCCGGGTCACGGACCGGATTCCCTCCTACCGCTGCTCGATGGGCGTGCGGCTGCCCGGGCTCGGCGCGCTGGGCGCGCATTGGCGTACGCCGCTCGCGTCGGCGCTGCCCGAGGCTGCGGGGAGCGGGCTGGTGCTGGACCTGCGGTCCTCGGCGTACGCGGCGGCGTGGAAGCCGAAGGGGGAGATCGCCGGGCGGACGGCGACCGTGCGGGTGCTGCACGCGCCGACCCGGAAGGTCGTCAGCCACTTCAACAAGGCGACGAAGGGGAGGATCGTCCGCAGTCTGCTGTCCGCCGGGGCCGTTCCGAAGGGGCCGGCGGAGCTGGTGGAGGCGTTGCGGGATCTCGGGTACGTCGTCGAGGTGGAGCCTCCGGTGAAGGCGGGGGCGGGGACGGGGGGTAATGCGGGCACCTCGTGGGCGCTGGACGTTCTGGTGAGTGAGATCCACTGATCCTCTGTTGCAGAGCGCGCAACGCCCTTTGCATGGATTGCCGCTGCCGGGCACGATGAGGCCATGTCCGCCTCCGTGCCCTCCTCGCCGTTGCCCGCGCCTGCGCCCGTGTCCGCGCCCGTGTCCGCGCCCGTGTCCGTGCTGGACCTCGCGCCCGTCGTCCCCGTCGTGGTCGTACGGGACGCCGCCGACGCCGTACCGCTCGCCCGCGCGCTGGTCGCCGGCGGACTGCCCGCGATCGAGGTGACGTTGCGGACGCCCGCCGCGCTCGACGCGGTCCGGGCGATCGTCGCCGAGGTGCCGGACGCCGTGGTCGGCGTGGGCACGGTGATCACGCCGGAGCAGGTGACCGAGGCGGTGGAGGCCGGGGCGCGTTTTCTGGTGAGCCCGGGCTGGACGGACGTACTGCTGACAGCCATGCGGGAGTCGGGGGTGCCGTTCCTGCCGGGGGTCTCGACGACGTCCGAGGTGGTGGCGCTGCTGGAGCGCGGGGTGCGGGAGATGAAGTTCTTCCCGGCCGAGGCGGCGGGCGGTACGGCGTATCTGAAGTCGCTGACCGGCCCGTTGCCGCAGGCGCGGTTCTGCCCGACGGGCGGGATCGGGCCGGGGAACGCGCGGGAGTATCTGGCGCTGCCCAACGTCGGGTGTGTGGGCGGGACGTGGATGCTTCCGGAGAGCGCCATCGAGGCGCGGGACTGGGGACGGGTCGAGGCGCTGGCGCGGGAGGCGGCGGGGCTGCGGGACGGGGCCTGATCAGGGGCAAGGGCACGGTCCCGATCAGGCGCAGGGCCGAGCCCCGATCAGGCACAGGGGCACGGTCCCGATCAGGCGCAGGGCCGAGCCTCGATCAGGGACAGGGGCACGGACCCCATCAGGCGCAGGGCCGAGCCCCGATCAGGCACAGGGGCACGGTCCCGATCAGGCGCAGGGCCGGGCCCCGATCAGGGACAGGGGGCACAGCCCCGATCACGTCCAGTGTCAGTGGCGCAGGTGTGACGTGTCATTCAGGAGCCGGACGCTCGCGTTGCCGTCGGCGTAGTACGCCACGACGGACAGGGAGGCCGCCGACAGTTCCATGCGGAACAGGGACTCGGGCGGGGCGCCCAGGGCGAGCCGTACGAACGTCTTGATGGGCGTGACGTGGGTGACCAGCAGGACCGTACGGCCCGCGTGGGCCGCGACCAGTTTGTCCCGGGTGGCGGCGATCCGGGTGGCGGTCGCCACGAAGCTCTCTCCGCCGCCCGTGGGTTCGGCGTTCGGGTCGGCCAGCCAGGTGGTGAGGTCGTCGGGGTGGCGCTCGCGCACCTCTGCGAAGGTGAGCCCTTCCCAGGCGCCGAAGTCGGTCTCGCGCAGCCCGTCGTCGATCGTGACGTCGAGTCCGAGCCGGGCGGCGACGATCCCGGCCGTCTCACGGGTACGGGCCAGGGGCGAGGCGACGATGCCCTCTATGGTCCCCCGCCGGGCCAACGCCTCACCGGCCCGCTCGGCCTGCTCCCGCCCGACATCGGAGAGCGCCGGATCGCTCCCCCCGCTCCCGGAGAACCGCTTCTGCGGCGTGAGCGGCGTCTCCCCGTGCCGCAGCAGTACGAAGGTCGCGGGCGGCCCCATGTCGGCGGGAGCCCAGCCGGGCGACGCCACGACCTTGGCTGCACGGACGTCGGCGTCGTCCTTGGCTGCACGGACGTCGGCGCCGGCGTCCGCCTGCGTGGCTCCCCCGCCGGACGCCGCCACGGCTCCGCCGGCCAGGGGCTCCGCCGCCTGCCGGGAAGCCGAAGGCACCTTAAGAGAAAGGGCCGCAGGGGAAGAGGACGCGGGGGAAAGGGACGTAGGAGAAAGGGCCGCAGAAGAAGGAGCCGCATCGGCCGGCGCCGCGCGCCCGGCCAACTCAGCCGTGGATGCCGCCGCAGACCACCGCTCCCCCCGCTTCCCCGCGTCCATCGCCTCGTTGGCGAGCCGGTCCGCGTGGCGGTTCTGCTCCCGTGGGATCCACTCGTACGTCACCTGGGACGACGGGAAGACGCGGGACGCCTCCATCGCCAGGGGCTTCATGTCGGGGTGTTTGATCTTCCAGCGGCCCGACATCTGCTCGATGACGAGCTTGGAGTCCATGCGGACGTGGACGCGGGCCGTCGGGTCGAGGGCGTGGGCGGCGTGCAGGCCGGCCAGGAGGCCGCGGTACTCGGCGACGTTGTTGGTGGCCGTGCCGATGTACTCGGCCGTCTCCGTCAGCGTCTGGCCGGTCGCCGCGTCCAGGACCACGGAACCGTAGCCCGCGGGCCCCGGGTTTCCCCGTGACCCGCCGTCGGCCTCGACGATGAACTCCCTCACGGCGTACGCCCTTTACAGACCGGACTCGGACGTACGCACCAGGATCCGGCCGCAGTTCTCGCAGCGCACCACCGTGCTGGGCGCCGCCGCGCGGATCTCGTTGATGTCGGTGATCGACAGCTCCTGGCGGCAGCCCTGGCAGGTGCGCTGGTACAGCTTGGCCGCGCCGACGCCGTTCTGCTGCTGGCGCAGCTTGTCGTAGAGCTTGAGCAGGTCCGCGGGGATCGCGCCGGCGATGACCTCACGCTCCTTGGTCACCGTGGCCTCGTCGCCGTCCAGGGTCTCGACGGCGGCGTCCCGGCGGGCGGTCGCGTCGTCGATCTTCGACTGGACGGAGGAGACCCGTCCGGTCAGCTCGGTGACCCGTTCCTGCGCGGACTCGCGGCGCTCCATGACCTCCAGGACGACGTCCTCGAGGTCGCCCTGCCGCTTGGCGAGGGAGACGATCTCGCGCTGGAGGTTCTCCAGGTCCTTGGGGGAGGTGACCGCGCCGGAGTCCAGGCGCTGCTGGTCGCGGACGGCACGCTGACGCACCTGGTCGACGTCCTGCTCCGCCTTGGTCTGCTCGCGGGCGGTGTCGCTCTCCTCGGTCTGCGCGGCCACGAGCAGGTCGCGCAGCTGGGTGAGGTCCTTGGTCAGCGACTCGATCTCGGCGTGCTCGGGCAGCGACCGGCGCTTGTGCGCGAGTTGCTGGAGTCGGACGTCGAGGTCCTGGACGTCGAGGAGGCGGATCTGGTCGGCGGGCTCGGCGTTCAGTTGGGGGCTCCCAGTGGGTCAAAGGTGGTGGCGGACGCCGCGTGGGCGGTCCAGGGGTCGGTGACCGTCTTCGAGACGTGGACCCTGAGGTCCCATCCCTGCCGGTCTGAGATCTCGTCGAGCTGGGCGGCGGCCAGCTCGCACCAGGGCCACTCGGTGGCCCAGTGCGCGGCGTCGATCAGCGCGAGGGAACTGTGCGCCACGGCCGCCATGAACTCCGCGGCGGGGTGGTGGCGCAGGTCCGCGGTGAGGAAGGCGTCGACGCCGGCCGCGCGGACCTGGTCGAAGAGGCTGTCGCCGGAGCCGCCGCTGACGGCGACCGTGCGGACGGTGGCCTCCGGGTCGCCGGCCACGCGGATGCCCTGCGCGGTCGCGGGCAGCCGTTCGGCGGCGCGGGCGGCGAAGTCCCGCAGCGACAGGGGGTGGTCCAGCTCGCAGACCCGGCCCAGGCCCCGGCGGCCGGCCGGATCGGTGGGGTCCGGCACCAGCGGTCGTACGACACGCAGGTCGAGGGCGCCCGCGAGGGCGTCGGAGACTCCCGGGTCGGCGGTGTCCGCGTTGGTGTGGGCCACGTGCAGGGCGATGTCGTTCTTGATCAGGGTGTGCACCACGCGGCCCTTGAAGGTGGAGGCCGCGACCGTCGTCGTACCGCGCAGATAGAGCGGGTGATGGGTCACCAGCAGGTCGGCGCCCAGCTTGACCGCCTCGTCCACGGTCTCCCGGACCGGGTCGACGGCGAACAGGACCCGCGTGACCTCCTGGTCGGGGTCGCCCACGACGGTGCCGACCGCGTCCCAGGACTCGGCCCGCTCGGCGGGCCACAGGTTCTCCAGCGCGGTGATGACTTCAGACAGACGGGGCACGTGGCTAGGCTACCTGGCCGTTCTCCCCCGCCGCACCGGTGGCGCCGCGGGCCGTATCGCCTCGCTCCGCCCCACGCCGCCTCGTCACCCTTCGTTACGACTCGTTACGCGCAGCACACTCGCACCGGCCTCCTCAGGCGAATCGTTCCTGGGCCATCCCTTTGTGTGAAGTGACAGTCAGTCGGTCCGCCGCCTGTGCGTACGAAAACTAGCTTCGTCGCCGGAGGTGACCGAACGATGACGGCCTGTGCGATCGAGTACGCCGCGGCGGACGACGACGGACGGACCCCGCGGCCAGGGTGCGCGATCACAGTCGACGGCTCCTACGCCGCCCGCCTCGCCCGCCGCGGCGACTCCCTTTTCCCGGAACGCTGGACACTGGACGGCCCCGAGCCGTACGCGGTGCCGCTGCCCGGCAACCAGCCGGAGGAGCCCGGCACCGAGGTCCAGCCGATGGGCGACGGCCGGGTGCTCATCCGGCGGCTGGCGGCCGGACGGCACATTTTCTCGCTCCTGTACCCGACCGGCCCGGACACCGGTGAGCTGCCGCTGGGCACGGTCGAGTGCCCGGACGAGGGCACCCGGCTGCGGCTGCTGCCGCCCGCGCCGGGCGGCGAGAAGGCGTACGCCCTCGCCGTCGGCCCGCGTTCCAGCGCGGTGTGGCAGGTGGCGGGCGGCGCCTTCGGGCCGGAGCACCTCGCGGAGATCCCGGGCCGCTGCTCGGGCGGGGTGTGGCTGGACGGTACGGGACGGATGCTGGCGCTGGACCGGGAGGCCGGGGGCCGGACGAAGACGGTCGTGGTGGATCTGGGGCGCGGCGGCGAGGTCTCGCCCCTGCTGCAGATCGCGGCGGACAGCGACGACCGGCTGCTGCTCGCCGACCCGGACAGCGGGCTGCTGCTGATCCGCTCGGACGCGCCCTCCCCGGGGCGGGACCGGCTCGGCTGGGGGGTGCTCGGCAGCACGCTGCCGGTGCGTTTCCCGGAGTGCCTGCGGGTGGACGGCTGCACGGTCACGCCGTTCGCGATCCAGCCGGGGCAGATCCTGACGCCGGAGCACTGCGCGGTGGCGCTGCGGATCGACGGTGCGCTGGGCGGCTGGGTCGGCGTGTGGCGGCCCGTGGCCCGGCAGATCCACCATCTTCCGGCGCCCGAGGGGTGGTTGGCGGGGGCCGGCCGCTGGACCGTGGACGGGGTGCTCCACCTGCCGTACGCCACCGCGGAGGCGCCGTGCGCGGTGGCCCGGGTCCCGGCACCTTCGGGGGAGACGGGGGAGACGGGAGAGACGGGGGGAACAAGGTGCGTGGGGAGCGCGGGCGCGGGGGGCCGTGGTCCGGAGGATTCGGTCGGCGTCGAAGGGGACGGTACGGCCGTACCGGGGGCGCCCGTGCGTTGCTCCCCGGAGTCGGGCGAACCGTCACTGCCGGATCCTCCGGCCGCGGCGGCACCCCGCCCTGTGCCCTTGCAGGAGGCGCCGCTGGGACGTCTTGTAACGAACTAGTGCCGGTTGGCGTGGCCGCCTGGATTCGGCCTGTGGGGTGCCGGTTAAACTCGCCCGGCTGTAAGAAAGATCATGTTGACGGGGTGAATTATTCCGATGAGCGACGCCAGCACGAACCAGCCGACTGCCGACGTCCAGGAGTCCACGGGACACGGCAAGCACCGGGGTCCGGTCTCGGACCACGACGGCGAGAGGGCGGCCCGCGGCCGTCACCGCAAGCCGGTCGAGCAGGCCGAGTCGGCGGCCTGAACGACATGCGGCCCCGCCCCTCGTCCGAGGGGCGGGGCCGCCTTGCGTCCGCACCCGTCCTGCCGTCCACGCCTGTTCCTTCGTCTACGCCCGTTCCTTCGTCTACGCCCTTTACTCCGTCTACTCCCGTTTCAGGCCCAGTACCTCGGCCGCCGCGAAGGTCTCGCCGTCCGGGCGTCCCGCGTAGTGCGGGGTGAGCAGGGCGTCCAGTTCGTCGTACGTGAACGTCTCCTGTTTGCTGTCGAACTTCGCGGACACGCGCGGCCGTTCGACGACCGCCACCATGCCGCCGTGGACGACGAGCAGCTGCCCGTTGACGCGGGCGGCGGCGGGTGAGGCCAAGTAGCCGACGAGCGGGGCGACATGGTCGGGGGCGAGCGGATCGAGGCCGTTCTCGGGGCGTTCGAAGCCGGCGAAGACGTCCTCGGTCATCCGGGTGCGGGCGCGCGGGCAGATGGCGTTGGCCGTGACGCCGTACTTGGCGAGCGCGAGGGCGGTGGAGGTGGTGAGGCCGACGATGCCGCCTTTCGCCGCCGCGTAGTTGGGCTGTCCGGCCGATCCGGCGAGGAATGCCTCCGAGGAGGTGTTCACGATCCGGCCGTAGACGGGGCCGCCGGTCGCCTTGGACCGCTCCCGCCAGTGCGCGGCGGCGAAGTGGGTGGTGTTGAAGTGGCCTTTGAGGTGGACGCGGATCACGGCGTCCCACTCCTGCTCGGTCATGGAGAAGACCATGCGGTCGCGCAGGATGCCCGCGTTGTTGACCAGGATGTCCAGCTTGCCGAACTCGGCGACCGCCGACTCGACCAGTTCTCCGGCCTGTCGGAAGTCGGAGACGTCGCCGGTGTGGGCGAGGGCCGTGCCGCCCGCGGCGCGGATCTCGGCGGCGACCTGTTCGGCGGGGGCGGCGGAGGCCTCGCCCGAGCCGTCGCGGCCGGGCTGGCCGTAGTCGTTGACGACGACGGCGGCGCCGAGCCGGGCGAGCTCCAGCGCCTCGGCCCGGCCGAGCCCGCGTCCGGCGCCGGTGACGATCGCGGAGAGCCCCGCCAGGGGCAGCGACAGCGAGACATCAGGCTTCACCGACGTGCCAGGCTTCAGATCCGACATGCCGGGCCTCAGATCTCGATGCACGTACGCAGGGACGCCCCCGTACGCATCTGGTCGAGGGCCTCGTTGATCTCGGTCAGCGGGACCCGGTGGGTGATCAGGCCGGCCAGGTCGACGCGGCCCGCCCGCCACAGGGCGATGGTCCGCTCGTAGGAGCGCAGGACGTCGCCGCCGCCGTACATGGACGGCAGGATCCGCTTCTCGTCGAAGAACAGCTCGAACATGTTGAGCTGCAGGAAGTCGTCCATGGCGCCCGCGCCGACCACGACGAGGGTGCCGCCGCGGCGGGTGTTGTCGTACGCCGTGCGGGCGGTGGCCGACTTGCCGACGACCTCGAAGACGTAGTCGAAGCCCTCGCCGGTGGTGACCTGCTGTTTGGCGTCGGGCAGTTCGTCCGGGGAGACGGCCCTGGTGGCCCCGAACCTGAGGGCGGCCTCGCGGCGAGCGGCGACGGGGTCGACGGCGACGATCTCGGCGGCGCCCTTGAGCCGCGCCCCCTGGATGGCGGAGATGCCGACCCCGCCGCAGCCGATGACGGCGACCGACGAACCGGCCTCCACGTCCGCGGTGTTGAGCGCGGCGCCGAGCCCGGTCGTCACCCCGCAGCCGATGAGGGCGGCGATGTCGAAGGGCACGTCGTCGGGGATCGGCACCGCGCATCCGGCGTCGACGACGACCTCCTCGGTGAAGGTGCCGGTGCCCGCGAAGCCGAAGAGGTCGCCGCCGGGGCGCTTGAAGTTGGGGGTGCCCGCGTTCATGAACCCGGCCAGGCACAGTTCGGTCTGGCCGCGCTTGCAGGCGGGACATGCCCCGCAGGCGGGCAGCCAGCACACCACCACCCGGTCCCCGGCCTTCAAGTGGCCGACCCCCTCACCGACTTCGAGGATCTCGCCGGCGCCCTCATGGCCGGGCACGAAGGGGGCCGGCTGGGGCAGGACGCCGTTCATCGCGGACAGGTCGGAGTGGCACAGTCCGGTGGCCCGTACCCGGATCCGCACCCTGCCGGGGCCGAAGCCCACCGCCTCGACGTCGTCGAGGACCTCCAGCTTGTCCTGGCCGATCTCGTGCAGTACGGCTGCGCGCATGGTGCGGCTCCCCTCAGGAATGGGCAGACAAAAGGGCGTCTCAGGTGTGTTCGACGACGGTGTCGGCGAGGACGGGTGCGTCGTCCCGGTCGACGGCGCTGACGGCCACCCGGACGGCCGCCGCCGCTGCCGTGGCTGCCGGTGCTGCCGGTGCTGCCGCGGAGTCCTGCCGCCACATCCGGATGCGCAGGGTCTCCCCCGGGTAGACGACCCCGGCGAACCGGGTGGAGTACGACCGCACCCGGTTCACGTCACCGCCGAGCAGCGTGTCCACGACCGCCTTGAGCGTCATGCCGTAGGTGCACAGCCCGTGCAGGATGGGCCGCTCGAAGCCGGCGAGCTTGGCGAACTCGGGATCGGCGTGCAGCGGGTTCCAGTCGCCGGAGAGGCGGTAGAGCAGGGCCTGGTCCTCGCGGACCGGGCGTTCGACGGTCCGGTCGGGCTCGCCGGCGGGGGGTTCGGTGGGGGTCCCCCCGCTCGAGCGAAGCCGAGAGTGAGGGACGACAGAGGGGCCGCGGTCGCCGCCCCAGCCGCCTTCTCCCCGTACGAAGATCTGGGCGTCGTTGGTCCACAACGGGCCGTCGGCGTCGGTGACCTCGGTGCGCATCACGAGGACGGCGGCCTTGACCTTGTCGTACACGGCGGCGATGCGGGCGGTGGCGGTCGCCCGGCCCTCGACCGGGATCGGGCGGTGGACGGTGAGCGCCTGGCCGCCGTGCAGGACCTTGGCGAGGTCGACATCGACGCCCGGCATGGACAGGCCACCGATCACGCCCGGCGATCCGGCACCCGCGACGGTGGCGAAGCTCGGCAGGACGTGCAGGCGGGACTCCAGGGTGTAGCGCAGTTCGTCGGGGTCGGTGGCGGGGGTGCCGGCGCCGATTCCGAGGTGGTAGAGCTGCACGTCCTTGTGGTCCCAGGCGATCTCGCCGGTCCGGGGTTCGGCCGCGAGGGCCAGCGCTGCGTCGATGGGCATGGGGCTCCTGACAGTGGCGGCGAAAGACCTCGGCGCGGCCGTCCGCACCGTCGGCCGCACCGAGGTCGTCACGGGCCGATCTAGAACGCGTTCCAGTCCGGCGCCCTCTGTATAGCCGAGCGGTCGCCAGTTGTGAAGGCTCCTGACGGTGTGTCAGGTCGCTCAGGCCGCCGGATGCTCGGGGCGCCGGTGGCAGATCGTGGGGGCCGGGTTGCGGGGGCCGGGTTGCGGGGGCCGGGTTGCGGGTGTCAGGTCGTGGGCGGCAGATCGTGGGGCCGGGTTGTAGGTACCAGGTCGTGGGCGGCAGATCGTGGGGCCGGGTTGTAGGTACCAGGTCGTGGGCGGCAGATCGTGGGGCCGGGTTGCGGGTGTCAGGTCGTAGGTGCCCGGTCGTCGCCGGCAGCGAGGGGCCCTCGTTGCAGGTGTCAGGTCGTGGGCGCCAAGTCGTCGGCGGCAGTGACATTTGTCCTGCCGGAGTCCGTACAAGCGCATCTGCCGGGCGGGGGCCCGGGATCCGTAGCGTCGTAGCCATGACGAAGACGACTGGGGCACCACCGGCTGTGTCCTTCGCGGGGGCGGTCAAGACATACGGCGAGGTACGCGCCGTCGACGGGATCGATCTGCGGATCGCACGCGGCGAGACGGTCGCGCTGCTCGGCCGCAACGGCGCCGGCAAGTCGACCAGCATCGCGCTGCTGCTCGGGCTCGTCGAGGCCGACGCGGGCGCGGTCGAGCTCTTCGGGGCGAGCCCGGAGCACTCCGTGCGCTCGGGACGGGTGGGCGCCATGCTGCAGGAGGGGCGGGCGGTGCCCCGGGTCACCGTCCGTGAGCTGGTCACCTTCGTGGCCGGCCGCTATCCGGCGCCGCTGCCGGTCGCGCGGGCGCTGGAGCTGGCCGGAATCGCCGAGCTGGCGGGGCGGCGCGTGGACCGGCTCTCCGGCGGGCAGACCCAGCGCGTGCGGTTCGCCGTGGCACTCGCCGGGAACCCCTCGCTGATCGTCCTGGACGAGCCGACCGCGGCCCTGGACGTGGAGGCGCGGCACGCCTTCTGGGACTCGATGCGGGCGTACGCGCGCCGCGGCCACACCGTCCTGTTCTCCACGCACCACCTGGAGGAGGCGGACGCGCACGCCGACCGGATCCTCGTCATCGACCGCGGCCGGATCGTCGCCGACGGCAGCGGTGACCTGCTGAAGCGGTCGGTGGGCGGCAACCTGGTCTCCTTCGACCTGGCCGGCCGCGGCACGCGGGGCCTGAGCCTGCTGCCCGGCGTGCGCTCGGTGGAGGTGCGCGGGGACCGGGCACGACTGCGCACCGACGACTCGGACGCCACGGTGGTCGCCCTGGCCGAACTAGGCGCGGTACGCGGCCTGGAGGTCGCCCCGGCGTCGCTGGACGACGCGTTCCTCGCACTCACCGCACGGATCCCGGAGGCGGTGTGATGCTCGACTACCTGCGGCTGGAGGTGCGCCGGACCCTGCGGGACGTGGGCTTCGTGATCGGCGGTGTCGCGATGCCGGTCATGATGTACCTGCTGTTCACCAACCTCGGTGAAAATGACGGGAGTTGGAAGGCCCAGGCGATGGTCGGCATGGCCGCGTACGGCGCGGTCGGCTCGGCCCTCAACACCGGCGGCGGGGTCGCCGAGGACCGGGCGACCGGCTGGCTGCGGCAGTTGCGGGTGACGCCGATGACCTCGCGCCAGGTCGTGGTCGGGCGGGCGCTGACCGGCTCGGTGACGGTGCTCCCGGCGATCGTCGCGGTGCTCGCGGCGGGCGGACTGCTCAACGGCGTACGCCTGGACGTCTGGCAGTGGGCGCTCGTCGCGGTGCTGCTGTGGCTCGGCTCGATCCCGTTCACACTGCTCGGGCTCGGCAACGGCTACCGGCTGACCGCGCAGACCACGGGCGTGACGAACATGGTGTGCAACCTGGGGCTGGCGGTGGTCGGCGGCCTGTGGTTCCCGGTCACGCTGTTCCCGGGCTGGCTGCGGTCCCTGTCGGTGTACACCCCGACGAACCGCTTCGCCGAACTGGGCACGTCGGTGACCGGCGGGCACGCGCCGGCGCCCGGTGCGATCCTGGTGCTGCCTGTCTGGCTGCTGGTGTTCGGTTCGTACGCCGTGCTGTCCTACCGCCGGAGCGCGGGGACCATCTGATCGGGGGAACGAGAGATGTCCTGGATACGAGGGGTCACCTGCCAGGCGGACCAGTGGCGGACGGCGCGGGCGCAGTGGCGGGCCGACATGGAGCGTTTCAAGGCCCGGAAGCGGGAGGCGGACAAGTCCGGGAAGGTGCCCGAGAATCCGGGTCCGCCGCCGACCGGCTTCTCGCTGCTGCCGTGGCTGCTGCTGGGCATGGGCTCCTTCTCCAACCTGCTCCAGGGCAAGACGGCGGACCCCTGGATCGGCGCGCTGGGGCTGGTCACCTTCAACTCGCTCTACATCTACGTCGTGTTCCGCGCGTTCGTGCGGGAGGCCAGGGAGGCGACCTCGACCCGGGTAGCGCTGGTGCTGATGGGCCTGGTGACCTGCGGGCTGGCCCTCGGATACGGCGGCAACTGGCTGCTGTTCTTCCCGCTGTTCGGCCTCGCGACCGGCGCGGTCGTCCGCACGCCGTACCTGCGCTGGGCCGGTACGGGAGTGGCGGTGCTCTCCGGCATCGTCTCCGTCACGCGCGACGGCTGGGGCGGCCTCAGCATCGCGTACGGCACCTGGATCTCGACGATGGTGACGGCGGTGATCCTTTCCCTGTCCGAGGCGGTACGGGAACTGCGGGTGGCCCGTGAGGAGCTGGCGCGGCGGGCGGTGGAGCGGGAGCGGCTGCGGTTCTCCCGGGACCTGCACGATCTGCTCGGTCACACGATGTCCGTGATCGTGGTGAAGGCGGAGGCGGCCCGACGGCTGGCCGGCCGGGACCTGACCGCGGCGCTGGACCAGATCACCGACATCGAGTCCGTCGGCCGCCAGGCGCTGACCGAGATCCGCGAGGCGGTCACCGGCTACCGCGAGGGGAGCCTCGCCACGGAACTGGACCGGGCCCGCTCGGCGCTGTCCGCGGCGGGCATCGAACCCGTGGTGCGCCAGTCCGGGCCGCCGTTCACCCCGCAGACCGAGGCGCTGCTGAGCTGGGTGGTGCGCGAGGCGGTCACCAACGCCGTACGCCACAGTGGTGCGACCCGCTGCGAGATCACGGTCGCCGCCACCGCGGACCGCGTACGCCTGACGGTCGCGGACGACGGCCCCGGCACCTCCGCGACCGGTTCCGGCCCCGGCCCCGCCGAGGGCATCGGCGGAACCGGTCTCAAGGGCCTGACCGAACGCCTCGGTGCGGCGGGCGGCTCCCTGCGGGCCGGCCCGTCACCTCGAGGCGGCTTCACGGTCACCGCCGAACTCCCCGTGGATCAGGGGGAGTCGCCCCTGCCTACGACCTCCGGGCCCTCTGCGGCTTCCACGGCCTCTACGGCCTCTACGGCGCCCAGGCCGACGTGACCGCCCACCTCACGGCCGCCCACCTCACGGCCTCCGCCCGGCCCACGTCGTGCGCCCGACTCACGTCACCCGTCCAACGCACGCCATCCGCCAAGAACATGGCGCTGCCGAAGTCGTCGAGCCGCCGTTGCCCGCCACCTACGCTTGGCCCGTGAACGAGATGCCCGGGGATCACCGGCCGCCGACGCGCGTGAGGGTCCTGCTCGCCGAGGACCAGGGAATGATGCGGGGCGCCCTCGCCCTGCTGCTCGGCATGGAGGAGGACATGGAGGTCGTCGCCCAGGTCGCGGCGGGCGACGCGATCGTGGACGCCGCGCTGACCCACCGGCCGGACGTGGCCCTGCTGGACATCGAACTGCCGGGCATGAGCGGCCTGGACGCGGCGGCCGAACTGCGCCGACAGCTCCCGCGGTGCCGGGTGCTGATCCTCACCACCTTCGGACGGCCCGGCTATCTGCGCCGTGCCATGGAGGCGGGCGCGGCGGGCTTCCTGGTCAAGGACGGTCCGGTGGAGGACCTCGCCGCCGCGATCCGGCGCGTACTGGACGGCGAGACGGTCATCGACCCGGCGCTCGCGGCAGCCGCGCTCAGCGCCGGCCCCAATCCGCTCACGGCCCGCGAGTGCGACGCCCTCAAGGCCTCCGCGGACGGCGCGACCGTCGCCGACATAGCCGCCCGCCTCCACCTCTCGGAGTCCACGGTCCGCAACTACCTCTCCTCCGCCATCGGTAAAACGGGCACCCGCAACCGCATGGAGGCAATGCGGGAGGCCCGCCGCCAGGGTTGGCTGTAGTCCAGAACAGTCGCAGCAACGGAGCAGTCCTCAAGAAGGCCCCACCGGCACGCCGCCCCTCAACTGGAACTGGACTCTCCCGTCCCCTCAGCCCGTCGGAACCCTCCGCGGCAGCGCGAGGAGCATCAGCACCAGCCCGCCCAGCAGCACTCCGGTGCCCACCCGGAACACCAGCGCGTACCCGTCCGTCAGTGCTCCCGGGGTGTCGTTGCCCTCCGAACGTGCCGCCGCGATGGTCGACATGACGGCGAGGCCCAGGGAACCGCCCATGGTGCGGGAGGTGTTGACGAGGCCGGAGACCAGGCCGGCCTCTCCCGGTGTCGCCCCGGACGTGGCGAGGGCGGCCAGCGGGGTGGTGGCGAGGCCCGCGCCGAGCATCATCAGGATGCCGGGGATCATGATCGCGGTGAGATAGGTCCCGTCGGCCCGCAGCGTCGACTGCCAGGCGAAACCGGCGGCAGCCACCGCCGTTCCCAGGACCGCCACGGTGCGCGGTCCGAGCGTCCGCATGAACCGGGGTGCGAGCTTCGACCCGAGGATCACGGCCAGCGAGCTGGGTACGAGGGCGAGTCCGGCGTCCAGCGGGGAATAGCCGAGGACGTTCTGGGCGTACAGCGTCATGAAGAACCACATGCAGAACATCGCGGAGCCGCTGAGGAACATGGCCGCGTTCGCCGACCAGACCGCCCGCACCCGCAGCAGCGGGAGCGGCATCAGCGGAGCCGCCGTACGGGACTCGACGGCGAGGAAGAGGGCGATCAGCGCGAGGCCGGCCAGCAGCGGCACCACGGTCGTCACGGCCGTCCAGCCCGCCGCCTCGGTCTGCGAGATGCCGTACGCCAGGGTCGCCAGGCCCGCGGTCGCCAGCAGCGCGCCGGGCAGGTCGAGGCGCCGTCCGTCCCCGGCGCGGCTCTCGGGCAGCCGGAGCACCGAGCCGACCAGGACGATCGCACCGATCGGCACGTTGATCAGCAGCACCCAGCGCCAGGACAGCACGTCCACCAGCGCCCCGCCGACCAGCCCGCCCGCCGCGCCGCCGCCCCCGCCGACGGCCGTCCAGGTCGCGATCGCGCGGGCGCGGGCCGGGCCCTGCGGTACGGCGGACGTGACGATCGTCAGCGTGGCGGGCGCGAGGACCGCCGCGCCCAGCCCCTGCACGGCCCGCGCCACCAGCAGCTGCCAGCTCTCCTGAGCGAGCCCGCCGCCCAGCGAGGCCAGCGTGAACAGGCCGAGGCCCACGACGAACATCCGTTTGCGGCCGTAGAGGTCGCCGGCCCGTCCGCCGAGCAGCATGAACCCCGCGAAGGCGATGGAGTACGCGTTGACCACCCACTGAAGGCCCTGCTCACTCAGCCCCAGTTCGGCCCGCATCGACGGCAGCGCCACATTGACGACGGACACGTCGAGCACGACCAGGAACTGTCCGGCACAGGCGAGCACCACCAGCAGCCAGGCGGGAGGGGCGGTACGGGGGCGGGACGTACGCGTCACGTCAGCGGATTCGAGCATGACCGCCATGCTCTCAACGGAGCGACGGCCGCCGCATCGGGATTTCGGCCCGGCGGACCTCGGCCCCGGGGCCTACTCCCCCCACCTACTCCTCCGCCTGCCGACGGCGCGAACCCCAAGAGAAGATAAAGAAATCGTTAGTACGCCAAAGCATCGGAATAGTTGCCCAGGCGCACAGGGTTCACCTTGCACGTACCCGTTGCAGGTACTCGTGCACCTCTCCGTTCTCGTGCATGTGTTCGTTGCCCCTCCGTTCCAGGCCTGGAGGCCTCACTTCATGACGCACACGTCGACCGACCAGCCCGCGCGCGGAGCGAGCGGGGCCGTCGTCCCGGTGCTCGCGTTCGCGGGCATCGTGGTCGCGGTGATGCAGACCCTGCTCGTCCCGGTCATCAAGGACCTGCCGCAACTGCTGGACACCGCACCCAGCAACGCCACCTGGGTCCTGACGTCCACCCTCCTGTCGGGTGCCGTGGCCACGCCGATCATGGGCCGCCTCGGTGACCTGTTCGGCAAGCGGCGCATGCTGATCCTCAGCCTGTCGGTGATGGTGGTCGGCGCCCTGCTCAGCGCAGTCACCAGCGACCTGCTCACGATGATCGCGGGCCGTACCCTCCAGGGCTTCGCGATGGGCGCGATTCCGCTCGGCATCGGTCTGATGCGCGACATGCTGCCCCGCGAGAAGCTCGGCTCGGCGATGGCCCTGATGAGCTCCTCGATCGGCGTCGGCGGCGGCCTCGCGCTGCCCGCGGCGGCACTGATCGCCCAGCACGCCGACTGGCACGCCCTCTTCTACGGCGCCGCCGGCATCGGCGTCCTCGCCATCGTCCTCACCCTCCTCGTCGTCCCCGAGTCCCCGGCGCGCGCCGAGGGCACCTTCGACGTCCTGGGCGCGATCGGCCTGTCCGCCGGCCTCGTCCTCTTCCTGCTGCCGATCACCAAGGGCAGCGACTGGGGCTGGACCTCCAGCACCACGCTCGGCCTGTTCGGCGCCGCGGCCGTCGTCCTGCTCCTGTGGGGCGTGATGGAACTGCGTGTCAAGGCCCCGCTGGTGGACCTGCGCACCACGGCCCGCCCGGCGGTGCTCTTCACCAACCTCGCCTCGATCATGGTCGGCGTCTCGTTCTACGTCGTCTCGCTGGTCCTCCCGCAGCTGCTCCAGCTCCCGAAAGCCACCGGCTACGGTCTCGGCCAGTCGATGGTCACCGCGGGCCTGCTGGTCGCGCCGCTCGGCCTGACCATGATGCTGACGGCTCCGGTCTACGCCCGGCTCTCGATGAAGTACGGCCCCAAGGTCACCCTCATCCTCGGCATGCTGATCATCGCGATCGGCTACGGCGCCGGCCTCGGTCTGATGAGCGCCCCCTGGCAGAGCCTGGTCATCGCGGTGATCCTGGGCGCGGGCATCGGCCTCGCCTACTCCTCCCTCCCCGCGCTGATCGTGGGCGCCGTCCCCGCCTCGGAGACGGGCGCGGCCAACGGTCTCAACACCCTGATGCGGTCCATCGGCACGTCGGTGTCGAGTGCCGTGATCGGCATGGTCCTCGCCAACACCGCGAACAACGTCAACGGCGTCGCGATCCCCACCATGCACGGCTTCCGGGTCTCCTTCATGATCGCGACCGGCGCGGTCGCCCTCGGCCTGGTCCTGGCCCTCTTCCTGCCCCGTACCCGCCCGGCCGCCGGGCCGCAGCTGCGGGCCAGCAGCGAGGAGGACGCCAACCTGGAGCGCGCCGAGGAGGTCCTGCGCGGCTTCCGCGGCCGGGTCCTGGACGCCGCCGGCACCCCGGTCGCCCGCGCCAAGGTCACCCTCATCGACCGCCGCGGCCGGCAGGCCGGCGCGACCCTCTCCGACGAGGACGGCAGCTACGCCCTCGCCGTCCCGGCCCAGGGCGCGTACGTCCTGGCCGCCCGCGCCACCGGCCACGGCCCGCTCGCCTCGTCCGCCACCCACACGGGCGACGACCGGGCGGTCGACCTGGACCTGGCCCTGCCGGGAGAGACCGTCTCCGCCTGACGCCGCCCTGCGGCCTCGACGCCGGCCGGCTCCTCCGTACCCCCTGTCGCATCCGTGGCAGGGGGTACGGCAGCATGGGCGCCCATACGCTCGTACACCCCCTGTCCATGCGTACGACCCGCCCGTACGAGACGTACAACCCTTCCGTACGACCGAAAGGACCCCCATGCCCGCGGCCCCCGAGCCCGAGATCCTGGCCGCCTTCGAGGCCGCGAAGGGGTTCATGCCCACGGGTGAGGGACTCGCCCTGTACGCGGCGGCCGTCGAGGCCGCGCGGCTCGGGCTGCCGCTGCTGGAGGTCGGCACGTACTGCGGGCGCTCCACGCTCCTGCTCGCCGACGCGGCCCGTCAGGCCGGGGTCGTCGCGCTCACCGTGGACCACCACCGCGGCAGCGAGGAACAGCAGCCGGGCTGGGAGTACCACGACCCGGAGACGGTCGACCCCGAGCTCGGCCTGATGGACACGCTGCCCACGTTCCGCCGCACGCTGCACCGGGCGGGCCTGGAGGAGCACGTCGTCGCGCTGGTCGGCCGTTCGCCCCAGGTCGCGAAGGTCTGGGGCACTCCCCTCGGGCTCGTCTTCATCGACGGCGGCCACACCGACGAGCACGCGACGGCCGACTACGAGGGCTGGGCGCCCCATGTCGCCGAGGGCGGGCTGCTCCTCATCCACGACGTGTTCCCGGACCCGGTGGACGAGTTCACCGGCCAGGCCCCCTACCGCGTCCACCTCCGCGCCCTCGCGTCCGGCGCGTTCACGGAGGTCTCGGCGACGGACTCGCTGCGCGTCCTGCGGCGAACGGGGACGGGGATCTGAGGGCCCGGTTAGAGTCGCAGACGTGTCGTACGTAGGCCCCGACTTCGAACCGTCCGAGCCCCGCCGTCCCCGGCGCGGCCCGTTGACCATCGCTCTCGCCGCGCTCGTGCCGGGCGCCCTGCTGGGATGGCTGGTGTACGAGGCGGTGGGCGGCGGCGGGGACTCCGGCGGCTCCGCCGGCGCGGTGGGGACCGCCGCCTCCGCGAGCGCGCCCGCCTCCCCCACGACGCCCAGGTCCGCGGGTGACGACGACAAACCGGGCGGCTCTCCGAAGCCGACCCCGGCCGCCACGCCGTCGACGTCCGCCCCGGGCTCGGGGTCCGGCTCCGGGTCCGGGTCCGGGTCCCTCAAGGGCAAGGTCGTCGTCATCGACCCGGGGCACAACCCCGGCAACTTCCGGCACGCCGCCGAGATCAACCGCAAGGTGAACATCGGGACCAACTCGAAGGAGTGCGACACCACCGGGACGGCCACCAACTCCGGGTACGAGGAAGCCCGGTTCACGCTGGACGTGGCCCACCGGATGCGCACGCTGCTCCAGGAGCAGGGCGCCACGGTGGAGCTGACGCAGGACGGTGACCGGCCGTACGGTCCGTGCGTGGACGAGCGCGCCCTGATCGGCAACCGGGCGCACGCGGACGCCGTGGTGTCGATCCACGCGGACGGCTCGGCCGCCGGCAACCGCGGCTTCCACGTGATCCTGCCGGGCCCGGTGCACTCGGGCGCCGCCGACACCCGCGCCGTCGTGGCCCCTTCGCGTGCGCTCGGCGAGCGCGTCGCGGGCGCCTTCGTACGCGTCACGGGCAGCGCGCCGTCCAACTACATCGGGGGCGGTACCGGCCTGGTCACCCGTACCGACCTGGGCGGACTCAATCTGTCCACGGTTCCCAAGGTGTTCATCGAGTGCGGCAACATGCGCGACAGCAAGGACGCGGCACTGCTGACCAGTGGGACGTGGCGGCAGAAAGCGGCGCAGGGGATCTCTGAGGGAATCGTGAGTTTCCTGCGCGAGTAGTCATCAAGGCACTGATCCGGGCGGACACCCTGTTCGGACGGACGATAGTGTCGTCCCGACGAGACGACTGAACCGAAGGACCTTGAAGTGAATATCCGCTCCCTCACTAGAGGCGACGGCGTGGTGATCGGAGCAGCGGTATTGCTGTTGATCGCGTCGTTCCTCGACATCTACTCGGCCGACGGAGCCCCGGACAGCTACGACTTCCCCAACGCCTGGGCGAGCGGTCCGGTCCTGATGGGTGTCGTGCTGGCGGGCATCTTCGGCGCCGCGCTCGTCGTCCTGTCCCGGGGCCTGCCCCAGATGCCGAAGCCGCTCGGCCTCGATCTCGGCCAGTTCGGGGTCGCGTTGACGGTCTTCGCCGCGTGGAGCGCGCTCGGGAACGTCTTCGACCCGGCCGGCGGCTTCGACAACATGCCGGGCGTCGACAACGACAGCCTCAACGCCGGCGTCGGTCTGATCCTGATGCTGATCGCCACCCTGGTGATGGCGGCGGCGGCCGTCGCCGGTCCTCTCGTCCCGGCCCTGAAGGGCGCCCTCGTCCCCGCCCCCAAGCCCGCCGCCCCGCAGCCCTACGGCGCCCAGCCCCCCGGTGGTTACGGCTACCCGGGCGCCCCGCAGCAGGGTCAGCCGTACGGCGGTCAGCCGCAGCCGGGTCAGCCCTACGGCGCCCAGCCGCAGCAGGCGCAGGCCCCCCAGCCGCCGGCGCAGGAGTTCTCGCCGTTCTGGTTCGCCGTACCGGTGCCGCGTCCGCTGTTCGCGGAGGACGGTTCGCCGACGCCGATCGCCGAACTCGCCCCCGGTACCTGGTATCTCGCGGTCGAGCAGCGCGGTCAGGCGCTGGTGGCGCAGACGCAGGACGGCCGTCGTGGCGTACTGCAGGACACCAGCGGGATCCAGCGCGGCTGAGGTACGTGAGTCCGCGGGTCCGTCGACGCGTGTACGGCCCCTCGCCCTTCCGGGCGGGGGGCCGTTGTCGTACAGTCGCAGCCCGACCGGCAACTGACATTCCGTCAGACCTCTGGAGGCGCCATGCGGCTCGGGCTCGCACTCGGCTACTGGGGCCGCGGTCCCGGCGCGGACCATGTGACGCTGGCGCGGGAGGCGGAGCGGCTCGGCTACGACTCCGTGTGGACCGCCGAGTCCTGGGGCTCGGACGCGTTCACCCCGCTCACCTGGATCGCCGCGCAGACCTCGAGGATCAAACTGGGTACGGCGGTTGCCCAGATGGCGGCCCGGTCCCCGACCACCACCGCCATGCACGCCCTCACCCTGGACCACCTCTCCGGCGGCCGGATGATGCTGGGGCTCGGCCTGTCCGGCCCGCAGGTGGTCGAGGGCTGGTACGGGCGGCCGTTCCCGAAGTCGCCGCTGACCGCGACCCGGGAGTACGTCGACGTCGTACGGCAGGTGCTGCGGCGCGAGGCACCGGTGGAACTGGACGGACGTTTCCACCCCCTCCCCTATCGTGGCCCGGACGCCACGGGACTCGGCAAACCTCTCAAGTCCATCACCCACCCCCTGCGCTCCACGCTCCCCGTCCTGCTCGGCGCGGAGGGCCCGAAGAACGTGGCCCAGACGACCCGGATCGCGGACGGCTGGCTGCCGCTGTACTGGTCACCGACCCGCCCCGAGGCGTACGGGGACGCGGTGGGCGATCTCCCGGACGGCTTCCTGGTCGCGCCCATGGCCCAGGTCCGGGTCTGTGACGACGTCTCGGAAGGGCTGCTGCCCGTCAAGGCGATGCTCGGCTTCTACATCGGCGGGATGGGCCACGCGGCCCGCAACTTCCACGCCGATCTCATGGGGCGCATGGGGTACGAGGAGCAGGCCCGGCGGATCCAGGAGCTGTTTCTGTCCGGCCGCCGCGAGGAGGCCGTGCTCGCCGTACCGGACGCCTTCGCCGACGAGATCTCGCTGGTCGGCCCGCGGGAACGCATCGCCGAACGGCTGGAGTCGTGGCGCAAGGGCCCGGTGACGGACCTGCTGGCGCTGGCACCGGACCCGCGGACCCTGCGGGTGCTGGCGGAGCTCAACTCCTAGCGGGGTCTCGGGGCGGACGGGGGCGTGCGGTCTGTCTGTGTCGGACACCTGCTCTCCTGCCTCTCCCGGAGGCTGGAGCATGAGCCACCCTGCCCAACACCGGGCAACGGCAAAGCGAAGACTGGATGAACGGAAGGACAAAGGGAGTTGACGTCCCGTCGGTCACCGGCCGGCACCGGTTCCGGGGCGAGGTGAGGGCGCCGGACACGGCCCTGGTTTCAAACAGGGATTCGGGGCCATCCGATAGACATGTCTCGATATCGCAGTGGCTCCAACTCCGCGGGCACGGTCATCGCCGTCGTCGCGGACATCATGGCAGTCATCCTCGGACTGTGGATCCTGATGTACCTCCTGGACGCCAACCGGGCCAACGACCTGGTCCAGTTCGTCCACCACGCGGCCAACTGGCTCGCCGGCTGGTCACGCGACCTCTTCACCTTCGACGAGGCCTGGGCGCGAGTCGTCGCGGGCTACGGCCTGGCCGCGGTCGTCTACCTCTTCATCGGCCACGCGATCGCCAACCGCGTCCACCGGACCCCACCACCCACGACACAGCCAACCCGCTCGCCGGCTGGTCACGCGACCCGGGGGTCCGGGGGGAACCCCCGGAGAGCACAGCACCTTCGACGAGGCCTGGGCGCGAGTCGTCGCGGGCTACGGCCTGGCCGCGGTCGTCTACCTCTTCATCGGCCACGCGATCGCCAACCGCGTCCACCGCAGCCCGATCGCCCCCACCCCCGGACCCACCACCGCCGGTTCGGTCAGTCGCAGCAGTCCGGGTCCAGGCCCCTGGGCAGTCGGGCGCCGCTGAAGACCGAGCAGGTCGCCTCGTCGCCGCCCAGTGCGGCGACGGCGAGGAGGAGTGAGCCGGCCGTCCAGGTGGTCAGTTCGCGGGGCCAGACGGCCTTGTCGTCGAAGACGTAGCCCGTCCAGTACAGGCCGGACTCGGCGTCGCGCAGGTGCTGGATGGACTGGAGGATCTCCAGGGCCCGGTCGGACTCGCCCATCGCCCAGAGTGCGAGGGCGAGTTCGGCGGACTCGCCACCGGTGACCCACGGGTTGGGGACGACGCAGCGCACCCCGAGGTCCGGGACCACGAAACGGCCCCAGCCCTCCTCGATACGGGACTTGGCTTCGGCGTCGGTCAGGGCACCGCCCAGGACCGGGTAGTACCAGTCCATCGAATAGCGGTCCTTGTCGAGGAACCGTTCCGGATGCCGGCGGATCGCGTGCCGGAGCGCCCCCACCGCCAACTCCCAGTCGGGCTGCGGCTCTTCACGCTGTTCGGCGATGGCGAGCGCGCAGCGCAGCGCGTGGTGGATCGAGGAGGAGCCGGTCAGCAGCGCGTCCGCGACGGGCGTGCCGTCGTCCTCGCGCTTCCAGCCGATCTGGCCGCCGGGCTGCTGGAGGCGCAGTACGCACTCGATCGCCGCGTAGACGGTCGGCCACAGGCGGTCGAGGAACGTGTCGTCGCCCGTCGACAGATAGTGGTGCCAGACGCCCACGGCTATGTAGGCGACGAAGTTCGTCTCCCGGCCCCGGTCGGTGACGTCCGCGAAGTCGCCGTCGCGGTAGGCCGCGTACCAGGAGCCGTCCTCGTTCTGGTGTCGCGCCAGCCAGTTGTACGCCCGCGCGGCGGCCTCGTGCTCGCCGGCCGCGTCCAGCGCCATCGCCGCCTCGGTGTGGTCCCACGGGTCGAGGTGGTGCCCGCGGAACCACGGGATCGCCCCGTCCTCCCGCTGCACGGCGAGGATGCCGGCGACGGTCGCGGCAGCCTGCTCGGCGGTGAGGACCCCGGGCAGGACGAGGTGTTCTGTCCGGGGGGTGGTCACCGCGCGTCCACCGCCGGCAGGTGCGGCTTGGTCGCGTACGCCACGAAACTCTTGCCGATCAGCGGGTTCAGCGCCTGTTCGGCGACCCGGGTGGCCAGCGGTTTCTTCATGATGTCCCAGACCAGCAGCTTGTGGTACGCCCGCACCGGCAGCGCCTTGTCGTTGTCGACGCCGAACGCGCACTTGAGCCACCAGTACGGGGAGTGCAGCGCGTGCGCGTGGTGTGTGCCGTACGGCTTGAGGCCGGCCTCGCGGATCCTCGCCAGCAACTGGTCCGCCTTGTAGATGCGGATGTGGCCGCCCTCGACCTCGTGGTAGGCGTCGGACAGTGTCCAGCAGACCTTCTCGGGTCCGTAGCGCGGGACGGTGATCGCGATCCGGCCGCCGGGCTTCAACACCCGTACCATCTCGGCGAGTACGCCCTTGTCGTCCGGTATGTGCTCCATCACCTCGGAGATGATGACGACGTCGAAGGACTCGTCGGGGAAGGGCAGCGCCAGGGCGTCACCCTCCATCGCCGTGGCGGTCGCGCCCTCGGGGGCCTCCCCCGCCTCCTTCATCGCCGCGAACCACTTCGCGACCTCGCGGATCTCCTCGCCGTTCTGGTCAAGGGCCACGACCTGGGCACCCCGTCGATAGCACTCGAACGCGTGCCGTCCGGCACCGCAGCCGAGGTCCAGGACACGGTCGCCCGGGGCGAGCGGGAACCGGGAGAAGTCGACGGTCAGCACGTAGCCCTGCTTTCGCGATCGGATACAACGTCAGCTACCACGTCAGCGCCTTCCACGGCCGCGGAACGGCCTGGAGGCGGAGGCTGGGGCACGGAGCGGCCGCCTCGGGCGGTGCCCGCCGCGGAGCGGGCCATCGCCGCGCGGTACCGGGCCACCGTGCCCTCGGCGGCCTTCGCCCAGGTGAAGCGGGCCAGTACCCGCTCCCGTCCGGCCGCACCGAGTCGCGCGCGCAGCTCCGGGTCGCCCAGGAGCCGGCTCAGACCGGCGGCCAGCGCGCCCGCGTCGCCCGGGGGCACCGCGACGCACGTCTGTCCGTCCGGGCCGGCGACCTCGGGGATCGCGCCGCCGGTCGTGGCCAGCAGCGGGGTGCCCGTCGCCATGGCCTCCGCGGCCGGCAGGGAGAAGCCCTCGTACAGCGACGGCACGCACGCGACCTCGGCCGAGCGGACCAGGTCGACGAGTTCGGCGTCGGAGATGCCCTTGACGAAGTCGACGGCGCCTTCGAGGCCGTACCGCTCGACCGCCTGGGCGACCGGCCCCTCGGTGGGCCGCTTGCCGACGACGACGAGATGGGCGTCGGGCCGCTCGGTGCGCACCTTGGCGAGCGCCTCGACGAGGAAGACCAGGCCCTTGAGCGGTACGTCCGCGCTGGACGTCGTCACGATCCGCCCCGGCACGACGGGCACCGAGGGGTCGGGCGAGAAGAGGTCAGTGTCGGCGCCGATGTGGACGACGTGGATACGGTCCTGACGCACACCCAGGTGGTCGATGATCTCCTGGCGGGAGGTGCCGGAGACGGTGAGCACGGACGGCAGGCGGCGGGCGACGCGCTTCTGCATACGGGTGAAGGCGTACCAGCGGCGTATGGAGAACCCGCGCCGCAGTCCCTGCGCCGCGTCCAGCTCCAACTGCCGGTCCACGGTGATGGGGTGGTGGATGGTGGTGACGAGCGGGGCTCCGACGTCGCCCAACAGGCCGTACCCGAGCGTCTGGTTGTCGTGGACGACGTCGAACTCACCGCGCCGGGCGCGCAGATGGCGGCGGGCGCGGAGGGAGAAGGTCAGCGGTTCGGGGAACCCGCCGGTCCACATCGTGGCGACTTCCAGCGCGTCGATCCAGTCGCGGTACTCGTCGCGCCCCGGGGTGCGAAAGGGGTCCGGCTGGCGGTAGAGGTCCAGGCTCGGCAGCTCGGTGAGGGTGAGGCGGTCGTCGTGGCCCTCGTCGAGGACGGGGTACGGCTGCGAGCCGATGACCTCGACGCGGTGGCCGAGGCGGGCCAACTCGCGCGAGAGGTGCCGTACATAGACGCCCTGACCCCCGCAGAACGGGTTCCCCTTGTAGGTGAGGAGTGCGATGTTGAGCGGTCGCTCGCCGTCCGCTGCGAGGTCATCTGGGAACCCCGCCTGACTGGCCTCAGCGGTCACTCCGGGCCCCCTTCTGCCTGCACTGTCCCGCGAGACTACGACGGGACGCTAATCTAGAACAAGTTGCAGACTTGATCGTTAAGTCGGCTCCGAATCTACCGGCTGGTAGGGGCGCTGTGAGCAGTGGATCAGGTGATTCACGCCACGACGGACGCCACCTGTCATGCCGGGCGATCACCGAGCCTCACCGAGTGTCACGGAACGGGACCCATGCCTGCGGAAGCCAAGGCGAACAAGGCGCTGTCCTCGCCCCTCACCGAGCGGCAGGAGGCACGCCGCCGCCGCATCCTGCACTCCAGCGCGCAGTTGGCGAGCCGGGGCGGCTTCGACGCGGTGCAGATGCGCGAGGTCGCGGAGTCCTCGCAGGTGGCACTCGGCACGCTGTACCGCTACTTCCCGTCCAAGGTGCATCTGCTGGTGGCCACGATGCAGGACCAGTTGGAGCACATGCACGGCACACTGCGGAAGAAGCCGCCGACGGGCGACACGGCGGCCCAGCGGGTGGCGGAGACGTTGATGCGGGCGTTCCGGGCGTTGCAGCGCGAGCCGCATCTGGCCGACGCGATGGTCCGCGCGCTCACGTTCGCCGACCGCAGCGTCAGCCCCGAGGTGGACCAGGTCTCCCGTCAGACCACGGCGATCATCCTGGACGCGATGGGCCTGGAGAACCCGACCCAGGACCAGCTCTCGGCGGTCCGCGTCATCGAGCACACCTGGCACTCGGCACTGGTCACCTGGCTGTCGGGCCGCGCCTCCATCGCTCAGGTGAAGATCGACATCGAGACGGTGTGCCGGCTGATCGACCTGACGGACCCGGACCGGACCTGAGCGCGCAAGGAACCCCTGACGGACCCGGACCGGACCTGAGCGCGCAAGGAACCCCTGACGGACCCGGACCGGACCTGAGCGCCCGAGGAACCCCAGACGGACCCGGACCGGACCTGAGCGCGCGAGGAACCCCAGACGGACTCGGATCGGAGCATGCGAAGGACCTACGAGACGGGTTCCCTTCGCCGGTATTACCCGGGTCAGGTCCAGGGGTCGCCTTCCGGCCCTACTACTGCCTTCCGGCCTCTCAGCCCGACCGTCGACGTCGGCAACGGCGGATGCCTCAGCGTCTCGCCAAAGTCGGCTACTCCGGTCGGACTCCCTCACTCGTCCCGTAGGCCACTTCCCATACTAGAACTTTTTTGCGGGTACAAAACCCCCTGAACCATGATTTTTCCTCTCCCGGGAGTATCGCCCGGGAGTTCCCCTACTCCTCCGGCGGGAACACCGGCTCCCCGCTCCCCAGCAGCCGGATCATGATGGCCTCCACCGGGCAGGCCTCCGCCGCCGCGAGCACCTTCTCGTTGGCGTCGGTCTCCGGCACGACCGGGTGGGACTGGCGTCCCGTGTCGAGGCGGAAGCCGTCGGGGGCGTGGTGGACGCAGCTCGCGGAGCCGATGCACAGGGAGCGGTCGACCTCGACCTGCCAGCGGTCGCCCGCCCCCACGCTCGAATCCGCTCGCGCGGGAGGTACCCCCATCCCGTCAGCCCTCCCAGCCCGCCGGGAGGTGGATCATCTTGTGCTCCAGGTACTCGCCGTACCCCTCGGGCCCGAACTCCCGCCCCAGTCCGGAGTCCTTGTAGCCGCCGAACGGGCCGAGCATGTCGAGGCTGAAGGTGTTCACCGAGTACGTGCCGGTCCGCACCCGCTTCGCCACGTCGATGCCCCGCTCGACGTCGGCGGTCCACACGCTTCCGCTGAGGCCGTAGTCGGAGTCGTTGGCGATCTTCACGGCCTCGGACTCGTCGCCGTAGGGCAGCAGGCAGATCACCGGGCCGAAGATCTCCTCGCGGGCGATGCGCATCGAGTTGTCGACGTCGCCGAAGAGCGTCGGCTCGACGTACCAGCCCTTGTCGAGGCCCGGCGGGCGCCCGCCGCCGGTGAGGATCTTCGCGCCCTCCTCCTGGCCGATGCGGATGTAGTCGAGGTTGCGCCGCTGCTGCCGCTCGGCCACCAGCGGGCCCACCTGGGTCGCCGGGTCCAGCGGGTCGCCGACCACCAGCGCGCCGGCCGCCGCCGCGAGGGCCTCGGCGAACTCGTCGTAGCGGGAGCGCGGCAGCAGGATGCGGGTCTGGGCGACGCACGCCTGTCCGTTGTTCATCCAGGCCGACGGGACGATCCCGGCGACCGCCGTCTCCACGTCCGCGTCCGGCAGCACCACCGCCGCCGACTTGCCGCCCAGCTCCAGGGTGACCCGGGTCAGATTGCGGGAGGCGACCTCCATCACGCGCTTGCCGGCCGCCACCGACCCCGTGAAGGAGACCTTGTCCACGCCCGGGTGCCCGACCAGGTACTCGCTGACCTCGCGGTCGGCCGGGAGGATGGAGAGCACGCCCTCCGGCAGCCCGGCCTCGCGGGTGATGTCGGCCAGGATGTACGCGTCCAGCGGCGACTCCGGCGACGGCTTGAGCACCACCGTGCAGCCGGTGAGCAGCGCGGGCGCGAGCTTGGCGGCGGCCACGAACTGCGGGACGTTCCAGGGGACGACGGCCGCGACGACCCCCACCGGCTCGCGCCGCACGAGGATGCGGCCGAGGACGCCGTCGCGCGTCTCCTCGTACGTGAAGTTCCGGGCGACCGTGATCGCCGAGTCCCACACCATCATCGCGCCGAGCGCCTGGGCGAGGACGCTCCAGGAGTACGGCGACCCGTTCTCGGAGGAGATCACGCGGGCGATCTCCTCGTGCCGGACGGCGATCGCGTCCTTGATCCGGGTGACGACCTCGATCCGCTCCTCGAGCGACATCCGCGGCCAGGGCCCCTCATCGAAGGCGGCCCGCGCGACGGCGACAGCCCGGTCGACGTCGGCCGTCGAGGCGTGCGGCACGCGTCCGATGACCTCTTCCGTGTGCGGCGAGACCACCTCGATGACCTCCGCACCCAAGGGGTCGGTCAACTCCCCGCCGATGAACAGCTGTCCGTGTTCCACGAGCTCGGCCATGGCGACTGCCTCCCCGGAGCGACTGTCTCTGACGGTTCATCAGATAGGGAACTGATACCAGTTCTACCCGGAGGAGTCCACGGGCGGGACGCCGGAGGGAAAGGTCGCCCCGGACTCCCATCGAAACGCGTTCTAGTTATACTCGGCTGGCGTGGCCGGACCGCGGCGATTGGGGAGCCCATGACGCAGGTGTACGACCACGGTGGCGGCGTCCGCTCCCTCCAGGTCCCCATCCCTGACAACCCCCTCGGTCACACCCTGGTGTACGTCGTCGACACCGACCGCGGACCGGTCCTCGTCGACACCGGCTGGGACGACCCGGCCTCCTGGGACGCCCTCGCGGACGGCCTGGCCGCCTGCGGCACCTCCCCCGGCGAGATCCACGGCGTGGTGATCACCCACCACCACCCCGACCACCACGGCCTGTCGGGCCAGGTCCGGGAGGCGTCCGGTGCCTGGATCGCGATGCACGCGGCGGACGGCGCGATCGTACGGCGGGCCCGTTCGACCCGTCCCGGACGCTGGCTCACCTACATGACCGCCAAGCTCGAAGCGGCCGGCGCACCCGAGGAGCACGTGGCGCCGCTGCGCACCGCACGCCCTCGCTCGGTGCCCGGCCTGGCGCCCGCCCTGCCCGACCGGGAGATCGTCCCCGGCGATCTCCTCGACATCCCCGGCCGCCGGCTGCGCGCGATCTGGACCCCGGGTCACACCCCCGGCCACGTCTGCCTGCATCTGGAGGAGGAGCATCCGGCCCGGCTCCCCGGCCACGGCCGCCTGTTCTCCGGCGACCACCTGCTCCCCGAGATCACCCCGCACATCGGCCTGTACGAGGACCCCGACGACACCACCGTCACCGACCCCCTCGGCGACTACCTCGACTCCCTCGAACGCGTCGGCCGCCTCGCCCCCGCCGAGGTCCTCCCGGCCCACCAGCACGCGTTCACCGACGCGGCGTCGCGCGTACGGGAGTTGCTCACCCACCACGAGGACCGCCTCACCGGACTCCTCTCCCTCCTCGCCGAACCCCTCACCCCGTGGCAGCTCGCCGAGCGCATGGAGTGGAACCGGCCCTGGGAGCAGATCCCGTACGGCTCCCGGAACATCGCCGTCTCGGAGGCCGAGGCACATCTGCGGCGACTGGTGAAGCTGGGGCGGGCGGAGGCGGTGCCGGGGAGCGAGCCGGTGACGTACATGGCGTTGTAAAGCGGTGGCCGGGCCGTACACGGACCGTCTACAACGTGACCATGGAACACCTTCTCGCCGAACGCGCCTGTGAACGCCTGATCATCGACTTCGTCCGCCGACTCGATCTCGGCGAACCGGGCTCGGTGGCCGAGCTGTTCACCGAGGACGGCAGCTGGGCGTGGCCCGCCGGCGACCGCCTGGTCGAGGGGCGGGAAGCACTGCGGGCGTACTTCGGTTCGCGCCCCGCCGACCGGCTTTCCCGCCGCCTGATGTCCAACATCCTGGTCACGGCGACCGGGCCCGACACGGCGACGGCGACCTCGTACTTCACGACGTACCGCGTCGACGGTCACGACGGCGGCACGCATCAGGTCCCGCCCGGTCCGCCCGTCCAGGTCGGCCACTACGAGGACGCCTTCCGCCGGCGGCCCGACGGTACGTGGCTGCTCGCCACCCGCGTCCTGCACCTCCCTTTCGGCGGACCCACCCCGCGCATGGGTTCGACAACCTGAACCGATCATGACGGCAGGCCCGTGACGCGAGTCGCGGTGACCGACAAGGCGCACAAGGGAAGTACCTACACGTTCAGCGTCGCCACCGAGGGCAAGCCGTACCTGCTCTCGGTCGTCTACAAGGGCACCGACTACCCGAGCACCACCTCGTTCAACGGCTTCGACGAGCCCTTGGACGTGCGGCCCCCGGCCGAGAACGACGTACTGGACGCACGTCGTCTCTCCGGCGGCTAGGGACAGTCCCTGGGCAGGAGGCTCGGCGGGTGCGGGTGCGGTGTTGCGCGCGGTCATGCCCTGCCCCGGCTTGGGCGCCCGCCGGCGCCGGCTTTCCCCGCATCCCTGGGGCAGGGCGGCGTGAACAAAGCCTCGTCGTAGGTCTCCCGGAAGGTCTTGCCGATCCGGGCGATGGCAGTCCTAAGCCTTCTGACCGGTGGCCGGGTCGGTGGAAGTCTTGGCGGCTGAAAGGGCCTTCAGGGTGTCGTTGACCAGTCGGCGCACCTCCGGATCCTTCTCGACGGCCTTCGGAGGCGTTCCCTACGGGCCGGTAGCATGGCTGGGTCGCCATCACACCCGTACGGGGAAAAGCCGGTGCGCATCCGGTGCCGGCCCTTCCTCATGTGTCGGCTTCGCTCGACCGGGGACCCCCTGTCCGTGAGCCGTCCCTCGCGGGCGGCGAGCCGGATCGCCCCGCACGGGACGTGACCGGCGCACGCGCACCGGCAACCGGCCGGTGTACGGCACCGTCGAGGTATACGGAGCCGAGCCGCCGGAATCCTCCCGTGCTGCCCGGCTCCCCGCAGGGAGAGGCACCCGCCGATCATGAACGTCCGCCGCAGCGCCGCGGTCCTGGCCGCCGCCACCGCCGTGATCTGCGCGGCGACCGCGCCCGCTGTCGCCGCCGGCCCGTCCCCGTCCGCCTCGCCCGCGCTCCCCGCCGGGCTCTACGGCAGCACGGACCCGACGTACGACGGCGTCTGGCGCCAGTCCCTCGCCCTGCTCGCCCAGCACACCGTGGGGGTGAAGCCGGCCGCGAAGGCCGTGGACTGGCTGACCGGGCAGCAGTGCGCCAACGGGGCGTTCGCGCCCTACCGCGCCGCCCCGACCACGGCGTGCGACGCCAAGGTGATGGTCGACACCAACAACACGGCCGCCGCCGTCCAGGCCCTCGCCGCACTCGGCGGACACGACGCCGCCACCGGCAAGGCCGTCGCCTGGCTGAAGTCCGTACAGAACAAGGACGGCGGCTGGGGGTACACCCCCGGCGGCGCCAGCGACACCAACTCGACGTCCGTCGTGGTCGGCGCGCTGGCCGCGGTCGGGAACACGCCGCAGGACGTACGCAAGGGGGGCAAGTCCCCGTACGACGCCCTGTCGAAGCTCACTCTGCCGTGCGACGGGGACGGAGCCGGGGCCTTCGCCTTCCAGCCGGACAAGAAGAACAGCCTGGCCGCCAACGCGGACGCCACCGCGGCGGGAGTGCTCGGGGCGCTCGGGAAGGGGCTGGTGGTCGAGGCGGGCAAGGACGGGGCGACGACGACCTGTGCCTCCGAGACCGTGAGCCCCCGGCAGGCCGCCGCCAACGGCGCCGCCTACCTCACCAAGGCGCTCGCCGAGGACGGTCATCTGAAGTCCGCCCTTCCCGGCGCCACCGACCAGCCCGACTACGGCAACACCGCCGACGCGGTCGTCGCACTCGCCGCGCAGGGCGGGGCCGCGCGGGCCGCGAAGCCCCTCAAGTGGCTGCAGCGGAACGCGGCCGCGTGGGCCGAGCAGAGCGGACCCGCCGCCTACTCCCAGCTGATATTCGCCGCGCACGCCACGGGTGCGGACCCGCGTGACTTCGGCGGCGTGGACCTGGTGACGCGGCTGAACGCGACGGGACCGGCGCCGGAAACAGTGGCCGCCAAGTCCTCCGACGACGACGCGGGCGACGGCTCCGGTTCCGGCGGCGTCTGGTGGATGGTCGGCGCCGGTCTCACCGCCGGCGCCGGTATCGGCTTCCTGCTCAGCGGCCGCAACAAGAGGCGGCGGCCGTGACCCGCCACCGTGCCGCCACGCTGCTCGTGACCGGCCTGCTCCTGCAGGCGGGGGCCATGGGCCAGGCACAGGCCGCCGGTTACCGCTACTGGTCCTTCTGGGAGCGCGACGGCAACCAGTGGGCGTACGCCACCCAGGGCCCCTCCACCGCCCGCCCCGCCGACGGCGACGTCCAGGGCTTCCGGTTCGCGGTCAGCGAGGACTCCGGCGACGCCACCCGGCCGCGCGGCACAGCGGACTTCACGACGATCTGCGCGGACACTCCCGTGCGGGCGGGCAAGAAGCGGGTGGCCCTGGTCATCGACTTCGGGACGGCCTCGGACGCCCCGCCCGGCGAGACGCCCCCGGCGCCCCGTACGGCATGCGCCCAGGTCTCCCCCGACGCGACGGCGGCCGACGCCCTCGCCTCGGTCGCCGAACCCCTCCGCTACCACACCAACGCCCTGTTGTGCGCGATCGCGGACTACCCGGAGAAGGGGTGCGGGGAGCCGGTGACGTCGGGGGAGACGGGGAAGACGCCGAGTCCGTCGAGTTCGCAGAGTTCGTCGGGTTCATCGGGTTCGTCGGGTTCGTCGAGTTCGCAGACCGGGAAGGGCACGAAGGACGGGGGTCCGTCGGTGGGCCTGTGGGCGGGGATGGCGGCCGTGGCGGCGCTGGGCGCGGCGGCGGTGTGGCAGGCGAGGCGGCGCAGGGATGCGTCGTAGCGAGCCGACGGCGGACGCCTCACGTCCACGGCCCGAAGGCGGTCGCGACCGCTCCCCCGACTGCGGGCAGCCGGGCCGCCGGAGCGGCTCGCGACCCCCGGAAAGCGGCCCCCGGCCGGCGCCGGTGCCCGCACCCGCCCGCCGACACCCGCGCCGGACCGCGCTCCACCCCGGCGCCTGGTGGCTCTGGTCCCTGGCCCTCGGTACCGCGGCCACCCGTACCACCAACCCCCTCCTCCTCGCCCTCCTCATAGCCACCTCCGCCTATGTCGTGGCCGCCCGCCGCCCCCACACACCCACCGCCCGCTCCTACTCCGCCTTCGCCAAGCTCGCCCTGGCCGTGCTCGTCATCCGCCTCCTCTTCGCCGTCGTCCTCGGCTCGCCGATCCCCGGCTCCCATGTGATCGTCACTCTCCCCGAACTCCCCCTCCCGCACTGGGCCCAGGGCATCCGCCTCGGCGGCCGGGTCACCGCCGAGGGTCTCCTCTTCGCGCTCTACGACGGACTCGAGCTCGCCACGCTCCTCATCTGCGTCGGTGCCGCGAACGCCCTCGCGAACCCGGCCCGCCTCCTCAAGTCCCTTCCGGGCGCCCTGTACGAGATGGGCGTGACCGTGGTCGTCGCCCTCACCTTCGCGCCGAACCTCATCGCCGACGTCCAGCGTCTGCGGGCCGCCCGCCGCCTGCGTGGCCGGCCCGACAAGGGTGTGCGCGGCCTCCTGCACGTGGGACTCCCGGTCCTGGAGGGCGCCTTGGAGCGCTCGGTCTCCCTGGCCGCCGCGATGGACGCCCGCGGTTACGGCCGTACCGCCTTCGTCCCTGCCCCCGTCCGCCGTACGACGGCCGCCCTCACCCTCGGCGGTCTGCTCGGCGTGTGCGCGGGGACGTACGGACTGCTCACCGCCGAGGGCGGCACCTACGGCCTTCCCGTCCTGCTCGCCTCAGTCGCCGCGGCCCTCGCCGGTCTCCGTCTCGGCGGCCGTCGCTCCCTCCGCACCCGTTACCGTCCCGACCGCTGGGACCTGCGCGCCTGGCTGGTCGCCGGTTCGGGAGCCGCCGTGGCCGCGCTGCTCACCCTCGCCGCCGCCCACGACCCCGAGGCCCTGCACCCCGGTGTGGTCCCCCTCGTCGCCCCCACCCTTCCCGTGTGGCCGGCGGCGGCCGTCCTCCTCGGCCTGCTCCCCGCCTTCCTCGCTCCCAAGGAGACCTCGTGATCCGCTTCGAGAACGTCTCCGTGACGTACGACGGCGTCCCCGAACCAACCGTGCGGGGCGTGGACTTCGAGGTGCCGGAGGGTGAACTCGTGCTTCTCGTCGGCCCGTCCGGCGTCGGCAAGTCCACCGTCCTCGGCGCGGTCAGCGGGCTCGTGCCGCACTTCACCGGCGGCACCCTGCGCGGGCGGGTCACCGTCGCGGGCCGGGACACCCGTACGCACAAGCCGCGTGAACTGGCCGACGTGGTCGGGACCGTCGGCCAGGACCCGCTCTCCCACTTCGTCACCGACACCGTCGAGGACGAACTCGCCTACGGCATGGAGTCGTTGGGCCTCGCCCCGGACGTGATGCGGCGCCGCGTCGAGGAGACCCTCGACCTGCTCGGCCTCGCCGCCCTGCGGGAGAGGCCCATCGCCACGCTCTCCGGCGGTCAGCAGCAGCGGGTCGCGATCGGCTCGGTCCTCACCCCGCACCCACGGGTCCTCGTCCTCGACGAACCGACGTCCGCGCTCGACCCGGCGGCCGCGGAGGAGGTCCTCGCGGTCCTCCAGCGGCTGGTCCACGACCTCGGTACGACCGTCCTGATGGCCGAGCACCGACTGGAACGCGTCATCCAGTACGCCGACCAGGTCGCCCTCCTCCCGGCGCCCGGAGCCGCGCCGGTGCTCGGCACCCCGGCCGAGATCATGGCCGTATCGCCGGTGTACCCGCCGGTGGTGGACCTCGGGCGCCTCGCTCAGTGGTCCCCGCTGCCGCTGACCGTGCGCGACGCGCGCCGACGCGCGGCACCGCTGCGGGAACGGCTGGCGCAGGTGGAGCCGAAGGGCACCGAGCGGTACGCCACCGAGCCGAGCACCCGCCCGACGGCCGACGACGCCCCCACCGCCCCTGCCGCCCCCGCCCGTCGGCGCCTGCGCAGGCGGCCCTCCCCCACCCCTTCCACCCCTCCCACCACCTCGCATCCCCCGCAGGTTGCCGAGACCCGTTCCCTCGCCGTACGCCGTGACCGCGTCCAGGCCCTGCGCCACATCGACCTCACGGTCGCCCCCGGCGAGACGATCGCGCTCATGGGCCGCAACGGTGCCGGCAAGTCGACGTTGCTCGCGGCGCTGGTCGGGCTGGTGGCGCCGACCAGCGGATCCGTGCGGGTCGGCGGGGCCGTACCGCATCGCACGGCTCCACGTGAGGTCGTACGCCAGGTGGGTCTCGTACCGCAGGAGCCCCGGGACCTGCTGTACGCCGACACGGTCGCCGCCGAGTGCGTGGCGGCCGACGGGGACGCGGGCGCCGCGGCCGGCACCTGCCGGGCCCTGGCCCGTGAGCTGTTGCCCGGCATCACCGACGGCACCCACCCCCGGGACCTCTCCGAGGGGCAGCGGCTCACGCTCGCGCTGGCCGTGGTGCTCACGGCGCGTCCCCCGCTCCTGCTCCTCGACGAGCCGACCCGCGGCCTGGACTACGCGGCGAAGTCCCGTCTGGTGGGCGTGCTGCGGGGGCTGGCGGCCGAGGGGCACGCGATCGTGCTGGCCACGCACGACGTCGAACTGGCCGCCGAGCTGGCGCACCGGGTGGTCCTGCTGGCCGACGGCGAGGTGATCGCGGACGGCCCGACCGCGGACGTGGTGGTCGCCTCGCCGTCCTTCGCCCCGCAGGTCACCAAGATCCTCGCACCGCAGAAGTGGCTCACGGCGAACCAGGTGCGGGAGGCCCTGCGATGACCCCGGCCCGGAAGAACTCCGCCTGGAAGGACCTCACCTCGAAGACGTCCACTCCGAAGACCTCCACCTCGAAGACGTCCGCTCGGATCGATTCCGCCGGCACCGCCGTACGCCAGGCCCGCGCCGTCCGTCTGGGCCCCCGCTCCCTGCTCGCGCTCGCCCTGGTCAGCGCGGTGGGCGCGGTCGCGTTCTGCTGGCCGTTCCTGGCCCCGCCGACCTCGCAGGTCAGCGCGCACGCCAAGGACGCGCCGTGGCTGTTCGCGGGACTGCTGGTCCTGCTGGTCGCCGTCGTCGCGGCGACGATCTCCGAGTCGGGGCTCGGCCCGAAGGCGGTGGCGATGCTCGGCGTGCTGGCGGCGACGGGCGCGGCGCTGCGGCCGATCGGGGCCGGCACGGCCGGTATCGAGCCGATGTTCTTCCTGATGGTGCTGAGCGGACGCGTCCTCGGCCCCGGCTTCGGGTTCGTGCTGGGCTCGGTGACGATGTTCGCGTCGGCGCTGCTCACGGGCGGGGTGGGGCCGTGGATGCCGTTCCAGATGCTCGCGATGGGCTGGTTCGCGATGGGCGCGGGCCTGTTGCCGGGCCCCGACCGGCTGCGCGGCCGTACCGAACGCGCGCTGCTCGCCGCGTACGGCTTCCTGGCCGCCTTCGCCTACGGCACGGTGATGAACCTGGCGGGCTGGCCGTTCATGCAGGAGAACGCGTCGAACATCGCCTTCGACCCGGACGCCGCGGTCCCCGCCAACCTGGCCCGCTTCCTCGCGTTCTGCCTGGCCACGTCGCTGGGCTGGGACCTGGGCCGGGCCCTGGTCACCGTCGTGCTGACGTTCCTGGCCGGCCCGGCGATCCTGCGGGCCCTGCGCCGGGCCACACGCCGGGCGGCCTTCGAGGCCCAGGTCACGTTCGACGCGCCTTTGGAGGTTCGCAGGTGAACCTCCCCGCATGACCCAGGTCACCTCTGACCGGAAACAGTTGGCAGATGCGCACGGAGAGCCTGCTCACACAACCGGCCATACGCGTGAATGCTGACATAACTATCAAAGAAGGTCATTGCGGGCACCTTCCGCGCCTGTTTCTCTGAATGCCGTCGCACGGCGCCGACGTGCCCCTCGGGGTCGCGGCGCCGACCCGTGCCACCGCCGCGTTCCACGTGGTTCCGGCATGGCGCGACTGCCCCGTCCCCGAAGAAAAAGGTGCCCTGTGTTCCGTACGTCCGCCTCCCGCCCCCGGCTCCGTCGCATGGCCGCCCCGAAGACGGCCCTCACCGCCGCCGCGCTGGCCACCGCCACCACCGGCATGGCGCTGACCACGGCCCCCGCCCAGGCCGCCCCTTCCCAGGTCACGCAGGCCAAGTCGGTCGCGCACCGGCTGATCCCGAACGCGGCCCAGTACAAGGCGTTCAGCAGGATCGTCGAGCACGAGAGCGGCTGGAACATCACCGCGAGGAACTCCTCCTCCGGCGCCTACGGCCTGGTCCAGGCCCTGCCCGGCTCCAAGATGGCCTCGGCCGGCTCCGACTGGAAGACCAACCCCGCCACCCAGATCAAGTGGGGTCTGAACTACATGAACTCCCGCTACGGCAGCCCGGTCGGCGCCTGGGCGTTCTGGCAGGCCCACGGCTGGTACTGAGCCGCGTCATCTTGCTCGGGTGTCGTGGCCGAAGGCCGCCTCGTCAGCCCAACGGGCTGTCCCGGGCAAGGAGTTGAACATGGGAGCACAGGACGCGCGGGACGCGCGGGCACGGCCGAGCGGCTGCGGGCGATCTGTGACGAGTTGTCGGCCCGTTTCCACGAGCGGGCCGACGTCGTGCGGACGCTGGCGGTGGCGTTGCCGGCCGGGCAGCACTCGCTGGTGCTCGGGCCGCCCGGAACGGCGAAGTCCGAGCCGGCCCGGGAGCTCACGGGCCGGGCCGAGGGGGCGTCCTACTGGGAGATCCTCCTGTCGAAGTTCACCGCGCCGACGAGGATGTTCGGTCCCATCGACGTCGCGGCGCTGGCCCGCGGCGAGTACCGCCAGGTGTACGAAGGCCGGGCCACGACCGCGCATGTCGCGTTCATCGACGAGATCTTCAAGTGCTCCACGGCGGCGCTGAACGAGACCCTGGGCTACCTCAACGAGCGGATCTACCATCCCGGGAACGGCGGCGAGCCGATCCACTGTCCCCTGATCGGGGCCATCACGGCGAGCAACGAACTGCCCAGCGAAGAGGACGCGGCCGCGATCTACGACCGGCTCCTGGTGCGGATAGAGGTCGGGTATCTGGAGCCCGGGACGCCGCGCGGGCCCTCGCGGCCGCGGCCCCCGGCGTCCGTGCCGCCGCGTGGAGCTGGACGGCGGCATCCGAGTTGGTGGCGGAGGAGTTCGACGACGTCGGCCGGATGCGTGGCGACATCGTGATGATCACCGACGAGGAGTGCGACGTCACCGAGGAATGGATGCGCGGCTGGAACCACGCCAAGCACCGGCTGGGCTTCCGCGTCTTCGGCGTGGCCGTCGGAGCGCCGCCCGCCGCCGCAGCCGGCTCGGTCCTCGACGCCCTGTGCGACAACCTCCGCTCCATCGACGACCTCACCGACGTCCACGCCGCCGCCGACCTCTTCCGCGTGATCTGATCCGGGCGCGCCCGTGGTGGACTGGGGTGCACCGCATCCGTCCCGCTGACCGGAGGCCGCAATGAGCGCGGACAGCTCGGAGAGCCCCGAGAGCCCCGAGAGCGCCGAGGGCACGCCGGCGTACGACCGTGAGGCGCGCGGACTGCGTCTGGTGACCGTGCTGTTGGGGCTGACGGTGGTCAGCGGTCTGATCGACGCGGTCAGTTACCTCGGTCTCGGGCACGTCTTCACCGCCAACATGACCGGCAACGTGGTGGTCCTGGGCTTCGCCGCCGCCGGGGCACCGGGCTTCTCGGTGCCGCACACCCTTGCCTCGCTGGGTTTCTTCCTGGTGGGCGCGGCGGTGGGCGGCCGTGTCGCCGTACGGCTCGGTGGCGGTTCGCGCCGCACCTGGGCGCGGCTGACCCTCGCCGCAGAGGCGGTCCTGCTGGGCGCGTCGGCGGCGGTCGCCTTCGCCGCGCCCGAGGCCACCGCGACCGTCTACGTCCTGATCGCCGTCACGGCCTTCGCGATGGGCCTGCGCAACGCGACCGTCCGCAGGCTGGGCGTCCCCGACCTGACGACCACGGTCCTGACCATGACCCTGACCGGTCTGGCCGCGGACTCCCGCGCGGGCGGCGGCCCGGGCACGCGCTCGCCGCGCCGCACGGCGTCGGTGGTCGCGATGGTGGCGGGCGCGGCACTGGGGGCGTGGCTGCTGATCCACCACGGGCTGGGGATCCCGCTGCTGGTGACGGCCGTGATGGTGGCGGTGCTGGCGGCGGTGGCGTCGGGACGGGAGTGACCGCTCCGCCGAACGGCGACCGTGGGTGGACGGCGCTCAGGCCTGCATGAGTTGCGGTTCCGGTTGCTGGGTGACGGCGGCCACCGGATCCCACTGCTTCATGGTCCGCACGTAGCCGTAGACCACGGAGCCCCCCGCGAGAAGGAGAAGTGGTCCGAACGCCCACGGATGCCGGGCCATCTCCACCGGCAGATAGCGGTACGCCACCAGGAGGGCGGTGAAAACCGTCGTGCCGTAGGTGACCAGCAGGGCTCCCTGCCGGTCCCAGCCGCGGTCGAACGAGCGCATCGCCGTCTCGATGGTGAGCGCGAACACCCCGCCGGCGATGAGGTCCGCGCCGTAGTGGTAGCCGAATCCCAGCGTCGCGGTGAGCGTGCCGACCAGCCAGAACGTGCCGGCGAATCGCATGGGCCGGGGGGCCTTGCGGGAGTGGATGAAGAGCGTGGTGGCCCAGGCGGTGTGCAGGCTGGGCATGCAGTTGCGGGGGGTGATCCCGTCGAACGGGACCGGGTGCGGAGCGGTGAGCGGCGGCGGTGTGTTGGGCCACAGGTCGGCCACCGCCCAGCGTCCGCCGTCGGCGCCGTAGGCGAAGATGGGGCCGACCACCGGGAAGATCATGTAGACGGCCGGCCCGATCAGGCCGATGGCCAAGAAGGTGCGCACCAGATGGTGGCCCGGGAAACGGCGCTCGGTCGCGACGTTGCGCAGCTGGTACAGCCCGAAGAGCGCGGCTGCCAGCGGGAGCTGACCGTAGACGACGTGGAGAAGTCCGGAACCGATCGGACCGGTGGCCTCGACGAGACGGCCCACCACCCACGAGGGGTTGCCCAGTGCGTGATCGGCGGTCGCCACATACGGGTCGAGCACCGACGGGCGGGTCTTCGAGGTGATGAGCAGCCAGGTGTCGCCGGTCTTGTGGCCGGCCACCAGAAGAAGGCCCAGCCCGACGCCCTTCAGCAGCAGGGCGCGATCCCGGCCGGTGCGGCGCGTGACCGCGATGACCGCACAGCCCAGAATCACCCACAATGCCCCGTTGCCGAAATTCAGCCTGGCGTCGAGCACCCACCGCATCAGCAGGAACACGACGTCGACACCGAGGGCCGCGCCGATCGCGACGAACCGTTGCCGCCAGGTGAGCACCACCAGCATCAGAGCCAGACCGGCGTACAGCAACGGACCTGACTGGGGGCCGAATATCACCTCCCGCCCCAGGCTGCTGATCGGCCCCCGCTGGCCGTAGTGACGCGCCGTGATCTCCAGCGCGACCATGAATCCGAGGGTCAGCACACCTGCCGCGATCCACAGCGTCATCTGTGGTCGAGCCCGCGCAGCGGACGCGATACTGCTGTTTGTTCGCGAAATCGTCCGCGATCTTCTAGATATCAACAGTTTGACCGATTTATTAGATTTCAGATGACAATGGGCAATCAGGACGTTGATCGTGAGCCGGATCATATTATCCGAGCGACGTGTCGGCGTTCCCTTTGCCGTAGGTATTCAGCCGGGCGGCTTGGCGGGTGAGGTGGTCGCGTTCGGCGAGGTCGGATGCCTTTCTGGCCGCCTCCGCGTAGAGGCGTGCCGCCGTCGCCAGGTCGCCGTCCCGTTCGTGGAGGTAGGCGGCGACCGCGGTGTGACGGGGCAGGGTGTCGTCCAGGGCGGCGAGTGCCGCGAGACCGGCGCGTGGTCCGTCGGCCTCACCGACGGCCACCGCGCGGTTCAGCCGGACGATGGGGCTGTCGGTGAGCCGGGTGAGTTCGTCGTACCACTCCACGATCTGGACCCAGTCGGTCTCCTCGGCGGTGGGCGCGTCGGCGTGGAGGGCGGCGATGGCGGCCTGGGCCTGGTACTCGCCGAGCCGGTCACGGGCGAGGGCCGTCTGGAGGACGGCGACACCCTCGGCGATCAGCGCGGTGTCCCAGCGCGCGCGGTCCTGCTCGGCGAGCGGGATCAGGCTCCCGTCGGGTGCGGTGCGGGCGGTGCGGCGGGCGTGGTGGAGGAGCATGAGCGCCAGCAGTCCCGCCACCTCCGGGTGGTCGAACACCGCCGCGAGCTGCCGGGTGAGGCGGATGGCTTCGGCGGCGAGGTCGAGGTCACCGGAGTAGCCCTCGTTGAAGACGAGGTAGAGGACACGCAGCACGGTGGCGACGTCGCCGGGCCGGTCGAGGCGCACCCTGGAGACGGTGCGCTTGGCCCGGCTGATCCGCTGCGCCATGGTCGCCTCCGGCACCAGGTACGCCTGGGCGATCTGCCGAGTGGTGAGCCCGCCGACCGCGCGCAGCGTGAGCGCCACCGCGGACGAGGGTGTCAGTGAGGGGTGGGCGCACAGGAAGTACAGCCGGAGCGTGTCGTCCACCGCGGGCGCGGGCCCGGGCACCGGCTCTTCCTCGACGAGATCCTCACGCCGGCGGCGGGCCGCCTCCGCCCGCCTGGCGTCGAGGAACCGGCGCCAGGCCACGGTGACCAGCCACCCCTTCGCATCGCGCGGCGGGTCGGCCGGCCAGACGCGGAGCGCCTCGACGAGTGCGTCCTGTACGGCGTCCTCGGCCGCCGAGAAGTCGGCTCCGCGGCGGACGAGGACGGCGAGCACGCTCGGCGTGAGGCTCCTGAGCAGGACCTCGTTCAATGGTGGGCGCACTCCGTGACGGTGGGCGACGCGCCCAGGAACGGACGCAGCTCGAGCCACTCGTGGATCGGCTTCCCTCCCGCCCCGGGAGCGGCCGACAGCTCCCCGGCCAGCTCGACGGCGCGCTCGTAGCTGTCGACGTCGATCACCATCCAGCCGGCGATGACGTCCTTGGTCTCGGCGAACGGGCCGTCGGTGACCGGCGGGCGTCCCTCACCGTCGTACCGGACCCACGCCCCCTCGGGCGCGAGCGCCTGACTGCCGACGAACTCGCCGGTCTTCTCCAGCCGGGCAGCGAAGTCGTTCATGTACTGCACGTGCGCCGAGATCTCCTCCGGCGTCCACTGGTCCATGGGCACGTCGTTGGCCGGAGCCGGGGCGCCGCGGTAGTGCTTGAGAAGCAGGTACTTGGCCATGGTCGTTCTCCTCGGTCCTGATGCGACCCATTGTGGTCGCGTTCACCACGGGGACGGAGCAGGCCACGGCTTCTCGACATCATCGGCGGAACCACCGGCGGAATTTTTTTCGGGACCGGGAACCCGGCGGGACCAGAAACCGGGCAGGACCCGGAACCCGGCGGGACCGGTCCTCACCCTCGGCCCCGCCGCGTTCACTCGTTCGTGGACGGGGCGTCTACAGCCGCTGAATGATCGTCCCGGTCGCCAGCCCACCCCCCGCGCACATCGTCACCAGCGCGAACTCCTTGTCCGTGCGCTCCAGTTCGTGCAGGGCCGTGGTGATGAGCCGGGCCCCGGTGGCTCCCACCGGGTGCCCGAGGGCGATCGCGCCGCCGTTGACGTTGACCTTCTGCAGGTCCTGCTCGAAGACCTGGGCCCAGCTCAGCACCACGGAGGCGAAGGCCTCGTTGATCTCGACGAGGTCGATGTCCTTCAGGGACATCCCGGCCTTGCCCAGCACGGCCCGGGTCGCGTCGATCGGGCCGTCGAGGTGGAAGTGCGGGTCGGCTCCGACCAGCGCCTGGGCCACGATCCGCGCCCGGGGCCGCAGCTTCAGCGCCCGCGCCATCCGTTTCGACGCCCACATGATCGCCGCCGCGCCGTCGCTGATCTGGGACGAGTTGCCCGCCGTGTGGATGGCCGTGGGCATGACCGGCTTGAGCTTCGCCAGCGCCTCCATCGACGTGTCGCGCAGGCCCTCGTCATGGTCGACCAGGCGCCACATGCCCTGGCCGGCCCGCTGCTCGTCCTCGGTGGTCGGCACCTGCACCGCGAACGTCTCCCGCTTGAAGCGCTCCTCGGACCAGGCGACGGCGGCCCGTTCCTGGGAGACGAGCCCGAGCGAGTCGACGTTCTCGCGGGTCAGGCCGCGATGGCGGGCGATGCGTTCCGCCGCCTCGAACTGGTTGGGCAGGTCGACGTTCCACTCGTCGGGGAACGGCTTGCCCGGGCCGTGTTTCGACCCGGAGCCCAGCGGCACCCGCGACATCGCCTCGACACCGCAGCTGATCCCGACGTCGATCACTCCCGCCGCGACCATGTTGGCCACCATGTGCGAGGCCTGCTGCGAGGAGCCGCACTGGCAGTCGACCGTGGTCGCGGCCGTCTCGTACGGCAGGCCGACGGTCAGCCAGGCCGTGCGCGCGGGGTTCATGGACTGCTCGCCGGCGTGGGTGACCGTGCCGCCGACGATCTGTTCGACCGCGTCGGCGGGGATGCCGGTGCGGCCGAGGAGTTCACGGTAGGTCTCGCCCAACAGGTAGGCGGGGTGCAGGTTGGCGAGCGCGCCGCCGCGCCTGCCGATGGGGGTGCGTACGGCTTCGACGATCACGGGTTCCGCGGCCATGGGGAGTTCCTCTCCTCCGGTACCCGCGCGGCGCGGGGGCGTCCCGGCCCGGCCCGCCACGCGGAACTAGTACGTGTTCTAGTTCCACACGCAGTGTGCTGACCGGCCGCCCGCGACCGCAAGGGGCGTGCAGGCAATTCGGCGTGCCGTGCCCCTTGCTACTTCTGGAACCCGTTACTACCTTCACGGCGACCTCATTCCTGATGGACCGTCAGAACCCATGCGGCCAAGAATCTCAGCCGGAGTCGCCCATGCCCTGTCCAGCATTCCCCGACGGGTTCGACTTCACCGATCCCGACCTGCTGCAACATCGCGTCCCCCTCCCGGAGTTCGCCGAGCTGCGCCGGGCGGAACCGGTCCGCTGGATCCCGCAGACGGCCAACGTGGCCGGTTTCCAGGACGAGGGGTACTGGGCGGTGACCCGGCACGCGGACGTCAAGTACGTGTCCACGCACCCGGAGCTCTTCTCCTCGTACCTCAACACGGCGATCATCCGCTTCAACGAGCACATCGACCGGGACGCGATCGACGCCCAGCGGCTGATCCTGCTGAACATGGACCCGCCGGAGCACACCCGGGTCCGTCAGATCGTGCAGCGGGTGTTCACACCGAGGGCCATCCGGGCGCTGGAGGACAACCTGCGCTCCCGCGCCCTGGCGATCGCGGCGAACGCCCGCGCCCGCACCGGCTCCTTCGACTTCGTCACCGAAGTCGCCTGCGAACTGCCCCTGCAGGCCATCGCCGAGCTGATCGGGATACCGCAGGACGACCGGGCCAAGATCTTCGACTGGTCCAACAAGATGATCTCGTACGACGATCCGGAGTACGCGATCACCGAGGAGATCGGCGCGGAGTCGGCCACCGAACTCATCGCGTACGCCATGAACATGGCCGCCGATCGCAAGCAGTGCCCGGCGAAGGACATCGTGACGACGCTGGTGGCGGCGGAGGACGAGGGCAACCTCAACTCCGACGAGTTCGGGTTCTTCGTGCTGATGCTGGCGGTGGCGGGCAACGAGACCACGCGCAACGCCATCACCCACGGCATGCACGCGTTCCTCACCCACCCCGAGCAGTGGGAGCTGTACAAGAGGGAGCGTCCGGCGACGGCGGCGGAGGAGATCGTCCGCTGGGCGACCCCGGTCAACTCCTTCCAGCGCACGGCGACCCAGGACACCGAACTCGGCGGCAAGCGGATCAAGAAGGGCGACCGGGTGGGGTTGTTCTACGCCTCCGCCAACCACGACCCCGACGTCTTCGAGAACCCGGACGTCTTCGACATCACCCGCGATCCCAACCCGCACCTCGGCTTCGGCGGCGGAGGCCCGCACTACTGCCTCGGCAAGTCCCTGGCCGTGATGGAGATCAACCTGATCTTCAACGCGATCGCCGACGCCATGCCGGACCTGCGGCCGACCGCGGACCCCCGCCGGCTGCGCTCCGCGTGGATCAACGGCGTGAAGGAACTCAGGGTCAGCACGGCCTGACCCCCGTCCCGGGTACTCGGGCCGACGGCTTCCCGGCGCCGTCGGCCCGTCCGGGCTCAGGACGGGACGACCGGCCGGCAGTGGCCGGGGCGGGCGTACACGAGGAGTTGCGCGCCGAGGAGCGGTACGCGCTCGCAGACCTCGAAGTCCTCGCTCAGGAGCTGTCGTTTGGCCTTCTCCTCGGGGAACGGATCGAGGGGCTGGCCCGGAGGGTCGGTCAGGGCGATGACGCGGTGCGCCGCCAGGATGCGGCGGCGGATCTCGGAGGCGGGGAGTTCGGTGCCCTGGAGGGTGCGGGAGGACGCCGGGGGCCGGGCGAGGGCGAGGTCGTCGAGGCGGTCGTGGATCCCCGGGTACGACAGGAGCCACTCGCGGCGGCGGGAGGGCATGAACAGGACGGCGTCGCCCGGCCGCGCGGTCCGCTCCACGGCGCGCGCGACCGCGACGACGTCGTCCTTGCGGCTCTCCGGCGAGCGCACCAGCAACGACCACGGCAACAGCACCGCGACGGCCACGACGGCCGTCAGCCAGGCGGCCGGCGCGCGGGGCACGGGGGCGAGCCGGTGCCGCCGCCCGATCGCCCGGGCCGGCACCGCCCCGGCCGGCAACGCCAGCCCGGCCATGCCGTACAGCACGTACCGGTCGACGTACCAGGGCTTGACCAGCGACACCGTCATCAGGAGACCGGTGGGGGCGATCAGGAGGGGGAGGGAGAGGCGGACGAGTGCGTCGGCGGAGCCCTCGCGCAGCAGCAGCCGGCACAGCAGCGCCCCGGCCGCCGAGACCGCGACGAACTGCAGCCATGCGCTCAGGCCGGGCCGGCCCAGCCAGCCGAGTTGCTGCTCGGCCTGCCCCGCGCTCACCACCACCAGCGGCAGCAGCGCCACCGTGGCACAGCCCGCCGCGATCCCCCACCTGAGCCACATCCGACGCGTCGCCCGCGCCCACCACAGCGTCAGCCCGTGGGCCGCCGGCGCCAGCACCGCGAACTCGTGCAGCCAGGCCGCGATCCCGAGAGCCAGGGCGTACGCGACCCACCAGCGGTCAGGAGAGCCGCCCCCGGGGCGCGCGTCCGCACCGGGAGGAGGGTTCCCGGTGCGCGGCTTCTCGGCGGCATGGACGCCACCCGCGCCGCGGAAGTCGCCCGCCGCCCGTACGAAGAAGTACGTCGCCCACGTCACCCCCGCCGTGACCAACGCGTAGGAGCGGCCCTCCTGGGCGTACTGCTGGGTGGCCGGGAGCACCGCGAGGACCAGGCCCGCCAGGGTGCCCGCCAGGCGGCCGGCCAGGCGGGCGCCGATCGCGCCGACTCCCGCCACGGCCAGGGCCGTCGCCACGGTGGACGGGAGTCTGAGGGCCACCAGGCCGCCTCCCTCCCACACGGCGAACACCGCGTGCATCAGGAGGTAGTACAGGCCGTGCACGGCGTCGATGTGTCCGAGCAGGCCCCACAGGTCGCCCAGTGAGCGGTGAGCCACCTGGTAGGTGACCGACTCGTCCCGCCACATGCTGTCGTGCCGGTCGATGCCCCACAGGCCCAGCGCGAGGGAGACCAGGGCGGGGACGGCGAGCGGCACCGACCGGGCGAGGCGGCCGGCCCGCCGGACGGCGCCAGGTGGCGCGGCTGTGGTGCCGGGCGGCGCGGCCAGGGTGCCGTCGTCGCCCGCGACGGGCGTGTTCCGCATCAGTTCCGGCTCCCGCCCGCCTCGGTGAGGGGGGTGGCGACCGGCTCCGGCCGGGGGCGGGTGTCGTCGGCGGCCCCCGTCGCCACCCGCGGTCCCGACAGCAGGTACGTGAGCCCGAACCCGGCGCCCACGACCACCGCGCCCCCGACCGCGTCCAGCACCCAGTGGTTGGCGGTCACGACGATCGCGGACACCGTGAACAGCGGATGCAGCGGGCCCAGGGCCTTCATCCACCACGTGGGTGCCATGACGGCGATCACGAGGCCGCACCACAGGGACCAGCCGAAGTGCAGGGACGGCATCGCCGCGTACTGGTTGGTGACCGCGGTCATCACGCCGTAGTCCGGCTGGGAGAAGTCCTGGACGCCGTGGACGGTGTCGATGAAGCCGAGGCCCGGCATCAGGCGCGGCGGGGCGAGGGGGTAGAGCCAGAAGCCGAGCAGGCCGAGCAGGGTGGCGAGGCCGAGTGCGGAGCGGGCCCAGCGGTAGTCGACGGGGCGGCGGAGGTAGAGCACGGCGAGGATCGTCAGCGGGACGGTGAAGTGGAAGGACGCGTAGTAGAAGTCGAAGAAGCTCCGCAGCCAGTCCACTCGCACCACGGCGTGGTTCGCCCGGCGTTCGATGTCGATGGACAGCCACTTCTCCAGCGCGTGGATCTGGCGGCCGTGGTGCTCGGCGGTGGCCCGGTCGGCGGTCACCCCGAGCCGTACCTGCTGGTAGGCGGCGTACGTGACGCGGATGAGCAGCAGCTCCAGCAGGAGGCTCGGGCGGGTCAGGACCCGGCGCGGGAACCGCAGGAGCGGGACGCGCGGGAAGCGTGCGGGCACCGGGGGCGCGTACGCGGTGGGGATCGGCGACCGGTGGTACTGCGAGGTGCGGGAGAGGAAGGGCACGACCGCGGCGGCGGCGACGGCGGCCAGCAGCACCACGTCGTCCCGCAGGATGTACAGCGCCGCCACGTCCGGCAGCATCATCGTCGCGGGCAGCGTCATCACCAGGACGACGGCGACCGGCCACACGTACCGGTCCGAGGCCCGCTTGCCGACGCGGCCGACGACCGCCAGCAGCACCCACAGCAGTTGGTGCTGCCAGGTGGTCGGTGAGACGGCGATCGCGGCGCAGCCGGTGATCGCGACGGCGAGCAGCAGCTGTCCGTCCCGGGCGTAGTGCACGGCGCGGCGCAGGCCGAGGGCGGCGACTCCCACGCCGAACAGCAGGAAGAACATGATCTCCAGCGGGCCGGACAGGCCGAGCCGCAGCAGGGCGCCGTGCAGGGACTGGTTGGCGAGGTCGTCGGCCTCGCCGCCCAGGCCGGTGCCGGCCATGTGGTGCACCCAGTAGGTGTACGAGTCGTGCGCCATCGCCGCCCAGGCGAGGGCGGTGCACGCGACGAACGTCACTCCGGCGGACAGGGCGGCCGTGCGGCGGCCGGTGAACCACAGCAGCGGGGCGAAGAGCAGCACCGTGGGTTGCAGGGCGGCGGCTGAGCCGATGAGCAGACCGCCGGTGCGCCGGCCGTGTACGGCGAAACAGCCGAGGAGCACCAGCAGGACCGGGATGACGCTGGTCTGGCCGAGCCAGAGCGTGTTGCGCACCGGCAGCGACAGCATCAGCACACTGATCGCGACCGGCGCGGCGAGCAGGGAGGTGCGTCTGCTGACCGGCTGCGGCAGGGCGCGCGCGGCGACCAGGCCGAGGGCGACGACCAGCAGCAGGGTGCCGAAGGTCCAGCCCCAGCCGAGGGCCTGCTCGGCGGTTCTGGTGAGGGGCTTGAGCACCAGTCCGGCGAAAGGCGTACCGGTGAACTGCGTCGAGTCGTACAGCGAGCCGTTCACATGCAGGACGCCGTCGGGACCGACCCAGGTCTCCAGATCCGTCAGCCGCTCGCCCCGAGGCGTTCCGAGGACGACGGCCACCTGCCGTAGGGCGAGTACGGCCGCGACGAGCCACAGGGCCAGCCGCGCCGCGCGCAGCCGGGCCTGAGCAGCCGGCGCCGGTCCGACGGCCGCCGCTGCGAAGGCTTCCGCCGGTCGCCCGCCGCGCTCCGCGTTCACCACGCCTCGTCGGCCTCCCGCCCCGCTCGTCCCACGCGTCGCATGCGTCGGAATGGCCGGCGAACCCCGTCGAGGGTTCGCGCCACCCTCGGAGGAGGAAGCCGGCAGCCCCTTCTTCACCTGACCGCTTTCTCGCATTTGTCCGGATGACGATAGTGCGAGGAGCCTCCGATTGCCGTCACGAAAGGCGAGAAGGATCACAAATCGGCTGGCGCGGAACCGTTCGGGCGGAGGGTCACGGACCTGCTTGCACAGCATTTAGATGCCCTGTGCATCGACTTCCTCACGATCCGTGTCCGGGGCGAGTGACCCTAAGGTCGCTTTCCGGCCTGTCCGCCGCCGTCGTCGCCCGGGCCCGTCCCCGTCCCCGTCGAAAGGCAGGCGAGCGAAGCTTTGCCGAGCGCCACCGTCGCCACTCCCCCCGCACAGAACCCGACCGCCACGAAGAACGTCACCGCCACCGACCCCGCGCTCGTGAAGCGTGCCGTGAAGGCCGCCGCGCTGGGCAACGCGATGGAATGGTTCGACTTCGGTGTCTACAGCTACATCGCGGTCACCCTGGGCAAGGTCTTCTTCCCCTCCGGCAACCCGACCGCCCAGCTGCTCTCCACCTTCGGCGCCTTCGCCGCGGCCTTCCTGGTCCGGCCGCTCGGCGGCATGGTCTTCGGCCCGCTCGGCGACCGCGTCGGCCGGCAGAAGGTCCTCGCCGTCACCATGATCATGATGGCCGCGGGCACCTTCGCCATCGGCCTGATCCCGTCGTACGCGACGATCGGCGTCGGCGCGCCCCTGCTGCTCCTGCTCGCCCGCCTGGTCCAGGGCTTCTCCACCGGCGGCGAGTACGCCGGCGCCTCCACCTTCATCGCCGAGTACGCCCCCGACAAGCGGCGCGGCTTCCTCGGCAGCTGGCTGGAGTTCGGCACCCTCGCCGGGTACATCGCCGGGGCGGGCCTGGTCACGCTGATGACGGCCCTGCTGTCCGACGACGCCCTGGTGTCCTGGGGCTGGCGGATCCCGTTCCTGATCGCGGGCCCGATGGGCGTCATCGGCCTGTATCTGCGACTGCGCCTGGAGGAGACGCCGGCGTTCACGGCCGAGGTCGAGAAGACCGAGAAAGCCGAGGAGGCCGGGCGGACGGAGAAGGCCGGGCAGGCCGAGTCCCACCGCCCGAAGGTGCCGCTGCGCGAGATGATCACCGGCCAGTGGAAGGCGCTGCTGCTGTGCGTGGGGCTGGTGCTGGTCTTCAACGTCACCGACTACATGCTGCTGTCGTACATGCCGAGCTACCTGACAAGTGAGCTGCACTACGACGAGACGCACGGGCTGCTGGTCGTGCTCGGTGTGATGGCCCTGATGATGATCGTCCAGCCGTTCGCCGGCGCGCTGACCGACCGCGTCGGCCGCCGCCCGGTCATCGCGGCGGGCTGCGCGGGCTTCCTGCTCCTGTCCGTCCCGGCCCTGCTCCTGATCCGGCAGGGCAGCCTGGCCGCGGTCGCGCTGGGCATGGCCGCACTGGGGCTGCTGCTGGTCTGCTTCACGGCCGCCATGCCGTCCGCCCTGCCGGCCCTGTTCCCGACCCGCGTCCGCTACGGCTCCCTCTCGATCGGCTTCAACGTCTCGGTGTCGCTGTTCGGCGGGACGACCCCGCTGGTGGTGACCGCGCTGATCGGAGCGACGGGGAACATGATGATGCCCGCCTACTACATGATGGCGGCGGCCGTCGTCGGCGGGGTCGCGGTGTGGTTCATGGCGGAGTCGGCGGGCAGGCCGCTGCCGGGGTCGGAACCGTCGCTGGAGGGCCGGCCGTAGCGGCTGAGCGGGCCGGCCGAAGCGTTCCGAGAGGTACCGGGGGCCGGGAACCTGGGCCGATCGGCTGAAACCGCTCCCTCGAAACCCCCTGTCATGCCGGGAGATCGCCTGACAGAGCACCGGTGCGCGGCTATATTCGTTAGCGCGGCTAGTTAGCAGATCTAACTAGGCATACGAAAGGCACAGGTGCATGAGCGAGTCGCAGCTCTGGGACGCCGTCGACGACTACTTCACCGCCCACCTCTCGCCCGAGGACGACGTCCTCGACGCGGCCCTGCGGGACAGCGAGGCCGCCGGGCTCCCGCACATCGCCGTCACAGCGCCCCAGGGCAAGCTGCTCCAGCTCCTCGCCCAGATCCAGGGTGCCCGCACCGTCCTGGAGATCGGCACCCTCGGCGGCTACAGCACCATCTGGCTGGCCCGCGCGCTGCCCGCCGACGGCCGGCTGGTCACGCTGGAGTACGACCCCCGGCACGCGGAGGTCGCCACCCGCAACATCGCCCGCGCGGGCCTCGACACGCTGGTCGAGGTACGGGTCGGTCCGGCGCTGGAGTCGCTGCCCCAGCTGGCCGACGAGAACCCGGCCCCCTTCGACCTGGTCTTCATCGACGCGGACAAGGGCAACAACCCGCACTACGTGGAGTGGGCGCTGAAGCTCACCAGCGCGGGCAGCCTCATCGTCCTCGACAACGTCGTACGGGGCGGCCGGGTGACCGACGCCGACAGCACCGCGTCGGACGTCCAGGGCACCCGCACCGCCCTCGAACTGATCGGCCGGCACCCGCGGTTGAGCGGCACGGCGGTCCAGACGGTGGGCAGCAAGGGCTACGACGGCTTCGCGCTGGCCCGGGTGCTCGAATGAGGGCGCGCCGGGGGAGGCAGCTCCCGTGAGACCCTCGGGCACGGTCGCTCACGGGAGCTCGGGCGCCGGACGACGGCGCTCGCGTCAGGCCTCGTGGTAGAAGCCGACGTTGACGCTGCGCGGGGCGGTGCGGTCCTGGATGATGATCTCGCCGCTGCCGCCCCGGGGCAGCGGGACCGTGCCGCCGTAGGACAGGGGTTGCGCGTACTCCCCGACGGTCAGCCGGACCTCGGAGGACGGGTCGGGCTGGGAGCCCTGCAGCCAGGTCACCTGCCAGGTGCCCTCGGGTCCGCACAGGAACTCCAGGTGGACCCGGGAGACGAACAGCCAGTCGTCGGGTGTCGAGAGCCGGCACACCGTTTTGTCGCGGCCCACCCGCAGCACGGCGCCCGGGTCACTGGGCGAGTCGGCCATGAGCATGCCGGCCGTGGCGCCCGAGTCCGCCGCGGAGACGGCGGCCATGGTGAGTTCGAGCACGTGCGCTCCTTCTGAAGTGCCTGAAGTGTCCTTGTACAGCCGCCGTATGATAAATCGCCCGGCCCCGACACGTCCGGCACAATGGACCCATGACCGAGCGAAAGCCACCCGGCGTTCCGTTCGAATCCTGGGTGGACAAGCAGATCCGCGACGCCGAGCGCCGCGGTGAGTTCGCCCGACTCCCGGGCGCGGGCAAGCCGTTGCCGCAGGGCACCGACACGACGTACGACGAACTGTGGTGGATCAAGCGGAAGATGGCCCGCGAGGGCCTCTCGGTCCTGCCACCGACCCTGGCCCTGCGCAAGGAGGCCGAGGACACGCTCGCGGCGGCCCTGCGCGCACCCGGCGAACGGATCGTCCGCAAGCTCGTCGAGGACATCAACGTCAAGATCCGCGATGTCATGTTCAAGCCGCCGCCCGGGCCCCCGCTGGGAATGAAGCCGTACGACGTCGAAGAGGTCGTACGCCAGTGGCGGGAGCGCCGGGAGGCGGCTGAGTAGGCAGCACTGCCCAGGCAGGGGTCAGTGGGCCCGTGGGGGCGGGTGCCGGCGGCTCAGAGGTGCAGCAGCCGGTCCGCCAGCTCGCGGTAGTCCCTCAGGGCCAGCCGGAGCTGTTCGGTGTCGGCGCTGGTCGCGGGCTTGCCCTCGGCGCCCCCGTCCGTGGTCTGCCAGGACCTGCGGAGCGTACGGCGGCGCTGGGTCACGGCCTCGGTGAAACGGGCGGCCGCCTCTTCCAGCACGTGGTCGGCCTCCGCCACGGAGTCCCGCGGCCCGTCCACGAACCCGGCGACGGCGTGCTGCAACTCCTGGGCGAGCTTGTCGCACTCGTCCCGCGGAAGCAACCGGCTGCCGTGAGCGCCGGCCCCGTCCTCGGCACCGGTGGCCTCACGGCCACGGGCCGCCGCGGAGTCGCCGCGCGGGTGCGTACCGGCCGGGTCGCGGGTGGTCGCCAGGTCCGGGGTGGTGGCGGCCCGGTCGTCCCGGGTGCCCGCCGTCTCGGGGACGCTGTCGCGCCCCGCCGCGGTCTCGCCACCCAGCCCGCCTGCCCGGCCGGTCTCGCCGCCCGTTCCGGCCTCACGGCCCGTGCGGGGTTCGCCGCCGAGCGGGCCGGCGCCGCCGCGTGCGGTGTCGCCGCCCGGTGCCGGCTCACGGCCCCGGGTGGGGTCCGCGCCGGGTTCCGTACCGCCCTGTGCGCGTCCGCGCGCCGAGGCGCCGCCGGTCGACCTGCCGGCCGCGTCGTCCGGGGCGGTCTCACGCCCCGGGAACGTCTCGCCGCCGAACGGGGCGGTCGGGCCGCCCCGGGCGGTGTCGTCGGCCGTCCCCGGCTCACGGCCCCGGGTGGGGTCCGCGCCGGATGCCGCGTCCGCTTCCGTGCCCGGTTCGCCCCGGCGGGACTCCGTCGGAGGGTCCGTCGCCGGATCGTGGCCGGGAGGTGTGGCCGGGAAGGCCGCCCGGCCCCTCGTCTTGCCGTCGCGCGGGGCGCCCTCGGCGCCCGGGCCGGTCGTAGCGTCCGTCATGTCGCTCAACTCCCCTTCGCGTGGCGCCTGGTGAACCCGCGCGGCAGGTGCGCCCGGCTCTCGCCGCGGGCGGATGCCGTGCCGCTGCCGGACCTTTCGAGGGGCTCACGGGTCCGGGACTCCACCCGGTCGTCACGATGGTCGCGGTGGTTCCTCTCATGCCGGGCCGGGCTCACCAGGTCCTCGAACAGGGCCCGGGCCTCGACCATGGCCTCGCGCATCTCCTCGGTGCCGGCCCGGCCGTTCTCCTCGGTGCCGATCCGGCCGTCGCCGTCCTGACCGGCGACCGTGCCCGCGTGGGCGACTCGGTGTACCCGCCGGTAGCCCTGCACGTGGTGGGCGTGGTGGACGGACAGCGCGGCGAGCTGCTCCTCGTACTGCGTGCCGTCCGGGAAGCCCCGGGCGCCGGCCAGCTCGGCCAGCAGCCGGTCCGCCTCGGCCACGGCCTCTCGCGGCGAGTCGACGAAGCGCTCCTGGGCGGTGGTCCAGCGCGCCTCGTACTGCTCGCGCTCGGCCGGCTCCAGCGGCCGTTCGCGCAGCGCGCCGTGCCGCTCCACGCGCTCGGCGAGCTCGCGCTCGGCGGCCTTGGTGTCGCCGTCGTGCCGGGACACAGCCCGGTCGTACTCGGGACCGAAGCGCCGCCTCAGGTTCTGCCCTGCGGGCCCACGCCGGGCCCGCAGGGCCAGGACGGCCGCGACGACGAGAATCGCCGCGACTATCACGATCAGAGCGATGATCACGCCTGTGGACATGAATGCCTTCCGGGGTTTTCGACCCAACCGGCTCTCCGTGCGGGCCGGTTCCCCAGCCGGGTAGCCCCGACGGCGCCCGTCAAACGGCACCGGGCGAGGTCGTCGCACGGCCTCGCAGGGCCGGCCAAGCCGCGGGACGGGTACGCCCCCGACCGGACTCGGGTCGCGGGCCCGGTGGGCCGCCTGCGGAGAATGGCCCTCATGACGAGCTGGACCATCGCCCCGGAACCCTTCGACTCCCCGGTCGCGGCAGCGCTGTGGCGGGCGTACTACACGGAGGTCAGCGACCGCTGGTACCTGCTGCACGAGGGGCGCCGGACCGATCCGGACGAGCTGGAGCGGGAGATCGCCGCCACGCCGGGGTCCGAACTCGCCCCGCCCACCGGGCGGTTGCTGGTCGGACGGCACCACGGCGAACCGGCCGGCAGCGCGGGCGTACGTCTGCTGGGGGGCGGGACGACGGCCGAGCTGACCCGGGTCTTCGTGTACGAGGGGATGCGCGGCAGGGGCGGCGCCCCGCTGCTCGTGCGGGCGGCCGAGGACGCGGCACGCGCCCTCGGTGCCACGCGGATGGTCCTCGACACCCGCAGCGACCTGGTGGAGGCCCGGGCCCTGTACGCCCGCCTCGGCTACGAGGAGACCGAGCCGCACAACGACGACGTATACGCCGAGCACTGGTTCCGCAAGGCGCTCAGCTGAGCCGGGGCACCCGGCGCCCGTCCTCCACCGGGCGCGTGCCGTGCGGGCGCTCCGCGTCCGAGCCGCACAGTTCCCGGGTCAGCTCCTTCACCAGTTGGACCAGGTCCGTCGGCCGGTCCGGGCCCCACCAGTCGCCGAGGAGTTCGGCCAGCGACTCCTCACGGGCCAGGGAGAGCCGGTCGGCGACCTCGTGTCCCTCCACGGTCAGGATCAGGTCGAGGCCCTCGCGGACGGCCAGGCTCCGCTCCTCGACCTGGCGGACGGCCTCGATGACGACACTCAGCGGGACGGGGCTGCGCTCGGCGACCACGGCCGGTTCCACCCGGCCGTACTTCTTGATCCGCAGCAGCAGCCAGCTCGCCGCGGGGAGCAGGTCGTAGCCCGCGCGGGTGGTGAGCGTCCGGTAGATCTCGCGCCGGCCCTCGCGGGTGCCGAGCACGGACAGCGCTCGGCACACCTCGTCGTACGAGGACCGCTCCACCGGGTTGCTGGCGAGGGTCTCCGTGATGTCCGGTGCCGTGACCGAGCCGCGCAGCCGGTCCTCCTTGAGGAACCAGGCCAGTACGAAGCCGAGGAGGGCGACGGGAGCGGCGTACAGGAACACGTCGGTGATCGAGGTGGCGTACGCGTGCAGGGCCGGCGGGCGCAGGGCGGCCGGCAGGGCCCCGATCCCGCGCGGGTCGGCCTCCAGGGCGCCGGTGGAGACCCCGGGCGGAAGCGGGATGCCCCTGAAGGCGTCGGCCAGCTGGTCGCCGAGCCGGTTCGCGAAGACCGTGCCGAAGATGGCGACACCGAAGGAGGCCCCGATGGACCGGAAGAAGGTCGCGCCGGAGGTGGCGACGCCGAGATCCTCGTACGAGACGGCGTTCTGCACGATGAGGACGAGGACCTGCATCACCAGGCCCAGTCCGAGGCCGAAGACGAAGAAGAAACAGCTCATCTCGAGGGTGGAGCTGTGCTCGTCGAGTTCATGGAGCAGGAGCAGACCGACGGTGGTCACGCCGGTGCCCGCGATCGGGAACACCTTCCAGCGGCCGGTGCGGCTGACGATCTGCCCGGAGACGGTGGACGCCAGCAGCAGCCCCGACACCATCGGCAGCATGTGCACACCGGACAGGGTGGGGCTGATGCCCTGGACGACCTGGAGGAACGTCGGCAGAAAGGTCATCGCGCCGAACATCGCGAAGCCGACGACGAAGCTGATGACCGCGGAGAGCGTGAAGGTACGGATCCGGAACAGTTTGAGCGGCAGGACGGGTTCGGCGGCCCGGCGCTCGACGGCCACGAACGCGCCGGCGAGCACCACGCCCAGTACCGCCAGGCCGACGGTCTGCGGCGAGCCCCAGCCCCAGGTGGTGCCGCCGAGGGACGCCACCAGGACCAGACAGGTGGCGACCGAGGCGATGAGGAAGGTGCCGAGGTAGTCGATGACGTGCCGCGTGGACTTGCGCGGGATGCGCAGGACGACGGCGATCACGGCGAGGGCGACGACGCCGATCGGCAGGTTGACGTAGAACACCCAACGCCAGCTCAGGTGCTCGGTGAACAGTCCGCCGAGGAGCGGGCCGAGGACGCTCGTGGTCCCGAAGACGGCACCGAACAGCCCTTGGTAACGACCGCGTTCGCGCGGCGGGACGAGGTCCCCCACGATCGCCATCGACAGCACCATGAGCCCGCCGCCGCCGGCGCCCTGCAGGGCGCGGAAGCCGATGAGCTGGGGCATGTTCTGTGCGGCGCCGCACAGCGCCGAGCCGACGAGGAAGATCACGATCGCGATCTGGAAGAGCCGCTTCCGGCCGTACTGGTCGCCGAGTTTGCCCCACAGCGGGGTCGCGGCGGTCGAGGCCAGCAGATACGCGGTGACCACCCAGGAGAGGTGATCCAGTCCGCCGAGTTCGCTGACGATCGTCGGCAGCGCGGTCGACACGATCGTCTGGTCGAGGGCGGCGAGCAGCATCCCGAGGAGCAGGGCGCCGATGGAGACGAGCACGTCGCCGGAGACGTGCTCGCTCCGCTCACCCGGCCCGTCCGGCTCCTCCCGCCCGTCCCGCTCATCCGCTGCGTCTGACGCCTTCCCCGACACAGGGCGCGCGTCCTCGGCCATGAAGACCTCCTGAACGTCCCGATTCCCCTCCCATCGTGATCGGTGTGACCGGTTATGGCCTGTTGAGTCCTTTTGGAAGCGATGATTCCGGGGGCTTGTGGGCGACGTTGTGGAGGAGATCTGCATAATCTCTGGAGTTCGCGAGGGGAGGGACGAACACGTGACCGAGCCGAAGACCCACCTGTGCCCTGAGTGCGGTACGCCCAGAGGAGCCGACAACACCTCAACCTGCGGCTGCACCCGACGAGCGTCCGACGCCCTGCGCGACGCCCGCACGGCGGAAGCGGCGGCGGCGGAGGACTTCGACCCGCTGCGGATACGGCCGTACGTGGAGTTGGAGCCGGATCCCGAGCCGGGCGGCGGGCGAGGGGCGGGGTCGGGTCCTGGGCGGGGTGCGGGGTCGGAGTCGGGGGCCGGTCGGGGGTCGGGGC
>NZ_JOEV01000041.1 GCF_000721105.1 Streptomyces cellulosae
CCCCCCCGGCCCCCACCCCCGTCAGCTCCCCCCGCCACCCCCGCCCGGCGGCGGCCCCGTGCTCGCCCGCACCACCAGCCGGGTGGGCACGATCGTCGTCCCCCGCTCCGGCCCGTCCTGCCGCATCTTGCGCAGCACCGCCTCCACGCAGAGCCGTCCCACCTCGGCGAAGTCCTGGTGGAGGGTGGTGAGCGGTGGCAGGAAGGAGCTCGCCTCGGCGATGTCGTCGAAGCCGATGACGCTGACGTCCTCGGGCACCCGCCGGCCGCGTTCGTGCAGGGCGCGCAGCAGACCCAGGGCCATCTGGTCGTTGGCCGCGAAGACGGCGGTACAGTCCGGTTCGGTGGCGAGTTCGAGGCCGACGCGGTAGCCGGACTCGGCCGACCAGTCGCCCCGTACGAGGCGCGGCGCGAGGCGGCCGGCCTCGGCGAGGGCCGCGCGCCAGGCGTGGGCGCGGCGCTGCGCGGCGAAGGAGCCCTCGGGCCCGCCCAGATGCCATACGGTCCGGTGGCCCAGGCCGAGGAGATGGTGGACGGCGGCACGGCTGCCGCCGGCCTGGTCGGTGTCCACGACGGTGTAGCGGTCACCGGCGTCGGAGTCGACCACCACCACCTGGACGTGCGGCGGGAGCGTGACCGTCGCCGCGTCCAGCAGGTGGACCTCCATGATGACGATCACCGCGTCGACCGCGAGTTCCTCCAGCCGGCTGAAGGCCCCCCGCACCTCGTCCTGGGTGGGTACCGCGACCGGGAGCAGCGTCACCGCGTATCCCTCGTGCGCCGCCGAGTTGGCGATCGCCTCCAGCGTGCGCACGTTGCCGGTGGTGGACAGCGAGAAGGTGATCACGCCGATGGTGCGGAACTCGCCGCGCTTGAGTGCGCGGGCCGCGCTGTTGGGCCGGTAGCCGAGCTCCTTCATCGCCGCGAGCACCTGGCGGCGGGTCTCCTCGTTCACACCGGCGTAACCGTTGGACACCCGGGACACCGTCTGTGAGGAGACACCCGCCAGCCGTGCCACGTCCGCCATGGAGGCGCTGGCCCGTCCGCCGCCCCGGATGCGGCCGCGGGCGGCCTTCGGACCGTTGCCGCCCACGTCCACGGGCCCGGCCGCCGCTTCCGCGGCCGGGCCGGGCACGTTCGCCGGCGTTCTGCCAGATGTGTCCACTGCCGTCCGCCTCCTCTCCACCACTGCCGAGATCACGTTTCACTGAGGGCCCTTGACCCCCGTCAACGGCGCAGTGTAGACATGCCGCCATCGGATGTTTACGTAAACATAACAGCAGACCACCCTTTCGGAGTGGCAGATGTTTGCGCAAACATCCCGCGGTGGGTGTGGCACCGGCGACGGATGTCCGGCCACACCACCGGTTCCAGTACGTGGACGAGCGAGGAACGACATGACGACGCTGCAACCGCCGGTGGCCGCCGAGCCGCGGCCGGCACCACCCCCGGCGCGACGGGACCGCCGCTCCTGGACGGGGTGGGGTTTCATCGGTCCCTTCGTGGCCGTGTTCGCCCTGGTGTTCCTGGCTCCGATCGCGTACTCGATCTATCTGAGCCTGTACCGCAACCAGCTGATCGGCGGCAACAGCTTCGTCGGCCTGGACAACTACAAACTGGCCCTGCAGGACGACCAGTTCTGGGCATCGCTCGGGCGGGTGTCGCTGTTCCTGTGCGTGCAGGTGCCGATCATGCTCGGCATCGCGCTGCTGGTGGCCCTGGCGCTGGACAGCGGACGGCTCTACGGCAAGAGCTTCTTCCGCATCACGATCTTCCTGCCGTACGCGGTGCCCGCCGTCGTCGCCACCCTGATGTGGGGCTTCATGTACGGCACGGAGTACGGGCTGGTGGGCGACATCAACCAGGCGTTCGGTGTGACCCTGCCCGACCCCCTCTCGCCCGACCTGGTGCTGGCGTCGATCGGCAACATCGTCACCTGGGAGTTCGTCGGCTACAACATGCTGATCTTCTACTCGGCGCTGCGCGTCATCCCGCACTCGCTGTACGAGGCCGCGGAGATCGACGGCGCCGGACAGTTCCGGGTCATCACCGCGATCAAGCTGCCCGCGATCCGGGGCGCCCTCGTGATCGCGACGATCTTCTCGATCATCGGCAGCTTCCAGCTCTTCAACGAGCCGAACATCCTGCGGAAGCTGGCCCGCAACGCCATCACGACGGACTACACCCCGAACTTCTACACGTACTCGCTGTCCTTCAACGGCCAGCAGCACAACTACTCCGCGACGGTGGCCATCATCATGGGTCTGATCACGATGGTGATCGCCTATGCCGTGCAGCTGCGCGGCATGCGCAAGGGAGCGTGACCCGATGAGCACCCCTGTCACCACCGCCTCCCCCGCCGCACCCGCCGGGACCGGCGGCCCCGGCAAGAGCGCGCCGCGGCTGCGGGGCCCGCGCCGGTACTCGGTCAACCGGCCCAAGCGCAGCGTGCTGCTGACGGTCATGATCTCCCTGCTGGTCATCTACACCGTGGTGCCGCTGATCTGGCTGGCCATCAACGCCACCAAGACCCAGTCGGGTCTGGCCGATTCGTCCGGGCTGTGGTTCGCCCACGACTTCGCCCTGTGGGACAACATCCGGGACACGTTCACGTACGACGACGGCGTGTTCACGCGCTGGCTGCTGAACACCCTGTTGTACGTCGTGCTGGGCGCCGGCGGGGCCACCCTGCTCGCGGTGCTGGGCGGCTACGCGCTGGCGAAGTTCGACTTCCCCGGCAAGCGCGGCATCTTCGCGATGGTCATCGGCGCGGTGGCCGTCCCCGGCACCGCCCTCGCGGTGCCCACCTTCCTGATGTTCAGCAAGATGGGCCTGACCGACACCCCGTGGGCGGTGATCATCCCCTCGCTGGTCTCGCCGTTCGGCCTGTACCTGATGTGGGTGTTCGCCACCGAGGCCATCCCCACCGAACTCCTCGAGGCGGCCCGCATCGACGGGGCCGGCGAGGCGCGCACCTTCTTCACGGTCTCCCTGCCGCTGCTCGCCCCCGGCATCGTGACCGTGCTGCTGTTCACCACGGTCGCGACCTGGAACAACTACTTCCTGCCGCTGATCATGCTCAAGGACTCGGACTGGTACCCCCTGACCCTGGGTCTGAGCGTCTGGAACTCCCAGGCGGAGACGATCGGCGGCCAGGTGATCTACAACCTGGTGATCACCGGTTCGCTGCTGACCATCGTGCCGCTGATCGCCGCGTTCCTGCTGCTGCAGAAGTACTGGCAGTCGGGGCTCGCGGCCGGAAGCGTCAAGGAGTGATCCCCGCGGCCCTCCGGCCGCCCCTCAGCCCCACGTTGACCCCCACCACCCTCACCCTGTCCCACCCACGAAGAAGTGGAAGCATCTCGATGCGTCGAACGACCGGCCGCCTGCTGCGCGGCCTCGCCCTCCTCTCCACCCTCGCCCTGGGGGCCACCGCGTGCGGCGGCTCCGACGACGACTCGGGCCAGAAGGCGGTCTCCGCCGGAGACATCCAGACTGCCCTGAAGAAGGGCGGCACGGTCAACGTCTGGGCCTGGGAGCCCACACTGAAGTCGGTGGCGGCCGACTTCGAGAAGAAGTACCCCAAGGTCAAGATCAACCTTGTGAGCGAGCGGTCCGGCGACAAGCACTACACCGCCCTGTCGAACGCCATATCGGCCGAGAAGGGCGTGCCCGACGTCGCCCAGGTCGAGTACTTCGCGCTGGGCCAGTACGCCCTCACCAAGGGCCTCACCGACCTGGCCCCCTTCGGCGCCGACAAGCTCGCGTCCAAGTACAGCCCGGGTCCGTGGAACGCCGTGAGCGAGGACAAGGCCGTCTACGGCCTGCCGATGGACGCCGGCCCGATGGCGCTGTTCTACAACAAGAAGATCTTCGACAAGTACAAGGTCGCGGTGCCGACCACCTGGGACGAGTACGTCGAGGCGGCCCGCAAGCTGCACAAGGCCGACCCCAAGGTCTTCATCGCCGCCGACGCGGGCGACGCGGGTCTGACCACCAGCCTGCTGTGGCAGGCCGGCGCACGCCCCTACAAGGTCGACGGCACCAACGTGGAGATCAACTTCGCTGACCCGGCTGCCAAGAAGTACACGGACACCTGGCAGAAGCTGATCGACGGGAAGCTTCTCGCGCCCATCAACGGCTGGACCGACGACTGGTACAAGGGCCTGGGCGACGGCACCCTCGCCACCCTGCCCAGCGGCGCCTGGATGCCCGCCAACTTCGTCACCGGCGTGCCGCAGGCCAAGGGTGACTGGCGCGCGGCCCCCATGCCGGCCTGGACCAAGGGTGACAAGGCGAGCACCGAGAACGGCGGCAGCTCCCTGACCCTGCCGGCGCTGGGCAAGAACAAGGAACTCGCCTACGCCTTCGTCAAGTACGCCAACGCCGAGGACGGCGTGCAGACCCGCGTCAAGCAGGGCGCCTTCCCGGCGACCACCGCGGACCTTCAGTCCACCGAGTTCCAGAACACCAAGTTCGACTACTTCGGCGGCCAGCAGGCCAACAAGATCTTCGCCGAGTCCGCCGCCAACGTCGCCGACGACTGGTCGTACCTGCCCTTCCAGCAGTACGCCAACTCGATCTTCAACGACACCGTCGGCAAGGCCTACATCTCCGGCACCAAGCTGACAGCCGGTCTGAAGGCCTGGCAGGACGCGTCGATCAAGTACGGCAAGGAGCAGGGCTTCACCGTCAAGTAGCGGGACCCAGCAGCACAGCAGCAAGCGCCGGGCGGCGCGGTGGATCACCGCGCCGCCCCCGTGTACCACTTTCGGAAGGACCGCCATGATCTCCACCCTCCACTCCCGCCCGTGCGGGGCGGACGGTGACCCCGCTCCCCGTCTCGCCTACGGCGCCGACTACAACCCCGAGCAGTGGCCGCGGGACGTGTGGGAGGAGGACGTCCGGCTGATGCGGGAGGCCGGCGTCAACGTCGTCTCCGTGGGGATCTTCTCCTGGGCCCGCATCCAGCCGGCGGCGGACCAGTGGGACTTCGGCTGGCTCGACGAGGTCATGAACCTGCTGCACGAGGGCGGCATCGGGGTCGACCTGGCCACCGCCACCGCCTCCCCGCCGCCCTGGCTGACCACGGCCCACCCGGAGATCCTGCCGGTCACCGCCAACGGCGAGACACTGTGGCCGGGCGCGCGCCAGCACTGGCGGCCCACCTCGCCCGTCTTCCGCGAGCACGCCCTGCGCCTGGTCCGCGCGATCGCGAGCCGGTACCGGGACCACCCCGCGCTGGTCGCCTGGCACGTCTCCAACGAGTTGGGCTGCCACAACGTCTACGACTACTCCGACGACGCGGCCCGCGCCTTCCGCGGCTGGCTGCGCGCCCGTTACGGCACGCTGGAGGCGCTCAACCACGCCTGGGGAACGGCGTTCTGGTCACAGCGCTACAGCGACTGGGAGCAGATCCTGCCGCCGCGGCTCGCCGCCTCCCACCCCAACCCGACCCAGCAGCTGGACTTCAAGCGGTTCTCCTCGGACGCGCTGAAGGACCACCTGCGCGCGGAGCGGGACATCCTGCGCGAGATCACCCCCGACGTGCCGGTCACGACCAACTTCATGGTGACGCCCGGCACCAAGGGCATGAACTACGCGGACTGGGCGGAGGAGATCGACTTCGTCTCCAACGACCACTACGTCCACCCCGGCCCCCAGGACCGCGACGAGCTGTCCTTCTCCGCCAACCTCACCAGCGGCATCGCGGGCGGCCGACCCTGGTTCCTGATGGAGCACTCCACCAGTGCCGTCAACTGGCAGCCCGTCAACGTCGCCAAACGGCCCGGGGATCTGGCCCGTGACTCGCTGCTGCACGTGGCGCACGGCGCCGACGCGGTGTGCTTCTTCCAGTGGCGGCAGTCGGCGGCCGGCGCCGAGAAGTACCACTCCGCGATGGTGCCGCACGCCGGCGCCGACAGCGACCTCTTCCGCGCGGTGACCGACCTCGGCGCCACGCTGAGGACCCTCGCCCCGGTCGCCGGGTCCGAACGGGAGCCGGCCAGGGTCGGGATCGTCCACGACTGGGAGTCGTGGTGGGCGAGCGAGCAGGACTCGCACCCCACCTCCCTGCTGGACTACCGCCAGGAGGCCCTCGACTGGTACTCGGCGCTGCTCCGCCTCGGCATCCGCGCCGACCTGGTGACCACCCGCGCCGACCTGTCCCGCCACCAGGTGCTGATCGCCCCGGTGCTGCACATGGTGCCGGCCGACCTCGCCAAGGACCTCACCCGGTACGCCGAGCAGGGCGGCCACCTGATCACGACCTACTTCTCGGCGGTCGTCGACGAGAACGACCACGTCTGGCTCGGCGGCTACCCGGGCGCCCTGCGCGACCTGCTGGGCCTGCGCATCGAGGAGTTCGGGCCGCTGCTCGCCGGGGACACCGTCGAACTGGACGACGCGACCACCGGCAGCGTGTGGACCGACCGGATCACGGTCACCGACCCGCGGACACAGGTCCTGGCCCACTACCGCACCGGCGCCCAGGCCGGCCGACCGGCCGTCACCCGGCGGGACACGGGCGGTGGTTCGGCGGCCTACGTGTCCACGCGGCTCGGCGTCGAGGGGCTCACCGCCCTGCTGCCGCGCCTGCTCGGACCGGCCGGAGTGGAGAGCGAACTGCCTGCGGACATCCGGGGCGCGGTCGAGCTGACCGTGCGACGCGGCCCCGACAGCCGGTTCCTGTTCCTGGTCAACCGCACGGACAGCGCCGTGCCGGTGACCGGTATTTCCGGCGAGGTCCTCGTCGGTGCCACCGCCGGCGACGGCACCCTCACGCTCGGCCCCAGGGACGTCGCCGTACTGCGACAGCCCACCGGCTGACACGCGTCCCAGAAGCACACCGCACCCGCACCCCACGACTCCTCGAACGGCACGCGCCGTTCGAGGGCCGTCCCCTCCCGCTCCTCGGCGGGAGGGGCATCACAGCGACCACACTCCAGTTGGGAGCACAGATGGCACGCCGTACCCGCAGCAGACGGTACCTCGGAGCAGCCGCCCTGACGGCCCTGGCCACCGGGGCCGCCCTGCTCAGCGTCCCCGCGCAGGCACAGGCGGAGGCCGCCGCCTCCGTCACCGTGCAGCCGGACCCGTCGTACAAGCAGGAGAAGTTCGAGGGCTGGGGTACCAGCCTGGTCTGGTTCGCCAACGCCACCGGCGACTACCCGCCCGCGATACGCGAGAAGCTCGCGAAGCTTCTGTTCGGCGACGACGGCCTCGCGCTGAACATCGCCCGGTACAACATCGGCGGCGGCAACGCACCCGACGTCAAGGACTACCTGCGCGCCGGCGGTGCCGTCGAGGGCTGGTGGAAGGCGCCCGCGGGCACCACCCGCGAGGACACCGACTGGTGGAGCGCCGACGACCCGGCCGACTGGAACAAGGACGCCGACGCCACCCAGCGGTGGTGGGTGGACCGCATCAAGAAGGACATCACCCACTGGGAGGCGTTCAGCAACTCGCCGCCCTGGTTCATGACGGAGAGCGGTTACGTCTCCGGCGGATTCGATGCCAACAAGGACCAGTTGAAGTCCGACTCGGTCGACGACTTCGCCGCCTACCTGGCGGGGGCGACCAAGCGGCTGGAGAAGGCTGAGGGCATCAAGGTCGACACGGTCGACCCGTTCAACGAGCCCAACACCGGCTACTGGGGCACCAAGTTGGGCGCGGACGGTGAGCCGGTCGGCGGCCGTCAGGAGGGCGCGCACATCGGCCCCGAGCTCCAGCAGAAGGTGCTGGCCGCGCTGGCGCCCGCGCTGAAGAAGGCGAAGGTCAGGTCGGAGATCTCGGCGATGGACGAGACCAACCCGTCGATCTTCGCGCAGAACTGGAACACCTACTCGCAGGCGTCGCGCGACCTCGTCGACCAGATGAACGTCCACACCTACGGCACCGGGCAGCGCACCACGGTCCGGGACCTGGCCAAGGCGGCGGACAAGCCGCTGTGGATGAGCGAGGTCGAGGGCGACTGGGGCGACGGCCAGAGCTTCACCGACATGCGGCCGGGTCTCGGGCTCGCCCAGCAGATCGTCAACGACCTGCGGGAACTGGAGCCCAGCGCCTGGGTGTTCTGGCAGCCGGTCGAGGACTACGACAACATGAAGCCGGGCGGCGAGTCCGCCAAGGGCGGCAACTGGGGCAGCATCCAGCTCCCGTTCAGCTGCACCTCGAAGGACACCCTGGAGTCCTGCCCGATCTTCACGAACACGAAGTTCGACACGGCTCGTAACTTCACGCACTTCATCAAGCCCGGCGACAAGCTGATCAAGGTGAACGACACCTCCAGCGCCGCCGCCGTGACCGCGAACGGCAAGGGCGTCTCGCTCGTCCACGTCAACAGCACCACCGCGCCCCGCACGGTCACCATCGACCTGTCGAAGTTCCGCACCATCAGCCGTGGCGCGACCGTCACCCCGGTCGTCACCAGCGCCGACGGCAAGCTCCAGCCGCAGGCCCCGATCAAGGTCGGCGACCGCCAGGCGACCTTCACCGTGCCCGCCCAGTCGGTGACCTCGTTCGCCGTCAAGGGTGTCTCCGGTGTCGCGAAGGACGCCGCCCTGCTGAGCAAGGGCCACACCTACACCCTGACCGGCGTCCAGAGCGGCAAGGCGGTCACCGTCGCCGCGAACGGCACGAACCTGGTTCTCGGCACGGGCAACGGCACCACCGCCCAGCAGTGGCGGCTCAGCGCGCGCCACGGCGAGACCGGCGCCCGCCAGCGGTACGTCTTCAGCAACCCGGCCGAAGGCAAGCGGCTGGCCGTCCGGGACAACGTGCCCGTGGTGGAGCCCGACACGGGTGACCGGGACCCCGCCACCGAGTGGATCATGTCGACCACCGGTGACGGCACCTGGACCCTGGTCAACGCGGCCACCGGACGCGTCCTGGAGGTCGGCGGCCAGGCCACGAACGAGGGCGCGGCCGTCACCACCTGGCAGCCCAACTCCGGCTCCAACCAGCGCTGGACGGTCACGGACGTGACCGACGAGGCGGCGGGCGACTAGCTCCGTCCCGACGCCCGCGTAACCCGAGCTCTGCCGTACCGCCCCCACCGCGGTACGGCAGAGCTTCTTCGTGGGCCGTTCGAGTGGTGCGCCGCCGGTCGCGGCCGTAGCGTCGGTGGCGGCGGACCAGCAGGACGCCGGGGCGAGCGGCGGGGAGCGGACATGCGCACACACGGGATGACCAAGGCGGCCACGCTCTGTGCCGCCCTGGTGTGCGCGGCGTTGGCGGGCACAGCGTCCGCCGCCCCCGAGAAGGCGTCGTCCCCGCCCCGGGCCGCGGCACAGCGGGGATCGGAGCGCGTGCTGGTCGACTGTTCCTGGAAGGCCCGGGTGCGCCCGACGGACTTCGTGCTCGCCTGCGGCGACGGCAACAGCCGGCTCACCTCGCTGCGCTGGTCGCACTGGGGCGCCCACTCGGCGGTCGCCGAGGGCCGCAGCCTCGTCAACGACTGCGATCCGTACTGCGCGGCGGGCACCTTCCACTCGTATCCGGTCGTGGTCCGCCTGGAGCGTCCCGAACGGTGGAGCAGGCACCCGGACCTGCGGCACTACGCCCGGATGACGCTCACCTATCCCGAGGGCGGGCCGGAGCACCTGGCGCGCGTGGTGACGTACCCGCTGTGGAGCTGAGCGGACCGACGGCGTACGACGTCAGAGGTCTTCCGTGCGGTGCACGACCAGGCTCGCCACCTCGAACGACAACGCGTCGGCGTCCGGTTCGGGCGGCGGGTGGTAGCGGCCGGCGCACACGGACAGGTTGACGATCAGGTACGCGTGCCAGTCGCGGCCCACTCCGCGCCCGTCGGAGAAGACCGGGGCGCCGTTCAGGGACCATGTCACGCAGGTCCTGCCGAACTCCACGGCCAGATCGATCCAGCCGCCGGGCCGCACGGCCGGGTCGCGGTGGTAACGGTGGCCGCCCCGGACGTGGTTGGACAGCTCCAGGAGGTCCGGATGGTCGGGGTGGTACTCGAACACGTCGATCTCCTGGTCGCCGTCGCGCCAGGTCCACACGGCCGGCCAGGCACCGGTTCCGGTGGGGAGCCGTACCCGGGTCTCCAGCCGGTCCCCCGTGCGGAGCGTGAAGCCCTCCTCGCTCTCCTCGGTGGTCAGCAGTCCGGTGTCCCAGAGGCCGTCGGGGCGGCGGGTGGCCCTGAAGACACCGCCGCGGGAGTAGGCGCGGTCGGCGACCAGGTGGTCGAGTTTGTCGTCGTCCGGGTTCACGGGGCCGCCGTCGGGATAGGCCCAGGAGCGGCCCGCGACCCATTGGCGGGCCGAGTCGAAATCGGCGGTGAAGACGGCTGGGGTCACCGTCGGTCTCCTTGTCCCTCGACTGCGGTGGCGCCGGTTGTCCTCCCCCTGAGGGCCGCGCCCATGCGGTTCGGGCCCGGCACCACCCGACGGAGTGAGCGGTGCGTACATCCGTGCGCCGCCGGTCGACGGGCTGTCAGGCCTCCTCGTCCGGCCGGTGCGGCATGAGGTCGGCGATCAGGCGATCGCTCGGTACGTCCGGGTCGTCCTTGTGGGCCTGCCAGCGGTCGAAGGTGTGCGCCGCGGCGTCCGCGAAGGTGCCGGGCAGGCCGCTGTCGCGCCACGCCTCGGCGATCTCCCGCATCTCCGGCTCCCACCGCCAGGCCTTGGCACCCGCGCCGCCCAGTTGCTCGGGGCGGCCCAGCGGGGTGTCCGGCAGCAGGTGCGCGGCCAGGTCGCGGAGTTCGTCGAGGACGCCGTGGCCGGCGGCGAGGGCACCGGCCTCGGCGGCGAGCGCGTACGAGATCTTGTTGTAGGCGGCGAACGCCAGCTTGAGCGCAGACGCCCGGCCGATCGGGCCGGGCAGGACGACCGGGGTCAGCAGGGTGCCGTCGAACAGGGCCCGGACGGTCTCCACCGCGGTGTCGTCGCCCGAGAGGTACAGCCGGGTGGTGTCGGGCGTACGGGGAGGGGGCCCGGTGACACCGCCGTCGACGACCGTCGCCCCGTGGACCCGCATCACCTCGCCGATCCGTGCCATGTGCCGGGGGCTGATCGCGTTGGCGTCGACGTAGACGCCGTCGAAGCCGGTGTCCGCGACCTGCTGGGCGACGTCGAGGGCGGCGGCCGGCGGGCACACGCTCAGGATCACCTCGCACCCGGCGGTCAGCTCCGCCATGCTGCGGGCCGCCGCGAGTCCCACGGCGGCGGCCCGCTCCCGGGTGGCGGCCGACCGTCCCTCCGCCAGCCACCGCACGGCGGCTCCGGCCGCCACGGCCTGCGCGGCCACCTCCGCTCCCATGGAGCCGGGGTGCACGATCCCCACGTTCGTTCGAACCATGCCGGGACCTTATCGCCGTGTTCGAGCCCTCTCGGAGCGGGGATCAGCCTGCCCGGCGAGCGCCGGCCCCGCCTTCACCCCTGACTCGCGTGTCCATGGCTGTGGGACACCTCGGGCGGGCACGGATCGCGGCGCGCCCTGCGGTCCCGCAGCCAGTCGCGCACCGCCAGCGCGAGCGCGCACAGCACCGGCGCGATGCCACAGCCCACGGCGATCGCGACCGCCGACCGGTAGTCGTGGGCGTCGGCGCTGAGTACCAGGTAGAACAGGCCCGGCAGGGCTGCCGTACCGACCGCGCCGCCGAGCCGCTGTCCGGTCTGCAATGCTCCTCCCGCCGCGCCCGCCATCCGTACCGGGACCTCGCGCAGGGTCATGGTGACGTTGGGCGAGATGACGCAGCCGCTGCCCAGGCCGCCCACCAACAGGGCGGGGGCCGCCAGCCACGTCGCGAGGTCGGCGGGAGCGAGGCGAAGGCACAGGACGGCACCGCCCAGTCCGAGAGCCACGGCGGTGAGCCCGCACACGGTCAGCAGCCGGCCCAGCCGCTCCACCAGCCTGCCGGCCACCACCGCGGCGAGCGCCGAGCCGAGAGCGAACGGTGTCACCGCCAGCCCAGAGGCCAGCGGCGAATACCCTTGCCCGTTCTGGAAGTAGAGGGCGAACACCAGCCACACCCCGCTGAAGCCGACGAAGTACAGGGTGGCGATGGCGGCCCCGGCGGCGTAGCCGCGGGCGGCGGTCACCAACCCGGGGTCGAGCAGGGGCTGTCCGCCGCGCGCGGCGACCCGCCGCTCCCAGCGGACGAAGGCCGCCAGGAGGGCAGCACCGACGAGGAAGAGCCACCACAGCTGTCGCACTCCTCCCGACTCGGCGAGCACGAGCGGCAGCATCAGGGCAAGGACTCCGCCGCCGAGGAGGGCGACGCCCGGCAGGTCGAGGCGTTCGCCGCGGCCGGGGGCGAGTTCCGGCAGCAGCCGCAGTCCCAGGACCAGCGCGAGCACGCCGACGGGGACATTGACGTAGAAGATCCAGCGCCAGCCCTGGGGCCCGTCCGCCAGGTTGAGGATCAGTCCGCCCACCACCGGCCCGACGGCGCTGGAGATGCCGACGGTGGCGCCGAACAGGCCGAAGGCACGGCCCCGTTCGGCGCCGCGGAACATCTGCTGGATCAGGGCGGAGTTCTGCGGGGCGAGACAGCCCGCGGCGACGCCCTGGGCGAGCCGGGCCACGATCAGCAGCTCGATCGAGGGAGCCGCGCCCGCCGCCGCGCTGCACAGGACGAACGCCGACAGCGCCAGCAGGAAGATACGGCGCCGGCCGATCGCGTCGCCCACGCGTCCCGCGGTGACCAGGACGAGGGCGAACGCGAGGGCGTATCCCGAGACCACCCACTGGATCGCGGGCGCGGAGGCGTGCAGGTCCCGCTGCATCGACGGCAGGGCCACGGCGACGATCGTCACGTCGAGCAGGCTCATGAAGCCGGCCACCAGGGTCACCCACAGGGCCTTCCACCGCCTGGGGTCGGATTCCTCGGCTCCCGCGGCCTGCTCCGTCGGGGTGCCGTCCCGGCCGTGCGCCTTCCTCTCGGTGCCCACGCGGGCTCCTCTCCGCTCTCGGCTTCCTCCCCCCACGGGTGTCCCGTCCGGCACGGAACAGGCGACTTCACATTTCCCACACACTCACGTCATGCACCCTTCACAAGCGAGGTAAGCTCCTTGAGCTCTGCTCGCACCACTGGGGGGATTTCCCATGCGTATGCGCCATGTCCTGGCCTGCTCCGCCACCGCCGTCGCCACCGGGCTGATAGCCGCCGTGGCGGCCGCGCCGGCCCAGGCCGCCGAGTACTCCTCGGCCCTGAAGCTCAAGGGCGTCCAGTACGACGCGCCCGGCTCGGACTCCAACAACTGCAGGACCGGCAACACCAAGAACGAGTACCTGACGATCAAGAACTACTCGTCCTCGGCGAACGTGAACCTCAAGGGATACGTCGTCAAGGACGCCACCGGCAACAAGTTCACCTTCACCGCCAACCACACCCTGCAGCCCGGCGACTATGTGAAGCTGCGCGGCGGCAAGGGCACCGACTCCGACGCGAACAACGTCGTCTACCGCCAGAACTGCAACTTCATGTGGAACAACGACAAGGACACGATCTACTTCTACAAGCCCTCCGGCAGCCGGGCTGACGTGCACGCGTACACCAAGAGCGGCTCCGACCGCGACGGCAACGGCTACGTCAGCTTCCACGGCTGACAGGGCGTCACCGGGTTCTCGAATCCGCCGGCCTCTCAGACGGCGACGGCGAAGCCACGGTGGTCGTTGCAGCGCGCGGCGGGGGCCGGCGCACCGGCGGGGCTCCCCTGATGGGCCTTGAGGGCGACGCTCACCAGCGTCAGCAGCAGGTCGATGTCCGACTCGCACTCCAGGCGGACGGTCACCCAGGCGGAGCCGGGCACCAGACGGAGAGCGGTCGAGTTCTTCAGGTCGCCCCTCAGCCGCCAGATCGCCGCCGCCGACAGGTGCACGTCGGCCATCCGGCCCGAGTGGAAGTGCGCGATCTCGGCGCCGTCGGTGCGCAGGGCACGGCCCGTGCCACAACTGGGCCGGGCCTCCACGAGGTCCGGCCAGTCGACCAGGCGGGTCATGGCCCGCGAGCCTGTCGTCATGGCTCCATCATGAAGAGCTCACCGGGCGGCCATCAAGGTTTGAGGGCAACGCAACCGGCCCGTAGCCGTAGCCTCACCGGCCCCGCGAAGCGCCTTTCGCGCCATGGCGGTCGGCTACCCCACCCGCCGGCGGCGGCAGGACCGAGCCGGCCGGGTGGCCCCGCGTCTGACCGCGGGGCCACCCGGCCGGTCCGGCTCGGGCTGTCCGTCCTCTCCGCCCGGTCAGTTCACCCGTCCACCGTTACTGGCCTCCAGGCACTCCTGGAACCTGGCCATGCAGGGCAGACAGTGGCGGTCGGTTTCCGTCCCGGCGGACCGTGGGGCACCGGACAGATCGGCACCGCACAGGCTGTTGCCCCGGTGCCGCTCGACCACGTGCCACACCGGCGCTCCCGTCTTCGTCTCCGGGCCTACGCACATTTCGTACATGGGACATCTCCTTCGACGGCTGCCTTCAGGAGACCGCATCCTCGGCCGGGTATCTCAGCGGGAACGCCATCCGTGTGAAGCCGACGCCCCAGCGGAGCAGCCCGAGGTGCGGGGCGGGCCGTAACGTGCGTCGGTTCCGGTGGTCGTCGCGGAAGGGGTGGCTCGCTGCCGTCGGCGTGCAGGACGCGTCCGGCACCCCCGCCAAGGCTCAGAAGCGTGGTGCCGGTGCCTTGCTCTCCACCAGGTCGGCCGCCTCCTGCTGGGTGGCGACCGAAGGCGGGGAGCCCGACAGGGGCTTGCGGGCCGTCTCCTTCATGCAGACGACGGCGACGGTGCCGACCAGGGCCGCGGCCATGCCGTAGAACGCCGGCATCAGGTCGCTTCCGGTGGCCGAGATCAGCGCGGTGACCACCAGCGGGGTCGTACCGCCGAAGACGGAGGTGGAGAGGTTGTAACCGACGGACAGGGCGCCGTAGCGCACCTGGGTCGGGAAGAGGGCGGGGAGCGCCGCCGACATGGTGCCCAGCATGCACACCAGCGACAGGCCGAGCATCAGCATGCCGCACGACACGGCCACCAGGCTGCCCTGCCCGACCAGCAGGAACGCGGGGACGGACAGCACGAGGAAGCCGAGCATCCCGGCCATCAGCAGGGGCTTGCGGCCCAGCCGGTCGGAGAGCCGGCCCACCTGGTTCACGACCAGCATCAGCACCACCATCGTGGCGATCAGCAGCAGCAGTCCGTGCGCCTCGGAATAGCCCATCTCGTCGGAGAGATACGTCGGCATGTACGACAGCAGCATGTAGTCGTTGATGTTGTAGCCGCCGACCAGGCAGACGCACAGGATCAGCGCCGGCCACTGCTCCCGGAAGACCGCCGCGAGGTCGCCCTTGCGGGCGGTCTCGACGCTGGACGCGGCCTCGGAGGCCCGGTGGACGGAGTCGTCCTCCAGCTTCCGGAAGGCCGGGGTCTCGTCCAGCCGCAACCGCAGGTAGAGGCCGACCAGTCCGATGGGCCCGGCCACCAGGAACGGCACCCGCCAGCCCCAGGACTCCATCTGGCTGTCACCGAGCACCGTCGTCAGGGCCGTCACCAGGCCCGCCGCGCCGACGTATCCGGCGAGCGTGCCCAGTTCGAGGAAGCTGCCGAAGAAGCCGCGGCGCCGGTCCGGCGCGTACTCGGCGATGAAGGTGGAGGCGCCCCCGTACTCACCGCCGGTCGAGAAGCCCTGGATCAGCCGGAAGAGGATCAGCAGGGCCGGCGCCCAGAAGCCGATCGCGGCGTAGGACGGGATCAGGCCGATGGCGAAGGTGCCGACGGCCATCAAGATCATGGTCAGGGCCAGAACCTTCTTGCGGCCGACCCGGTCCCCCATCGGCCCGAAGACCATGCCGCCGAGCGGACGGACCAGGAAGGAGACCGCGAAGGTCGCGAACGAGGACAGCAGTTGGACGGTGTCGTTCCCGGACGGGAAGAACACATGGCCGAGGGTGACGGCGAGGTAGCTGTAGATGCCGAAGTCGAACCACTCCATGGCATTGCCCAGGGAGGCCGCCTTCACCGCGCGTTTCACGGCCGCCTCGTCCGTGACGGTGATGTCCGTCCGCCGCAGGGGCGGGTTCCTGCGGCGTCGTACCGCCCTGAACAGGTTGCGGTGGCGTTTGACCGCCGCCGGGTCCGCGGGGTTCTCCAGGGGGTCGGGCTCACCGGCCGCCATCGGGTGCTCCTTTCCGCCGTGCACGGGTGACGCGAGATCGGCTGCTCGCTCAGGCCCGGCGCAAACGGGACGCCTGGGGAGAGCGAGATCTGTCACGGTGTGTGGTCGCGGACCTACGGGAGCGCGGGGGCCGGTGGTGGCGCCGGGGCGTCGGACGCCGATCCCTGTCCGAGCGGATCGCGCTGCGCGGGCTGGGCGGCGTCGACGCCGTCGTATGGGACGGCGATCCAGTGTGCGTACGGCCGGCGGCGACCCGTCCGCCCGTGGAGCGCCTCGGCCGTTTCTCCTGGGATCCGGTCGCGGAGGAGGTGACCGTGGACGAGGGACTGCACCTCCTGCCCGGGGTGTCACCGGACGACTTCCCGGGCAGCGCCGAGGAGTTCGCGCACGCAGTGGCACCCTCGGACACGCACCTGGTGCCGGCCGCGCTGCGGGGTACCGCCGCCGGGCACCCGCCGACCCTGCCGCTGTATCTGCGGGCCGCGGATGGCGCGCAGCGGCTGATGGACCTGCGGGGCGCGGACGACGCGGCCGACGACATCGCCTTGCTCCTCGCCGCCCGCCGCACGACCCGACGGGCGTGACCGGGGCGGGCCCGAGCCCCGCCGCCGGACTCCGGTGATCCGCCCGACGAACGGTCCACACGAAGTCGCGAGCACCCGCCCAGGGTTGTCCGAGCGGGCGGCGACACTGTCGCACGACACCGAGGCGCCCTCGCGGCGGCACGGCCGACGGGCCTCCCGTGAGGCGGCGGGCCTGCGCGCCCGGCAGCGCAGCCGGACCGGACCCCGCCGACAGAACCCCGGGCGCTCACCGGCACCAGGCGCCAAGTGCTCGCACACCACCGGAACACCTCACGGCGGCGCGTACGACCACGGCCGCTCCCTCCATCACGCGGTCCTGCGCGCCGGGCGGCGCACGCCGGACCGGACCTGTCGGCAGGGCCCGGGTGCCCTGCGCCGTTGGAGGATCGGGCCGTCACGGCGGGTCACGGCCCTCGCCTCAGGAGGCGCGGCAGTGTAGACATGGGCACATGGTCCGACTCTTGGGTCGATCCGGGGCCCGGTCGACCCGTCGTCCCAGCGGTCCGCGCCCCCGACACGCGCCCGACCGCACGCCGGGGGTGCACAGGCACCGGGCGCGATCGGCGCCGGGTGGCCCGCCCGCCGGGCCGCGCGGCGCCGACGGGAGGTGGCGGGGACCGTCGTCGGGACTGCGGGCGGCGCTCAGCGGCCGCAGCGTCGCCGGACAGGTGTTCGTCCTGCAAGTGGTGATCGTGCTGCTGCTGGTGGTCGCCGCGGTGACCGCGCTGGTGCTGCAGGCCCGGCGGGACAGCACCACCGAGGCCCGCAACCGCTCGGTCGCCGTCGCCGAGGCCTTCGCGAACGCGCCGGGCACCGTCGAGGCGCTGAGCGGACCCGACCCGACGGCGGCCCTGCAGCCCCGGGCCGAGGAGGCCCGGCTGGCCACGAAGGTCGACTTCATCGTCGTCATGAACACCGACGGCATCCGCTACACCCATCCCAAGCCGGACCGCATCGGCAAGAAGTTCGTCGGCACCCTCGCACCGGCACTGGCCGGACACACCGTCACCGAGCAGATCGACGGCACCATCGGCCCGCTCGTGCAGGCCGTGGTCCCGGTCAAGGCGGACGACGGCAAGGTCGTCGGTCTGGTGTCGGCGGGGATCACGACGGCGAACGTGGGCGGGGCCGCGAACCGGCAGATGCCACTGGTGCTGATCGCCGCCGCGGCCGGCCTCGCGCTGGCCACGGCGGGCACCGCCCTGGTGAGCCGGCGTCTGCTGCGCCAGACGCACGGCCTGGGCCCGCACGAGATGACAAGGATGTACGAGCACCACGACGCGGTGCTGCACGCCGTGCGGGAGGGCGTGCTGATCGTCGGTGACGACGGCACCCTGCTGCTGGCCAACGACGAGGCGCACCGGCTGCTCGACCTGCCCGCCGACGCCGAGGGCCGGCATGTGCGCGACCTCGCCCTCCCGGCGGACACGGCCGGTCTGCTGGCCTCCGGCCGGGTGGCCACCGACGAGGTGCGGTTGGTCAAGGACCGGCTGCTGGCGATCAACCAGCGGACCACCGACAGCCAGGGCGGCCCGCCCGGCACGGTCGCCACCCTGCGGGACTCCACGGAGCTGCGGGCCCTGTCCGGCCGGGCGGAGGCCGCCCGGGAGCGCCTCAACATGCTGTACGACGCCGGTGTGGCCATCGGGACCAGCCTGGACGTGACCCGGACCGCCGAGGAACTGGCGGAGCTGGCCGTGCCCCGGTTCGCGGACTTCGCCACCGTGGACCTGTTCGACGCGGTGCTCAGCGGCGGCCAGCCGGAGACGGCGAGGAGCCTGCGCCGTACGGCGATGAGCGGGATCCGCAAGGACGCGCCGCTGTATCCGGTGGGCGAGCGGATCAGGATCGTCGACGCCGCTCCGCAGGCCCGCAGCGTCGGCTCCGGGCAGGCCGTCGTCGAGCCGCGGCTGAGCGAGGCGACCGATTGGCAGGCGCAGGACCTCGAACGCTCCGCCCAGGTGGTGCGGTACGGCATCCACTCGCTGATCACGGTGCCGCTGCGGGCGGGCAGCCTGGTGCTCGGGGTGGCGAGCTTCTGGCGGTCGGAGAAACCCGAGCCGTTCGACACGGAGGAGGTGGCTCTCGCCGAGGAACTGGTGGCCCGGGCCGCCGTCTCCATCGACAACGCGCGCCGCTACACCCGCGAGCACAGCATGGCGGTGACGCTGCAGCGCAGCCTGTTGCCGCGCACCCTGCCCGACCAGAACGCCCTGGAGATCGCCTACCGGTACCTGCCCGCCCAGGCGGGTGTGGGCGGCGACTGGTTCGACGTGCTGCCGCTGTCCGGCGCCCGGGTGGCGCTGGTGGTGGGGGACGTCGTCGGGCACGGGCTGCACGCGGCGGCCACGATGGGGCGGCTGCGCACGGCGGTGCACAACTTCTCCGCCCTGGACCTCCCGCCGGAGGAACTGCTCTCCCTCCTGGACGAGTTGGTCTCCCGGATCGACCAGGACGAGACCGCGGACGGGACCCAGGAGGGCGCGAGCGCCCCGGTCACCGGCGCGACCTGCCTGTACGCCGTCTACGATCCGGCCTCCCGGCGGTGCACGGTCGCCCGCGCCGGTCATCCGCCGCCCGCTCTGATCCACCCCGACGGCAGCGTCGAGTTCCCCGACGTGCCGGCCGGTCCCCCGCTGGGGCTCGGCGGGCTGCCGTTCGAGACGGTCGACCTCGAACTCGCCGAGGGCAGCCGCCTGGTGCTCTACACGGACGGGCTCGTCGAGGACCGGGACCACGACATCGACGAGGGCCTGGAGCTGCTGCGGCAGGCGCTCGAGCGGGCCGGCGGCTCGCCCGAGGACACCTGCCGGACCGTTCTCGACTCGCGGCTGCCGGCCAAGCCCAGCGACGACATCGCGCTGCTCGTGGCCCGCACCCGGGCCCTGGCCGCCGACCGGGTCGCCGAGTGGCAGGTGCCGGGCGACCCCGCGGCCGTGTCCGAGGTCCGGGCCTCGGTGAGCCGTCGGCTGACCCAATGGGGCCTGGACGAGCTGACGTTCACCACCGAGCTGGTCCTGAGCGAACTCGTCACCAACGCGATCCGCTACGGCGGCGGCCCCATTCAGGTCCGGGTGCTGTACGACCGCACCCTGATATGCGAGGTCTTCGACAGCAGCAACACCTCGCCCCGCCTGCGGTACGCGGCCACGACGGACGAGGGCGGACGCGGTCTCTTCCTGGTCGCCCAGCTCGCCGAGCGGTGGGGCACCCGGTACACCCGGGAGGGCAAGGTCATCTGGGCGGAACAGCCGCTGCCCTGACCGAACATCTTTTCGTCGTTCTCCATCAAAATTCCTCCGAACGGGTGTCCACTGTCGCCAACCTCTGATAGGAAACCTTCCTATCAGTGTGCGCGCACTGCCAACTCTCCACCCCCCACCCCCACTTGGAGCCTCTGTGAGACACCCCTCCAGCGACCCGGCCCACCCCTCCGGCACCTCGCGCCGCACCGTCCTCGCCCTGCTCGGCGCATCCCTGGCCGCAGCACCTCTCCTGCGGCCCTCGCACGCCTCGGCGGCGGCGAGCTGCGCCGGACTCGACGACCCGGCGAAGAAGGAGATCGCCATGCGTCTGGTGTCGAGCGCGGAGAACTCCTCGCTCGACTGGAAGGCGCAGTACAAGTACATCGAGGACATCGGCGACGGCCGCGGCTACACCGCCGGCATCATCGGCTTCTGCTCCGGCACCGGCGACATGCTCGACCTCGTGGAGCTCTACACCGACCGCAAGCCCGGCAACGTCCTGGCCAAGTACCTGCCCGCGCTGCGCGCGGTCGACGGCTCCGACTCGCACGCGGGCCTCGACCCGAACTTCCCCAAGGACTGGCGCAAGGCCGCCCAGGACACGGCCTTCCAGCAGGCGCAGAACGACGAGCGCGACCGCGTGTACTTCAACCCGGCCGTACGGCAGGGCAAGACCGACGGGCTCGGGACACTGGGGCAGTTCGCGTACTACGACGCCATCGTCATGCACGGTGACGGCGACGACTCCACCAGCTTCCGCAACATCCGCAAGCGGGCCCTGAACAAGGCCAAGCCGCCGGCGCAGGGCGGCGACGAGGTGACCTACCTCAACGCCTTCCTCGACGCGCGCGTGTGGGCCATGAAGCAGGAGGAGGCCCACAGCGACACCAGCCGGGTCGACACCGAGCAGCGCGTCTTCCTGCGCAACGGCAACCTGTGCCTGAACACGCCGCTGAACTGGAAGGTGTACGGCGACAGTTTCCACATCGGCTGACCGGACCCGTGGCCGTCGTACCGTACCGGGGGCGGTACGGCGGCCCGGGGAGACACTCGGGACATAAAGCCGGCTTATGAGCTCATAGACCGGACCCGCGTACCAACTAAGGCTTGCCTTAGCTTAGGCTTCCGATCGAGTCGATCCATCGCCGCTCGAAGGGAACCTGAACATGCCCCGCCCCCTGCGGGTAGCCATCGTCGGAGCCGGCCCCGCCGGGATCTACGCCGCCGACGCCCTGCTCAAGTCCGAGGTGGCCGCCGAACCCGGCGTGTCCATCGACCTCTTCGAGCGGATGCCGGCCCCGTTCGGCCTCATCCGCTACGGCGTCGCACCCGACCACCCCCGCATCAAGGGCATCATCACCGCCCTCCACCAGGTGCTCGACAAGCCGCAGATCCGTCTCTTCGGCAACGTCGACTACCCGAGCGACATCAACCTGGACGACCTGCGCGCCTTCTACGACGCCGTGATCTTCTCCACGGGCGCGACGGCCGACCGCGAGCTGTCCATACCGGGCGTCGAGCTCGACGGCTCCTACGGCGCCGCCGACTTCGTCTCCTGGTACGACGGCCACCCGGACGTGCCGCGCACCTGGCCGCTGGAGGCCGAGAAGGTCGCCGTCCTCGGCGTCGGCAACGTCGCCCTCGACGTGGCGCGCGTTCTCGCCAAGACCGCGGACGAGCTGCTGCCGACGGAGATCCCGCCGAACGTGTACGAGGGGCTCAAGGCCAACAAGGCCCTGGAGGTCCACGTGTTCGGCCGCCGTGGCCCGGCGCAGGCCAAGTTCAGCCCGATGGAGCTGCGGGAGCTGGACCACTCCCCCACCATCGAGGTCATCGTCGACCCCGAGGACATCGACTACGACGAGGGCTCGATCGAGACCCGGCGCGGCAACAAGCAGGCCGACATGGTCGCCAAGACCCTGGAGAACTGGGCCATCCGGGACGTCGGAGACCGCCCGCACAAGCTGTTCCTGCACTTCTTCGAGTCGCCCACCGAGATCCTCGGCGAGGACGGCAAGGTCGTCGGGCTGCGCACCGAGCGCACCGCCCTGGACGGCACCGGCAACGTGAAGGGCACCGGCGAGTTCAAGGACTGGGACGTCACCGCGGTCTACCGTGCGGTCGGCTACCTCTCCGACAAACTCCCCAAGCTGCCCTGGGACCTCGACTCGGGCACGGTCCCGGACGAGGGCGGCCGGGTCATCCAGGAGAGCGGTGAGCACCTGCAGTCGACGTACGTCACCGGCTGGATCCGGCGCGGCCCGGTGGGTCTGATCGGGCACACCAAGGGCGACGCCAACGAGACGGTGTCGAACCTGCTCGACGACTTCGCCGGCGGCCGTCTGCACACGCCCACCGCACCCGCCCCCGAGGCCGTGGAGGCGTTTCTCGCCGAGCGCGAGGTCCGTTTCACCACCTGGGACGGCTGGTACAGGCTGGACGCCGCCGAGAAGGCGCTGGGCGAGCTCCAGGGCCGCGAGCGCGTCAAGCTCGTCGAGCGTGAGGACATGCTCAGGGAGAGCGGCGCGTAGCGCACCGAGCGGTGACACCGACGGGTCCGGGGGGCGCCCCCGGGCCCGTTCGTCGTCGCGAGGAGAACAGGGCCCGCCCCGATGCGGATGGTGGGCGAGCCCTGTTCGGTGAGCCATTGTGCGGGTGCGGTCGTGATCGGGGCAGGAGTGAACGGCTGTCGTCCGCAGTGGCGCTCGCGCACCCCCGGTGTTTGGCGCGCACCCCGTGTGCGGCGTCGGCCGGGGCTGGATCGTGGCCGAAACCCGGCGCATGCCGTACGGCGAGAAGGGCAATCGGCACGAGAAGACAGCAGAGCGTTACCTCCTGACTTGAGAGGGTGTGTGCCATGTCCAGGAAGCGCTTAGGCAGTGCCGTCGCCGTGGTGATGCTTGTCGCGGGGGCGGCCGGTTGCGGTGGGACGGACGACGCGGCCGACGCGGCGGGCAGCTCGTCGAGCGGACCTGAGAAGAGCGGGCCGGAGAAGACCGACGGCACGCGGGCCGTGCACGCGGCCTACGAGCGGACCCGGGCCGCTGACACGGCGAAGCTGACCGTCTCCTCGAAGGCGGTGGCCGGCGGTCAGAGCGTCACCGCAAAGGGCTCCGGTGCGGTGGACCTCGCCGAGGGCGACAGTCAGGTGACGCTCACCTCGCGGGGCGCCCGGATCGAGCAGCGCGTCGTCGACGGGATCATCTACCAGAAGCCGACCGCCGCACAGCGCGGTCCGCTGCCCGAGGGCAAGAGCTGGATGAAGATCGACCCCGCCCGCCTGCCGCGCTCCGGATCCGGCGACACGCAGGTGAGCGACCCGGTCGAGCCGTTCGGCTACGTCAAGGGGCTCGACTCCGACGACGTCACCAAGGTCGGCACCGAGACCGTGAACGGTACGCAGACCACCCGCTACCGCGTCGACGTCGACGTGAAGACCCTGGCCCGGGGCGACCGCGAACAGGAGCAGCAGCTGCGCAGGCAGCTGGACACGTCGTCCGTTCCGGTGGACCTGTGGCTGGACGAGCAGGGCCGGCTGCGGCAGGAGACCGTGCGGCTGACCCTGCGGCCCCTGAAGAACAGCAAGCCGACGGACCGCCAGGACACGCGGGTCACCAGCACGACGACCCTGCGGTTCGACGACTTCGGCACGAAGGTCGACGTGCAGGCGCCGCCCGCGGGCCGGACCGCCGACGTGACCGGCCGGCTCGCCGACGCGACGCGGTCGCCGCAGGCAGGCTGAGCGCCCGCTGACCCAAGCGGGTGACCCCGGTGATCGCCGGCGCGGGCGGGCGGCGATACTGAAGGACGCACGTGCCCCCCGCCATCAGATGGACTCATGCAGACCTCCTCCACTGTCCGTCCGCCCTTCCCCCTCACGGTGTGGCTGGCCCGCGGCCGCCACACGGGACCCGACCCGCTGGACACCGTCCGCCGCACGCTGCGGCGGTTGAAGGACGCGGGCACCATCGACGACTTCCTGGAACCGGCCGAAGCCGAGGACGCCCGGGAGCAGGTCTTCGAAGCCCGCTGGAGGGTTTCCGAGGGGGTGACCGTGCGGGCGAGGCTCACGGTCGTCGCCGAGGCGGAGACCGGGCCGGAGTGGGTGCTGGCGGCGGAGGCGGACCGTCCGTGGGACCAGGGGTGGCCCTCGCCCGCCACCGTGTTCTGGCCCGACACACCGGACGCCGAGTGGGACCACGACGTCCCCACGGGGCTGCGGCTGCGGGACGTCAACCGCCTCCCCGAGGACGACAAGGCCATGCGGCGGCTGTTCCGGGACGCCGTGCGCGGCAGCTGGAACATCCACGTGGTCGTGCACGAGGCGATGACCCCGGACGCGCGCGGCCGCAAACCGCTGGCCCAGCTGTTTCCGGAGAGCCTGCGGCACCGGGTGGTCGAGCACCGCGCGGCCCCGCAGCAGCTGCGGGCCGTCAACTGGGCCCTGAAGGAGGTCGGCGTGCAGGTGCCGCGGGGCGGCGCGGTAGTGCTGCCCGCGGCGCCGGGCGCGTCCCGCCGGGGCGGGGACGAGTTCGCCGTACGCAGTGTCTTCCTCGACGGATCGCAACCGTCGGACCTGGTCGAGGCGTTGACGCGGTTCACCGAGGCGCAGCGGCCGCTTCCGGACGGGGCCGGGGACGCGGTGACCGCGCTGCGGGAGCAATGGCGTCTGCTGAGCCTGGAGGAGGAACTCGCCCGCGAGCGGGCGCTCGTCGCCATGTACGCCGAGGCGCTGGACGCCATGACCCAGTCCCGGGACCTGTACCGGGAGGCCGCCGAACGGGCCCACGAGGCGCTGACCGCGTACCGCGAGACCGCGGCCGCCCTCCCCGTGCCCGAGCAGCCGTCCTCCCCTGCCGCCACCTCCCCGTTCCAGCAACTGACCCGCACCCTGGAACGCCTCAAGGGCGCGCGGACGAAGGACGCACCGTAGAAGGAAGCACCCTGGCAAGCGCCCGGGACGTGTGGGTCGCCGGAGTTTGGATACGCGGTGGCGACCGCACCGGTCCGTCCCGGAAGGCACGTACGACATGGACAGTCACCAGCACCAGGATGAAGGGCCCGCGACCCGTCACCGGTCCGAGACGACGCTCCGCGTCAACGGCAAACCGCACACGCTGACCGTCGACCACCGGCGCGTCCTGCTGGACGTGCTGCGCGAGGATCTCGACCTGTTCGGTGCGAAGAAGGGCTGTGACCACGGCCAGTGCGGCGCCTGCACGGTCCTGGTGGACGGGCGACGGCTGAACAGCTGTCTGCTGCTCGCGATCGCGCTGGACGGCTGTGAGGTCACGACCGTGGAGGGGCTCTCCGGTGACGGCGAGGACCTGCATCCGCTGCAGCGCGCCTTCCTGGACCGGGACGCCTTCCAGTGCGGCTACTGCACCCCGGGGCAGATCTGTTCCGCGCTCGGCGCGATCGCGGAGGCCTCGGCCGGACACCCCTCGCACGTCACCGACCCGACCGCGCCCTCGGGCGAGCCCGTACCGCTGGACCGGGACGAGATCCGGGAGCGGCTCAGCGGCAACCTCTGCCGCTGCGGGGCCTATCCACGCATCGTCGACGCGGTCGAGGACGTGATCGAGTGAAGACCTTCGACTATGTGCGGGCCGACAGCCTGGAGGAGGCCGCCGACGCCTTCGCCGCCCGCCCCGGCGCCCGCTATCTGGGCGGCGGCACCAATCTGGTCGACCTGATGAAGCTCGGCGTCGAGCGGCCCGCCGCGCTCGTCGACATCAGCCGGCTTCCCCTGGACACCGTGGAGGAGCTGCCCGACGGCTCGCTGCGCATCGGCGCGACGGTCCGCAACAGCGACCTCGCCGCCCATCGGGCCGTGCGGGACCGCTGGCCCGCGCTGTCCCAGGCGGTGCTGGCGGGCGCGTCCGGGCAGCTGCGCAACGCGGCCACCACCGGCGGCAACCTGTTGCAGCGCACCCGCTGCCCCTACTTCCAGGACGTGGCCAAGCCGTGCAACAAGCGCGAACCGGGCAGCGGCTGCGGAGCCCGGGACGGGGTGCACCGCGACCACGCCGTCCTGGGTCATTCGGCGCACTGTGTCGCCACCCATCCCTCGGACATGGCGGTGGCGCTGGCCGCCCTGGACGCCCGCGTCGAGCTGTACGGCGCCGACGGCGCCCGGAGTCTTCCGGCGGCCGAGTTCCACCGGCTGCCCGGGGACCGTCCCGAGGTGGACACCGAGATCCGGCCCGGGGAGATCATCACCGGCGTGGTGCTGCCGGCGGCCACGGCAGGAGTGCCCTCGGCGTACCGCAAGGCCCGCGACCGGGCGTCGTACGCCTTCGCGCTCGCGTCCGTAGCTGTCGCGGTGGGGGTGGACGACGGCGTGGTCACGAGCGCCCGGATCGCGTTCGGGGCGCTGGCGCACCGGCCCTGGCGGGCCCGCCGGGCCGAGGAGGTGCTGCTGGGCGCGGCTCCCACCGAAGCCGCCTTCGAGCACGCCGTCGACCTCGAACTGTCCGCCGCCGAGCCGCTGCGGGACAACGCCTACAAGGTGCCCCTGGCCCGCGGCCTCGCCCTGGACGTCCTGGCCCGGCTCACCGCCGCCGCCCGGACCTGAATCCCCGTCCCCCGAGGAGGACTCCATGGCCAGTGTTCCCACCGCCGTGGGCGCTCCCGCCGAGCGCCGGGAGGGGCGGGAGAAGGTCACCGGCACCGCCCGCTACGCCGCCGAACAGCCGCAGCCCGGACGGCTGCACGCCCGGCCGGTGCCCGCCACGATCGCCCGGGGCCGGGTGACCGGCATCGACACCGCGGCCGCGCTGGAGATGCCCGGCGTGCTGACCGTGCTCACCCCCGAGAACGCGCCCCGGCTCGCCGAGCCGGACGATCCCACGCTCGCCCTGCTGCAGGACTCCCGCGTCCCGCACCACGGCTGGTTCGTGGCCCTGGTGGTGGCCGAGACCCTGGAGGCGGCCCGCGCCGGCGCCGCCGCCGTCCGCGTGCGGTACGCCGCGGAGGACCACGACGTCACCCTCACCGCCTCGCACCCGCAGGCGTATGTCCCCGAGGAGGCCAACGGCGGCTACCCGGCCCGCAGCGAACGGGGCGAGCCCGACGCCGCCTTCGGCTCCGCCGCCGTCCGGGTCGACGCCGAGTACCGAGTGCCGCCGCTGCACAACCACCCCATGGAGCCGCACGCCACCACCGCGCACTGGGACGGCGAACGGCTCACCGTGCACAACTCCAGCCAGGGCTCGACGGCCGTACGCGCCACGCTGGCCCAGATGTTCGCTCTGCCCGAGGAACGGATCACGGTCGTCGCCGAACACGTCGGCGGCGGGTTCGGCTCCAAGGGCACACCCCGCCCCGACGTGGTACTCGCCGCGATGGCCGCACGGCACACCGGCCGGCCCGTCACCGTGGCCCTGCCCCGGCGCTTCCTGCCCACCGTCGTCGGACACCGGGCGCCCACCCTGCAGCGGGTGCGCCTCGGCGCCGACGCGGACGGCCGGCTCACCTCCCTCATCCACGAGGTCACCACCCGCACCTCCCGCCTCAAGGAGTTCGTGGAGCAGGCCGCGGTACCGGCGCGGATCATGTACGCCTCGCCGCACAGCCGCACCCTGCACCGCGTGGTGCCGCTCGACGTGCCCTCGCCGTCCTGGATGCGCGCCCCGGGCGAGGCTCCCGGCATGTACGCGCTGGAGTCCGCGATGGACGAGCTCGCGGGTGAACTCGGCATGGACCCGGTGGAGTTGCGGATCCTCAACGAGCCGGACACCGAGCCCGACAGCGGCCGGCCCTTCAGCAGCCGGCATGTCGTGGAGTGCCTGCGCGAGGGCGCCCGGCGCTTCGAGTGGTTGTCGCGCGACCCCCGCCCGCGTTCCCGGCGCGAGGGACCGCTGCTCGTCGGCTCGGGCGTGGCCTCCGCCACGTATCCCGTCCAGGTGTGGCCGTCGACCGCGGAGGCCCGCGCACTGCCCGACGGCGGCTTCCTGGTCCGGATCAACGCCACCGACATCGGCACCGGGGCCCGTACGGTCCTCGCGCAGATCGCGGCGGACGTGCTCGCCGTACCGCTCGACCGGGTCAGGATCCAGGTGGGCAGCAGCGATCTGCCCCCGGCGCCGCTGGCGGGCGGCTCGTCCGGCACCGCATCCTGGGGCTGGTCCGTGCACGAGGCGAGCTCACAGCTGGCGGCGCGGCTGGCCGAGCACTCGGGACCGCTGCCCGAGGACGGACTCGCGGCCCGCGCCGACACGACCGGGAAGGCCGACGCCGACAGTCCCTGGTCGCGGCACGCGTTCGGCGCGCACTTCGCCGAGGTCGGCGTCGACACGGTCACCGGGGAGGTCCGGGTCCGGCGCCTGCTGGGGGTCTACGCCGCCGGGCGCATCCTCAACGCCCGGACCGCGCGGTCCCAGTTCGTCGGCGGGATGACCATGGGGCTCGGGATGGCACTGACCGAGGGCAGCACGACGGACGAGGCCTTCGGCGACTTCGCGGAGTCGGATCTGGCGTCGTACCACGTGCCCGCGCACGCGGACGTCCGGGACGTCCAGGCGCACTGGATCGACGAGGACGATCCGCATCTCAACCCGATGGGCAGCAAGGGGATCGGTGAGATCGGCATCGTCGGCACGGCCGCCGCCATCGGCAACGCCGTCCACCACGCCATCGGCGTCCGGCTGCGGGAACTGCCGCTCACCCCGGACCGGGTGCTGGCCGCACTCGCGGACCGGGGTGGGAAGGGGCGGTAGGGGTCACCGGGCCGTTCTGCCCGCCTCGGCCGTCGCCGGGTCGCCGCACGGCGGGTCTGCCCCCGGCAGCCCGGTTTCGCCAGGCGGGCGAGCCGGGCCGCCGAGTGCCGCGAGCCCGGTCTTCATGATCAGCTCCAGTGGACGCGTGCGGTCGCGGCCCGCGCGCCCGGCGTACCGACACACGTTTGGACGCGTGCGGTCGCGGCCCGCGCGCCCGGCGTACCGACACACGTTCGGCAGGCCATACCGGAGCCCGGAGGGGGAATTCGTCAAGGGGCGGAGGAACACAGCCCGCCGCCCGGACGAGGAGGCCACTCGTGGACACGACCAGCACCGTGTTCGTCGTCGCCGTGATCCTCGCGGCGCTGGTACTCGCCGTCGCCATCGCGCTTGTGGTGCGACTGGTGCGGGCCCGGCGCACGCTGCGCCGGGCGGGACTTCCCACCGGCCCGCGCTGGATCTTCTGGGGCGCCCTGCTGTACTTCGTGCTGCCGACGGACCTGCTGCCCGACCCGGTGTACCTGGACGACATCGGTGTACTGCTTCTGGCACTGCGCAGCCTGCGCTCCTCGGCCGGTGGACGCCCGCTCGGGACTCCGGGCGACCATGACTACGCTCCGTAAGGAAACCATTCACCCGTTCGATTCGTATAAGTCTCTGGAAAGCCCGAGTAAGCGGCGGACCAAGGGGGGCCGCGGGGGCGGCCGTCGTTCCATCGAGCAACACCGGTGAGGGAGAGACGATGCAACCGTTCGCGCTCAACTACGCACGTCCGGCAGTGGAGTTGGAAGTCACGATTCCGTACGCGTACGACTCCGGGCTGCAGTTGAACGTGCTCCTCGACGGGCGGATCGCCGCCTGTGACCACGGCCTGATGAGGGAACTGGGGACCACGACGTCGACCGCGGGCTCCAAGACGCACTTCGACGACTGAACACGGGCACGTGACCATGACCGTGTTGATTTTGACCAGTGAAGAGGACGTGACCGCCGACATGGTGGTCGTGCACCTCAACGGGGCGGGGGTTCCGGTGGTCCGGCTCGACCCCGCCGACCTGACCGGCTCTGTCGCGCTGTCCGGCGAGTATGTGCACGGCGCCTTCCGCGGCCATCTGTCGGCCGCGGGGCGCCTGGTGAGCATCGGCGGGCTGCGCTCCATCTGGGTGCGCAGGCCGGGCCCGCCGGCGACGCGGGCCCCCGCACCCTCCTCCTGGCTGACCGAGGAGGCGTCCCAGGCGCTGTACGGCATGCTGCGCGGCAGCGACGCGTGCTGGATGAACCATCCCGACGCGGCCCGCCGGGCCCGGCACAAGCCCTGGCAACTGCGGCTCGCCCAGCGTTCGGGCCTGCCGGTGCCGGCCACGCTCATCACGACGTTCCCGCAGGCGGCCCGGGAGTTCGCGGCGCGCTACCCGGATCTCGTGGTCAAGCCGGTCTCCGGTGCCCATCCGCAGGATCCGCCCCGCGCGGTGCCGACCAGCAGGGTCGCCCCGGACACCGACTTCTCCGCCGTCGCGTACGGTCCGACGCTGTTACAGCGCCGCGTCGCCAAGCGGGCCGACATCCGCCTCACCGTGGTGGGCGACCGGATGCTGGCGGCCCGCAAGGCGGTCGCGGACGACGCGGACCCGGACGAGGTCGATGTCCGCTTCGCGGTGAACTCCCTGTCCTGGTGCCCCGTCGACGTTCCGCCGCGGGTCGCCGACGCCGTACGGGAGTACATGGCGGGCGCCGAACTGGCGTACGGGGCGTTCGACTTCGCCGAGGACGCGGACGGCACCTGGTGGTTTCTGGAGTGCAACCAGTCGGGGCAGTTCGGCTTCGTGGAGGTGGACACCGGTCAGCCGATCGCCCGGAGTGTCGCCGAGTGGCTGGCCCGGCCCGATCCGCGGCGCCGGGCCGGGGTCGACGGGGCCGACACTGCGGTGCGGTGAGGGCGGGTCAGTAGGCACGCGGGCCGGGCAGAGCGGCTCTCTGCCATCCCCCGCCCTGGGGTGCCGGCCGGTCGGGGGGCAGGCCGGGGCCCGGGCCGGGGCCGGAGTTGCCGAAGGACTGCAGCGGCCGCATGGCGTATTCCAGTTCCCTGGTGACGCGCTCGGCCTCCCTGCGTGTCTGAGCGGGGACGTCGCCGCGTTCCGCGACGAGTCGGTCGTAGATGGGGGAATCCTGGAACACCCGTCACGCGCCTTTCGTGTCACTGCCCATCAGCACGGGCACGACTGCCGAGTGTAGGCGCCCTCACCCATAGGAGGGCGAATTCGCGTGGAGGTCTTGACGCCACCCTGTGAAGCATGCAGCACTCAGGCACCGGTCGTGGAGCCGGGCCGGACGATCATCAGCACCGTGACGGTCGCCCACAGCAGATTGAACAGGCCGGTGAACATGGCGAGTTGAGCGGTGCTGCGCCGTTCGACGGGCTGGTCCGCGCTCAGCTGTGCCAGGAGTTCGTCCTGGCGGGGCAGAACGAAGGCGATCAGGATCCCCGCGGCCGCCGCGGTCAGCGCGATGGAGGTGACGAGCCAGCCGTCACCCAGGACACCCATGGCGCCCGCGGTGGCGAACCCGAGGACGGGCACGGCCAGTCCGAGGCCGGAGTAGACCCGGCAGATGCGGCGCAGCAGCCGCACGGTGCCGAGGCCCGCGGTGTCCGCTCCGTCGGCGCCGGAACCGGAGTGGGCGCGGCGTGCGGCGGGTGGGAACATGCTGGCCGCGACGGTGACCGGCCCGACGGCGACGATGGCGGCCAGGACGTGCAGAGTCAGCAGGAACTTGGTCATGAAGGGCGAGTCCTCAGGGGCGTCGGTCAACGGGGCCCGCCCACCCTAGGAAGCCCCGGAGTGATCACACAGGGGCGGAAACGACAGGTTCCAACGGATTCTCGCCAACGCCTTGTCCAGGGATCACGCCCCCGGCATCTCTCCCTGCGGGGGTGGTCGGGCCTGGCGGGAATCCGCCTATGGTGGCGTTCATGCACACGGTGGCGATCCTCGCTCTCGATCAGGTGGTGCCGTTCGACATGGCGGCGCCCATGCAGGCCTTCGACTGGACGCGGCTGCCCGACGGCCGCCGTCCCTACCGGGTGCGCCTGTGCGCCGAGACCACCGAGGTGCGTGCCGACGGCGGCTTCGGGCTGCGGGTCGACCGGGGCCTGGACGCACTGGCGGAGGCCGACACGGTCATTGTGCCGGGCTGCTCCCCCGACGCCCCGCCGCCCTCGGCCGCCGTGATCGCGGCCCTGCGACAGGCCGCCGCGGCGGGAACCCGGATCGCGTCCGTGTGCGTGGGCGCCTTCGTGCTGGCTCAGGCCGGACTGCTCGACGGACTCGGCGCCACCACGCACTGGGTGGCCGCCGACGACCTGGCCCGCCGTTTTCCACGCGTCGACGTGCGGCCGGACGTGCTCTACGTCGACAACGGGCAGATCCTCACCTCTGCCGGAGCCGCCGCGGCCCTGGACATGTGCCTGCACATGATCCGCCGGGACCTGGGTTCGGCCGTCGCCGCCCACTCGGCCCGGATGTCGGTGATGCCGCTGGAGCGGGAGGGCGGCCAGGCCCAGTTCATCGTGCACGAGCACCCGCCCGTACCGCGGGGCTCGGCCCTGGAGCCGGTCCTGGAGTGGATCGAGGACAACCTGGCCCAGGAGGTCACCCTGGCGGCGTTGGCGGCCCACTCGGGGATGAGCGAGCGCACCTTCAGCCGCCGTTTCCGCGAGCAGACGGGCACCACTCCCCTGCAGTGGCTGCTCCGGGCCCGGGTACGGCGTGCCCAGTACCTGCTGGAGAACAGCGACCACCCGGTCGAACGGATCGCGCGGCAGGCGGGCTTCGGTTCCCCCACCTCGTTCCGCGAGCGGTTCCGCCGCGTGGCCGGCACCACGCCCCAGGCGTACCGGGCCGCGTTTCACGCGAGGGCGCTCGCCGTCCCCGAGCCGCGCCCCTGACAGAACCGTTCCGGCGCGGCACGGGGACGGCACGACCTCACACGGCGAGCCGCAGCCCGTCCTCCCCGCCCTTCTCCGCCGGGGTGGTGGCGGGGGTGGTCGCCGTGGTCCCGGCGGACAGGAGCAGGGCGTCCGCCTTGGCGACCGCCTCGTGGATGTCGGTGGCCGCCATCATCACGCACAGCGTGTAGGTGACGTCCTCCAGTTCACGTGCCGTCGCCTCCCTTTCCCTCTCCGCCTGAGCGATCCGCAGCGATGCGTATCGAGTCAGCAGCTTCCTGACGACCTTCGGGTCCGGAACGAGCACGTAGCGCCCCTCTCTCGAGTTTTCACCGCGTATGCCCGAACGACGGCGGACCATTCACCTCCGGCGCTCCCCGGCGCACAATTGGCGCAATTCCATTACTTCCTGCCCGACTTCCGCGCCGGGCGTACGCCGTCAGGCGAGCCGCCCGCTGTGCGGCGCCGTGTACGCCCCTCTCCGGCGAGGGAGTTCGTCGTCGGCGCCGATCTCATGGATCCGGCCCTGTCCCCTCACCACGATCCGGTCGGCACCCCGCACGGCGGACGGGCGGTGCGCCACCACGACCGTGGTGCGCCTGCGCAACAGCCGGGCGCGCGCCTGCGATCGGCTGTCCAGGTCGGAGGCCGCCTCGTCCAGGACCAGGACGCGGGGATCGCGGATCAGGGCGTGGGCGATGGCGAGGCGTTGCCCGCCGGAGAGCCGGGCACCGCGCTCACCGACCGGGGGGTCGAGACCCTGCGGGAGCCGGTCGAGGCTGCTGCATCCGCGTGCACACCGCGGACCTGAGGCCGGTGCCCCATGCGGCGCACAGTGCCGTACAGGAGGCGGACGTCGAGGAGGTGCAGCGGATGGTTGACGAGCAGGATGAACAGGAGGACGCCGGTGCTGGTCCACAGCCGTGAGACCGGCTGGTGCTGGACGACGGTGTCGATGACGGACGCGGTGATCAGCGGCAGCAGCCAGCCGGGGCTGTGCTTGGCCGTGAGGACACCGGCCGCTGCCGCGAGGCGGTGCCGGTCGGCCAGGAACAGGTACGCGAGGATGCCCCTGGCGGGCGAGGGCCACACCGGTGACGGGGAGAGACCTTCGGGAGGGGTGGGGTACGGCGGCGGGGCGTCACTCGCCGAGGGTGCGGGCGAGTTCCGTGGTCGCTCGGGCGATCTCGGTGTCCTCCTCGGCCAGCAGCCGCCGCAGGGCGCCCCGCCGGTCCCGGACCGCCTGCCGGGCCTTGCGCTCCCACACGACGTGGTTCTCGCTGTGGTTGAGCAGCTTCGGGTAGACGGCGGCCGTGTTCTCCCACTGCCGGGCGTCGGCGATGCTCCTGAGCAGCTGGATGATCTCCGCGCGGCAGGTCACATGGGGCAGTTGGGCGAGTTCCCAGAGGAAGGGGACCGTGGCGGCCGTCGCCTGTTCCACCACGAAGCCGTACTGACAGATACGGGTGCGCAGATCGGCGAGGGCGGCCCGGGCGGTCTCGGGGTCCCCGCAGGCCACGGTGGTGAGCAGCAGGGGGATGGCGGCGGCGCAGCCGGTGGAGTCCCGTATCTCGCGCCACGGAACCCGGTCCAGGGCCGCCAGGGACGTGTTCCTGGCCACCCCGGTCGGCGGCTGGTGGGGGTCGGTGCGCTCGGTGCCCTGTCGGTGCGTCGGAGCGGTGCGCATGGCGTGGGACCTTTCGGCGGCGGTCATACCGGTGAGGGGGGAGGGCAGGTCGACAGCCTGGCCCAGACGGTCTTGCCGGCCGGGGGGTTCGGGGTCCAGCCCCATTCCTCGGCGAGGGCGTCGACGATGAAAAGGCCCCGGCCGTGCTCCAGCAGGGCAAAACAGTCGGGGGCCCTGAACTCGGGCAGGTCGTCACCGGGGTCGGAGACGGTGAGCAGCACATGGGCGGGGTCGAACAGGATGCCCAGCCAGACCTCCGCCTCGGTCGTGGCGGCGCCAACCGTGTGGGCCACGGCGTTGGCGGCGAGTTCGGTGATCACGAGCGCGGCGTCGTCGCCGCGGTGGCCGAGCGACCAGCACCCCAGGGTGTCCCGGGTGAAGGCCCGGGCCAGCGCGAATCCTTCAGCGCTGCATCTGACGCGCAGGGCGGCGGAGGTGGGGATGTCGCTCGGCAGCGCCGGCCTCAGGGCCGGCCACGCACGGGATTCCACCGTGCGCGGCTGCGGCGGGAGCCCGTCGGCCAGGGCCGCCGCGCTCGTGCCGGGCGCGGCCCGGCCCGGCTGCCGGAGCACGGGGTTCGCAGGTGATGACACGGCATCTCCCTGATGCGACATCAAGAACGGGGCGTTCCCAGGGGGGTTGACGCCGTAGCTATTATCCACGCAGACAGCGTCAGCGTGCAATTGCACGAGAAATTGCACGAAAGACAGGTGGGACGGAAGAGACCGGGGGAACCCGTCCCTGCCCCGTCCGGGCGGGCCGGGCGGCCGGGCACGGCGCCCGGCGAGGAACGTGAACAGCAAGGAGACTGCGGTGCCACCAGTGCGGAACGGAGTGCGGGCGAGTTCGCTGGACGTCCGCTGGATCAAGAGCCGGCACAGCAACGCCGAGGGCAACTGTGTCGAAGTGGCCACACTGGTCGACGGGGGTGTCGCGATGCGCAACTCCCGTGATCCCGACGGGCCGGCGCTCGTCTACACGCCGGCCGAGGTGGCTGCGTTCGTCGCCGGAGCGAAGGAGGGCGAGTTCGACCATCTCCTGTGAGGGAGTGGTCAACTCCCTTGCGCAGGCGGGTCGCTGCGGTGCGACACTACGGAGTGCGATAGTCTGAGTCGTCTCTGTGCCGGTTTACTGGGAGTCAAGATGTCCCCCGAGTCGCATCGCATCTCCCGCCTGCAGCCGTACCTGGACCGGCCCGAGCCGGCTCCCACTTTGCTGAAGATGCTGGTCGGCGTGCAGCTGGCGGGTTTCCGCGAGGACGCCGACCTCACTCAGGAGCAGGCGGCGCGGGCCCTCAGGTTCAGCCCCGCGAAGCTGTCACGCATCGAGTCGGGCAAGGGCCGGCGGCCCCCGACGGAGACCGACGTCCGCGCGCTGCTGGAGCTGTACGGCACCGACGAGTACGAGGCGTCGATGCTCCTCAAGCTGCTCCGGCGCGCCGGTGAGCCGGGCTGGTGGCAGCGCTACGACAAGCGGTTGATGCCCGAGTGGTTCGACCGTCTGGTCGGACTGCAGGAGGCCGCCGCCGCGATCCGTACGTTCGAGATCCAGTACGTGCCGGGCCTGTTGCAGACCGCGGACTACACCCGGGCGGTGGTGGAGCGGGGTCTGCCCTCGGCGGCCGAGAGCGAGGTACGGCGCCGGGTCGAACTGCGCACCCGCCGGGCGCAGTTGCTGGAGCGGACCGACCCGCCGCAACTGTGGGCGGTCCTCGACGAGTCGGTGCTGCTGCGGGTCCTGGGCAGCCGCGAGGTGATGCGGGACCAGCTCGGGCATCTGGTCAAGATGGCTCAACGTCCCCATGTGACGGTGCAGATCGTCCCGCTGGACGTGACGGCCGCCTCGGCTCCGTCCATCCCGATCACCTACCTCCGCTTCGGCGGCCTCGACCTGCCCGACGTGGTCTACCTGGAGCACATAAAGAGCGCCAACTTCCTCGAGGACCGCGACGAGACGGAGGAGTACCGGCTCGCCCTCGACCGACTGGCCGACGAGGCGCTCGAACCCCGGGAGTCCCTGCGGTTGCTGGAGGACACCATGAAGCAGCGCTACGGCGGCTGAGCCTCGGCGCACACGAACGCCCCCCACGCCCGGCGTGGGGGGCGTCGTCGTCGGCGCGACCGCGCGGGCTAGACGACCCGGGCCACGCCGCCGAACTCGATCCACTCGCGGGTGAGCTGACGGGGGGCCACCTCGGAGTCGGGCCGCCAGGTGGAGACCTCCACCAGACCGGGGTCGAGGATCTCCATGCCCTCGAACCACTCCGCCACGTCCTTCTCCTGGCGGACCCGGCCCCAGTGGCCCTGGGTCGCCCGGTCCATGAAGTCGGTGACGAACTTGCGGACCTCGGGGTCCTCGCTGACCAGCTGACACATCACCAGATAGCTGCCGGGCACCAGCCGTTCGGACACCCGGCGGACCACCGCGAGGGGCCCGTCCGTGTCACTGTCGGGGATGCAGTGCATCACCGAGTTGAAGAGCACGGCGACCGGCTGGGTGAAGTCGATCAGGCGCTCGGTGTCCGGGTGCGAGAAGATCGCGTCGGTCTCCCGCATGTCCGCGTGGATGACGGCGGTGCGCTCGTTCTGGTCCAGCAGCGCCCGGCCGTGGACCAGCACCATCGGGTCGTTGTCCACGTAGACGACATGGGTGTCCGGGTCGATGCGCTGGGCGACCTGGTGGACGTTGTCCTGGGTGGGCAGGCCGGATCCGTGGTCGAGGAACTGCCGGATTCCGTGGTCCTGTGCCAGCACCCTCACGACGCGCTGCAGAAATCGCCTGTTGTTCACGGCGAGGCGGCGGGTGCTGGGTACGACCTTGTCGAGTTCCTCGCACGCCGCCCGGTCGGCCGCGTAGTTGTCCTTGCCGCCCAGGTAGTGGTCGTACATCCGTGCGGCCGTGGGTACCGTGGCGTCGATCGACGTGGACAGCTGATTACCGGTCTGCATCTTTCCCCCAGCTTCGTGCCGCGCCAACTGGCCTGGCAGGACAGGGAGTCCATCCTAGGGACCCGGCGTTCGCCGGTGCCAGTCCTCGCACGAACCGTCCCCGAACGAACGACGGGGGTGAGCCCGGGGCGCACATCGTGCCCGCCGGTGTCCCGGTTTCGGGTGCGCACCCGTCCGGCGCGCACCCGGGCCCTTGGATCAGGCCGCGTCCAGTTCCGCCACCTCGTCGGCGGTCAGGACGAGCTCCGTGGCGGCGGCCGAGTCCCGGATGGTCTCGGGGCGGCTCGCGCCCGGGATCGGCACGACCACAGGCGACTTGGCGAGCATCCAGGCCAGGCAGACGCGCTGCGGGCTCACTCCGCGGGACTGGGCGATCCGGTCGAAGGGGGCGTGCGCGGAGCCGAGTTCACCGGCCCGGGAGATGCCGCCGAGCGGGCTCCAGGGCAGGAAGGCGATGCCGAGCTCGTCGCACAGCCGCAGTTCCGGCTCACTGGAGCGGAAGGCCGGGGAGAACTGGTTCTGCACGGAGACCAGCCGGCCGCCGAGGATCTCGTGCGCCTGGCGGATCTGGTCCGGGTCGGCGTTGGAGATGCCGGCCATGCGGATCTTTCCCTCGTCGAGGAGGTCGCGGAGCGCGCCGACGGACTCCGCGTAGGGCACCTTCGGGTCGGGGCGGTGGAACTGGTAGAGCCCGACGGCCTCCACGCCGAGCCGGCGCAGGGAGGCCTCGCAGGCGGCCTTGAGGTGCTCGGGGCTCCCGTCCTGGGTCCAGCTTCCGTCGCCGGGGCGCAGATGGCCGCCCTTGGTGGCGACCAGGACGTCCCGGCCGCCATCGTGCGAGGCGAGGGCCTTGGCGATCAGGGTCTCGTTGTGGCCGACGTCGTCGGCGTGCAGGTGGTAGGCGTCCGCGGTGTCGATCAGGGTGATGCCGGCGTCGAGAGCGGCGTGGATCGTGGCGAGGGAACGGGTCTCGTCCGGCCGCCCCTCGATGGACATGGGCATGGCGCCCAGGCCGATGGCGCTCACGTGGACATCACCGATACGGCGGGTGTGCATGGGCTCGTGACCTCTTTCGGCTGTCTCGCGGAACCGATACGGAACGTGTGCGGAACCGATGAGTCCGAGGCTCCCGGCTCGGGGTGCGGTCGCCGTCGGACACGCTCCAGCCTCGTGCCCCGTACCCCGAAGGTCCAATAGAAGAATGAGAACGGATTCAGCACCCGGACCGATGAATCCCGGAATGAATCCCGGTCCGTGAGGGTCGCGGTCCGAGGCAGGACACGTCGGGCGGCAGCGGCGCATCAGGCTGACCACGGCGACACTTCCGGCAGCGGCGCCGCGGGACGACCGGGGCAGTCGCCCGCGTCCGCGGCCAGGCGGGAAGTCGGTCGCCGCCCGCCGCCACGTGGGCAGCGGCGCACCGGCACCACGTCCACCGGGCGACCGGGGCTTCGCGTCCGCCCCACCCGTGTGAAACGCTCGGCGTCGACCGGTCGCCCCTCCGCCTCCGGTTCTCACCAGGTCGTACGGCGTGAAAGGCGGCGGTATGCGCATCGGACTGCTCGGCACCGGTCCTTGGGCCCGCATGGCTCATGCTCCCGCCCTGAGCGAGCATCCGGGGCTGGACTTCGCCGGGGTGTGGGGTCGCCGCCCGGACGCGGCCAAGGAGTTGGCCGACCTGCACGGCACACGGGCGTACGACGACGTGGACGCGCTGCTCGCCGACGTGGACGCGGTGGCGATCGCCCTTCCTCCGGGCGTACAGGCGCAGCTCGCGGCCCGGGCCGCGCGAGCCGGCCGGCATCTGCTGCTGGACAAGCCGCTCGCCATGACGGTCGAGGAGGGGCGGGGCGTGGTCGACGCCGCGCGGGACTCCGGTGTCGCCTCGGTCGTCTTCTTCACCACCCGTTTCCTGTCCGAGCCTGCGGCGTGGATCACCGAACAGGCGGGGGTGGAGGGCTGGTTCACCGCGCGGGCGCAGTGGCTGGGCTCGGTGTTCAACAGCGACAGCCCGTTCGCCGCCTCGCCGTGGCGGCAGGAGAAGGGCGCCCTGTGGGACGTGGGCCCGCACGCGCTGTCCGTGCTGCTGCCGGTGCTCGGCGACGTCCGGCGGGTGGCGGCGGCAGCGCCCGGTCCCGGGGACACCGTGCATCTGGTCCTGAACCACGCCGGCGGTGCGTCGAGCACTGTGACGCTGACCCTCACGGCGCCGCCCGCGGCGGCCGGGGCCGGCGTCGAACTGCGGGGCGAGGCGGGGGTGACGCTTCTTCCCGAGAGTGCCGAGGGAGTCCTGCCCGCTCTCACCCGCGCCGCGGACGCCCTCCTCGACGCCGCCCGCACGGGCCGCCCGCACCCGTGCGACGCCGCGTTCGCCCTCCGGATCACCGAGATCCTGGCGACAGCCGAAGCCGCACTGAACGACGCCTGAACCCCTCACCTGACCGCCTCAGCGATCAGTCGTGCCGATCGGAGATCCCCATCAGCACGCCGCCCGATACCGGCAGACGGCCGAACCGCCCGTCGGTGCCGGGGGGAACCGTCCCAGCCGGTGGTGCGGCCGAGAGGGATGATCAGGCGGTGCCGGGGTGGAAGTTCAGGCGTTCCCGTACGACGGGACAGCCGGCCCTGGCGAAGTTCACGGCCATCGGGAAGTTGCCCTGGTCGGTGGCGGCCGAGATGAACTCGGCTCCCCGCTCGACCAGGAAGTGGGTGCATTCCGCCAGGAGGTCGTAGGCGTAACCGTGTCCCCGCTGGAGGGCTACCGGCCGGCCGCCCCGCCCGGCGAGACCTGTGCGGGGTCGGCGGGCGCGCGCTCAGAACCAGTGCAGGCAGTGCGGGGGGCGTTCGGCGCGGAAGAAGGCGTCGGCGAAGACGGCCGCGCCCGGGCGGTGGGCCCGGATGTGTCCGGCGCGCACCAGCGTGCTCGGCGCGGTGCCGCCGAGGTAGACGGAGCCCAGATCGCTCACGTCCAGGGACAGGTCGGGCTCCCGGTCTGTCGGGACGCAGTCCGCCTTGCCGTCCTGGACGGTGAGCAGGTAGCGGCCGTGCTCGCCGAGGAACGGATCGTCGACGTCGAGGACGAGTTCGCCGTCCATGAACCAACCGCGCGCGGTCAGCGCACGCGGGACGTCCAGCAGCCGCACCCAGAGCCAGTCCGTGTCACCGCTCACCTGGCCGGCGCGGAAGTCCGCGAGCTGCCAGCGCAGCTGGTGTTCGCGCGGGAAGTGATCGAAAACGACCTGAGTGACCAGGTCGTGTCCGAGCAGGAACCGGGCCAGGGCCGTGAAGCCGGCGTCGTCGATGGCTATGGTCTCGTCGACCGTCAAGGTGCCGGACTCGGTCGAGTAGCTGGCGTAGCCGTCCGGGACGCCGTCGGTGTCCCGGTGGACGGCGACGTAGCGCGGCGCTGGAGAGACCGGTGGCTGCCCGGCGCCCACGGTCCACCAGCGGTGCGGCCGGGACAGCGCGCCGGGCTGTGCGCGGCGGTACCGGTCGTAGACCTCTTCCAGGATCTCGCCGCACTCGGAACGCCGCAGCAGCTCGACCGAACCGGGGTCCGAGCCGGTCGCCGGGGCGTCGGCCGTACCGCGCGCCCGGGGCGGGGCGAGGGCTGCCTGTCGGCGCGGCACCGTCAGCCGCTGGGTGTAGGTCGCCGGTCCGTAGCCGAACCTGCGGTAGATCACGGCCTCGGTGGCCAGCAGCACGGAGAGGAACTCCCCTCGGGCCCGCAAGTCGGTCAGCTGCTGCCGCATCATCGCGCTGAGCACGCCCTTGCGCCGGTGCGAGGGCAGGACGCCGACGGCGGTGACCCCGGCGGCCGGGACGAGGATCTCACCGGGCAGGGTGAGCTCGAAGGAGTACGCGGCGGCGGTGCCGACGGGCCGGCCGTCCGCCGTCATGGCGAGCAGGCTGCGGTCCATTTCGAGCGCCGCCCACCAGACCCCGCCGCCCTCGGTCGGGGTTTCCGGGAAACGCCCGAACGCGGCATGGAGCGTGTCGACGAAGACGTCGAGGTCCTGGTCGGTCGTGGGACGGATCTCCATCGCTGCCGCTGCCTCCCCGTAGTACCGGCACCACGGTTCGTGGTGTCCCGCCACAGTGCAGCGTTGCCACGTCGCCGGGTCAAGCGGATTAAGGCCGGCCACAGACAAACCCGACGCGTGCCCGGCGCACCACTGCCGGAGCCGCCGTGGAGCCCCCGGAGCGGCGCTCCCCGCCCTCCCGCCTCCCCTGATGCCCGCGTCGCCCACATGGGCCCGGCCCCTCCCGGGAGCGCGTCTCCCGGCCGCTCGGGATGCGGGGTGCGCGTGGGCGTTGAATGGTGATATCGGGCCCGGTGAGGGAAACCGGGAGCGAGGAACGATCCGGATCCGAGGAGCAGACATCATGCCGACGTCACAGCCCGAAGCGTCGGGGCAGTCCGAGGACCGCACGACCCCGGACGCCCTGCTGCACACCCGTACCGGCACGGACGTGTCACCCGAGGACGTGGTGCTCGCGTCCGGCAAGGACCTCACACCGCGCACCCTCGAGTGGGCCAGGCGCAAGCTGGCGGCCGAGGGCCCGGCCGCGCTCGACAAACTGCTGCCGTAGCGCCGCGGCGACCTAGCACGAGGCCGGCACCAGCCCCGGGCGGTACGTCCGCCCGGGAGTGACCGGGATTGCCCGTCCGCCCTTCCCGCGCACCCCCGGGACTGACAGACTCCCGAGGGTGCCCGACTTCGACATGCTCGTCATCGGATCCGGACCCGGGGGCCAGAAGGCCGCCATCGCCGCGGCCAAGCTGGGCCGCCGGGTCGCCGTCGTCGACCGCCCCGACATGGTCGGCGGGGTCTCCATCCACACCGGCACCATCCCCTCCAAGACGCTGCGCGAGGCGGTGCTGTACCTGACCGGTCTCAGCCAGCGCGATCTGTACGGACAGAGCTACCGGCTGAAGGAGGAGATCACCGTCGCCGACCTGACCGCGCGCACCCAGCACGTGGTCAGCCGTGAGGTCGACGTCATCCGCAGCCAGCTGTCCCGCAACCACGTGGCCCTGTACGCCGGCACCGCCGCCTTCGTCGACCCGCACACCGTCGCCGTCCGCGAGGTCACCGGCCACGAACGCCTGGTGACCGCCGACCACGTCGTGATCGCCACCGGCACCCGCCCCGCGCGCCCCGACAGTGTCGAGTTCGACGGGCGCACCATCATGGACTCCGACAACGTGCTCGCTCTGGAACGGGTGCCGCGTTCCATGGTCATCGTCGGCGCCGGGGTCATCGGCATGGAGTACGCGTCGATGTTCGCCGCGCTCGGCAGCAAGATCACCGTGGTCGAGAAGCGGGCCGGGATGCTCGACATGTGCGACGTCGAGGTGATCGAGTCGCTCAAGTACCAGCTGCGGGACCTGGCGGTGACCTTCCGCTTCGGGGAGACCGTGGCCGCCGTCGAGCGCCACCCGAGGGGCACGCTCACCGTCCTGGAGAGCGGCAAGAAGATACCCGCCGACGCCGTGATGTACTCGGCGGGCCGGCAGGGCCTCACCGACGACCTCGACCTCGACAAGGCGGGCCTGTCGGCGGACGCCCGGGGCCGTATCACCGTGGACGAGCACTACCGCACCGAGGTGCCGCACATCTACGCCGTCGGGGACGTCATCGGTTTCCCGGCGCTGGCGGCGACCTCGATGGAACAGGGCCGGGCGGCCGCGTACCACGCCTGCGGCGAGCCGGTCCCCCGGATGCACAACCTCCAGCCGATCGGCATCTACACGATTCCCGAGATCAGCTTCGTTGGCCGGACGGAGGACCAGCTCACCGAGGACCGGGTGCCGTTCGAGGTCGGCATCTCCCGCTACCGGGAACTGGCCCGCGGGCAGATCATGGGCGACTCGCACGGCATGCTGAAGCTGCTGGTCTCCCCCGAGGACCGCACCCTGCTCGGGGTGCACTGCTTCGGCACCGGTGCCACCGAGCTCATCCACATCGGCCAGTCCGTGATGGGCTGCGGCGGCACCGTCGACTACCTGGTCGACGCCGTGTTCAACTACCCGACGCTCGCGGAGTCCTACAAGGTCGCCGCTCTGGACGCCACCAACAAGCTCCGTCTCATCGACCGGATCGGGGACTGAGGCCGGCCCGCTCAGGCCTGCGGGCTGTCCTCGTCGTCCGGGAGCCACTCGGGAAGGACCTCGTCCTCGACGACGTGCACGGCGGCCTCCTCGGCCCCGGCGGCGCCCGCGTCGATGCCCACGTCGGAGGCGACGGCCTCCTTGGTGGTGTCGGGGTGGGCGCCCTCGTCCGGGGCCACGAGCCGCCCGGCACGGTCGCCGCCCGCCTCCGGGTCGACCGGTTCGCCCTCGCCGCCGGGAAGGTCGCCGACCTCGTCGCCGACGGGCTCGCCGGCGTCGGGAACCTCCTGGGCCAGCCGCTGGTCGAGGCTCTCCCCGTCGTGCTGTTCGGCGGCCGTGGTCCCGTACTTGGTGACGCCGAGCGGTTTCTCCGGCGGGGAGTAGCCCTCGTCGAGGGTGTCGTCGTAGGTCCGCTCGTCGACCGCGTCCTGCAGGTCGAGCGGAGCCGCGTCCTCCTGCTCCTCGTTGGTACCGGTGGGCTGGTACGCGTCGTCCGCCATCGGCTCGGTGCCCATGGGCCGCCTCCCTCGTTCACTGCGTCGACTGGTTTCACTCCGGTGTCCTGAACCGCGTTTCCAGCCAGGCGGAGCCCAATCTCAACCGGCGACGGAAGTGGCCGCGGAGGTTACTCCCCAGTCAATCTTGAAAGCTCAATCAGTGCCGCTATCATCACTCGCACCTATGGTGTGACCTGCTGCCGACGCGGAGGCAGCGGCATCCACCGCCCTCCTTTCGCCGCCCCTGGACCCGAGGCCATCCCTCTCCGGTTCCGGGCGGGTCCACCCCCGCCCCCTACGTCGTCGTGGCCTCATGGTCCCCGCGTCGTGCACGACCGAAAGCAGCGCAACCATGAGCAACGTGAGGGGCAGAGGGCTGCAGGCCAACGCCCTCGGTATGGTCGACACCGTGGTGATGGCCGTCGCGGGCAGCGCGCCGGCGTACTCCCTGGCCGCGACCACCGCGGTCCTGGTCGGCGCGGTGGGCCTGGCCAGTCCGGCCGCCCTGCTGTACTGCGCGATACCGATGCTGGGCATCGCGCTGGCGTTCAGCTATCTCGGCCGGATCGATGTGAACGCGGGCGCCAGCTACTCGTGGGTGGGGCGCACGCTCCATCCCTTTCTCGGTTTCATCAGCGGCTGGGCGCTGGTGATCTCGGCGACCATCTTCATGGTGGCCGGCTCACTGCCCGCCGGTTCGATGACGCTGGCCCTGTTCGACGACGGGCTCGCCGACGACACCGCGCTGTCCACGGTCGTCGGTGGGCTCTGGTTCCTGGTCATGCTGCTGGTGGTGCTCGGCGGCGCCCGGCTGACCGCCCGCGCCCAGCTCCTCATGTCCGGCGTCGAACTGACCGTCCTGGCGCTCTTCGCGGTCCTCGCCTTCTTCCACTCCGGCAACGCCCTCGCCTTCGACTGGTCCTGGCTCGGGTTCAGCCACTTCGACGGCATGGGAGGCTTCGCGTCCGGCGCGCTCATCGCCGCGTTCTACTACTGGGGCTGGGACGTGACCAGCAACCTGAGCGAGGAGACCCGCAACAGCCGTCGTACGACCGGACTCGCCGGCCTGATCGGCGTCGGCATCGTCTTCCTGCTGTTCGAGGCGTTCACCATCGCCGTGAACATGATCCTTTCCTCGAAGCAGATCGAGGAGAACGACGCCAATGTGCTGTCGGTGCTCGGTGACGAGATCTGGCCGGGCTGGGGCGGCAAGCTGCTCATCGTGGCGGTGATGCTGTCGACCATCGCGACGCTGGAGACCACACTGATCCAGGTCACGCGCTCGCTGTTCGCGATGGGCCGCGACCGCACGATGCCGTCCGCGCTGGGCCGGGTCCATCCCCGCTGGAACACCCCGTGGGTGGCAATCGTGGTGGTCGGCACGGTGGCGCTGGGGATGCTGGTGGCCGCCAACTCCCTGGGCACGGTCGGAGACATCCTCACCGACGCCATCTCCGCGATAGGTCTGCAGATCGCCGTCTACTACGGGCTGGCCGGGCTGGCGGTGGTCGTCGCCTACCGGAAGATGCTGCTGAAGTCGGCGGCCAACTTCGTCTTCGGCGGGCTGTGGCCGCTGCTGGGGGCGCTGTTCATGTTCTGGGTGTTCGCAGAGTCGCTGGGCGAGCTGAGCCGGGCCGCGGTCGTCATCGGCATCGGCGGACTGGCCGTCGGCCTGATCCCGATGCTCTGGTACTGGCGGCAGGGCAGCGAGTACTACCGGCCCGCCCGGCTGGACGCCTCCCACGCCGTCGAGACGGACTACGTCCCCGACGACGGCGCCGCCGCGCACTCCCGGTTCCACGAGGGTCTGCCCACCGACTTCTGAGGGAGACCTGTGATGGCGCGCGACAGCTTCACCCCCGACTTCGACCCCGACTGCGGGGACAGGGCCCTCAGCTCCGCCCGCCACGACATCGTCATCGGCCGCTGGCGGGGGCTGCGCGAACTGCTGTACGCCACCGGCCCCCAGTGGCTCGCCCGCGGGCACCGGGTCCGGCTGCTCGCGCAGGCCTGCGCGAGCAGTTCCTCGGTGGAGTCCTGGCTGGCCGCCGAGCCGCACCGCGGGGACGCCCTGGTGCTGCGCGCGGCCACGGAGACGGCCCGGGCCTTCAACCTGGCCATCGCCGCGGGCCGGGGCGCACCGATCGACCAGCACCGGGTCGACGGCGCGGTGCTGGCGTGCCTGCAGGCGGCCGAGGCGTATCCGGAGGACCCGACACCCTGGGTCTCCCTGATCTCGGTGGCCCGGCTGTACCCGGCGGGGGTGCGCCGGCAGGAACTGGGGCGCTGGTGGGACGAGCTGCACAGCCGCGACCCGTACAGCGTCGAGGGCCATCTGCAGGTCCTGCACTACTACTCCGCGCGCTGGCACGGCTCGCACGGCTTCATGTACGACTTCGCCCGCGACGCGGCGGGAGTGGCCCCGGCCGGCTCCGCGCTGCCGGTGCTGGTGCAGTACGCGCGGGTCGAGGAGTACCGGTACGCCCAGGACGAGGCTCGGGAGGGCCGGACGTCCCTGGGTCTCGGGCAGCACTGGAGGCACGACGGCCCGGTCAGCGACGTACGGCGCACCTGGGAGCGCTGGATCATGGGCCGGACCGAGAGCGAGGTGGCGCCGGGTGAGCTGCGGGACCTCAACTACCTGGCGCATGCGGCCTGTTACGCGGGCCTCCAGGACATCGCCGCCGCCGTGCTGCGGATGCCGGGCCGGCTCGCCACGCGGACCCCGTGGTCGTACACCGGCGACCCGGAGAAGCAACTCCTCAAGTGGCGCAAGGAGTTCAGGCTACGCGCCTGAACGAGTCAGACCCTCGGACGGGAGCGCTCCGTACCGTCCGGGGCGGGACGGCACGGAGCGCGGACCGGGACCCGTCAGCAGGTGCGCCCGGTGTAGTGGGCGCCGTCGATCTTGCCGGCGGCGCCGAGCCAGGAGGTGCCGGGCGCGACGCACCGTTCGTAGTCGGGCGCCCAGGCGGCCTCGACCTTGATGACGATGCGTGAGCCGTCGGAGGTGCAGTGGTTGTAGAAGGCGTCGGAGCCGGTCTCGAAGAACCCGCACGGATCGGCGGCCGCGGGGCCTGCCGCGCAGGTCACCGCGCCCATGGAGGCGAACACGAGGGCGACGGAACCGAGGACGCCGGTCACCATACGACGAACACGCAAGGGAGTCTCCTTGGCGAGGGGAGGCAGCCGGGCCCGGGAGAGCCGGGCTGCCGAACGGTGGTCTTCCGCCCCAGGATCGCCGCGGCCACGCCTCGCGGTTGATCGTTCGCCGGGTTGTTCACCTGGCGAAAGGTTCCGCCGTTACGCCACTGGTGTGATCGTTTCCCGTTCTCCCCCGCCGGAGTGCCCCTGTGCTGTCGCGAGGTCGAAGCCCGCTTCCGTCAGGACCGCGGCGGCGACGCCACGGCCGACACCGGCGAGGCCGACGAGGAGGTCGGCGCAGTCGATGTGGGTGGCACCGGCCCGCTGGGAGCGGGCCTCGGCGAGCGCGATCGCCTTGCGGGAGTAGGGCGTCCACGCGATGCGTTCGGCCGCCTGGGAGGCGCCCTGGGTGAGCCGGGACTCCACCGCGCGGTGGACGGCTTCCGGGGCGGCGCCGGCACTCTCCAGCAGCCGGGTGGCGCTGTTGGCCCGGGCCGTCAGCCCCCACAGCAGGTGTTCGGTGCCGATGTAGTTGTTGCGGTGCTGTACGGCGGCCCGCTTGACGTGGACCATCGCCTCGCGCAGGTCCTCGGACATGGTCTCGGGGCCGTAGCGCTTGTGCGGGGCGTGGAAGCGCTGCTGCACCGCCTGCCGGGTGACGCCCAGGGCGGCCCCGATGTCCGTCCACGAACTGCCGTGCATCCGGCAGTGCTCGACGTAGTCCTCGACCAAGTCGTCGGACAGAGCTTGGAGTTGGCCCGCGAGTGCGGCGGCGGCGGTCAACAGGGCCAGCCAGTCGGGCTGTTCTGGTCCGCCGGGCCGGTGGGCGGTGACACAGGTGCGGTCCACCTCGGCGATGAGTTCGTCCAGATCCGGTAACGGCATGAGGCAAGTACGCCTTGACACTTGGGAATTCTCAAGGCCGACTTGCCTCTCGCTCTTCGGCCGCCGTTCCACCGGGGGGACGGCGGCCGTCCCGCCCAACCCTGATCCACTCCTGCCGGGCCGAGCCTGTCTCGGGGCGGCGGGGAGGAGGGACGGAGCGGAGTCAGGGGCGGCCGTCATCGGGAGGAGGATGTTTCTCACGGGGTACGGCCGCGTTCAGCAGCCTTGTTCCCCCCTGAGGCAGCTGCAAGGTCATGTGCGGTAAAGCCCGGGGCAGATCTTCCCCACGATGGGGGAAAGCCGCCTGTCACGGGCGTGTGTCACGGCGTCGCGTTCGGTCCGTCCGGCCTGGTGCGGCGCTGCTCGACCATCTCGCGGCTCAGTGCCTCGGTCTCCGGTTCGGGCAGCCGCTCGAAGCCGTCCTCGGTGATGACCGCGACGATGGGGTAGATCCGGCGACTGATGTCGGGGCCGCCGGTCGCGGAGTCGTCGTCGGCCGCGTCGTACAGCGCCTGCAACGCGGTGAGGGCGGCCTCGCGCCGGTCCATGCCCTTGCGGAACAGCTTCTTCAACGCGCCCCGGGCGTACGGGGATCCTGAGCCCTCGGCGTGGAAGTCCGTCTTCTCGTACAGTCCGCCGGCCACGTCGAAGCTGAAGATGCGGCCCTTCTCGCCCTCGGGCGCCGTGGCGTCGTAGCCGGTGAGAAGGGGGACGACGGCGAGGCCCTGCATGGCCTGGCCGAGGTTCTCCCGGATCATGCCGGCCAGGCGGCGCGCCTTGCCGTCGACGCTCATCGCGACGCCCTCGATCTTCTCGAAGTGCGTCAGCTCCACCTGGTACAGCTTCACCATGTCGAGCGCGAGACCGACGGTGCCGGCGAAGGCGACGGCCGTGTGGTCGTCGGCGGGATGCACCTTCTCCAGGTCCCGCTGGGCGATCAGGTTGCCCATGGTGGCCCTGCGGTCGCCGGCGATCAGCACGCCGTCGCGGTAGGTGAGGGCCAGCACGGTGGTGCCGTGCGGGACCTGGTCGGACGGGGCGACCACACCGGGCGGGAGGATCCGGCGGGTGCTCAGCAGTTCCGGGCGGTGGGCCGCCAGGAACGTACTGAACGACGATGTGCCAGGGGTGAGGAACTCGTCTCCTAACCGCCCGCCGTTCTCGTTCCCTGTCATGGCAATCCCCCTCGTCCGTGATCCGACATCCGGACTCCTACCAGGTGCGGGCGAGCGGGAAACACCAGTGACCGCACAGCTCTCCCGAGGCGACGGCGACCTGATCCCGCGTCATCCCGTTCAGGTCCCGGCCGGCGCCGGTGCGATGTGGAGGTCCACTCCCGCGCCCCGGTGGGTGTCCCAGTCGCGGGCGTACGACGGGGGCTTGGCGCCGGGCAGGGTGACGTTGGCGGCCGGGATCCGGCGGGCGGTGCGCAGGATGTCCGCCCGGGTGCTGTTGGCGTTGTGTCCGCCGGTCGCGGCCGAGGAGCAACCGGTGTAGTAGGCGATGGGGATGGCCTCGTGCCCGGTGAGCAGACAGGGCGGCTCGACACCCAGGCGGTGCAGGGCGTCGGCGGTGCGCGCCCAGTCACGGCGGTCGGCGCCGGTGCGGTCCACGGTGCGCTCCAGGACGACGTACTGCACCGCGAGATGCCCGGCCAGGCCGAGTGCGAGCACGGCCGCCGCCACCGGGCGCCAGCGGCGCTGCGGCCGGGTGACCAGGTGCAGGAGCGCGTCGGCGACGGGGATCGCCGCCAGGGCGTAGGCGGGCAGCAGGAAGCGGGGAGCCGCGTAGCCGATCATGAACAGGTAGGGCACGGCAGCCGTGCCGGCACAGGCCAGCGTCAGCAGTGTCCGCTCGGTGCGGCGGGCCCGTAACGCGACCATGAGACCGACGACGGCGAGCAGCGGGAGGACGAACCACCAGACCATCACCGCCGGGTGGGGCATCGATCCGGTGCACGGACGGCACAGGGCCCGTCCGCCGAGACTGCGCAGTTGGTCGTCGACGGCGAAGTTCCAGCCCAGGCCGCCCTGGATGTCCGAGGCGTCGGACAGCCGCTGCCCGAGGCCGCCGTAGCTGACGTACGCCTCGATCACCCACTCCACCGCGCCCGCGGCGAGTCCGCCGGCCAGCGCGAGGCCGGGGCGCCACAGGCGGCCCACCGCCACCAGGACGAGCAGCGGCAGCGTGACCCACACCGCGTCGGTGGGCCGCATCCACGCCATGAGCATGGCGCCCGCCGCGACGCCCCACAGGGCGGCCCGGTCGAGGCGGTCCGCGCGGAGGCGCACGAAGCAGCCGACGGTGATCAGGGCGCCGAGAGCGACCCAGTAGTTGGGCATGGCCTGCGGCCCGTAGTAGAGCGTCACCCACAGGGAGGCGAAGACCGCGCCCGCCACGGCCAGGACACGGATCGGGAACAGTCCGCGCCAGACCCGCAGGGCCAGGTAGAGGCCGAGGCCGGAGAGAACGGCGAGGTAGACGCGCAGGAGTTCGGTGGACGTCGACCAGGACGCGATCGGCGCCACCAGCAGGGAGATGCCCCGGGACCGCGGGGCGCTGAAGAAGGCGGCCGGCGCCTGGGTGCCGACCTGGCTGACATACACGGTCTCGTCCCAGCCGAGGCCCATGCCCGGGCCGACGAGGACCAGTTGGGCGAGGGTGAAGGCGGCGGCCACGGCTGCGAGTGGCCATGCCCAGCGCGTCCCGGCGGACGCGCTGGGCATGCTCGCCGGTTCGCGTCTTCGCAGACCGACGAGCATGGCGTTCGTGCCGTTCACCATTCCACCCCTTACCCCTACGTGTCCGTAGAGCCGCTCAACCCCCGCAGCCGACGAGCCGGAAGCGGGATCGGTTTTACTGAAAATCACGCCAAAGCTAACCCGAGGTGGATGGTTGTGCAGCCGGTATTCGGCCAGGTGAGTGGCCTGATCCGGTGAGTCTCCGGTCAGCGGACGGTGGGGCTGCGGTGCGGGGGCTGTTCGGGGGTCGGGCGGGTCGCTTGGGGTGGGATCGCGCGGACGACGGGGCCGTCGCCGTTCACGGTGAGGGGGTCTCCGTGGTGCCGGATGGTCAGAGGTGAGCCCGACACCAGGGTGTAGGTGGCCTTGTCCGCACCGATCTCCACCCGCAGGCGCCGGCCGAGGACTTGCAGGGTGAAGGCCAGACGGCTGAACCTGTCGGGCAGCCGGGGCGCGAACCGGAGGGAGTCGCCGTCCCGGCGCAGACCGCCGAACCCGGCGACCAGGGCCGTCCAGGAACCGGCGAGGGACGCGATGTGCAGTCCGTCGCCGGTGTTGTGCTCCAGGTCGGCGAGGTCCATCAGCGCCGCCTCGGCCGCGTAGGCGTAGGCCAGGTCGAGATGCCCGGACTGGGCGGCGACGACGGCCTGGACGCACGCCGAGAGCGAGGAGTCCCGTACGGTCAGCGGTTCGTAGTAGGCGAAGTTGCGGGCGATCTGCTCCTCGTCGTGGAACTGCTCGAACCAGCCGCTGCACGTGTACATCGCCAGTACCAGGTCGGCCTGTTTGACCACCTGCTTGCGGTAGAGGTCGAAGTAGGGGAAGTGCAGCAGCAGCGGGTACTGGTCGGGGCGGGTGCCGTCGAAGTCCCAGCGCTGGTAGCGGGTGAAGCCGGCGTGCTGCTCGTGGACGCCGAGTTCGTCGTTGTAGGGGATGTGCACGGCCTCGGCGGCATCCCGCCAGGCGGCGCTCTCCTCGTCGTCGACGCCGAGCCGGGCCGCCTGGTCGGGGTGCCGTTCACAGGCGTCGGCGGCGGCCAGCAGGTTCGCCCGGGCCATCAGGTTGGTGTACAGGTTGTCGTCGGCGACCGCGCTGTACTCGTCGGGCCCGGTGACGCCGTCGATGTGGAAGACGCCGTGGTGGTCGTGGTGGCCGAGCGAGCGCCACAACCTGGCGGTCTCCACCAGGAGTTCGACACCGGTGTCCCGCTCGAAGCCGCCGTCGCCGGTCGCCGCGACATGGCGCACCACCGCGTCCGCGATGGCGGCGTTGACATGGAAGGCGGCCGTGCCGGCGGGCCAGTACGCCGATCCCTCCGAGCCCTCGATGGTCCGCCAGGGGAACGCGGCGCCGTTCAGGCCGAGTTGCTGGGCGCGTTCCCGGGCGGCGGGCAGGGTGTTCTGCCGCCAGCGCAGGGCCTCGGCCACGGAGTCGGGGGCGGTGTAGGTGAGCAGGGGCAGCACGAAGGTCTCGGTGTCCCAGAAGGCGTGGCCGTCGTAGCCGGAACCGGTCAGTCCCTTGGCGGGGATGGCCCGTTGTTCGGCGCGGGCACCGGCCTGCAGGACGTGGAAGAGGGCGAAGCGGACGGCCTGCTGGATCTCCTCGTCGCCGTCGACCTCGACGTCGGCGCGCGCCCAGAAGTCGTCGAGGTAGTCCCGCTGTTCGTCGAGGAGGCCCTGCCAGCCGCTGTGCGCGGCCGCCGCCAGCGCCGCCTCGACCTGGTCGCTCATCGCGGGCCGGGAGCGGGCGCCGGACCAGCCGTGGGCGACGACTTTCTCCACGCGCAGCCGCTGACCGGGTTCCAGGACGGAGGTCACCGTCAGCCGGGACACGTCCACGTTGCTCTCGCTGCTGGTCGTGGTCCGGTCGGGGCCGTCGATGACATGGTCGGCGGCCACGGCCACCCGGAAGCCGCTGCGGCGGGTGCGGTGCACCAGACGCAGCCGGGTGCCGGAGGCGAGGTCCTCCTCCGGCTCCAGCGGCGACTTCAGGGCCCGGGCGGCGCGCGGGTCGCCGTTCGGCTCCGGCAGGCTCTCGTTGGCGACCAGTTCCGACTGGATCACCACACGGGTCCGGCTGTCGACGGGCTCCACCTCGTACGCCACGGCTGCGATCGCCCGCTGGGTGAGGGAGACGAGCCGTGTCGAGCGCACCCGTATCCGGGAGCCGGCCGGCGATATCCACTCGCAGGTGCGCTCCAGCACTCCCCGGCGCAGGTCCAGGGTGCGTTCATGGGCGACGAGGCGGCCGTAGCGCAGGTCGAAGGGCTCGTCGTCGACCAGCAGCCGCAGCACCTTGCCGTTGGTGACGTTGATGACGGTCTGGCCGGACTCCGGGTAGCCGTAACCGGCCTCGGCGTAGGGCAGTGGGTGCAGTTCGTACACGCCGTTGAGGTAGGAGCCGGGCAGGCCGTGGGGTTCGCCCTCGTCGAGGTTGCCGCGCCAGCCGACATGGCCGTTGGACAGCGCGAACACGGACTCGCTCTGGGCGAGGACGTCGAGGCTGAGGTCGGTCTCACGGACGGCCCACGGTTCGACGGTGTAGGCCCGCTGGTCGATCACGCCTGGCCTCCCAGTTCGGCGAGGTCCTGCACGACCCGGTCGGCGCCGTGCGCGTACAGGGCGTCGGTCTGTCCGACGCGGTCGACGCCGATGACGTACCCGAAGTGGCCCGAGCGGCCCGCGTCCATGCCGGCCAGAGCGTCCTCGAAGACGGCGCAGCGCGCGGCGTCGACGCCCAGGTCCTTCGCGGCCGCCAGGAAGGTGTCGGGGCGCGGCTTGCCCGGCAGTTTCCGCTCGGCGGCCACCACGCCGTCGATGCGTACGTCGAAGAGGTCCTCGGCGTCGACGGCGCGCAGGACGTCGCGGCAGTTGGCGCTGGAGGAGACGATCGCGGTGTGCAGGCCCTTGGCGCGGACCTGGGCTATGTAGCGCAGGGTGCCGTCGTAGGCCTCGACCCCGTCGGTGCGGATCTTCTCCAGGACCAGGTCGTTCTTGCGGTTGCCCAGGCCGTGGACGGTCGGGGCGTCCGGTGGATCGCCCGGGCCGCCCTCGGGCAGTTGGATGCCGCGGGAGGCGAGGAAGGTGCGGACGCCGTCCGCGCGGGGGCGGCCGTCGACGTATTCGTCGTAGTCCTTGTCGTCGAACGGCCGGAAGTCGTCGCCTTCGCGTTCCCGCAGGAACGCGTCGAACATCTCCTTCCAGGCGGCCGCGTGCACGACGGCTGTCCTCGTGACGACACCGTCGAGGTCGAAGAGGCAGGCCAGGATGTCTTCGGGAAGACCGAGCTCCGTCATACAGGACACGGTTCCCCGCGAAACCGTCTCCAGTGGGTGGCGCACGCCACACGGGGCGTGTTTCACGCCACGCTCTCACCCCCTTCTTGCGCCGGGGAGCTCAGTCGTGAGGGAACGAGTGGTGCTCGTGGGCCACCAGCCAGCGGCCGTGCTCCTTGCGCAGACCGAAGGTCAGCCGCAGACGCAACGTGGGGTGCGCGGCGAGTTCCTCGGGCATGGCGCACCGCAGCAGCGCGTATGCGTAGGCGACGTCGGTCCCGGCCGTGATGTCGAGGGACTCGATGTCGAAGCAGGCGCCCTGGGCCTGCCAGGCGAAGAACGGCGGCCAGGCCGCCCGGTAGGCGGCCAGCCCCCGGATGCCCTCGTCGGGCGGCGGCACGTCGAACATCACGAGGTCCTCGGCGTGGCCGGCGAGAACGCCGTCGAGGTCCCCTCGGTGGACGGATCGCGCCCACCCGGTGATCAGGGCGCGGATCTCTGCTTCGTCGTCGGACACGGCTGGGGCTCCTTTCTCCCCCTTTCCAGCTCCAGCCTGCTCCGCCTGCCCGAAGTCATCGACCCGACACCGGATGACACACTCTGCTGTGTGCCGCTGACCTTCGAAGACCTCCTCAGCCGCGCCCGCGCCCTCGCCCACCCCGGGCGCCGGGCGATCCTCGGCATCGCCGGCGGCCCGGGCGCCGGCAAGACCACCCTCGCCGAGCACCTCGTACGGGCACTGAACCGGGCCGGGGACCCGTGGGTGGCGCACGTCCCCATGGACGGCTTCCACCTCGCCGACGTCGAACTGGACCGGCTCGGCCGCCGGGACCGCAAGGGCGCGCCCGACACCTTCGACGCGGCCGGCTACGCGGCCCTGCTGCGCCGGCTGCGCGAGGAGACGGGCGACGAGGTCGTGTACGCCCCCGGGTTCGAGCGGGTGCTGGAGCAGCCGGTCGCGGGCTCGATCCCGATACCGCCGACCGCCCGTCTGGTGGTGACCGAGGGGAACTACCTGCTGCTGGACACGGGCGCGTGGGCGAGGGTCAGGCCGCAGCTGGACGAGGTCTGGTTCTGCGAGCTCGACGAGGACGAGCGTCTGCGCCGACTGGTCGGCCGGCACGAGCGGTTCGGCAAGAGCCACGAGGAGGCGGTGGCCTGGGTAATGCGCTCGGACCAGCGCAACGCGGAGCTGGTCGCGGCGACGCGGGAGCGGGCGGATCTGGTGGTGCAGGACGTCGTGACGTGGCCGGACGGGGCTGGACGTGACCGCGCCGGCGGTGGACCGGGAGGGGTTGGAGAGGACGCCGGCAGGTGAGCGGCAGCCCTTCTGTTGTTCCGCAGCCGAACCTGCCGCCCCTCCGACGAAGCTCGCGCTCGGTGTCGGTGCCGTTCGATAGCGTCCTGGGCATGACAGACGGAATCGTATGGCTGGTGGACCTCGAGGGCTGGATGTCCAGCGTCGTGTTCGCTCGCGGTGTCGCACCGGAGGACCTCGCCGTGCGCATGGGAGGCGACCCGGACGGCGCGACGGAACCGATCACCGACGGCGAGGTGGAGGACCTCGGGGCCGAGTGGTACCGGCCGGGTGAGTACGGGGACGGTGTCGTGCGGGTGGGCGAGAGCGCGGGGTGGTCCTTCGCCCTGGAGTACGGGGATTCGACCGGCGGTGACCTGCTCGAGGAGATCTCCCGGGACGGTGTCGAGGTCGTGCGGTACGTGCCGATACAGGAGCACCCGCCCGCCTCGGTGTACTACGCCCGCGACGGCGTGTTCCGTTGCGGGTTCGGGCTGCGCGAGGAGGTGTGGCGCTGGGGTCGCGAACCGGATCTGCTCCTGCCCGACCTCGCCGCGGCCGGAGTCCTCGCACCCGACGGCAGGACGTGCCTCCCGCCGGAGGACGAGGACTACAAGACCGGTTATCGACGCAGCCTGGGTGTCGTGGAGCAGCGGTTCGGGCTGTCCCTCTCCCCCGCCTTCCTCGAGGACGCCCGGCTGCCCGCCTGCGCCGTGCGCGGCGCCCCGCGGATGACCCTCAGCCGCTGACCGCGCGGAGCGTCAGCTGCGGTTCGCCGTGGGCGTCGTCCGGCCCGAGGACCGCGGTGAAGGCGTCGGTGCGCACGGTCAGACCCTCCTCGGCCCGCTCCACCGAGACCGTGATGGGCTCCTCGGTGCCGTAGCACACCGCGAAGACGTGCAGGTCGTCCGGCGCGTGGGTGATCGGGCCGGCCTCCAGGGCCGTGGAGCCGGCCAGGTGCCGCCAGCCCTCGTCAGGGTTGCCGTATCCGCGCGGGTCCTCGGCAAGGGCGAACGCGGCTTGCTCCTGGGTGAGTTCGGAGCGGGCGTCGAAGTGCTCCGCGCCCTTGTGCTCGGGGTGGGTCAGGCGCAGAGGGCCCGCCGAGGAGACGGCCGCGTGGGCCGTGCGGCGGACCCGGTCGCCGTCGTCCTCGGCGTACGGCAGACCGGCCAGCAGGTACGGCGTTCCGTCCAGGCGCTCGACGGCGACCGTGGTCCACAGGGTCGTGCCGTCGGTGACGTACAGCGAGCGCACATGACGCAGGACGTGGTCGCGGCCGACGACCGGCTTGGTGACCAGCTTGGCCGTCAGGCCGTGGGCGCGGACGTCACGGACGCGGACCTCGCCCATGGGGCGGCACAGCAGGAAGCCGTCCGTGACGGGACCGAAGCCGTGCTGGCGGTTGACGGCGGCGGGCAGGCAGTAGGTGCCGCCCGCCTCGACCACCGCCGGTGTCATCCGGTCGTCGAAGGCCACCGAGACCGTGCCCGCGCGCAGTTGGTGCCGGGCGGCCGCGGTGGGCGGTTCGCGGTGCCAGCGCGTGCTGTCCTGGATCTGCCAGACCAGCATCCACGCGAAGTGGCCGTCGACGCCGCCGTCCGCCTTGACCGCGTGCCGGGCCCAGCGGCTGTCGCCCCGGTAGCGGCCCAGGTCGGAACCGATCCGGCGGCTGAAGTAGCGCAGTCCGAGCACGGACTCGAAAGCGGAGTGCTGCTCGCTGTAGCGGGGGCCGCCGTTGTCGAAACCGCCGTTGGTCAGGCGGGCGTCGATGTAGCGGGCCAGCGCGTCGCCGTCCTCGGCGAAGATCTCCTCGCCGCTGACCCGGTGGGCCTGCGCGAGGAAGGACAGGGAGATCGGGCCGTAGTTGTTGTCGTAGGCGCCGCCGTGCTCGGGGGGCAGCAGGGCGCCCCGGTCCCGTACCCGGTGGGCGCGGATCTCGTCGGTGTACAGCTCCAGCGCCCGGGCGCGGACCGGTCCGGCCTCTCGGGGCGGCAGATGGCGGGCCAGCATCAGGCCGCCGACCACGCAGCCGATCGCCTGGTTGCCGGCCTCCTGTGGGTTGAAGAATGTCGCCTCGGTCAGCCAGCGCCAGTAGCCGTGCGCCACAGCCAGCAGCTCGGCCCGCTGTCCGTCCTCGACCAGACCGTCGGCCTGGTCGAGGACGTTGACCGCCTGGAGGAGCGCCCACACCGTGCTCGGCCAGTCACCGATGGGGTGCGCGCCGGCTGCGAGGGTGTAACGGGCGTACGGGAAAGCGGAGTTGCGGACCCTCAGGTTCGGGTAGCCGGGGTTGTCCTCGCTGTACACCCGCTCGTTCAGGTGAAAGGCGAGGCTGCGGTGCACCGCCTCCGGCAGGCGCGGGTCCTTGCCGCCCTGCCAGGCCAGCGCCAGCAGCGAGGTGATTCCGAGCGAGGTGTCGCCGATGTCGTCCACGCAGTCGGGGTGTTCGAGGTTGCCCTCCGGCGTGAGCCGGGCCAGGGCCTGCTCGACGACGCCGGCGAGGACGGCGTCGTACGCCTCCGGAGTGTCCGGCAGGTCGTGCAGCGGGCCGCGCTGGTGCGTGAGGTGCACGGGAGGGGGCGTGAGGTGCACGGGAGGGGGCGTGAGGTGCACGGGGATCAACCCTTCATGCCTGGGGTGGCCTGGGCGTGGTTCGTCGGGGTCACACGACGGGTGCGGGCCGGCGGGCGCGCAGTGCGACGGTCAGTGTGTGCGGGCCGTGTCCGCCGATGTAGACGCGGTTCCCGGTCGTTGCGTCGGTGCCGCCCACCACGGTGTAGTCCTGGCCCGGGTCGTAGCGCAGTACGTCGCTCCGGTCCGGTCCGGCGAGCGGTTCGCCCGTCTCGACGGCGGCCTCGACCCGGATCTCGTCGTCGCCGACGCGATAGGTCAACGGCTCGGTCGTCAGGCACCAGCGTCCGTCGCCGAGCGGTACGGCGCCCTGCGGCTCGCCGCCCGGCCGGAAGGTCAGTTCGAGGGCCCAGGGCACCGGTGGGCCGCTGATGTCGATCCGCAGGTCGACCCCGTCCTCCCGCAGGTCGACCTCGACTCGGGTCGTGTGGGAGACCTCGTCCTGAGGGCGGTCGGGGAAGGCCATCGCCGCGGAGAAGCGGCCCTCGTCCACCAGGCGGTAGGCGCCGTCGTCGCGCCTCCGGTCCTTCGGGAGCGGCTGGTAGTAGGCGGTCGTGAGGGTCTGGGTGAGCCGGTACCGGTTGTCGGCGAGCTGTTCCATGTCGGCGGCGCGGAACGGGCCCAGGTCGAAGAACACCCGCGAGAGGCGGACCGCGTCGAGGACGGCGGCACCGGCGAACAGGCGCAGGAAAGTGGGGTTGCAGGCGAGGCCCGAGCGGATGCGCCGGTGCTCGGGCACGTCGGAGCCGCCGTACACCACCGTGTGCGCCGTGGCCGAGGCGTGTGCGGCGAGGCCTGCCGTGGGGAGGTACCGGCCGCGCGGGAGCTTCTCCGCGTCCGGGGCCGGCAGGGCGCGGCACAGGTCAGGGGTGAGGAGGGTCTCGGCGAGCAGGTCGGGGTCGTCGATGCCGTCGGCGGCCGCCAGCCGCGCCACCCGGGCGAAGTCGCCCCTGCCGGTGCGGATCGCGAGCAGCCGGTAGTGCGGCAGGTAGGGCCACAGCGGGAACGAAAGCTTCTGGTCCTGGCGGCGCGAGTGGACGGTCTCCACCGTGCCGTCCGGCCTGATCAGGTCCAAGGTCGTGGCGAGGTTGCGTTCGACGGCGTCCAGCAGGTCGGTACGCCCGAGGACCTCGGCCAGCAACAGCAGCGACGGGTTGGTCACGAGGGACGCGTAGACGGCGCTCCGTTCCGAGTACAGGCCCTCCGCGTCGATGTCGACGCCCTCGGCGAGCCACTCCTCGACGCGGTCGAGCAGCCGGTCGTCCGGGAACGACCGGTGCAGCCGGGCCAGCGCCGCACACAGCTCCCAGCGGTGGTTCGGGGTGTGCACCCCACCGGCCAGGAGACTGCCCAAGGCGGCGCCGGCGATCTCGGCGAGCGCGGCCGTGACGTCCCCCAGTTCCGGCCCCGCGCCGGCGGCGAGGACGTGCGCGTCGCACACGTCGTTGACGGTGAACGCGGAGTCGGGCGGTGACTGCACGTTGTCACCGCCGGCGAAGAGTCCGGTGGGTGTCTGTACGGCCCGCAGGGCGCGGAGATGGGTCATCGCGGCGGCGATGGCCTGCCTGCTGCCGTGCAGGGCCGAGTCCGGGGAGCGGTATGCCGCGACCAGGGTCTTCACCCGGCGCGCCAGACCACGGTGCGGCACACCGGCGGGTTCCTCCTGGGGGCCGGCCGCCAGCGGGGCGGCCGGCCGGTCGGCGGCGCGGGCCGCCGCGCGGAGGAACTCGTGGTCGAGCGGGGTGGGCAAGGTCAGTCCTTCAGTCCGGCGTTGATGTCGGCACCCATGACGTAGCGCTGGAAGACCAGGAAGATGGCGATCAGAGGGATCATGGAGATGACCGATGCGCCGAGCAGTACCGACCAGTTGATGTTCTGCGCGCCGACGATGCTCTGGATGCCGATCTGCACGGTGAATTTGTTCGGGTCGTTGAGCATCAGCAGCGGCCAGATGTAGTCGTTCCACCGCCACTGGAAGGACAGGATGGCGAGGGTCAGCATGATGGGCCGGGAGAGCGGCACCATGATCCGCAGGAAGATCGACAGTTCGCGGGCGCCGTCGATGCGCGCGGCTTCCACGAGTTCGTCGGGAACCGTCAGGAAGAACTGGCGGAACATGAAGCATCCGGTCGCGGTGAGCACGGCCGGGAGGATGATGCCGGCGAACGAGTTGTAGAGGCCGAGGTTGCGGACCACCAGGAACTCAGGGGCGAGCATGACCTCGGACGGCAGCATCGTGGTGGCCAGGATGCAGAGGAAGAAGACCTTGAGCCACTTGTTGTCGTACTTGGCCAGCGCGTACCCGGTGCAGCAGCTGACACCCACGGTGAGGATCGTCGTGATCACGCACACGATGGCCGTGTTGATGAAGTACTGGGAGAAGTTGGCACTGTCCCACGCTGCCTTGAAACCCGACAGGGTGGGGTTGTGCGGCACCAGTGTCAGCGGATAGGAGAACAGGTCGCTGGACGGCTTGAGGGAGCTGAGGATGAACCACAGCACCGGCAGCCCGTACAGGCACGCCAGGATCCACAGCAGTGTCGTCGCGGGCACCGCCCGCCGGAGCCCACCGCTGCCCGAGCCGCGGGGCCGCTTCTTGGAGACGGCCCGTCCGGCATCGGCGTCGACCGGGCGTGGCATGTCTGTGGTTGTCATCGGTTCTCCACCCGCCGGTTGACGATCAGCTGGATGATCGCGACGGCCATCAGGATGAGCATGAGCACGAACGACGCGGCGCTCGCGTAGCCGATCTGGCCCCGTTTGAAGCCGGTCTCGTAGATGTACTGGACCATCAGGTTGTTCGACGTTCCGGGTCCGCCGTTGTTGAGGGCGACGAAGACCGGGTATTCCTTCATCGCGTTGATCGTGTTGAGCAGGATGACGATGAACGAGGTGGGCGCGATGCTCGGCAGCGTGATGCTGATGAACTGGCGCCATGGTCCGGCGCCGTCGAGCGAGGCCGCCTCGTAGTACGACACCGGTACGTTCTTGATCGCCGCGATGAACAGCAGCATCGAGAAACCCGTCCAGGCCCAGGATGCCGCCATCACCACGACCAGCAACGACAGGTCCGCGTTCGACTGCCACGGAACGGCACTTCCGCCGAGCTTCTCGATGACGTAATTGACCAGTCCGAAGTTCTCACCGAACAGCCACCGCCACAGGACACCCACGACGATGGGCGACAGAAGCCACGGGATGAAGAAGATGACGCGGGCGACCGACGCGCCCTTGGCGTGCTTGCTCACCACCAAGTTGGCGGCGAGCAGCGAGAGCGCGAAGTTCAGCGGAACGAAGAGCACGGCGTACAGCAGCGTCCGGGCCAGCGCGTCGTAGAAGGTGGAGTCCCCGAACAGGTTGTGGTAGTTGTCCAGTCCGACGAACTGGAACACCCCCACACCCGTGTAGTTCGTGAAGGAGTAGACGAGCCCGATCACCGCCGGCCAGACGAAGAACAGCGCGAAGAGCACGACATTGGCCGCGATGAGGACGAGCGGCGCAAGGGTGTACTTACTGCGTCTCCTGGGCGGGCTCGCGGACACGTCCGAGGCGCGTATTGTCATCTTCCTGACTCCGTGCTGGTGGAATGGATTGCTGTGGGCTCACGCCATGAGCTCGGCATCACATGGGCGCCAGGGCCGGGCGGTGGTGTCTCGACTCCGCCGCCCGGCCCTGTGACCTACGTCAGCCGCCGACCTGCTGGTTGTAGCCGTCCACGATGTTCTGCAGGGCCTTGTCGGCCGACTGCTGGCCGTTGATCGCCTTGCCGAGCTCCGTCTTGGTCGGGTCCTCGGTGAGGCTCTTGCCCTTCAGCACCCAGTTCGTCTGCGCGGTGTTGAAGTACCCGGAGATCGGGGCGTAGAGCGGGATCGACTCGTTGTACAGCTTGAACGCCGCCTGCGCCGCCTCGGAGGTGAAGGGGTACTTCGGGTTCAGACCGCTCTCGACGGGCAGGAACCCGGACGCCTCGCACAGCGCCTGGTAGTGGGCCGGCTCGTACAGCCAGGACAGGAACTTCGTCGCGGCGGTGGCCGCGTCGCCGTTGTTGTTGAAGCCCACCGTCAGACCGCCACTGTTGACGTCGCTGGCCTGCACCGGCTGGGCGGGAGTCGGGACGCTCGCCCAGTCGAACTTCTTGATGCTCTCCGCGAAGGCGGGAACCTGCCACACGCCGGACCAGTAGGCGACCACGTCACCGCTCTGGAACATGGCCGCCGGGTCGGCGCCGCTCGTCCACACGGACTTCGGCATGGTCTTGTCGTCGTTCCATCCGACGAAGGTGTTCACGGCCTTCTTGGTCGCCGCGTCCGCCGAGAACTTGCCGGAGGAGTCGGCGTGGATGTACTTCCCGCCCATCTCGTACACCATGGCGCGGAGCCGGGACGGCGACTGGTCGAACGTCAGGGAGTACTTGGCGCCGGTCTTCTCGCGGACCTTGTTCGCCGCGGCGATGAAGTCGGTCCAGGTCCAGGTCTTCTGGGGCGAGGCCGGGAAGGAGACGCCGGCCTTCTTGAACAGCGTCTGGTTGATGAACAGGCCGGACGCGGTGACGTCCGAGGGGATGGCCAGCACCTTCCCGGACGAGTCCTTGGCGAGGAAGTTGGCGTTGATCTTGTTGCTCTTGTTGTTGGCGATGGAGCTGAGGTCGATCAGCTTGCTCGACCAGATCGGGTCCAGCGCCGGCACGGTCGCCACGTCGGGCAGGGAGTTCGCCTGCGCGGCGTTGTGCAGCTTCGTCGAGTAGCCGTCGTAGGGGATGTTGACGAGCTTGACGTTGACGCCCTTTTCCTTCTTGTACTGCGCCACCATCTTCTTCCAGCCCGCGTCCTGCCCCGGAACCGTGGAGATCCAGAACGTCAGCGACTTGGCGTTCCCGCCCGAGCCGGATCCCGACCCGCAGGCGGAGAGCAGCAGGGCACCTGCCGTGGCCACGGCAGCGAGGGGAACCAGGCGGCGCATGCCGCCGCGGCCGAGTCGGCGGGAGCGCCGCACACCCACAGTGGTCATCTTCGATCCCTTTTCGTCATTGCGGAAGAAGCACGGCGCCAGCCGAGGCGGCACGGGTGCATTGTGCAGGGAGTTTCGCTTTCCGGGGGCACGGCCTCGCCCGGCCGCGTCGCCTTGACGGGTGGGGTCCCCGGCCATGACGGCCGGCGTCGCACAAGCACGCCCTCGTGCGGCTGCCGTACTTCTCGTACGGGCGGGAGGCTCACCCGGAGTCGGCGTCCCGGCCGACTTAGAAAGCGCTTGTCCGGACATTGGCAGATCGAGTCGGAAGCCGTCAATCCTTCGCCCCCGCGGCCTCGGTCACGGTTTGGACTCCTCGGGAGACCGCGAGCCGGGCGGCGCCCACGACGGTGCCGAGATCGCCGACGGTGCTGCTGACGACTTCGGTGGGCCAGCTCAGCCGCCCCAGCTCGGCCCGCACACCGGGCAGGAGCTGCGGATCCGCGCCGGTGCTGCCGCCCAGGACGATCAGTCCCGGGTCGAGTACGGCGGTCACCGCGGCGGCGAGGCGGCCCACGTCCGAGGCGTGGCGGGCGACGACGGCGCGGGCCGCGGCGTGGCCCCCTCCGGCGAGGGCGAAGAGCTGGTCGGCGGTGCGCGGACAGGGTCCGTCGGCGTCCCGCCAGGCCGCGGCGGCCCGGCGCAGAAGGGAGCGGGCGCCGATGTACTCCTCCAGCGCCTCCTGGCGGGGCTCACGGCCGTCGTCCCAGGGGTAGGGCAGCCGGGCCAGCTCTCCGGCGGCCCCGTTGGCTCCGCGCAGCACCCGCCCGCCGACCACGATGCCGAGGCCGATACCCACGCCGATCCGCAGATAGCCGAAGGTGTGACGGCCGCGGGCGGCGCCCTGGTGCAGTTCCGCGAGCGCGGCGCAGTTGACGTTGTTCTCGAGGTGGACGGGCACGCCCGGCGGCAGGGCGACGGCCATGGCGTCGAAGAGGGGGCCCGCCTTGGCGGTGGCGGGGCGCATCCCGCCCTCCTTCCGCGGCGCGGTGACATCGCCGACAGCGACGACGATGGCGCGCAGCGGGGCGTCGGCGGGCAGCGTGTCGAGGGCCTCGCGCACCACGTCGGCGGCCGCTTCCCGGGCCCCGGTGGCCTCGGCGAGGAGGGTGCCGTCCAGGCCGCAGCCACGCACCCGGGTGCGGGCGGGTCCCAGGTCGACGGCGAGTACGGCGCCGGCGGCCGGGCCGAGCCGGTACACGGCGGCGGTGCGGCCGGTGCCGCTGGAGGAGGTGCCGGAGTGGGCGGCGAGGCGGGCACTCTCCAGTTCCACGACGGCGGAGGACACCGTCGGCTTGGACAGGCCCGCCAGGCTCGCGAGCTGCGGCCGGGTCGCCGTACCCGCCCCGGCGAGCACGGCGAACACCGCGCTGGCGCTCTCGGTCAGGCGCGGGGTCTTCACCACGTCGTGTTCCACAGTTCTCCCACACGGGTCAAGGCCGCGTTCCCGGTCCGAACGGCTCTGCGGGCGCGGCGCTGAGATGCCCTGGCGCCGCGGTTCCCGCCCCCGCGGCGGCCCGTGGGACCGCCCCGGTGGTCGAGTGCGCGAAGCCTCTTGACACGCACTGTACTTCGTTAGTTAACTTCCTAACGAACGTCACGGTACTCGCCTGCCGTGCCCGTCAGAAGCCCGTCCCGGGGCTTCCCTAGGCCATCAACTCCCCATCCTCCAGGCACGGTTCGCCCGCCGTCGCAGCCAAGCGCAACGACGAAAGAGGATTCGTGCAGGACATCCCCCTCTCGTTCCCGCTCGTGGTGGGCATCGACGTGGGCGGCACCAAGACGCACCTGCGCGCCTTCGCGGGCGGCACCTGCGTCGCCGACCATGTCCGCCCGAGCAGCGGATGGCGTCCGCACGACCCCGTGGCCGCCGCCGGCTGGCTGGCCGCACTGGTCGCCGGGACACTGCCGACGGGCGCCCGCCCGTCCGCCGTCGCCGTGGGCGGGCACGCCTGCGAGACGCCCCGCCAGTGCACCCAGATCCGCACCGCGCTGCATCTGCACTTCGACGCGCCCGCACTCGTCATGGGCGACGCCGAACTGCTGGTGCCCGCCGCAGGTCTGGACCGGGGTGTCGGCCTGGTCGCGGGCACCGGTTCCGTCGCGGTCGGCCGCCTGCCCGACGGCACCGCCGTACAGGTCGGCGGCTGGGGCGCGGTGCTCGGCGACGAGGGCGGCTCGGCCGGCCTGGTCCGCGAGGCCGCACGCGCCGTATGGGCGGCCCACGACCGCGGTGAGGAACCCGACGCGCTCGCCAAGAACCTCATCACCGCGTTCGGCGTCGACGAGGTACCCGCGCTCGGTGCCGCCCTGGAACACGCCCCGCACGCCTCCGCCGACTGGGGCCGGCACGCACCCGTCGTCTTCGCCGCCGCCGAGGCGGGGTCGGAACTCGCCCGGGCCGTGATCGCCGACGGCGGCCGCTCGCTGGCCGCGCTCGTCGCCCGGCTCGCCGCCCGCGGCGTGCCCGTCGACGACGTGGTGGTCGCGGGCAGCACCGTCCTCGCCCAGAGCGCCCTCTACGACGCCTTCGTGGCGTCCCTGGCCACGAGCGTCCCCGGGGCGCGACCCCGGCATCTGGACGTGCCGCCGGTCGAGGGCGCGGTGGCGATGGCGCGTTCACTCGTATGACATGCGGCGGACGCCGGATCCTCCCTGATCCGACACGGTCCGCCCGTAGATCTTCGCTCGTACGGCTCGGGACAGCGCATGCGACACCTTGCGTCCTGCACCGCACCGTCAGCCGCGATCCATCCCCCTCCTCCCTCGGCCACAGGGCCGAAGAACTCCAGAGAGGCAGACGTATGCCGTCACCAGCCGGGCACCGCTCCCCCTCGTCGCTCCGCGAACGCGGCCTGAACCGAAGGGGGTTCCTCACGTCGTCGCTGGGCGCCTCGGCCGGTGTGCTGGCCGCGCCCACCTTCGTGACGTGGCTGAGCGCCGCGGACGCGAAGGCGGCCGGCGCCCCCGCCGCGTTCGTCGACGACTACCGGACCAACGTCATGGCGAACCTGACGCCCGAGACCAACGCCGTGGTCCGCGTCCTGGGCGGCATGGCGGCGGTGTGGAAGACCGGCGGCGCCTGGAACACCGGCACCCCGCTGATGCCCGAGGTGTTGCGCGCCAACATGCGTTACTGCGCCCGGATCACGTCGGCGCGCACCGAGGCGCAGGCCAAGGAGGCGTTCCTCTACGACCGCCAGCACCAGAGCTACGCGATGATCGCGGGCCTGGGTCCGCTGGCCGACCTGTACCGGACGGGTGCCAAGGCCGTCACGTCGATCACCGGCGCGCCCGACGGCACACCGCCTACCAAGATCGATGACGCGGTACCGGCCGACGCGCCGGCCGGCTCCGCGCTCGGCGCGGGCTCGCACGACTCGGCGCTGGGCAAGGTGGCCGAACTGGTCGACACGGTCCGCGGCCCGTTCGCCTCCGGAAACCCCGGCAAGTACGCCTTCCAGTACCCGCGTCCGTGGCGCATGAACGAGGACAGCGAGGTCGTCGACACCGGGCGGACCGACGCGCTCGGCTACCCGGTCTACGACTCGAAGGTGGTCGTCGCGCCCCAGCTGCTGCGGCAGCGCAGCACCTCCCCGGTCGACGACGGCGGCTTCCCCAGCGGCCACACCAACGCCTTCCACCTGGCGGCCCTGGCCTTCGCGTACGCGGTACCCGAGCGCTTCCAGGAACTGGTGACCCGGGCCTTCGAGCTGAGCCACACCCGGATCATGGCGGGCATGCACTCCACGGTGGACGTCCTCGGCGGCCGGATCATGGCCACCGCCCTGGCCGCAGCCACCCTGGCCGACCCGGCGAACGCCGGCCTCAAGGCCGCGGCACGCGCGCAGGCCCTGGCGTACTTCCAGGACAGGACCGGCACGACGGCGGACACCCTGTACGCCTACGCCCACTCGGACGCCTCCGACGCGTACGCCGACCGGGACGCCAACGAGAGTGCCGTCACGCCCCGGCTGACGTACGTGCTGACCCGGCGCGGCCGTGACGAGCCGCTCACCGTGCCGAAGGGCGCGGAGGTGCTGCTGGAGACGCGGCTGCCGTATCTGGACGCGGACCAGCGGCGCGAGGTGCTGCGCACCACCGCGCTGCCCTCCGGGTACGTCCTGCTGGACGGCTTCGAGCAGTGGGGCCGGCTGAACCTGTTCGCCGCGGCGGACGGGTACGGCGCCTTCGACACCGACGTGACCGTCACGCTGGACGCGGCGGCCGGCGGCTTCAAGGCGGCCGACAGCTGGCGCAACGACATCGACGGCGACGGCTCACTGACCAAGCGCGGCACCGGCACGCTGACCCTGACCGGCCACAACCGGTACACCGGCGGCACCGTGCTGGCGGACGGCGTCCTCGTGGCGGGGTCGGCGCACGCGCTGGGCCACGGTGACGTGCGGGTGCAGGGCGGCACGCTGCAGCCGGGCAAGTCGCTGCAGGTCCACGGCACGTACACGCAGGAGTCCGGCACCCTGGACGTGACCCTGCGCTCCGGTCAGGAGCCGGTACTGGAGGTCACCCGCCGGGCGGTGCTCGGCCGGGGCAGCACGCTGTCCCTGCGGCTCGACACTCACCGGCCGCCGGCCGCGGGCCGTACGGTCCGGGTGCTCGGCGCCCCGGTGCTGCGCGGCCAGTTCGACCGCGTGGAGCTGAACTCCGACACCCTGCGGGCCGTACCCGTCTACACGACGGAAGGTCTGTCGGTACGACTCCTGAAGCGGTGACGCCCCAGGTGGCGGGAGCTGAGGCAGAGTAGGCGCGTGCAAGGCCGCTCGCCCGCCCCCGTCACCGCCCGCCCGGTGTTCCCGCGGGGCGGATGATGGCACGCGTGACACACCCGCTCCTGGATGCAGTGACGCCCGCCGGACGGTCGCCGGCGCGGTCGGGCAGGCGGTGGCTCGTGCCGGTCCTGGTGGTGCTGCTGCTCGCCCAGATGGCCGCCGCGATGGTGACGACGGCCGTCCAGCAGACGCCGACCATCGACGAACCGGTGTACGTCGCCACGGCCGCCGAGTACCTGCACGACCACCGGCTGCGCCACAACCCCGAGCATCCGCCGCTCGGCAAACTGGTCATCGCCACCGGGGTGGCGCTCGCCGACCCGCGCGTCGACGCGTCCTTCACCGGCGACCAGAGCCTGCTCGGGCGGCACTTGCTGTACGAGTCCGGCAACGACCCGTGGCGGCTGATGCTGTGGGCGCGCCTCCCGGTCATCGCGCTGACGCTGCTGTTCGGGCTCGTCGTCCTCGCCTTCGCCCGCGAACTCGCCGGTGATGCGGGCGGGTTGGTGGCGCTCGCGCTGTACGCCTTCTCCCCCGACGTCATCGCCCACGGCTCGCTGGCCACACTGGACGTTCCGGCGGCGGGGTTCCTGCTGACGTCGGTGTGGCTGCTGTGGCGGGCCCGCCGACGGCCGCGGCTGTACCTGCCGCTCGCCGGGGCGGCGCTCGGAGCGGCCCTCGCCACGAAGATGAACATGCTGGCGGCGGTTCCGGTGCTGCTGGCGCTGGCCGGTGTCTCGGTGTGGTGCGCCGAGCCCGACCGGCTTCGGGCCCGCCGCCGGACGCTGCTGCGGGCGGCCGCGGGAGCCGGCGTCGTCGCGCTGGCCGCGCTCACCGTCGTCTGGGCGTCGTACCTGGCCGTCGATCCACGGCTGCGCTGGACGCCCGAGCAGCAGATCCCCCCCGTGCGGGGGCTGCACGGACTGCTCGTGCGGCTGCTGCCGTTCCCGGAGGCCTTCCGGGACGGGATGCGCGTCCAGTTCCAACTGGAGAACCGGCCCTGGCAGGGCTTCCTGTTCGGCCGGCTGTACACCGGGTCCCTCTGGTACTACCTGCCGGCCGCCCTACTGGTGAAGACCCCGCTCGGCATGCTCGCCCTGTGGACCGCCGGTGCCGTCGTGGTGTCGGCGGTGCGCGGACTGCGGCCCTCGGCGCCGTACCTGCTCGCTCCCTCCGCCGTCCTGCTGGCCGTGGCGATGGAGGGGGCGCGGGACTTCGGCACCCGCTACGTGGTCTTCCTCCCGATGTTCCTGGCGGTGGCCGCGGGCGGTGTCGTCCTCGCGCGGTGGCGGTGGGCGCCGCTCGTGACGGGGGCGCTGGTGCTGTTCGTCGCGGTGAGCTCGCTGCGGACGTATCCCTCCTATCTGCCGTACTCCAACGAGGCGTTCGGCGGGCCGGCCAAGACCCGGCTCAGGCTGCACGACTCCAACGTCGACTGGGGCCAGGACCTCGGCCGGCTCGCCGACCGGCTGCGCGAGCGATACCGCGGCGAGCGGATCTGGCTCGTGTACAAAGGCAGCGGCCTGCCGTCGTTCTACGGCATCGACGCGGGCGACCCACTTCGCGTGCCCCGGCAAGAGGTGCGCGGGCTGCTGGTCGTATCGGACTCCTCGGCCGCCAAGGCGACCGGGCGGCTGGCCGAGTTGATCGACAGCAGTCGTCCGATCGACGAGGTCGGTCACTCGATCACGATCTACCGGCGGTGACGTGCCCCCCATGGGCGATGAGCCATGCGTCATGGGTCATAGGTCATGCGTCATGCGCCATGCGCCATGCGCCATGTCATGCGTCTGAGGGGCCTAGGGCCTGTTGCGAAAGTGCCGTTAGTTGCTGCTGTGAGTGCTGATGCGGCTAGCTGCTACCTTCCGGAGCCATGACCGACAAGGTGTATGTGGG
>NZ_JOEV01000042.1 GCF_000721105.1 Streptomyces cellulosae
CGCCCTGCTGCGCACCATGAAGGTGATGGGCCAGGGCCGGCCGGGCGGCACCAGCTTCATGGAGGACTACACCTACCACCTCGGCCCCGGCACCCCGCGCATCCTGGGCGCCCACATGCTGGAAGTCTGCCCCTCCATCGCCGCAGCCCGTCCCCGCTGCGAGATCCATCCCCTCTCCATCGGCGGCCGCGAAGACCCGGTCCGCCTGGTCTTCGACGCCGCCCCCGGCGCCGCCCTCGTCGTCGGCCTCTCGGACCTCGGGGACCGGTTCAGGCTGACCGCCAACGCCGTCGACGTCATCAGCCCCAGCGAACCCCTGCGCCGTCTGCCGGTCGCCCGCGCCGTATGGAAACCGCGCCCCTCACTGGCGGAGTCGGCCGAGAGCTGGCTGCTCACTGGCGCCCCGCACCACACCGTGCTCAGCTCCGCCGTCGACAAGGAGACCCTGACGGACTTCGCGTCGATGACCGGCGTCGAACTGCTGACCATCGACGAGAACACCGACGTCGAACAGCTCGCCAAGGAGATCCGCTGGAACGCCGCCTACCACCGACTCGCCCAGACCCTGTGACGGCCACATCCCGCAGTAAGGAGAACGAGCGATGACCGTGCGAGTCCGTGACGGCCTGCGGCAAGAGGTACTGGACGCGAACCTGGCCATCCCTCAGGTCGGTCTCGCGACCCTGACCTGGGGAAACGTGAGCGGCGTCGACCGGGAGGCAGGCGTCTTCGTGATCAAGCCCTCCGGCGTCCCCTATGAGGACCTCACCCTGGACGACCTGGTGACGGTCCGCCTTTTGGACGGCGCCGTCGTCGACGGTGACCTGCGCCCCTCCACCGACACCGAGACCCACCGCTGCCTCTACCTGGCGTTCGGGTCCATCGGGGGCGTCACCCACCACCGCCCGCACGTCCCTCGAACACGCCATCATCTGCGAGGCCGTCGCCGACATCGCCCTCCACACCATGACCCTGGCCCCGACGGCAGCCCCCCCGCCCCCGCACCTCCTCGACCGCCACTACACCCGCAAACACGGCCCCGACGCCTACTACGGCAACCCCGACCCGGCGACCCCGGTGTGACGGGCGTTGTCCGCGGGTCAGGTCTCGGACGGGCCGGACATCGTGCACCAGGGGCGGTCGCCGTCGTACGACACCGCGCTGTCGGCGGCCCGACCCGCCCACCATCAGGCGTACTTGAACGGTCCTTACCGTGAACGGCTAGCATCACGGGCGCCGTTGTCGGCCGGGATGGGGTGAGGGCGTGGAGGTGCCAAGGGTCGCCGTGGCCGTGGTGACCATGGGGAACCGGCCCGAGGAGGTCGACGCGCTGCTGGAGTCCGTGGCCAAGCAGGACCTCGCCCCCGTACGGATCGTGATCGTCGGCAACGGCTGCCGGCTGCCCGAGTTCGCCGGGCGGATCTCGCTGCCCTGCGAGGTCACCGCCATCGACGTCGAGGAGAACCTCGGGTGTCCCGGCGGGCGGAACGTGGCGCTGGCCCGGCTCCGGGAGTTCGGGGACGTCGACGTGGTCGTCGAGCTCGACGACGACGGGCTGCTGGCCGACCCCGATGTGCTGCGCCGGGTGGGAGACCTGTTCGCCGCCGACCCGCGCCTCGGCATCGTCGGCTTCCGCATCGCCGACGAGCACGGACAGACCCAGCAGCGGCACGTGCCGCGGGTCGGCTCGTCCGACCCGCTGCGGGGTGGCTACGTCACCGGGTTCCTCGGCGGGGGGCACGCCTTCCGCATGGCGATGCTCGACCAGACGGGGGACTGGCCCGCCCGGTTCTTCTTCGCCCACGAGGAGATCGACCTGGCCTGGCGGGCCGTCGACCGTGGCTGGCGGATCCTGTACGCGCCGGAACTGGTGCTCCGGCACCCCCGGACCTCGCCCGCCCGGCACGCCATCTACTACCGGGTGAACGCCCGCAACCGGGTCTGGCTGGTCCGCCGCCGCCTTCCGGCGGCGCTCATCCCCGTCCATCTGGGCGTGTGGATCGCGCTCACCCTGCTGCGGATGCGGTCGACGGCCGGGCTGCGGGCCTGGTTCGGCGGCTTCGTGGAGGGGCTGCGGGAACCCGCCGGCCAGCGGCGGCCGATGCGCTGGCGGACGGTGTGGCGGCTGACCCGGCTGGGGCGACCGCCGGTGATCTGACGCCTGCACGGCGGCCGTACGGCCGCCGGTGCGACGCCCGGTGCGACCCCCGTGACGATGCCCGTGACAACACCCGCACGAAGCCCGTACGGGAACGGCGGGGATGTCGGGAACGGGGCGACCGGGGACCCCCACCCCACGGAACACCCGAGCCGCCCCCCTCATTTCGCGTCCGCGTAACACTCCACCACCGCCGTGGTGAACGGAAACCGCACCGGCGTCTCCCCGAACGTCAGCCGGCCCGCCAGGTCGGCCGCCTCCCGGATCGCCGCCGCCACCGTCCGCGCCTCCTCCTCGGGACAGTGCACGATCACCTCGTCGTGCTGGAAGAAGACCAGCTCGGCCGCCAGGTCCGCGCAGCTGCGGCGCAGGGCGGCGAGCAGCAGCAGGGTCCAGTCGGCGGCGCTGCCCTGGACGACGAAGTTGCGGGCGAAGCGGCCGCGGGCCCGGGCGTCGGACGAGGCGTGGCCGGGCACCCACTGCCGGCCGTCGGTCTCGTCCTCCCCGAGGGGGATGCCGGCCTCCTCCGCCCCGTCGTCCGCCCCGACGGCCGGCGGGCAGGTCCGGCCCAGCCAGGTCCGCACCAGCCGCCCCTCCTCGCCGGCCCGAGCCGCGTCGTCGACGTAGGCCACCGCGCGCGGGAAGCGGCGTCTGAGCGCGGCGAGGTTCTTCAGACCGTCGCCGGAGGTCTGGCCGTACACCGCGCCGAGGACCGCGAGCTTGGCCTGGGCGCGGTCGCCGGAGAAGGCGCGGTCGGAGACGGACTGGTACAGGTCGCTCTCGCGGCCGGCCACCTCCATCAGCCCCGGGTCACGGGAGATGGCGGCCAGCACCCTGGGTTCCATCTGGTCGGCGTCGGCGACGACGAGCCGCCAGCCGGGGTCGGCGACCACGGCCCGCCGGATCACCTTCGGGATCTGGAGCGCGCCCCCGCCGTTGGTCACCCACCGTCCGGTGACCGTGCCGCCCGCGAGGAACTCCGGCCGGAACCGCCCGTCCCGCACCCAGTCCTGCAGCCAGGACCAGCCGTGAGCGACCCGGATGCGATAGAGCTTCTTGTACTCGACCAGCGGCTTCACGGCCGGATGGTCGAGCGACTCGATCTCCCACCGCCGGGTCGACCTGATCTTGATCCCGGCCTGCGCGAACGCCTTGATGACGTCGGCGGGGAGGTCGGGGCGGACCCGGCGGCCGAAGGCGGCGGACACCTCGTCGGCGAGTTCGGCCAGGCGCCGGGGCTCGCCGCCGCCCGCGTACCGCTCGCCGAGCAGGTCGTGCAGCACCCGGCGGTGCACCTCTGCGCTCCACGGCAGCCCGGACCGGTTCATCTCGGCGGCCACCAGCATGCCCGCCGACTCGGCCGCGGTCAGCAGCCGCATACGGTCGGGATGTGCGGTGGCGTCATGCCGGCGCTGCTGGTCCGCGTACACCTCGACGAGGTCGGCCAGCGGCACGTGTACGGCCTGCGGCTCGAACAGGGGGGACTGCGAGCCCGGTTCGGCGGACCGCTGCGGTGGATCGGGCGGCACCGGGCCGCCCCGCAGCCGGGCCAGGGCGGCGGCCGCCGACCGGGGTTCGCCGTAGCGCCCCTCGTGACCGAGGAGGAGCGTCTCCGCGTCCTCCACGTCGTAGCACCGCTCCACTCGCACCCCCGTGGCGAGCAGAGGCGGATACGTCTCGGTCGTCGACCGCCACACCCAGCGCGAGACCTCCGGCAGGCCCCGCACGGCCTCGGCGGCGTCCGCCGCCCGCCGCACCGGCCCCGCGAGCACCCCACCGGGACCGAGGGGGGCGAACTCCACGCCACCACCCTCGGCCGGAGCGAGAGCCCACCGCTCGGTCATGGTCACGAGTGTCGCAGGAGGGTCTGACATTGATGCTGATACTCAGGTTCCGGCGGTCGTGGCTCGGGGTCTGACTGACGCCCTGCTGGGCTGTCTTCCGGTTGTTCTGTCCGGCTGCCGGGACCTGTTCAACGGGCCGTTCGCCGAAAAGGCACCTCATCGTCCAGCCGTCCAGCCCTCAGTCCGGAGAGCTTCAGTCCCCCTGCTCCCCGAGCTTCGCCGTGATCCCGGTGAGCGCCGCGGCGATGTTCTCCTCCACCGCCGGCTTGGTGATGCCGAGGCCGGACAGGACACCCTCGCCGTTCTCGAACTCCAGCAGGGCGAGCAGGAGGTGCTCGGTGCCGATGTAGTTGTGGCCCAGGCGCAGGGCCTCGCGGAAGGTGAGCTCCAGGACCTTCTTGGCGTCGGAGCCGTACGGCACGAGGTCCGGGACCTCTTCCACGGCGGGGGGCAGTGCGGCGGTGGCGGCCTGGCGCACGGTGTCGAGGAGGACGCCCTGCGCGGTGATCGCCTTGGCGGCCAGCCCCTCCGGCTCGGCCAGCAGGCCGAGGACCAGGTGCTCGGGGCGGCCCTCGGGGTTGCGGGCGGCGACGGACTCGTTGTGGGCGGCCATCACCACGTTGCGGGCGCGCGGGGTGTACCGGCCGAAGCCCGCGTTCGGGTCGAGGGCCGCCGACTCCTTCGGCACGAACCGCTTCTGCGCGGCCTGCCGGGTCACTCCCATGCTCTTGCCGATGTCCGTCCAGGACGCGCCGGAGCGCCGGGCCTGGTCCACGAAGTGGCCGATCAGGTGGTCGGCCACCTCGCCGAGATGGTCGGCCGCGATGACCGCGTCCTGGAGCTGGTCGAGGGCGTCCGTGTGGACTTTCTTGATGGCCGCGATGAGGTCGTCGAGGCGTACGGATGACGTGATCTCCGGGTTGGTCGTCATGCGTCAACCGTAGGTTGACACCCCTCCGGTGTCAACCCGAGGTTGACGTCGGTCCGGGGCCGGATGAGACGATCGCCGGGTGAGCAGCACCAAGAACTCGGACCGGGCGACCGGTGACGCCGACGGCCCGGCCGGCACCGTGGACCGCGCTTTCCGGACCGCCCTCTACGCCGACTCCGACACCGCCCTCGACACCGGCGCCTCCCTCCTCGCGGCCGACCCCGCGGCGGACGCCGAACTGGCCCGGAGAGGCGAGGAGTTCGTAGCGGCGGCCTGGCGACGCGGCTGGCAGCCCGCGGACGTCGTACGGATCGTGCGGCGCGAACTGGACGACGTCCACGTCCGCCTGGCGGCGGCGCTGATCCGTGCCCAGGCCCCGAACGACCGCCCGCGCGGCCACCGCTGGACCGCCCAGCTGACGGGTCTCGCCGAGCTCGCGGGCACCGACGACCCCACCGCCGCCCCGCCCCGCCCCGACCGCTTCACCCACGCGAGCGCCGTACTTGAGCTGTACCGCCTCCTCCTGCGCCTGCCCGCGCTGGAGCCCCTCGAAGAGCCACGGCGGACCGCCGGGCCACGAAACGGCGCGCAGGGCACCCCGGGCAGGCACGACACCGCCTCCCGCATGCTCACCCGCATCCGCGCGCTGCTCGCCAAGGCCGAGGCGACCGGGTTCCCGGAGGAGGCGGAGGCGCTCAGCGCCAAGGCGCAGGAGCTGATGGCCCGGCACAGCATCGATGAGGCGCTCCTCGCGGACCGGGACCCGGCCCACGCCGGCGACGCGCCCGGCGCCTGCCGTATCGGAGTCGAACCGCCGTACGAGCAGGCCAAGGCGGTGCTCCTGGACGCGGTCGCCGCCGCCAACCACTGCCGGGCCGTGTGGAACGAGCCCTTCGCCTTCTCCACCGTCGTCGGCTTCGAGCCCGACCTCGAGGTCGTCGAACTGCTCTACACCTCGCTGCTCGTGCAGGCCCAGTCCGCCCTGGCGAAGGCGGAGGCGGCACAGCGCGCGGGCGGCCGCAAGCGCACGAAGACCTTCCGGCAGTCCTTCCTCGCCGCCTACGCCCACCGCGTCGGCAGCCGCCTGCGTGAAGCCGCCGCGACCCCCGTGAGCGAGGACCTGCTGCCGGTCCTCGCCTCCCGCGAGGTGGCCGTCACCGACCGTCTGGACCGCATGTTCCCGCAGACGACCACGACCCGACTTCGGGGAGTGAGCGACGAGGCGGGCTGGACGGAGGGTGCCCAGGCCGCCGACCGCGCCCAGGTCGCATCCCGGCGCCCACTGGAATGAGAACCCCGCGCGCGGGACACCACCCGAGCTCCCCTCCGCCTCTTCTCAGTCCCCCGCGCGCGTGAACGGCCCCACCGAGGCGTCCGGCGCTCCGCCCTGAGCCTTCAGCGCCACCGGCCCGTACGACCAAGGGAAGTTCTTCACGTCGCCGGCGGCCCCGGGCATGCTGATCGACAGCGTCTTCGCCGCGAGGCTCTTTCCACCGGCCGCGCCACCGCGCACGTACGTGAGGGTGAAGGTCGCGCTCTCGCCCTTGACGAGAGTCAGCTTCTCCGGCTTCGCGTCGCTCGCCCCCGGGACGGTCGCGGAGGTGTCGCCGGCCTTGAGGACGGCCCCGGGAAGGCCGTCCAGGGTGCACGGCGCGCTCTGGTTGGTGAGCGAGACGGGGACGTCGCCCGAGTCACCGGGGCCCGGCGCGACGTTCGCCGGGCCGACCTCGATGCCCAGCTTCCCGACCGCACAGGCATCCCCGGCCTTGCCGGAGCCGGCGCCCTGGGACTTCCCGGAACCGCCGCCGTCGCCACCGCCGCTGTCGCAGGCGGTCAGCAGCAGGGCGGCGGCGAGAGCGGTGACGGCGAGGGGAGTGGCGCGCATGAGAGATCCTCTGGGAGCGAGACAGCGGTACGCGAGGATCATGACGTATGCGAGGACCTTCACACGAAGGGGGCGACCCGCTCGCCACCCCCTCCGGGTCGGCTACGACCCCGCGCTCGCCGTCGGCAGCCCGGTCAGCAGATCGGTCGGCAGCGCTCCGCCCTCCGCCCGGGTGTACGTCTCCTCGCCGAGGCCGCCCTTCCAGGTCACCTTCAGGGTCTTGCCGGATACGGAGTCGACCACGCCGTCGGCCCGATCCTTGTTGCCGTCCTTGCAGGTGAGGTGGATGGTCCGGCGGTCCGAGGCCTCGGCCGCGGTGCCGCCGCACACGGTCCCGTCGGTCCTGAACAGGCCCGCCTGGTCCCCGGTGATCACCATGACCACGGGCTTGCCGCCGGTCGTGACCAGCCAGTTCCCCTGCAGCGCCCCGGACGCTCCCGTGGACTCGCTCGGCGAACCGCTGCCGCCGCCCGTGTCCGCGCTCGCGGAGGCGGTCGTGGCGGAGCCGGTCGAGGGCTCGTCGTCGGAGCCGCCGTCACCGCTGCACGCGGTCAGCGCGAGTGCGCCCGCGAGGCAGGCGACCGCGGCCGCGTGCCGCGTCCACCGGCGTGCACCCCTGGTCGGTCGAGTCGCTCTGGTCGCCCAAGTCGTCCCAGTCACCGGAAGCTCCAAGCTGTAGCGCTCGCCCCGGGCACACCGGGAGGACCGCAGCAAGTTACCAGGGGTCCCTGAGGGGCGTCCCGTGGCCGTTGCCGCACCAAGCCTCCCTGGGCGGTGCCGCACACTCCACCACGACCTGGCGACCGCCACGGCCTGGCGACTGCCACGGCCTGGCGACTGCCACGGCCTGGCGACCGCCACGGTCGTACAGACGGTCCGGGACGCCGTCGGCGTCATCGACGCCGGTGAGGCGCCCCTGGTCAACCACGAACTGCTCGCCCAGCTGCACCCGACCGCCCGTCAGATCCCCGTCGAGGACGGCCACCCGCGTGACCCGGCGGGCCTTTGGCCCGCCGCCCGCTCTCCGCTGGCCCGCTCTCCGTCGGCACGGGCCGCCCTGGCCGGATTCGACGCGGAGGCGGCCGCCGCCGCCCAGCATCCGGCCTGTGCGCTGCTGCCCGCCGAGGCCGACGCGCACGGCGTGTCCACCCTCGTCTGGCACCGCCGCCGCCCCTTCCACGCGGAGCGGCTGTACGACGCACTGGAAGGCATCACCTGCGCCGCAGCCCGCAGCCCGCAGCCCGCAGCCGTGGCCGGTTCTGGCTCGCCGACCGGCCGGACACCCCGCTCCACTGGGACGCGGCCGGAGGTGCCCTCCGCGTGGAGAGCGCGGGCCCCTGGCTGGCCTCCCTGCCGGACGCGGCCTGGGAGATGGTCCCGCCGGTCCGCAGGGCCGCTGCCGCGCTGGACTGGCAGGCCCAGCACGGCGACTGCTGCCAGCACCTCGTCTTCACGTCCCCCGGCCTGGACCGCGACGGACTCGAACGGCTGCTGGAGTCCTGCCTGTTGACCGACACCGAGTGCGCCGCCGGCCGCGCCGCCTGGAAACGGCTGCCACCTGCCTTCGACACCCTCCTGGAGGTCTGACCCCCGATGGCCCGCAAGCTCGACCGCGAGCCCGCCACGTCCCGCCCCAACCCGCTGGACCAGGCCGGCATCACGTACATCGACTACTAGGACACCGACCTGCTGCGGAAGTTCATCTCCGACCGCGGCAAGATCCGCAGTCGCCGGATCACGCGGGTGACGGCACAGCAGCAGCGGCTGCTCGTCCGCGCGATCAAGAACGCCCGGGAGACGGCGCTGCTGCCGTATTCCAGCCGCTGACCGACTCGTTCCGGTCGCTGACCGACATCTCGGGAGGTGGTCCATTCCGGACCATCTCCCGATCCATGGAACACGAATGCCCCGTCATGCGTCTCTTCCTACAGCACGGGGGGATCGTGCACGGGAACATGATCGAAGCTGGGCGCATGGTCCCGGAACTCCGGGGCAGGCGCCGGAACGAGTTCGGCACAGCAAACGTCACAGCTGTAACACGTACGAACACACCACAGCTGTAACCGCAGGAACACCCCGCGTGCACGTGCATCTGCAGATGCAGCTGCCCGTGCGTCTGCACATGAACAGGGTTATGATCCGGGTCAATTGACCACTGCATCAATGGCCTCACCAGCCAGTGAGTGCACCACCGGGGAGCGACCTGTGGACCACGACGTGTACGACGCGTACGGCGTTGCCGACGCGTCCGGCGTGTACAACGGCATGGCCGCCACCCAGCTGCGGGTGGCCTGGCAGAAGAGTCGGCACAGCAACTCGCAGGGTTCCTGCGTGGAGTTCGCCCGGCTGCCCGGCGGGGAGGTGGCGGTGCGCAACTCGCGCTTCCCGGACGGCCCGGCGCTGGTCTACACCCGCGCCGAGATCGAGGCCATGCTGCTGGGCATCAAGGACGGCGAGTTCGACCACCTGGTGGCGGGCTGAAACCGAGGCGGCCCCTGGGACTCCTACGGCTCCCGAGGCTCGCGCGACTGGCGGGTAACCGAGGGTAAATGCTGCTCGACGCCCGGTAACGCGCGTAGAACTCGCACGTCAACGGGCGCCGTCGCGTCTCATTCGGTCGGGGGCAGCCGGAACATCGCCCAGACGACCTTGCCGCCCAGGGTGCCCGCGAGCGGGTGCCAGCCCCAGCCGTCGCTGAAGGAGTCGACGAGGAACAGGCCGCGGCCGGACTCCGCCGAGAAGTCGTCGGTGTCCCGCGCGGCCGGGCTCTCCTGGCTCGGGTCGCGCACCGCGCACACCAGCCGCTCGCTCCACCGCATCAGGTGCAGCCGTACCGGCGGGCTCTGCTCGGCAATCCGCGGGGTGTTGGCCGGCAGCGCGTGCCGCAGCGCGTTGGTCACCAGCTCGGAGACCACCAGGCACACGTCGTCGAAGCGTTCGCCCAGGTCCCAGTGGTCGAGGGTGCCGCGCGTGAACCGCCGTGCCTCGCGCACCGCTTCGTAACGGGCGGGCAGCGCACAGGAGGCGGCGTTGGACACGGCCGCGGGATCCAGCGGCGGAAGGCCCTGCCGTAATGGCTTGAGCATGGTCGATCCATTCGTTCCCATGCGTGGCACTCCCGGGAATTCGCGGTCGTTGCGATGCAGCGGTGGCGCGAGACCATGGTTTCCGATGCGCAGAGCAGATGCAAGGGCAGATGCACGTGCAGCTGACCGAATTAGGCCTTCCCGTACCGCTTGTTGGCCATTTATTCCGCCATCTTCTCCCCTGTCTCTTGCCCATCTCTTCCCGAAACCTGTCCCGCCCCCGCCCCGCGACCATGCGGAAACTTTGGCTTCTTTCATCTCTGTAACCGGACGAGTACTGCTCGGAGTGTTTTAGTGGCAGACTTCGGCCCCTAAGACGGTTGGGGAGGCTGGCGAACGTGAGCGCGGGAGAGCCCGGATCGGTGGTGCGGCGGATGCTGCTCGGCTCGCAACTCAGGCGGCTGCGTGAGGCACGCGGCATCACGCGCGAGGCGGCGGGATATTCCATCCGCGCCTCGGAGTCGAAGATCAGCCGGATGGAGCTGGGCCGGGTGAGCTTCAAGACACGGGATGTCGAGGATCTGCTGACGCTGTACGGCATCACGGACGAGGCGGAGCGCAACTCCCTGCTCTCCCTCGCCAAGGAGGCCAACGTCGCCGGGTGGTGGCACAGTTACTCGGACGTCCTGCCGAGCTGGTTCCCCACCTATGTGGGCCTGGAGGGCGCGGCGTCCCTGATCCGCGCGTACGAAGTCCAGTTCGTGCACGGCCTGTTGCAGACCGAGGCGTACGCCCGCGCGGTCGTGCGGCGCGGCATGAAGGGCGCGAGCGCGGAGGACGTGGAACGGCGGGTGGCGCTGCGTCTGGAGCGGCAGAAGTACCTGCTGGAGGACAACGCCCCCGAATGCCACGTCGTCCTCGACGAGGCCGCCCTGCGCCGCCCGTACGGCGACCGTGAGGTGATGCGCGGCCAGTTCCAGCACCTGATCGAGATCTCCGAACGCCCCAATGTGCGCCTGCAGATCATGCCGTTCGGCTTCGGCGGCCACTCCGGCGAGAGTGGCGCGTTCACGATCCTCTCCTTCCCGGAGTCGGACCTGTCCGACGTCGTGTACCTGGAGCAGCTCACCAGCGCCCTGTACCTCGACAAGAGCGAGGACGTGGCCCAGTACGAGAAGGCGCTCAAGGAACTCCAGCAGGACAGCCCGGGACCGGACGAGAGCCGGGACCTGCTCCGGGGCCTTCTCCAGCTTTCGTAGGGTTATCCCCAAAGCATCGCACTCCGTCCCCAACTCGCCAGCGGCACACGTACGATGACGTGTGATCAGACCGTGACGTCGATCGTGTGTCTGCTAGCGACTTGGGGATCACATGTCGTCCTACTTCACCGACCTGGCCCAGCAGTACATCGATGGTGAGTGGCGCCCCGGAACGGGTTCCTGGGACATCATCGACTTCAATCCGTACGACGACGAGAAGCTGGCGTCGATCACCATAGCCACGGTCGACGAGGTGGACGACGCGTACCGGGCGGCGGCCCGTGCCCAGAAGGAGTGGGCCGCGACCAACCCGTACGCCCGCCGGGCGGTCTTCGAGAGAGCGCTGCGTCTGGTCGAGGAGCGCGAGCAGGAGATCAGCGAGGTGATCATCGCCGAGCTCGGCGGCACCCGGCTGAAGGCCGGCTTCGAGCTCCACCTCGCCAAGGAGTTCCTGCGCGAGGCGATCAACGTGGCGCTGCGCCCCGAGGGCCGGATCCTGCCCTCGCCGGCCGACGGCAAGGAGAACCGCCTCTATCGCGTGCCGGTCGGCGTGGTGGGCGTCATCAGCCCCTTCAACTTCCCCTTCCTGCTCTCGATCAAGTCGGTCGCCCCGGCGCTCGCGCTCGGCAACGCGGTCGTCCTCAAGCCGCACCAGAACACCCCGATCGTCGGCGGTTCCCTGGTCGCGAAGATCTTCGAGGACGCGGGCCTGCCCGGCGGCCTCCTCAACGTCGTCATCACCGACATCGCGGAGATCGGCGACGCCTTCATCGAGCACCCGATCCCCAAGGTCATCTCCTTCACCGGCTCCGACAAGGTCGGCCGCCACGTCGCCACCGTCTGCGCCGCCAACTTCAAGCGCTCGGTCCTCGAACTGGGCGGCAACAGCGCGCTGGTGGTCCTCGACGACGCCGACATCGACTACGCGGTGGACGCGGCCGTCTTCAGCCGGTACGTCCACCAGGGCCAGGTCTGCATGGCGGCGAACCGTGTCCTCGTGGACCGTTCGATCGCGGACGAGTTCACCGAGAAGTTCGTGGCCAAGGTCAAGAGCCTCAAGGCCGGCGACCCCCGCGACCCCGAGACGGTCATCGGCCCGCTCATCAACTCCTCCCAGGCAGACGGGATCTCGGCCGTCGTCGAGCAGGCGATCGCGGAGGGCGCCACGGCTCTCGTACGCGGCACCAGGACCGACAACCTGATCGAGCCGTCCGTCCTCACCGACCTCCCCGCCGACTCCGCCCTGCTCCGCCAGGAGGTCTTCGGCCCGGTCGCCTTCCTCATCCCCTTCGACGGCGAGGAGGAGGCCGTACGCCTCGTCAACGACACCCCCTACGGCCTCAGCGGCGCCGTCCACACCGGCGACATCGAGCGGGGCGTCTCCTTCGCCAAGCAGATCGACACCGGCATGTTCCACGTGAACGACGGCACGGTCCACGACGAGCCCCTCGTCCCCTTCGGCGGCGAGAAGCACTCCGGCATCGGCCGCCTGAACGGCGACACGTCGGCGGACGCCTTCACCACGCAGAAGTGGATCTCGGTACAGCACGGGCGGAGCGGGTTCCCGTTCTGACAGGGGTCTGTTCCCCCGCCGCAGACATGCATCCAGGTGTACACCAGGTGCATGTCTGCTACGTATCCCATTGCTGAGGCCAGGGGCAAGCTTGGCGAACTCGCCCGTCGGGCCGCCCAGCACGAGCACATCACCCTGACCGATCGCGGCGTTCCGGCGGCGGTCCTCATCTCCCCGGCCGAACTGGAGGACCTCGAGGACGCCCTTGCCCTCGCACGCCTGGAGCGGGACCGTGCGCTCGGGCGCGCTGAGCCTCTCGTCCCGCACGATGAGGCGCGCCGCGCGCTGCTCCAGGCGGCCGGGAGGGGCGAGTGACCTGGCAGGTCCTGTGGGAACCGGCCGCTCTCGATGCCGCCACCGGGTACCTCAAGAACGACACCGGGGGCGTCGACGACCTTCTCCGTGCGACTGACCAACGCGCCGAGGATCCCAGGCCCGAAGGGTCTCGGGCTTGGGGTGTCGACCATCGCCGCCTGCATCATGGCTCCTGGCGCGTGCTCTACCGTCTCGATTCGGAGGCGCGGGCGCTCCACATCGAGCACGTCGGCCGCAGGGAGACCTGACCGGTCCGGTGTCCCTGGACGGCGCCACCGCCCAGCACCATGACCGACCGGTCCATACCGAACGCTGCCTCGCTGGGCGGTCGGCGGAAGTCGTCCCACAGCGACTTCGACGGCGGCAGTAGCCCCGAAGTTCCTTCTCGCTTGCGGACAGAAGCTGACCGCAAGCCCCCGTAACTTCGTCGGTGCCGGGGGAAGCCCCCGGTCTGACGAAAGGCGGCCGGTCATGGTCACTCACGTGCGAGCCGAGGCGCAGGGCGACGAGCGGGGGGCGCTGCTGTCCTTCCTGGCCGAGCAGCGCGGCGGCATCCGGCGGGCCCTGCTCGGGCTGACGGACGAGCAGGCGTCGAGCAGGCCCAGCGCGAGCGAGCTGTCCCTGGGCGGCCTGCTCAAGCACGTCGCCGAGGTGGAGCAGACGTGGGTGGCCCGTGCCAAGGGGGAGCCGCCGGCGGTGCAGCGGGACGAGTCGAACTGGCACGAGTGTTTCCAGCTGGCCGAGGGTGAGAGTGTCGAGTCGCAACTCGCCCACTGGGAGAAGGCCGCCGCCGAGACGGAGGCGTACGTCCGCTCGGTCCCGAGCCTCGACGACACCTTCCCGCTCCCGAACGACCCCTGGTTCCCGCCCGACGAGCGGGTCTCCGTGCGCTGGCTGGTCCTGCATCTGATCCGCGAGACGGCCCGGCACGCCGGCCACGCCGACATCATCCGGGAGTCCCTGGACGGCGCCACCGCCTTCGAACTGGTGGCGAAGGAGCAGGGCACCTCCTGGGGGTGAGTCCGGCGCGGCCTACTCTGGACGGCATGTCAGCGATCCGTCTCCTCGTGCTCGGCGCCGTCCGTCAGCACGGGCGGGCCCACGGCTACCAGGTGCGCAACGACCTGGAGTACTGGGGCGCGCACGAGTGGTCCAACGCCAAGCCCGGCTCGATCTACCACGCCCTGAAGCAGATGGCGAAGCAGGGACTGCTGATCGCGCACGAGATCGCGCCGTCCACGGCAGGGGGGCCGCCGCGGACGGAGTACGAGATCACCGAGGCCGGCGAGGCTGAGTGCTTCAGGCTGGTGCGCGAGGCGCTGACCTCGTACGACCAGAAGATGGACCTGAAGTCGGCGGCCATCGGCTTCATCGTCGAACTGCCGCGTGCCGAGGCGGTGGCGCTCCTGAAGGAACGGATCCGGGGGATCGAGCAGTGGCGCTCCTCCGTCACCGAGCACTACGTGCCCGAGGACGGCCCGGAGCAGCTCGGCCACATCGGCGAGATCATGAACCTCTGGATCCACACGGCCGACGCCGAAGCCGAGTGGACCCAGGGGCTGATCGCCCGCATCGAGGGCGGCGCCTACACCTTCGCCGGCGAGGGGGAGCCGTTCGTCGGCATCTTGGCGGAGGGCGAGAAGAACCCGTATGCGACGGGGGAGACGCACCCCGAGGACGTCCACTAATCAAGTTTGACTAAGTCCCCGAGCGGGCATACACTCCCTCGGCGGGCAAGTAGTCAAGTTTGATTAGCGGGCTCGCCCCATCATCCGACCCGGCAGATCCCGGCCGACCCGGAAGGACCCCCCATGACCGACGCGATCGTCGCCGAAGGCCTGCGCAAGCGGTACGGAGACAAGGCGGCCCTGGACGGGCTCGATCTCACCGTGGCCCGCGGCACCGTCCACGGCGTGCTGGGCCCGAACGGTGCCGGCAAGACCACCGCCGTGAGGATCCTGACCACCCTGCTGCGGCCGGACGAGGGTCGCGCCGAGGTGGCGGGCCACGACGTGGTCCGGCGGGCCTACGACGTACGCCTGCGCATCGGCCTGCTCGGCCAGCACGCGGCCCTGGACGAGGAGCTCTCCGGCCGCCAGAACCTCGACCTGTTCGGCCGCCTCCACCACCTGGGCGCCCGCCGTGCGCGCGTGCGCGCCGACGAACTGCTGGAACGCTTCGGCCTCACCGACACCGGCCGCAAACCGGTCCGCGCCTACAGCGGCGGCATGCGGCGCCGCCTGGACCTCGCGGCCTCCCTCATCACCGAACCGGAGGTCCTCTTCCTGGACGAACCCACCACCGGCCTCGATCCGCGCGGCCGCGCGGAGGTGTGGGCCGCGGTCCGCTCCCTCGTCGGCGGGGGTACGACGGTCCTGCTGACCACCCAGTACCTGGAGGAGGCCGACCAACTGGCCGACCGTATCTCGGTCGTCGACGCCGGCCGGGTCGTCGCCGACGGCACGGCCGACGAGCTCAAGGCGATGACCGGCGGCGACCGCATCGACGTGGTGCTGCGGGACGGCGGTCAACTGGGCGCGGCTCTCGCGCTGTTGCCGGTCTCCGGGGACGAGGTCTCCGTCGACACCGACCGCCGGCTGCTCAGCGCCCCGGTCACCAACCGGATGGCCGCCCTCTCCGGTGTCGTACGGGCCCTGGAGGAGGCAGGCATCGACGCCGAGGACGTCTTGCTGCGCCGCCCGACGCTGGACGAGGTGTTCCTGCACCTCACCGGCGACCACCGAGTGAAGGAGGCCGCGTGAGCGGTTACGCGCTGACCGATTCCTGGACCATGACCCGGCGTGAACTCGCCCACTGGACCCGGCAGCCGGCGCAGGTCCTGGTGGGCCTGGTCTTCCCCGTGATGCTGCTGCTGATGTTCGGCTACCTCATCGGCGGCGGCCGGGGCGTCGAGGGGGAGTACGTCGACTACCTGGTCCCCGGCATGCTCGCGCTCACCATGGCGTTCGGCCTGGAGAGCACGATGCTCGCCGTCACGCAGGACCTCAACAAGGGCGTCATCGACCGCTTCCGCTCCATGCCCATGACCAACGGCGCGGTCCTGGTCGGCCGTTCGGCCGCCGACATGCTCCAGTCGGCGCTCAGCCTGACGGTGATGATCGGTGTCGCCTGCGCCCTCGGCTGGCGTGCGCACGGAGGAGTCGGCGGCTTCCTGGGCGCCCTCGGTCTCCTGCTGCTGTTCCGCTTCGCCATGCTGTGGATCGGCATCTACCTGGCGATGGTGGCCGGCAAGCCGGAACTGGTGCAGGCCGTGCAGATCCTCGTCTGGCCGGTCGGCTTCCTGTCCAACGCGTTCGCGCTCCCCGACTCCATGCCGTCCTGGCTGGGAACGGCGGTCGAGTGGAACCCGATGTCCCAGACGGCGACGGCGGTACGGGACCTGTTCGGCTGGCCGGGCGCGGAGTCGGGACACGTGGGGGCCGCCGTGCTGTGGCCGGTGATTCTGCTGGCGGTGTTCTTTCCGCTGGCCCTGAGGAGGTTCGCACACCTGAGCCGATGAGCCGGGGCAGGCGTCAGTGATGGAACCCGGTCGCCGCCCCCTTGTCCCGGGTCGACGGCCCCGACTGGCGCCTCAGTTCCGGCAGCAGCCGGGTCAGGTCCTCCACGAACATGTCGGCGAGGTCGGCCGAGAAGCCGTTGCGGCAGACCACGCGCAGCACGGACAGGTCCTCCCGGTTCGGCGGGAAGGTGTACGCGGGCACCAGCCAGCCCCGCTCCCGCAGCCGCCGGGAGACGTCGAAGACGTCATAGGCCCGCACGTCGGGCGCGGTCGTGAAGGCGAACACCGGAAGCTCGTCGCCCCGGGTCAGCAACCGGAAGTCACCGAGCGCCTCCACGCGGTCGGCGAGGCTCAGCGCCACGTCCCGCGTGGACTGCTGCACGGCTCTGAAGCCGTCGCGGCCCAGCCGGAGGAACGTGTAGTACTGCGCGACCACCTGGGCGCCGGGGCGGGAGAAGTTGAGGGCGAAGGTCGGCATGTCGCCGCCCAGGTAGTTGACGTGGAAGACGAGTTCCTCCGGCAGTGCCTCCTTGTCGCGCCACAGCGCCCAGCCGACGCCCGGGTACACCAGCCCGTACTTGTGCCCGGAGGTGTTGATGGAGGCGACCCTCGGCAGCCGGAAGTCCCACACCAGGTCCCCGTCGAGGAAGGGGGCGACCATCGCCCCGGACGCCCCGTCGACATGTACGGGGATGTCCAGGCCGGTCCGCTCCTGGAGGGCGTCGAGGGCGGCGCACAGGTCCGCGATCGGCTCGTAGGAGCCGTCGAAGGTGGAGCCGAGGATGCCGACGACCCCGATGGTGTTCTCGTCGCACAGGTCGGCGGCGGCCTGCGGGTCGAGGTGGAACCGGTCGCCTTCCATCGGGACCAGCCGGGCCTCCACCTCCCAGAAGTTGCAGAACTTCTCCCAGCACACCTGGACGTTGACGCCCATGACGAGGTTCGGACGCGCGTCCCGCGACGGATAGCGGTCGGCGTTCGCCCGCGCCCAGCGCCGCTTGAGCGCGAGGCCCGCGAGCATGCACGCCTCGCTCGACCCGGTCGTCGAACAGCCCACGGCCGCCGACGGGTCGGGTGCGTTCCACAGGTCGGCGAGCATGGCCACACAGCGCCGCTCCAGTTCGGCGGTACGCGGGTACTCGTCCTTGTCGATCATGTTCTTGTCCCGGCACTCACCCATCAGGACACCGGCCTGCGGCTCCATCCAGGTGGTGACGAAGGTGGCGAGGTTCAGTCGCGCGTTGCCGTCCAGCATCAGTTCGTCGTGCACGAGCTGGTACGCCGTCGTCGGCGGCATGGGAGTGTCCGGGAGGCGATGCTTGGGCGGGGCCTCTTCCATGCCGGCGGCCGGGTTCGCCTCTCCGTAGAACGGGTTGACGGACAGGAGGCGCTCGTCGGACTTCGCGGGACCTTTGTGGAGCGGCATGAATTCTCCTCGTGTCATGGGAAGAACGGTGATCGGCGGACCGGAGTTCCGTCCTCCCGCAGCTGCGTCCGGGATCGCCCCACCACTCACGATAAGCGGACAAAACCGGCGCGACATCCGCAGCGGACCGGAGCCGGCGCCGGAGCCTCCCCGCACCGAACTCGGAGCGGAGCCATCCCGAATCGCCATCCCGAATCGCCATGCCGATTCCGGAGCGGAAAACGGGCTTGCACCTAACGTCGCGTGAGGTCCGAACGTGGAGTGCGTACCGAGAAGGGAGCGGACGAAGTGAGCTACTCCGTGGGACAGGTCGCCGGCTTCGCCGGAGTCACGGTGCGCACGCTGCACCACTACGACGACATCGGCCTGCTCGTCCCCAGCGAGCGCAGCCACGCGGGCCACCGGCGTTACAGCGACGCCGACCTCGACCGGCTGCAGCAGATCCTGTTCTACCGGGAGCTCGGCTTCCCGCTCGACGAGGTCGCCGCCCTTCTCGAGGGCCTGGCCGCCGGCACGTCGGACCCGCGCGCGCACCTGCGCCGCCAGCACGAACTGCTGACCGCCCGGATCGAGAAGCTGCAGAAGATGGCGGCGGCCGTGGAGCACGCCATGGAGGCACACAAGATGGGCATCAACCTGACCCCCGAGGAGAAGTTCGAGGTCTTCGGGGACAAGGATCCGGAACAGTACGCCGAGGAGGCGGAAGAGCGCTGGGGCGGCACGGAGGAGTACGCCGAGTCGCAGCGCCGCGCCGCGCGCTACACCAAGGAGGACTGGAAGCGCCTGCAGGCCGAGGCCGTCGACTGGAGCGAGCGCTACGGGGCCCTGATGGCGGAGGGTGAACCGCCCACCGGCGAGCGGGCCATGGACATGGCCGAGGAACACCGGCAGCACATCGGTACCTGGTACTACGAGTGCGGGTATGAGATGCACCTGTGCCTCGGCGACATGTACGTCTCCGACGAGCGCTTCAAGGCGTTCTACGACTCCATGCGTCCCGGCCTCGCCGAACACCTCAGGGGCGCGATCAAAGCGAACGCGGCCCGCCACACCTCCTGATGTCCTGGCCCGGGGGGCTCACTCCCGGGCCAGGACCACGGCCGTCCCGTAGGCGCACACCTCGGTGCCGACGTCCGCCGCCTCCGTCACGTCGAAACGGAACATCAGCACACCGTTCGCCCCCCGCGCGCGGGCCTGCTCCACCAGCCGCTCCATGGCCTGGTTCCGGGTCTGCACGAGTGTCTTGGTGAGCCCTTTCAACTCGCCCCCCACCATCGACTTCAGCCCCGCGCCGATCTGGCTCCCGAGGTGCCGCGAGCGCACGGTCAGCCCGAAGACCTCACCCAGCACTTCCTGGACCCGGTAGCCGGGAACGTCGTTCGTCGTCACGACCAGCACGTCCGCTCCGGGACCCTGGCCGCCGCCGTAGTCATCGATGCCCATGACTCACAGCTTGGTCCCGGACGACCCACAGTGCATCCTGAGGGCACCGGTGGAACCTGGGGCGGACACATTGCGTTGATAGCTTTGTGCGGCCGCACAAGGACGCCGCACCATCCTCCACCCCCTCAGGAGCCCGGAACCGTGACGACGATTGCCCTCGGACCGAGCTGGCTGGACCCCAACTATCTGCTCGACACCTACAGCATCTGGGGTCTGCTGCTCATCGTGTTCGCGGAGTCGGGCCTGCTCATCGGCTTCTTCCTGCCGGGCGACTCGCTGCTGTTCACCGCCGGCCTGCTGATCACCTCGGGCAAGCTGGAGTTCCCGCTGTGGGGGGCGATCGCCCTCATCTGCGTCGCCGCGATCCTGGGCGACCAGGCGGGCTACATGTTCGGCAAGAAGGTCGGCCCGTCGCTCTTCAACCGCCCGGACTCCCGCCTCTTCAAGCAGGAGAACGTCACCAAGGCGCACGAGTTCTTCGAGAAGTACGGCCCCAAGTCCCTGGTCCTGGCCCGCTTCGTGCCGATCGTGCGCACCTTCACGCCGATCATCGCCGGCGTCAGCGGCATGCGGTACCGCTCGTTCCTGGTCTTCAACGTCATCGGCGGCGTCCTGTGGGGCGCGGGCGTGACCCTGCTCGGCTCCTGGCTCGGCAACATCGGCTTCGTCAACAAGAACATCGAAGCGATCCTCATCCTGATCGTCCTCATCTCGGTGATCCCGATCGCCATCGAGTTCCTCCGGGCCCGCTCCCAGTCCAGGAAGACCCCGCCCCAGGCCCCCGCCCAGCAGCACCCGCAGCCCATGGACGACGCGACGACCCAGCTGCGCCGCATCTCCCCGGCCGACGAGGGCCAGAACGACCAGCAGTACTACTACGGCAACCAGGGCGACCAGGACCAGCAGCCCTACGGCTACGACAACCAGCCCTACGGCCGGCCCCAGCAGCAGCCGTACGCCCCACAGCAGCCGTACGGCAACCAGCAGCCGTACGGCAACCAGCAGCCGTACGGCAACCAGCAGGACGCCCAGCAGAACGAGCAGTACCCGTACAACCAGGGCTACTGACAGCCGACCAGGGGACCACCGAGCTCCTTGGCGCCCGACGCCCGCACCACGCACCCGGCGCCTAGAACCCCCGCGTCCTCTTCGCGGCCTTCCGCTTCCCGGCCGAACCGATCCGCAGGAACATCCGCGAGATCTCCGACCCCAGATTGACCCCGATCGCGATGGCCATCGCCAGCGCCGCCGCCGTGGACAGCGACACCAACCCCTTGTCCACGTTGTTCTGCGCGAACGACAGCAGTCCGAAGTACGTCGCGGAACCCGGCAGCAGGGGCCCGATCGCCGCGGTCGTGTACGGCAGCGCGGACGCGAACCGGTACCGGGACAGCAACTGCCCGAACAACCCGACCAGCCCGGCCGCGACGGCCGTGGAGGCGACCGGTGACAGCTCGCCGGTGTAGTGCATCGCGCCGTACACCGACCACGCGACACCGCCGTTCAAGGTCACCGCCAGCACGGTGGAACGTTCCTGCTGGAGCAGCACCGCGAAGGTCAGCGACAGCAGCATGGACGCGCCGATCTGCCACAGCGGCCGCTGGGAGTTGCCCAGGGCCGCGTCGGGGTTGAGATGGGCGCCCAGTTGCACGCCGACGTAGAGCATCATCAGCACCCCGACGACGATGCCCACGAAGAAGTACATGACCTCCAGCAGACGCGCCGCCGCGGTGATGTAGAAGCCGGTCAGCCCGTCCTGCACGCCCGCCACGAGCGCCCGCCCGGGCAGCAGCGCGAACAGTCCACCGGTGACCACCGCGGACGCCTTCACGTCCACGTGTGCCAGCGTCAGCGCGATGCCGATCGCGGCAGGCGGCATCGCGGCGACCGTGAACTGGTAGAACTCCGGCAGCCCGCGCCCCGCGCACAGCCACGCCAGCCGGTCGCCGAGCATCGCGCCCAGCGCGGCCGCGACGAAGACGACCAGGTCACCGCCGACCAGCACGGAGGCCGCACCCGCGAGCAGTCCGCTCGCGCACGTCAGCACCCAGCCGGGGTACGGATGCCGGTTGCGGCGGATCTCGGCGAGCCGCCGGTAGGACTCCTCCAGCGAGATCTGCGTCTCGGGGTCGCTGAGGTCGTCGACCAGCTGGAACACGGCGGCGAGCCGGGTGTAGTCGGTGCCGCGGCGACGCACGGTCCGCGACGCCGTCACCGGGTCCTCGACCAGGGACGGCTGGTACGAGATGGACAACAGGGTGAAGGTGACGTTCGGCTCGCAGCGGTCGAGGCCGTAGGACCGGCAGACGGCGAACATCGCCGCCTCGACGTCCTCGGCTCCCTCACCGCCCGCCAGCAGCAGTTCGCCGATACGCAGCGTCAGGTCGAGCACGCGCGGAACAGCCGGCCCTTCCTCCTCCGCCTTGTGCACCACCTCCAGCGCGGGCCGTTCGGCCACCGGCATCCGCAGCATCGTGCGCATCCGGTCCTGCCACGGCACGTCCTTGGTCAGACTGACCACAGGGACACCGGTCGGCGGCGTGAACGCGGGCGGTGGATTCTTCGCGCTGTACGTACGCGGCGGGCTGAACGCCGACCCCTCCGGCTCGGCCGGCGGCGTCTGCGGGACGTCGAGCCCGTCCGGCAGGGCGAACTCGGAGGTGGCCTCCGACTCGCCACCGGCCCTGGGGACGGCGAGCCCGTCGGGAAGGGCGAACTCGGACGTGATCTCCGGATCGAAGACGCCCCTCGCCTCGTCCGTCTGCGGTTTGCGGTCCTCCGCGTACGTCACTCCGTTGTGCTCCCTGTACGACACGTTCAGCAAGCCTCAGTATGCGCACAGGGACGCGAAGGGGCCGCGCCACCCCGGGAGGGGTCACGCGGCCCGCGGTGCCGAGCGGCGATCAGTGGCCGCCCTGCTCCTTGAAGCGCTTGTACGACCGCTCGATCTCGGCCTCGGCGTCCGAGCGGCCCACCCAGTTGGCGCCCTCGACGGACTTGCCGGGCTCCAGGTCCTTGTAGACCTCGAAGAAGTGCTGGATCTCCAGGCGGTCGAACTCGGAGACGTGGTGGATGTCGCGCAGGTGCTCCACGCGCGGGTCGTGCGCGGGCACGCACAGCAGCTTGTCGTCGCCGCCCGCCTCGTCGGTCATGCGGAACATGCCGATCGTGCGGCACTGGATGAGACAGCCGGGGAAGGTCGGCTCGTCCAGGATGACCAGCGCGTCCAGCGGGTCGCCGTCCTCGCCGAGGGTGTTCTCGACGAAGCCGTAGTCGGCCGGGTAGCTGGTCGAGGTGAAGAGGCGACGGTCCAGGCGGATCCGACCGGTCTCGTGGTCCACCTCGTACTTGTTCCGCGAACCCTTCGGAATCTCGATCGTGACGTCGAACTCCACCGGTGGCTCCTCCATGATCAGCACATAGTTCTGGTGGTTAAGTGTCCCTCACGCAGGTGTGTGATCGCGAAAGGGGCTGGTGGTCGTGCCAGAGCTCAGGTCTTGGCGAGCCGCGAGACCGCGTGCGGCGCGGATCGCGAACGCCGTACGACCGCGTCTGGCACGCGCCAAGGACGCCGTACGACCCCCTGTCGCGCGAGCGGCGAACGCCGTCCGACCCGGTGTCGCGCGGGCCGCGAACGCCCTACGCCCACCTCTCGAACGTGCCGCGACGGCCGCGAAACCGCAGGTCGTGCGGCTGGCACGGGCCGCGGGGCCGCAGCTGGCGCGAATCCCGAGGCCGAAGACCGTCAAGACCTGGCAGTACACCGCGACAGCCGCCACCGCCGGGCTGGCGCTGGCCGCCTCCGTGGTGACCGCGGCCGGCCCCTGGGACTCCACCGGTCAGCGTACGGCCGAGCGGGACCGGGCGGTTGCCATGGAGCGCACGGGTGGCGCAGATCACGACGGCGCCTCCGGTACCGCCGCAGGGGCGCCCCGGCCCGCCCCCAGCGCCGCCTCCGTCCTCGCCGCCCTCGGCGGCGGCGCGGACACCGTCACCTCGGCCCCGACCGGGCAAGGCCTGTCCGCCGTCCTGGGACCGCTCCTGAAGGACGCGGCGCTCGGCACCCGGCGCGGCGCCGTCGTCGTGGACGCCGCCTCCGGCAGGCGCCTCTACGGCACCGGCGCCGACGTCCCCCTGACCCCCGCCTCCACCACGAAGATCGCCACCGCCGTGGCCGCGCTCACCGCGCTCGGCGCCGACCACCGCCTCACCACCCGGGCCGCCCTCGAACCCGACACCGGGGAACTCGTCCTGGTCGGAGGCGGCGACCCCACCCTCACCGCCCGCCAGGACGCCGAGGGCTGGGCGAGCCTGCGTACCCTCGCCGACCGGACGGCGGCCGCCCTCAAGAAGCGGGGCCTCCACAAGGTCACGCTCTCCTACGACACAACCCTGTACGCCGGCCCCCGACTTCACCCCATCGGGGTCAACGAGAACCTTGCCCCGGTCACCGCCCTGATGGCCGACGAGGCCCGCACGGACGACTCCGCCTCCGGTCCCGCGCTCCGCGTGAGCGACCCGGAGGCGGACGCGACCCGCAGGTTCGCCGCGTTCCTCAAGGCGGACGGCATCAGGACGACCGCCCCCGGCCCATCCAAGGCCACGAACCGCGCCGAGTCCCTGGCCACGGTCTCCTCGCCCCCGCTCTCCGCCCTCGTCGAACGCATGCTCACCAACAGCGACAACGACATCGCCGAGGCCCTCGCCCGCCAGACGGCCCTCGCGAGCGGCGAACGCGCCGACTTCGACGGCGCGGGCAAGGCCGTCGCCGACCGGCTGAAGCAACTCGGACTCCCCCTGAAGGGTGCCCGTTTCCACGACGGCAGCGGCCTCGACCGTGCCGACCGCCTCACCGCCAACCTGCTCACGGCGCTGCTGGTCACGGCGGGCGACCGCTCCCACCCCGACCTCCGTACGGTCCTCACCGGCCTCCCGGTGGCCGGCTTCACCGGCACCCTGACCAGCCGCTACACGGACGGTGCGGCCGGCATCGTACGAGCGAAGACGGGCACCCTCAGCGGTGTGAACACCCTCGCCGGAACGGTCGTCGACCAGGACGGCCACCTCCTGGCCTTCGCCTTCCTGACGGCCGGCACGACGGATCCGGGGTTGGCCCAGTCGGCGCTGGACCGGACGGCGACGGCGCTGGCGGGGTGCGGCTGCCACTGACGCGGCCGGCCGGCGGGGCCGCGGCGCCCGGTGCCCACCCGTCGGCAGCCGTCGGCCTCCGGGCCTGCCCCAAGTGGGGCCGCTCACGTACGGTTGACGCATGACGAGCATCGGTGGTGCGGAGATGGTCGACTGGAATCTCGCGGTGGCGACCGCGACCCGGCTCGTACGGCCGGGCCCCGACGTGAGTCGTGACGAGGCCCGGGCCGTCGTCGCGGAACTGCGCCGGCATGCCAAGTCCTCGGAGGAACACGTCCGGGGCTTCACTCGCATGGGGACGGAAGAGACCCATGACACCCCGGTCCTCGTCGTCGACCGCCCCGGCTGGGTGCGGGCGAACGTCGCCGGGTTCCGGGAGATCCTCAAACCGCTCCTGGAGAAGATGCAGGAACGGCGCGGCAACACCCCCGGCGGTGCGGTCCTCGGTGCCGTCGGCGGCAAGGTGACCGGCGTGGAACTCGGGATGCTGCTGTCGTTCCTGTCGTCCCGTGTCCTCGGGCAGTACGAGACGTTCGCGCCGTCCACGCGCGACCTTCCCGCGGGTGCGAACGGCGGCGGCCGCCTGCTCCTCGTCGCCCCGAACATCGTCCACGTGGAGCGCGAACTCGACGTGGAGCCCCACGACTTCCGGCTGTGGGTGTGCCTGCACGAGGAGACGCACCGCACGCAGTTCACGGCCGTGCCCTGGCTGCGGGACCACCTGGAGGGTGAGATCCAGTCGTTCCTGGGGGAGACCGAGGTCGACCCCATGACCGTCCTGGAACGCATCCGGGAGGCCGCCCAGTCCCTGGCCGGCGGGCGCCCCGAGGGCGAGGAGGACGAGGGCAGGTCCCTCGTGGAACTCGTGCAGACGCCCGCCCAGCGGGAGATCCTCGCCCGCCTCACCGCCGTGATGTCCCTCCTGGAGGGCCACGCCGACTTCGTCATGGACGGAGTGGGCCCGCAGGTCGTGCCGACCGTCGCGGAGATCCGCGAGAAGTTCCAGCAGCGCCGCGCCAAGGGCGCCTCCCGGCTGGACATGGCCCTGCGCAAGCTGCTCGGCCTGGACGCCAAACTCCGGCAGTACCGCGACGGCGAACGCTTCGTACGGGCCGTCGTCGACCAGGTCGGCATGGACGGCTTCAACCGGGTGTGGACGTCCCCGAACACCCTCCCGACGAAGACGGAGATCGCCAAACCGGCGGACTGGATCGCGCGGGTGCATCGCAAGGCCGAGTCGTGAAACCGAGTGCCGGGGTCGTGAAACGAATCCGGCCGACGGCAGGCGAACGCCCCTTCAATCACCCGTCCGAGGGACCGTGAGCGATGGGTAGGCGTGCGATGCTCGGGGAACGGCCCGGTTCTGTCACCATCTACACACTCTGAGTGACCGAATGCCTCGGGCTCACCCCCGACAACTTCATGAAGGGAACCGGACATGGGTCCCCATCCTGCGGTCGCGGCGATACGCCTGGCGGTCCGCCGCGTCCTCCACGACATCCTCACCGAACACAGCCGTACGACGCACAGCCGTACGGCGCACAGTCGTACGTCGTACGGCTCCACGACCGGAGAGCTCACCGCCTCCGACGGCGCATGGCACGAGCGCCCGCCCTCGCCGCTCGTGCTCGTGGCGTGCTCCGGCGGCGCCGACTCCATGGCGCTCGCCTCCGCCCTCGCGTTCGAGGCACCCAAGCTCGCCATCCGCGCCGGCGGCATCACCGTCGACCACGGCCTGCAGCCCGGCTCCGACCTGCGCGCCGAGGAAGTCGTCCTGCGCCTTCGTGAACTCGGCCTGGACCCGGTCGAGTCCACCGCCGTGACCGTCGGCCGCGTAGGCGGCCCCGAGGCCGCCGCCCGGGACGCTCGCTACGCCGCCCTCGACGCCGCGGCCGAACGCCACGGCGCCACCGCCGTCCTGCTCGGTCACACCCGGGACGACCAGGCCGAAACCGTCCTGCTCGGCCTCGCCCGCGGCTCCGGCATCCGCTCCCTGTCCGGAATGGCGGCCGTGTCCGGAGGCCCGGGGGCCGCCCGCCGCTACCGCCGCCCCTTCCTCCAGCTCGACCGGCAGACCGCCCGCAAGGCCTGCATGGTCCAGTCCCTGCCCGTCTGGGACGACCCCCACAACACCGACCCGGCGTACACCCGCTCCCGGCTGCGCCACGAGGGACTGCCCGCCCTGGAGAAGGCCCTCGGCAAGGGTGTCGTCGAGGCCCTCGCCCGTACCGCCCGGCTTTCCCGCGACGACGCCGACGCACTCGACGCCTGGGCCGGCCAGGCGGAGGCCTCCGTACGGGACGCCACCGGCCTCCTGGTGTGCGCCAAGCTGTACGCCCTGCCGCCCGCGGTGCGCCGCCGCATCCTGCGCCGCGCCGCCATCGAGGCCGGTGCCCCGGCCGGTTCCCTCTTCGCCCGGCACATCGAGGAGATCGACCGCCTGATCACCGGCTGGCGCGGTCAGGGAGCCATCAATCTCCCCGGCCGGGTCGTAGCCCAGCGGCAGGGTGGCAGACTGGTGATTCGGCAAGGCTGATTCCGGTGCCCGCCGACGGATCGCTGACGCGGCTCGTGGGCGGTCCGAGCGGCCGGTGTGGGACGACCGAAAGTGATGCGGGTGGACGCGAAAGACATGGGCACCGACCTCAAAGAGGTGCTCATCACCAAGGAAGAGATCGACGCCAAGCTGGTCGAGCTGGCCGCGAAGATCGACGCGGAGTACGCGGACAAGGACCTGCTGATCGTCGGTGTCCTCAAGGGCGCGGTGATGGTCATGGCGGACCTCGCCCGGGCGCTGTCCACCCCTGTCACGATGGACTGGATGGCGGTGTCGTCCTACGGCGCGGGTACCCAGTCCTCCGGTGTGGTGCGGATCCTGAAGGACCTCGACACCGACATCAAGGGCAGGCACGTCCTGATCGTCGAGGACATCATCGACTCCGGTCTGACCCTGTCCTGGCTGATCTCCAACCTCGGCTCGCGCGAGCCCGCATCCCTCAAGGTGTGCACCCTGCTGCGCAAGCCCGAGGCCGCCAAGGTCGCCATCGACGTGGAGTGGGTCGGCTTCGACATCCCCAACGAGTTCGTCGTGGGATACGGCCTCGACTACGCCGAGAAGTACCGCAATCTCCCGTTTGTGGGTACGCTCGCGCCTCACGTCTACGGCGGCTGAGCCAGACAGCCCAAGCCCTGTAAGACGATCGGGAACCCCAGAGGGTTTCGCGCCGTTGGAGCATTCAGACGGGTTCGCGAAGCTGTCCCGTGCGGCTTCGGTCCACAATGCTGGGGTACCGTCAGAAGAACTGTCTTATCAAACTCACTATGGCAGGAGGGACGGGGCGGCACCGCTCCGTATGGATGGACGTGAAGCGATACTTCCGTGGGCCGGTCATGTGGATCGTGCTGGCCGTCCTTGCCGTGGTCGTGTTGATGCAGGTCGTCGGCTCGTCCGGTGGCTACAAGACGGTGGACACCGGCCAGGTGATCCAGGCGATCAATGACAACAGGGTCGAGTCGGCCAAGCTGACCACAGGCGACGAGCAGACCATCAAGGTCGAGCTCAAGGACGGCGTAAAAGTCGAGGGCAGCTCGAAGATCCAGGCGAGCTACATCGGCGACCAGGGCGCGACCCTCGCCGGCACCTTGCAGAACAAATACCAGGACAAGCAGATCCCCGACGGCTACACCGTCTCGCCGACGAAGCAGAACGCCTTCGTCGGGATCCTGCTCTCCCTGCTCCCCTTCGTCCTCATCGTGGTCGTCTTCCTGTTCCTGATGAATCAGATGCAGGGCGGCGGCTCCCGGGTGATGAACTTCGGGAAGTCCAAGGCGAAGCTCATCACCAAGGACACCCCGAAGACGACGTTCTCGGACGTCGCCGGGTCCGACGAGGCCGTCGAGGAGCTCCAGGAGATCAAGGAGTTCCTTCAGGAACCGGCGAAGTTCCAGGCCGTCGGCGCCAAGATTCCCAAGGGCGTGCTGCTGTACGGCCCGCCCGGCACCGGCAAGACACTGCTCGCGCGCGCTGTCGCGGGCGAGGCCGGGGTCCCCTTCTACTCGATCTCCGGTTCCGACTTCGTCGAGATGTTCGTCGGTGTCGGTGCCTCCCGAGTCCGTGACCTGTTCGAGCAGGCAAAGGCGAACGCTCCGGCGATCGTCTTCGTCGACGAGATCGACGCGGTCGGCCGCCATCGCGGCGCCGGCCTCGGCGGTGGTCACGACGAGCGCGAGCAGACTCTGAACCAGCTGCTCGTCGAGATGGACGGTTTCGACGTCAAGGGTGGTGTGATTCTCATCGCAGCCACCAACCGTCCGGACATCCTCGACCCGGCGCTGCTGCGCCCCGGCCGCTTCGACCGCCAGATCGCGGTCGACCGCCCGGACATGCAGGGCCGTCTGGAGATCCTCAAGGTCCACCAGAAGGGCAAGCCGGTCGCTCCGGACGTCGACCTGTCGGCCGTCGCCCGGCGGACGCCGGGCTTCACGGGCGCGGACCTGAGCAACGTCCTCAACGAGGCGGCGCTGCTCACGGCCCGGTCGAACGGGAAGCTCATCGACAACCACATGCTGGACGAGGCCATCGACCGCGTCGTGGCGGGCCCGCAGAAGCGGACCCGGATCATGTCGGACAAGGAAAAGAAGATCACCGCGTACCACGAGGGCGGTCACGCCCTGGTCGCGGCGGCCTCACCCAACTCCGATCCGGTCCACAAGATCACGATCCTCTCGAGAGGCCGTGCTCTGGGCTACACGATGGTCCTGCCGGACGAGGACAAGTACTCGACCACGCGCAACGAGATGCTGGACCAGCTGGCCTACATGCTGGGCGGCCGCGCGGCCGAGGAACTGGTCTTCCACGACCCGACCACCGGCGCTGCGAACGACATCGAGAAGGCCACCGCAACGGCCCGCGCGATGGTCACGCAGTACGGCATGACCGAGCGCCTGGGTGCCATCAAGTTCGGCGGCGACAACACCGAGCCGTTCCTCGGACGTGAGATGGCTCACCAGCGCGACTACTCGGAAGAGGTCGCCGCGCTGGTCGACGAAGAGGTCAAGAAGCTGATCGAGAACGCGCACAACGAGGCCTGGGAAATCCTGGTCGAGAACCGCGACGTCCTCGACAACCTCGTCCTCCAGCTGCTGGAGAAGGAGACGCTGAACAAGGAGCAGATCGCCGAGATCTTCGCCCCGATCGTCAAGCGTCCCCCGCGGCCGGCCTGGACCGGCTCCTCCCGTCGCACTCCGTCGACCCGTCCGCCGGTGCTCTCCCCCAAGGAGCTCGCACTGACGAACGGCGCCAACGGCGCGACGCCGGCGATCAGCACCGCGAAGTCCACCGCGGTGGAGTCCGCCCCGGTGGCCGAACCGGCCCCCGAGGACCGTCCGGAGAGCTGACTCTCCCGGCTCCTCGAGCCACGGTGCCTCACCTCACCAGGCCCGGAATGGATGCCGCGCCCCCCAAGGTTCTAGCCTGGGGGGCGCGGCATTCGTGTATGCCCGCGAATGGGCGCGTGGTCCACACGCGTGACAGGCACAGGAACGAGGCACCACATGACCGACCCCGTGACGCTGGACGGCGAGGGATCCATCGGCGAGTTCGACGAGAAGCGCGCCGAGAACGCCGTACGCGAACTGCTGATCGCGGTCGGCGAGGATCCCGACCGCGAGGGCCTCAGGGAGACGCCGGCGCGCGTGGCGCGGGCGTACCGGGAGCTGCTGGCAGGGCAGACGCAGGAGCCCGAGGACGTCCTGACGACCACGTTCGACCTCGGTCACGACGAGATGATCCTGGTCAAGGACATCGAGATCGTCAGCCTGTGCGAGCACCACATGCTGCCGTTCCACGGTGTGGCCCATGTCGGGTACATCCCGGCGGAGAGCGGCAAGATCACGGGTCTGTCGAAGCTCGCCCGGCTGGTCGAGGTGTTCGCTCGTCGGCTCCAGGTACAGGAACGACTCACCACGCAGGTCGCCGACTCCCTCGTGAGGATTCTCGAGGCCCGCGGTGTGATCGTGGTCATCGAGGCCGAGCACATGTGCATGTCGGTGCGGGGGATCAGGAAGCCCGGCGCAAAGACCACGACATCGGCCGTGCGCGGCCAGTTGCGGGATGCCACGACGCGGGCCGAGGCGATGAGCCTGATACTGGCCCGCTGATCAACGGGCCGGGCCGGCTCGGCATCACGCCGCCGAGGTCGCCCCGGTGTTGTCGTCGTCGTCCTCCGGGAGTTTGCAGACCCGCTCCAGGAAGATGGCGGCCGCTATGACGGCGATTCCCGCCAGGACCGAGAAGCCGGCGTAGATCGCCTGGTCGCGGCGGGCGGGGATGTCGAGGGACTCCAGGAGGAAGACTCCGGTCCCGCCGTACATCCCGGAGACCAGGGCGGCGACCAGGGCGCTGGCCTGACCGAAGACGACCGCGCGGGCCGCCATCAGCGGGTCGACGCCCTTGGCCTCGGGGCGGCGCTCGCGCTGGGCCTTGAGGCGGGCGCGGATCGAGAGCGCCGTGGAGAGCAGAACGACGGCGATCAGGGCCAGGACGACGGGGGCGGCCAGGGGGACGCTGGGCAGGGTCCCGACCGAGTTCCACAGGCGGGCGCCCGCCCAGGACAGGATCCCGGCGACGCCGAACACGCCGACCAGCACCCTGATACGCAGCTCTCTCACGGTGTCCTTTCAGCTCCCCCGAGGTCCTCGGACTGTGGCCGTCTTGACCTTAACGGCTATTCGGGCAGCCGGAGTTCCAGGTCCTTGCGTGCTTCGACGCCGTCTTTGGTGAGAGAGCCGAGGAGGTCGGCGACCGGGCCGCGTCCGGGCAGCTGGGCTTCGGGCTCCACGTCGTGCCAGGGGGCCAGGACGAAGGCGCGTTCGTGGGCGCGCGGGTGGGGGAGGGTCAGGTGCGGGTCGGCGGTGACGACATCGGCGTACGCCACGATGTCGACGTCGAGGGTGCGCGCGCCCCAGCGCTCCTCGCGGACGCGGTGGAAGGCCTCCTCGACGGCGTGCGCCCGCTCCAGGAGGGAGGACGGGGGCAAAGTGGTCTTGAGGACGACGACCGCGTTGAAGTACGAGGGCTGGCTGCCGGGTTCGACGCCCCAGGGCTCCGTCTCGTACACCGGGGAGACCGCCTTGATGCGGACGCCCGGGGTGTCCTCCAGGGCGTCGATGGCGCCCTGCAGGGTCTCCAGACGGTTGCCGAGGTTGGAGCCGAGGGAGAGCACGGCCCGTTTCGGGTTGTGGAGGGTGGTGTCGGCGGCGTCGACCTTCTCGACGACGGAGGCGGGTACCGGTTGTACGGTCGGGTCGCTGTGACCCTTGGTGAAGGGCGCGGTCATACTCGGCTCCGGGTGATGGTGACGGTCACGTCGTCGAAGGGGACGGTGATCGGCGCGTCCGGCTTGTGGACGCAGACTTCGACCTCCTCGACCCCTTCGTGCTTCAGACAGGCCTGGGCGATGCGCTCGGCGAGCGTCTCGATGAGGTTGACGGGCTCGCCCTCGACGATGGCCACGACCTCCTCCGCCACGATGCCGTAGTGCACGGTCTTCGTCAGGTCGTCGTCGGCGGCGGCCGGGCGGGTGTCCAGGCCAAGGACGAGGTCCACGAGGAAGGTCTGGCCCTCCTCGCGTTCCTTGGGGAACACACCGTGGTGCCCACGGGCCTTCAGGCCGCGCAGCGCGACACGATCCACGCGAATCACTCCTGCAATCGACGGTCACGGCCGGTCCGTCCGTGTACGGGCGGCACACCGGCCTCGAACGAATCTACCTGCGAGCACTGACAGGGCCGGGCCGCGGGAGGCCGGCCCGCGCCGGGGCCAGGAGGTTTCACCCTGCGTTTCCCCTGGGGAACCCGGCGGCTCACGGGCTGGTAGCCGCCTATACCCGGGGGTAGGTGATTCCAACCACTTCTTGGTCCCTGTGGGCGGGTCCCGGATGGCTTCCGGGGCCCGGCCTCCGGCCCGTCCACTGGGCCGCCTACCCACTCAGGCGGGGGTGTCGTCGCCCTCGTCCTCGTCGGTTTCGGCCAGAACGGGGGAGGCGTGGTGGGACCAGAGTTTCCAGCCGTCGGGGGTGCGCCGGAACACGTTGGTGGCGACCACCAGTTGGCCGACGAGCGGCCCGAGTTCCTCGCTGCCCTCGGGGGCGGGGCCGCCGCTGAGGATGTTCTCGGTGCAGGTCACCAGGGCGGTGTCGCCGCTGACGGAGACATGCACGTCGGTGAGGATGAACTGGATGTAGTCCGTGTTCGCCATGATCAGGGCGTACGACCTGAGGACCTCGCCGCGGCCGGTGAGCACCGGCCAGCCGGGATGCACACAGGAGATCACCCCGACGTCGGCCGGGTCGTGGTACGTCTCGTCGACGCCCAGGTCGGCCGGGGTGAGCCAGAGCGAGGACACCGTTTCGAAGTCGCCGCGCTCCATGGCCTCGTAGAAAGAGGTGTTGGCGATTTCGACCTCTTCCACATCGGTGTGGGGGGCGCTCACCGGACTCCTTCTGCCCCGTCGCCCGCGGCGCGTGCGCCCTCCACGGCGCGCGCGACCCGTACCGCGTCCGCCGTCGCGCGCACCTCGTGCACGCGTACCGCCCACGCGCCGGCGTGCGCCGCGAGCGCGGAGACGGCGGCCGTGGCGGCGTCGCGCTCGCGCGCCGGCGGCGGCGCGCCCTGCGGGCCGGCCAGGACGCGACCCAGGAACCGCTTGCGGGAGGCGGCGACGAGCAGGGGATGCCCGAGGTCCAGCAGCCGGTCGAGGTGGGCGAGGAGGACGAGGTCGTGCTCGGCGTCCTTGGAGAACCCGAGGCCGGGATCGACAACGACCCGGTCGGGGGCGATTCCGCCGGCCAGAACGGCCTCCACACGCGCGTGCAGCTCGTCGACGACTTCCGAGACGACGTCCTCGTACACCCCCCTGACGTTGCCGCCCTCCAGGAAGCCGCGCCAGTGCATGACGACGAAGGGGGCGCCCGACGCGGCGACGACCGGGATCATCGCGGGGTCGGCGAGGCCGCCGCTGACGTCGTTGACGAGGGCGGCGCCGACCGCGAGGGCCTGCTCGGCGACGGAGGCGCGCATGGTGTCGACGGAGACTTTGACGCCCTCGGAGGCGAGGCCGCGGACGACCGGGATGACCCGCTTGAGCTCTTCGGCCTCGTCGACACGGGTGGCGCCGGGGCGGGTGGACTCGCCGCCGACGTCGACCAGGTCGGCGCCCTCGGTCACCAGGTCCAGGCCGTGTTTGACGGCGGCCGTGGTGTCGAAGAAGCGGCCGCCGTCGGAGAAGGAATCGGGGGTGACGTTCACGACTCCCATGACCGCGCAGCGGTCCCACTCCGGAAGGCCCGCGACGCGCCCGCGTCCGCTCTGCTTGCTCATACGTTCAGCGTAGGCCCAGCGAGGGCCCGTGCTGCCCGGGCCCCGGCCGACGCGGCCGTGGTACATGGGTGGGAAGCGGGCCGAGCGGAGACCTCCGGACTCGAGAGGGTGGGGCTTCCGGTCGGCCCGTATCGGTGACCCACGAACCGTCGTGGGTCACCGCTGTCACGCCGCCCGGACGTTGCGTTCCGCCGTCTGGTGGGCACACACGCGTGCCGGGGCCGTACGGCGGCGCAGGAAGCGCGGCAGCGGGAGGGCGAGGTTGACGAAGCCTTCGGCCTGCATGGCGGCGAAGCCGATGCGGGGCAGGTCGCCGGAGGCGCGGTAGACGACGAAGCGGGGCTCCCAGCGGGGCTGGAACTTGGCGTTGAACTTGTAGAGGGACTCGATCTGGAACCAGCGGGAGAGGAAGACCAGCAGCCCGCGCCAGGCGCGCAGCACCGGGCCGGCGCCGATCTTCTCGCCGCGGGCCAGGGCGGAGCGGAACATGGCGAAGTTCAGGGAGACGCGGGTGACGCCGAGACGGGGGCGGCCTGGAGGGCGGCGACGATGAGGAGTTCGTTCATGCCGGGGTCGGCGGAGCGGTCGCGGCGCATCAGGTCGAGGGAGGCGCCGTCGGTGCCCCAGGGCACGAAGTGCAGGATCGCCTTGAGGTCGCCGTACGGGCCGGGGTGGTCGTCGCTCTTGTGGGCGGTGGCGATGAGGCAGTCGCCGTCGGCGGGGTCGCCGATACGGCCCAGGGCCATGGAGAAGCCGCGTTCGGTGTCGGTGCCGCGCCAGTCCTCGGCGGCGCGGCGGATGCGCTCCAGTTCGGCTTCCCCGACGTCACGGACACGCCGTACCCGGGTCTCGTAACCGGCCCGCTCGATGCGCTTGACCATCTGGCGTACGTTGCGCATCGCGCGGCCGGCGAGCGAGAAATCCGCGACGTCCACCACCGCCTCGTCGCCCAGTTCCAGGGCGTCGAGGCCGGTTTCGCGGGTCCAGACCTCGCCGCCGGTTTCGGAACAGCCCATGACGGCGGGGGTCCAGGAGTGGGCGCGGGCTTCGTCCATGAAGCGTTCGATGGCGCCGGGCCAGGCCTCGACGTCGCCGATGGGGTCGCCGCTGGCGAGCATGACGCCGGAGACGACGCGGTAGGTGACCGCGGCTTTGCCGCTGGGGGAGAAGACGACGGCCTTGTCGCGGCGCAGGGCGAAGTGGCCCAGCGAGTCGCGGCTGCCGTGTTTGTCCAGCAGGGCACGCAGGTGGGCTTCGTCCTCCTCGGTGAGGCGGGCGGCGGGGTGTTCGGGGCGGAAGGCCAGGTAGATCGTGGTGACGGCGGTGAGCAGGCCCAGGGCGCCCAGCGAGAAGGCGACCGTCCATGAGGTGTTGCCCTGGTAGTCGACCGGTCCCTCGAAGCCGAACAGGCCGTACAGGACGTGCGTGATGCGATCGGCCAGGCTCGGGTCGCCGACCATGCGGTTCGGGTGGGCGCTGACGATGACCAGCCCGAGGGCGAGGGAACCGGCTCCCATGAGAACGAAGTTGGCGAGCGCGCGCCATCGGCTGCGCGGGTCGGGCAGCGCCGTGAACTGGTCGCGGTGGCGCAGCAGGGGCGCGAGCAGCGCCAGCGAGACCAGCACGCCCACCAGGGAGTGCCGGTACGTGAACTGGGCCATCGCGCCCGCCGGCAGCAGCACCACGGCGGCCCGCCAGGCGCGGCGCTTGTGGCGCTTGAGCCCGTGGGCGAGCAGCAGCAACAGCACACCGGCGCTGAGCGAGAGCGCGGCCGCGAACGGGCCGAGCGCGCCCGGCAGCACCTCCGCGATGGTGTGCATACGGCTGTGCCGGAAGCGCGGGAAGACGCCCGCGGCGATGTCCACCAGGCCCACGAGGGCACAGGCTCTGCCGACGAGGGCGGGTACTGCTTCGGGGCGCGGGCCACGCAGTACGCGCCGCACCCGGGGTGATCGGGTCGGAACCCCGCCCGACATTTCCTCATCTGTCCTGACAGACATCGCATCCCGTAGTTCTGCGAGAGACCTTGGATCCGGTGCCGATTCGGGCATCCGGCGACATTGCGCCCTCTAGGACGGTGTCCAGGGGAGAGAGGTTCACTCATCTCCACAAAGGCGGCCCAAAGGCCGAGGAAAGCGGAAGCAACAAATGGGTCTCACGAGCAACAACACGCTGGTAGCGGCGGTGCTGGCCGCCTTACTGCTGTTCGCCGGCACGGTCTGGCTGTGGCCGCGGCTGGCACGGCGGAGCTGGCGGGCCGTCGGCGGGCGAGTGGGTCTTCTGCTCGCGACCCAGGTGGCACTCTTCGTGTCGGTGGGCCTGGCCGCCAACCAGGCCTTCGGGTTCTACGCCTCCTGGGCGGACCTGTTCGGCCGGGAGACCGATCAGGGTGTGGTCGTCGACCACGCTGCGGGCGTCCCCTCGGGCGGGCCCCTCCAGGTGATCGACACGGGAAGGGTGCAGGGAAGGGGCGGCTTCCGGGCGTCGTCTGGCGGGCAGATCGACGAGGTCGACATCGTGGGGCGTACGACACGCATCGCCACGCGCGCGTACGTGTATCTGCCGCCGGAGTACTTCCAGTCGCGCTATCGCACGCGGACCTTTCCCGCGGCCGTCGTCCTCACCGGTTATCCGGGCACCGCACGCGCGCTGGTGGACAAACTCCACTACCCGCGCACCGCTCTGGAACTCGCGCAGGACGGCCGTATGCAGCCGATGATCCTGGTGATGCTGCGGCCGACCGTCGCACCGCCGCGGGACACGGAGTGCGTGGACATCCCGGGCGGCCCGCAGACCGAGTCGTTCTTCGCCAAGGACCTGCCCGACGCCGTGACCGCGCACTACAGGGTGGGCAGGGAACCGGGGAGCTGGGGCATCATCGGCGACTCCACGGGCGGTTACTGCGCACTGAAACTCGCCCTGCACCACCCCGGGGTGTACGCCGCCGGGGCGGGCCTGTCGGCGTACTACAACGCACCCGTCGATCCCACCACGGGCGACCTCTTCCACGGCGACAAGGAGCTGCGCGACCGCGCGAACCTCTGGTGGTACCTCAAGCACATGCCCGGTCCCGACACTTCGCTGCTCGTCACCAGCAGCAGGGTCGGAGAGCCGAACTACAAGGCCACCCTGAAGTTCATCGAGCGGGTCAAGGACACGAAGCGGACCCGTATCTCCTCGATCATCCTCGAAAGCGGCGGGCACAACTTCAACACCTGGAGACGGGAGATTCCGGCGACCCTTCAGTGGATCGGCGGACGGCTGGGCGACCGCTGAGAATGATCTTGCTTTTTCAGGTGTACTCGCCCCCTGCTCGCCGCGTACTCGCCGCCTACTCCTCCGTACTCGTCGGCCCTGTCCGGCCGGTCCTGCCGAATTCGGTGACCGATCTGATTCCTGATGGCATGTGAAGGCCGCGGGATGCTGTCTTTTTACGGGGTGGGGCACCAACATTCCCCTACTCGCGGTAAGTTTCTGGCCATGCCACGTGGACGTCACCGCCATTCCCCGCCTTTGCACAGACTGCTCCCCCCGTCGGCGATCGCAGGCGTCTCCGTCGTCTGCGCCCTGGGCCCATGGCTGTTCACGGAGGCGACGGTGCTCCGCGGGCTGGCCGCAGCCGCCGCGGCGACGGCCATCGGCGGTGCGGTCGTCATGCGCCACTGGGACACCCAGGCCGGCAAGCGGGTCGCTGACCTCACGCGCGCGCGGGCGAGCGACGAGTGGCGGTACGAGGAGCGGGTCGCCGAGCTGGAGACCGACCTGGAGGAGTCGCGCGAGCTGCGGGTCAAGCTGGAGCAGCGGCTGCGGGCCAAGCGGTCGGAACTGGCGGGGCTGCGCAACGAACACGCGGCGCTGCTGCGGCGGTACGCCACGGCGGAGACCGAGCGGGCGAGCGCCCTGGAGGGCCGCCGTCTGCTGGAGATAGAGGCGTCGGCCCCGGCGCGCGAGCTGCTGCCGGCCCAGGCGGGATCCGTGGTGGAGGCGCAGGCGGAGGCGAGGGCTGTGGCCGCCCCGGCCGAACCGGAGGCGGAGGATCAGCCCGAGGTTCCCGCGATCTTCTCGCCGGAGGGGGCGCAGCTGTTCCTGCGGGCCATGGGGGCACTGGCGCGCTTCGGCGAATCCGACGCCGACGGCGACGGCGACGGTACGGACGCTACGGCGACGGACTCCGCGGAGACCGAGGCCGACGAATCCGAGGACACCGAGGCCAACGCCAACGTCAAGAAGTCCAAGAAGTCAAAGGACTTCAAGAACACCAGTCCTGCCGCTCGTTCCAAGAACTCCGAAGACCTGAAGAAGGCGGGCCCCAAGGACGTCCCCGACGGCGTGTCCAAGGACGCCTTCGGCGGCGAGACGGTGAAGGTCCCCGCCACCGAGGGCCCGGTGGCCGGTGCCGCCGGCAATGGTCAGCCGGAGGCCGCGCAGGAGGACGAGGCGCAGGGGAAGCCCGAGGCGGTCGACGGGCATCAGCGCGCGGCCGCCACCTCCTCGGCGAGGGCGGCCCAGCCCGCCCAGCAGCCCACCGGGCACTTCGTCGCGCCGACCGCGGTGGCGGTCGTACCGCCGACGCCCGCGCGGCGTCCCTCGGTCGAGGGCGGCTTCGACTTCTTCGGTGCGAAGCACGGCGCCGCGCCGGCTGCCCTGGAGGCCGTGCAGAACGAGGACCTCGCCGACGTGGTCGGCCAGGAGGCGCTCGCCCTCCACAAGGCCGAGTCCGAGGCGGACTTCAAGCCGGCGGACGAGAGCGCGCGGGGCGTCGGCCAGGTGATCGACCTGACGGCCCACGACGAGACGGAACAGATCGACGTACAGGGCCTGCGGAGCGCGGTGTCCTGAGCTGGGCGGCGAGCGGTTCCCGGTCGGTGTCCCCCGGCGTCGGCGGCTAGGGAGCCATCCACCGATCCGGCCGGGCGTCTCTGCGTCCCGTCCGTGACCTCTCCGCCTGGGCCCCGAGCAGCTCCGCCGCCTCCTGGGCGTCCCGCAGACGGGCTGTCACGGTCTTGTTGGCCCCCGTGTCCACGTGCACGTCCGCGATCCGCCACAGGCGCTGCCAGGGCCCTTGAGCGAGCCGAACGCTCTGCACCTTCGCGTGGGGGACGAGGGACAGGCTCCGGCGCAGCAGCCCGTGCCGGGCCGCGAACACGCCGTCGCTGACGGCGAGTCCGTACCCCCGCCACCACACCGGCAGGCACCGTCCGGCCCGTCGCGGTGGCCGGGACAGCGCCGACCTCGGCGGCACGGTCACCCCGGGCAGCACCCGTGCGACGACCGACTCGGCGATCGGGCGCGGGGCGACCGGCACCAGCACCGAGTTGGACGATCCCGCCACGTCCAGCTCCACCCGCACCCAGTCGCGCCGCCGCCACAGCAGCGGCTCCACGATCCGTACGGTCTGCACGCGGCCCGGCGGCACCGTCTCGTGCGTCCGGTCGAGCAGTCCGTGGTCGATGCGCAGCCCGTCCGGAGACTCGCCCACCGTCCAGTCGTACTCGCCGACGAACCGCCCCGCACTGCTCGCGCCCGCCGCGCCGAGCAGCGGCAGGCCGGTCGCGAGCACCGTCCACACGCTGTGGGTGGCCAGCCACAGAAGCGGGGGTACGACGAGGGCGGCGGCCAGCGCGCCCCAGGTCGCGCCGGTCAGCACCAGCGAGACGGCGAGGACGCGCGGCGGCACCCGCAGCAGTTCCCGGGAGGGCGCCTCGCCGACCTCGTGCGCCGTCTCGGGCGCGAACCCGGCGGCGCGCGCGAGGAGTTCCGCGCGCAGGGCACGCGCCTCGTCCTCACCCAGGAAGGCCAGCTCGTCCTTCTTGTCGGCCCCTATGACGTCGAGTTTGAGTTTCGCGACGCCCGCGACCCGCGCGAGCAGCGGCTGGGTCACGTCGACGGCCTGGATCCGCTCCAGCCGGATGTGCGCGGTGCGCCGGAACACCAGCCCGGTCCGGATGCGCAGTTCGCTGTCGGTCACCGCGAAGTGGGTGAACCACCAGGTCAGAAAGCCGTAGAGGGCGGCGGCCGGGACGAACACGGCGAGGCCGATCAGCAGGGTGGCCGTGGTCAGCCTGGCCAACTGCTCCTGCGCCTGGTTCGGATCGTGCACGGCCCACCCGATGATCACGGCGATCGGCGCCCAGGCCCGCCTGAGCGGGGTCACTGGATGCAGCCGTCGCTCGTCGAGGGGCGGCGTCTCGCGTACTCCGTCCTCGACGCCCGGGGCCGTCACAGCCCCGCCGATCGGGCCTCGCCGAGCTCGGTGAGCCGGTCGCGCAGCCGTTCCGCCTCGGCAGGATCGAGCCCCGGGATGGTCGCGTCGGTCGCGGCGGCCGCGGTGTGCAGCTGCACGCTGGCCAGCCGGAAGTGCCGTTCGACCGGCCCCGAGGTGACCTCGACCAGTTGCATCCGCCCGTACGGCACGACGGTCTCCTCCTGCCACAGCACACCCTTGCTGATCAGCAGGTCGTCGGCGCGTTCGGCGTACCGCCAGGAGCGCCAGTTGCGGCCGAGCATCACCCACCCCCACCCGGCCAGCGCCAGCGGCAGCAGCGCGAAGGCGGCCCAGCCGGGCCCGACGAGCAGCCCCAGCAGCAGCCCCACGGCCAGGGCGAGGAGGCCCAGCCACACCACGAGCAGCAGACGCCGCATGCTCAGCAGTCTCGGCGGCAGCCCCGTCCACACCGGCTCGGCCCCCGTCGTCCCCGTGTCCGCCGCGCTCCCCGTCTCCATGAGGCCAGCGTACGTAGGAGAGACTGGGTCCATGACTCCTACGACGGAGACCATGGTCGGAATCGGCGGCGCCGCGGAGAGCACCGACATGGTGCTCAACATCGGCCCGCAGCATCCGTCCACGCACGGGGTGCTGCGCCTCAGGCTCGTCCTGGACGGCGAGCGGATCCAGCACGCGGAGCCGGTGATCGGCTACATGCACCGCGGCGCGGAGAAGCTCTTCGAGGCGCGCGACTACCGCCAGATCATCATGCTCGCCAACCGCCACGACTGGCTGTCGGCCTTCTCCAACGAGCTGGGGGTGGTCCTCGGCGTGGAGCGCATGCTCGGCATGGAGGTCCCCCCGCGCGCGGTGTGGACCCGTACGCTGCTCGCCGAGCTGAACCGGGTGCTGAACCATCTGATGTTCCTCGGCTCGTACCCACTGGAGCTCGGCGGGATCACGCCGGTCTTCTACGCGTTCCGGGAGCGCGAGGTCCTCCAGAACGTCATGGAGGAGGTCTCCGGCGGCCGTATGCACTACATGTTCAACCGCGTCGGCGGCCTCAAGGAGGACCTGCCCGCGGGATGGGCCGCACGCGCGCGTGCGGCGGTCGCGGCCGTGCGCTCGCGCATGGACCGGTTCGACGACCTGGTGCTCGGCAACGAGATCTTCCGGGGGCGCACGCGGGGCGTGGGCGCCCTCGCGCCGGAGGCCGTGCACGCGTACGGCGTGAGCGGGCCGATCGCGCGCGCCTCGGGTGTCGACTTCGACCTGCGTCGCGACGAGCCCTACCTCGCGTACGGGGAGCTGCGGGACACCCTGAAGGTGGTGACCCGGAAGGAGGGCGACTGCCTCGCCCGCTTCGAGGTCCTCCTGGAACAGACCCACAATGCCCTGGACCTCGCCGACGCCTGCCTCGACCGGCTCGCCGAGCTGCCGCCCGGCCCGGTCAACCAGCGGCTCCCCAAGGTCCTGAAGGCGCCCGAGGGACACACGTACGCGTGGACCGAGAACCCCCTCGGCATCAACGGCTACTACCTGGTCAGCAAGGGCGAGAAGACCCCGTACCGGCTCAAGCTGCGCTCGGCCTCGTACAACAACATCCAGGCGCTGGCGGTGCTGCTGCCGGGCACGCTGGTGGCGGACATGGTGGCGATCCTGGGGTCACTGTTCTTCGTGGTCGGGGACATCGACAAGTAGGGCGTCGGGCGGTTCTCCCGGGTGGATGGTTCTCGCGGTCGGGGGGTTCTCGCGGTCGGGCGGCTCTCCTGCTGGGGCGGTTCTCGCGGTCGGGCGGCTCTCGGCAGGTTCAGTGGGTGGGCGGGTTCAGTCGGTGAGCACGTCCGAGACGCCGACCGGCTGGAGCAGCCAGCCGAAGTCGCCGAGTCCGCCCGCCGCGGTGAGCTCGGCGGCCTCGCCGGCGCTCGCGAGGGCGCGCACGTAGGCCGCGGGCTGGGTGGACGCCAGCGCGAGCGGGGGGCGTGCGCCGGTGAGGCCGAGGGTGCGCAAGGCGTCGCGCTGGGTCAGTACGCGCCCGCCGGGGAGCGCGCATGCTTCCAGGCACGCGTCCAGGGCGACATGGGCCGTGATGTCACAGGACCCGTCCGGCACGGGCGCCGTCGCGCGCCCCTCCCGGAAGCCGGTGAGCGTCCCGAACGGGGGGCGCGCGTCTGCCGCGTGCGTGTAGTCCACCGCCACCGCGAGGCCCCGCTCCACGGTCGCCACCGCCGCCGCCCACGCCTCGTCGCGGGGCAGCCCGATCTCCGCCCGCAACCCCTCCTCGGCCGGCAGCGGCCACCACCGCGCCAGCCACCGCGCCTCCGCTGCGGAGACCGGCTCCCCGAGCCGCTCCCGCCCGTCTCCCCGTACGAGCACCCGCCGCGCCTCGCCCGCGGAGTCCACCTCGGCGACCTCCACGGGCACGTTGTCCAGCCACTCGTTGGCGAACAGCAGCCCGGTGATCCCCTTCGGGGGCTCGGCCAGCCACTCGATCCGGTGATCGAGGCCCTCGGGGCGCTCGGTGATCTCGACGGCGTACCCGCGCGCGCGGACGGCCACCTCGGCCGGCAGTGCGGCGAGTACTCCTGCGGCCAGCTCGCCGCGTCCCGCGGCCATGTCGACGAACGCGAGCTCCGCGGGCCGCCCCAGCGCCTCGTCCGCCCGGCACAGCAGCCGGGCCACGGCCTCGGCGAACAACGGCGACGCCTGCACGGACGTACGGAAGTGCCCGGCCGGTCCCTCGGGCCTGCGATAGAAGCCGTCCGGGCCGTACAACGCGGCCTCGGCCGCCGCCCGCCAGCCCTGCCACTCGCCCCTCGCCTCTGCCGTCACCGGCCCAGGTTAGGGAACGCAATCACCAAAACTCCACCTTGCGGAGTATGCGGGCGGGACAGGGATCGGTCCTCCGGTTGACCCCTGCACGCATCTCGCTTCCCTACGCTGGGTTACGTGCAGCGCCTCTATGACTTCCTCCGCAGGCACCCGACATGGGTCGACATTGTCTGGGCCGTTGTCCTGCTCGGGATCTCGGTGGCGAGCGAGGAAGCCCGGCAGGTCGGCCGGGGGACTGACGCCCCCGGATTGATCGTCCCGGTCATGCTGCTGCTGTGCCTGGTGGTCGCGCTGCGCCGGAAGATGCCGGAGAAGATGCTGCTGCTGGGCCTCGGGCTCGGTGTGGCGCAGGTCGCGCTGGACGTCGAGACGATGGCCGCCGACTTCGCCCTGCTGGCGATCGTCTACACCGTGGCCGCCACGGGTGAGCGCTGGGCCTCCCGGCTCGCGCTGGCGTCGGGTCTGTGCGCGGCCACGGTGGCCCAGGTGCGCTGGCCCAACGAGGACACGAGCGCCCTGGGCAACGTCGGCATAATGATCTTCCAGACGGTGCCGTTCGCGCTGGCCTGGGTCCTCGGCGACTCGATCCGCACCCGTCGCGCCTACTTCGCGCAACTGGAGGAGCGGGCCGCGCGGCTGGAGAAGGAGCGCGAGGCGCAGTCCAAGGTCGCGGTCGCCGCCGAGCGCGCGCGGATCGCGCGCGAGCTGCATGACGTCGTCGCGCACAACGTCTCGGTGATGGTGGTCCAGGCCGACGGCGCCGCCTATGTCCTCGACGCGGCCCCCGACCAGGCGAAGAAAGCCCTGGAGACCATCTCCTCCACCGGCCGTCAGGCCCTCGCCGAGATGCGCCGCCTGCTGGGCGTGCTGCGCACCGGCGAGCACCAGGAGGGCGGCGAGTACGTCCCGCAGCCCGACGTGGAGCAGATCGAGGACCTGGTCGAGCAGTGCCGGGGTTCCGGACTGCCCGTCGACTTCAAGATCGAGGGCACCCCGCGCCCGCTGCCCAGCGGCGTCGAGCTCACCGCGTACCGCATCGTGCAGGAGGCGCTGACCAACACGCGCAAGCACGGCGGCCCGAACGCGGGCGCCAGCGTCCGGCTGGTCTACTTCGACGACGGCCTCGGCCTGCTCGTCGAGGACGACGGCAAGGGCGCCCCGCACGAGCTGTACGAGGAGGGCGGCGTCGACGGCGCCGGCCACGGTCTGATCGGTATGCGCGAGCGGGTCGGCATGGTCGGCGGAACTCTGGACGCCGGCCCACGTCCAGGCGGAGGATTCCGCATCAGCGCCCTGCTCCCGCTCAAACCGGCGCACTGACGCCGACGTACGCCCTCTGTTGACACCTGTCACGCTCCCTGTCCCACGCCCCGCAACGACCCACGGAAGAGGCCCCATGACGATCCGCGTGATGCTCGTCGACGACCAGGTGCTGCTGCGCACCGGGTTCCGGATGGTGCTCGCGGCCCAGCCGGACATGGAGGTCGTCGGGGAGGCGGGCGACGGTGTGGAGGCCCTTCAGGTGCTGCGCTCGACCGCCGTGGACGTCGTGCTGATGGACGTCCGGATGCCGAAGCTGGACGGGGTGGAGACCACCCGCCGCATCTGCTCGGAGCCCGATCCGCCGAAGGTGCTGATCCTGACCACCTTCGATCTGGACGAGTACGCGTTCTCCGGGCTGAAGGCGGGCGCCTCGGGTTTCATGCTCAAGGACGTGCCGCCCGGCGAGCTGCTGACCGCCATCCGCTCGGTGCACAGCGGCGACGCGGTGGTGGCGCCGTCCACCACACGCCGGCTGCTCGACCGCTTCGCCCCGATGCTGCCGAGCGCCGGCAGGGAGCCCCAGCACAAGGAGCTGGAGCGGCTCACCGACCGGGAGCGCGAGGTCATGATGCTGGTCGCCCAGGGCCTGTCCAACGGCGAGATCGCGGCCCGGCTCGTGCTGTCCGAGGCGACCGTCAAGACCCACGTCGGCCGCATCCTGACCAAGTTGGGGTTGCGGGACCGGGTGCAGGTGGTGGTGCTGGCCTACGAGACGGGGCTGGTGCGCGCGGGCGGTCGCGGCTAGCGGGATCCGTCAGAGGCCGCCAAGGTCCGGTTCCGCGGGAGCCTCGGGGCTGCGGTGCCTCGCGCGCCGTGCCGCCGGGGAACCGCGGGACCGCCGCGCCTCCCGCGCGGTGCCCGCCGAACGGCCGGCCCGCGGGCGGACACGCCGGCCGTGAGCCGTCGGCTGCGGCCACGACTCCGTTCCGGATGCTGATCAGCCGCCGTCCTCGGCGGTCAGCCGGGAGACGAAGTCCGCCACCGCCGACTTCACGTCGTCCGGCGTCCACTCCAGGCCGGAGGCCCGTACGTAGACCTCCGTGGCGGCCAGGTCCGGGCCCTTCTCGTCCCAGGAGTTGGCGAACAGGACGGTCCTCGTCTCCTCGGCCTGCCGGATCGCGGCCTCCGAGACGGCGTCCACGTCGTACGGCAGCCAGACCTGGAAGTCATGGGTGTGCGGCACCTCCGGGTACACGCGCGCCCAGGGCACCCCGGCCGCCGCGAACCCCTCGCGCAGCGCGTCGGCCACCACGCGCGCGTGGGCCACGTACTCGGGCAGCCGCGGCAGCTCTCGCTCCAGTCCGACCAGTGCCGACAGCGCGGTCGGGAACTGCTGGAAGACCGTGCCGCCGTACCGGTGCCGCCAGGCCTTCGCCTCCTCGACGAGGGTCTTCGGGCCGGCAAGGGCGGCGCCGCCGTAGCTCTCCAGAGACTTGTAGAACGACACGTAGACGCTGTCGGCCAGCCCCGCGATCTCCTCCAGAGGGCGGCCGAAGTGCACGGTGGACTCCCACAGGCGTGCCCCGTCGAAGTGGACCACCGCGTCGCGTTCCCGGGCTGCCTCGACGACGGCGACGAGCTCCTCCCAGGAGGGCAGCACGAATCCGGCGTCCCTGAGCGGGAGTTCCAGCATCAGTGCCCCGAAGGGCTCGTCGAAGTCCCGCACCTCGTCCGCGGTCGGCAGCCGGGGCTCGCTCGTGATCCGGAGCGGGCGCAATCCGCTGACCTGGCTGAACGCGTTCCGCTCATGCAGCTCCGGGTGGGCCAGCCCGTGCAGGGCGACGGCAGCGTTGCCGGTGCGGCCCGCCCAGCAGCGCAGGGCGACCTGCTGGGCCATCGTGCCCGTCGGGAAGAAGGCGGCGGCCTCCGTGCCGAGCAGTCCCGCGACCTTCTTCTCCAGGGCCTCGACGATTCCGTCGCCGTAGATGTCCGACGTCTCGTCGAGGTCGTAGACGTCGGACGCCGCGTCCAGCAGGGCCAGACGCTCCCGGAGGGTGCCGAGGAACCCGAGGCGCGCGAGGGCGCGGTCCGCGCCTCTGCAGGCGGCTATGCGCCGCGCTCTGCGCTGTGCACGTCGTTCTTCGTCGCAGACCTGCTCCCGCTCCTGGCCGTCCTGTGTCTGCTCCGCCGTATCGCTCATCCCCGGATGATGCCCGCGCTCCTCCGCGCGGGCATCCGGATTTCGGTACGCGTGCCCATGTGCTCGCGTTCCCATGGCTTTCGTACGCGCGTCAGTACATGCGCGGCACACGGGAACCCACAGCCTGTGGACAACCGAACACCCCTGGAACCGATCGCGTTAACATGACGAGAAATCGTCCGGTACCCAGAGCGGACTGGAACGGGAAGGCCTCCGTCGCGTGAGTACAGTCCAACAGCCAGACACCCAGGACCGCCCCGCGCGGCTCACCGTCGGCGTCGTCGGCGCCGGCCGCGTGGGCCCCGCGCTCGCCGCGTCCCTCCAACTCGCCGGACACCGGCCGGTGGCCGCCTCCGGGGTCTCGGACGCCTCCCGGCGCCGGGCCGCGCGACTGCTGCCCGACGTGCCGCTCGTCCCCGCGGCCGAGGTCATGGAGCGCGCCGACCTGGTGCTGCTGACCGTCCCCGACGACGCCCTGCCCGGCCTCGTCAAGGGCCTCGCCGAGACCGGCGCGGTCCGCCCGGGCCAGCTGCTGGTGCACACCTCCGGGCGGTACGGAACCAAGGTCCTGGACCCCGCTCTGCGCGCGGGCGCGCTGCCGCTGGCCCTGCACCCGGCGATGACCTTCACCGGTACCCCCGTGGACGTACAGCGCCTGGCCGGATGCTCCTTCGGCGTCACCGCGCCCGAGGAACTGCGACTCGCCGCCGAGGCGCTGGTCATCGAGATGGGCGGCGAACCCGAGTGGATCGCCGAGGAGATGCGGCCGCTGTACCACGCGGCCCTCGCGCTGGGCGCCAACCACCTGGTGACGCTGGTCGCCCAGTCCATGGAGCTGTTGCGCGCCTCCGGAGTCGAGGCCCCCGACCGGATGCTCGGCCCGCTGCTCGGCGCCGCCCTCGACAACGCCCTGCGCTCCGGCGACGCGGCCCTCACCGGCCCCGTCGCGCGCGGGGACGCCGGCACGGTCGCCGCACACGTCGAGGAGCTGCGGAAGCACGCCCCGCAGGCCGTCGCCGGCTATCTGGCGATGGCCCGCGCGACGGCGGACCGGGCGCTCGCCCACGGCCTGCTGAAGCCGGAACTCGCTCAGGACCTCCTCGGGGTACTCGCCCACGGGACCCACGGCGCCGAAGGAGATGCCCGATGAGCACCGTCCTGCTGCGTACCGCCGGCGAACTGCGCGTCCGCGCGCGGACGGGCCGCCGCGCCGTCGTGATGACCATGGGCGCCCTGCACGAGGGCCACGCCACGCTGATCCGCACCGCACGCCAGATCGCCGGCCCGGACGGCGAGGTCGTCGTCACGGTCTTCGTGAACCCCCTGCAGTTCGGCCAGGGAGAGGACCTCGACCGCTATCCGCGCACCCTGGAAGCCGACCTCAAGCTCGCCGAGGAGTCGGGCGCGGACGTCGTGTTCGCCCCCTCCGTGGACGAGGTCTACCCGGGCGGCGAGCCCCAGGTACGCATCAGCGCCGGCCCCATGGGGGAGCGCCTGGAAGGCGCATCGCGCCCCGGCCACTTCGACGGCATGCTCACCGTCGTCGCCAAGCTGCTGCACCTCACCCGCCCCGACGTGGCGCTGTACGGCCAGAAGGACGCCCAGCAGCTCGCCCTGATCCGTCGCATGGTGCGGGACCTGAACTTCGGCATCGAGATCGTCGGCGTGCCGACCGTGCGCGAGGACGACGGGCTGGCCCTGTCCAGCCGCAACCGCTACCTCTCGCCGGCCGAACGGCGCACGGCGCTCGCGCTGTCCGGCGCGCTGTTCGCCGGCCGCGACCGGCACGCGGCGCAGGAGGCGCTGCGCGCCCGTGCGATCGAGGTGCCCGCCACGCGTGCGCGTGCCGAGGCGCTGAGCGCCATCGGGGAGTCCCGCGCGGCCGCCGACGCGCACGCCGTCGCCAAGGCGCTCCCGGGCGCCCCGTCGGCGGTCCGCGCGGCCGCTCGCCTGGTCCTCGACGACGCCGCCCGCCTCGATCCCCCGCTCGCGCTGGACTACCTCGCCCTCGTCGACCCGTCCGACTTCACCGAGATCGAGGACGACTTCACCGGCGAGGCCGTTCTCGCCGTCGCCGCCCGGGTCGGGACGACCCGGCTGATCGACAACATCCCCCTCAACTTCGGAGCCGCCTCGTGACCAGCACAGGCATACGACTGCACGCGCCCGCGCCCGGGTGGAACATCGCCGCGGACGTCGTGGTCGTCGGCTCCGGCGTCGCCGGCCTGACCACCGCCCTGCGCTGCGAGGCGGCCGGTCTCAGGACGGTCGTGGTCACCAAGGCCCGCCTCGACGACGGCTCCACCCGCTGGGCGCAGGGCGGTATCGCCGCCGCCCTCGGCGAGGGCGACACGCCGGAACAGCATCTGGACGACACCCTCGTCGCCGGCGCGGGCCTGTGCGACGAGGAGGCCGTACGGATCCTCGTCACCGAGGGCCCCGACGCCGTACGCCGCCTGATCGCGACCGGCGCGCACTTCGACGAGTCCGAAGCGGGCGACCTGGAGCTCACCCGTGAGGGCGGCCACCACCGCCGCCGTATCGCCCACGCGGGCGGCGACGCGACCGGCGCGGAGATCTCCCGCGCGCTGGTCGAAGCCGTCCGCGCGCGAGGGCTGCGCACGATCGAGAACGCGCTCGTCCTGGACCTCCTCACGGACGCGGACGGCCGTACGGCGGGCGTGACCCTGCACGTCATGGGCGAGGGCCAGCACGACGGCGTGGGCGCGGTGCACGCGCCCGCGGTGGTCCTCGCGACCGGCGGGATGGGCCAGGTCTTCTCGGCGACCACCAACCCGTCGGTGTCGACCGGCGACGGCGTGGCGCTCGCCCTGCGCGCGGGCGCGGAGGTCTCCGACCTGGAGTTCGTCCAGTTCCACCCCACCGTGCTGTTCCTCGGCCCGGACGCGGAGGGCCAGCAGCCGCTCGTCTCCGAAGCGGTACGCGGCGAGGGCGCCCACCTCGTGGACGCCGACGGTGTGCGCTTCATGGCCGGCCGGCACGAACTCGCCGAGCTGGCGCCCCGGGACATCGTCGCCAAGGGCATCATGCGGCGCATGCAGGAGCAGGACGCCGAGCACATGTTCCTCGACGCCCGGCACTTCGGCGCCGACATGTGGGAGAACCGCTTCCCGACGATCCTGGCCGCCTGCCGCGCCCACGGCATCGACCCGGTCCACGAGCCCATCCCGATCGCCCCTGCCGCCCACTACGCCTCCGGTGGTGTCCGCACCGACGACCACGGCCGCACCACCGTTCCCGGCCTGTACGCGTGCGGAGAGGTCGCCTGCACCGGCGTGCACGGCGCGAACCGGCTCGCGTCGAACTCCCTCCTGGAGGGCCTGGTCTACGCCGAACGCATCGCCGCCGACATCGGGGCGAGCCAGGTGGCGAACGGCCTCCACGCGCGCGTCCCCGCCCCCTTCGAGCACCCCGAGAAGCCCGCCCACCCGCTGCTGGCGCCCGAGGCCCGGTTCGCGATCCAGCGGACCATGAGCCGGGGCGCGGGCGTCCTGCGCTCGGCCGGCTCCCTGGCCACCGCCGCGGACGCCCTCCAGCGGCTGCACAGCGACGCCCGGGACGCCCTCGACGAGAACGGCAAGACCGCCGAGCCCGGCGTCGACACCTGGGAGGCCACCAACCTCCTGTGCGTGGCCCGCGTCCTGGTCGCGGCGGCCCGCCTGCGCCAGGAGACCCGGGGCTGCCACTGGCGCGAGGACCACGCCGAGCGCGACGACACGGCCTGGCGCCGCCACATCGTCGTACGGCTCAATCCGGACCGCACCCTCGCCGTACACACCACCGATACCGCAGACTTCCCCCCGACCCGGCAGTACCGGCAGCCCCATCAGGAGCAGTGACAGAAGTGAGCACCCCCGACCTTCCCCTCGCGTCGACCGGCGGCTGCGGCGACGGCTGCGCCTGTGGCGCCGACGGCGACGAGGCCTATCTGGAGTGCGGGCTCGACCCCGCGCTCGCACAGCTCCTGACCGACGCCGGGCTCGACCCCGTCGAGGTCGAGGACATCGCCAACGTCGCCATCCAGGAGGACCTCGACCACGGCGTGGACGTCACGACCGTCGCGACCATCCCCGAGGAGGCCGTCGCCACCGCCGACTTCACCGCGAGGGAGGCGGGGGTGGTGGCCGGCCTCAGGGTCGCCGAGGCGGTCGTCTCGGTGGTCTGCACGGACGAGTTCGAGGTCGAGCGGCACGTGGAGGACGGCGACCGCGTGGAGGCCGGACAGAAGCTCCTGTCGGTCACGACCCGCACCCGTGACCTGCTGACCGCCGAACGCAGCGCGCTCAACCTGCTGTGCCGCATGTCGGGTATCGCGACCGCCACGCGCGCGTGGGCGGACGCCCTGGAGGGCACCAAGGCACGCGTCCGGGACACCCGCAAGACGACGCCGGGCCTGCGCTCCCTGGAGAAGTTCGCCGTCCGCTGCGGCGGCGGCGTCAACCACCGCATGTCGCTGTCCGACGCGGCCCTGGTCAAGGACAACCACGTGGTCGCCGCGGGCGGCGTCGCGCAGGCCTTCAAGGCCGTGCGGGAGGCCTTCCCCGACGTACCGATCGAGGTCGAGGTCGACACCCTGCACCAGCTGCGCGAGGTCGTCGACGCGGGCGCCGACCTGATCCTGCTGGACAACTTCACGCCGGGCGAGTGCGAGGAGGCGGTGGCGATCGTCCAGGGCCGCGCGGCCCTGGAGGCGTCGGGCCGCCTGACGCTGAACAACGCGCGCGTGTACGCCGACACCGGCGTCGACTACCTCGCCGTAGGGGCCCTCACCCACTCCTCGCCGATCCTGGACATCGGCCTGGACCTGCGCGAGGCGGAGTAGTCGCGATGCTCCTCACCATCGACGTGGGCAACACGCACACGGTTCTGGGCCTGTTCGACGGCGAGGACATCGTCGAGCACTGGCGCATCTCCACGGACGCGCGCCGCACGGCCGACGAGCTGGCGGTGCTCCTGCAGGGCCTGATGGGCATGCATCCCCTCCTCGGGGACGAGCTGGGGGACGGCATCGACGGCATCGCGATCTGCGCGACCGTCCCGTCGGTCCTGCACGAACTGCGCGAGGTCACGCGGCGCTACTACGGTGACGTGCCCGCCGTCCTGGTCGAGCCGGGCGTCAAGACGGGGGTGCCGGTCCTGACCGACCACCCCAAGGAGGTCGGCGCGGACCGGATCATCAACGCGGTGGCGGCCGTCGAGCTGTACGGCGGACCGGCCATCGTCGTGGACTTCGGTACGGCGACCACGTTCGACGCGGTCTCCGCGCGCGGGGAGTACGTCGGCGGTGTCATCGCACCCGGTATCGAGATCTCCGTCGAGGCGCTCGGCGTCAAGGGGGCACAGCTGCGGAAGATCGAGGTGGCGCGGCCGCGCAGCGTGATCGGCAAGAACACGGTCGAGGCCATGCAGTCCGGGATCATCTACGGGTTCGCGGGCCAGGTCGACGGGGTCGTGAACCGGATGGCACGGGAACTGGCGGACGATGCCGAGGACGTGACGGTCATCGCGACGGGGGGACTGGCGCCGATGGTGCTGGGGGAGTCCTCGGTCATCGACGAGCACGAGCCGTGGCTGACGTTGATCGGGTTGCGCTTGGTGTACGAGCGGAACGTGTCGCGGATGTGAGTGCGGGCGGTCAGCGGCGAGCACAGGGCTGTTGTTCGCTCCTGCAGCCCCTCCGTCCCGTCCCCTCCCTGGGGTCTTCACCCCCTTAGCCCCCGGCCGGGAGCGGGGGCGGGACCAGAAGGCGGCCTGGGCGGGACGCCTTCGACACCGCCGGGCCGCCGCACCGCGCCCCTTCAGGACCCGCCGGTGCCGTGGACCCGCCGGCTGGGTGGCTGTGGACGCCACACCCGGGCGACTTATGTCGAATTTGTCTGATTAGCGCGTATTGTCGCCGCATGCCCACGCCATACGGATCCCGCGGCGGCATGGCGTTCGGCGTGGAGGAGCTGCGTGTGCTCCGCCGCGCCCTCGCCCTCGCCCTGAACCCCACGCCCGCCTCGGCCGAGGACGTCCAGGCCTGCCTCCGCCTCGCCGAATCCCTCGACGAGGCGACGCGCGAGGGCGCCCGGCTGCGCGCTTTCCTGGTGGCCGACCTCGCCCGGTACCGCGCCGCACTGCCCGGCACCGCCGCCGGATACCTCGCGCTCCTGGAGGAGGCACTGGGCGCCGGACACCGCCCGGACCCCGACGATCTGGCCGGCCTCCGGGCCCTGCGCGGCAATCCCGTCGCGGCCGCCCTCCTAGACCGCTGCCAGGCCCTCGCAGAACAGGACGTACGGGCCCCTCTGCCCCGTACCGCCACCCGCCGGGCCCCCTGCCCCACTCCGACCGTCCCCGCCTCCCGCACCCGCCTCCTGGCCCTTCCTGGGGGCCGTTCGGCGGTCATGGGCGACCCCGCGGCCGGACGGCACGCCGACGAGCGCGACGCCACGAACCACTCCGCTCAGGATCCGGCGAAGGAACCCGTACGGAAGCCGCCGCAGAAGCCCGCCGAGCGGCCGGAGCGCCCGGCCCGGCCGGAGCGCCCGGAGCGCCCGGACCGACCGGAGCGCCCGGAGCGCCCGGACCGACCGGAGCGCCCCGCCGCTCCCGAGCCGTCCAGGCCGGCTGCTCCCGAGCCGCCCGGTCCGGCCGGGCCTAAGCCGGCGCGTCCCATCCCCACGCCGGGCGAGGTCTTCCCACGGCGCAAGCCCACCACCCCGCCGTCCGGGACCACTCCGCGACAGTTGGTCGTCGCAGGCTGAGGTGCCCCTCTTCGCCTCGCCCCACTTCGCCCCACCCCGCCCCGAGCGTCCCCCGGCCCGTGGCTACCCTGGACGCATGGACTACGTCTCCGCGCTCGTGCCCCCGGTCGTCATGGCCGTGTTCTTCATCGGTGTGATCAGGGTGATCGTGAAGACCCAGGGCGGGGCCAACAAGGCCAAGGAGGACGCGGCCGTCGACGCCGCCCTCGCGCGCGCGGAGGGCGCCCGCCGGAGCTCCGCGAACACCGACGCCTGAGCAGACGGACAGCGCACCTCACCGGCGTACGACTCCACACCGTGTCGAGTCGTACGCCCCTTTTGTGCTCGTTTGTTGTGAAAGAGCACGTTCGTCACGCCAATACTGTTCTCTCCCACTATTGTGCTGAGTTGTGCCTCGCCCATTGGGAGAACTCGAAGACGCGGTCATGACGCGGGTGTGGAAGTGGAACCGCCCGGTGACCGTTCGAGAAGTCCTGGAAGATCTTCGGCAGGAACGCTCCATCGCCTACACCACGGTGATGACCGTTCTGGACAATCTCCATCAGAAGGGCTGGGTTCGCCGTGAGGCCGAAGGCCGTGCCTATCGATATGAGGCGGTCTCCACGCGTGCGGCGTACGCCGCGGCCTTGATGAACGAGGCCTGGTCGCAGAGCGACAACCAGGCCGCCGCTCTCGTCGCGTTCTTCGGCATGATGAGCGAGGAACAGCGACTTGCCCTGCGGGACGCCGTCCGCATCGTTCAGGGCCCTGAATCCTCCGAACCCGCCCCGGCCTCCGCCCCCGATACCGCGCGGACGAACCCCGGCTCGGCACCGGAGAGCCGCGGGCGATAGCGTCCGCTCATGTCAACAGAGAGCTCAGCAGAGAGCTCAGCACAGAGCTCGGCACAGAGCTCAGTGGAGAGCTCGGCAGAGAGTCCCTCCGCCGCGAGTCCCGAAGTCACCGCAAAAGCCATCACCGTCCGGCGTGCCCGTACCGGCGATGTCCCGGCCGTGCGCCGCCTCCTTGACGCGTACGTCCGTGGCGGCATCCTGCTGGACAAAGCGACGGTGACGCTTTACGAGGACATCCAGGAGTTCTGGGTCGCCGAACGGGACGACAACGCCGAGGTCGTGGGCTGTGGCGCCCTGCACGTGATGTGGGAAGACCTCGCGGAAGTCCGTACTCTCGCCGTGAAGCCCGGACTGAAGGGCGCCGGTGTCGGCCATCAGCTGCTGGAGAAGTTGCTGCACACAGCGCGCTGGCTCGGTGTTCGTCGCGTTTTCTGTCTGACCTTCGAAGTGGACTTCTTCGGCAAGCACGGCTTCGTGGAGATCGGCGAGACACCCGTCGACACCGATGTCTACGCGGAGCTCCTGCGTTCCTATGACGAAGGCGTGGCGGAGTTCCTCGGTCTCGAACGAGTGAAACCGAACACCTTGGGCAACAGCCGGATGCTTCTGCATCTGTGATCGCCCGGACGGGACAAGGGACGACAAGACGGGATCCGGAAGGCGTATTCCGTCCGGCCGGGCCCTGCCCAGGTTCCCTATGTCCGAAACGCGCACGTTTCCGGACTGTGGGAGCTCGGTCGGTCTCTCCCAGGGGTTTGTGTTTTTCCGGCAAAAGCGGTTTGCTTTCCGACGTACTGCAGTACTGCATATAACAGGGGGCGGCGAAACGGCGGACGCCGCGGACTCCCGGCCCTCAAGTTATGGATGAAAGGAAATCCGGTGGCACAGAAGGTTCAGGTCCTTCTTGTCGACGACCTCGACGGCGGCGAGGCGGACGAGACTGTCACGTTCGCGTTGGACGGCAAGACGTACGAGATCGATCTCACGACCGCCAATGCGGACAAGTTGCGCGGCCTTCTTGAGCCTTACGTGAAGGGCGGTCGCCGTACCGGAGGCCGTGCTTCGGGTGGGCGTGGAAAGGCGCGCGCTGCTTCCGGCGGCAGCCAGGACACCGCGCAGATCCGCGCCTGGGCGAAGGAGAACGGTTACGAGGTCAATGACCGCGGCCGTGTTCCGCAGACCATTCGTGAGGCTTACGAGAAGGCCAACGGCTGATCGACGGATCCGGCGCAGCGTGGATCCTGCCCGACGCGGGGCCTGGCTCAGTGCCGGGCCAGAGGGACGGCCGACGGCAGGGCGCACGCATGTCGCAGCCGCAGGCGGTGGCATTGCGTCGCCACCGTGTTCAGAACGCGTACGAGATCGGGGGCGCCCCCAACGCCCCCACCGCGCCCCACAGCCGACAGCGTCGGCAGCGAGGCCTCGACCTCGCCCCCAGGCTCGGGGGGCCGCACCCACACGGCGGCCCCTTGCGCGGCCCCCGAGCGGTCCACGGGCAGCGCCCACACCCCGGCCGACCCCGCCGGCCCCGGAAGCCGCGGTTCGGACACGGACCCGGGCCGGCGCGTCAGCCCCGCCGCCGCCCCCGCTTCGGAAAGCAGCGGCGCGTCCATCACCCCTCCCTCGCCGATCATCGTGAGGTCGAGCGGCAGTGAGCCCCACTCCAGCCAGTCCAGCACCCCTGGTACGTCCTCCGTGCTGCCCGCCGCCACCAGGATCCGCATCCGGCCGCCCTGCAGGGCCACCGGGGAGGTCGCGGCGAGGTGCCGCAGGGCCGCCCGTCCCGCCTCGGCCGGGACGTCCAGGACCTCGAAGCGCGGACCCACGCGGAGCCGTACCGGGCGGGCGGGGGTTGCTGGAGTTCCCGGGGTTCCGGCGGGTTTCGCAGGGACGGGCACTGTCGGCCAGCCCAGATCGTTCTCGTACCACCGGCGGATCTCGTACCACCGGCGGATTTCCTCCTGCGGACAGATCTCTTCGCCCGGGTCGAGCGGCCGACGGGGGAACGGGACCGTGGGCGGAGTCGTGGGGAGGTCCGTGGTGATCCGAGGGAGGGCGCCAACCATGCCAAGCGCAACCGTCGAAAAGGCGCGCAAGTTACGCTCTGTGGTCCAGGGAATGCGCAGAGTGCTGGAAATGGGGGCGTGCGGGGGCGCGGCGGAGCACAAGGTTGTTCGCCCATAGCGGAGGGAACGGGGGCGCGCGGCATGGACTGTCAGTGCGAGCGGGTAAGACATCCCTAGTGGGAGGGGGCGACACGCAGGACAGGCCGTCTCACGTTCGCCATCGGCGTAGTGATGGTGGGGGTAACAGCTTGGCCTGCGGGAACATCGTCTCGCACCATCAGGTTGGAGCATATGTCGGCGTTCGGGGTCAGGAGGCAGTGTTGGTTCTCGGTCCGGTGTCGGCAGTTGGAATGAGCGGTCCCCGCTTGCGGGACTAAGCTGCGGAAGGACAGGGAGGGGAAGTTCCCCCCACTGCCTGACCGCTCTGAGGAGCGATTAACGATGTTCGAGAGGTTCACCGACCGCGCGCGGCGGGTTGTCGTCCTGGCTCAGGAAGAAGCCCGGATGCTCAACCACAACTACATCGGCACCGAGCACATCCTCCTGGGCCTGATCCACGAGGGTGAGGGTGTCGCCGCCAAGGCCCTTGAGAGCCTCGGGATTTCGCTCGAGGCGGTCCGCCAGCAGGTGGAGGAGATCATCGGGCAGGGGCAGCAGGCCCCGTCCGGCCACATCCCCTTCACCCCCCGTGCCAAGAAGGTCCTGGAGCTGTCGCTCCGCGAGGCCCTTCAGCTGGGTCACAACTACATCGGCACGGAGCACATCCTGCTCGGCCTGATCCGTGAGGGCGAGGGCGTCGCCGCCCAGGTCCTGGTCAAGCTGGGCGCCGATCTCAACCGGGTGCGGCAGCAGGTCATCCAGCTGCTCTCCGGTTACCAGGGCAAGGAGACCGCCGCCGCCGGCGGGCCTGCCGAGGGCACCCCCTCGACGTCCCTGGTCCTCGACCAGTTCGGCCGGAACCTCACCCAGGCCGCTCGTGAGTCCAAGCTCGACCCGGTCATCGGGCGCGAGAAGGAGATCGAGCGGGTCATGCAGGTGCTGTCCCGCCGTACGAAGAACAACCCGGTCCTGATCGGTGAGCCCGGCGTCGGCAAGACCGCCGTCGTGGAGGGCCTCGCCCAGGCCATCGTCAAGGGCGAGGTGCCCGAGACCCTCAAGGACAAGCACCTCTACACCCTGGACCTCGGCGCGCTGGTCGCCGGCTCCCGCTACCGCGGTGACTTCGAGGAGCGCCTGAAGAAGGTCCTCAAGGAGATCCGCACCCGCGGCGACATCATCCTGTTCATCGACGAGCTGCACACGCTGGTCGGTGCGGGTGCCGCCGAGGGCGCCATCGACGCGGCTTCGATCCTGAAGCCGATGCTGGCCCGCGGTGAGCTGCAGACCATCGGTGCGACGACGCTGGACGAGTACCGCAAGCACCTGGAGAAGGACGCGGCCCTCGAGCGCCGCTTCCAGCCCATCCAGGTCGCGGAGCCGTCCCTGCCGCACACGATCGAGATCCTCAAGGGTCTGCGTGACCGGTACGAGGCGCACCACCGCGTCTCCATCACCGACGAGGCGCTGGTCCAGGCCGCCACGCTGGCCGACCGGTACATCTCGGACCGCTTCCTGCCGGACAAGGCGATCGACCTGATCGACGAGGCCGGATCGAGGATGCGGATCCGCCGGATGACCGCGCCGCCGGACCTGCGCGAGTTCGACGAGAAGATCGCCGGTGTCCGCCGCGACAAGGAGTCCGCGATCGACTCGCAGGACTTCGAGAAGGCCGCCTCCCTCCGCGACAAGGAGAAGCAGCTCCTGGCCGCCAAGGCCAAGCGGGAGAAGGAGTGGAAGGCCGGCGACATGGACGTCGTCGCCGAGGTCGACGGCGAGCTGATCGCCGAGGTCCTCGCGACCGCCACCGGCATCCCGGTCTTCAAGCTGACCGAGGAGGAGTCCTCGCGTCTGCTGCGCATGGAGGACGAGCTCCACAAGCGGGTCATCGGCCAGAAGGACGCCGTCAAGGCGCTGTCGAAGGCGATCCGTCGTACGCGTGCGGGCCTCAAGGACCCGAAGCGTCCCGGTGGTTCGTTCATCTTCGCCGGCCCGTCCGGTGTCGGTAAGACCGAACTGTCCAAGGCGCTCGCCGAGTTCCTCTTCGGTGACGAGGACGCGCTGATCTCCCTCGACATGTCGGAGTTCAGCGAGAAGCACACGGTGTCGCGTCTCTTCGGTTCGCCCCCCGGATACGTGGGCTACGAAGAGGGTGGCCAGCTGACCGAGAAGGTCCGCCGCAAGCCGTTCTCGGTCGTCCTCTTCGACGAGGTCGAGAAGGCCCACCCGGACATCTTCAACTCGCTGCTGCAGATCCTGGAGGACGGTCGTCTGACCGACTCCCAGGGCCGGGTCGTGGACTTCAAGAACACGGTCATCATCATGACGACCAACCTCGGCACCCGGGACATCTCCAAGGGCTTCAACCTGGGCTTCGCGGCGCAGGGTGACACGAAGTCCAACTACGAGCGCATGAAGAACAAGGTCTCGGACGAGCTCAAGCAGCACTTCCGCCCCGAGTTCCTCAACCGTGTCGACGACGTGGTCGTCTTCCCGCAGCTGACCCAGGCCGACATCCTCGCGATCGTCGACCTCATGGTCGGCAAGGTGGACGAGCGCCTCAAGGACCGGGACATGGGCATCGAGCTCTCCCAGTCCGCCAAGGAGCTGCTGTCCAAGAAGGGTTACGACCCGGTGCTGGGTGCGCGTCCGCTGCGTCGCACCATCCAGCGCGAGATCGAGGACTCGCTCTCCGAGAAGATCCTCTTCGGCGAGCTGCGTCCCGGTCACATCGTGGTCGTGGACACCGAGGGCGAGGGTGAGACGGCGACCTTCACCTTCCGGGGTGAGGAGAAGTCGGCCCTGCCCGACGTCCCGCCGATCGAGCAGGCGGCCGGCGGAGCCGGACCGAACCTGAGCAAGGAGGCGTAAGCCTCAGGGCTGCCGAGCCTCACGGCTGCGGAGCCACGGAAAGGGGCCGGTGCTTTCGAGCACCGGCCCCTTTCGCGCGCCTTGGGGCGGGTTACGGTCGCCTGCCGGGTGGGCGGTTTACGACAACTGACCGTCGTAGTCCGGCAGTTTGTACGTCTTCTCGGCGTGGCCGCCCGAGAGGTCCGTGGCGCTGTTGCCGATGTTCGCGATGATCGTGTAGCCCTTGGACTCGATGTCGACGCGCTGGGCCGTCTTGTAGGTGGCGACGTCCTTGAAGAGGTCCGCGAAACCGCGGACGTAGAGCCCGGAGACCTGGTAGCCGACGTGGTCGAGGTTGTAGTCGGTCACCGAGGCGATGATCCCCGGGCGGGCCGTGACGAAGAACAGCGATACGCCGTGCTCCTGCGCGTACTTGGCGACGGCCAGGACGGGCTTGTTGGCCGGCTGCGGGTAGCTGAACCCGAAGTCGGTCTCCAGGGTGGTGTTGTCGACGTCGAAGACGATCGCCTGTTTCTCGCCCGGTTTCGTCGCCGCTGTGCGCTGCTTCAGATAGGGCAGGGCCTGGTTCATCACGGCCTGGCAGTCCTGCTGCCAGGTCGCGTAGTCGACGTCCTCGGCAGCCGCGGCGGTGGCCGTGACCGTGGCGGTGACAGCGGTCGTCGTGGACGTCGTGGAGGTGCTCGTGGTGGTCGTCGCGGCCTCGGCGGGGACGGCCAGGGCCGCGAGGGCGGCGGTGGAGACGGCGGTGACGGCTGCGCGGCGCGCCCAGGGGCGTCTCGTGGTCATGTGGGGGTTCCTCTCACGTCCGGACGTTCTGCAGTTGTCGGGTGCATGCTCGTAGGTGAGGGTGGCGCGAGGGGAACCGTAGGGTTACTGGTCGGTAAGTAGCCAGAGACGTGCGTCACATGACGGTGATTCATTGAAGATCGGGAGCAGGGCGGCCGGTGACAAGCAGCACAGGTAATTTGTCCGGTACTAGCCTAAATAGTGGTAACGGTGGACTGGTCAAAGGCCGTATTTCAGCTCAAATCCCTGGGTAAATTGCCCTGATTAAAAGCGATTGCCCCTGATGGTTCATCTGTCAAGAAGGATGAACTTTTGGGACGAAGTACTAGTTTCTGTCGTAGAACAGTTGTTTGGGGGTATGTGGGGTCGGCGGTTACCAAGGGATGGCTCCATCCGGCGGATGTCCGTGCGCCGGGTGGCTTTTCTGTCCCCGTCCCCATGAGGTTCCGCATGTCCCCGCGTGTCTCGTCCCGTTCTTCCCGTACGTCCGTCCTGCGCACCCGTGCGGCTGTGCTGGCAACCGGCCTCGGCGTGTCGGTCGCGCTGGGGGCGGGGGTCGCGGCCGCCGCCACCCCCGCGGCGGCCACCACCGCAACCGTCGTCCACGCCCAGACCGCCGCCGCCAAGAAGGCCGCGTCCTGGATCGACCCGGTGAAGAACTACAAGCTGTCAGCGGGCTTCGCCCAGGCCGGTGCCAGGTGGCAGACCACCCACAGCGGTCAGGACTTCGCCGTGCCGAGCGGCACCAACGTCATGGCCGCGCACGGCGGCACCGTCGTCAAGGCGGGCGGCAACGGCGCCGGTGACGGCCCCGCGTACGGCAACGCCATCGTCATCAGGCACGGCAACGGGACGTACTCCCAGTACGCCCACCTGTCCCGCATCGACGTGAGGATCGGCCAGATCGTCAGGACCGGTCAGCACATCGCCCTGTCGGGCAACACCGGCAACTCCACCGGACCGCACCTGCACTTCGAGATCCGTACGACGCCGAACTACGGCTCGGCCATCGACCCGGTCGCCTTCCTGCACTCCAAGGGCGTGAAGGTCTGAGGGTGAGCCTCCAGGGGTGACGGCCTAGGCCCTCCGGGTCCCCTCGTGGGCCTGGGTCACCAGATCCGTCGCGACCTCCAGGACCGCCTTGCGCTTCTCCTCCGGAGAGGCGTTCAGGTCCTGGAGGAAGTGCATCCCGGCGTGCAGGGTGAAGATCGCGCTGACGCAGCGGACCTGGTCGTGGAGGGCCGCGTCCGGGTCGACGATGATCTCGCGCAGACCCTGCATGCGCTCCTTGAAGGTCTCGCCGACCCGCAGCTCCCGTACCGCTGCCTGGTTCTCCTGCATGAAGCGGAACAGCGGTGCCGCGCCGGCCAGGATCTCGCTGTACCGGCGTATGATCTCCTGCTTGGTCTCCAACGTGTGCGGCTGCTGCCGGCCCCACTCGATCAGGTCGAGGATCGGCCGCGTCCGGTCCTCGTAGACGCTGACCAGGATCTCTTCCTTGGTCTTGAAGTGGTAGTACAGGGCCGCCTTGGTGACGTCCAGGTGCTCGGCGATCTCGCGTAGGGAGGTCTTCTCGTAGCCCTGCTCGGCGAAGAGGTCGAGGGCCACGTCCTGGATGCGCTGGCGGGTGTTGCCGCGGCGCTGCTGCTTGGTGCCGTCCATGGTGCCGCCCATCGTCGCACTCCCCAAAAACTTACTTGACGCCCGGCTAGTTACGGGTCTACCTTCCCAGTGTAGTCAACTAGCCGGGCGGCAGGTAAGTGGCCGGCCGGTGCAGCACCCAGGGGAGTGGAAAATGGCGGACACACAGACGGTCGAGCAGGAACCGGAGAAACAACCGAAGAGCGTGCGGGTCGTTCTGCTCGCGCTCATGATCACCATGATGCTCGCGATGCTCGACAACATGATCGTGGGCACCGCGATGCCGACGATCGTGGGTGAGCTCGGCGGACTCGAACACCTTTCGTGGGTCGTGACCGGGTACACGCTCGCGACCGCCGCCTCCACCCCGCTGTGGGGCAAGATCGGCGACATGTACGGGCGCAAGGGCGTCTTCATGAGCTCGATCGTGCTCTTCCTGATCGGCTCCGCGCTCAGCGGTATGGCCCAGGACATGGGGCAGCTGATCGGCTTCCGTGCGATCCAGGGCCTGGGCGCCGGTGGTCTGATGGTCGGCGTCATGGCGATCATCGGTGACCTGATTCCGCCGCGGGAGCGCGGCAAGTACCAGGGCATGATGGCCGGCGTCATGGCGCTCGCGATGATAGGCGGACCGCTGGTCGGCGGCACGATCACCGACCACTGGGGCTGGCGCTGGGCGTTCTACATCAACCTGCCGCTCGGTGTGGTGGCGCTGACTGCGATCAGCGTCGTACTGCATCTGCCGAAGAAGCGGGCGCAGGCGCGGATCGACTACCTGGGCGCCGGACTCCTGACCGTCGGCATCACCGCGATCGTTCTCGTCACCACCTGGGGCGGTTCGGAGTACGCCTGGACATCCGCGCGGATCATGGAACTGATCGGGATCGGCGTCGCCGCGCTCATCGGGTTCGTGTTCTGGCAGACCAAGGCCGCCGAGCCGGTCGTACCGCTGCACATCTTCCGCAGCCGCAACTTCACCCTCATGTCGGTCATCGGCTTCATCACCGGGTTCGTGATGTTCGGCGCGACCCTCTTCCTGCCGCTGTACCAGCAGTCCGTGCAGGGCGCCTCCGCGACCAACTCCGGTCTGCTGCTCCTGCCGATGCTCGGCGCGATGCTGGTGACCTCGATGGTCGCGGGGCGGGTGACCACCAACACCGGCAAGTACAAGATCTTCCCGGTCGTCGGCAGTGTGCTGATGGTCGTCGGGCTGTACCTGCTGTCGACGATGGACACCGACACCACCCGGTTCATGTCCGGTGTGTTCATGGCCGTCGTGGGTCTCGGTATGGGCTGCCTGATGCAGATCACCATGCTGGTCGCGCAGAACAGCGTGGAGATGAAGGACATGGGCGTCGCGTCCTCGTCCACCACCCTGTTCCGTACGCTCGGTTCCTCCTTCGGCGTCGCGATCATGGGCGCGCTCTTCAACAACCGGGTCCAGGACGTCATGGCCGAGCGGGCCGGGGCGATCGGCTCCAAGCTGACCGAGAAGTCCGCGCAGCTCGACGCGGCGGGCCTGAGGAAGTTGAAGCCGGTGGCCCGGGAGGCGTACCAGCACGCGGTGGCCTCCGGTACGCACTCGGCGTTCCTGCTCGGCGCGGTGGTCGCCGTGGTCGCGCTGGCGGCGGCGGTGTTCGTCAAGGAGGTCCCGCTCAAGGGCGCCGGACCGCAGAAGGCGGGCGACGACTCGACCGACGGTGCCGCGGCGCAGCCGCCCATGGCCGAGGCCGTCTGACCTGCACGTGAGCTGAAGGCCCCCGGATGGTGTCCGCCCCGGGGGCCTTCGCATGCCCGGCTCCAGGGGCGCTGTCAGCGACCCCGCGGCTACGGCACCGGGGAGGTGGGGCATCCCGTGTGGGCGTGGCGCTTTGGGGAGGTGGGGCGTCCCGTGTGGGCGTGGCGCTCCGGGGAGTGTGGCATCCCGTGTGGGCGTGGCGCTCCGGGGAGTGTGGCATCCCGTGTAGGCGTGGCGCTCCGGGGAGTGTGGCATCTCGTGTAGCCGTGGCCCTCCGGGGAGGTGGGGCATCCCGAGTAACCATGGCGCTCCGGGGGCCGCTGCAGCCCCGAGGAGCTACGGCAGCATCGGGTAGCTGCCCGTGTTCGTCGGCGCGTGCTCCGGCAGCCACAGCACCGCCACCGCCCCCTCCGCCGGTACGTCCTCCGGAGCGCCCGCCGGCCGTACGTTGCGGAAGGTCAGCCGGGCGCCCATGACGCGGGCCTGGCCGGCCGCGATGGTCAGGCCCAGGCCGTGGCCCCGTCCGGAGCGGTCGCTGCTGCCGGTGCGGAAGCGGCTCGGTCCGTCGGCGAGCAGGTGTCCGGGGAAGCCGGGGCCGTGGTCGCGGACCCGGATCACCCGGCCCTCGACGGAGACCTGGATCGGCGGCTTGCCGTGCCGGGCCGCGTTGGCGAGCAGGTTGAACAGCACCCGCTCCAGGCGGCGCGGGTCGGTCGTGACCTCCGACTCGTGCACCACCCGTACCTCGACCGCCGGATCCTTCGCGGCCACCCGGCGGCTGACGAACTCGCCGAGCATGATGTCCTGCAGCTCAGCCCGCTCGGAGGCGCCGTCGAGGCGGGCGACCTCCAGGACGTCCTCGACGAGGGTGCGCATGGCCTTCGCCCGGTCGAGGACCAGCTCGGTGGGGCGGCCCGGGGGCAGCAACTCGGCCGCCGTCAGCAGACCGGTGACCGGAGTGCGCAGCTCGTGCGCGATGTCGGCGGTGACCCGTCGCTCCGCCTCCAGCCGCTCCTGCAACGCGTCCGCCATGGCGTCCACCGCCCGCGCGAGATCGTCGGTCTCGTCCCGTACGACCCCGCCGATGGCGTCCCGCACCCGCACGTCGGGTTCGCCCCTGGCCACCCGGTTGGCCGCGGCCGCCGCCTTGCGCAGCCGACGCGACAACGGCCCGCCGATGAGCACGCCGAGCGCGCTGCCGCCCAGGACAACCGCGATGGAGCCGATCACCAGGGCCTGGTCGAGGTCGTTGAGGATGTCGGTGCTGCGGTCGGTGAACCCGGTGTGCAGGGACAGCACATGACCGCCCTTGACCGGTACGGCCGCCCAGATGTCCGGCTCCCCGTCCCGCAGGTCGGACACATAGGTCGCCCGGCGGCCCCGCTCGACCTTCGCCCGCAGTGCCGTGGGCAGCTCCGGGTCGTCGATCTTGATGTTGGGGAAGTTCGGACGGTCGGACAGCTCGTAGTTGCGCTGCGCGATCAGGACCCGCTCGTCGGCGAGGTCGCGCGCGTTGTCCAGCATCGAGACCCGGGCCGCGTTGTGCACGACGAGACTGAGTGCGATCGCCACCAGCGCCCCGACCAACGCGATGGCGGCGCTCAGCTTCCAGCGCAGGCCCGTACGGAGGCCCGGTCGGTCGGTGGCGGCTGTTCCAGGTCGCCGAAGGTTCCCCCTCATACCCCTGATACCCCTGCTCAGGCCTTCAACTTGTAGCCGAAGCCGCGGACCGTCTCGATCCGGTCCTGGCCGATCTTCGTCCGCAGCCGCTGCACATGGACGTCCACGACCCGGGTGTCACCGCCCCAGCCGTAGTCCCACACCCGCTCCAGCAGCTTGTCGCGCGAGAGCACCGTGCCCGGCGCGGAGGAGAACTCCAGGAGCAGCCGCATCTCGGTCGGCGTCAGCGCCACCGGCCCTCCGGCCCGGCGCACCTCCATGCCCTCGGTGTCGATCTCCAGCTCGCCGAAGGTCAGCAGCCCGCCGCCGGTCGCCGGGGCGCCGGGATCATCCGTACGGTCGCCGCCGCTCGCGTGGCCGAAGCGGCGCAGCACCGCGCGGATCCGGGCGACCAGGACCGCGCCGTCGAACGGCTTGGTCACGTAGTCGTCGGCGCCCGCCTCCAGCCCCAGCACCACGTCGATCGAGTCGGCGCGCGCCGACAGCATGATCACCGGAACGGTCGACTCGTCCCTGATACGGCGGCACAGGGAGACGCCGTCCAGCCCGGGGACCATCACGTCCAGCAGTGCGATGTCGGGGCGGTCGGTCCGGAACGCCTCCAGGCCCGACAGTCCGTCGGGCATGGCGGTGACCGCGAAGCCGTCCCGCTCCAGGGCGAGCTGGGTGGCCTCGCGGATGACGTCGTCGTCCTCGACGAACAGAACGTGGGTCTGGTCAGCCATCCGCTGCTCTCTGCTCTCGGTGCCTTCGGTGGTCCAGGCGGGTCTGGGTGCTCAGGGCGCTCTGGGTGCTCGGTGTTCTCGGTCGTTGCGGTGCCCGCGTCGTGTCCTACCAGGTGAACGGATCGAACGACCCGATCGGTTCACGCCGTCGACAGTCCGTTCGGTTCCCGATGTCGTGGACGGGGGGGGCGACGCACCGCCGGATCAGCTGTCCGGCACCGGGGTCGGGCCGTCCCCGGCCGTCTTTCCGTAGTCGTTGTGCAGGCTGTACGCCTCGGTGAAGCGGGTCCCGCTCCAGCGGTACGTGATCACGTTCTCACCGGAGGGCGCCGACACCGGGTCACCCTTCTCGTACACCTGTTTGGTCACCACCAGGTCGCCGCGGTCGATCTCCGCGTAGACCGGCGGCTCCTCCGCCTTGAAGACATTCTGGTACGAACCACCCTGTTCGCGATACACGTACGAGCCGATCCCGACCGCGTCCCCGCAAGTCAGCACATTGACGACGACGTCGTCCGCGGACTGTCCGGTCAGGTCGCCGTACGACACGTCGACCGGGTACTGGTCGGCCACGCACGGCTTCAGCTCGCGCTTGACCTCCGCGGAGACCGCGGGATCCGCCTTGACGAGCCGGACCGCGTTCAGCCGCTCGCCCGTCCCGGACGGGACGGGCGAGCGGAGGGCGCGGTGCCGGCCACCGAGTCGGCGTGCGCCGGACCCTCGTCGCGGGCGCCGGTACCGCCGGTGCCGCAGGCGGACATGAAAAGGGCGAGGGCGGCGAGCACGGCCACTGCCGTGATCGCCGCCTGGAGGGTTCCCTGGGCGGGCATGGGCCCGGGCGGGAGGGGTCTGCTGTGGGGACCGCCTCCCGTGTGCCCGGTGCCGCTGGCCCTCGTGCCTAGGGCCTGTTGCGAAAGTGCCGTTAGTTGCTGCTGTGAGTGCTGATGCGGCTAGCTGCTACCTTCCGGAGCCATGACCGACAAGGTGTATGTGGG
>NZ_JOEV01000043.1 GCF_000721105.1 Streptomyces cellulosae
AGAAAATGACGCGTATCAGGCACAGCATCGACATCGCGGTCCGGAACGCCGCCGCGGTGGGAGCCGCCGGATCGTGACCCGTGGGTGAAGCGGCACCCGTCAGGAGCCGCTCGCCCGCACCGCCGGCCACCGTGACGCGGCCGTGCGCCATCTGGCGGCTGTCGTGGCAGACGACTCATCGGCATGTCTTAAACATGGCTTGACCAAACCGGTGATCAGGGCGGGGAAAATGAGCACCTCGGATGGCTCTTTCTAGGACTGCGATCATGGCAAATGGACCCATAACAGCCCCACGGGACAGAGCCCGAACCCACCGCCGCTCCAGTCGGAGCGGCGAACCTGGGGGCGGCCATGTGACCAGCGGGCGCTCCGCCACGCGGAAGGCGCAACGCAAGCGGCGGCAGAGGGTCTTCAGGGTCCTGGCGTGTACCGCCGCCGCGCTTGTTGTGGTGGCCGCCGGCGGCTTCTTCTACATCTACCGCCAATTGAACGGGAACATCCACACGGCTGCCATCGACGCGAAGAGCGCCGGGACGGAGAAGAAGGATGCCTTCGGCCGGTCCCCGATCAACATCCTCGTGATCGGCTCGGACACACGCGGCGACAAGGCGGACTGCGGGCTGGGAGGGGCTTGCGAGCAGGGCGGCGGGGAGCGGGCTGACGTGGAGATGGTGGTCCACATATCCGCGGACCGCAGCAATGCCACGGTGCTGAGCATTCCGCGCGACCTGGTCACCAGCCTGCCGCCCTGCACCGGCAACAAGACCGGCCAGAGCGGCGGCGTCGGCGCCCGCACAGACATGATCAACAGCGCCCTCACCTACGGTCCCGACTGCCAGGTGGCCGCCGTGCACCACCTCACCGGCATACCGATCGACCACTTCATGGAGGTGGACTTCGCCGGCGTCGTCTCGATATCGGACGCGGTGGGCGGCGTGGGCATCTGCGTGGACAAGAACGTCTACGACCCGTCGTCCCACCTGAAGCTGTCGGCGGGCCCGCACACCCTCAAGGGTGTGGCCGCTCTCGAATTCCTCCGTACTCGGCACGGCTTCACCGGTGGTAGCGACAACGTCGGCCGCACCAGCGGTCAGCATGCCTTCCTCAGCGCGGCGATGAAGAAACTGAACAGCGAGGGAACGCTCACCAACCCGGTCAAGGTACTGAAACTGGCCAACGCCACCACCAAGGCCCTGACTGTGGACCAAAATCTGGGCAGCATTTCCGGGCTGGTCGGCCTTGCCCAGGACTTCAGCAAGGTGCCGGCCAATCGGGTCACCTTCGTCACCATGCAGAACGTCCCCGATCCGGGCAACCAGGCTCGCGTCGTCCAAGGCCCGGGCGCGGCAACCCTGTTCCGGACCATCGCCGACGACCAGTCCCTGACCATCGCCACCGGCAAGAAATCCGCCGGCTCTTCGGCGCGCTCCAAGACGCAGCCTTTCGACGACAGCTCCGTCGCCGTCCACGTCGAGAACGGCACAGGCACCGCCAACCGGGCACACATGATCCTCCAAGCACTGACCGATGCCGGATTCAGCTCCGGATCCACCGCGGACAACGCGGGCACTACGGCCACGACGACCACGCTGACCTATCCGCAAGGCGAGTCCGCTCAGGCCAAGGCCGTGGCGTCCGCGTTGGGCCTTCCGACCTCCGACGTGAAGCAGGGCAGCGGCAATGAGATCGTCCTGCTCATCGGCAGCGACTGGATGACCGGCACGGCGTACCCGAGCAGCCACCGCTCCTCGGCTTCGGCCGACACCCAGAAGGCGCTGTCCGGTGCGCTGGCGCGAAACGGCAGCGACTCGGCGTGCGTCCATGTGAGCACCGACCGCACCATCAACGAGACCGCCGACGGCAAACCCACCACGGCCGTGACCAAGTGGGGCACGACCCCCAGCGTGGCGTACTCCCGCAGTCCCGATGTGAAGGACTCAGCTCCTTAAGAGCTCGAAACACGATCATGATCGGTGCTTCTTCAGCCGCCTCCAGCAGATGAGGCAGCTGGCCGATGAGACGAACGCGTCGTGGCGTTCGGTGCGGCGTTCCCAGCGGACGGCGAAGCGTTTGAACTGGTGGAGGAGGGGCGAAGGTCCGCTCGACGACGTAGCGGGGTTTACCCAGTCCCTGGACGTTCGGGATGCCCTTGCGGGAGATGACCGGCAGGATCCGGCGCTTGCGCAGCTCTTCGCGGTTGGTGTGGGAGTCGCAGCCCTTGTCGCCGAGCAGTGCCTCGGGTCGGCGGCGAGGCCGGCCGGGACGTCCTGTGACGGGCGGGATGCCGTCGACGAGGGCGAGGGTCCGGGTCACGTCGTTGACGTCGGCACCAGTGGTGATGGCCTTGAGCGGGGTGCCCCGTCGCCCAGGACGTCAGCCGTCCAGGTCGGTGATCCTCGCCGTGGACGGTTCCCGGCGCAGCTGCGCGGCGCGGGCGGTGAAGTCGGCGCCGCGCAGCACGCGTTGGACGTTGCCCCAGGTCAGCAGGGCGAGGTCGGGTTCGCTCCAGTCGCGCTGGAGCAGTTCGGCGATGAGGTTCGGATAGCAGGAGGCGTCGCCGAGTTCCTGCGGGTGCGCGGTGCCGGCGTCGAACGTGCCGGACAGGCCCACGCACTGCGGGCCCGCGAGTGTCCGGACCCGGTCGAGATGGTCGGCGACGTCCCGGACGGTGGTGCCGGTCTGCTCGGCGGTCAGCGGCACCATGCACAGCCCCTTCGCGGCGCCCAGCTCGGCGAGCAGGTCGTCGGGGAGGTTGGCCGGGTGGGGGCGCAGGGCGCGGGCGGCGGAGCGGGTGCACACGACCGGCGTCCTGGACAGCGCGAGCGCCCGCCGGATGGTCTCCTCCGAGGCGCCGGAGAGGTCCGCGACCACGCCGAGGCGGTTCATCTCGCGCAGTATCTCCTCGCCGAACCGGGTCAGCCCGGCCTCGCCCGCCCAGGACACCCCGGACAGGGTGAGGACGCGCAGGCCGAGGGCGCTCAGGGAGCGCAGGATGCCGAGGGAGTCGCCGAGGGCGGCGGCCCCGGCGGGTCCGAGCAGTACGGCGATCCGGCCGCAGTTGCGGGCGTCGGTGGTCTCGCCGGCGGTGCAGGCCAGGCGCAGTCCCTCCGGGTGCCTGCGGACGACCGTCTTCACCAGGTCCAGCTGTTCCAGGGTGGCGCCGACGGCCCGGTCGCCGTCGAGGCCCTCGGGCAGGTGCAAGGACCACAGCAGTGCCCCGACACGGCCCTCGCGCAGCCGCGGCACGTCCGTGTCGACGGCGCTCTCGCCGAGCTCCAGGTCGTACCAGGGCCGGTGGCGCAGCGCCCAGGGCAGCCCACTGTAGCCGTCGGCGACGGGATGGGCGGCCAGCAGGGCGTGGGCCCGCTCCAGGGGGGTGCCGTCCGGGTCGGTGACGGGGGTGTACGGCTCCTCGAAGGGGTCGGGGAGGGACTCCGCCAGGTCGTCGAGCTCGCCGGCCTCGGTGAAGGGGTGCAGTTCGTGCTGGAGGTCTGCCATGGCGGGCTCCGTACGTCGTGATCCTCTGCCGTGAACCGTTGCCTTGGTCCTTTGCCGTGATCGTGCTGATCCCAGTACCGCCACCGTCCCACGGGGCCGGAGTGCCTTCCTGGTGGGCGGGGCGTTCGGGGTACCGGACGAGCATCCTTTGCGGCCGGATCCGCGTCCTCATGTACGTGAACCTTCAAAGACCCCCCGCTCCCCTCCGTGCCCTCGTGATCGACGCCGACCCCCGCACCCGGCCGCTGATCACGGAGCTCAGCAGACAGGGCTTCGAGGTGTACGCGGCCAGCCGAGGCCGGTTCGCGATCCCCGTCGGCCGTTCCACCCGCCCCGACGTCGTCGTCCTGGACGTGGCCCTGCCGGACGACGACGGCCTGGAGACGTACGAGGGTCTGCGCGCCGCCGGGGTGAGGGCACCGGTGCTGTTCCTCTCCGGTGACGACGACCTGAGGGCCGGGGCCGCGGTGCGCCGGCTGATGACGGACGCCGACGGCCATGTCACCAAGCCGTTCGCCCTCACGGAGGCGCTCGCGCGCCTGAACGACCTGCTGGCCCGGGATCTGGCCGACGAGAGCCGGCTGCTGCGCATCGGGAGCCTCACGGTGGACGCGGACCGACGCGCGGTCTGGCGGGACGGCAGCCGGGTGGAGCTGTCGCTACGGGAGTTCGAGCTGCTGAGCTACCTCATGGACAACGCCGGCCAGGTGGTCACGAAGAAGCAGATCCTGGAGCGTGTCTGGGGGGCTGGGGCACCGTTCCGCTCCGGGATCGTGGAGACGTACGTCTACTACCTGCGCCGCAAGCTGGGCGACGAGGACCAGACGCTGATCCGGACGGTCCGCGGTGTCGGCTACACGATGCCGCGCGGCTGACGCCGGTCCCGTCGGTTCCCTCCGACGACTTCAGCCCTCGGGCATCAGCCGCCGACGTCAGCCATCGGTCTCAGCCCTCGGCTTCAGCCGTCCAGCGACTCGATCGTCGCGTTGGACGGCCCCCTTGTCGTCTGCAGGTCCCGGGCCACGTCCTCCGCCGCGCCCAGCACACGGACCGCGTTCTGCCAGGTCAGCTTGGCCAGGTCGGGCCTGGACCAGCCGCGGTCGAGGAGTTCGGCGACGAGGTGAGGGTAGCCGGAGACGTCGTCGAGGCCGTCAGGGGTGAAGGCGGTGCCGTCGTAGTCGCCGCCGATGCCGAGGTGGTCGATGCCGGCGACCTCGCGCATGTGGTCCAGGTGGTCGGCCACCGTCGAGACCGTCGCCACCGGGCGGGGCTCACGCTCCTCGAAGGCGCGGTGCGCCTTCATCGCCTCGGGGGTGGTGTCGAGGTGGTGGAAGCCGTGCGCGCGCATGTTCTCGTCGGCCGCCGCCGTCCAGTCCACGGCCGCCTGGAGGACGAACTTCGGCACGAAGGTCACCATCGCCATGCCGCCGTTGACGGGGAGGCGTTCCAGTACGTCGTCCGGGATGTTGCGGGGGTGGTCGCAGATCGCCCGGGCGGAGGAGTGGGAGAAGATCACCGGGGCGGCCGACGTGTCCAGCGCGTCCCGCATCGTCGTGGCGGCCACGTGCGAGAGGTCGACCAGCATGCCGAGGCGGTTCATCTCCCGTACGACCTCGCGGCCGAACGCCGACAGTCCGCCGACTCCCGGCTTGTCGGTCGCCGAGTCCGCCCACGCCACGTTGTCGTTGTGGGTGAGCGTCAGGTAGCGCACGCCGAGCGCGTACAACGCCCGCAGAGTCCCGAGCGAGTTGGCGATGGAGTGGCCGCCCTCCGCGCCCATGAGCGAGGCGATCCGGCCCTCACCCCGGGCCGCCTCCATGTCCGCCGCCGTCAGCGCCGGGCGCAGGTCCCGCGGGTAGCGCGCCAGCAACTGCCGTACGCAGTCGATCTGCTCCAGCGTCGCGGGGACGGGGTCGGGCAGGTCCGAGCGCACGTACACCGACCAGTACTGCGCGCCGACGCCGCCCGCGCGCAGCCGGGGGATGTCCGTGTGCAGGTGGGCGTTCTGGGCGGTGGCGATGTCGCGGGCGTCGAGGTCGTAGCGGACCTGTTCGCGCAGCGCCCAGGGAAGGTCGTTGTGGCCGTCCACGACCGGGAACTCGCGCAGGAGTTCCCGGGCCGCCCCGACGGAGTTCACGGCCGTCACTGCCCGAAGCCGAAGCCGTTGCCCGACCCCTCGGCCTTGGCGCGCAGCCGCTTGCCCTTCTCGGCGGCCTGGTCGTTCAGCTCCTGCTGGAACTCCCGCATCCGGCCGAGGAGTTCCTCGTCGTGCGTCGCCAGGATCCGGGCCGCCAGCAGGCCCGCGTTGCGGGCACCGGCCACGGAGACCGTGGCGACCGGGACACCGGCCGGCATCTGCACGATCGACAGCAGCGAGTCCATGCCGTCGAGGTACTTCAGGGGCACCGGGACGCCGATCACCGGCAGCGGGGTCACAGACGCGAGCATGCCGGGCAAATGGGCCGCGCCGCCCGCGCCCGCGATGATCACCTTCAGCCCGCGCTCGGCCGCCTGCTCGCCGTACGTGATCATCTCGCGCGGCATCCGGTGCGCGGAGACGACGTCCACCTCGTACGCGATCTCGAACTCGTCGAGGGCCTGGGCGGCGGCCTCCATGACGGGCCAGTCGGAGTCCGACCCCATGACGATGCCGACCAATGGGACAGGGCGCGCGTCAGCGCTCGTTGAGGGGTGGTGGTCGGGCGACGGGTGGGCGGGGCTCATTCGGTGATCGTGCCTCTCAGGTAGCCGGCTGCGTGACGGGCGCGCTCCAGCACGTCGTCCAGGTCGTCGCCGTAGGTGTTGACGTGACCCACCTTGCGGCCGGGCTTCACGTCCTTGCCGTACATGTGGATCTTGAGCTGGGGGTCGCGGGCCATGCAGTGCAGGTACGCGGAGTACATGTCCGGGTAGTCGCCGCCCAGGACGTTGACCATGACCGTCCACGGGGCGCGCGGGCGCGGGTCGCCGAGCGGGAGGTCGAGGACGGCCCGGACATGGTTGGCGAACTGGGACGTGATCGCGCCGTCCATGGACCAGTGGCCGGAGTTGTGCGGGCGCATCGCGAGTTCGTTGACGAGGATGCGGCCGTCGCGGGTCTGGAACAGCTCGACGGCGAGGTGGCCGATCACGTCCAGTTCCTTGGCGATGCTCAGTGCCATCTCCTCGGCCTTCAGGGCCAGACCCCGGTCGAGGTCGGGAGCGGGCGCGATCACCGTGTCGCAGACACCGTTGACCTGCTGGGACTCCACCACCGGGTACGCCACCGCTTGGCCGTGCGGGGAGCGGACGACGTTGGCGGCCAGCTCGCGGACGAAGTCGACCTTCTCCTCGGCGAGGACGGGGACGCCGGCGCGGAACGGTTCCTCGGCCTGAGCCACGTTGTCGACGACCCACACGCCCTTGCCGTCGTAGCCGCCGCGGACGGTCTTGAGGACGACGGGGAAGCCGTCCCCCTCGGCGCCCCCCGCACCCTCCGCGCCCTGGGGAAGACCCTCCGCCGCGAACGCGGCCACGTCGGCCGGGTCGCTCACGATCCGGTGCCGTGGGCACGGCACCCCGATCGCGTCGAGTCTCGCCCGCATCACGCCCTTGTCCTGGGCGTGCACGAGCGCGCCCGGGCCGGGGCGGACGGGGATGCCGTCCGCCTCCAGCGCCCGGAGGTGCTCGGTGGGTACGTGTTCGTGATCGAAGGTGATCACATCGCACCCTCGCGCGAAGTCACGCAGCGTGTCGAGGTCGCGGTAGTCGCCGATGACGACATCGCTCACCACCTGCGCCGCGGAATCCTGGGGGGTGTCACTGAGAAGCTTGAACCTGATGCCCAACGGGATGCCCGCTTCGTGCGTCATACGCGCGAGCTGGCCACCGCCGACCATGCCGACTACCGGGAACGTCACGCTCCTAGGGTATCGGCCGCGCCATGTTGGCCGGTTTCCCGCCCTCCGGACCGGCCTTTGCCGAGCCATGAGGCGGTCCACAGGCGATCACGAATGGGGGGTGGTTAGCATGGCTGAGTTGACGAATCCTACGGACGGGGGCCTGGAAAGCCATGGGACGTGGTTCCTCAAGGCTCTCTACGACGCCGCGCAGTGCGGCACGGCAGCGGATCGACCGGCTCGTGCGTGAGGCCGCCAAGTTCGGCGCGGTGGGCGGCGCCGGGGTGCTGGTCAACCTGCTCGTGTTCAACCTGGTCCGGAACGCGACCCATCTGCAGGTCGTGCGGGCGAGTGTCATAGCCACCGTCGTGGCCATCGTCTTCAACTACGTCGGTTTCCGGTACTTCACCTACCGGGACCGCGACAAGGGCGGCCGCACCAAGGAACTCACCCTGTTCCTGCTGTTCAGCGCGGTCGGCCTGGTGATCGAGAACGGTCTGCTCTACACGGCGACGTACGGTTTCGGCTGGGACAGTCCGGTGCAGAGCAACATCTTCAAGTTCGTCGGCATCGGCGTCGCGACCCTGTTCCGTTTCTGGTCGTACCGCACCTGGGTGTTCAAGGCGCTGCCCGCGAAAGAGGCGGTGGCGAGCGCGGAATCGTTCCTGGCGACGGAAGTGAAGAAGCGGCGGACGAAACAGCCCACTCTGCCGTAGAGAAACACGGAGAGAAACAGCCCGCTCCGCCGTGGAGGGTGCCGACGCGGCCGCGAGGCCGTGAAGCACGCTCAGCGGACCGTCGGCTCCTCGTCGTCCGGTACCGGTGGTTTCCTCGCCGGCGTACGCGACAGGAACAGGCCAAACACGGGCGGCTGGGCCTGGAGCATCTCCAGACGGCCCCCGTCGGCCTCCGCGAGGTCCCGGGCCACCGCCAGTCCGATGCCCGTGGAGTTGCGGCCGCTGATCGCCCGCTCGAAGATCCGTGCCCCGAGGTCGGCGGGCACCCCGGGCCCCTCGTCGGTGACCTCGATGACCGCCTGGTTGCCGGTGACGCGGGTGCGCAGCGCCACCGTGCCACCGCCGTGCATGAGGGAGTTCTCGATCAGCGCGGCCAGCACCTGGGCGACCGCCCCCGGCGTACCGACCGCCGTCAGGTGCCGCTTCCCGGAGCTGACGATGGCCCGGCCGGCGCTGCGGTAGGCGGGGCGCCACTCGGCGAGCTGCTGCTGGATGACCTCGTCGAGGTCGAAGGTGACGGCGGAACCGGTGCGCGGGTCGCGGGAGTTGGTGAGCAGCCGCTCGACCACGTCCGTGAGCCGCTCCACCTGGGTCAGCGCCACGTTCGCCTCCTCCTTCACCGTGTCCGGGTCGTCGGTGAGGGTGATCTCCTCCAGCCGCATCGACAACGCGGTCAGCGGCGTACGGAGCTGGTGGGAGGCGTCGGCGGCGAGCCGGCGTTCCGCGGTGAGCATGCGGGCGATGCGCTCGGCGGAGGAGTCCAGGACGTCGGCGACCCGGTCCAGCTCGGGGACGCCGTACCGCTTGTGCCGGGGGCGCGGGTCGCCCGAGCCGAGGCGCTCGGCGGTCTCCGCGAGGTCGGTGAGGGGGGAGGCGAGCCGGTTGGCCTGGCGGATCGCGAGCAGTACGGCGGCGACCACCGCGAGCAGCGCCACCAGCCCGATGATCAGCAGGGTCCGGCCGACCTCCCGGGTCACCGAGGAGCGCGGTTCCTCGACCAGGACGGTCTCGCCCTCCTCGCCGTCCGCCTGGCCCCGTATGACCTCACCGACCGGCCGGGTGCCGACCTCGATGTCGGGCTCCCCGGGGATCCGGATCACGGCGTACCGCTCCGGCGCGACCTGGCCCCGCAGCACCCTCGCGTCGACGGTCCCCGAGGCGAGCAGCCGGCTGTCCACGATGCTGGCCAGTCGCTGCGCCTCGGAGTCCACCTTCTCCTGGGCGCTGGTGGAGATGGTGCGGGTCTCGACGATGACGAGGGACACGCCGAACACCGCGATGACGACGAGCACCACGGCGAGAGTGGACTGGATCAGTCGACGGCGCATGGCGCATGACCTCTTACCTGTGCTGCCGGTGGGACGCCTTCCTGGCGGGCGGGGCTCAGCTCTTCTCGAACCGGAAACCCACACCCCGCACGGTGGCGATGTAGCGCGGGTTCGCCGCGTCGTCGCCCAGCTTCTTCCGCAGCCAGGAGATGTGCATGTCGAGCGTCTTGGTCGACGACCACCACGTGGTGTCCCAGACCTCCCGCATCAGCTGGTCACGGGTCACGACCCGTCCCGCGTCGCGCACCAGGACCCGCAGCAGGTCGAACTCCTTGGCGGTGAGCTGCAGCTCCTCGTCTCCCATCCAGGCCCGGTGCGACTCCACGTCGATCCGCACCCCGTGGGTGGCCGGAGCCTGGGCGGGCTCGGCGGCGCCGCGCCGCAGCAGGGCACGGACCCGGGCGAGCAGCTCGGCGAGCCGGAAGGGCTTGGTGACGTAGTCGTCGGCGCCCGCGTCGAGGCCGACGACGGTGTCCACCTCGTCGGCCCGCGCGGTCAGGATGAGGATCGGGACGCTGAGGCCCTCGGCGCGCAGCCTGCGGGCCACTTCGAGGCCGTCCATGCCGGGCAGCCCCAGGTCGAGCACGACCAGGTCGACGCCGCCCTGCGCTCCGGCGTCGAGCGCGGTGGGGCCGTCCTCACGCACCTCGACCTCGTAGCCTTCCCGGCGCAGTGCGCGGGCCAGCGGCTCCGAAATGGACGCGTCGTCCTCGGCGAGCAGTACACGGGTCATGAGGTGATGGTAGTCCGCGCAGGCCAGGAGCTGGGTGTGATCGACAGTCGGTCCTTCTTACCTTTTGGCTTACCGATCCGAACCTGTGCCTATGAGGTAATAACCCTGCGAGGACCTTGGAAAGGATGCATGCGGTTCCCTTCTCACCTGTGATTCACGTCTCAAGTCCTTCCATTTCCGGTTCTGTACTGCCGTATGGTGAATGAACGCCTGTAGCACCGTGGGGACCTTTGGCGAGGAGTTGACGCTGAAGGTCTCTTTTGTGTGCGGGCCGGTCACCCGCCGGCCTCGAAAGGAAAGCACCCCAGCAAGGATCGACCATGGCGTCCAGCCTGACGAAGGACTCGGTCACCCCGGGCACCCCTGGATCCGAGAAGACCTTCTTCGGCCACCCCCGCGGACTGGCCACCCTCTTCATGACCGAGATGTGGGAGCGATTCTCCTACTACGGCATGAAGGCCCTGCTCGCCGTCTATCTGCTCTCCGGCGGCCCCGGCGCCGGCAAGGGCAGCATGGGTGGCGGTCTGGCCATGGACGTGGCCACCACCACGATGATCGTCGCCGTCTACTCGGCGATGGTGTACCTGCTCGCCATGCCCGGCGGCTGGCTCGGTGACCGCGTCTGGGGCCCGCGCAAGACGGTGGCCATCGCCGCCGTCACCATCATGTCCGGCCACCTGGTGCTGGCCCTGCCCGGCGGTCAGGCACCGTTCTTCGCGGGCCTGGCGCTGGTCGCGGCCGGCTCGGGTCTGCTCAAGGCCAACATCTCCACGATGGTCGGCCACCTGTACGACGGCCCGGACGACCCGCGCCGCGACGGCGGCTTCACGATCTTCTACATGGGCATCAACGCGGGCGCGTTCTTCGCCCCGCTGGCCATCGGCACCGTCGGCCAGGAGGTCAACTGGCACCTCGGCTTCGGCATGGCCGCGGTCGGTATGGCGATCGGCCTCGCCGCGTTCCTGCTCGGCACCCGCAACCTGAGCCCGCAGAGCAGCGTCGTGCCCAAGCCGCTCGCGGCCGAGGAGCGCGCCGCCTGGCTGCGCAAGGGTCTGGCCTGGCTGATCGCGGCGGCCGTCTTCTACGGCGTCGTCGGCTTCACCGGCCACTTCACCCTGAACTGGGCGATGATCCCGCTGACCGTCATCGGACTGATCATCCCGGCGGGTGTGTTGGTGCGCATCAAGCGGGACAAGGAACTCTCGGTCACCGAGCAGTCGAAGATGACCGGCTACATCTGGTTCTTCGTCGCGGCCGCCGTGTTCTGGATGATCTACGACCAGGGTGCCTCCACCGTCCAGGCGTTCGGCGAGGGCAAGGCCGCCGGCTCGCTGCTCGGCTTCGACTTCCCGTCCTCCTGGTACCAGTCGCTGAACCCGCTGTTCATCATGGCGCTGGCCCCGGTCTTCGCGTTCGTCTGGGTGTGGCTGAACCGGAACGGCAAGGAGCCGAGCACCATCGTGAAGTTCTCGATGGGTCTGGTCCTGATCGGCGTCTCGTTCTTCTTCTTCCTGATCCCGCTGGGCATGGCGGCGGACGGCACCTCGGTCAGCCCGATGTGGCTGGTGGGCATCTACTTCATCCAGACCGTCGGTGAGCTGTGCCTCTCCCCGGTCGGCCTGTCGGTGACGACGAAGATGGCCCCGGCGAAGTACGCCAGCCAGATGATGGGCGTCTGGTTCCTCGCGGTCACCGCGGGCGACTCCGTCACCGGCCTGCTGTCCAACCCGGCCATCGCCGGCGTCGACCTCAGCGGCACGCCCGCGGTGTTCGGTGAGGCGGCGCTGGCCGCGCTGGCCGGGTTCGCGGTGTGGATGTACCGGCGGAAGGTGAAGTCGCTGATGGGGGACGTTCGCTGAGGCCTGCGGCCTGGCCGAGGTGACGGAGGCCGTTGCACCCATGTGGGTGCAACGGCCCCTCCTCGCACGGTCCCCCGCGCCCCTCCGGCCGGTCCCCCGCGTCCCTTCGGTCCGGTTATCGCGCCCTCCGGCCCGGCATGAACGTGAATACCGCGCCGCCCAGCAGGACAGCGGTCCCGGCCACGAGTCCCAGCGCCTTCAGGGCGCCGTTGCCCTCCGCGCCCGTCTCGGCCAACCCCCCGTCGGGTGTCGTACCGGAGGAACCACCCGAGGAGCCACCGGAACCGGTGGAGCCCGCCGACCCTCCGCCGGACGCCCCGCTCGCCTGTTCCTCCGTGTTCAGCGTGAGCGAGACCTCAGACTTGGTCGGTGTGCACGTCGTGGTCGTGCCGAGGGCCTTGATCGTCAGCACACCCGGCGACAGCGTCGACTCACCACTGGCCCCCGGCTTGTACGATCCCGTCAGGTCCGGGATGGCCATCGGGTCGCCCGACTTGATGGCCCCCGCGTTCACCGGGCCCTCCACATGCACCGTGCCCTTGTCGGCGCCGCCCAGGACCACCTCCATCGACGGCTTGACCGAGCCCGCCGGAATGTCGGCCGGACTGTCCATCACCGACTTCTCGAACTTCACGACCAGATCGAAACTCCCGCCGTTCTTCTTGGCGTTGATCTGCACGGGCGAGGTCGCGTCCTTGTCGCCGATGGGCGTCTTGCAGGCGTACGGCACTTGGACGGCCTTGCCGGTGAAGTCGGTCTGACCGGCACCGCCGCCGGACCCCCCGGTGTCGGTGCCCCCGCTCCCGCCTCCGCTGCCGGAGGGACTCGGCGTCCCGCTCGGCGTGTGCGTCGGCGTCGTACTGCCGGTCGGGTCAGGGGTCCCGCTCGGCGGCGGAGTCCCCTCCCCCGCCGTCACGTTGATGGTCGCGGCCGGCTGCACGGCCGCCGTCGGCGCGCACTTCGTGTCCGTCGACATGGCGTTGACGACGTACGCGTCCGGTGTCAGCGTCAACTGCCCCGGCGCGGTCGGCTTGAGTGTGCCCTTCATGTCGGACAGCACCATCGCCCCGCCCTTGGGGATCGCCGGGTTCTCCCGAGGCCCCTGCATCGCCACGGCCCCGGTCTGCGCCCCGGCGACCTTCAACGTCCCCGACGGCTGGACGGAGTTCGCCGGCAGGTCGATGATGTCCGGGTTCTTCGAGGCGGCCTGTACGAACTTCCAGACCACCTGTACCTCCTCGCCGACCTTCGCGGTGGCCGGCGCGGTGATCTCCACCTTGGTGGTGCCGTCGACCGGGTCGAGCCCGATCCCGGCGGGCGGGACGCACCTCGTCGCGTACGCCACCTCCGCGGCCTGCGCCGGCCCCACGGCGGCCCCGAGCAGGGCCCCGGCCCCGCCGAGCACCAGCGCGAGGCCCGCCGCGCCCGCACCTCTCCGTCCGCCGGCCGGTATGACTCTCCTTCGCTCGCTCACGTGCGTCCCTTCCTGGTGGGAGTCGTAGGACTCGTCGGAGCCGCAGGACTCCTGGGAGTCGCGGGATTCGTCGGAGCCGCAGGACTCGTCGGAGCCGCAGGACTCCTGGGAGCCGTAGGACTCGTCGGAGCCGTAGGACTCGTCGGAGTGTCGTCGTGCGGTGCGGAGAGTCGACCGGCCGTACCCGGATCGGCGTCCGGGGTGAACCACGGCAGGGTCGAAGCGGATGAGGGGGCCCGGTGCGCGGCCTCGGGGGGCTTCACCCCGGGCAGGCGCAGGGCGAGTTCGGGCAGCGGCAGCCTGAGGCCCCGGTGCCGGATCCCGCCCGCCCGGCGCGGCCGGACACGGTCCACGACCGCCATGCCGGCCCGGAACACCGCGGCCGGTACGACCAGGCAGACCAGGACCCAGAACAGGGTCACACCCCAGGGCCGGCCCACGCCCCAGGGCTGCTCGGCGAGGACCTTCCCGCCGTACTTGAGGGAGACCGTGTAGTCGCCGTGCGCACCGCCCGTGAGTTCGACGGGCAGCTCGATCCGCGCCTTCCTGCCCGGCTGGATCGTGCCGCGCCACTGCTGCTCCTCCCACTGCGGGGCGAACACGCCGTGGGAGGTGCCGACCTGGAAGACGGGGTCCTTGACGGCGGAGGTGCCGACGTTGCCGACGGTCAGGACGAGGGTGCGGGCGGGCGGCGCCCCGAACCAGGTCAGCAGCCCGCTGGAACCGTCGAACCGGGTGTCCGTGAGCACGGACAGGCGTCCGCCGGCCGGTTCCGCGGGCAGCGGTTCGACGGCGTGCCCGGCGACCCGGAAGACCGCGTCGGCCTCGGCCTTCGCCCCGGTCACCGTCGCCACGTGCACCACGCACGGACACGGCACCGGCGGCTCGGCCACCGGCACCTTCCGGCCGAACCGGCCCTCACCGTCGGTCGTCACGGCCCGGCCGTACGCGTTGGCGCAGGAGTTGGTGCCGCCGACCACTCCCCGGGACGGCTCGGCCTGCCCGCAGACCAGGATCATCAGCAGCGCCCGTTCCCGCCACCCGCTGCCGGTGACGGTGATCGAACCTCCAGTGCCCTCCTGGGACTTGGACAGCTTCACCCTCGGCCCGTCGGCCGCCGCGGCGACGCCAGCCCCAGGCGACAGGGGCGACATGAGCAGCGCGAGCAGCATCGCCAACACCGCCGGCACCGGAATCCGTACCCTCCCGCTCACGTCCTCGCTCCCGTCAACTCGGCCTTCTTCCCCGGCCGTCGAGCCGGTTCGCCGCCTGCGCCCCCACGGCGCCCACGCCGCCGTACGACGACGAAGGCGCCCGCCGCCACCGCGCTCCCCGCGCCCGCCACCGCGCCCCAGGGCACGAACCGCGTCGGCACGAGGGCCGTGTCGCGCGCGCCGCCGCCGGCCGTCACCGTCAGCCGGATGTCGACCGCGTCCAGGGCGGGCCGGTTCGGCCACGGCTCGGTGAGGCGGAGGCGGCGGCCGGGGGCCAGTTGGACGGGCAGGGTACGCGGGGCGCGGTCGAGGACCGGGCCGAACAGTCCGTCCGCGCGCACCGCGAGCTTCGGTACGAGAACGGTCGTACCGCGGTTGACCAGCTCGTAGGCGATGCGGTCACCGTGCACGGTGACGTGTTCGACCGTCAGCGCGGACAGGTCCGGACCGCCGACGCGGAGCGTGAGCGGCACGGTCCGGGACCGGCCCTCGGAGTCGCGGGCGACGATCGTGCCGGAGCGGTCGCCGGGGGCGGCGTCCTCGGGGACGCTCACGGTGAAGGGCACGTCGGCACTGGTCCGGGCGGGTACCCGGACGTCCGTCCCGGCGAAGGTGATCGCCACGCCGGTGCCGCTCAGCCGTACGGTGACCGGGCCCCCGCCCCGGTTGGTCACGGTCACCGTGTCCTGCGATACCGTCCCGGGCGCGCCCTCGGCGTAGAAGGCGGGCCGGCCGCCGCCGGAGGGCGCCAGGGACCAGCCGTCGGCGGCCGAGGCGGCATGGGCGGTGGGCGCGGTGAGAGCGGCGGTGGCGAGCAGGCTCAGCGCGGACAGGCACAGGACGCTGAGGGTTCGGTCGGTGGACGGCATGGGCGGCTCCGGCGGTCGTCACCAACGAGGGATCAGCGGCGGGCCGCCTGGTTCCGCCGGGTCAGCCACAGCACGCCGGCCGCGCCGGCGAGCAGCACCGTGCCGCCGAGCGTGCCGAGGGCGACCGCGGAGTCCTCGGGACCGGTCTGCGGGAGTGCGGCGCCGGAGTCACCGCCCGTGTCACCGCCCGAGCCGCCGCCCGAGCCGCCGCCACCCTGGGTGCCTCCCGAGGAACCCCCGCCCGCCGCCGTCACGTCCAGGGACAGGGACGGCTTCGGGTTGTTCGTCGGGGTGCAGGTGGTCGTCGTACCGAGCGCCTTGATGGTGAGGACGCCCGCCGTGAAGGTGACCTTGCCGCTCTTCTTCGGGGTGTACGTCCCCGACAGGTCGTTGACCTTGATGGGCGTGTTGGCGGGGATCGCCTCCTGGTTGGCGGGCCCGGTGACGGTCAGCGTCCCGCTGTCAACGCCGCCGAGCTTCACGGTGGCGCTCGGGTTCATCGATCCCTTGCCCAGCTCGACCGGGCTGGAGGAGACGCCCTTCTGCCACGACATGGTGAGCTTGTAGCCGGCGCCGCTCTTGACGCTCTTGATGTCGATGGGCGAGACGGCGGTCTTGACCCCGATCGGGGTCTCGCACCGGTAGTTGACGTCGACGACCTCGGCATGGGCTGCGGGGGCGGCCATCAGCACCGCCGAGCCGGCCAGGGCCGCGACGGACGCGAGCGCGGCGGTTCGTTTCTGGTACGTCCGGTTCGACACTGTCCCCTCATTCCTGCAGGCGTTCCTGAAGGTTCCTGACGGCACATCAGATCGGCCGTCAAGGTACGCCCGGGGCCCAGAGGAGGGAAGACACAGGGAGCGCCGGATCTGTGGTGATCCGGCGCGGGTGGCGTGACGTGTGAAGAGACGTATGAAGAAGGGGCGGAGATCAGGTCGAACCGTGGGTAACCCTGGGCCGCGGGTCTCCGGGCCGCCCGGGGTCTAGGCAGGTGCCCCCAGCTCGGCCCACACCGTCTTGCCGGCGACCCCGGGGGCGCGCACGACGCCCCAGTCCAGGCACAGCCGCTGCACGATGAACATGCCGTGACCGCCGGGGCGGCCGGCGCGGTGCGGAGTGCGCGGGGCAGGCTGACCGGTGCCCTTGTCGGAGACCTCGAGGCGGATCACCTTGTTGTCGCAGGTGATCCACAGCTCGTCCGGCCCTTCGGCGTGCAGGCAGGCGTTGGTGACCAGCTCGGACACGACGAGCAGCACGTCCTCGGCGGCGGCCCGCTGGTCGGCGGTGGCGGCGGGCAGCCAGTCCCACGCGTACAGCGCCTGGCGGGTGAAGTCGCGGGCGAGCGGCACAACTCCGCTCTCGCCGTCGAACCTCAGTCTGCGGACCTGACGTCCCCCCGACGACACGGCCGCGCCCCCACCGGACGTCCCGGTCGCCGGCACGCCCCCCTCGGACGCCCCGGAAGCGCCGCTGGGCTCCGGGCCGCGGTCGCCCGGCGGGTAAGGCCGGGTGGTGCTCATCAGCGCTTCACCTCACCGATTCACCAGTTCACGATTCTCAACATCACTGCTCAGTCGGTACGACCGATCGGGTTTCCCGCACGGCCTGCCCGATTCCCGCACAGTCAGTACGGATGTCTCCTGCCCGGGCCGACCGGTCGAACACCCCTGTCTTTCGACACGGGAGGTGTGACGCCCGGAAAGCGCCGGTCCCAGGGAGACGAGCGAGGCACGATCCCGGCCGGGCGCGTCAACCGGCCTCTTCGGCCTCGCCCGGCTCGTCGGCCAGAGCTGCTTCCAAGGTGTCATGGACAGTGAAGACCGCATCCGCCCCCGTAATCTCGAAGACGCGCGAGACCACGGGCAGCATCCCCGCCAGATGCACCCCACCCCCGGCCGCCTCCGCCTTCAGTCGCGCACCCAGCAACACGTTCAACCCCGTGGAGTCGCAGAACTCCAGGCGTGAGCAGTCGACCACCAGTCGACTGAATCCCTTGGCGAGGCAGTCGTCGAGGGGCTCGCGCAACAGATCGGCGGTGTGGTGATCCAACTCACCCGCCGGAGTCACGACAGCACTAGGGCCCTCTTCTCGCACCTCCACCAGAAGCCGGCCCGACTGTGCGCTGCCGACTGTCCCGCGGTCCATGCGTCTCTCTCTCCCGACGTCGTGGCTGCTGATGACGCCCTCGAACACTACGCCTTCTCCACACTCCCCGACACCCGAACAATCACACGCAAACGGACATATACCAACAGAACACACTTGCGGAGGGCTCGGGAAAGCGGGTAGGGCTAGTAGATACACGTACCCGACACGGCCGGCTTTGGAGGCGCCGCACACCGCAGTGCACGGAACTGGCTTCGGCAGCCTTATGCCGAGAACGATGGAGGACATCATGTCACCCCGGCTCGACGCATCGCATACCCATCCGGCGACGTCGACATCCCCCCCGGAACATCTGGATCCCATCGGGCACGACAGCGACGTACGTCCCGACGCGGACGACGTACTCGCCGATCTCCCGGAGATCCCGCCTTACGACGAGGTGGGGCCGGTGGACGCACGGGCCCTGTCCAAGACCCTCTTCGCGCGGCTGGAATCGCTGGAAGAAGGCACCCACGAATACTCGTACGTCCGCAACACGCTCGTCGAACTCAACCTCGCCCTCGTGAAATTCGCCGCCTCCCGCTTCCGCTCCCGCAGTGAGCCGATGGAGGACATCATCCAGGTCGGCACCATCGGCCTGATCAAGGCGATCGACCGCTTCGAACTCAGCCGGGGAGTGGAGTTCCCCACTTTCGCGATGCCAACCATCGTCGGCGAGATCAAGCGTTTCTTCCGCGACACCTCCTGGTCCGTCCGCGTCCCGCGCCGGCTCCAGGAACTGCGGCTCGACCTGGCCAAGGCCGGTGACGAGCTGGCCCAGAAGTTCGACCGCGCGCCGACGGTGGGCGAACTCGCGGAGCGCCTCGGCCTGTCGAAGGAAGAGGTCGTCGAGGGCATGGCCGCGTCGAACGCGTACACCGCCTCCTCGCTGGACGCCCAGCCGGAGGAGGACGACGCAGAGGGCGCCCTCGCGGACCGTATCGGCTACGAGGACCACGGAATCGAAGGCATCGAGTACGTCGAGTCCCTCAAGCCCCTGATCGCCGAACTTCCCTCCCGGGACCGCACGATCCTGTCGCTGCGCTTCGTCGCGGGCATGACCCAGTCCGAGATCGGCGACGAGCTCGGCATCTCGCAGATGCACGTGTCCCGGCTGCTGTCGCGGACGCTGGTGAAGCTGCGCAAGGGCCTGACCGTCGAGGAGTGACGGTGACGTCCGTGACGTCCGTGACGTCCGTGACGTCCGTGACGTCCGTGACGTCCGTGACGTCCGTGACGTCCGAGGAGTGACGGTGGCGTCCGCCGGGGTCGCCCATCCGTGACACGGCAACCCGGCCCGGGATGGGCCGGGTTGCCGTGCGGCGGGGCCCCTGTGGCTCCCGTGGATGCGGTGGAGCCGGTGCGTCCGGCGGCCGAAAGCTTGCTATTACCCCGAGGAACCCCTTTCCTCCCAAGGCCCCGTCCATCACTATGGGCACCCTTCACCGACTGGCTGGTACGTCAGGACGGCCGGGCGGGCCGGCAGCGGGGTGGCAGGAGGCGGGCGGATGGCTCGGGCCGACGGGACCGACGACGGGGTCGGGAACGCGGGGGGTTACGGCACGGGGACGTACACGGGCGTGTACGCGGGCGATTCCGACGCCCGCCTGACCGAACTCCTGCGCGCCGACACGGCCACCGCCTACCTGGGCCTCCAGGAACTCCGCGCCCGGCATCGCCCGTCCGTCCTCGCCTACGCCCGCCTGTGCGCGCCCAGTGAGTCGACGGCACGGCAACTGGCGGCCCAGGCGTTCACGCTCGCGGCCCGCGAGACGGCCAGGGGCACCGACCCCGGCGTTCCATGGCGGCACCGGCTGCTGCTGCTGACCGGACGGGTGGCCGCGTCCTGGGCGGTGGACGAACGATCGGCGGGCCTCGACCCGGGCCTGCTGCTGGTCCTGAACACCGCGCTCCCCGACGGGCCTCCCCCGCCCCTCCTCGCCCCCTTCCAGTCCCTCCCCTCCCGGGCGCAGGGCCTCATCTGGTACGGCGTCGTCGAGGGGGAGCCGACGGACCGGACGGCCGGCTACCTGGGCCTCACCCGCGAGGACGTCACCTACGGCACGGACCAGGCCCTCCAGGCCATGGCTCAGGCATGCCTCAGGGCCCGCCTCGCCGCGTCCGACGATCCGCGCTGCGGTGACTTCCGCCGCCTGATCGAGGAGGCCGTACGCCCGGACACCCCGCGCGAGAGCCCCGACCTGCACGCCCACATGGCGCACTGCGCCCACTGCACGACGGCGTACGAGGAACTGACCTCCCTGCGCGACACCCCGGGCACGGTGCTGGCGGAGGGCCTGCTGCCGTGGGCTGGGACGGCGTACGGGGCGCGTGAGGCGGTGGGGCAGGCGACGGGACCCGGTGGCGGATCTCGGCGGGCGGGGCGACGCAGCGGTGGTGCTTCGCGCGAGACAGGTATCCGGAGCGGCGGCGGGTCCCATACGGGGGCCGGGATCTGGCCACCGTCCAGACGCCTCGCGCTCGCCTCGGCGGCCCTCGGTGTCGCCGTCGCCCCGCTGCTGATACTCCTGCTCACGCAGGGCAGCGGCTCACCGGCCCGGGAGTCGGCGGGCGCGGCGACGAGCACACCGCCGAGTCCACCCCGGGTGACGGTGACCGCGACGCCCTCTCCGCCCCCCTCCCCCTCCCCCTCCCCCTCCGCGACCAGCAAGTCACCGTCGCCGACGAGAAGTTCGCCCCTTCCGAAACCGACGAAGTCCGCTCACCCCTCCCCGAGCCGCACCACACCACCTCCACCGCCGCCGCCCACGCCGGGCAGCGCTTCCGCCCAGGTGGTGAACCTCGCCTCGGGCCGCTGCCTGGACGTGGACGGCGACCTCAAGAACGGCACGGATGTCGTCACGGCACCCTGCACCGCCTCCTGGACCCAGCGCTGGCGCGTCGACGCGGACCGGGGTGTCGTGCAGTCCTCCGCCGACTCCGACTTCTGCCTGGACAGCCGGGGTGACGTGGACAAGGGCGTCGGCATCTGGGAGTGCGACTCGCTCGACGGGAGCCACGGGGAGAATTTGCGGTTCACCGTGGACAGCGACGGCGTGATCCGACCGGCGATCGCGATCGAGACGGCGGTCACTCCGGACGGGTCTGACGGGGGCGACGGGGTGTCACTGGTCGCGCTGAGCGGGGGCGCGGGGCAGCGATGGCGGGCGGGGACGAGTTGAGGCGGTCCAGCCCGGCGACCGTGTCTCTCAGACGCCTTCGGCGAACAGATCCGCCGCGTCGGTGACCTGGTAGGAGCGGTCGAGCCAGGTTTCGAGTTGGTCCAGGTCGGTGGAGGAGAGGACACGGTCGCGAACCTCGTCGGGCACGCCGATCTGACGCCACCGGAGGGTACGCAGAATCATCGCCGCTCGTTCTTGCGCCTGGCCCTCCCGCCGGCCCTCCCGCCGGCCCTCCTCGCGGCCCTCCTCGGCCAGCGGGTGCCGCCAGAAGTACTGGATCCCTGTCACGGCTCAGAAACCTCGCTGAACAGATCCGCCGCGTCGGTGACCTCGTAGGAGCGGTCGAGCCAGGTGCCGAGTTCGCGCATGTCACTGGAGGAGAGAATGCGCTCGCGGACGGAATCGGGGACGTCGATCCGGCGATACCGGAGATTGCGAAGGATCATCTGCGCCCTCTCCAAGGCACGTCCTTCCTCGCGTCCTTCCTCGCGCACCTGCTCGGCCAGCGGGTGCCGCCAGAAGTACTGGATCGCCGTCATCAGGTCCCTCCACATCTGCTGGGCCTGGCGGTCTGCCAGGCATGAGTCGACGAACTGCACGAAGACCGCGGCGCTGTCCGCGTCGATGGTCCGCAGGGCGGCTGCCAGTGATTCCAGTATGACGGCGGCCTGCGGGCCGCGACCATGTGTCATCGCCGAAAGCACCGCAAGGGGTACGTCCCGTTCGGCCTCCCGCTGGTCCGCGATCACCGGCACATTGCCCGGCCCCAGCACGAACGGGCGCACTGTCAGCGAAGGGCACCCGCGCACACCGAGATGAATGGGCTCCGCCGCCCAGCGGGCCGTGGCGCTGTTCTGCGTGATGACGATGAGTACGGGTTCGCAGCGGAACTTCTCGTAGAGGTAGCTGAGGTAGTACGGCCAGCTGCCGCGTTTCCTCTCGTCCGGCTGGCCCTGCGACTCGACGATCAGGAGGTAGGCACCCTCGTCGGTCTCCGCCCGCAACAGCGTGTCGACACGTCGCTCGACCGGCTCGATCTCGGTGAGGTCCACGTTCATCGCGGCGAACTCGCGCGGCTCGGGAAAGGGAATGTGCAGGACGTGTTGCAGGGCACGGGTCAGCAGCGCGGGATCCTTCTGGAAGATCCGGTGCAGCGCTTCGTGCGACGAGCCGACCATCAGCTCTCCTTCCTGTCTGACGTGATCAACGATCTAGGCGGCGACGAGGTCACACCACACGTACTTGCCGCGACTGCCGTTCCTCGACAACGGCTGCCAGCCCCAGAGGTCGGCGCAGGCACGGACCAGGGCGAGACCTCTGCCCGTCTCGGCGTCCACAAGGTCCGCCAACTCACCCGGCGGTCCGGGAGGTTCCGGGTCCGCGTCCCACGCACCGATCCGCAGCACCCCCTCCGACCAGCGGACGCGGAGGGTCGCAGGGCCCTTCGTGTGGAGTACGGCGTTGGCGACCAGCTCGGCCGCGAGGAGTTCGGCGGTGTCCGCCAGGCGGATCAGGCCGTGCAGGGTCAGGATCAGACGGAGGGTGCGGCGGCAGACGGTGACGGCGCGGGGGTCGTGGGGGATGGAGAGGGAGTACTCCCAGGGTTCGGACTCGGTTCCGGTTCCGGTTTCGGGCATGCGGCAGCTCCAGGTGTGGGGTTCGGTGAGTGTGAGAGCGGTGGCATTGCCGCAGCCGTCATGGCAGGACGGAGTGGTGCGCTTCCGCAGCGTGAATGTAGCGTCACTGACGGTAGGGCACTAATTTTCCCCTCTGCAACCCGCTGCCGTAACCTGGCACCCGAACGTGGCACAACATCAAGGGCATTGGGAACGGGAGGGGTACGTGGCACCGAGGAGCCACCCCACCGCGCGCCAAGTGCGCCTGGGGGCGGAGCTGCGCAAACTACGCGAGGCCGCAGGGCTGAAGGCCCGCGAGGTGGCCGCCCTCCTGAACTCGACCTCCGCCCAGATGAGTCACGTGGAGGCGGGCATCGCAGCCGTCAGCGCGGAGCGCATCCGCCGCCTCGCAGCCCACTACGCCTGCACAGACGAAGCGTTGATCGACGCGCTCGCGGCCATGGCAGGCGATCGCACGCGCGGCTGGTGGGACGAGTACCGAGGGGTCCTGCCCCAGGTGAACCTGGACGTGGCCGAGGCGGAGCACCACGCGGCATTCCTGCGGGAAGTCGTCATCACCCATGTTCCCGGGCTGCTCCAGACCTCGGACTACGCCCGTGCGGTTTTCAGGTACATGCGCCCGGAACTACCGGAGAGTGAACTGGCGCCCCGGGTGGAGCACCGGATGAGGAGGCGGGCCGTCATCGAGGGTGACAACCCGACCCCGTACGAGACGATCATCCACGAGTTCGCGCTACGCATCCGCGTAGCCGACCGCCAGACATCCATCTCTCAACTTCGACGCATCCTGGCCGAGATCGAGCAGGGGCACGCCACCGTGCGGGTCATCCCGACCGACCAGGACGGCTTCGCCGGGGCCGGCGCCTCGATGATGTACCTGGGCGGTCCGCTGCCTCAACTGGACACCGGGTTTCGGGACACCCCCGGCGGGACCATGTTCATCGACGCCGAAGCACAGTTGAGACGGCTCCGAACACTCTTCCGTAAAGTGGAGAAGGCGTCTCTGGAACCCACGGCGTCACGGGACTTCATCCACCACCTGACGAAGGAGTTGTGATGCACGCCATTGACCACACCCTGCACTGGCAGAAGTCCACGTTCTCGGACGGCGGCGAAGGAAACACCTGCGTCGAACTCGCCGCCACCCCCACCGCCCTCCACCTCCGCGAGAGCGACACCCCCGACACCGAACTCGCCACCACCACCGCCCCGTTGGCGAACCTCATACGCTGCGTGAAGTCAGGACTGTTCCCCGTCGCCACACCTCGCTGACCAGCGGAACCCCCGGCCGGTAGGCCAGGTGCACGTGGCTTGGTGCGTCCAGGAGCACCAGGTCGGCGTACGCCCCCGGCGTCAGGCGACCGACGTCGTCCCGGCGCAGGGCCCGCGCCCCGCCCGCCGTCGCCGACCACACCGCCTCGTCCGGGGTCATCCCCATGTCCCGTACCGCGAGCGCGATGCAGAACGGGACGGACGAGGTGAATGACGAACCCGGGTTGCAGTCGGTCGACAGGGCGACCGTGACACCGGCGTCCAAGAGACGACGCGCGTTGGGCCACTCGGCGCGGGTGGAGAACTCGGCGCCGGGGAGCAGCGTCGCCACGGTGTTGCCGCCGGACAGCGCGTCGACGTCCGCGTCCGTCAGGTGCGTGCAGTGGTCGGCGCTGGCCGCGTCGAGTTCCACCGCCAACTGCACACCCGGGCCGTAGGACAGCTGGTTGGCGTGGATGCGCGGGTGGAGCCCCTTCGCCTTTCCGGCGGAGAGGATCGCCCTCGCCTGGTCGCCGTCGAAGGCGCCCTTCTCGCAGAAGACGTCGATCCAACGGGCGTACGGGGCGCAGGCGTCGAGCATCTCTCCGGTCACCAGCGCCACGTACGCGGCCGGGTCCTCGGCGTAGTCGGGCGACACGATGTGGGCGCCGAGGTAGGTGACCTCGTCCGTGTGGGCGGCGGCGATGCGCAGGGCACGGGACTCGTCGGCGACCGTCAGGCCGTAGCCGGACTTGGTCTCGAAGGTGGTCGTGCCCTGGCGAAGGGCCTCGGCGAGGTAGCGGGTGAGGTTGGCCTCCAGTTCGGCGTCCGTCGCCGCGCGGGTCGCCGCGACCGTCGTACGGATGCCGCCCGCGCTGTACGCCCGCCCGGACATCCGCGCGTTGAACTCCTGCGTGCGGTCGCCCGCGAAGACCAGGTGGGAGTGCGAGTCGACGAAGCCGGGCAGGACGGCCCGGCCGGCGGCGTCGACCCGATTGTCAGTGGCGGGTGCTTTGCTTGTTTCACCGGTCCACGCGATGCGGTCGCCGTCGATGACGACGGCCGCGTCCTGGATCAGTCCGAGAGGGGAGTTGTCACCCAGGGAGGGGTCGTTGGTGACCAGCGTGGCGATGTTGGTGATGACAGTGCTGCTGCTCATCGTGTCCTCGTGGGGGCGGGCTGGGGTGTCGGTGGGTTTCAGGAGCGCAGGGCTTCGACGGCGGCCGCCAGCGCCTGCGGCACGTCCGGTACGAGGGTGTGCGCCCCGTCGCGTACGGCGAACCGCCCGCCCACGATCGTGTGCCGCACGTCCGCCGCGGTCGCCGCGAATACGGCCGTCTCGGCGCCGAGCCTGGGCACCGGCCCCGCTGTCCTGACCGAGTCGAGCGCGATCGTCGTGAGATCGGCGAGCGCGCCGGGCTCGATGGCGCCCGCAGTGTCCCAGCCGAGGGCGGCGTGACCGTCGGCGGAGGCGGCCCGCAGCAGCGCGGCGGCGGTCCAGTGGCCGCGGGTGCGGGTGCGCAGGCGCTCGTTCAGCTCCATCGCGCGCGCCTCCTCGAACAGGTCGATGACGGCGTGGCTGTCGGAGCCGAGGGAGAGCGGGGAGCCCGCCCGCTGGAGGGCCACCGCGGGGCCTATGCCGTCGGCGAGGTCGCGTTCGGTGGTGGGGCACATGCAGGTGCCGGTGCCGGAGCCGCCGAGCAGGGCGATGTCCTCGTCGGTGAGGTGCGTGTTGTGGACGCCGGTGGTGCGTGGCCCGAGGACGCCGTGGTCGGCGAGCAGCTGGGTGGGCGTGCACCCGTGGGTGGCCCGGCAGGCGTCGTTCTCGGCGGTCTGCTCGGACAGGTGCACATGGAGCGGGGCCCGCCGCTCCTCGGCCCACCGTGCCACGGTCGCCAACTGGTTGGCGGGCACGGCCCGTACGGAGTGGATCGCCGCTCCGACCCGTGCGTGATCCCGTTCCTTGAGAACTGAACAGCGTTCGGCCCAGGCGTCCGCGCTGCGGTCGCAGAAGCGGAGCTGGTGGGTGTTGGGCGGCTGTCCGAAGCCGGAGGAGAGGTAGGCGGTGTCGAGGAGGGTGATGCGGATGCCGGCGTCGGCGGCGGCCTGGATGAGGGCCTCACCCATCGCGTTCGGGTCGGCGTACGGCGTGCCGCCGGGGGCGTGGTGCACGTAGTGGAACTCGCCGACGGCGGTGACGCCGGCCAGGGCCATCTCGGCGTACACGGCGCGGGCGAGTGCGAGGTAGGTCTCGGGGGTCAGTTTGTCGGCGAACGAGTACATGAGCTCGCGCCAGGTCCAGAAGGTGCCGGAGCCGACCTGGACGGTGCCGCGCAGGGCGCGGTGGAAGGCGTGCGAGTGCGTGTTCGCGAGGCCGGGGAGGGTGAGGCCGCGCAGGACCTCGGCGCCGGGGGGCGGGGCGGGGGTGTCGGTGCGGACGGCGGTGATCCGGCCGTCCGCCCTCGCGGCGGAGCCGCTTGTCGACACCGTGACGGCCACACCCGGCTCGACGTGGGTGTCGAGCCAGGCGTGCTCCAGCCAGTACGTGCGGCTATCGGTCACCTGCAGGCCAGCCCTTCCAGTACGTCGGCGAGTGCGAGTACCCCGGCCACGCAGTCGTCCTCCTCTGCGAACTCGGCCGGGGAGTGCGAGACGCCGGTGGGGTTGCGTACGAACAGCATGGCGGTCGGGATGCGCCCGGAGAGGATCCCGGCGTCGTGTCCGGCGCCCGTGCCGAGGACGGGGACCTTGAGGCCGGTGTCCTCGAGGTCGGTGCCCTTGCCGAGGATGCGGGCGAGTTCGTCGCGCAGGGCGTGGTCGAACTCGACGACGGGCGTGAAGGACTCGCGGACGATGTCGAGGTCGACACCGTGCTCCCGCGCGTGGGCACGGGCCGCCTCCTCGATCCCGGCGACCACGGTGTCGAGGGCTTCCTGGTCGGCGGCACGGGAGTCGAGCCAGCCGCGTACCAGGGAGGGGATGGCGTTGACGCCGTTGGGCTCGACGGCGATCTTGCCGAAGGTGGCGACGGCACCGGCGAGCCGGGCCTCGCGGCGGGCGGCGAGCACCGTCTCCGCGTACGGCAGCATGGGGTCCCGCCGGTCGACCAGCCGGGTCGTCCCGGCGTGGTTGGCCTCGCCGCGGAAGTCGAACCGCCAGCGCCCGTGCGGCCAGATGGCGCTCGCGATGCCGACCCGGTCGCCGCTGAGGTCCAGCGCCCGCCCCTGCTCGACGTGCAGCTCGACGAAGGCGCCGATCCGGCCGAGCCGTTCCGGGTCGGGGCCGATGGCGTCGGGGTCGTATCCGGCGGCCTCCATGGCGCGCGGCAGGGTCACCCCGTCCCCGTCGGTCAGCAGATGCGCCTGCTCGACGGTGAGCCGCCCCCCGGTGAGCCGGGACCCGACACAGGCGAGCCCGAATCGGGCGCCCTCCTCGTCACCGAAGTTGACGATCGCGAGCGGCCGGGCGAACGTGACGCCCCGCGCGCGCAGTTCGTCGAGCGCGGCGAAGGAGGACACCACCCCGAGGGGCCCGTCGAAGGCCCCGCCGTCGGGAACGGAGTCGAGGTGGGACCCGGTGACGACGGCGTCCCCTTCGGCCGGATCCCCGAGCCAGGCCCACTGGTTCCCGTTCCGGTCGACCTCGTAGGCCAGCCCACGTGTCTCGGCCTGCTGCTTGAACCAGGCCCGGCATTCGGTGTCGGCTGCGGTCCAGGCGTAGCGGCGGTAGCCGCCGGAGCCGGGGTGGCGGCCGAGGGGGAGCAGCTCGCGCCACATGGAGTGGAAGGAGGCGCCGGCCGACGCGGATTGCGAGGCGTCACGCCGTCCGGGCTGTGGGCGGTCGTTCCGCACAGTGATGGGGGTCCCCCCGCTCGCACGAAGGTGAGCGTGGGGGACGGTGGGCGCGGCGGAACCCGCACCCGGTGACGAGGCATCCGCCCCGGCCGAGGAGTTGCCGCGCCCGTCCTGATACCGCGTCACCCGTCGTCACCCTCGCGCATGGGGACCCGCACGCCCCGCTCGTCGGCGGCTGTCTCCGCGAGGTCGTACCCGGCGTCCACGTGCCTTATGACCCCCATGCCGGGGTCGTTGGTCAGTACCCGGCGGAGCTTCTCGCCGGCGAGCTTCGTGCCGTCGGCCACCGAGACCTGCCCGGCGTGGATGGACCGGCCCATGCCGACCCCGCCGCCGTGGTGGATGGACACCCACGAAGCGCCGGACGCCACGTTCACCATGGCGTTCAGCAGCGGCCAGTCGGCGATCGCGTCGGAGCCGTCGAGCATGGCCTCGGTCTCGCGGTAGGGGGAGGCCACCGAACCGGAGTCCAGGTGGTCGCGTCCGATCGCCAGCGGTGCCGCCAGCTCACCGCTCGCGACCATGTCGTTGAACCGCTCGCCGGCCTTGTCCCGCTCGCCGTAGCCGAGCCAGCAGATCCGGGCGGGCAGCCCCTGGAAGTGGACCCGTTCGCCGGCCATCTTGATCCAGCGGGCGAGGGACTCGTTCTCGGGGAAGAGGTCGAGGATCGCCTTGTCGGTCTTGGCGATGTCGGCGGGGTCGCCGGACAGCGCCGCCCAGCGGAAGGGGCCCTTGCCCTCGCAGAAGAGGGGGCGGATGTAGGCGGGGACGAAGCCGGGGAAGGCGAAGGCCCGCTCGTATCCGGCGAGTTGGGCCTCGCCCCGGATCGAGTTGCCGTAGTCGAAGACCTCCGCGCCGGCGTCCATGAAGCCGACCATCGCCTCGACGTGCCGGGCCATGGACTCGCGGGCGCGGGTGGTGAAGCCCGCCGCGTCCTTGGCCGCGTAGGACGCCATGTCGTCGAAGTCGACGCCGACGGGGAGGTAGGCCAGCGGGTCGTGGGCCGAGGTCTGGTCGGTGACGATGTCGATGGGGGCGCCCTCGGCGAGCATGCGCGGGAGCAGCTCGGCCGCGTTGCCCAGGAGGCCGATGGAGAGCGGGCGGCGGGCGTCGCGGGCCTCGACGGCGAGCTGGAGGGCGTGCTCCAGGGAGTCGGCCTTCACGTCGAGGTAGCGGTGCTCGATGCGGCGTTCGATGGCACGGGGGTCGCAGTCGATGCAGATCGCGACGCCGTCGTTCATGGTCACGGCGAGGGGCTGGGCGCCGCCCATGCCGCCGAGGCCGGCGGTGAGGGTGATCGTGCCCGCGAGGGTGCCGTCGAACTTCTTCGCGGCGACGGCGGCGAAGGTCTCGTAGGTGCCCTGGAGGATGCCCTGGGTGCCGATGTAGATCCAGGAACCGGCGGTCATCTGGCCGTACATGGTCAGGCCGAGGGCCTCCAGGCGGCGGAATTCCTCCCAGTTGGCCCAGTCGCCGACCAGGTTGGAGTTGGCGATGAGGACGCGCGGGGCCCACTCGTGGGTCTGCATGACGCCGACGGGGCGGCCCGACTGGACCAGCATGGTCTCGTCCTGCTTCAGGGTCCGCAGGGTGCGGACCATGGCGTCGAAGGAGCGCCAGTCGCGGGCCGCCTTGCCCGTGCCGCCGTAGACGACGAGCTTGTCGGGGTGCTCGGCGACCTCCGGGTCGAGGTTGTTCTGCAGCATCCGCAGGGCGGCTTCCTGCTGCCATCCCAGGGCGCTCAGTTCCGTACCGCGGGGAGCTCGTACGGGGCGTGGTCCTGACATGGTCTGCCTCCTAGCGGACTGTTGCTGCCGTTATTCACATCCTGACGTTCTGAATAGAGCTAGTCAATACATCAGGGCTTCGGCGTTGGCCCTCCTTGGATGTTTGGCTGGAGTGCATGGGCCCGGACACCGACCGACGGGGGATGTTGTGAGTAACGCCGACGACACTCATGGGCGTCACGTCGAGGGCGACGGTGACGGGATGCGGGTCGCCCGTCGGGACGCGGCGGTCCGCGCCGCCGTGGAGCAAGGGCTTCTGGGACCCGACTCCCCCATCGTCGGTCTGCTCGACGTCACCGGCATCCGGGAGTCGGCGGCGCGGCTGCGGGCGGCTTTCGACGAGGTCACCGCGCCCGGCACGCCCGTGCTGCACGCCTTCGCGGTGAAGGCGACCCCGCTGGTGCCGGTGCTGCGGCTGCTGCGCGAGGAGGGGATCGGCGCGGAGGTGGCGAGCCCGGGCGAGCTGGCGCTGGCGCGGGCGGCGGGGCTGCCACCGGAGCGGACCGTTCTCGACTCGCCCGCCAAGACCCCGGCCGAGCTGCGGGAGGCGCTGGCCCTCGGGATCGCGGTCAACGCCGACAATCCGCAGGAGCTGGACCGTATCGACGCCCTGATGCGGTCGGCGCCCAGCCGCTCCCCCCTGGGTATCCGGGTGAATCCGCAGGTCGGGGCCGGGGCGATCGAGGCGCTGTCCACTGCCACGGCGACCTCGAAGTTCGGGGTGGCACTGCGGGACGAGGGGGCGCGCGAGTGGGTGGTACGGGCGTACACCGAGCGCCCCTGGCTGTCCCGGCTGCACGCGCACACCGGCTCACAGGGCGTCCCGCTCTCCCTGATGGCCGAGGGCGTGGCGGAGACGTACCGGCTGGCCGAGGAGATCAACCGGCGGATCGGTCGGCCGCAGATCGACACCATCGACATCGGCGGCGGGCTGCCGGTGAACTTCGCCTCGGACGGGACGACACCGACGTACGCGGAGTACGCGCGGACACTGAAGGAAACGGTGCCGGGACTGCTGGACGGGCGGTACGGGCTGGTGACGGAGTTCGGGCGGTCACTGCTGGCCAAGCACGGGACGGTGGTGGCGCGGGTCGAGTACGCCAAGAGCGCGGGCGGGCGGCCGGTGGCGGTGACGCACGCGGGCGTGCAGGTGGCGACGCGGACGGTGTACGTGCCGGGGGCCTGGCCGCTGAGGATCGCCGCGTACGACGCCGAGGGGCGCCCGAAGGAGGGGCCCGAGGTGGTGCAGGACGTCGCCGGGCCGGCCTGCTTCGCGGGCGACCTGCTCGCCCAGGCCTATCCGCTGCCGCTGCTGGCGCAGGGCGACTACGCGGCGGCACTGGACACGGGCGCGTACTACTTCGCCCACCACTACGCGTACAACTCCCTCGCCCGGCCCGGCGTTTACGGCTTCGTTCCGGACGGGGGCGGAGGGACGGCCTTCGCGACCGTGCGGGAGGCACAGACCGTCGAGGAGATCGTGGCCGAATCCGGAGGGGCGCACACCGACGGGCTCACCACCCTCCGCGCGCCTGAGCGCCGTTGACGCACGCCGGTGGATCTGCTGGTCAACTGGTCTGTGCGGCAGGTCAGTTGACCCACCTTAGTCACTTGCCGCATGTTCCACCGGAAAATGCCAGAACACTCACCCGTCGCGCACACGTTGCGTAGCTTCGGCGTCACTCAGCCGAACCCCAGGCGGGAGGGGAATCACGGTGCCCGGAATCGACGAGTGCCTGCTGGAAGCCATGCGACTGCCCGGTGCCCGGGGCGCCGCACTGGTCGACTGGACGAGCGGACTGGCCCTGGGCATCGTCGGGGAGTCCCCGGGCGACGACCACGAGACGGCGGCGGTGGAGGCCGCGGAGCTGGCCCGACTGGCCGCCGAGCAACACGCCTTCGCCCCCGAAGCCCTCGCAACACCGGAAGTACCCGAAGTACCCGGAGCACCGGGAGCACCAGGAGCACCCGGACGTCCTGAAGCACCCGACGGCGGAGGCGATCCGCCGATCGAGGACCTCATCATCAGCAACCGGGACAGCTACCACGTGCTGCGGTTCGTGCCCACGTCCTTCGACAGCAGCGTGTGCCTGCACCTGTGGCTGGCCCGCTCCGAGGGCAACCTCGCCCTGGCCCGCATCCGGCTGGGCGAGATGGCCGAGCGGCTGGTGCTGAGATGACCACCGTGCAGACCACGCCGCCGCCCCGGCTGCCGGTACGGGCCAAGGCGGCGGCCCGCCACCGGGGCTGGGGCGGCGTCTCCCCGATGCTGACCCGGCTCGCCGAGGAGCGGGCCACCGGCGTCCTGGTCCGTGAGCGCGGCACGCTCCACCTCGCCGGAGGCCGGGTGGTGCACGCCGAGAGCCCGGCCGCCCCCGGCCTGGACGTCCTGCTCACCGCCCGCGGCACGCTCGACCCCGACACCTGGAGGCAGGCCCTGACCGAGACCGGCGACCGGCACCGCGCCGGCCACCTCCTGGCCGACGGCGGCCACCTCGCCCCGGGCGCCCTGGAGGTGTGCCGGCTGGTCGCGTTGTACGACGCGGCGTACTTCGCCCTTGCCCCGAGCAGCAGCCCGGGCCGCTTCCGCTACGCCGGCGACGACGGGCCCGGCTGCCCGTGCCCGGTGCCGGTGGCCGCCGTGGAGCGCGAGACGCTGCGCCGCCGCGACCTGCTGCACCGCATCTGGCCCGATCCGGCCACCGACGAGGCTCCCCTCGTCCGCGCCCACCGTCCCGCGTCCCCGACGCCCACGGCCCGCCAGCGGGCGGTCCTGGAGCGCCTGGACGACGTCCGTACGGCAGCGGACATCGCCCGGGACCTGGGCCGCCCGGCGTTCCACATCCTGGTGGACCTGCGGCGCCTGGCGGCGGCCGGTGTGGTCGCGCCCCGCCCCCGGGACCCCGCGCCCATACCCCCATCCGTGCCCATGCCCGTGCCCGTGCCCCTACCCCCACACCTGCCCATGTCCGCCCCCGAGGTCACCGATCCCCACATCACGTTGCTTTTAAGGCTCAGGGATGCGCTGGAGGCCCTTTGACCGGCAGCGGACCCGCGCCGAGAGGAGAGACCTGATGGCAGCGGACCCCGACATACACCCCGACCTACACCCCGACACACAGCCCGGCATGCAGGAGGAGTTACGCCGGCTCAGAGCGCGCGTGCCCCAGCTCACCGGCGCCCTCGTGAGCGGCCCCGACGGGCTCGTCCTCGCCCAGGACACCCCCGGCATCGCCCCGGAGAACCTGGCCGCGCTCACGACGAGCGCCCGCGAACTCGCCGTACGCATCACGGAGGCGGCCGGCCAGGGGGACGACCGGGGGGACCAGTTCCGCGAGCTGCTGGTGCGGGGCGGACACGGCTATGTGGCCACGTACGCGGCGGGCCGCACCGCCGTCCTGACGTTGCTCGCCGAGGACCGCGTCCCCGTCGGCCGGCTCCACCTGGAGGGCCGCCGCGCCGGCGCCCGTATCGGCGAACTCGTCGACGCCCGGGCGCCCGACCCGGCCGAGGCCCCCGTCGAGGCTCCCGTCGAGGCCCCCGCCAAGGCCACCGCGAAGCAGTCCCGGCCGGCCGCCAAGGCCGGCCCGGCCCGGGCCAGAACCGCGCGCACCCCGCGCGCCACGACCACCAACACACGCAGCACAACTGACAGTTGAACCGAGGGAGACCGTCATGGCCAACACCGAAACCGCACTGAAGGAAGCGCTCGCCTCCATCGAGGGCGCCACCGGCGTCGCGCTCGTCGACTACACCAGCGGCATGGCGCTGGGCACGCTCGGCGGCGGCAAGACCTTCGATCTCAATGTCGCCGCCGCCGGCAACACCGACGTGGTCCGCTCCAAGATGCGCACCATGGAGCACCTCGGACTCAAGGCCCAGATCGAGGACATCCTGATCACGCTGTCCGACCAGTACCACCTGATCCGCCTGATCAGCGGCCGCGGCGGCAACGGCCTGTTCCTCTACCTCGTCCTGGACGCCAAGCGGGCCAACCTGGCGATGGCCCGCCACCAGCTGAGGAAGATCGAGGAAGACCTGGAGGTCTGACGCCGGCGATCCGCCGGATCCCGTCCTAGACCAGGGCCGCGGTGCGGCGGCGCGCTCCTCCGGGGGCCGCGTCGCCCGCCGCGATGCCGGTGCTGCGGTAGGCCTTGACCGTCTTGCCGGCCGGGCGCCCGCCGTCCGCACCGAGCCAGTCGACGCGCACCCACAGCAGCGCCTCCCCCTCCCGCTCGCGCCGCCCGAGCCAGGCGGCCTTCAGCCGCAGCCCGGCACCGCACCCGGCGAGCAGCATGCCCCCGGCGGCCGGCACGGCGAACGCGCTGCCCAGCGCGGCCAGGAAGGCCAGCAGGAGCCACCAGCGGTGTCCCCGGCGCCAGTTGCGCACGCTCACCGCACGGTCCTGCAGCACGTCGTGCTTGCCCGCGCGGGCGGCCGAGCGGGCCAGCTCGACGTACCGCCTGCGCCGCCAGTACGTCACCACGACGCCCGCGATGATGAACAGCGCCGCTCCCGCCAGCACCCCGATCCGCCGACCGGTGATGCCCGGCACCAGCAGACCGATGCCCGCCGCGAACACCCCGAGCCACCACAGGGGTGCGGCTCCGGACCGTACGACGACCGCCACCCGAGCCAGACCTTGAGCTCTGCGATCTCCGCGTGCCACGTTCCGCCTCCTCGTCGCCTCAGCACCGCCGCCCGGACACCGGGACGGCTTTTCTGGTCGAGCAGATTAGCGAGCGAACGTGAGACAAGTCTGAGAAGGCGCCCAGACCGCCGGTCAGGCCGCCTCACCTGTTTCTTGCGATGAGGCCCCTGCGTTCACGCCGGGGAGGAATCACATCCGGGTGTCGCGACGCCGAGCGTCGCCGCGTCTGTTTCAGGGCGCGGAGCGCCCGTACTGCTTCGGGATCGCCGAGGTGATGCGAACGCGCGTGCCGGTGGTCACTGGTCAGAGTGGTGGCTGTGGGATCGGGGTGCGTGTGTGCGGCTGTCGTACGTACGGTCCTTCGGAGGGTCCGGGACGGTGCAGTGTTCCGGCCGGAGACCGTGAGGGCGGGGGCGATGTGGCGCAGGTGACGGCGGTTGCGGAGGCCGGGCATGCCCGGTACACCTACCGGCTGCGCCTGTCGTCCACCGCCCGCACGGCCCTGGCGGCGGAGTGGGACCGGTGCCGCTGGCTGTGGAACGAATGCGTGGCCAAGTCCAGGGCCGTACACCTGCACAACAAGGCGACCGGTCAGAAGGCCACGTGCGGCCCGGCTCAGCTCGACAGGATGCTGACCGAAGCCCGCCCGTACGCCGTGGCTGCGCGAGGGCTCATCGGTTCCCCAGCAGCAGACCATCCGCGACTTCGGCCACTCCCGCGCCAAGGCACACAAGGACATCTCAGAGCGCCTGCCCATGGCGCGCCGGGCCGGGATGCCGAAGTGGAAATCCAAACGCAAGGCACTGCCGACCCTCAACCACACCAAGCGCGGGTTCCGGTTGAAGGACGGCCGGCTGCACCTGGCCGGGGGCATCGTCGTGGTGGTGGTGTGGTCGCGGGAACTGCCGGCCGAGCCGTCCTCAGTGCGTGTTTACCAGGACAGCCTCGGACACTGGTACGCCTCCTTCGTCGTCCCCGCCCAGGTCCAGCCCCTGCCCGCCACCGGCCGCGTGCTCGGCGTCGACTGGGGCGTGAAGGAGACCGCGACCACCACGTCCGACGCGCACGATCTGCCGCACGCCGGGCACGGCAAGAAGGCCCGGGCGAAGCTGAGCCGGTACGACCGGATGATGGCCCGCCGAAAACCGAAGAAGGGCAAGCCCGCGTCGAAGGGCTACCGCGAGGCGAAGAGACTGCGGGCGAAGGCTTACAAGAAAGTCGCCAGGCAGCGGGAGGACACCGGCCGTAAGTGGGCCAAGAAGGTGGTCCGCGACCACGACGCCATCGCGGTCGAGGACTTCCGCCCGAAGTTCCTCGCCAGGACCACCATGGCCCGCAAGGCCGCTGACGCCGCCATCGGCGCCACCAAGGCCGCTCTGATCGAGATGGGCCGCAAGCACGAGCGGGACATCCGCCTGGTCCACCCCGCGCACACCACGATGGACTGCGCGCAGTGCGATGCGAGAGCCAAGCATCGCCTGCCGCTGGGTGAGCGCACCTACACCTGCACCGCGTGCGGAAAAGTGTCCCCACGGGACAAGAACTCCGCACGCGTCATGCTCGTCCGGGCTGGTCTCAACCCGGCTGGTGCCGATGGCGGAAGACCCCCTGGAGCGCTGCTCCAGGAGGCGGCCTGAGCCAGGAATCCCCTTCCCTTCAGGGAGGGGAGGATTCAATCCACGAACAGCCCCCGCGCCGTCGCCCTCGCGTCGAACTCCTCCAGCCGGGACTGCGCGTCAGGCAGGTCGTCGCACATCGCCTCCAGCAGGACCCGGCCCAGCAGCATGGGCGCGCAGGCGGTGTCGAAGGCGAGGCCGGTGCCGACGGCGGCGGGCAGGAGGAGGTCGGAGACCTTGGCGACGGGCGCGAAGGCGGAGTCGGCGACGGTGACCACGGTCAGGCCCGCCTCCTTCGCGTAGGCGAGGGTGTCCACGACCTCGCGCGGGTGCCGGGGCAGCGCGAAGCACAGCAACGCCGAGGCGCCCGCCCGCACGGCGGCGTCGATCCGGTCGTGGATCATCGTGCCGCCCTCGTTGAGCAGCCGCACGTCGGGATGGACCTTGGCCGCGAAGTAGGCGAAGCCGTACGCCTGCGAGGCCGCGGCGCGCAGTCCGAGCACCGGGAGGGGGCGCGAGGCCGCGAGCAGCCGCCCGGCCCGCCGTACCGGGCGCGGGTCGGCCAGCACTTCGGCCAGGTGCCGCAGGTTCTCGATCTCGGCCTCGACGGCCTGCTGGTACTCGTTGTACGAGGCCGCGTCCCCGGCCGGTTCGGCGGGGGCGACCTCGCGCAGGTGCCGCCGCAGGGCCGGGTAGCCGTCGAAGCCGAGCGCGACCGCGAAGCGGGTGACGGACGGCTGGCTGACCCCGGCCAGTTCGGCCAGCTCCACACTGGACAGGAACGGCACGTCGGACGCCCGCCGCACCATGCTGTGCGCGATACGCCGCTGGGTCGGCGTCAGCCGGTGCCCCTCGAACAGCGCCTGCAACCGCACAGCGGGACTGTCCGTCACGCCCGCGCCCATGCCCACGCCCCCGTCCGGCACGACGCCGTTTCCTTCGGCCACCACGCCACTCCCGTCCGCCACGGCCACCCTTCCGTCCGACGCGCCCATGCCCGCGTCCGGCGCGCCCGTGCCCGCGTCCCCCGCACCCGGGTTCCCGTCCGCCCTCATGTCTCGCTCCCCCTCCAGATCTCCGTGAACCGGTCGAGCAGTGCGGCCGCCGCCGTCACGTCCTGTGTGAGCGGCCGGTCGGCCGGGTCCTCGTCGAGCACCGGCTCGGCGAGTTGCAGCGCGCGGCCCACCGGAAGGTCCGGGTCCGGCACATGACCGCGCTGGCGCAGCGCCCGTACGGCGGCGACGAGTTCGCAGCCGACGACGAGCCGGTACGCACCGCACGCGCGCAGTGTCTGGCGTGCGGCGAGCGAGGCGAAGCTGGCCTGTTCCTCGACGCCTCGGGAGAGTACAGCGTGGCCGAGGGAGGCGGGCGCGGAGAAGGCCCGCAGGTCGCCGAGGGCGGCCCCGGCGGCGTACTCCAGGATCATCACGCCGGAGGAGGCGGGCTCGGGGTCGGCGAGGAAGGGCCGCAGCCTGGTGAAGGCGGGCTCGTTCAGGGTGGACAGGCGGGACGTCGACAGGCGGGCCACTTGCGTGAGCGCCAGCCTGAAGTGGTCCAGGGAGAGGGCGAGCTGGGCCTGGTAGAAGCCGCCGTGGTGGTAGGCGGCCAGGTCCTCGGGGCAGATCAGCGGGTTCTCCGCGGCTGCGTTGATCTCTATCGCGAGGACCTCCTCCAGGGCGTCGGCGGCGTCGTGCGCCGGGCCGTGGATCTGGGGCAGGCAGCGGAAGCCGTACGGGTCCTGGATCCGGCCGAGCGGCGGGGTGGGCCGGTCGGCGGCGCCGATCAGCTCCCGCATCCGGCGGGCGACCTCGCTGGAGCCGCGGTGCGGGCGGGCCGCGTGCACGGGGGCGGCGTACGCCTCGTGGGAGCCGTCGACGGCGAGCAGGGAGAGGGCGCCGACGACCTGGGTGGCCTCCAGCAGGCCGCGCAGTTCGTGCAGGGCGAGGGCCGCCTGCCCGAGGGTGAGGGCGTTGCTGCTGATGAAGGCGAGGGCGTCGTTGTTGTCGAGGGGCTGCGGCTCGGGGGCGCCGGTCCCGCGCCAGGGGTGCTCCCCCGCGAGCGCCAGCCCCGCCTGGGCCAGTGCCGCGATGTCGCCGGTGCCGACCGAGCCGAACTCGTTCACCACCGGGTGGGCGCCGCTCTCCAGCGCCTGGCACAGGGCCGTGACGACGGCGGGCCGTAGGCCCGCGCCGCCGGCGAGCAGCTGGTTGGCGCGGACCGCGAGCATCGCGCGGACCTCCCGGGCGGGGAGTTCCTCGCCGATGGCTCCGGCGTGGCTGCGCAGCAGGCGCAGGCCGTGTTCGGTGGCCGCCTCGGTGGGCACGTCCTCGTTCCGGTTGGCGCCGACGCCGGTGGAGCGGCCGTAGACGCGGCCGGTCGCGGCGATCTGCCGGGCGGCGTCCCAGGATCCCTCGACGCGCCGCATCCCCTCGCTCCCGGGGACCGGCCGCGCGTCCCCGTCGGCGAGCCGTACGACATCGGCGACGCCGAGGCCGACTCCGTCCAGGACGACGAGGGCGGAGCCCGAAGTCCGCGGCATGTCCACGATCCGAGACGATATCAAGCCCAAAACCTCCCTGAATCGGACAGCTGATCTTGCTCTTCGGTCATCCGTTACCTCGGATTAACGCCAAGGCGTTGACAATCCATTCACTCAAGAACAACTCTGCATGACGTTATACAGCCGGGCAAGGGACAACTCATGATCCAGTTCGACGCGGTCCACAAGCGCTTCCCCAACGGCACGACAGCTGTCCACGACCTCACCCTGGAAATGCCGGAAGGCGGCGTGACCGTCCTCGTCGGATCCTCCGGTTGCGGCAAGACGACCACCCTGCGGATGGTCAACCGGATGGTCGAACCGACCTCCGGCACCATCCGGGTCGGTGGCAAGGACGTCACCGAGCAGGACGCGGCCGAGCTGCGCCGCTCCATCGGCTACGTCATCCAGCAGTCGGGGCTCTTCCCGCACCGCACGGTGCTCGACAACATCGCCACGGTCCCGCTGCTGCTGGGCCACGGCCGCCGCAGGGCCCGGGCCCGCGCGGCCGAGCTCCTCGAGACCGTCGGCCTGACCGCCGAGTCCGGCCGCCGCTACCCGCACCAGCTCTCCGGCGGCCAGCAGCAACGAGTCGGCGTCGCCCGCGCACTCGCCGCCGACCCGCCCGTGCTGCTCATGGACGAGCCCTTCGGCGCGGTCGACCCGGTGGTGCGCACCCAGCTCCAGGACGAACTGCTCAGGCTGCAGAAGGAGTTGAACAAGACCATCGTCTTCGTCACGCACGACGTCGACGAGGCGGTACGGCTGGGCGACCGCATCGCGATCTTCCGCACCGGCGGCCACCTCGTCCAGTGCGCACCGCCGGCCGAACTCCTCGCCCGGCCCGCCGACGACTTCGTCGCCGACTTCCTCGGCGCCGAGCGGGGCCTGAAGCTGCTCTCGCTGAAGACCCTCGCGGACGTCCCCCAGGGCCCCGCCCCCGAGGGCGGCACCTGGACCCTGGTCCTCGACGCGGCGGACAAGCCGGTCCACTGGGCGTCGACGGGCGCCGAGATCCCCGTACGTCCGCTCAGGGACGACGACTCCCTGCTCGCCGCGCTCGACGAGTCCCTCGCCTCCCCCACCGGGCTGATCGCCCGTGTCGACGCGAACGGCGTCCTCACCGGCGTCTCGTCCCGCGACGACATCCACACCCACGCCGGACGGGCCCACACGGAAGCCCGCACGGCGGCCCGCACCGAGACGGGTGCGGCCGCGTGAGCGTCGACTGGTCGTGGATATCCGGCCACACCGACGACCTGACCAGCCTCACGGTCTCCCACCTCCAGGCCGCCCTGACCGCGGTCCTCCTCGGCCTGCTGATCAGCCTCCCCCTCGCGGTGGTCGCCCACCGGATCCGCGCCCTGCGGGGCTTCCTCCTCGGCCTGTCGAACGTCCTGTTCACGATCCCGTCGATCGCGATCTTCGTCCTCCTCCTGCCGGTCAGCGGCCTCACCCGCACCACGACCGTCATCGGCCTGACGCTGTACACGCTGGTCGTGCTGCTCCGGAACACGGTCGAGGGCCTGGACTCGGTCCCCGCGAGGACCAAGGAGGCCGCGAAGGCGATGGGCACGCGCCCCCTGCGCACGCTCCTCACCGTCGAACTCCCCCTCGCGCTCCCCGTGATCATGGCGGGCGTCCGGATCGCGACGGTCATGTCGATCTCCCTGGTCTCCGTCGCGACCTACATCGGCGACGGCGGCCTCGGCCAGCTGTTCACCGACGGCTTCCAGCGCAACTACCCGACCCCGGTGATCGTCGGAGTGGTCCTCACCCTGCTCCTCGCGGTCGTCGCGGACGCGCTGCTGGTCGCCGTCCAGTACGTCCTCACCCCGTGGAAGAGGCGGCGCGCCTGATGTACGAACTCTTCAAGAACCTCGGCGACTGGCTGACCAGCGGCACCCAGTGGGCCGGCTCGGACGGCATCGCCCACCGCCTCGCCGAGCACCTCCAGTACTCGCTCCTGGCCACGCTCGTCGCGACCGCGATCGGCCTCCCCCTCGGCCTGCTGATCGGCCACACCGGCAAGGGCGCGTTCCTCGCGATCAACCTGGCCTCCTTCGGCCGCGCCCTGCCGACCGTCGGCCTGGTCGTGCTGGTCTTCCTGGCCGGCGGTCTGTCGATGCTGCCGGTGTACGTCGCCCTGGTCGCCCTCGCGGTCCCGGCGATCGTCACCAACACCTACGCCGGGATGACCGCCGTCGACCCGGACGTGAAGGACGCGGCCCGCGGGCAGGGCATGCGCGCCCACCAGGTCCTCTTCCAGGTGGAGCTGCCGCTCGCCCTCCCTCTGATCATGACCGGCCTGCGCCTGGCCCTGATCCAGGTGGTGGCCACGGCCACGATCGCCGCGTACGTCTCCTTCGGCGGCCTGGGCCGCTACGTCTTCGACGGCCTCGCCCAACGCGACCTCGTCCAGGTGCTCGGCGGCGCGGTGCTGGTCGCCGCGGTCGCCGTCGCCCTGGACCTGGCCCTCTCCGGCCTCCAGCGCTTCCTCTTCCGCCACCGCACTGCCTAGGGACCCCCTGATGACCTCCATGAACCGGCGCACGCTCCTCGGCGCACTGGCCGGAACCGCCGTCGCCGTCCCCGCCCTCTCCGCCTGCTCCAGCGGCATCACCTCCCTCGACAGCCAGGGCGGCGGCCCCGGTGGCGGCGGCTCCAGCAAGGGCGGCGTCACCATCGGCACCGCCAACTTCACCGAGAACCAGGTGCTGGGCTACCTGTACGCCGCCGTCCTGGAGCAGGCCGGCGTGAAGGTGAAGGTCCGCCCCAACCTCGGCACCCGCGAGATCGTGATCCCCGCTCTGAGGGGCGGCGACATCGACCTCCTGCCCGAATACCAGGGCGCCCTGCTCAACTACCTCGACCCGAAGGCCACGGCCGCGGAGGAGGGCGCCATGCAGAACGCCCTCACCCTCGCCCTGCCCGGCGGCCTGCAGGTCCTCCCGTACGGCACCGCCGAGGACTCGGACGCCTTCGCGGTGACCCGCGAGACAGCGAGGAAGTACGGCCTGACCTCGCTGGCCGACCTGAAGAAGCAGAACGGCAAGCTGGTTCTCGGCGCGGCCCCCGAGGTGAAGAAGCGGCAGGTGGGCGTGGTCGGCCTCAAGGACGTGTACGGCGTCGAGTTCAAGGAGTTCAAGTCGCTGGACTCCGACGGCCCCCTGGTCAAGGGCGCCCTGAAGAAGGGCGACGTGGACGTGGCGAACCTCTTCACCACCGACACCGACATCGAGGCCAACGACTGGGTGGTGCTGACCGACCCCCAGAACCTGATCCCCAGCCAGCACATCGTCCCCCTCATCGCCGACCGCAAGGCCGACGACACCGTCCGCAAGGCCCTCGCCCGCCTCGGCAACGTCCTCACCACGGCCCAGCTCACCGAGCTCAACCGCCAGGTGGACAAGGACAAGAAGGACCCGGAGGACGTGGCGAACACGTACGCGAAGCAGCACGGTCTGGCGAAGTGAACGGCACTGGGCATCCCCCGCTCCGACAGGGGGGCTAACCCCAGTGCGGCGGGCGTCCGCGCTGCCTACCGTGGACCGCATGACCGGAATGGACGCGCGGGACACCGAGCTGAAGAACGAACTCGACGCCTCCCTGAAGGCCCGCAGGGAACTGGGGGAGGAGTACGAGTCCGCGCTGGTCGACTCGTTCCTGGAGAAGGTCGACCAGCGCATCGACGGCGCCGTGGAGCGCCGGGTGCGCCGGCAGATGGCCGAGCAGCAGATGGTGGTGGCCCGGGGGTCCCGGTCGCCGAAACCCACGGACTCCTGGGGCGATCGCTTCGGCTTCGGCATCGTCTCCCTGGTCCTGGCGATGCCGCTGTCCGCGATCGGCGGCGGCACCGCCCATCTGCCCGGGCTGCTGGTCGCCTGGGCCGGCATCGTCGGCGTCAACGCCTTCCAGGCCGTCCGCACCCACCCGGACCTGTTCCGGGGCCGCCGTGACCGCGGGTCCTCCCAGGACAGCGACTGGGAGGGATGACCGGGCCGAGCTCACGCCTGCCGGGTGGGCAGCACCATGATCTGCCGCAGGTTGACGTGCCGGGGACGGCTGGCGACATAGCCGACGACATCGGCGATCTCCTCCGCCGCCAGCGTGCCGATCGCCTCCACCATGCCGTCCAGCTGACCGGACAGTTCCTCGCTGTCGATGTGGGTGCTCAGTTCGGTCTCCGTCAGCCCCGGTTCGATGTTGGTGACGCGGACGTCCCGGGGCCCGAACTCGGCGCGCAGCAGCACCGAGAGGTGGGTGACCGCGGCCTTCGTCGCCCCGTACACGGCGTAGTCGCCTCCGGCACCCGGTGGCGGGCCTGCTGACCCTCCCGTACGAGACGCTGACGGTGCCGGCGGACCCGGAGCAGACGATCGTGGTCTACACGCCGGAACCGGGGTCGGAGACAGCGGAGAGGCTCGCGCTGCTGGGCAGTTGGGCTTCGACCCAGGTGGGCTGACCGGCCGAGGGACTGCGGGCCGGAGAAAGTTTGGCGCGGGGACCGCCGCACCCCCGGTAAAGGGGGGCGGGACGACGGCGGTCCCCGCGAAGGACGCGGGCCGGGTCAGGGCCGGGCTTACGCGTCCGGGCGTCCATGGAGGTCCGGGAGCCGCTCCGGAGGTCCTTGGACGTTTCGGTTGCCGGTGGGGCGGGGAGCCGCTCCCGCCCTGCCGACATCCACTAATGTGCCGGACCCGTGTTAAGCGTGTGCTGCGTGGACGTGACGCGCTCGTACCACTTCTGCGAAGTCCTCCGAATCGGCGGACCGCCACAAGTTCGCCGCCGTCAGGGCCCGTTCACCGCACGTTTACCGTCACTTCCCGCTCTTGGCGAGGAAGGCCAGCAGGTCCTGCCGGCTGATCACACCGGTCGGCTTGCCCTCGACGAGGACGATCGCCGCGTCGGCCGCGCCCAGCACGGACATCAGGTCCCCGACCGGCTCGCCGGAGCCGACCTGGGGCAGCGGCGGCGACATGTGCTTCTCCAGTAGGTCCTCCAGGGAGGCGGCTTGCGCGAACAGGGCGTTGAGCAGCTCCCGTTCCACGACCGACCCGACGACCTCGGCGGCCATGACGTCCGGGTGACCGGCGCCGGGCTTGACGATCGGCATCTGCGAGACGCCGTACTCGCGCAGCACCTCGATGGCCTGGCCCACGGTTTCGTCCGGGTGCATGTGGACGAGGGACGGGATGCGGCCGTGCTCCTTGTCGTTGAGGACGTCGGCGACGCGGGCACTGGGGCCCTCGTCCTCCAGGAAGCCGTAGTCGGCCATCCACTCGTCGTTGAAGATCTTGCTGAGGTAGCCGCGCCCGCTGTCGGGCAGGAGGACCACCACGACATCGTCCTCGCCGAGCCGCTCGGCGACCTTCAGCGCGGCGACGACGGCCATCCCGCAGGAGCCGCCCACCAGCAGGCCCTCCTCCTTGGCGAGCCGGCGGGTCATCTGGAAGGAGTCCTTGTCGGACACGGCGACGATCTCGTCGGCGACGGTCCGGTCGTAGGCGGTCGGCCAGAAGTCCTCACCGACGCCCTCGACGAGATACGGCCGCCCGGACCCGCCCGAGTACACGGAACCCTCGGGGTCGGCGCCGATGACCTTCACCTTGCCGTCGCTGACGTCCTTCAGGTAGCGCCCGGTCCCGGAGATGGTGCCGCCGGTGCCCACGCCCGCCACGAAGTGGGTGATCCTCCCCTCCGTCTGCTCCCACAGCTCGGGGCCGGTCGAGTGGTAGTGGGAGAGCGGGTTGTGGGGGTTGGAGTACTGGTCGGGCTTCCAGGCGCCGGGCGTCTCCCGGACCAGCCGGTCGGAGACGTTGTAGTAGGAGTCGGGGTGCTCCGGGTCCACGGCGGTCGGGCAGACGACGACCTCGGCGCCGTACGCCCGCAACACGTTGATCTTGTCGGTGCTCACCTTGTCGGGGCACACGAAGATGCACTTGTACCCCTTCTGCTGCGCCACGATGGCGAGGCCGACGCCGGTGTTGCCACTGGTCGGCTCGACGATCGTGCCGCCGGGCTTGAGCGCCCCGCTCTCCTCGGCGGCCTCGATCATCCGCAGGGCGATGCGGTCCTTCACGGAACCGCCGGGGTTGAAGTACTCCACCTTGGCCAGGACGGTCGCCCCGATGCCTTTGGTCACGTTGTTGAGCCTCACCAGCGGGGTGTTGCCGACGAGGCTGATCATCGAGTCGTGGAATTGCACCGTTGTCTCCGGATGCTTGCAAAAGAAAGTGGTCGTGACTGTTCCGCCAGCCTATGGGTTCCCGCGACCCGTGGCGGTCGTTCACCCACCGTTGAGATTGGGCGACGGTCCGTACGGGGCAAGGAGTGGTTGTACGGATTCGAGGAGGTGGCGGCGACGCATGACGAGCATGTCGAGGGCGAGGGTGGCCCGGCGGATCGCGGCCGGTGCCGCGTACGGCGGCGGCGGGATCGGGCTGGCCGGCGCGGCGGCCATGGGGCTGCTGCTGGCGGAGGTCCGGCTGGCCAGGCGACAGGTGGGCAACGGCACGGCGCCGCACGTCCCGCACGCGGAGGGCCGCTACGGCCATGTCTACGCCGTCCCCGACGAACCGCCCCTGCGCCTGGTGATGCTGGGCGACTCCACCGCCGCGGGCCAGGGCGTCCACCGAGCGGGCCAGACCCCGGGCGCGCTGCTGGCGTCGGGCCTCGCGGCGGTGGCGGAACGGCCGGTGGAACTGCGCAACGTCGCCCTGCCCGGGGCCACCTCCGACGACCTGGACCGCCAGGTGGCCCTGACGCTGGCGGAACCGTCCCTGGTGCCCGACATCTGCGTGATCATGATCGGCGCGAACGACGTCACCCGCCGGATGCCGGCGACCCGCTCGGTCCGCCATCTGGCGACCGCGGTACGACGGCTGCGCACCGCCGGCGCCGAGGTGGTGGTCGGCACCTGCCCTGATCTGGGCACCATCGAGCCGGTCCAGCAGCCGCTGCGCTGGCTGGCCCGCCGGGCCTCCCGGCAGCTGGCGGCGGCCCAGACGATCGGGGTCGTCGAGCAGGGCGGCCGTACGGTGTCGCTGGGCGACCTGCTGGGCCCGGAGTTCGAGGCGAACCCGCGGGAGCTGTTCGGCCCCGACAACTACCACCCCTCCGCGGAGGGCTACGCCACGGCGGCGATGGCCGTCCTCCCGACGGTCTGCGCGGCCCTGGGCCTGTGGCCGGCCGACGAGGACCGCCCGGACGCGTCCCGCCGCGAGGGCTTCCTGCCGGTCGCCCGAGCCGCCGCCGAGGCGGCGTCGGAGGCCGGCACGGAGGTCGCGGCGGCGGTACCGAGCGGTCCGAGGGGACCCTGGGCCCTGCTGAAGCGCCGTCGGCGCCGGAGGGTCCAGGTGACGGAGCCGGCACCGGTCACGCCGTCGTCCTGAGCCCCGGGCTCCTCGGGGCTCCCGGGGCTCCTCGGGCTCCCGGGGCTCCCAGGGCTCCTCGGGCTCCCGGGGCTCCGGGGGCTCCCGGGGCTCCTCGGCAAGCCGACAAAGCAAGCGCTTAGAAAACTGCGGTCATAGTCACACGGCGATACCCGTGACCGAGTCCATACGTGCGGGTAACTTCCCCCACAGCCCTGCATATCCCATAACGCCAATGGAGCCGTCATGCCCGAAGCCGTGATCGTCTCGACCGCCCGCTCCCCCATCGGCCGAGCATTCAAGGGCTCTCTGAAGGACCTGCGCCCGGACGACCTCACCGCCACGATCATCCAGGCCGCCCTCGCCAAGGTTCCGGAGCTCGACCCCAAGGACATCGACGACCTGATGCTCGGGTGTGGTCTGCCCGGCGGTGAGCAGGGCAACAACCTCGGCCGTGTCGTCGCCGTGCAGATGGGCATGGACCACCTCCCCGGCTGCACGGTCACCCGCTACTGTTCCTCCTCCCTCCAGACCAGCCGGATGGCCCTGCACGCCATCAAGGCCGGCGAGGGCGACGTCTTCATCTCGGCGGGCGTGGAGATGGTGTCCCGCTTCACCAAGGGCAACTCCGACAGCCTCCCGGACACGCACAACCCCCTCTTCGCCGAGGCCGAGGCCCGCACCGCCGAGGTCGCCCAGCAGGAGGGCACCACCTGGCACGACCCGCGCGAGGACGGTCTCGTCCCCGACCCGTACATCGCGATGGGCCAGACCGCCGAGAACCTCGCCCGCCTCAAGGGCGTCACCCGCCAGGACATGGACGAGTTCGGCGTCCGCTCGCAGAACCTCGCCGAGGAAGCCATCAAGAACGGCTTCTGGGAGCGCGAGATCACCCCGGTCACCACCCCCGACGGCACGGTCGTCAGCAAGGACGACGGCCCGCGCCCCGGCGTCACCATGGAGGGCGTGACGGGCCTCAAGCCAGTTTTCCGCCCCGACGGCCTGGTCACCGCCGGCAACTGCTGCCCGCTGAACGACGGCGCCGCCGCGGTCGTCATCATGAGCGACACCAAGGCCCGCGAGCTCGGCCTGACCCCGCTCGCCCGCATCGTGTCGACCGGCGTCTCCGGCCTGTCCCCCGAGATCATGGGCCTCGGCCCGGTCGACGCCAGCAACCAGGCCCTGCGCCGCGCGGGCCTGACGATCGACGACATCGACCTGGCCGAGATCAACGAGGCGTTCGCCGCCCAGGTGATCCCCTCCTACCGCGAACTCGGCCTCCCGCTGGAGAAGCTGAACGTCAACGGTGGCGCCATCGCCGTCGGCCACCCCTTCGGCATGACCGGCGCCCGCATCACCGGCACGCTCATCAACTCCCTCCAGTTCCACGACAAGCAGTTCGGTCTGGAGACGATGTGCGTCGGCGGCGGCCAGGGCATGGCCATGGTGATCGAGCGCCTGAGCTGACCTCCACCGGAATCATCAACCGCCCGTGGCCGTACGGGAGCTCAGCGTGACAATTGGGCCCAGAACCCGGAAACCCCCAGGGTTCTGGGCCGATTTGTGATCCAATCTCCCCCAGGATGTGACCTATCTCCCTCGGATGAGGGATTAACGCAGGTCAACCCCACTTCAGCAGCACAGATTGGGCCCCAAGTCCTGTCCGGTTCGTGACGTTACGCACTGACAGAGGGTTAGTCCGCCCTTCAAGCTGATGTAGGAAGTCGGGGGTCGACTTTGAACCGGGAGTACGTCAGTGAGCGCCATGCCGATCGCCTTGCTGGTCACCACGGCCGCCACGGGCGCCGTGGGCGTCGCCGTCCTGCGCACCCTCATGGTGCTGCGCCGGCAGGTCGCCGCCCTGCATGCCGAGTTCGCCAAGAACAACGCCACGGCCGCGCGGGGCCTCGTACCCGCCGCCCGCGCCGCGGCCGACGTCGACGAGATACGTGCCGCCGTGGCGGAGGCCCTCGCCGAGGAGCGTGAGCGCGAGCTCGCCGAGGCGCGTGCCTTCTGGGCCGCCCAGGAGGCCCACGGCGCCACCGAGCCGCCCTCGCTGCTGGGTCTGCCCGACAGCGAGCTGTTCCTGCCCCGGCCGAGCGATTTCGTGGGTCTGGAGCCCTTGGAGTCGGTCACCGAGCCCGCCGACACCGACGAGCTCGCCGGCGACTCCGCGGAACTGGCCGCCGCCCGCCGCCGTCACCCCTCCCACCCGGACTTCGTCCCGGTCTCCTCGCCGGCCGTCAACGACCACGAGCGTACGGTGGCCACCCTGGAGGAACTGGCCTCGTCCGCCACCGAACTGGCCGACGTCCGCCCCGGCCCCCTCGGCACCCTCGACGTCTACGTCTTCGCCGACGGCACCACCCTCTGCATGACACCGGGCCACCGCGAAACAGCGGAACGCCTCGCAGCGGCCCTGCGTGCCGGCGAAACCCCGTTCCTCCTCGGCGGCTCCGGCATCTCGGGCGCGTACACCCTGACGTTCGCGTGCGGCGAGGAGAGCGTCTACATCCTGGCGGACAGGGTCATAGCGAGCCTCTAGGTGTATTGATCAAGGGGCTCATACCCCGGCCCTCTTCTGCGCCTCTTCCACCAACCGCACAGCGTCGGCAACCTGCCCCTCGTCCTCCAGCACGAGGGCCAAGTCGTGTACGGCCACGGTGATCTGATCGGCGGCGGCGAACATCCCGGCATCCGGCATCACCCGGGGCTCCACGTCCGGCGCGTCCAGTATCTGCGCCCACCGGGACAGCGCCCGAGCCAGTCCCAGGGCCTCCGCGGCGGCCCCCCGCTGCAACCGACTCTGCGGTGCCGCCCGCAGCAGGTCGGCAAAGTGATCCACGGCACGGGTCAAAGGCGTCGTATCCACCACGCGGCGAGCGTATCGCGACGCTCCGGGACTGTTGCCAACGGGCGAACACTCAGGCACGGTGACCTGAAGGACCGGCTTACATCCCCTTTGCGTCCGGAGGCGCCGATGTCCCACGTCCTCTCCGAGGAGACCCACCGCAACATGCTCGCCCGCATCCCCCACTGCACCGGTCGTGAAGTGTCCGACTGGCTGCGCACCGTCGAAGAAGGCCCGGCTCTCTTCCGCTTCGAGGAAAAGGTCAGCTGGCTTCGCCATGAACACGATCTCGCGTACGGCCACGCGAAGGCGATCGTCCACGAGTACGACCTGAGGAGGGCCGCGCGCAAGTTCGTCTAGGTGCGTACCGCAGCTGAACGCCAGCCGACGACAGACGACGACAGACGACGAGGGGGCCCCGGTCGTGACCGGGGCCCCCTCCGCGACTGCCGCCGGGCGGACTAGTCGTTGTTGAGGATCGCGATGAGCCTCAGGAACTCCATGTAGATCCACACCAGCGTCAGCGTCAGCCCGAAGGCCGCCAGCCACGCCTCCTCGCGCGGAGCGCCGTACGCGATGCCGTCCTCGACCTGCTTGAAGTCCAGAGCCAGGAAGCAGGCGCCGAGCAGGATGCCGATGACACCGAAGACGATGCCGAGCGGGCCGCTGCGGAAGCCGAGGCCGTCGCCGCCGCCGAAGACCGCGAACAGCAGGTTCACCGTCATCAGCAGGACGAAGCCGAGCGCGGCCGCCATCACGAAGCCGTAGAACCGGCGGTTGACGCGGATCCAGCCCGCCTTGTACGCGACCAGCACGCCGGCGAAGACCGCCATGGTGCCGATCACGGCCTGCATGGCCGCGCCGTCGGCGATGCGGTTGTCGACGATGTTGGACAGAACGCCGAGGAACACACCCTCGAACGCGGCGTACGTCAGGATCAGCGCGGGCGAGGCCTTGCGCTTGAAGGACTGGACGAAGGCCAGGACCATGCCGATCAGCGCGGCACCGATGCCGATGCCGTACGACCGGCTGATGTTCGCGTCGTCGATCGGCAGCAGCGCCCAGGCGAGCGCGGCTGTGACGATCAGGACGCCGAGCGTGGTGCCGGTGCGCAGGACGACGTCGTCGATCGTCATCCTGCCGGTGGTGGCCGGGGCCTGCGGCGGTGCGCCGTGCTGCAGGTCCGCTTGCGCGTACGGGTTCTGGGCGTACGGGTTGCCGCCCTGCGGCTGCGCGTAGGGGTTGCCCTGCGTGCCTACAGCTGCGCCCCCGGCCTGCGGCGCGGTGTTGAAGCCCGCGTAGCCGTTGTCGCGGCTGAACCCCCGTCGCGAGAAGACCGGGTTGCTGCTCCTCATTTCACTCCTCCATGGCCACCCTCGTGGCCTTGGCTCAAGAGTAATAGGTAGGCAAAGGATTGACCCTAGTGCTTGGGGAGGATCTTTCCCTCGTCGTGGTGCGCAACACGCTACGCGCGCGAGTGATTCCCCCCACCGGAGGGGTCGCCCACAGGGCCGATCAGTCGAACGGGAACCCGGTGTACGCCTGGGCCAGGTCGGTCTCGGCGGCACGGGAGGAGGCGATCCGCTCCAGACGGGCCAGCTGGAGGCGGTCCTCGAAGCCGGTGGCGTCGGGGGCGCGGTGCAGGAGGCCCGTCATGTCGTAGGAGAAGCGTTCGGCCTGCCAGACGCGCCGCAGGCAGGTCTCGGAGTAGGCCTCGAGCAGGTCCGCCGAGCCCTTCTCCCGCTCGTGGATCAGGGCCCGCGCGAAGGTCACGACGTCCCCGACGGCCAGGTTGAGCCCCTTGGCCCCGGTGGGCGGCACGATGTGGGCGGCGTCGCCGGCCAGGAAGAGGCGGCCGTACCGCATGGGCTCGTGGACGTAGGAGCGCATCGGGGTGACGGACTTCTGGGTGATCGGGCCGCGCTCCAGCCGCCAGTCGTCGGCGGTCTCGAAGCGGCGCTCCAGCTCGTCCCAGATCGCTTGGTCCCCCCACGTCTCGGCGTCCGTGCCCTCGGGGACCTGGAGGTAGAGGCGGGAGACGGACGGGGAGCGCATGGACAGCAGGGCGAAGCCGCGGTCGTGGCGGGCGTAGACCAGTTCGTCGTGCGAGGGCGGCACGTCGGCGAGGATGCCGAGCCAGCCGAAGGGGTACGTTCGTTCGAACACCTGGGTGAGTTCGGACGGGATCGCCGTGCGGGCCACACCCCAGAAGCCGTCGCACCCGACGACGTAGTCGCACTCCAGGACGTCCTCGCGGCCCTCGTGCCGGAAGCGGACGCGGGGGCCGTCGGTGTCGGCACCTTCGACGGCCAGTGCCTCCGCCCCGAACAGCAGGGGGCCACCCTCGGCGAGCTGGAGGGCGATGAGGTCCTTGCAGACCTCGGTCTGGGCGTAGACCATCACGGACCGCCCGCCGGTGAGGGCGGGGAAGTCGACACGGTGGCGCTGCCTGGCGAACCGGAGTTCGATGCCGTCGTGGCGCAGCCCCTCGCGGTCCATACGTTCCCCGGCGCCGGCCTCGCGCAGGACGTCGACCGTGCCCTGCTCCAGGATCCCGGCCCGCTGCCGGTGCTCGACGTAGGCGCGGTCACGGCTCTCCAGGACGACCGAGTCGATGCCCGCGTTGCGGAGCAGCCGGGCCAGGAGGAGACCGGCCGGGCCGGCTCCGATGATGCCGACGGTGGTGCGCATCAACCAGCCTCTCGTTCGCACAGTGAAAGTTTCTTCACCTATTCCGGGACATGAGTCTGCGACCGCACGCGCCCGCTGTCAACGGTCATGCGGTGAAGTCTTCAATGGAGGGCGCAGGCGGCGTTCCCCGTCTCGCGCACCGGACAGAGTGCCACAAACAGGAAGGTCCGCCTCGGTAGGCGGACCTGATGGTGCCCGGGGTGGGATTCGAACCCACACTTCTCCGCGTTTAAGGCGGCTGCGTCTCCCGTTTGCGCCACCCGGGCCGGGTCTTACAAGGCAGTGCCAACGGCCAAGGGACGGTGTCGCGTTGCCAAGACGCCCGCCCACGACATTACTGAACTCACGTGACGAGGACTCACATACCCGTCACAGCAGCCCGGTTGAGCGACCCCGGAGCAAGGTTGCTCCCCAACGGACGCGTCAGCTCGGTCACGTCCCCCTGGCATGTGCCGCTCCGTCCAAGACCTGACGGCTCGGCGGTAACAGCCTCTCGCAGGCCAACCCCTGACACAGGAGGGAATTTGGTCAATACATGACCGGTTACCGTCCGGTCACAAAAAGAGGACGCCCGCCCCGAAAAGGGAGGACGGCCGCCCCGGCGCACAGGGCGGGCGTCCGATCAGGGGCCGGAAGGTTCCGTCCGGCGGATCCGGCCGGGACGGCGGGACCGGCGGGCCGGACGGCTCCGTTCAACAACTCAGGCCGACCTGGAGTCGTGCGCGGTGGTGTTCGCCCAGGGCGGGAAGCCGGGGTGATCCAGGGCGGCGCGAGGTGGCGCCGAGCAAGCAGCACCTCGCGCAGCACGCCGGCGCACGCCCCGAACCCGACCCCGCAGGTCATCGCCACGCCCACCACCAGATCGCGGCCCATTGGGGCTTCAAGGAGCGCGCCGCCTCTCATGGGCGGGCCCTGCTCACCGGCGCGGCAGGTGTCCCGGCCGTGGCGCCGCCCGTCCGCGTGGGCCTGGACGGCTCGGCTCAGAGGGCGTAGGGCTGCTCGTCGCGCGCAGTGCGCAGTGCCTTGCCCCACCAGGCCACCTGGTCCAGCAGCTTCTTCGCCGCCGCGTCCGCGCCCTCCGGTGCGTCACCGTCGGAGAACGCCCCCCACGGGTTGTGCAGGCTGACCATCTCGCGCACGGTCATGGCATGCACCTCGGCGAAGACCTGGCGCAGGTGTTCGGCGGCCCGCAGGCCGCCGCCCATGCCGCCGTAGGACACGAGGCCGACCGGCTTTGCGGCCCATTCCTGCAGGTGCCAGTCGATGACGTTCTTCAGCGAGGCGGGGAAGGAGTGGTTGTACTCGGGGGTGACCACGACGAAGGCGTCGGCGGAGTGCAGCCGCGCCGACAGCTGGTCCTTGACGGACCGTACGTGCTCGGCCGGCTCCTCGCCCATCGCGGGCATGGCGAGCGGCAGCGGATGGTCCACGACGTCGATCACATCGACCGTCATGTCGTCGCGCGCCTGGGCCTGCCGGGCGAACCAGTGGCCGACCTTGTCGCCGAGGCGCCCGCCGCGCGCGCTGCCGATGATGACGGCGAGGGACAGGGGCTGGGTGGTCATGCGGTACCTCCGGAAGAGACGACTTCGTGGCGGAACAGACGGCTTGGTACGGGACGGAGCAGCGCCGTCCCCAAAAGGTAAACTACACCGTGTGGAGCAAAAAAGTAGCCCCCGAGACGCCTTCGCTCGGCGGGATAGGGCGCGAGAGAGGTCAGTCGCCCGTCCCGTACAGCCGTAGGAAGGCGTTCACGCCGGAGGCGACCAGCGCGTCCAGCTCGCCCGGCGGCAAGGGGATGGCGCCGTGGAAGGAGCGTTCGTAGGCCTCGGACATGGCGAGTTGGGTGAAGTGGGCGGCGGCCTCCTGGGGGTTCTCCGTGTGCAGCCGGCCCGCCGCCGTCAGGGCGGTGAAGTGCCGGGCGAGCCGGACCTGGGTGCGCCGCGGCCCCTCGGAGCGCCAACTTCCGGTGACCTCGGCGGGCAGCCGGGACGCCTCCGCGAAAATGACCCGCACCAGGGCGAAGTGCTCCTCGAATCCACTCTGGGGGGCGGCGAGCGCACGGCCGAGCGCCATCAGCTCGGCCTTGAGGTCGGCCGGGACGGTCAGGTGCCGGTCGATGAGGTCTTCCTGGTGGGCCGCCACCGCCTGCGTGCTCTCCTGGAGCACGCTCAGCAGGAGCTGTTCCTTGTCCTGGAAGTGGTTGTAGATGGTGCGCTTGGAGACGCCCGCCTCCGCGGCGATGGAGTCCATGCTGGCGCGGATGTAGCCCTCACGGCCGAAGACGGCGCGTGCGGCGCAGTCGATCGCGGTGCGCTTCGCGGGCCGCCCTGGTCGGGCCGGTCGGGCAGTGGGGGCCGTCATGGTGGCTCACTCCTTAGATCGCACTGACCTGCGCATGGGCGAAACTATACCGTTTAGTTTACCTCTCTCCTTCCCCTCGTGGCGACTCCTTGCCCACAACTCCGCGTTCGCTCCCGGGCGTGGCGACCGGCGCCGGAGCAGCCGCGGCGCGTCCGCACCACCACCCCGAAGACGCACCGCGCCCTTGTCGGACCTGCGGCGCCGTCACCGGCGGCGTGACCGCCGGCTCTTTATTGCACTACCCGGTTTACTTATGGAACTGCACCGTGTAGTTTCCTTTCTGCCGGACGGCACCCGGGTACTGCTCCTCGCATCCCCAGCCCGAGCCCTCGGGGCTGTCCGGTTCTGATCGACACGTCAGCACCCCCGCGATGGGGCGCTCAGGAATGGGAGGACGTCATGTTCGGCAAGCTCACGGTGATCAAGATCTTCTGCGAGGACCTGGACACGATGGCCGCGTTCTACCGCGACCGGCTCGGTCTGAAGGTCCGGGAGGAGTACCCGGGAGTCTCCGTGGTCTTCGACACCGGTCACGACGGCGAGCTGATCATCCAGAAGGGCGACCATCCCAACGCCATCGCCTTCACCGAGGTGGACATCCCCGACGCCCACAAGGCCCTGAGCGACCTCGGCCCCACCGGCATCGTCCCGCACAAGACCGGTGAGCGTTTCGAGATCACCGACCCCGAGGGCAACCAGCTGATCTTCGTCAACGCCTGACCGGCCCTCCACCTCGCGGACCGTCCCAGCCACCGCGTGCTTCCGCCGGCGGCCCGCACTCAACCCCCGTTGCCCCCTGCGGGCCGTCCGGGCCATGTCCCCCGCATCCCCCGGGCGTCCCGCAGGGTCTCCGAACTGGAGTCCACAATGTCCATGTTACGGAACGCTCCCACGCCCATCCTGAGCCGGAACACCCGCGACCTTCCGCGCTACGCGCTCTATCTGGCCGGCTGCCTGGTCTTCGCGTCCGGGGCCTCCCTGTTCATCCACTCCGATCTCGGAGTGGATCCCCTGGACGTCCTCTCCCTCGGCGTCCTGGAACACCTCCCGCTCACCATCGGCGTGGTACAGGCACTCATCGCGGCCGTGTGCATCGCCATCTGGTCCGTGTGGAACCGCCGCCGCCCGGTCGTGATGCCGTTCGTCACCTTCCTCCTCTGCGGCAGCCTCATCGACCTGATCCTCCTGGCCGACCTGAGCTGGATCGCCTCCGTGCCCTCCCTGGTCATCGCGGTCCTGCTGTGCGCCTACGGCTCCGCCCTGATCATCATGAGCGGCACCGGCATCCGCGCCATGGACCTGATCGTCATCTCCCTCAACCAGCGCTGGAAGGTGCCCTTCTGGGGGGCGAAGGTCTGCGTCGAAGCCGTGCTGCTCACCCTCGGGTGGCTGCTGGGCGGGCCCGTCGGCATCGGGACCCTCGCCTTCCTCGTCTTCGTCGACGGCCTCATCCAGCCCTTCATGGCCTTCAACGCCGCCGTACTGCATCTGACCAACCACGGCCTGACCCGTCCCGGCGGGGTAGGCGGTCCCCTTCCGGAAGGCGCCCGATGAGCACGTCGGCACAGGAAGAGGAACCGGCACCGGTTCCGGTCCGCCCCGGGACGCTGCCGCTCCTGCTCTTCGCCTCGACCCTGACCGTGATGGCGGGCTCCATCCTCGCGCCGGTCATCCAGGTCATCCGCGGTGACCTCGGCGTCAGCGGCACAGCCGCCGGCCTCATCATCACCACCCACAGCCTCTCCATTGCCGTCACCAGTCCCCTGGCCGGGTGGATGCTCGACCGCTGGGGAGTACGGCTGCCCCTGGCGGGCGGACTGGTCCTGTACGGGCTGGCGGGCGGCGCCGGCCTGATCGTCGACAGCTATCCCGCGCTCATCGCCACGCGTGCCGTCTTCGGTGCCGGAGCGGCGCTGGTCTTCTCGGGAACCACCGTGGCCCTGCTCAATCTGTACCGCGGGCCCGCGCAGGACCGCGCGATGGGGTGGCGCGGGACGGCCACCAGCGCGGGCGGGGTGCTGTGGCCGCTGCTGGCCGGAGCAGTCGGCGGGATCTCCTGGCACCTTCCCTTCGGCGTCTACCTGGTCGGGGTGCCCCTCGGTATCGCCACCGCCCTGGTGCTGCCCCGCACACGTCCGGCGAGCCCCGGCCGCGCGGGCGGATCAGGGCCCGGCGCCTGGGCGATGCTGCGCGAGCACCGTCTCCTGCCCGTCTGGTACGCGCTGCAGTTCTGCGGCTCCCTGCTGCTGTACGCGCTGGTGGTCTTCCTCCCGGAGCGCCTGGCCGAGGTCGGCGTCGAGGATCCGTTGCTGGTCTCCTTCTACACCGTGGGCATGTCGGGCGCGATGAGCCTCATCGGTCTCGCGTACGCCTCGCTGCGGACGCGCCTGGCCTACAGCAAACTCATCCGCGGCTCGCTGATGCTGTGGACGGCGGCCTTCCTGCTGCTCGCCGTCGCGCCCAACGCCCCCCTGCTGTTCCTGGCTCCGTTGCTGTTCGGCCTCGGCCAGGGTGTGTTCTTCCCGGTGACCACCGTGCTGATCGGCGAGGGCGTTCCCGCAGAGGTCCGCGGCAAGGCCACCTCCCTGTCGGGAACAGCCACCTTCGCCGGGCAGTTCGCCTCCCCGCTGCTGATCGGCCCGCTCATCCAGGCCACCTCGAACATCACCGGGTTCCTCCTGGCGGCAGCCGTGCCCGCGGTCGCCGTGGTTCTCCTGGCGGTCACCCGGGCTGACGTGACGGACCCCCACTCCGACAGCGGGACCCCGGCCCCGCAACCCGCTCCCTCCACCGGGAAGGGGTGAGGACGGCGACACGGCGCCCGAGAGGTGCGGGCCGTACGAGACACGGCTGGGCTGCCGTCGGCAGCCCAGCCGTGTCTCGTACGGCCCGGTCACCGCGGTGCCGCAGATCCGCTGACGTCGGCGTTCAGCCGGAGACGGCGCCTTCCTCCAGCTCCAGCCGGCTCCTCGCCATCGCGGCGAGGAGCCTCGCACCACGCTCGGCGGAGATCTCCAGCTGGCTCAGGACCGCGGGCACGGCGATGCTCGGCACCATCAGCTGGAGCAGCCTGGCCACCTCGTTCGGCAGGTCGTAGGCGTCCGGCAGCCCCTCGGACACGATCCGGACGCCAGTCCAGGCGGACATCACAAGGCGGGCGGTCTCCGTCTCGTCGATGTACCGGTGCACCTCGCCCCGCGCCTTGGCCTCACTCAGCTGGGCTCCCAGGAGTGCGATCCAGTCGGGCCAGCGCGTCCCGAACAGACGTTGCGAGTTCCGGTCCACCGCCAGGCGCAGCGCGGCGCTGAACACGGGCTCCTGGGGCAGCCGATGAGCCATGATCAGCATGGTGTCCAGCGCCTCCTGGAGCATGAGGTCCTGGGGTTGGACGCCCTCGGTCGTCACCGCCAGTTCGAGCACTCCGCCGGCCAGGGCCTCCTTGGAGGGGAAGTGGAAATAGAAGGCGCCCTTGGTCACGTCGGCCCGCTTGAGGACCTCCGAGATGGTCGCGGCCTCGTAGCCGAGTTCGTCGAAGACCGCGGCGGCGGCCTCAAGGATGGCCCTGCGGGTCTTGATCGCCCGCTCTTGTCGCGCCACGGCTGCTCCCCCCTGAAGTGTCGAAGTTCACTGTAACTCGAAGTTCACCCAAAGAAACCGGCGACCCGGTATCTTACCGGCTGTCAGAGGCACGCCGACCCTGATTTGGGGGAATCATGTCCCATACATTGCTGCCCGGTCACAGCCCTGTGGACAAGGTGCGGGAGGAGGGCGTCCCCAAGGAGTACGTCCACCTGCACCGGGAGGAATCCGTCCTGGTCACCGGCTGGTTCCCCGGCGAAGCCGACCAGTACACGGTCACCGCGCGGTGGCCGGCGGCGGGGGAGGGCTTCCGCGGTTCTCTGTTACTCACTCAGACCATCCGGCAGAGCTGCCTGGTGATCGCCCACGCCGAGCGGTCGGTCCCGCTGTCGCACCAGACACTGATGGAACAGATGGATTTCTCCGTCGCCCGCGGCTACCGGGTTCCCCGAGACCGGCCGATCGACCTGGTCGTCAACGTGTCCTGCCATAAGACAGGCCACCGCTCGATGCGGATGGAGCTCATCCTGCTGCACGACGGGCACTTGGTCGCGGAGTCCGTCGTCTCCTTCAGCTGGATAGCTCCCGCTGTCTACCGCAGGCTGCGCGGCGAGCACCTGCAGGTCGCCTGGGGCGAGGCCCCCGTTCCCGCACCCGTGGACGCGTACACCGTCGGGTGCGTCCATGATTCCGATGTGGTTCTCGCGCCCGCCGACCGTCCCGGCCGGTGGCAACTGCGTATGGACGTACGCAACGCGGCCCTGTACGACCACCCTGTCGACCATGTCCCCGCCCTGGCGCTGATCGAGGCAGCACGCCAGGCCGCTCAGGGCGTCACGGGCCCCGACCGCCCGTTCCCACTGACTGGCGTCTCCAGCTCATACACGCGCTATGTCGAGTTCGATGCCCCCTGCTGGATCGAGGCAGCCATCGCTCCGGGGGCCGGTGACGGGCTCACCCGCGTCGAGGTCACGGGCGTGCAGCAGGGCAGGACCGCGTTCACGATCATTCTGGCCGCAGAGGCGTAGCCCCACAGGCGCCGACCGTCCGCACGGCGTCCTCCCGCACGCCGCCCCGGGAGGACGCCCCGTGCCGCCCGAGCGTCCTCCCCTCGCGGGCCTCAGTGGTTGACGTAACCGCCGTCCACCGGCATCACCACGCCGGTGACATACGACGCGCGGTCGCTGAGCAGCCAGGCCGCGGCCTCCGCGATCTCCTCGGGGGCCGCCGTACGTCCCTGGGGTGTGATCTCGTGGATCGCCTCCTCCAGGCCGGGGTTGCGCCCGTACCAGTCGACGGTGATCTCGCTGCGGGTCGATCCCGGGGCCACGGAGTTCACCCGGATCCCCTGGCGTGCGTACTCGTCGGCCGCGGCCCGGGTGAAACCGACGACCGCGTGCTTGGAGGCGACATAGGGCGCGGCGGCCGGTATGGCCACCAGGCCCCCGACGCTGCTGTTGTTCACGATCGCGCCGCCGCCGCCGCTCAGCATGGCGGCGATCTCGGCCCGCAGGCAGTTCCACAAGCCGCGGACGTTGGTGTCGATGACGGAGTCGTAGATGTCGTCTTCCATCTGGTGCAGGGGGGTTCGGTCGCCGCCGATGCCGGCGTTGTTGAACGCTCCGTCGAGCCGGCCGTGGCGGTCCAGCGTGAAGTCGACTGCGCTCCGCACGTCCTGCGCGCGGGTCAGGTCGGTCACCACGTACGCCGCGTCGAATCCCTTGCCGTTCAGTTCGGCTGTGAGGGCCGAGAGCCTCTCCTCGCGGCGTGCGGCGAGCACCACCGCCGCTCCCTCACGGGCGAAGACGGACGCGGCGGCAGCGCCTATACCGCTGCTCGCTCCCGTGATCAACACCACTTTCCCGGACAGTAAACCACCTGTTTCGATCATGCCACGCAGTCTTCCAGACACTGGTGGGCGAGTGCATGACAGACGGGTTACCGACCGGCGGCGTCACCGGGTCCCCGGAACGCACCCCGGGTTCCTCCACCACATCCACGGTCCCGGCGGGGCACCGTCCCGAACGAACGGAGATCACTCCCCATGCGTGCCATTCAGTTCGACCGCTTCGGCGGCCCGGAAGTACTGAGTCTTCGTGAGGTGCCCGAGCCGGTCCCCGGACCGGGCCAGGCGCTGGTCACCGTCGAGGCCGCCGGCGTCAACTTCGCCGACACCCACCAGACCGACGGCTCCTACCTCAGCGCGGATCAGCTGCCGTACGTGCCGGGCAGAGAGGTGGTCGGCAGGACGCCGGACGGGCGGCGGGTCATGGGCCTGGCGACGGGCGGCTACGCCGAACTCGCTCTGGTCGACACCGAGAGGACGATCGGCCTTCCCGAAGACCTGCCCGCGGGCCAGGCACTGGCCCTGCTGATGCAGGGACTGACCGCCTGGCACCTGCTGCGCACCGCGGCCCGACTCCTGCCCGGCGAGAGCGCCGTGGTCCACTCCGCGGCCGGCGGCGTGGGCTCTCTCGCCGTGCAGCTGGCCCGGGAGTTCGGCGCCGGGTGGGTGGGAGCCGTGGTCTCCACCCCGGCCAAACGGGAACTCGCCCTCACCCTGGGCGCCGACGAAGTGGTCGAGTACCCGCTGGACAAACCCGCCGACGTGATCCTCGACGCGGTCGGCGGTCCGCTCTTCGACCAGGCGCTCGGTTCCCTCGCCGAGTCCGGTCGCGTCGTGACCTACGGGAACGCCTCCCGCGCCGGGTTCACCCCGGTGGACCCCGCGCGGCTCAGCCGCCTCAACGCCGGAGTCGTCGGTTTCTGGCTGCGCCCCGCCCTGGCCCGGCCCGGCGGCTTCGCCGAGCCTCTGGAGGAACTTCTCTCACTGACCGTCGAGGGGCGTCTGCGGCCGGTCACCGGCGCGGAGTACCCGCTGGCCGAGGCACGGCGGGCGCATGAGGACCTGCTGGCCCGCCGCACGACGGGCAAGGTGATCCTGCGGCCGTGAGCGCGGGGGACGCGACCGGCCAGGGCACGGGGTCGTACCGCATGGGCCTGGGATGTCGCCGGTACGTCCGAGTCGCTACGGGACGATCCGTGCGTACCGGGCGCCCGGCGGCCGGGCGTGTCAGTGGGCGAGCGGCGGTCCCGGGCCGCCTCCACCTGGACCGTTCGGCGACCGGCGGCTACGTGGTGGCCACGGGGGCCGTGCCCTCGGGGCTCAGTGAGGCCAGTACCTGCGGGGTGGCCACTCGAGGCAGGAGCAGCCGCCAGAACCCGGTGAGCGAACGATGCGTCAGCCACTCCTCACTCTCCCGGCGCATCGACAGAAAGCCGGTGGTCGCCCCCACCACGGCTGCCGTCAGGTCGTGCACGGACACGTCGTCGGCCAGGCTCCCCTCGTCCCCGGCCTGGACCAGCAGTCGCCGCACGCACTCCGCCCATGTCTGATGGACTTTCAGGCCGGGGCGGCGGCCGGTGTCGCAGGCGAGCTGCAGCCCGGCGCGCACCACCACGTCCTGGCGCAGCAGGAAGGCGAAGGCGTGCGAGACGTCGGTGAGCGTCTGGAGCGCGTTCACCGGACGCTGACCGGCTGTGCGCGCCGCATGGTGCAGGGAGGCCACGGCCTCGGCCTCCACCGCATCGGCCACAGCCGCCTTGTTCCTGAAGTGGAAGTGCAACGCTCCGGTGCTCACACCGGCCTGCGAGCTGATCTCGGCCAGATGCGTCTGTGCGTATCCGCGCTGCTCGAAGACCTGGGCCGCCGAACGGATCAGCGCTAGCCGGGTACGGATACCCCGTTCCTGTTTGGTCACCGGTGGCTCCAGAAGGGGAACTGCTCCTGCGGCCTGGTGGCCGGGAGGAGGAGACGGAGAAAGAGGGAGACGCTGGACGTCTGCCGGAAGAAACATTATTAAACCAGCTACCTGGTTTGTATACGTCGAAAGGCCACGCCTGCCGCGCCGACTCCCCTCGTCGTACACCTGCGTTTGGGAGACGACCTCACAGGGGAGGCCGGGGGAGGCTGTCGAGCCCTGCCCCCGGCCGCCAGGGGCTTGCAGGCGGCCCGTCGGATGCGCGGCGCGGTGGCTGTGCGGCCGCATATGGTCGATGATCGGCCGCGTTGACAAACCGACGCAACGGTTTGTATTTTACTGAGGAACTAAGGCTCTACTGGGGATGACAGACCGTTCGCGGATGTGCAGGAGCAATAGATGACGCAGCAGTCCACCGCCTTACTCAACCCCCGCATACTGGGGCACGGTTACGACGAAGACGAGCTGATCCCGCCGCCCGCCCACCCGCCGGCGGCGTCGGCGAGCGCGGCCCGCCCCCTGCGGAACGCCCTGCGGATCCTCGTTGTGGAGAGCGAGCCGAACGCCGCCACGTCCCTGGTCCAGCTGTTGCGCCGGCACGGCTACCAGGCCGAAAGTGTGGCCACCGGGGCCAAGGCGCTGCAGGCGCACCACAACTGTGACCTGATCCTCCTCGACCTCGAACTGCCCGACCTGGACGGTCTGGAGATCTGCCGGAGCATCCGCGCCATCTGTGACACGCCGATCATCGTCGTCACCGCCCGGGACACCGAACTCGACCGTGTGCTGGGCCTGCAGGCGGGTTCGGACGACTATCTGGCCAAACCGTACGGCTCCCGGGAGCTGATGGCCCGCATCGAGGCGGTCATGCGCAGGGCCCGTCCGCAGCGGCCGCTTCCGCAGGTCATCACGCACGGATTGCTGCGCATCGACGCCGGCACCCGTGAGATCCGCCTCGGCGGGCGGCTCATCGAGGTGACGCGCAAGGAGTTCGACCTCCTGCACCTGCTCGCCTCCCAGCCGGAGACCGTCATCTCCCGCAGGCAGCTCATGGTCCAGGTCTGGGACGACTCCTGGTCCCGTCCCGGCCGCACCCTGGACACGCACGTGAGCAGTCTGCGGAACAAGCTCGGTTCCAGCAGCTGGATCGTCACGGTACGCGGGGTCGGCTTTCGGCTCGGACACCCGTAGGTCCGGTCGTCCCCGCGCCCCCTGACGCGCCATCAGGGACACCTTCTTTGGCGCTTTGACCTCTCTCTGACATTCCGCTCGTGGACTTCTCACGTGCTGCTGCGAGCCGTGAAGGAAGTTCACGCAAGCCTGACCAGGGATGCCTTGAGCCCTCATCAGTGCCCGGCCAAGCTGGATCGCAGCGTCCGGACGAGCCAGGAGGAGAAATCCATCGTGCGCAAGGTGCTCATCGCCAACCGTGGCGAAATCGCTGTCCGCGTGGCCCGGGCCTGCCGGGACGCCGGGATCGCGAGCGTGGCCGTCTACGCC
>NZ_JOEV01000044.1 GCF_000721105.1 Streptomyces cellulosae
AGTTGGTGCATGAGCTGTCTCATCAGCTCGGGCTGCGTGACGAGTACCGGGACGCCGACTCCCCGCACCGCCCCCATGTCCCGGGCAGTCTGCTGGGCGACCTGAGCGCGAAGCCCGAGGATGTCTCCTCCCTCGCGGCGGGTCTGCGCGGGCGCCACCTGGCCCTGCTTGTTGCCCTGATAGGCGATGTGGCCCCGCAGCCTCAGCACAGCGCCGACCAGAGCTGGGAGGCGGCTCGCGGGGCTGCTACCCATATCACCCGGGAGTCCGTGTGGGTGGACCCGGTTTCCCTGCCCCGACCGGCCGACAGCACGGCGACTGTCGAAGTCCCGCCGCACATGCCGCCGGACCCGGACACCGCGCCCGCCGCACCGGAGCCGACTTTCATCCCGTTCAAGTCGGGCAGCTTCGAGTTCACCAACGTGAAGCACACCGAGGAGAAGTACCGCGACAAGGCGGTCCGGATCATCGAACTCCTCAGGGAGCACCCGACGATCCGGGACTACATCGGCAGCCGTCCGTGCCGTATCACGCTGCATGTGCGGACGACGGAGACCCCGGCCGATGTGCGGGACCGGGGTGATGACGGGGTCGAGATCAACCTCGCCAGCTATTACTTCGAGAAGTACGAGATCGGCTACATCATGGGCATGCTCTCCCATGAGATCGGTCTGCATCCCCTGGCCTCCAGGAACCGCAACATCCCTGACGAGATGGCCGACATGCTGGCCGAGGCCGCGCAGGCCGGTGCGGAGGGAGCCAGGCCCAAGGACGTCACGGACCTGATCGACTGCTACCTCATGGACGTCGCCTCCATCGCGATCACCAGTGACTACCGGATGAACGCCGCCAAGGAACCCGGCAACACCGCCAAGGTGTACAACGCCTACAAGGCCCTGCTCGTGGAGCACATGGCCGCCGACAGCCCCGCCCGCTCCCTGCTGCCCACCGACAAGGGGCTGTTCGGTGTCGTACGGGACTTCACCCGGCTCGCCACCAGCATCGCGACCAACAACCGTGGCGACAGCATCCAACGGCCCGGGTTCGATGCCCGGCGGTTCTCGTACGGGGGTGAGCAGGTCACGGATCTCACGGTGCGGTTGGCGATACGGGGTCCGGAGGGCCAGGTCGCTCGTGTGCGTGACCAACTTGACGCGGGTGTGCGGGAGTTCCTCAATGATCCGGCTTACCGGTTGCCCAATGGTGACCGGTTGCACAGTTGGTGCATGAGCTGTCTCATCAGCTCGGGCTGCGTGACGAGTACCGGGACGCCGACTCCCCGCACCGCCCCCATGTCCCGGGCAGTCTGCTGGGCGTCCTGAACGCGAAGCCCGAGGATGTCTCCTCCCTCGCGGCGGGTCTGCGCGGGCGCCACCTGGCCCTGCTTGATGCCCTGATAGGCGACGTGACCCCGCAGCCTCAGCACAGCGCCGACCAGGACACCGACCAGAACTGGGAGGCGGCCCGCCGCGCCGTCACCCCGACCCCCCGGGAGTCCGTCTGGGTGGACCCGGTCTCTCTGCCCCAACCGGCCGACAGCACGGCGACTCCCGAAGTCCCGCCGCACATGCCGCCGAACTCGGACACCGCGCCCCCGGCGTCGGCACCGGCACCGGCACCGGCACCGACCTTCACCCCCTTCAGGTCGGGCAGCTTCGAGTTCACCAACCTCAAGCACACCGACGAGAAGTACCGTGACAAGGCCGTCCGGATCATTGACTTGCTGCGGAAGCACGACACCATCCGGGACTACATCGGCAGCCGTCCGTGCCGTATCACGCTGCACGTGCGGACGACGGAGACCCCGGCCGATGTGCGGGACCGGGGTGATGACGGGGTCGAGATCAACCTCGCCAGTTACTACTTCGAGAAGTACGAGATCGGCTACATCATGGGCATGCTCTCCCATGAGATCGGTCTGCATCCCCTGGCCTCCAGGAACCGCAACATCCCTGACGAGAGTTGCGGGAGGACCCTTCTCTCCGGGCTCTCCTGCCGTCGAACAAGAGCCTGTTCGGCGTGATCAACGACTTCCGGCGGATCGGCACCTACATCGCGATCAACAACCGTGGTGACAGCCTGCAGCAGCCGGACGCGACCTGAGTCCAGCCCGGACGCGATCAGGACCCCGTACGGCCGACGAGGGGACTCAAGACCAGGCCAAGGCCGATACGGTGAGTGACGCTGCGCGAGGTGTGGGCGGAGCGCCGGGAGACCCGGAAACCGAGTCGACGGGCCGCCCACGGGCACGAAACAGGCGAACGGTGAAGGGTGGGGGCTTGAGGCTCCCTGGCTCTCGCCGCCATATCGTGACCACTTCTGACCAGGTGCGATCAGATGCATACGGTTCGGCGACCGGTGTTTCGAGGGGCTTATCGGTCTGTCGTACGAGGACTCATACCAGAGCGGGACGCTCCTCGTGCGAGTTTGTCAACTGCCCACCGCACCTGACAGGTTGACGACTACTGTCAGTGTCCGTCGGGCGATGCGGGGCCGGAATGTTCGGCTCTCTAGACCGACGCCCACATGCGCGTGCCCGCGGCACGCAACCGGCATGTGCACCCTGGCAACCAGGACCGACGGACCAGTACGACGAGGACACCGATGTCTCACCTCCGCGCACCGGCCGCCCGCGCAGACCGCCGTGAAGGCGGGCGGCACGGCCGGCCGGCCGCCCGCGCCGCTTCCGCGCTGCCCGAGACCCACATACGGCCTCAGCTGATGCGTCTCGCCGTACTGCCGCCCGTCGCCGTCGCCCTCAGCGGCTGTGCCGCGGTCCTGTTCACGGTGCGCTCCACCGGCGTCCGGCCCGGCCTCACCCTGTGGGGACTGCTCGCCGGCGCCGTCTCCGTGACCTGCGCGGCCGTCCTGATCGCCGCCGTGGCCGCCGACCGCGCCGCGCGCTCCGTCAGCGACCGGATCGGCGCGCTGCGCCGCAGCAGCGCACGCGGCGAGGCCGATCTGCGGGCGCTGGTCGAGGCCCTGCGCCGCGGCGAGGGACCACCCCGGCGCAAGCCGCCCGGCGGGCCGCCCGAGGACGCCGACGACTTCGAACTGCTCGCCGCCGACCTGGCCCGCGCCCACGACGGGGCCGTCGCCGCCGTCGTCCAGGCCGCCCAGCTCTCCAGTCAGGCCGGCAGCGAACAGAAACTGGAGGTCTTCCTCAACCTCGCCCGGCGTCTGCAGTCCCTGGTGCACCGCGAGATCTCCATTCTCGACGAGCTGGAGAACGAGATCGAGGACCCCGACCTCCTCAAGGGCCTCTTCCACGTCGACCACCTCGCCACCCGCATCCGTCGCCACGCCGAGAACCTCGCCGTGCTCGGCGGCGCCGTCTCACGCCGGCAGTGGAGCAACCCCGTCTCCATGACCGAGGTGCTGCGCTCGGCGATCGCCGAGGTCGAGCAGTACTCCCGGGTCAAGCTCGTCCCCCCGATCGACGGCGAACTGCGCGGCCACGCGGTCGCCGACGTGATCCATCTGCTCGCCGAACTCGTCGAGAACGCCACGGTGTTCTCCGCCCCGCACACCCAGGTGCTGCTCCGGGCCAACCTCGTCACCTCCGGGCTCGCGGTCGAGGTCGAGGACCGTGGACTCGGCATGCCCGTCGCCGAACAGAGCCGCATGAACGCCCTGCTCGCCGACCCGGACCAGGTCAATGTGGCCAGCCTGCTGGCGGACGGCCGCATCGGGCTCTTCGTCGTCTCCCAACTCGCCAAGCGGCACGGCATCCACGTCCGTCTGCAGAGCAACATCTACGGCGGCGTCCAGGCCGTCCTCGTCGTGCCGCAGGCCCTGCTGGGCACCGTGCCGGGCGTCCCCGGCGTCGTACCGCGGCCACCGGACGGCGCGGCGGGTCCGACGGGCACGACGGGTCCGGCCGTCCCGGCGCGGCAGCACGGGGCCGGGGGAGCGCACCGGAGGGCGCCGGGCGCGCGGGCCGCGAATGCGCCGGTACCCCCCGCGCCGTCCTCGCCGCAGTCCTTCCCGCCGCCCGGCGCGCCGCGCCGGCAGCTGACCGGGAGGCCCGGGCAGCCGGAGGGCAGCGCTCCGGCCAGGCCGTCGACCTCTGGGACCGGTGCGGTGCCGGCCTCCGGGGCGAACGGCGGGAGGCCGGCACCGCTGCCCGTGCGCGGCGCGCGGGCCGAACGGCCCACACCGGCTGAGGCCGTGCCCGGGATCAAACCTGATGACCGGCCGCTCGTCGCGCAACACACGGCCACGCCGCCCACTCCCCGCAGCGGTGCCGTACGCGGCACCATGGGCAAGCCCCAGCTGCCAAGGCGCCGGGCCCAGGAGCACATCGCACCCCAACTGCGCGACGGGCCGGCCCCGCGCCAGGACAGCGAGTACCTGGCCGGGCACGACCCGGGGCTGATGGCCGCCTTCCAACGCGGGATCGGCCTCGCCGAGGCCCACCAGCACCTGGAGCCCGCGCCCGGCGATACGGCGGCGAACCCTATGGCGTCGGCCCACATGGACTCCCCCCACACAGACCGTGAGCGCGCAGAACTTGAGCACGCCCATGTCACGCGCATCGGCCCCGACCGCATCCCGGACGGCACCGACACCACCTCTGCGTCCGCTGCGTCCACTGTGTCCGCTGCGTCCTCTGTCTCCTCTGCGTCCTCCACGGGCGTACGCCCGCTGCACGCGCCGGTGTCCCGTGATGCGCCAGGGCTGGACGCCGGGACCACGACCGGGCCCGTCCCCGCTCGCGGGCTCGACCTCGACCTCGATCACAGCACCCGGCACGACGGGAGCGCACCCGCCGGATGACCATCCCCGCGTTGACCCCACCCCCCAGCGCTCCCGCAGACCTTCGTACCTCAAGGAGTCGATCCACCATGGCGAGCGAAGCGCCGACCGGCCATGTATCCGATCTCGACTGGCTGATGAGCGGCCTCGTGCAGCGCGTACCGCACACCACCAGTGCGGTCCTCCTGTCCTGCGACGGGCTCGTGAAGTCGGTCCACGGGCTCGACCCGGACAGCGCCGACCACATGGCGGCCCTGGCCTCCGGTCTCTACTCGCTGGGCCGCAGCGCCGGCGTCCGCTTCGGCGACGGCGGAGACGTCCGCCAGGTCGTCGTCGAACTCGACTCGACCCTGCTGTTCGTGACCACCGCCGGCTCCGGCACCTGTCTCGCCGTGCTGGCCGGCCGTGAGGCCGACGCGGCGGTGCTCGGTTACGAGATGGCGATGCTGGTCAAGAGCGTCCGCCCCTACCTGGTGACCGCACCCCGGCAGCACGCCGTCGAATCCACGGCGATGAGGCCTTGAGCGTGGCGGCGGCCGGCGACGGGCCCTGGCTCGACGACGCGGCCGGGCGGCTGGTGCGCCCCTTCACGGTCAGCAACGGCCGCACCCGGCCCACCATCGCGCTCGACCTGCTGTCGCATGTGATGGCCACCGGAGCCACCCCCCTCGGCTACCTCGGACCCGAACACGCGCAGGTCCTCGACATGTGCCGCGCACCCGTCCCGGTCGCCGAGGTCGCCGCCCACCTCAAGCTGCCGGCGGTGGTCACCAAGGTGCTGCTGTCGGACCTCGTCGACTGCGGGGCGCTGACCACCAAGCCACCCGAGTTCACCCACAACCCGACAGACAGGGCCCTTCTGGAGGCAGTGCTCGATGGACTACGACGACAGCTCTGACCCCTTCCCCACCGCACTGAAGATCCTGGTGGCGGGCGGGTTCGGCGCAGGCAAGACGACCTTCGTGGGCGCGGTCAGCGAGATCGCCCCGCTCAGCACGGAGGAGCTGCTCACCACGGTCAGCGCCGCGACCGACAGTCTCGAGGGCATCGAGAACAAGGTGGAGACGACAGTGGCCATGGACTTCGGCCGCATCACGCTCGACCAGGAACACGTCCTGTACCTGTTCGGCACGCCCGGCCAGGAGCGGTTCTGGTTCATGTGGGACGAGTTGTCGGAGGGCGCGCTCGGGGCGGTGATCCTCGCCGACACCCGCCGTCTGGAGGACTGCTTCGCCGCCGTCGACTTCTTCGAGCAGCGCGGCCTCGGCTTCATCCTCGCGGTCAACGAGTTCGACGGCTCGTTCCGCTACGACCCGGAGGAGGTGCGCGCCGCCATCGACCTCGCCCCGGAGATCCCGGTGGTCAGCTGCGACGCCCGGATCTCCAGTTCCGGGGTGCAGACCCTGCTCACCCTGGTACGCCACCTCATCGCCCACAGCCCGGCCCCCGCGCCGAGCCACGGCGCCCACATGTGACCCCCGCACACCCGCCACGGAGCCGCATATGTCCTACGTCCACAGCGACGGAGCCCGCCCATGAGCTACGACCTGCCCCGCCCGGCCGGTCGTCTGCTGCTCACCCCCGAGGACAAGGAGGCCCCGGCCCGTGCCCGACGGCTGACCCTGCTGGGGCTGGGGGAACGCCCGGAGCCCGCCCTGGACGCCTTCGCGCACCACCTCGCCCAGCGCGTCGCGACGCCGTACGCCATGGTCAACTTCGTGGGCGAACACCGGCAGTTCTTCGCCGGCCTGCGCGTCCCGGACGTCCCGCCCCTGACGGACACCGGGAAGAGCGCTCCCGTGTTGGGCCGCCACATGGAGCGCGACCACGGGTTCTGCCCCCATGTGGTGGTGCGACGCAAGGCACTGGTCCTGGAGGACGTGCGCGACTACCCCCGGTTCGCCGGAAACCCCGTGGTCGACGAGTACGGCATCCGTTCCTACCTGGGGGCTCCGCTCATCGACACCACGGGGATGGTGCTGGGCACCGTGTGCGTCGCCGACACCGAGCCGCGGGCCTGGGGGAGGACCGGTCTGGAGAGCATCAAGGCGACGGCGGCGGACCTGGTGGCCCGCCTGGAACAGCGGGAGGCCGACGGGCTGCCGCTGTGAGCTCAGTACGCCGTACGGCGACCGGCGGACTGAGACGAACGGGGGCCGGTTTCGGCCAGCCCGACCCAGCCCAGCCTGACCCAGCCCTGCCCGACCCAGTCCAGCCCGACCCAGTCCAGCCCTACCCAGCCCGTTCAGGCCAGCTCCGCCGCCGTCGTCACGGGGCTCGCCAGACGTTGTCGAAGGCCGCGTCCTCGATGGTCCGCCGCTGCCGTACGGACTCCAGTTCCGTCACCGCGTCGCCCACCGCCGCCAGCACCGCCTCGACCGCGTCGCCCGTACCGTCGGGTCCCGGGCCGTCGTCCGACGCCTCCTGGTGCCCGGCCGAGTCGGTCGACTGAGTCGGCTCGGTCGGCTTGTCCTCGATTCCGACGGCGGCGGCCAGCGCGGCGAGTACGGGCTCGCCCGAGGCCCGGCGTTCCTCGGCGCGGCGCCGCAGCGGTGAGTCCGTCAAGGACCTGCGGCCGGTCGGCATCGGGAGCCAGCGGCCACGGGCTCGTGTGATCAGTCCGTCCGACTCCAGCGCGGCCAGATAGGCCGAGGCCAGACCACGGCCCCGGCGCCACAGCCAGTCCTCGGTCGACTCGTACGGTTGCTGCCGGACGAGTGAGGACGCGGCATCGTCCAGGAGCCGGTCGCCCGTCGACGGCAGGAGGCCGGGCACGATCAGGTCGCCGTCCAGCGTGACCGCCTCGGCCTCGACGAGGTCGACCAGCTCGGCTCCCGCGAGAGCCAGTGAAAGATCACCGGTGTGGACGGGGGCGTCGGGCTCCACGCCCATGGAGACGATCAACAGGTCCTGTGCTGTGGTCATCGCTGGCTCCCTGCCGGTCGGCCTACCTAGGAGGCCGAGTGTCGCACGACCATCATGGACCGGGGGTACCGGATCCGCAGGACGGCGACGGCAAGCTCGCCAGGTGCCTGTCCACGCCGCTCGCCGCGCCACCCGGCCGCCGCCGTCGGCTCCGCCGACCGCCCGTCACCGGCTTCCGCCGACCGTCCGGCGCTGGCCGCGCCGGAGGGCGCCGTGTCAAGCTGATGATGCACCGGGAGGCCCGCGGACAGGGTCTGGACCGCCGGCTCCTGGCCGTCGCCGAGCGGGCCGCGGTCGCCGCCGGCGTCACTCTCCTCCACCTGGACACCGAGACCGACAGCCCCGCCGAGCGTCTCTACCGCACGGCCGGCTGGACCGTGGCCGGCGTGATCCCCGACTACGCGGCGAACCCGTCGGGGGCGCTGCGGCCGACGACCCTCCACTACAAGTACGTAGGGGCGCGTGCCGAATCCTTGGCAAGCCCCCTCACCAGGTGATTGTCAGTGCCGGACGCTACGGTGCCTGTCATGCCGGATGCCGAAGACGTACGACGGATCGCCCTGTCCCTGCCGGACACGACGGAGAAAATCGCCTGGAGCATGCCCACCTTCCGGGTCGCGGGCAAGATGTTCGCCACCCTTCCCGAGAACGAGACCTCCCTCGCCGTGCGCTGCCCCAAAATGGAGCGCGACGAACTGGTCCTGGCCGAACCGGAGAAGTTCTGGATCGCCGACCACGAGGCGCAGTTCGCCTGGGTCAGGGCCCGCCTCGCCGCGCTGGAGGACGAGGACGAACTACGGGACATCCTCGCCGACTCCTGGCGCCAGGCGGCCCCCACCCGACTGCTCGACGCCCACCCCGAGTTGGGACGCCCGGCCGTGGGCTGAGCGCGTCTCGGAGGCATCGACGCCGGCCGTGCGCCGCCCGCTTCACGAGCGTGCGGCCATCGCCCCCGCCTTTTCCCGCTCCCCGACGAACCCGCCGATCCGCTCCCGCAGCGACCGGGCGTCCAGTCCGTGCGCGGCGACATGTTCCCCGACGTCCCCGTAGCGCCGCAGCTCACGCCGACCCACCCCGAGGGCCAGCACCCGATGGGGTACGTCGGCGAGCGCGTCGTTCGCGGCCGCGGTCGAGGTGCCCGCCAGATACGGCTCGACGAGCACGACATCGGTCCCGGCCGACTCCGTGGCCCGGCGCAGCGCGCCCGCATCGAAGGGGCGCACGGTCGTCGCGTACAGCACGGTCACGTCCAGGCCCGCCACGGCGTCGAGGACGTCGTCCAGCACGGGCCCCACGGCGACGACGACACCGGAACGTCCCTCGCGCACGGTACGGAAGCCGGCGCCGTCGACCGGGTGCGACCGACGGTTCGACCGCACCGAGAGCCGTACGTACACCTTGTCGTCGCCCGCGGCGACCGCGTGCCGCAGGAGCGCCTCGGCCTCGTCCGGATGGCCCGGCACATGCACGGTCCAGCCGTCGAGGGTGTCGAGCAGGGCCACGTCGCCGGGAGCCATGTGCGTGTACCCGCCCGCCGGCCAGTCGAGGGACGCGGCGGCGCTGACCAGCACCGCCCCCACGTCCTGGTGCCCGAGGTCCAGCTTGACCTGCTCGAAGGGCCGCTCCACCAGAAAGCTGGCGAACGTGTGCAGGACGGGCCGCAGCCCCGTCAGCGCCAGCCCCGCGCCCGCCCCGACGAGCAGCTGCTCGCGGATGCCGACGTTGACGACCCGGTCCGGATGCCGGCGCTGCGCCTCGGTGAATCCGTCCCGGCCGATCTCCGCGAGGACGACCGCGACCCGCGGATCCTCGTCGAGCAGCCGCGAGACGACCGGGGCGAAACGGTCACGCATGGTCTCCATGGAAGTCAGGGCCTTTCGGTGGGCGATGTCGGGACGATGAGCGATGACGGATGTCGGGACGATGAGCGATGACGGATGTCGGGACGATGAGCGATGACGGATGTCGGGACGATGAGCGATGACTGATGGCGGGACGGGAAGCGATACCCGGCCGACGACGGACGTCACGCGGACTTCGGCTCCACCCGGGCCACCACGGCATGCGGGCGGCCCGGGTGGGCGGTGGTGAAGGCGGCGTACAGCGCCTCGTGGTCGCGTCCGTCGACCGTCACCGTGGACCAGCCGGCGGCCTCGAAACGGGCGGTGATGCCGCCCGGCCGGGCATGCGTCGCGGAGGAGTTGTCGATCACGACGGTGTGCAGCCGCTCCAGTCCGGCCGGCCCGGCGAACGCGATCGCCTCGTGGTTGCTGCCCTCGTCGAGCTCGGCGTCCCCGACCAGGACCCACACCCGGGGCTCGTGCAGCCCCTGCGCGCGCAGCCCGAGCGCCACACCCACGGCGATCGGAAGCCCGTGCCCCAGTGACCCGCTGCCGATCTCCACTCCCGGCACGAGCACCCGGTCCGGATGATGGCCCAGCGGAGAGTCGTACGAGCCGAACCCGGGCAGCCACTGCGCCGGTACGAAGCCCTTGGCGGCCAGTACCGCGTAGTACGCCATCGGCCCGTGCCCCTTGGACAGCAGGAACCGGTCCCGGCCCGGGTCGGCCGGCCGTTCCGGCGTCACCCGGAGCACCCGGTCGTACAGGACCCACAGCGCGTCCAGCGTGGACGTCGCCGCCGGTCCGTGCTTCTCGTCGCCCGTCATCAGCCCCATCAGCCGGGGCAGTTCCGCGTACCCGTGGGTATGTCCTCGTTCCTCGGTGAGCGTCATACGGACGATCCTGTGACCTCAACCAAACTTGAGGTCAAGTCGTGGACGTCCGCGCCCCCGACCGAGGGTGCGCGTAAACGAGTGCGCGACCACCGACCCGAGTGCGGTATTGTTTCCCTGCACGTCCGGCCAGGGGAAACCCCAGGTCAGACAGCACCGGGACGTGGCGCAGCTTGGTAGCGCACTTGACTGGGGGTCAAGGGGTCGCAGGTTCAAATCCTGTCGTCCCGACGGTGTTCATCAGCGGGTCTGTCGGAAAAGCGGCAGGCCCGCTGGACGTGTTCGTGTGACACGTGATGGCAGTCCGGGCACGCTCGGCGACCGGTCCCAGGCCGCCCGGTCTGCTGAGGCCGATGCGTTCGGTCGTGGTTTCCGCGGACGGCGCGGGTCAGGCCTTGTCGATGACGGTGACGGCGTCGCGGTCGGCGCGGGGCGGCAGGTGGCCGTAGAGGTCGACGGTGGTGGACAGCATCGAGCGGCGCAGCGTCTCGGAGACCACGGCCGGCGGAGCCCGTGAGCTGATCATGATGGTGACGGCGGTGTGACGCACGCCGATTCAGGGCAGGCCGATCCCGGCGGAGCGGTTCGGTCAGTACGCCTCTGCGCCGAGGAGCCTCAGCCGTTCGCCAGCTCTCCGAGCAGCTTCCACGTGCGGCGTCGGTCCGCCTCGCCGCCCAGATCCGTCGCGGTGAACACCACCTCCGTGGCGCCGGCCTCGCGATAGCGCCGCACTTCGGCGGCGACTGTCTCCGGGGTTCGGCGCCCGGCACCGTCGCCGGCGGCGGTGTGGTGGCGGTCGGGAGCTCACCGGCCCAGCGAGGCGCCAAAGCCTTCGCGTGATCGGTCAGGGCAGGCCGAGGCGTTCAAGCAGCCTGGCCAGTGACTCCTCAGGCCCTTGTCCCGCGGTGTCGAGGACGATGTGTTCGCGGTCCCACGGCTCATAGTCCTGGTCGATGACCTGCTGCCAGCCGGGCAGCGGCAGGTCCGGGATGTCGACGGAACGTGAGGTCACGCGGTGCCGGTGTTCGGCCGGCTCCGAGCAGACCAGTTCCACCTCCGTGGTCGGCATTCCGGCCCGGACACCCGCGTCACGCCAGGCGTCGCGGGTGACGGCCAGCGGATTGACCGACTCCGCGATCACGGTCAGTCCCTGCCGCAGATGCTCCTCGGCCAGGGCGTATCCGACGACGTATCCAGCCGGTCCGATGGGATGCCGCGCCAGGCCGGAGCGGACGATGGCCTGCTCGATCGTGTCCACGCGCAGGTGGACCGCACCGAGCCGCGCGGCGAGGAGCCGGGCGAGCGTGGTCTTGCCGGTGGCGGGCAGACCGCCGAGGACGATGAGCACGGACACATCCTGCCGGAGCAGTGCGGCGCGACGGTTGACTGTTCATACGAGTGACATGCCACCCTGCGGCCGCACCAGGGCGGGCCCCGCATCCACGTTTCCGCCATGTGAGATGTGTCCGGAAATCGTTGACCCATGGGCCGGGCATCTGCTCAACTCCACTTTCATGACCCCGCGCGTGGATTTGACCCGGAGGCGCCACATCGATCTGGCGCACGTCTCCAGCGCGTTCTGTTGTCGTTGATCCGGAAAGTGTGTCGCTGATCCGCGAAGCAGTCCTCGGCAACGGCGGGTGTGCGCCAATGGCGTACTTCCCAAAGGAGCGGTGCCAAGCCGCCGCCTCAGCCGTGTCCTTCCGAGGAACCGCGGTATCGACCGCCTGATCGCCTTGGGATGTGCCGTCAGCTGCAAGCCAGGGCGTCATGCCCCTCGCGGGCCTGGCGGTTCCTCCAGTGGGACACCCCCTACAGCGCACGCTGACCGGCGCTCGCACGACCTTCTCCGCACAGCCTGACCTTCGTCCGGCACTCCTCGCGTGGTCGTCGGGCCCTCACATCGCAACCGGACCGAGTACCGGCTTCGTGGCCGTTCAGCGCTGCCCACCACCCGTTGACTCCGACTCTCAGCACCCGGCAGGGCGCCCCATTCCTTGAAAAGGACCTCCCCATGGCTCCGTCCATCCGCAAACTCACAGGCCGCATCGGCGCGGTGGCCGAGGGCGTCGACTTCACGGCGCCCCCCGATTCCTCGACGATCACGGCGCTCCGTGAAGCCCTCAACGAGCACAAGGCGATCGTGTTCCACCACGTGCAGCTCGACAACGCCGGTCAGGAGCGTGTGGCCAGGTGGTTCGGAGACCTGACCACCGCCCACCCGAACGTGCCGGCCACCGACGGTACGACGAACGTGCTCGCCGTCGACAGCGAGTCGTCCAAGGCGAACGCGTGGCACACGGACGTCACCTTCGTGGTCAATCCGCCGCAGCTCACCACGCTCCGATCCATCGTGATCCCGCCGTACGGCGGCGAGACGCTGATCGCGAACGCGGCCGCGGCCTACCGCGACCTGCCCGAGCCGCTCCGCGCCCTCGCGGACTCGCTGCGCGTCGTGCACACCAACCAGCACGACTACGCGCGCCCTCCGGCCACGACGGCGCAGCGGACGGAGTACGACCGGGCCTTCGTCGCGACGCCGTACGAGACAGAGCACCCTCTCGTGCGGGTGCATCCGCTGACGGGCGAACGCGGGCTGTTCATCGGTGGGTTCGCCAAGCGGATCGTCGGCCTGTCGAGCAGTGAGTCGGCCGATCTGCTGCGCACCCTCCAGTCGTACGTGACCCGCCCGGAGAACATCCTGCGCTGGACCTGGGCCCCCGACCAGCTGCTGATCTTCGACAACAGGATCACCCAGCACTACGGGGTGGACAACTACGACGACCACCCGCGCCGCCTCAATCGTGTGACCGTCGCGGGAGATGTGCCGGTCGGTGTCGACGGACGCCGCAGTGAGCCGCTCGTCGGTGACGCCTCGCACTACAGCAAGGTGCTGGAGGTGGCGGCCTGATGACCGAGGTCAGCCTCGACAGACGGGCCGTCGGCTCGGCGGCTGCCGAGACGCCGAGTGCGCCGGGGCGCGAGGTCTTCCTGCCGCGCGACGCCCGCCGCCAGACCCTGCTCCGCGCACTGCGTGAGCGGTTGCGCTGGCCGCTGGGGATCTACACGACTCCGGTCGTGATCCTCATCGCCTGGGAGGTCCTGGCCAGGGCCGGAGTTCTGAAGAAGACCTATGCTCCGGCACCGACCTCCATCGTCAAGTCCGCCATCGATCTGTGGCAACAGGGTGTTCTCGGGCCCGACTTGGCCATCTCGCTGCAACGCGCCGGCATCGGTCTCGCGATCGGCCTGACAGTCGGCATCGTCACCGGTGTGGTCGGCGGGCTGTTGCGCAGCGGCGAGTACCTGTTCAACGGCGTCGTGCAGATCCTGAACACGATTCCGCTGCTGGCGGTGCTGCCGCTGATGATCGTGTGGTTCGGGATCGACGAGCTCACGAAGGTGCTGCTGATCTCGTTCGGCGCGGGCGTCCCGATGTATGTCAACCTGTTCGCCGCGATCCGGGGGGTCGACCAGCGGCTGATCGAGATGACGCGGACGACGGGCGCGGGCACCTGGCGCCTGGTGACGCGGGTGCTGGTGCCCGGGGCCCTGCCGGGGTTCCTGGTCGGCCTCCGGTTCTCCCTCGCCTACAGCGTCCTGGGTCTCGTGGCCGCCGAGACGGTCAACGCCGACAAGGGTCTCGGTTTCCTCATCACGCAGGGGCAGACCTACCTGCAGACCGGTCAGGTCTTCGTCGGCCTGGTGATCTACTCGCTCCTCGGTCTGCTCGCCGACCAGTTCGTCCGGTTTCTCGAGCGGGTGCTGCTGCGGTGGCGCCCCAGTTATGAGGCAGCATGAGCATCACGGTCGCTCCGCACAGCACACGGCCCCTTCGGCAGGCCGGCGCCGTCGTCGAGAAGGTCGTCCGCCGGTTCGGGGACCGGGTCGTCCTCGACCACCTGGACCTCACCATCGCCGACGAGGAGCTGGTGGTCCTGCTCGGCCCGTCCGGCTGCGGCAAGAGCACCCTCCTCAGGTTGCTCGCCGGTCTCGACCGGCCCGACGGAGGGCGGGTGGAGGTCCCGGCGAAGCGCGCGATCGTGTTCCAGGCCGACCGGCTGCTGCCGTGGCAGCGGGTGCTGCGCAACGTCACCCTCGGCCTGCACGGACCGGACGCCGACCAGCGGGCCCTCGACGTGCTGGCCGAGGTCGGACTCTCGGGCCGCGAGAAGGCGTGGCCCAAAGAGCTCTCCGGCGGCGAGGCCCAGCGTGTGTCGCTGGCGCGGGCGCTGGTCTCCGAGCCCGAACTCGTGCTGCTCGACGAGCCGTTCGCGGCGCTCGACGCGATCACCAGGCTGCGCATGCACGACCTCGTGCGGGCACTGCGCAGCAGGCACCACGCGGCCATGCTGCTGGTCACCCACGACGTCGACGAGGCGATCGCGCTGGCCGACCGCGTCGTCGTCATGAGCGACGGACGCATCGGCACCTCCCACCTCGTCGAACTGTCGGCCCCGGACCGTGAGGCGAGCATCGCGCGAGAGGAACTGCGCTCCGCCCTCCTGGAGGACCTCGGTCTGGCCAACCAGCACTGACTTCCCCTCACCGTCCACCGCTGACCTCCCCTCACCCCACCCGCTGACTTCCCCCCACCCCACCCACTGACTTCTCCCGCCCCAGCACAGAAAGCACGTGAGAACCCATGCCCAGAAGACCCTCCCGAATCGTCACCGCCGCCGGCCTGCTCGCCCTGGGGAGCACTCTCGGCGCCTGCGCATCGACGTCGGAGGCCGCCGCGCCCCTGAGCAGCCCCAGCGGATCGGGCACCGGCAGCCACCCGGAGTGGAAGAAGTACACCTTCACCATCGGTGACAACGGCGGTGACGGCAGCCAGGAGCTGGCGAAGATCACCGGCGTGTTCGACAACGCGCCCTACAAGGTGAAGTTCGCCCGCTTCACCTACGGCCCGCCGCTCGTGCAGGCGGCCGCGTCGGGCGACATCGACCTGGGCAGCGTCGGCGACGTACCGCCGATCACCGGCGCCGCGAAGGAGTACGGCTTCAAGGTCGTCGCCGTCAACCGTTCCCTCAAGCCCACCCAGGCCAACGAGAACATCGTCGTGCCGAAGGGCTCGACGCTCAAGACGCTCGCGGACCTCAAGGGCAAGAAGCTCGCTGTGCCGCAGGGCAGTTCGGCTCACGGTCTGGCGCTGAACGCGCTGAAGAGCGTGGGCCTGACCCCCAAGGACGTGAAGCTGGTCTTCCTCGACCCGGCGGCCGGCGCCACGGCGTTCAACACCGGCAAGGTGGACGCCTGGGCCATCTGGAACCCGCAGTCGGCGCTCGCGGTCAAGAACGGTGCGCGGATCCTGGCGAAGGGGCTCCCACCGATCGACCAGACGGGCAGTTACTACGTCGCGAGCGGGAGCTCGCTGAACGACAAGACGAAGCGGGCGGCTCTCACCGATGTCCTGCGGCGGCTGGCCCACGAGTTCGCGTGGGCGATCAAGCACGAGGACAAGTACGCGGAGGCGGTCTCCAAGGAGGAGGGCATCCCCCTGGACGATGCCAAGGCGTCCCTGGAGACCTTCGAGACCCGGGTGACCCCGGTGGAGAAGTCGGACATCGCTGCGGAGCAGAAGCTCGCCGACGCCTTCCTGGAGGCGGGCCAGATCACCAAGAAGGTCGACGTCTCGTCGATCACCGACAACCTCCTCCCGGCCGGCTACGACAGCTCGAAGCTGTCGGTCGGCTGAGCCGGCGCACCACGAAAGGACGAGCAACCGTGAGCAATCAGCGAAGACGCCGGCTCCACCTCAACGCCTTCCTCATGGAGGCGGGCCACCACGAGGCATCGTGGCGGCTCCCGCACAGCAACCCCCGGGCGGATTTCGACCTGAGCCACTGGATCAGGCTGGCTCAGCTCGCCGAGAGCGCCAAGTTCGACTCGCTGTTCCTCGCGGACGGCCCGGCGCTCATCGGCACGGGCGAGTTCCGGCCGCCGGGCCAGCTCGAGCCGCTGACGCTGTTGACCGCCCTGTCGCAGGCGACCAGCAGGATAGGACTCATCGCGACCGTGTCGTCGACGTACAACGAGCCGTACAACCTCGCCCGTCGGCTCGCCTCGGTCGACCATGTCAGCGGCGGCCGCGCCGGCTGGAACATCGTCACCTCGGCCGGAGCCGACGAGGCGGCCAACTTCGGCCTCGTCAACCGCCCCGGCCACGCCGAGCGGTACGCCCGGGCCGACGAGTTCCTGCACATCGCCAAGGCACTGTGGGACAGCTGGGAGTCCGAGGCCGTCGTCGCCGACAAGACCGCGGGGCGCTACGCCGACCCCGCCCGGCTCCACAGGCTCGACCACCGGGGCAGGCACTTCTCGGTGGCCGGCCCACTCAACGTCGAGCGCCCGCCGCAGGGTTACCCCCTGCTCGTGCAGGCCGGTTCCTCCGAGGACGGCAAGGACTTCGCGGCACGCCACGCCGAGGCGATCTTCACCGCCCATCAGACGTACGAGCGCGCGGCGGGCTTCTACGCCGACATCAAGGCCAGGACCAGGGCCGTGGGGCGTGACCCGGACGGCGTGATCGTGCTGCCGGGCATCGTCCCGTACCTCGGGTCGACCGAGGCGGAGGCCCGGGCGCTGGCAAAGGAGTTCGACGACCTGCGCGTACCGGAGTACGGACTGCGTCAGCTGGCCGCGGTCTTCGAGACCGAGCCGTCGGTGTTCGAACTCGACGAGCCCCTGCCGGACTTCATCCTCGCGCGACCGAAGCTGGAGGGCACGCAGAGCCGCTCCGACCTGATCATCGAGCTCGCCGTACGCGAGAAGCTGACGGTTCGACAGGTCATCTCCCGGCTTGGGGGCGGCCGGGGCCACTTCGAGTTCATCGGTACGCCCGAACAGGTGGCGGACACGATCATCGCCTGGTTCGAGGGCGGTGCCGCGGACGGGTTCAACATCATGGCGCCGGCCCTGCCGTCCGGCCTGGAGAGCTTCATCGAGCACGTCCTGCCGATCCTGCGCGGCAAGGGCCTGTTCCGTGAGGAGTACGAGGGCACGACCCTGCGCGAGCATTACGGGCTTCCGGTGCCGGCCAACCAGTTCCACCCGGACGAGACCCATGTGTCCGGTGGCTGACAGAAAACCGCCGGCCCTGCTCGTCCAGGGGCTCAGCAAGACGTACGGGGACGGCTTCACCGCGGTGGCCGGCCTGGACCTGGAGATCCCCGACGGCGCCTTCTTCGGGTTGCTCGGCCCCAACGGCGCGGGCAAGACCACGCTGATCGGCTCGGTGTGCAACATCGTCCGACCCACCACGGGCACGCTCACCGTCTTCGGTCACGACCACCGAAGCCGTGCGGCCCGACGGCTGCTGGGCCTGGCCGAGCAGGAGATCAATGTCGACCGGTTCCTGTCGATCCGGCAGATCCTGATCTACCACGCCGGGTACCACGGCATCGGTCGAAAGGCGGCCGTCCGGCGCGCGGACGAGTTGCTCGAGGTGTTCCGTCTCGACAGCAAGGCCGCCGCGCGCGCCTATGAGCTGTCCGGGGGGATGCAGCGGCGTCTCGTGCTCGCACGGGCGCTCATGCACCGTCCCCGCCTGCTCATCCTCGACGAGCCGACCGCCGGCGTCGATGTCGAGCTGCGCGCGGAGATCTGGCGGCTCGTCAAGGGCCTCAACGCGGCAGGCACCACTGTCCTGCTGACGACGCACTACCTCGAGGAGGCGGAGACGTTGTGCGACGAGATCGCGCTGCTGCGCGCCGGCCGGATCGTCGACCGCGGCTCTGCGGCCTCACTGCGGGACCGCTACGCGGCGCGGGACATCTCCGAGGTCTACGACCGCGTGATCACCGGGGAGGCGGCGTGACGAGCGGCACCGACGCCCCGCCGGCTCTCCCGTCGTACGACGAGCCCTTCAAGCCCGAACGGTCGCCGTTCCTGTGGCTCTTCGAGCGCGAGGTCCTGCGGTTCTTGACCATCTGGCGCTACAGCGTCGTCGGACCGGTGCTGTCGACCGTACTGTTCGTCGTCGTCTTCGGGTCGGCTCTCGGACGGCACGTCGACACGATCGACGGCGTCTCCTACGGCAGGTTCATCGTGCCCGGCCTGTTCGCCCAGGCGATCGTCAACGTCGGCTTCTTCAACGGGACGACCAGCCTGTTCGAGGCCCGGCGCGACCGGTACATCCACGACGTGTTCGCCAGTCCGCTGCGCTGGTGGGAGATCAACGCGGCACTGGTGAGCGGTGGTGTCGTCCGAGGCGCCGTCGTGGGCGGCGGAGTGCTGGCGGTGGCGCTCCCGCTCACCGGCGGCGGGAGCGTCGCCCGCCCCCTCGTCCTGCTGTCCGGCACCCTCGGTGTGCTCCTGGTCGCCGCACAGGTGGGCGTGATCGCGGGCAGCCTCGCCAGGTCGCTCGACCACGTCTACTCGATGGAGTCGATCGTTCTGCTGCCGCTGGGCTTCCTCGGCGGCGTCTTCTACTCGGTCCGGCAGCTGCCCCCGGTCTGGGACGTCCTGAGCCACCTCGACCCGGTCTTCTGGCTGGTCCAGGTCGAGCGGATCGGCTTCCTCGGCCAGGGCGACGTCGGCGCGGGCTGGGCCGTGCTCGTGGTCTGGGCCCTCGGCGCCGTGCTCTCGGCGTGGTCGGCCGCCATGTTCGCCTCCGGCCGTCTCAAGCCCTGATCCCCCGTCCCCGTAAGGAACGCATGCCATGACGAGCACCGATTCCGAACCCACCCTGTCCACCGACGTCCTCGTGGTCGGCGGCGGTCCCGCGGGCACCTGGGCCGCGATCAAGGCCGCCCAGGCCGGCGCCGAGGTCGTCCTGGCCGACAAGGGCTACACCGGTGCGAGCGGTGCGACCGCATCGGTCGGCACCGGCATCTGGTATGTCGACGACGTATCCGACCGCCCGGCGCCGGGGACGTCGGAGTCGGGGCGCCCGCACCACCGTTGCGGATTCTCGACCAGCAGGCCGATCCGGTCTGCGACGCCGCGCCGGTCCCCGACGTGAGCCCGAGTGCCGGCAGCTCATGGATGACGCGAACGCCGACACCTCGCCCGGCCCGCACTGACGTGGCCCGATGGCGGTGCCCGCGGTCATGTCAGCAGACCAGACGCAGGGTCTCGGTGAGCATGCCGTCGGCTGATACCGGGGACGGCCTCCTCGATCCCGGTGAAAGCCGTGCCGGAAGATTCATGCACCTGCAATGATTCGTCTCGGGCTCACCTGGTAGACATGGTGAGGTGAGCATCCCAGTGCTGCTGTACCGCAGGTTGTACGTGGATCTGGCGCGCGTCGACGCGTCGGCGTGTCGCCGAGTCTGACGTCGCCTCCATCTGTCCGGTGGAAGGCGACCCGGCGCGAGATCCCCAACAGCAAGCACACAGAGGGAGAGCCATGAGCACTGTCGCGAGCTACGAGATCCGACGAGCCGGTCCGCGGTTCGGTGCGGAGGTGACCGGCATCGACCTGACGGCCGGCGTCGACGACCGAACCGCCGAGGAACTGCGCCAGGCGTTCCGGGACCACAAGGTGCTGGTCTTCCGCGACCAGCACCTGACTCCCGGTCAGCACGTGGAGGCCGTACGTCTCTTCGCGGAACCGTTCGACCACCCGACCGCCGTGAAGGACTCCGCCCATCCGCTGGTCTACCCCTACAACGTTCAGAAGACGGGCAAGGCCAGTACCTGGCACATCGGCGGGCTGTGGCGGCAGCCGGTCTTCGCGATCGAGTCGCTGACCTACGAGGTGGTCCCCGAGCTGGGCGGGCACACACTCTGGGCCGATCTTCAGGCGGCGTACGACGACCTGTCCGAGCCGTTCAAGGTGCTGCTCGAGTCGGTCGGCGCGGTCTACGACGGCAAGGCGGAGAACTACGCGCAGGGCAGCAAGCGGACCGCGGTCGGGGAGAGCGTCGAGCACCCTGTCGTCCTGACGCACCCCGAGACGGGCCGGAAGGGGCTGTTCATCAGCACGTCGGCGATCGGCCTGACCGGCGTCACGCCACAGGAGGGGAAGGCGCTCCTCGACCCTCTGCTCCGGCACGCCTCGTCGCCCGACTACACGATCCGCTTCGGCTGGAACCCCGGCGACTTCGTTCTCTGGGACAACCGGGCGACCTGGCACTACGCCGTGGACGACTACGGCGACGGCGCCCGCGCCTATCGCAAGGTCATCGGAGTGGAGCCGGTGCGGCAGCCCGCCGCCTGACCAGGTTCGGTGACGGGCCCTGCGCCCGCCGCTTCAGGGATGGCGGCCGCAGGGCACCGCACGCCGGGTCCGGTGCTGCTCGTGGCTGATCTCCCGTCGATCCAGGGCGCGGCGTGCCGTCGCCCCCATGCAGAGTTTGTCGCGCCCCCCAGGAGTCCCCGTGAAGTTCCTGCTGAACGACATCGTCGCCAACACCCCCGACGCCGTCACCGGCCACCGGCCCACGCAGCGCGACCGCCTCCGCTCCGTCGTCGAACGAGCCGTCCAAGCAGAGGAGTTGGGCTTCTACGCCGTGTCGGTCGGTGAGCGGCACGGCGGTTACTTCCTGTCGTCCTCGCCCGCCGTCCTCCTCTCCGCCATCAGCGAGCGCACCAGCAGGGTGCGACTGCTCACCGGCGTCACCGTGCTCAGCATCCTCGACCCGGTACGGGTGGCCGAGGAGTTCGCGACCCTCGACAACCTCTCCGACGGCCGGGTCGAGCTGATCGTCTCCAAGGGCAACCACCCCGACCAGTACAGCCTCTTCGGCCTCGACGAGTCCCTCCAGTGGGACTACCTCGCCGAGAAGTACGAACTGCTGCGCAGGCTCTGGGAACCGGAGCCCGTCACCTGGTCGGGCCGGTTCCGGACCCCGCTGACCGGGGTCACCACCCAGCCTCGGCCCCTCCAGCAGCGCATCACCGTCTGGCACGGCAGCGCCACCAGCGAACGCTCCACCGACCTCGCCGCCCGCCACGGCGATCCCCTGTTCACCGCCAACGGCTTCCACCGCAGGCCGCGTTACGCCCGTCTGGTCGACCATTACCGCGAGCGCTGGGCCCACTACGGCCGCGACCCGGAGGACGCCGTGGTCGCCGCCAGCTTCCCGAGCCTGCTGGTCGCCGACACCTCGCAGAAGGCGCTGGAACTCTTCCGCCCGGTGTGGGAGGCGTTCGCCGCGAGCCCGACGTTCAAGCACAACAAGTCCGAGATCACCACCGTGGAGGAGTTCGTCGGGGAGGGCTCGGCACTCGTCGGCAGCCCGGCCCAGATCGTCGACAAACTCGGCGAGTACCACGAGCTGTTCGGCCACGAACTGACCGGCGTCTCCGTCGAGCACACGCCCGCCGGCCTGAAGGAGGAGACCCTGGAACGATTCGCCGCCGACATCGCCCCGGCGATACGTACCGGCCGGCCCAGCCGGGTCCGGGCCGACTGAACACCGTGCGAGGAGTGCGGCGCCCGGTTCAATACCCGGAGCGCCCCGCACACCACTGCGGTGCGACCTGTCGGCAGCGGCCCTCCTTGCCCGGCCGCGTACGCTCGACACTTGAGTGCGCTCCTGGAACTGTCATCGCGTTCGCGGGGCCGGTCAACGGTCGCCGTCGAGGTCGGTGCGCGGGCGGAGCACCCGCAGCTCGTGATCGAGCAGCTGCATCTCGTACAACTTGCCCCGCGCGTTGTCGAAGGGGCGGTGGAGGATCATCATCAGCCGGCCCTCGAACGTGCGGAACAGCATGCCGTGGCCGCTGTCGTCGCGGACCAGGGGTCGTCGCTGCTGCCACGGTCCCGTGAGGTCGCCGGACGGGGAGACGGCGTAGGTCTGCACATAGTCGCCGCCCAGGGTGCCGTCCTCGGTGATCAGGTTCTTCTCGTACGTCGACCACAGCATGAGCAGGGAACCGTCAGGGGTGCGGTACAGCTGCGGGCCGTCGGTGACGTAGGGCGGGAGCTGATGGGGCACGCCGCCGGGGATCTGCTCGCTGATCCAGGACGCGTCCGACGCCTTGAACAGGAAGACCGGGTCCCCGATCGTCCGGGACAGGTCCGGAGCCAGCCGGATCGCCTCCATGGTTCCGTCGACGGTCTGCAGCCACTCGTGCGCGTACACCATCCAGGGCTGCCCGGACGGGTCGACGTAGAGCGTGCCGTCGAGGGTCATCAGGTGTGCGGGCGGGGTGGGGCGTGAGGGGTCGACGACGGTGAAGGGGCCCAGCAGCGAGTCGGAGACGGCCGTGATGGTGCCGCGTATGTGGTTCGGAAGCTGGAACGGCACGCCCCACTGGTTGGGCGGCGGTACCGGAAGCGGCCTGTCCTGGTCGTGCAGCGTGGTGAACAGGTAGTACTTGTCGCCCCACGCGTGCACCTCGGGCGCCCATCCGCCGTCGGTCGCCCAGATCCCGCTCTGCTCGGCGGCCAGGAAGACCACCACGGGACGCTTCCAGTCGCGCAGGTCGTGGCTGCGGTAGACCATCGTGCCGGTGCCGTCCACGCCCGACACGGAAGAGTCGTTGGACGTGTAGAGGTAGTAGGTGCGGGTCTTCCGGTCGGCGACGACGAACGGATCGTGCAGCGGCATGTCGGGAAGCCGCATCGCTTCGGGAAGCCGCGTCGGGTCGGTCTCAGCCACGGTCGAAGAATACGTACCCCGGGCGCCCCCTGAGTGCACCGGGACGCTCCGAAAACGCATGGACTGCGTCCCCGCCCCCGCGGGACACTCCGACTCCTGGCCCGGCCCGTCCGGCCTGGCCGTACCCACGACTCGGGGGGTGGGATGGGATCGCCCGAACCGCGCAGGGTCACACCGAGCAAGGGCTCGGTGCTCCTCGCACTTCGTTACTACCTACGGGAGTTGTCCCGGCTGCGCCGGCTGACGGTGCCCGCGATGGTGATGTCGGCGCTGGGCAACATCGGCATCAACTACCTCGCGCCGCTGGTCGTCGCGAAGCTCGTGGCCCGTATCGCCGGCGACACCGGTGTCACCGTCGGCTCGACGCTGCCCTACGTCCTCGGCTTCGCCGGGGTCCTGCTGCTGTCGGAGGCGCTGTGGCGCGGCAGTCTGCACTGCATGAACCGTCTCGACGCCCGCGGCATCGAGCACCTGTACGTGATCGGCATGGACGAACTGTTCGCCAAGGACGCCGCGTTCTTCCACGACAACTTCGCCGGGTCGCTGACCAAGCGGGTGCTGAGCTTCGCCTCGCGCTTCGAGCTGTTCGTCGACACGTTGACGTTCCAGATCGTGGGCAGCCTGGTGCCGTTGCTGTTCGGGGCGGTGGTGCTGTGGCGCTACGACCCCCTGCTCGTCGTCGGGCTGTTGGTGATGATCGCGTTGACGGTGGTGTGCGTGACGCCTCTCATCCGTCGCCGTCAGGCCCTCGTCGACCAGCGCGAGGAGGCGATCGCCTGGATGTCGGGCCATGTCGCCGACAGCCTGATGAACATGGACACGGTCCGGGCGTTCGCGGCCGAGGAGCGCGAGGCGGCCGAACACCGGTTGCGGGTCGCGGCCTCGCGGCGGCTCATGCTGCGGTCGTGGGACTACGGCAATCTGCGCATCGACACACTGGTCGCACCGATGTTCGTCGCCACCAACGCGCTGGGTCTGCTGCTCGCGGTCGCGCTCGGCGGGGGCGCGCACGGGGTGGAGGCGGTCGTGGTCGCCTTCACGTACTACACCAACGCGACCCGGATCATGTTCGAGTTCAACCAGATCTACCGCCGTCTGGAGAGCTCGATGACGGAGGCCGCGCAGTTCACCGAGCTGCTGCTGACACCGCCGACCGTGCTCGACCCGGTGTCGCCGGAGCCGCTGCTCACCCGGGGCGCCGATGTCCGCTTCGAGAAGGTGACGTTCGCGCACGCGGGCGCGGAGCCGCTCTTCGTGGGCCTCGATCTGACGGTGCCCAGCGGGACGAAGCTCGGCCTCGTCGGCCGGTCCGGCGGCGGCAAGACCACGCTCGGCCGGCTGCTGCTGCGGATGACGGACATCCACGGCGGCCGGATCCTCATCGGGGGCCAGGACATCAGCAGACTGCGTCAGACCGACCTGCGCAGCCTGATCGCCTACGTGCCGCAGGACCCGGCGATGTTCCACCGCACGCTCCGGGACAACATCTCCTTCGCCCGCCCGGACGCCACCGACGCCGAGATCCGCCGCGCGGCGGAGGCGGCGCACGTCACGGAGTTCGCGGACGCGCTGCCGGCCGGTTTCGACACGATGGTGGGCGAGCGCGGGATCAAGCTGTCCGGCGGCCAGCGCCAGCGGGTCGCCCTGGCCCGGGCGATCCTGCGGGACGCGCCCATCCTGCTGCTCGACGAGGCGACCAGCGCCCTGGACTCCGAGAGCGAGCTCCTCGTCCAGGAGGCGCTGTGGCGGCTCATGGAGGGACGGACGGCGCTGGTGGTGGCGCACCGGCTGAGCACCGTCGCCACCATGGACCAGCTTGTCGTCCTCGACCGCGGCCGGATCGTCGAACAGGGCACGCACCAGGAACTGCTCGCGTCCGACGGCGCGTACGCCAAGCTGTGGCAGCACCAGTCGGGCGGCTTCCTCGACGACGGCCCCGTCGCAGGCGACGCCGTGGAAGACGACCCGGCGCGGGCGGCCGACCTGCACTGAACGCCGCCGGGGCGACGCCTCAGATCACGCAGCCCACATGCGCCAGCGCCTGCTTGAGCAGCACCCCGTGGCCGCCCGGCATCTCGCTCTGCAGCGCCGGTGACAGCGCCTCCTGCGGACTGACCCAGACCAGGTCCAGGGCGTCCTGCCGGGGGCGGCAGTCACCGGCGACCGGCACCACGTAGGCGAGGGACACCGCGTGCTGGCGCGGGTCGTGGTACGGCGTGATGCCCTGGGTGGGGAAGTACTCGGCCACCGTGAAGGGCTGCAGGGAGGCAGGCACGCGGGGCAGGGCGACCGGGCCGAGGTCCTTCTCCAGGTGACGCAGCAGGGCGTCGCGGACGCGCTCGTGGTGCATCACGCGGCCGGACACCACGTTCCGGCTGACCGTCCCGTCCGGACCGATGCGGAGCAGGAGCCCGATGCTGGTGACTTCGCCGCTGTCGTCGACGCGCACGGGCACGGCCTCGACGTACAGGATCGGCATACGGGCGCGCGCGAACTCGAGCTCGTCGGAACTGAGCCAACCGGACGTGGTATCGGTCATGTCAGACATTGCTTGATCATACTTTCAGGAGGCGGCGGAAAAGCGGTAGACCAGGTGAGCGTTGTCACCCCCGGCCCATGCGGCGATGCGCAGCGCGTCCGGCAGGCTCAGCTCGTCGGCGTCCACCCGTTCCTGCAGGAGACCGGCGAGGCCCTGCCGGAAGGACAGTGCGCCGAGGTGGTAGAACTCGGCCAGACCGTAGGCGTCGGAGCTGTACAGCAGTTTGCGGAACGGGGTGATCTCCAGCGCCTCCGCCAGGATCGCACGGGCCCGCGCGGGGCCGACGTGGTGCAGGGTGAGGCCGACGTCGAGGTACACCTGCTCGAACACCGCGGCGAGGTAGGCGGCCTGGCGCTGATACGGCCAGCAGTGCAGCAGGAGCACCGGGATCGTGCCGGCCGTGAGGTGCAGCCAGTCCGTCAGGTGGGTGGGGTCCACCCGGTGCAGCCGGATGTCGGCGTCGCCGAACCCGGTGTGCAGCTGGAGGGGCAGCCCCAGGTCGACTGCGGTCCACAGCAGATGCCGTACCAGCACCGGGTCGGCCAGCCGCCCGCCGTCGGCGAGCCAGCGCCGGGCCGCCTCGGTGACCTCCGGGCCAGAGGGCCGCACCGGATCCAGGTCGAAGCCGGTGCGATAGGCGGCGACCGACTTCACCGCCACCACACCGGGCTGCCGTACGGCATCCTCGGCCGCCGCCCGGAACGTCTCGGCGTAGGCGTCCGGCTCGACTCCCGCCGAGGCCACCGCCTCGGCGACGCTCTCCAGCCGTACGACCTCGTACGCGGTCGCGTTCGCGGTTTCCGCCAGCTGCCCGGGTGCGGTGAGAGGGACCGGGGTGTAGCCGGTGTCCACGCAGAAGACGTCGGTTCCGGTGGCGGCGAGGAAGCGGCGGGTGGCCTCGGGGGCGCCGAGTTCGGCCCGGCGGGCCAGGTACACGTCGGCGGGGGCGTGGCGCGGCAGGTCGAGGAGGGGCGCGCAGTGCCGGCGTACGGCGATGCCGACCGGGGTGTCGAAGGGCGAGATGCCCGGCCAGGGGGCGCCCTCCGTGAGCAGGGACTCGAACGCCGGGCGGTCCAGGTCGCCGGTCACGACCCCGTGGCAGTGGTGGTCCACCAGCCGCGCGCCGGCCAGCGCCTCGTGGACGGGACCCGTGGTCATGTCAGTACTTCCATCGGTACGCCGCCGCCACCCGCTCGTCGTCCAGCCCGTCGACGGCCGCGATCTCCCCGAGGCGTACGGCGATCACCGCGTCCGCGAGGACCGGGCCCAGCGCCGTCCGCAGCCGGGTGTCCGCGCGGAACTCCTCCACCGCCTCGGCCAGCGAGACCGGCAGTCGGCGCACCCCCAGGGCTGCCGCCTCCTCGGCCCCGAACCGGGCCGGATCTCCGGTGATCTCCTCGGGCAGCGGCACCGAGGACGTCAGCCCGTCCAGCCCGGCGGCGATCGCACAGGCGAGCGCGAGGTACGGGTTGGCGGCCAGGTCGACCGGCTTGACCTCCAGGTTCGCGGCCTGGTCGCGCACGCCCGCCGTTCCGGTGACCACCCGCACGGCCGCCTCCCGCGTCTCCCGGCCCCACGCCGTGAACACCCCTGCCCACTGGGAGGGTTTGAGCCGGAGGTAGCTGGCGGGGCTCGGCGCCGTCACGGCCGTCAGAGCGGGAAGGTGCGCGAGGACCCCGGCCGCGAACGACTCGGCCTCCTCCGTCATGCCGTACCGGCCCGGACCTCCGGAGTGCAGGTTCACGCCGTCGCGCCAGGCGGAGAGATGGATGTGGCCGCCGTTGCCGACGCCCTGCGCGAGAACCGCCGGGGCGAAGGAGACCGCGAGACCGTGGCGGGCCGCCACCGCACGCACCGTCTGCCGCACCAGCACACTCCGGTCGGCCGCCGCCACCGGGTCGAGCGCCCCCACCGACACCTCGAACTGCCCGGCCGCGTACTCGGGGTGGAGCTGCTCGACCTCGACCCCCTGCGCGGCGAGCGCGGCCAGCAGGTCCGCGGTGTAGTCGCTGAGCTCGACCTGCCGGGCGGCGCTGTACGCCGGTCCCGTCGTCGCGGGCACGAAGTCGCCGTCGGACGGCCCCCGGGCCACGGCCCACTCGACCTCGATGCCCGCCCGGAAGGTGAGGGCGTGCTCTTCGGCGGCCTCCCGGACGAGCCGGCGCAGGACGGTCCGGCCGCACCCCGGATGCGGCTCGCCCTCCTGGGTCATCCGGTCGACCGGCGCCCACGCCCAGCCGGGCTGGCCGATCAGTGCCACCAGGTGGTCCAGGTCGGGGTACAGACGCAGATCGCCGTCCGGCGAGCCGAGCACCTCCGTGGTGACGATCGAGTCGTTCGCCAGGAAGGTGTCGAACACCGGGGACATGCCGACGCCCCAGGCCGCGGCGGACGCGAGCCGGGCCGTCGGGACGGTCTTCACGCGGGTGACGCCCGCGGTGTCGACGTAGGCGAGGACGATGCCGTGCACGCCCCGCCCGGACAGTTCCCCGGCGAGCGCGGCGGCCCGTTCGACGTCCCCGGGACGTCCGCCGGGGACGGGATCGGCAAGCGTGGTCATACGTCCTCCTCGACGGGCCCGGCCGGACCCACGGCCGGCGCGGCGACAGCGTCAGGGTTTCACGGCCACCGCGCCGAACTGCGGTACCACCACGGGGGAGTCGGGCTCGGCACGCCACCGCGAGCACGACACCAGCCCCGGCTCCAGCAGCTCCAGGCCCTCGAAGAAGGCGGCGATGTCCTCGCGGCTGCGGGCGGTGATCGGCGGGGTGGCGTTCTCGTTCCAGAACTTCATCGCGGGGATCTGGCCCTCGCCGCCGAGGTCCGGGTCGAAGGTGGGGTGGGTGAGGGCGAGGTGGCTGCCGGAGGGCATCGCCGCCATGACCCGGCGGGCGATGTCCCGGGCCTCCTCGGTGTCGAGGACGAAGTTGAGGATGCCCAGCATCATCACCGCGACCGGCTTGCTGAAGTCCAGGGTCCGGGATGCGCGTTCGAGGATGGCGTCCGGGTCGTGCACGTCGGCGTCGATGTAGTCGGTGACGCCGCCGGCGGTGCTGGTGAGCAGGGTGCGGGCGTGCACCAGCACGATGGGGTCGTTGTCGACGTACACGATCCGGGAGTCCGGCGCGATCCGCTGGGCTATCTCGTGGGTGTTGTCCACCGTGGGAAGCCCGGTGCCGATGTCGAGGAACTGCCGTATGCCCTGCTCCTCGGCGAGGTGGCGCACCGCGCGGCCCAGGAACCAGCGGTCGGCGCGGGCGATGTCCCGGATGATCGGGAACATCCCGGCGACCTGCTCGCCGACCTGCTGGTCGACCTCGTAGTGGTCCTTGCCGCCGATCCAGTAGTTCCACACGCGTGCGTTGTGGGCCACACCGGTGTTCAACCTCGCCGACGTGCCTGAGGGGGTGTGGCTGTCGCTCACTTCTGTGCTCCTTCTCGCGCCTGCGGCCGTCGGGGCCATTGTGCAGTCCGATGATCAGCCGTGTCCCGGGAACGGCCGCAGCGGAGAGGGAGCGGAGCGGGAGGCAGTGGGAAGAAAGCGGGGAGAGGGTGGAGGGGAGAGGGGAGCGGGGAGAGGAGTGGGAGTGGTGGGGGAACGGGAGGGGATTCGGTCAGTCGAGCTCGCTCGGCTCCGCGGACGGTGTCCGGCCGGCCCGCACGTCCTGCAGGCGCGGGGTGCCCTGCTGCACCGCCTGCTCGACGGAGTCGTCCGCGCCGCCGTCCAGACCGCCGGCGGTGACGGTGATCGCGTCGTTGCCGACGCGTACGACGGCGAGGTCCAGGGTGAGCGTGGCGGGCGCGTCGGCCGCGGTGCCCTGCACCGTCACGTGCAGCCCCTGCCGGGCGTCCCCCTCCTTCGGCACGGAGGCCGGGGTCACCTGGACCGTTCGCCTGCCGCCCGCAGAGCCGGTCGCGGTGAACTCGTCGCACGTCGACGGCAGCGACTTCAACCAGTTCAGGGAAGCGTCCAGGCCGGCCCGGTCGTGGGAGGCGACCTGGTACAGCAGCCGGGAGTCGCCCTGCTGGAAGCCCTCCAGCGTGGACGTCCCGGCCGGTTTGCCCAGCAGGTCGTCGCCGTACAGCCCGTCGAGCAGCCGCTGGCAGTCGGCGGCCTGGGCCTTGGCGGTGAGGAAGTCGGCGACGTCGACCTTGCCGACGAGCAGCTTGTCCCGCCAGGAGGCGGCGCCCGAGACCTTCGTCCAGTCGTCCTCGATGTCCGCCTCGGTGATCAGCGCGGTCCGCGCGCCGGCCTCGGTGAGGCTGCCGGACGCGGAGGGGGACGACGGCCTTGCGGCGAGCGGCCCGGCAGACCTTTCCGCGTCCGGTGACGCCGAGGCGTCCGCGGCCCGCGGGCCGCTGTCGTCGTCCGAGCAGGCCGAGGCGGTCAGCAGCGCGCCCGCCGCCAGGGCCGACGAGAGGAACCGGACGGGAAGGGGCGGACGAGCGGTCATGACGGGGCGCCTCCTGCGGATGTGCCGATGACGCCCCCAGCGCACCACCGAACCTCGCGGCCCACCAGCGCACGGGCCTGTCCGGGTGAGGGGGCGCCCTCAGGGGCTGCCCGGTGGATCTCTGCGGCGACTCGAACGCCCCGCCCGGCATGCCCGCCCGCGTCCGCCCGACGACACTGTCCGCATACGGCACCCGGCCCTGAGGAGAGGTCATGCTGCCCGGATTCCTCGCCAGGACGGTCGAGGCACTGCTCAGGCACGAGGGGCGCTCCCTGCACCTGAAGGCGGCCGGCGCAGCGCTGCTCGTCCTCCTGGTGGTGATGCTCACCGGTTCGTGGGCCGTGGTCGCGGCCGAACAGGGCGCGCGGGGCGCCGGCCTGACGACGTACCCGAGGGGCCTGTGGTGGTCGGTCGAGACGGCGACCACCGTCGGTTACGGCGACTTCTACCCGGTGACCCTGTGGGGCCGGATCGTCGGCGTGGTGGTGATGGTCGTCGGCATCACGACGTACGGCATGGTCACCGCGGCCCTGGCCACCTGGTTCGTGGGGCGGGAGCACGAGCGCCGGGGCAGGATCGCGCACCAGGTCGGTGTGGACGTCCGTGCACTGCACGAGCGGTTCGACCGGCTGGAGCGGCTGCTGTCGGCTCGCGCGAAGGACGGCTGACGCTCCGTCAGAAAGCTGGCTGGGCCTGCCCGTTCTGCCAGGCCCAGGCCGCGATCTCGACCCGGTTGCGGGCGGCCAGCTTGAGCTGGACGCTGGACAGGTGCGTCTTGGCGGTGGAGAGGGAGACATACAGTTCGGCGGCGATCTCGGTGTTGGTACGGCCCAGGGCGACCAGGCGGACCACGTCGAGTTCGCGGTCGGTGAGGGGTTCCGTCGGCGGCGCCGGGCGGGTGGGGGCGGCCGGCTGGGGGGTCCCGGTGACGTGCTTGAGGAGGCGGACGGTGACCGAGGGCGACACCAGCGAGTCACCGGCCGCGGCCGCGCGGACCGCCTCCGCGAGCAGGGTCGGGCCGGAGTCCTTCAGCAGGAAGCCGCAGGCGCCGCCGCGCAGCGCCCCGTACACGTACTCGTCGAGGTCGAAGGTGGTGACCACGACCACCCGCATCGGGCCGGCGACCTGGGGACCGGCCAGCAGCCGGGTGGCCTCCAGCCCGTCCAGCTTCGGCCTCCGGATGTCCAGCAGGCACACGGGCCTCGACGATGTTGTTCGCGAGGGCCTTGTGGCCGCCGACGGCGACGGTGTCGTACCGGTCCAGGGCGGTGGTCGACTCGGTCCCGGACAGCAGATGGGTGCCGATGCCGAAAGCGGCGGCGACGGCGACGGCACCGCCGACGGCGCCGACGAGGAACCTGCGCTGCATCACGTACTCCTGGTTGCTCCGGCAATGCTCCGACGGGGGGAGGAAGTGGCTTCACTCTCGCCCGCGGGCACGGGTGCGCGCCTCGGCCACACGGCCACCGTGCGCGGGTCGCTCCCTCGGCCGTTCGGCCGATCCCGTGGCGCCGTTTCCTGGCCGCCCTGATCACCCGGGCCCTGCCGGGCCTGCGGGGCCCTGCGCGACGCGCAGATGCGCTGCCGGGAGCACCTGGAGGAGACGATCGCACTGGTCCGGCCGGGCGCGACCACCGCCGACATCGTCCAGATCCGGCCGCGCGCCGAGGAGTTGGGCGTTCAACGCCTGACAGCCGTCAGCGCTTGATGCCCACCGCGCCGTACAAGGACACCGGACCGTCGCCTTCCGGCTCCTCGCCCGGAGCGGGGCGCCAGTGGGACAGGGACACGATCCCCGGCTCCCACACGTCGAGTCCCGTGAAGAAACGGCTCAGTTCGGCGTGTGAGCGGGCCACGAGCGTCACTCCGCTCGCCGTGTACGCCGCGATGCCCTTGCGCACGTTGTCCGGATCGAAGTCTGCCGTCATCGCGGACAGCACCAGACAACTCCCCGGTGCCAGCGCGTCCACCAGGGTGGCCACGAGGTCGTGGGCGCCGTCCTCGTCGGCGACGAAATGCAGCAGGGCGATCAGCGACAGGGCGACCGGTCGGTCCAGGTCCAGCACCGAGGCGGCCTGTTCGAGGATGCGCTCCGGCTCCCGGGCGTCGGCCTGCACGTAGTGCGTCACCCCTTCGGGCGTGCCGCGCAGCAGGGCCTCGGCATGGGCGAGCACGATCGGATCGTTGTCGACGTACACGACCCGGGCGTCCGGCGCGACGGACTGGGCGACCTGGTGCAGATTGGGCTCGGTGGGGATGCCGGACCCGATGTCGAGGAACTGACGGATTCCCGTCTCCCGTACGACCGCACGCGTGACGCGCTCCATGAACCGGCGGTTGGCGCGGGCGTGCCGTGGGGCGTCCGCCTGCATCGCCGAGATCTGTCGGCCCAGTTCCTCGTCGACCGGGTAGTTGTCCTTGCCGCCGAGGAACCAGTCGTACACCCGGGCCGGATGCGGCCTGCTCGTGTCGATGCGCTGGACGGCCGACTCGGTCCCGGTCACACGGTGCTCCTCCGCTCGACGAGCCCTGCCCGGTGGCCAGGCAGGGCGTGTGAGCAGTCTGACACGATCACGCGGCGCGGCGGAGACAGTCTTCGGCCACCTGTTCGTCCAGTACCGCCCGCACCAAATCGGCGGCGAGCACGGCCGGTTCGGTGTTCCCGGCCGGCTCCATCGAGGAACCACCAACGCCGCCGATCCTGTTCGGGAGCATCGTTCATCACGACCGGTGACCGAAGCCCCGCAGGCAGCGAGGAGGCATCAAGAACATCGACAGCTGAGGACACCAGGAGCACTTGGTCCAGAATCAGAGAAGATCTCCGGCTGTAGTGCGTGGGCCTCGGCTGACGTAGGCGGCGGTTCCGGCGGCGGTGAGGACCGCTGCGACCACGGCCGCGGGCCGGCTGTCGGAGGCCTGTGTCTGCCAGGTCAGCGCCTCCCCGGCGGTGCCCGTGCCCGGGAAGGCCGCCGCGCCGAGCGTCCACCCGAGAGGCAGGAACCACGAGCGAGCGGTGCCGACCGTGGCCGTCCCCAGGGCGGTCAGGCCCAGCAGGCCCGCCGCGTCGCGGACGACACATCCGAACGGCCCGAACCGCGTGCCGGTGAGCAGTGTGGCCAGCAGCAGCATGAGCACGCATCCCAGCGCCGTGGCCAGGTGGGACATCCGCAGCCATCCCCACGGCCTCGCCGCCGTGCGGTCCAGGGTGTCGTCGGGGCCTGAGAGCGTGGTGGTGGCGACGGCCACCAGGAACAGGACCGTCAGGGCGAGTACGGTGCTGCTCACCTCGCCCTTGACGCTGAAGGCCGTCGCCAGCAGCCACACGATGGCAGTGCCCGCGACGGCCGCGCCGAGCGCCGCCGGCACCTGGCGCGAGCGAACGTAGAGCGTCAGTCCTGTCATCGGGCGCCTCGGCTCAGGAGGTCGGTGGTGTCCTGGCACTTCTGGGCGGCCTGATGGACGGCGACAACCCGGGCTCGGGCCTCGGCTCGCGGCAGTGCCTGCAGTCCCTTCCAGAGCTTGACGGCGTCCGGGTCATCGAATTCGAGACCATCGGGACCGGCGGTCGGCTCCCGGTCGAGCAGCCAGTGGGCCGCAGCGGTGGCGACTGTGAAGTTCCGGTTGTCTCCGCAGCTGAGAGGGCCGGTGAACACTCCGGTGAGCATCGTCGGTTCGAGCCGTCCCGGGTGGGCGAGGTGACCGTGCTTGTCGACCGTGATCCTCATCAGCGCGGTGTCTGCCCGCGACCTCGGTGACGTAGGAGGAGAGAACGTGGAGGTGTCCTCATGTGCCTCGACGACCGATGTCTTCGTCAGGAGTTCCAATGCGTGCCGGGCCTTGGGGGTCACCTCGGACAGCAACCCTTCGTGCGCCCGGCTGACGCAGACCCGCGGGGCGTCGTCGGTGCACACCAGTTCCTGGGCGACCGGGTCGAGCATCCCTCGGTCGTAGGCATCGCCGGTCGGCACCACCAGGGCCGTGGCCGTGGCCCCGATGGCCAGCGGCAGCAACGCGGCGAACGCGAACTTACGGTTCTGGACGGCGAAGAGCACGACGGCGGCCACCGCGACCGCGGCCATCCAGAGTGCCTGGGCGGCGCTGACTCCGCCGTCGACGGTGTCATAGTCGCTGAACATGCTCATCCCCATGGCCGGGGAGAACGCCGCCGTGAACCCGCCGTCCGGAAGGGCGTGGGGCGCGAGCATCAGTAGCGCGAAGCCGATCACGGCCAGCGCGGGTGCGGTGGCGAGCGCCGGCACCAGGCGTCCGACGGCCAAACCGAGCCAGACCGAGGCGATCATTGCGACCAGCCCGACGGCCACGACGACAAACGCGGCCGGCGGCAGGTAGCGCGCCGTGTCGGCGATCCGTGGTGCCGCCGCGAGGAGCGTGACCAGGTAGGCGACGAGCACCGCCAGGGCCGTCGTGGCCAGGATCGGCGCCACGCGCTGCGCCCTCGGGCGGGGCACGGCGGCGAGCAGTTCGGCGACGTTCGCCCGGTGCTCGCGATAGGACTGCCAGGCGCCGGCGGCCATCGCAAGGGGCGAGAGAACCGCGAGGTATTCGCGCTGCGTCATGGCCAGCGCCATCCACCCCGTGGACCATCGCCCCGCGGTGGCGTGGAGGACGATCGTGCTGGCGACGGCGATCGAGAGCGCGGCGCCGAGGGCGGCCGAGCGCCGGAGCTCGATGCCGAGGATGCGGTTCATGCGTTGCTCCGGTGCCGGCGCAGGAGCGCGGAGTAGCCGCGCTCCGCAGGGCTGTCGCCCGCGTCGCCCTGCCCACCGCGGGCGATCAGGTCGTCGGGGGTGCCCTGGAAGAGGAGTCGGCCTTCGTTCATGAGGATGACGTCGGTGCAGGCGGCGACGACGTCCTCGACGAGGTGGGTGGAGACCAGGACACAGCTGTCGGCGCCGAGGTCACGCAGCAGGTCGCGGAAGTCGAGACGTTGTTCGGGGTCGAGTCCGACGGTGGGCTCGTCGAGCAGTAGCAGTTCGGGGTCGTTCACGATGGCCTGGGCGATGCCGGCCCGGCGGAGCATGCCGCCGGACAGCGTCTTCATCCTGGCGTCGGCCTTGGTGGTGAGACCCACCCGATCGATCGCGCGTTGTACGGCGTCGGGTATCGCGGTCTTGGGCATTTCCTTGAGCCAGGCCATGTACGCGATGAACTCGCGGACGGTGAACCGCGGGTAGAAGCCGAACTCCTGTGGCAGATACCCCAGTTTGCGACGCACCTCGCGCAGGTCGGCACGGCCGTCCACCTGCGCACCGAGCAGCGTCAACGAGCCGCCGGCGGGCTTGACGACGGTGGACAGCGCGCGCATCAGCGTGGTCTTGCCGGCGCCGTTCGGGCCGAGCACACCGTGCACGCCGGCAGTCAGCGTCAGGTCGAGTCCGTCGACGGCCAGGTGCCGGTCGGCCCGGACACGCAGTTCTTTCGCGTGGACGAGCCAGGGATGAAGGGTGGGAGCCGTTTCGGCAGCACGCACCGCTCGCATGGGTCTCTCCTGTTGATCCTGTGGATCCTGTTGATGGGGGGTCAGTTGCCACTGGTCAGGCGGCGGAAGTGCGTGGCGGCGAGCGGTGTGATCGCGGCAAGGGCCACGGTGGCCACCACCCAGTCGGCGGTGCTGCCCGGCTGCAGTACCGGGGACAGGGACTGGGCCGCCACACTCGGCAGCAGGACTGCCGCGGACCAGACCACCGCGAGTCCGATCGCCGCGCGCCGTACGCCGACGAGGGCGCCGAGCACGAGGGTGGCCCCCGTGAACGCCAGGCACGGCAGCAGGGTGAGGGCCAGCGAGGTTCCGGTGCTCACACCCGCCACCAGCAATGCCGGAAGCACGACGACGAGCACCGCGAGCGTCCGCCGCAGCACCATGGCCAGGCCGGCTGCGGGTGTGGTGGCGATCAGTTCCCAGGCGGGGTCGGTCCGCCGGCTCCAGGCCACCGCGACGCCGGGCAGCGGAGCCACCGGGGCCAGCAGCAGTACGAGCGACGGCAGGCTCGGCTCGGCGGAGTCCAGGAGTACGCCACAGCCCAGCACCGCGACGGTCACCGCGAGCCAGGGCAGCAGCGTCCACGCGAGCCAGCGTCGGTGCACGGCCGCTGCTGGTGTGCGTTGCCGGGTCGGCGACGGGCTCGCTTCGATCGCCTGGCCGAGCGAGACGGCGACACGGTCGAGCAGATCCGTCGTGGCAGGGGTGGCCTTGGCGGCCAGTGACTCACGGCAGTTGGCGCACGCGTCGAGATGGACCTCGATCGACCAGAGCGCGGCGTCGTCGAGTCCGTGCCCGCCCTCCGCGTAGCGGGCCAGGACCGTGGTGGTGGGATGAGTCATGAGAGCGCCTTCCGCAACGCGATCCGAGCCCGCCGCGCGCGGGTTTTCACCGTGCCCTCCGGCATACCGAGCAGCACCGCGGTCTGACGGACCGACAGGTCGTCGAGCACCATCGCCTGCAGCACCTGCCGCAACTCCGGTGGCAGCCGCAGCAGCGCCTGTTCGAAGTTCTGGTCGACGCGGTTCGCCATCACCTCGTCCTCGGCGGCCGGCGCGGTCGTGTCGAGCAGGGCAACGGTCGGCACCCGCTCCTGCCGGGCGCGTCGGCGGAACGCGTCGACGAGACGGTTCGCGGCGATCGTCCAGAGCCAGCCGACCGCACTGCCCTCGGTCACGGAGCCCGCGTAGCTGCCGGCCGCACGCCAGACCGCCAGGTAGGTCTCCTGGAGCACGTCGGCGACGTCGTCGTCGTCGGTGCAGCGGCGGCGGAGCCGCACCGCCAACCAGGGCGAAGTACGCCGATACAACTCGTCGAACGCTGCCCGGTCACCACCGGCGACGCGCCGCACGAGTTCTGCCTCGTCGAGGTCTGCCATGCCTTTCACGATCAGTGAGACGAAACGACCGTCCATTCAGGTTCTCGGACGCTTCGGCGGCTCCTGAAAGCAACGTCGTTACCGGGTGCCAAGTCGACCCTCACGTGCAGGGTTCGCCGGAATCGTCGGCCTCGACGACAGCCCCCCGATGCCGACCCGGCCGTGATCACCGCCTGAAAAGCCGGCGGAACCGCCCATTGAGGTCGACGCCGAACTGGTGGCGGCCCGCGCTGGGGATATCCCCCCTTCTGATCCTCGGGTGCGCCTGATCGCGCCACGTCGGTGGGCGAAAATAGCGTTCAGCCATGACTTCGACGCAACGAAGGCACCTCGCCGTGACACTCGGTGTCGCTGCGCTGCTCGCCGCCCAGGTGGCCACCGCCGTCGCCCAACCGGCCCGTCCCTCCCCTGCGGAGCAGTTACGCCGGGACACCGAGGCGATCCACGCCCTCGGTGTCAGCGGTGTGCAGGCCCGCGTGATCGCACCTGACGGTCGGCAGTCGGTCGCCACCAGCGGCACTGCCGACCTGAACACCGGCCGCCCAGTCTCCTCCGACGGTTACTTCCGTATGGCCAGCACGGCCAAGACGCTGGTCGCCACCGTGGTCCTCCAACTGGAGGCCGAAGGCAAGCTGTCGCTGGTCGACACGGTCGACCACTGGCTGCCAGGAGCAATGGAGGGTACCGGCAATGACGGCAGCCTGATCACCATCCGCCAACTGCTACAGCACACCAGCGGCATCCACGACAATCTGCCCGGATACACCACGCCGCAGGAGTACTACCAACAGCGCCACGACGTCTACAGCCCCGAACAGCTGGTTGCCCTCGCCAAGGCCCCCGAGCCGGACTCCACGCGCGGCTGGAAGTACTCCAACACCGGCTACGTCCTGCTCGCCATGATCATCCAGAAGGCCACCGGTCAACCCGCCCACCAGGAGATCGAAGACCGCGTCCTGCGCCCGCTCGGCCTCCACCAGACCCGGTGGATGGGCACCTCGCCGGCCCTGCCCCGGCCACACTCCAAGGCCTACCAGCTCTTCGGGCCCGGCTCCCTGGTGGACGTCACCGATCAGACAGCGGTGGACCACGAGACCTCGTTCGCCACCACCACGCGGGACGAGAACCGCCTCCTCCGCGCGCTGCTCGCGGGCCGCCTGCTACCGACGCGGCAGCTGGCCGCGATGAAGCAGACCGTCTCCGTGAGCGCGGAAGTCCAACAGTTCTGGCCCGAAGGCCGATACGGCCTCGGCCTGGTCGAGCGCCCCCTGACCTGCGGAGGAACCTATTGGAGCCACGAGGGCGGGGACGGCGGCTACATCACCCTCAACGGCGTCACCGACAACGGCAGGCGAAGCGCCGTGGTCTCCATGTCCGAGGCACGCGGCGACACTCAGGAGCACGTACTGGAGCAGGAGAAGGCGGCCAGCGCCCTGGTCGACCACGCACTGTGCGCCGGGCGCCCCAGCACGCCGTGAGCGGAGGCATCGTCGCGGTGGGCAGTGAGCTCGGCCCGGCACTCGCTGGTGCCGCGGATCACCGTTCCGTACACCCTCGCCTGCCAGGTCCCCTTTCGCAGTCACCTCGGCATCGCGTCTCGCCATCCACATCGCCCCTGCGGGCGCTGACGCCACGTCGCCCCGTAGTCCGGTCAACAGCTCGGTGGCGGCCGCCGGCGCATCCGAGCGCGATGTGCCGCGGTCCGGTGGGAAGGCCGAGTCCATGGTGCCCCGACGGCCGCGTCGCGGTGTCTCGGAGGGCGACGGAGCCGGCCCCGGCGAGATCGGCGCCCTCGTAGGTCGTCGCCCCACCGCTCGGTCAGCAGCTGGGCACCGCCGCCGAGCGGAGCGAAGGGAGATGCCCCCGCACCCGAGGCCTGCGGGGGAGGGGGCGGTGCGCTCGTCGTGACGCGGATAGCCGCTGCGGCCCGGTGCGTTCACCCGGCCGCTGCGGCCCGGTGCGTCCACCCGCTCCTGCCCGTCCGCCCCGGACACGCGGCGCGGGTCGCGCAGCCCCGCCTCATGCGGAGCACGTGCGGTGGCCACCGCTACCGAGCCGCGGATCCGGGCGCCGAGCAGGGCGGCGAGGGCGAGCAGCCGGTACAGGGGCCACGGGAGCACCCTGAGCGGGGTGCCCGTCTCCTCGGCGATCGTCCGCCCGTGCGCGCCGACGAGTTTCCGGACGAGGTACGACGCCCTGCCACCGTCTCACGGCTTGAGCGGATCGTGGCCGATCGTCATGAGACGCTGCCGCAGACGCGTGTCCTCGGCCGCGGGTTCGTTCTCCAGGTCGGTCTGTTCGGTGACGGTGTCCACGACCTTGTACATCACGCGGACGTCGTCGTCGGTGAGATCCGTGCGCCGCTTCTGCAGGATCGCGAGGACGTGCTGCCCCGTGGGCGTGCCCGCGTTCTCGGGCAGCGGCTCCGTGTTCTCGTCGGCGTCACGGACCCGCAGCCAGGCGGCCAGCTCCTGCGAGGTCATGTTCACCACGCGGTGGAAGTCCTCCCACAGCGCGTCCAGTTCGAGGGCGTCGGTCATCGCATGCCCCTTCCGTACGTACGTGCTTGTGGACCTCAGCTGTCCTTGGGCCAGTTCTCCGCGTCGAACATCCAGCGCTGCTTCTCCAGGTCGGCGGTGATGCTGATCAGCAGGTCCTGGGTGACCGGGTCGGCCTTCTCGGTCGCCTCGATGCGCTCACGCAGCCGCCCGATGGCCGCCTCCAGCGCCTCGACCAGCACCTCGACGACGTCGGTGTCCCGCACCCAGCCGTCCTTCGGGCTGGGCAGGGTGAACGCGGACGCGATCGTCTCCGGCCGGCCGTCGGGCGGCAGGCCGAGCGCCGCCGAGCGCTCCGCCACCGTGTCGGAGAAGTCGCGCGCGGCCGACACCACCTCGTCGAGCTGCAGGTGGATCGAGCGGAAGCGGGGTCCCACCAGGTTCCAGTGGGCCTGCTTCCCGATCAGGGAGAGCCCGATCAGATCCACCAGGGTGCTCTGCAGCGCGTCTCCGACCACCTGTCGGGCGGATTCGGGAATCGTGCTCTTCACGACAGTCATACGATGCTTCCCCTTCTCGCGTCGGCTCTGGCCGTACGGAGCAGCGCGTCCCGTTCCTCCTCGCAGGTCCCGCCCCACACGCCCGAGGTCTGCCCGCTGTCCAACGCGAACCGAAGACACTGGGACGTCACCGGGCAGCGGGCGCAGACGCGTTTCGCGGCCGCGATCTCTCGCAGCGCCGGTCCGGTCGTGCCCACGGGAAAGAACAACTCGGGGTCCTCTCCCACGCAGGCAGCACTGCGCAACCACTCCATGGCAGCGCGGGTGCCCCGGGCGAACTGGGGCAAACACCTGGTGGGAACGCCACAGTAGTGATGCCTCAGCCCATGAGCACCTCGTCCAGGAAACGCGTCACGTCCGCGAACACCAGCGCCCTGTCCGTCTCGTGGAACACCTCGTGCCGGGCGCCGGGACGGATCCGCTCGGTCAGCCGGCCCCCGCTCCCGCTCAACGCCTCGACACCGACCCGGCTCCCGGCGAGCGGCACCAGCCGGTCCTCCTCGCCGTGCAGCCACAGCAGTGGAAGCCGTCCCACGTCGCCGCCCTCGGACACGGTCTCCAGGGTCCGCGCGAACGCCTCTGCCGTCGGCCGCTTCATCGGCCCGTGCCACACCAGCGGATCCGCCGCGTACGCCGCCCCGACCGCGGGGTCACGGGAGAGCGCGGCCGGGCTGACGGGCGTGTCGGGGATCTCGTCGAGGGCCAGCAGTCGCCCGGGCAGCTCCCAGGCGCCGATCACCGGCCCGGACAGCACCAGCGCGGCGAGCGTGTCGTCGTACCGCTGGGCGTAGCGGGCCGCGATCAGCCCGCCCATGGAGTGCCCGACCATCACCACGGGTACGCCTGGATGCGCGGCCCGCGCCAGTGCGGCCACGGTGTGTACATCGGTGACCACGTCCTCGAAGTCCTCGATCAGCACCCGCTCTCCCGCCGACCTGCCGTGCCCGGCGTGGTCGGGCCCGAACACGGCCGCGCCGTGGCCCACCAGGACAGCGGCGAGCTCTTCGTACCGGCCGATGTGCTCGCCGTATCCGTGGACGAGGAGGGCGACGTACCGGGGCTGCTCGAGCGGCCATTCCCGCACGCTGATCGTGCCGCGGGTGCCGGGCAGGACGTGCTCCCGGGAGTCGGTCATGTCTCCTCCGGCCAGGTCGGTGCGGCGTCCCGGGGATCTTCCCAGGGAGCGGGCGACGGGTCCACAGTCATGAACCAGCAGCGCCGGGCAATGTCTGCGGAGACCTGCGGACGCGTTCGCGCTCCGCAGCCACCAACTGGGCGCAAGGGGCCGCGAGAACGGTCGACTCGGCGACGAACTCGGAGGTACTGAAGCGCCTCAGGCCCCCACCGACACCGGCCACCTGGCGAGACGCTCCTTACGGCCCCCGTTCCTTGCACATAGCATCGGTGTTCGCATGAACACGATGACTCTTTGGCACATCACCGGTTGGGAGTTCGCCGCTCTCGCCTTCGCCGCCCTGCTCGTCGGCTTCTCCAAGACCGCCGTCAGCGGGGCCAACACCGTCAGCCTCGCGATCTTCGCCGCGGTGCTGCCCGCCCGTGCCTCCACCGGCGTCCTGCTGCCCGTACTGATCGCCGGGGACGTCCTCGCCGTCCTCACCTACCGCCGTCACGCGCACTGGCCCACACTGTGGCGGCTGTTCCCGGCGGTGGCCGTTGGCGTGGTCGGGGGCACGCTGTTCCTGGTGTGGGCGGACGACGGGGTCGTCCGCACGTCGATCGGCGCGATTCTGCTGCTGATGGCCGGGGTGACGGTCTGGCGCCGCCGCACGGCCGACGCGGAGGAGAAGCCCGACACGGTCGCCACCCGCACCGGCCGCGTCAAGGCCCGCTCCTACGGCGTCCTCGGCGGCTTCACCACGATGGTCGCCAACGCCGGCGGCCCGGTGATGTCGATGTATCTCCTTTCCGCGGGTTTCCGCAAGCTCGGCTTCCTCGGGACCTCCGCCTTCTTCTTCCTGATCGTCAACGTGTCCAAGGTGCCCTTCAGCGTCGGTCTGGGCCTGATCGACGGCCACTCGCTGCTCCTTGACGCGGTGCTCGTGGTGTTCGTCGTGCCCGGGGCGTTCCTCGGCAAATGGGCCGTGCACAGGATCAACCAGCGCCTGTTCGAGCAACTGGTGATCGCGGCGACGGTGGTGGGCGGCGTGCAGCTACTGGTCCGCTGAGTCACGCAGCAGTGCCGGCAGGTCCGCGAACGAGTCGAGCACGTGGTCGGGCGTCCCGCTCGCCGCCTCATGGGTCTGAGGCAGGTACTTGCCGGTCTTCACGAGCACCCCGGTGACCCCGGCGCGCTGTGCCGCCAGGACGTCGGACTCGATGTCGTCCCCGACCATGACCGCCTCCTCGGCACCGGCTCCCACGTGAGCCAGCGCCGCCGCGAAGAAGGCCGCCGACGGTTTGCCCGTGACCTCGGCCTCGACCCGCGCCGCCTGCTCCAGACCGGCCAGGAACGCGCCGGCGTCCAGCCGCAGGCCGTCCTCGGTGCGCCAGTACGGATTGCGGTGCATGGCCACCAGCCGGGCTCCCCGCTGCAGCTGCCGGAAGGCACCGTCGAGCGCCGCGTACCCGAACTCCGGCCCGGCCCCGCCCACCAGCACCACGTCCACGGCGGCGCCGGTGTCCGCCGGGTCGACGACGGTGACGTCCCCCAGGTCCGCCCGGATGTCGCCGCTGTTCAGCACCGCGCACCGCGCGCCGGGCCACCGCTCGGCGAGATACTCGGCGGTGACGGCGGGCGCGGTGAGGATGTCCTGCGCCGTCACGGGAAACCCCGCGTCGTCCAGCGTCGCGGCGATCGACGCCCGCGTCCGCGACGTCGTGTTGGTGACGAGAGCCACCCTCAGGCCCGCCTCGCGGATCTCCCGCAGCGCCTCGACCGCCCCGGGCAACGGCCGCCAGGACACGGTGAGCACTCCGTCGATGTCGATCAGGACCGCACGTACGGACTCCATGTCCGGACGATAACTCTCGGCGACCCGGAAAGCGGCCCGGAAACGGCCCCGAAGGGGACCCGGAAAGTGGCCGGGAAACGGGCCCCGAAGGCGACCCGGAAAGCGGCCCGGAAACGGCCCCGAAAGCGACCCGGAAAAAACGGCCCGGAAGGCGACCTGGACAGCGGCCCGTACCCGGCCTCCTGTCCGCCGTCCGGAACTCGTAGGCTCTCGGCATGTCCCCGCACGTCCTCATCCTCGGCGGCACCGCCGAGGCCCGTGAGCTGGCCGCCGCGCTCGTGGCGGGCCGCGGTGTCCGAGTCACCACCTCGCTCGCCGGGCGCGTGGCGTGGCCGGGGGCGCTCACGGGGGAGGTCCGGATCGGGGGCTTCGGCGGGGCGGACGGGCTGGCGGACTGGCTGCGCGAGAAGCGCGTGGACGCGCTCGTCGACGCCACCCACCCCTTCGCCGAGACGATCACCGCGAACGCCGCCCGCGCCGCGGCGGCGGCCGGTGTCCCGGCGGTGGTGCTGCGCCGCCCCGGCTGGCGGCCCGGCCCCGAGGACCGCTGGCACTCCGTCGCCTCCCTGGCCGCGGCCGCCGACCTGCTGCCGCGCCTCGGCCGCCGGGTCTTCCTGACCACCGGCCGGCTGGGCCTGGCCGCCTTCGCCCACCTCACGGACCTCCACTTCGTCGTACGGTCCGTGGAACTGCCCCAGCCGCCGATGCCCCCGCACACCGAAGTGCTCCTGGCCCGCGGCCCGTTCACGGTGGCCGCCGAGTCGACCCTGCTCTACGACCACTGCATCGACGTCCTGGTCACCAAGGACAGCGGGGGCCGGGCCACGTCCGCGAAGCTCACGGCGGCCCGCGACCTGCGCCTGCCGGTCGTGATCGTCCGCCGCCCACCCCTCCCGGAAGGCCTCACGACGGCACCCGACGTCGGGGGAGTGCTGACGTGGCTGGGTCTTTCCCCCGACTGAGCGATCCGTAGGACGCGGTGTCAGGAGGCCGTCGCCGAGACCGGTTCCGCCGGGCGCGGGCGTTGCGGCGGAACGTGGGTCAGGTCCTCGACCAGGAGGCGTTTGGCGATCGTGTCCACCACGGCCCGTAGTTCCGTGCCCGACGAGCGGCCGATGTCCCGCTGGACACGGTCCTCCAGCCAGGCCGCCCAGGCCTCGGTGATGGCGCGGGCCTCGCGGGCGCCGTCCTCGGTGTGGGAGAGGAAGGAGCCGTGGCGGACGAGGCAGCCCTCGTCGACCATCCGGTCGAAGACCGGCTGCAGCACCTCCGGAGGCACGTGCCGGCGGGCGGCGATCAGTCCGAGACTCGCGTGCCCGACCATCCTGGTGAACAATTCCACCTGCATCACCGCCCAGGCGCCGGCGATGTCCAGCCGGGTCGCGGAGTCGGTCACGATCCGGCGCGCGGTGTCCGGGTCCGTACTGCCGATGATCTTGCCGACGGACGCCTCGAGGACCCGCCGCGAGTCCGCGCCGGACGGGGACGCGAACCCCTCGCCCATGTCGGTGGAGCCCAGCCGCGCACTGTCGCGCAGCCGCACCTGTTTGAGGAACAGGGCGACCACGAAGCCCACGGCCGCGACCGGCACGGTCCACAGGAAGACCGTCCGGATGGTGTCGGCGTAGGCGTCGATGATCGGCGCAGCGACGTCCGACGGCAGCCCGTGCAGGCCCTGCGGGCTGGTGGCCGCCCTGGTCACGGTGGCCGGGTCGACGGACCCCACCCGCGCGGCGGACGCGATGCCGTCCGACAGGTTGGGCCCGAGGGCGTTGGTATAGATCGTGCCGAAGACCGCCGTACCGAACGAACTGCCCAGCGTACGGAAGAAGGTGACCCCGGACGTGGCGGTGCCGAGGTCGGCGTAGTCGACGGTGTTCTGCACGGCGATCGTCAGCACCTGCATGCACAGACCGATTCCGGCACCGAGCACGAACATGAACAGCGACTCCAGCCAGGCCCCGGTCGACGGCCCCATCCGGGACATCAGATACAGGCCCAGCCCCATGACGAGGGAGCCGGCGATCGGGAATTGCCGGTACCGCCCGGTCCTGCTGACCACGTTGCCGCTGAAGATCGACGCGATCAGCAGGCCGATCACCATCGGCAGTGTCCGCACACCGGAGACCGTGGCCGAGTCGCCGTCGACGTACTGGAGATAGCTCGGCAGATACGTCATCGCGCCGAGCATCGCGAAACCGACGATGAAGCTGAGGACGGAGCAGACCGTGAACACCGGGTTGGCGAACAGCCGCATCGGCAGCATCGGTTCGGCCGCCCGGGTCTCCGCCCAGCAGAACAGCCCGAGCGCGACCAGACCGCCGACGAACAGGCCGATGACGACGCCCGAACCCCACGCGTACTCGTTGCCGCCCCAACTCGTCGCCAGGATCAGCGCGCTCGCGCCCAACGCGACGAACGCGATGCCCAGATAGTCGACGACGGGCCGGGTCGCCGACTTGACGACCGGGATGGTGCGGGCGGCAGCGACGACCACCACGACGGCGATCGGGACGTTGACGTAGAACGCCCAGCGCCACGACAGGTGGTCGGTGAACAGGCCGCCGAGCAACGGTCCGACGACCGTCGCCATGCCGAACACCGCGCCGATTGCGCCCTGGTACTTGCCGCGCTCGCGCAGCGGGATCACATCGGCGATCAGCGCCATGGCGGTGACCATCAGACCGCCCGCGCCGACGCCCTGCATGGCCCGCCAGGCGATCAGCAGCGACATGTCGGAGGCCAGGCCGCACAGGAACGACCCCGTGATGAACACGACGGCCGAGACCTGGAAGACCACCTTCCGGCCGAACATGTCGCCGAACTTGCCGACCAGGACCGTCGCGACGGTCTCCGCGAGGAGATAGGAGGTGACGACCCACGACATGTGCGCCGCACCACCCAGATCCGACACGATCGTCGGCAACGCCGTGCCCACGATCGTCTGGTCCAGGGCCGCCAGCAGCATCCCCAGCATGATGGTCACGAAGACGACATTGCGGCGCCGCTTGTCCAGCACCGGCGGCTGGGACGTGGGCAGTTGGGTTTCCACCACGACAGTCACGGGGTCACCTTCAGACCTGTGAGTCACGCACGCATCCGGACACGGTGCGCACGAGTGCCCGCCGCCGGTCACTTCAGTCCGGGGCGGGCCCCGTCAGTCCCCGGGACGCCGGCGCAGCAGATACGTGTCCATGATCCAGCCCTTGCGCTCGCGCGCCTCGGCACGCAGCCGCTCGATACGGGGCGCGGCCTCGGCGATCGGACCGGCGGCGAGGATCTCGTCCGGCGTGCCTATGTAGGCGCCCCAGTAGATGTCGATGTCCTGGTCGGCGTACTGCCGGAAGGTCTGGTGGGCGTCGAGCATCACGACCACGTCGTCCACCCCCTCGGGAAAGCCCTCCGCGAGCCGCCGGCCGGTGGTGATCTGCACGGGCCGGGCGACCCGGTTCAGTCCGGTGCGATGCCGGGCGACCAGCGCCGAGACACTGCTGATCCCGGGCACGACGTCGTAGGTGAAGTCCACCTCTCCCCGGTCGAGGATCTCGTCCAGGATCCCGATCGTGCTGTCGTACAGCGCGGGGTCCCCCCACACCAGGAACGCACCGCTCTCGTCCGCGCCCAGCTCCTCGGCGATCAGCCGCGCGTAGATCCCGGCACGGGCACTGCGCCAGTCCCCGACGGCCGGCGAGTACGCGGCGCCGCCCGCCGCCCGGTCACGCTCCGGATCCCGCGCCTCGACCACGCGGTACGAACCCTCCGGCACATGGGCGTCCAGCATGTCCCGGCGCAGCCGCACGAGGTCCGCCTTCACCTCGCCCTTGTCCAGGACGAAGAACACGTCCGTGCTCCGCAGCGCCTTGACCGCCTGCAGGGTCAGCTGGTCGGGGTCGCCCGCGCCGATACCGATGACATGAATCTTTCGCACGCCCCGAGTCTGCCTCACGGCACTGACATGCCGATCACCGAGTCGGCCGGGGACGACCCGTCCGCGTCCACGACGCCTACGACGACCCAGCCTCCCGCCCCCGAAGCCGCGGCGCCCGAGCCCCCGCGTCCACGCTTGTGCCGTCCCGCTCCACGTCCTCCGCCAGCCCTCGCGCCCAGGCCGCCAGCTCCGCCAGGTCCATGTCGTACGGCCGTCCGCGCCCGGTCTGCGACGCCCACTCCGTCACGGCTCCCGCCCCGCGTCGCAGCAGGCGGGCGCCGCCCGTCACATTGCCCCGGGCGGCGTGGGTGAGGCCCACGGCGAGCTGGGCGAGGCCGCGCCACAGCTCGCGTTCCTCCTCGGGGCCCGCCTTCCAGGCGTCCTCGAACACCTCGTGCGCGTGGAACGGCCTTCCCGCGTCCAACAGCTCCTGCGCCTCGGCGACGCTCTGCTCGGGAGTGCGGACAACCCCCTCGGGCTGCCGCTCCACGCCCTCCGCGCCGTACGGCAACGGCCGCCCCAGCCCGTCCCGGGGCCGGGCGTTGCGGGCCCGCCCCTCGTCGTCCCGGTCCCGTGCGCCGATCTGTCGCCCTGCGGATGCACTGCCCATACGTCGATTGTGCCGCGCCCGGCCCGGACGGCCCCGGCCGCCCCGCGCCCGCCTTCGAGGACGCCTGCGACGTGCGGTAAAGTTCTGTTCGCGCGTTCCCGCGGCTCGCCGTGGGAAGCGCAACGGGACGTGGCGCAGCTTGGTAGCGCACTTGACTGGGGGTCAAGGGGTCGCAGGTTCAAATCCTGTCGTCCCGACTTTGCGAAGTCGCACGCAGGGGCCGTTCAGAGGAGATCTGAACGGCCCCTGATCATTTTTCGGGACCGGTTTGGGGCCGGTTGGGCGCGCTCAGGACCAGTTGGCCGGTTCGGCGAGCGCGTAGGACGAGGCGATCCGGTGGTTGTCGTGGTGGATCGTCAGCACGTCGGGACCGCTGGGCGTGCCGTCCCGCCAGGCCGTGCAGTAGATCCCGTTCGACCAGCGGATGGTCTGCGAGGTCGAGGGAAGGACCGTGATGCCGGTCCTGCTGACGGTCTTCGTCCCGTTGAGCCAGACCTCGAAGGCGCCCGCGCCGCTGCCGGCCAGCTTGAGGCGGGTGACGACGCGCAGCCACGTACCACGCAGGGCCGTGATGGAGCCGACCGTGCCCTTGATCCCGCCGGAGCCGCCGAAGCGGATCTCGTCCCCGATGACGAACATCAGGAGCCAGGGTCCCTCGGGGTCCTCGGGGGACCACTGCTGGAACGTGACGTTCTGGTCGTGGAACTCCCAGTCCGCAGCGAGCCGGATGGCCTGGCCGTAGTACTTGTCCTCACCGACGCTCTGCGCGCCGCGCTGGATGACCTCCGAGTGGTAGCCCCCGGTCTCACCGATGTACGTCTGGGTGGCCTCCAGGGAGTGGGCCCCCTTGTACACCGGGGAGTCGACGGTCGCGATCACGCCGTCCTTCTGCGTGTAGGCGTAGTCCCAGCCCTCGACGCTGCCACGGTTCTGGAAGTACACCTCGTCGGCGGCGTACGCCCGCCCGACCGTGCCTGCCAGGACGGTGCCGCCGAGCACGGCGAGAGCCTGTCGTCTGCGCATGACACCGTCACCTCGTCCAGTAGCGGATGTTGCGGAAGCGGGCCTCGGCGCGGCCGGAACCGTGGTTGTAGACGCCGTTCTTGAAGTAGCGGGTGGCGGGACCCCGGTCGTCGACCGTCAGGACGAGGGAGTCGTCGAAGTAGACCTTGATGGTCCCGGTCCCGCTGCTCGCCTGGTGGGCGATCTTCACGTTGAACCAGGTGTTGAACGCACCCGTCTTGAGCACCGTGCCGTCGTAGCGCCGCACCGTGCCGCCGCCTGTGTTGTAGACGTTGAGCATGATGTCGGTGGCGGGGGTGCCCGAGGGGTGCACGCCCCGCAGGATCTGGACGAAGGAGGCGCCGTCGGTGCCGGACGGCAGGTAGACGTCGGCGTCCCACATGCGGTTGCCCGTCTTGTAGTCGTTCTTCCAGCGCATCTCGGTGCGCGGGTCGGTGGAGCTGCCCTCCTCGAACGGCTCGTCGGTGGCGTACACCCACATGCGGTGGACACCGTCGCTGTAGCTGTGCCGGTCGGCGAGGTCGAGGTTCCAGGGCTTCTGCCAGCTGTACGTGAACGAGGTCTGCGTCCAGCCGTCGGTCGGGTCGGCGGCGGGCGCGGCCTGCGCCGCGCCGGCGAGCGGGGCCGGCGGCAGGGCGAGCGCGGCGCCGCCGGCCAGCAGACCTGCCCCGGCCCGTAAGAGTGATCGCCTGTTCATGGGGTGTCCTTTCCGATGAGGGAGTGCAGGTCGACGGCGTCGGCCATCGCCTGGAGGCCGGCGTCGCCGAAGTGCAGGTGGTCGCCGGAGTCGAAGGCCGGCAGGATCCGGTCGGGAGCGTCGGGGTCTCGGACAGCGGCGTCGAAGTCCACCACCGCGTCGAAGAGGCCGCCGTACCGGATCAGGTCGTTGACGGACCGCCGTACGGCCTCGCGGGCCGCGGTCCAGCCGCCGTTACCGCCGTACGGGGTGATCGTGCCGCCGACGACGCGGATGCCGCGGGCGTGGCCGCGCGCCACGATCTCGCGGTACGCGGCCGCGAAGGCGGCGGGATCGGTCTGATTGGGGCTGCCCTTGATGTCGTTGATGCCCTCCATGACGATCACGGCACGGACGCCGCTGCGGGAGAGCACGTCCGCGTCCAGCCGGGACAGGGCACTGGGGCCGGTGCCGTCCAGCAGCACCCGGTTGCCCGCGATGCCGGCGTTCAGCACGCCGAGGCGCTCGCGTGGCGGCAGTCGGCGCAGCCGGGCGGCGAGCCGGTCGGGCCAGCGGTGGTTCGCGCTCGCCGTGGAGCCGGACCCGTCGGTGATCGAATCGCCCAGCGTGACGACGCTGCCGGCGGCCCGCGCGCCGAGCACGTCCACGCCGGTCAGGTAGTACCAGGAGCCGGTGGTCGCGGTGTACGCGGCGCCGTCCTGGTCCGCCGTGCGGTTGCCGTCGGGGGCGAGGAACGAGGTCTGCAGCGCGGAGCGGTGATACGTCGCCGGGCCCGAGTCGCCCGGCGTGTACAGGCTGACCAGCAGGTTGGCGTCCGAGGGCACCCGCAGCGGGACGGGATCGCTCACCGCGTCCTGGCCGGCCGGCACCACGACGGAGGCGGCGCCGCCGAAGGTGACCGTACGCACCGTCCCGGGCACCGCGTCCGGGCTCTTCGGAGCGCCGGGCTCCTGTACGGCGACGGCTGCGGCGCCGAGTTGCAGCGCCGCCGTACCGAGCCGGTTGGACACCCGGATCCGGGCGGCGCGACCTCCCACACTGGTATGGATCACGTTGCGCACCGACTGACCCGGCAGTGCGGTGGCGGTGCCGGACGCCGCGGCCTCCCAGGTGCCGGTCCAGCCGGTCCGGCCGGTCGAGGTTCCCTGGTGGCCGGACGCGGCCACGCTCTCCGGAATCGGCAGGAGGGCCAGGGTCAGTGCCACCAGGAGAGCCGCGAGTACGTGTCTGATCGTGGCCTTGCGCATGCGGCGCGGTCCTTCCGGTCGGGGTCGGCCAGCGGCCGAACGCGGAATGCGCAGTGAGGAACGGGACCGCAGGCAACCGCAATACATCGGAGGAGTCAAGGACTTCGGGCAGAATTGTTGATGTGCTCATGACCGTCAAATCTGCCCAAGATGGCCCATCGAAGCCTGTTTTTGTGACTGTTGACAAGGTTGACGGTGCGCGGAGTTCAACCCAAGCTTGCCGATACACCCGATGTACTCATGGGAATGCCTGGGGCGCGCCGGGCGCCGCCGTGGGCCTGAAGCAGGGAGGGTGGATCGTCCGTCCTTGAAGGCGACCGGCCTCAGCTCCGGCCGAACTGCAGCTCTGCCCAGCGGCTGGTCCCACCGGGGTGCACATGGACGCCGCACCGGGCGGCCAGCGCGGTGACGATAGCGAGGCCCCGGCCGTGCTCGTCCGGGTCGAGAGCGGAAGCCGACTGCCCCGCCGGGGTCACGGGTCCCCTGTCGGTCACTTCCACGCGCACGGCTCCGCACCTGTCCGCATGGCTCCGCGAGAGCCTCAGCGTCGCCGGTGGCAGGGCGTGGACGAGCGCGTTGGTGAGCAGTTCCGAGGTCACCAGCAGTACGTCGTCGGCGGTGTCCGCGGCCAGGCCCCACTCGGCAAGGACCTTGCGTATGCGCCGGCGGACGGCCGAGACGGCTCCCGGGGTGTGCGGCAGCGAAAAGACGTGCTCGACCTCCCCGCGTGGGGCGGCGTCGAGCTGCGCTGGTGTCATGTGTCCTCCTCGGGGAAGCGCTGTCGGCCACAGGCTGGGCGTGATGCACGCTAAGGAAGGAAATGTGCCGGGTCAACGAACCCTGGTCGGCATTACCGAACGCCAGTCCCCAATGGGAAAAACTGGGACTATCATCGCTTCATGGCCGGCCCAGTCCAGTCGATAGAACGGGCGGCGGCGATCCTGCGCCTTCTCGCCGGCGGACCCCGTCGGCTGGGGCTCGGGGAGGTGGCCTCGTCGCTGGGGCTGGCCAAGGGCACCGCCCATGGAATTCTGCGCACCCTGCAACACGTCGACTTCGTCGAGCAGGACCCGGCGACCGGAAAATACCAGCTCGGGGCGGCCCTGTTGCACCTCGGCACCAGTTACCTGGACGTCAATGACCTGCGTTCGCGCTCCATCAACTGGGCCGACGCCCTGGCCGCCCGCAGCGGTGAGTCCGTCCGCCTGGGCACGCCCCTGGAGGGCAAGGTGCTCGTCATCCACCATGTCTTCCGGCCGGACGACACCCTCCAGACCCTGGACGTCGGCGCGCTGCTGCCGCTGCACGCCTCCTCGCTCGGCAAGGTCCTGCTGGCCTTCGGGGCCACGCCCAGCGGTCCCTTGATGGAGACCGCACCGGAGGCGTACACCCGGCACACCCTGGTCCACCCGGACGATCTCAACCGGGCACTCGGCGAGATTCGGGAACTCGGCTGGGGTGCCGAGGTGCAGGAAATGAGCATGGGCGAGGCCGGAATCGCCGCGCCCATCCGAGGGCAGGGCGGTCTCGTGGTGGGCGCGATCGGAGTGTCCGGCGCCGTCGAGCGGATCTGCGAGGCCAAAGGCCGGCCTCAACCGGCCCTGATCACCGTGCTGCGGGAGACGGCACGGGCGATCTCCAGAGACCTGGGCGCGGCCCGCTGGTAGGTCCCCAGCGCCTCCGCCGCACATCGGAAGGCAGGGCCGATCATGGTTGAACGGTATGTGATGTCCATCGACCAGGGCACCACCTCCACCCGATGCATTCTGTTCGACCACGGCGGGCGTCTGGTGTCGGTCGCGCAGCGGGAGCATCAGCAGCACTTCCCCCGGCCGGGCTGGGTCGAGCACGACGCCGTCGAGATCTGGCGCAATCTCCAGCGCGTCGTACCGGAGGCACTGTCGAACGCCTCTGTGGACGCGGCACAGATCTCGGCCATAGGGATCGCCAACCAGCGCGAGACGACGGTGCTGTGGGACCGGCGGACGGGTGTCCCGCTGAGCCGGGCGATCGTCTGGCAGGACACCCGAACCGCCCCGCTCGTCGAGGACCTGAGGAAGCAGCCCGGAGACGCATTCTTCCTCGACCATTGCTGCCTCCCCCCTTCGACCTACTTCTCGGCGCCCCGGATCCGCTGGCTGTTCGACAACATCGACGGGTTGGAACGGCGCGCCAGGGACGGCGAGGTGCTGTTCGGCACCATCGAGAGCTGGCTCATCTGGAACCTCACCGGCGGTGCCGACGGCGGCCTGCACATCACCGACGCCACCAACGCCAGCCGGACCATGCTCATGGACATCCGGACGCTGACCTGGGACGAAGCACTGATGGACTTCTTCGGAGTGCCGCGCTCGATGCTGCCGGCGATCCGCTCCTCGGCCGAGACCTACGGTGAGGCCCGCTCCGTGCTCCCGGGCGTGTCCATCACGGCCGCCCTCGGCGACCAGCAGGCGGCTCTGTTCGGACAGACCTGCTTCTCGCCCGGCGAGGCGAAATGCACCTACGGCACCGGCAGCTTCCTGGTGATGAACACCGGCACCGATCTCGTACGGTCCCGGCACGGGCTGCTCACCACGGTCGCGTACAAGATCGGGGACCAGCCCACGGTCTACGCGCTGGAAGGCCCGATCGCCGTCACCGGCTCGCTCGTCCAGTGGTTCCGCGACCGGCTGGGCCTGATCCACAGCGCCCCCGAGATCGAGACGCTGGCGCGCACCGTCGAGGACAACGGCGGCTGCTACATCGTCCCGGCGTTCTCCGGTCTGTTCGCACCCCACTGGCGCAGCGACGCCCGCGGCGTCATCGTCGGCCTCACGTCGTACATCACGAAGGGGCACCTTGCCCGAGCCGTCCTGGAGGCCACCGGCTGGCAGACCCGGGAGGTCGTCGACGCCATGAACGCGGACTCCGCGCTCGCCCTGAAGCAACTCAAGGTGGACGGAGGGATGACGTCCGACCACCTGCTCATGCAGATCCTGTCCGACGTGCTCGACGTTCCCGTGGTGCGGCCCCTGGTCCACGAGACGGTGTCGCTGGGCGCTGCCTACGCCGCCGGGCTCGCGGCCGGCTACTGGCCGGATCTGCAGATCCTGCGCCGCAACTGGCACCGGGCCGCTCAGTGGCTGCCGGACATGGACCCCGAACGGCGAGAAGGGGAATACGCGAGCTGGAAGCGAGCCGTCGAGCGGTCCCTGGGGTGGATCCAACCGCCGGAGGGCTCGTGAGGCGCCGGCCCACGGGCTGACGCGGGGACTCCCGGCGGTGCGCGGGGTCTTCGGGCGAGAGCCTGTGGGGCCCTTTGCCGCGTGGTCCCGGTGGGTGTCGCGTGGGCCCGGTGTCCCGGTGGTCTCCGGGTTGCCGTGGGCTCCGAGTCCGCGTGGTCTCAGTCGAAGAGGATGTGCCGCAGTGTCCGGGTGAGGCGCTCGGTGAGCTGCTCGGGTGGCATGGAGGCGAGGGGTTCGGTCCGTGCGATGTACCGGCTGAAGGCCACGCCGATCATGTGTGACCCGACGAGTGCGACCCGGGTGTCCAGGTCGTCGCCGGGTGCTGCCGGTGTGCCCGGGGAGAGCACGGACCGGTAGACGGCCGCGCTGTGCTCCTGCATCGCGACCAGGAGGTCGGCGGCGGCGCGTTCGTCGGACGCGGCGCTGCGCACGAGGGTGATGAGGGGGTCGTCGACGGCGCCGGTCTCCATTCGTCGGACGAAGGCGTGGGCGATCCGGTCGGGCAGCGTCGCCCGGTCCCCGGCCGCCACCCGCTCCAGGTCGCGGTTGCCTGGTACCGCCGCGAGGAAGAGCCGCTCCTTGGAGGAGAACTGACGTGAGATCAGGCCGTGGGTGACACCGGCCCGGGCGGCGATCTCGCGGAGGGTGGTGCGGGCGTAACCGCGCTCGGCGAACGTGTGGCGGGCCGCCTCCAGGATGGCTGCCCGGTGCCCCTCCGGGTCCCGTCGGCGCCTGCGCGGCGGTTCGTCGGGCGCTTCCTGGTCGTTCATGGCGACTCCTTCCTGCGATCACTGTAGTGCGGGTCTCCGGTGTCTTCGCCGACCGCTGATACTCTTAATATCCAAGTGGCCAATAACACTCAGGGTCCCATGGAGAGATGGAGTGTCCTTGTGAGCACGAATCCGCCGGAGTCCGCCGCGATCGCCGAGACCCGGCTGTTGCACAAGATGCACCGGGCCGCGACGGCCCTGCTCGCGGACGCCGCACAGCGCGACACCGCGCCGCCGGAAACACTGGCCGAACTGCGTGACTTCCTGGTGGAACCGGTGCTCTTTCCCGCGCTGGCGGCACCCATGCCCGATGAGGTGTGGGCCGAGTTCTCCCGCGCGGTGATCGCCTCGGCTCCCCCCGTGGGTGCCCACCTGAACATCGGCTTCTTCGAGGAGGTGGGCACGCCCGCCGAACTCGAGGCGGTCACTGCGAACCTGCCGCAGGCCGTTCTCCCGCTCGTCCCGGCCATGCGTGAGCAGGCCCTCGCCACTGTGAGCAGCCTCCGGGCGACCCACGACGTAAGGACGGTCACGGCATGACCAGCACGCTCATCGTCGGTGGCAGCGGCGGCCTGGGCGGCGTGATCGCCCAGCACTTCGCCGATCGCGGTGACGACGTCATCATCACCAGCAGGGACAAGGCGCGGGCCGAGTCGGTCGCCGCCCGGATCGGCGCCGGCACCCAGGGGCTGGCCCTGGACCTCGCCCGGCCGGAAACGATCAGCGCCTCGCTGGCCGGCGTGGCGGGCGTCGACAACGTCGTCATCACCGCCGTCGGACAGGCCGCGAACACGCTGGCGCAGTTCGACATCACGGACGCCGTCGCGGCCGTGACCATGAAACTCGTGGGCTACGCCGAAACCGTCCACGTGCTGCGTGACCGGTTCAATCCGGGCGCCTCCGTCGTGCTCTTCGGCGGACTCGCCAAAGAACGCCCGTATCCCGGTTCGACGGTCGTCACCACCTTCAACGCCGGAATCTCCGGCCTGGTGAAGACCCTCGCGGTGGAGATGGCCCCGCACCGCGTCAACGCCCTGCATCCGGGCCTGATCGGCGACAGTCCCAAATGGCGCGACGTCCCCAACCCCCCACACTCGGCCCAGACGCCGATCGGACGGCTGGTGACGATGGCCGAGATCGCCGACGCCACCGACTTCCTCCTCCGCAACACCGGTATCAACGCCCACGACCTGCACATGGACGGCGGCCTGCTGGTCACCTGAACCACACCACCGCCGCGGATCGCCCGGGGCCGCCCCTCTCCTCGCGAGGGGCCGGTCCGGGCGGGCCGCCCCGGACGCTCCGCGACGGAGCGCACCGCTGCCCGGGTCAGGGTGCTCGCGGTCCGTACGGCGCTGGTGACGGCCTCGTCGGGAGCGAGCCCGCACAGATCGGTCAGGGTGAACAGCGCCTCGGCGCTCACGACCACCGCGAGGTCACGCTTGAGCTGGGTGAACCCGTCCGGGTCCGTCGTACCGAGAGTGTCCTCCAGGGGGAGGAGCGCATGGTCGATGAGTCCATGGCGGATGCCCGGCCGGGTGGTCACCGTCTCGGGCCGGGTGACGGTGGCGGCGATCATCGCGCGTACCGAACCCTGCCGGGCGAGGACGCCCCGGAGCAGGAACTCACAGGCGAGGGCGACGCGTTCGACGGGGTCGGTGGAGTCCCCGACGGGTGCGAGCGCCTCGGCGGGAGGCGGCCAGACGCCGGCCAGGGCCTCGCTGATCAGTGACGGGAGGTCGGGGAAGTACCGGTAGGCGGTGGCCTCGGAGACCAGGGCGGCGCGGGCGATCGCGGGCATGGTCACCTCGGCGCCCGCGCCGACAACGACGCGGTCGCCCGCCACCGGTGGCGCCATCTATCGGAGGCGCCTTCGCCGGAGGCACCATCCACCGGAGGCGCCCCCCCCCAGTGAGCCCGGTCCCTGGCATGCGGGTGACAGCCCGTGAACCACTCCTGACCGGCCGTGCCGTGCGGTCACCGTGGTGGGGCCGGCGCTTCACGAACTCTCGCGGCTCCGCCGGCCGCGATGCCCACCGCCGGACCGGTGGCCGGCACCCGCGCGCCGGCCGGCAGGACCGGCTCCGGCAACCGGCGCGCGGCGCCGACGTCAGGACTGTGCCGTGAGGGCCGTCAGATAGCCCCGCAGCATGGTCTTCGCCTCGTCGAGCAGGGCCGCGTCGCCCCGGGGGTCGCGGCGGAACGCCTCCTGGGCGAGGGCGTCGGCGGCGAGGACGGCGGCGTGGCAGGCCCGGGCCACCGCCTCGTCGTCGCGGGGCAGGGGGACGTCCAGGGCGAGCAGGACGCGGTGGATCCCGTCGGCCATCCGGCGCTTGTGGGCGCGGTCGGCGGCCCGGGTCCGCTCGGTCAGGCCGCTGCCGAACCAGAGGGCCCTGAAGCCGTGTTCGGTGCGGTAGATCTCGGCGTAGGCGTCGACGAGGACGCCGACCGGGTCCTCCCACCGCTCCGCCGTCGCGGCTTCGGCGAGGGCGTCCGTCGTGGCTTCGAGCTTGGCGAAGTAGCCCGCCGCGAGCGCCTCGATGATCGCGCCGCGGTCGGGAAGGTACTGGTACAGCGACCCCACCGACACCTTCGCCTCGGCCGCGATCCGGGTCGTGGTGAGCGCCCCCGTCCCCTCGTCGATCAGGACGCGCTCGGCGGTCTCCAGGACCCGGGCCAGGCGGGCCCTGCTGCGCGCCTGCTGGGGCGTACGCCGGAGGGAGGCGAGACCGGCCGCCCGGTCCAGGCCCGTGGTGGGCTCGCTCACGCGACAACCTCCAAAGGTGAACGTGACATTGTTTCAGGTTTACGTTACCGTCGCGCGCATGACCGACTCAAGCTCGGAGCTGAGCGAGGAGCGAGCCGCCGTCGCGGACGCGTGCCGCCGCCTGGGAGCCGAGGGCCTGCTCATCGGTACGGCGGGGAACGTCAGCGTGCGGGTGGGGGAGCGGGTCGCGATCACCGCCACCGGCGCGGTGCTCGCCGCGCTGACCCCGGATCAGGTGACCGTCGTCGACCTCGACGGCAAGGTCGTGGCCGGCACCCTTCGGCCGACCTCGGAGCTGGATCTGCACCTCGGCGTCTACCACCGCTACGGCACCGGCGCGGTCGTACACACCCACGCCCCCATGGCCACCGCCCTGTCCTGCGTACTCGACGAACTCCCGTGTATCCACTACCAGTTGCTCTCGCTCGGCGGCACCGTACGAGTGGCACCGTACGCCACCTTCGGCACCCCGGAACTGGCCGAGTCGGTCCTCACCGCGCTCGACGGCCGCAGCGCCGCCCTGATGGCGAACCACGGCGCGCTCACCCACGCGCCGGCACTCGACAAGGCGGTCGAGCATGCGCTGCTGCTGGAGTGGGCCTGCGGTGTCTACCAGCGCGCGGCCGCCCTCGGACCGCCCCGCGTCCTCGACGCACAGCAGCAGCTCGCGGTGATCGAGGCCGCCGTCGCCCGCGACTACGGCACCACCCAACCCGTATCACCCGTGCAGGAAGGAACCCGATGAAGGCGCAGCAGGTCGTCACGATGGGCGTGCACGTACTGGACGTACTGGTGCGGCCGGTGGAGGAGATACCCGAAGGCCAGGGCGCGACGCTGGTCGACGACATCAGGATGACCGCCGCCGGAACCGCCGGCGGCACCGCGCTCACCCTGGCCAAGCTCGGCGCGTCGGTCCGCACCGCCGGCGCGATCGGGACCGACCCCACCGGCGACCTGCTGGTCCAGCTGCTCGACGGGGCGGGAATCGACACCGGGTCGCTGGTCCGCCGCGTCGACACCTCCACCTCCGCGAGCGTCCTGCCCATCCGCCCCAACGGCGACCGGCCCTCCCTGCACCTGCTCGGCGCCAACATCACCTACGGCCTCGACGACGTGCCCTGGGAGGCCCTCGCCGAGGCCACCCACCTGCACCTCGGCGGCCCGGAGCTGATCGGCGTCGACGTGGCCGCGCGCATCCTGTCGTACGCCAAGGAGCACGGCGTGGTGACCTCCATGGACCTCCTCGCGCCCGGTGTGCTCGGCAGCTTCGACCAGATCGAGGCGGCGCTGCCGTACGTGGACCACCTGCTTCCCAACGACGACCAGCTGCTCGGCTTCACCGGCGAGGTGGACCTGCTGGCCGGCGCGGAGAAACTCCGGGCCGCCGGTGTCGGCGTGGTCGCGGTCACCCGCGGCGGCGACGGCGCACTCCTGGTCACCGCCGAGGGCACCGAAACGGTCCCCGCCTTCGCGATCGACGTCGTCGACACGACCGGGTGCGGCGACGCGTTCTCCGCCGGCTACCTGCGCGGGGTGGGCCTGGGCCGCACCCCGGGCGAGGCCGCCGTCCTGGGATGCGCGGCGGCGGCACTGGTGGCGGAGGGTCTCGGCAGCGACCACGGGGACTTCGACCTCGCGGCCGCCGACGAGTTCGCCGCGGCCCGCAAACCGCGCACCTGAGCAGCCGGCTGCCGGCTACGTCGACGCCGACGTAGCCGGCAGTTCCACGGCTGCGGCTACGGCTGCGGCTACGGCAGCGGCTACGGCAGCGGCTACGGCAGCGGCGTGCCGCCCGTCGCGTTGACGATCTCCGCGGTGATGAAGGACGCCTCCTGCGAGGCCAGGAAGACGTACGCCGGGGCCATCTCGGCGGGCTGGGCCGGGCGGCCCAGGGGGGCCTGCTTGCCGAACTCCACGGTGTCCGGCATCGTCGCGGGGATCAGCGGGGTCCACACCGGACCCGGCGCGACCGCGTTGACGCGGACGCCCCGCTCGGCCAGCATCTGGGCCAGCCCCTGGGTGAAGGTCACGATGGCGCCCTTCGTCATCGCGTAGTCCAGCAGGTGCGGACTGGGCTTGTAGGCCTGCACGGACGTGGAGTTGATGATGCTGCCGCCCTCCGGGATGTGCGGCAGCGCGAACTTCGACAGCCAGAACATGCCGTACAGGTTGGTGCGCATCACCCGGTCGAACTGCTCGGTGGAGACGGCCTCGATCCCGTCGGGCTGCGACATCTGGTACGCCGCGTTGTTCACCAGCACGTCGATCCGGCCGAACTCCTCCACGGCCCGGTCGACCAGCTCCCGGCAGTTGGCCTCCTCGCGGATGTCACAGGGCACGGCCACCGCACGCCGCCCCGTGTCCTGAACCCACCGCGCGGTCTCGTGGGCGTCGTCCTTCTCCTCGTCCAGGTGGGTGAACAGGACGTCGGCGCCCTCCCGGGCGAACGCGATGGCCACCGCCCGGCCGATCCCCGAGTCACCCCCGGTGATCACGGCCTTGCGGCCCTCCAGACGGGCACAGCCCCGGTAGGACTCCTCGCCGTGGTCCGGAGGCGGGTCCATGGGTCCCGTCCAGCCGGGATGCGGCTGGTCCTGGGACGGGAACTCGGGCTGCGGATGACGCTCGGCGGGGTGCTCCGGTGCGGTCACGGCGTGGCTCCCTTTCGTGCTGGTCCCGGGCTGGTGGGACACGGTTCGCTGGGCGAGCCCCGAGTACCCGGTCCGTGGTGGTGGAAGCGGGAGTGGTAGAAGCGAGCATGACCAACTTGCTCCTCCCCGCTCTCCCGGCAGGCCCGCGATGACCGCCGGCGCCGACACTCCCGACGGCCGGGGCCGCACCGGCCTGGACCGCACGGGCCGGGATCTCACCGGCAACCCGCGTGTCAGGGTGCGGGACGTGACCCTGCTGTCCAGCCACTGGTACGTCGAACGCGCCACCACCTTCGAGTACCAGCGCGCCGACGGCACCTGGATCACCCAGCAGCGCGAGACGCACGACCGCGGCAACGGCGCCACCATGCTCCTGTACGACACCGACCGCGAAACCGTTCTGCTCACCCGGCAGTTCCGCTTCCCGGTGTACGTCAACGGCCACCCCGACGGCATGCTGATCGAGACCCCGGGCGGACTCCTCGACGACGAGGACGAGCACCCGGAGATCGCCGTACGCCGCGAGGTCGTCGAGGAGACAGGGCACACCATCGGCGAGGTCCGGCACGTCTTCGACGTCTACATGAGCCCCGGCTCGGTCACCGAACGCGTCAGCTTCTACGCCGCCGCCTACGGCCCCTCGACCCGCACCCACGAAGGGGGCGGCCTGGACGAGGAGGGCGAGGACATCGAGATCCTCGAACTCCCCTTCCGCCGGGCCCTGGAGATGATCCGGACGGGCGAGATCGCCGACGCCAAGACGATCATGCTGTTGCAGTGGGCCGCACTGGAGGGCCCGTTCGCCCGCGGCGCGTGAAGTCCCTTGACTTCGAGCGCGCTTCAGCATGAAGACTCCCGTTCGTGCCCCGAGTGCGGGCACGAACGGGAGGGACGACCATGAAGTACCGCACGATCGGCACCGACCCGGCCCACCGCCGTGAGGTGAGCGTGCTCGCGCTGGGCGCGATGCTGTTCGGCTCCCGGACCGACGAGGAGACCGCCTTCGCCGTTCTCGACCGCTATGTCGAGGCCGGCGGCACCTTCATCGACACGTCCGACAACTACGCCTTCTGGGCCGACGGCGGCCAGGGCGGCCAGAGCGAGGAACTCCTCGGCCGCTGGCGGCGCAGCCGCGGCATCGGCGACGAGATCGTCATCGCCACCAAGCTGGGTGCCCGCCCCCTGGCCCCCGGCACGAGCTACGTCGACAACGCGGAGGGCCTGTCGGCGAAGGTGATCCGCGAGTCGGCGGAACGCAGCCGCGAGCGTCTCGGCGTCGACAAGCTGGACCTGCTCTACGCCCACATCGAGGACCACACCGTCCCGCTGGCCGAGACCGTCGAAGGCTTCGCCTCGCTGGTCGCGGAGGGCACGGTCGGCCTGCTCGGCGTCAGCAACCACGCCGTCTGGCGGGTGGAACGCGCCCGTGCCCACGCGAGCGCCGCCGGCCTGCCCGGCTACGAGGTCCTCCAGTACGAGCACAGCTACCTCCGCCCCCGCACCGACATCCCCGGCGACCTCTTCCCCGACGGCACCCTGGGCGCCGCGGGCCCCGACCTGCTCGGCTACCTGCGCGCCGAGCCCGCCCTGACGCTGGTCGCCTACTCCCCCCTCCTGAAGGGCACCTACACCCACCCCGAGCGCCCCCTGCTGCCCGGCTACGACCACCCCGGCACGCCCGCCCGCCTCACGGCCCTGCGCGAGGTGGCCCGGGAGACCGGCGCGACTGTCAACCAGGTGGTGCTGGCCTGGCAGCTGGGCGGCGCACTGCCGATCATCCCGCTGGTCGGGGTGTCGTCGGTGGCCCAGCTGGAGGAGAACCTGGCGGCGGTGGAGCTGGAGCTGACGCCCGACCAGCGGGCGCGGCTGGACGGGGCGCACTGAGGGAACCGCTCGCCGTATGCGCCCTCCGTTGCCGACGCCGGGCGGGAGGCGGGCCCGGTGGGTCGCGAACCTCCCGGGAAGATGTCGGGGGAAACCTCGAGCGGGCTCGAGAGCACGGCGGCATCCGCGTGCCGGTGCTCGGACAGGAACCGCCCGCCCCCACCCGCCCGGCGCTCCGCAGCGTCATCCCGCCCGACCGGAGCGGCGGGCGAGGGCGCACTCCGCACCACGGTCCCCACGCGTCGCGCGATGAGCGCGGTGAGCGCAGTCGGCCACGGGCGGCACGGGGCATGGGGGCCCGGGGGCAC
>NZ_JOEV01000045.1 GCF_000721105.1 Streptomyces cellulosae
ATCGCCACCGGCACCAGCCACAGCGTCCGCGACTTCGCCGAACACTGCTTCGCCCACCTCGGCCTCGACTACCGCGACCACATCCGCTTCGACGAACGCTACCTGCGCCCCTCCGAGGTCGACGACCTCGTCGGGGACGCCTCCAAGGCCGAGCAGGTCCTGGGCTGGAAACCCGCCACCCACGCCCCCGAACTGGCCCGCCTCATGGTCGACGCCGAACTCGACTCGATCCTGCGTCCCTCCATCCCCGGGACGCCGCACCGGGCCTCGGCGGCGGTGGGCGACAAGGTGACCACGTGACCGCCTCGTGCGGAATCTGCCGCGGCACCACGCGCGTCACCCACCGAGGCACCGTGCTCGGACGCCACGAGGCCACGTACCGCATGTGCGACGCGTGCGCCTACTGGTTCGTCGACGAGCCGCACTGGCTGGACGAGGCCTATTCGGAGGCCGTGGCGGCCATCGACACCGGCGTCGTACAGCGGAACCTGCACCTGTACCCACGGCTGGCCTCGGTGCTGGTCCGCATGTTCGGCACCGACGGCGCGTACGTCGACTACGGCGCCGGATACGGACTGCTCGTCCGGTTGCTGCGCGACGTCGGCCTGGACGTCTACTGGCAGGACGCCCACTGCGAGAACCTGTTCGCCCGGGGCTTCGAGTGGGACGGCGGCCGACGGGGGACAGCCGCCGCGGTCACCGCCGTGGAGGTGATGGAGCACGTGACCGACCCGCTCGCCTTCGTGGACAGCTGTCTGCGGGAAACCGGCGCGCACTCGTTCGTCTTCACGCAGCACCTGCACGACCTCAGCGCCGATCCGTCCTGGTGGTACCTGGCACCGGAGGCCGGCCAGCACATCTCCTTCTACGCCCCCCGGACGATGCGCGCCCTCGCCGAGCGCCTGGGCATGGCGTACCACGCGGCCGGCACGCTGCATCTGCTGACGAAGCGGGACTTCCGCCCCGGGGCCTTCGCGCGTTCCGTACGACTGCACCGCCTGTCCTACCCGTTGCTCAGGCGCCGGCTGCGCTCGCGTGTCATGACGGACCACCGGCTCCTCGCCTCAGGGGCCTGCCGCACCGGTTGAGCTGACCGCCCCTCGGGCTCAGAGGCATCCGCAGGTGGCGCCCCCGCCGGGTCCTCCCCCTCTTCGAGGTGGAGGGCCCGGCGGACGTCGTGGACCTGGGAGTACGGATCGTCGGACCCGGTCGGTGTCGCGGAATCTCCGGGAACGGCAGGTCCAGCACGCTCGCCCGGTGCGGGCCGTCGTGAGGCGGCCCGCACCGGGCCAGGCGGGTCTTCGTGCGCCGGACGGCGGTCTCCGTGAGGTCGGCCCCCGTCCCCACGGCACAGCGGGAGGTCACGCGGGAAGACCGGCTGTCGGCGCACCGGGACTGCGGGCCGTGCTCCGGCCTGTCGCGCCGGCCTGAACGGCGGGCCGCTGGGCGACGAGGCGCTTGCGCCTCCCGGGGCCCCCGGTGTCGGCGCGGTTCTCGCCCTCGTCGTCCCGGTCCACTCCCACGAGGGCGTACGCACAGGCCAGGACCAGCCAGGACGGAAGCCCGATGAACGTGGTCTCGAACGCGACATTGGTGAAGGCGGTGACGCAGACTCCGACGGTCGCCCCGAACCACGAGGCGGCGACCGGACGGCGCCGGGCCCGCCAGGTCCGGCGCAGGGTCGCCACGACGAGCAGGACGAAGCCGAGTCCGGCCGGCCAGCCGAGATAGTAGATGTATCCGACGAAGGAGTTGTGCGGCCCGGAATTCGCGAAGTTCGCACGCGGACCGAATCCGACCACGTCGATGGGGTGCCCCGCCCCGGCGCCGAGAACCGGCTCCTGCCACGCCATGCGAAGGGCCTCCCGCCACATCTCCAGACGCAGTCCCACATTGGCGCCGGCTTCGGTGTGCAGATCCGCCGAACTCGACAGCCGTGTCATGAGGCCCCCGACCACGGGCATGTCGGAAAGGTGCCGGCCCGAGAGGGAGAAAGCCAGCAGGATCATCACCCCGAGAGTCACGACGGTCCACGAGACGACCGGCCAGCGGATGACGCGTCGGCGACCGGTTCTGCCGGCGAGGGCGGTCGCGGAAACAGCCGCGACGACGGCCAGAAGAGGGCCCCGTTTGCTCGCGAGGGCGGTCAGCAGGGCGGCTCCGGTGAGTGTCCACAGGAGCAGCCGGCTGCTTCCCCGGTACCGCATCTGAACCCCGAACGCCGCGGCGATCGCCAGGTAGAGGCCCGAGGCGGCGGCGATCACCGGCGTGTGCACGACCCATGCCACAAGGACACCGCAGGTCGGCACGTACAGCACCCACCGCCAACGGAGGGGTTCGTGGACGGGCCGGGTGAGGAACCATGTCGCGGCAAACCATCCGAGCAGCGGATAGAGGCCCAGGATCCCGCCCTTGAGGGGATCGGGATACCCCGCTTCGATCCCGCGGTACACCGCCTGGGCCGACGCGGCCGCGAGGATCACGGCGACCAACCGGAACCAGCGCAGCCGGGACTCGGAGAACGCCCGGGGTCCCCACATGTGGACGGTCACGAGCAGCGCGGAGACGGCGAGGACGTCCATGAGATAGACCGAGGAAACGCCCACCGTCGCATATTCCCTGCCCAGCAGAAAGAGCGGCGCGAGACAGGACGCCCAGAGAAGCCAGCCCGCTCCGCGAATACAAAGGGCGAGCAGGACGCCTGAGGCGACGCATACCGCGGCACAGACGGAAACGAGCAGTGGAATATCAGCAGTCACGCCGACAGCGCTTCCTTTCAATGACCGGATCCCGAGTCCCGAAATACCCGGAACTCCGGCCGTAAATATCGTATGAATAGCGCAGACCGAGACGTGTTGCAGTGGCCTTACATACCGGCCGAGTGGTTCGGTTGCCTTCCCATAATTCCACCCGGACTCCAGAATCCCGCATCACATACTCCGAGGAATGGGAAATGTTTCTCTTCCGCCCAAGATTCCCGCGACGACCCTCCCGGCCGGCCGTCCTGGTCTTCCGGCACAGCGCACGTCTGGGCGGCATGGGCCGCGCAGCCGAGTTCTTCACGCCCCTGCTGACGAGCCGGTGCCACGTCTCGGCGGTCATCTCGCTCTCGGCGGACCGGAAGGGATCGGAGAAGTTCGCGGCTTCCTGGTCCGCCAAGGTCCGCGCCACCGCGGCGGCCCTCGGCGAGGGCGCGTACCGGCTGGTCCGGCGCACCCAGACAGCCGTCTACCTGCCGGTCTCGCAGTGGGGCCCGCAGCTGCTCCGGGACGCCTTCCTGGTCGCTCTGGCCCGGGCGGTCCGCTGCACCGTGGTTCTGCATCTGCACGGCGCCCAACTGCCCGCGCGGCTCGCCGCGAACAGGGTTCTGCGGGCGTTACTGGGCGGGTCCCACTGGCTCGTCCTGAGTGAGGCGGTCGCGGCCCGACTGGTGGCGAGCGGCTGCCCCGCGGCGTCCGTCACGGTGCTGCGCAATCCCGCTCCCGCACCGGCACCGGCACCGAAGACGGGGCAAGCCCGCCCCTCCCGCGTGCTGCGCGTCGGCTGGCTCGGCACGATGACCCGCGTCAAGGGTTTCGACCTGGTCTGCGGTGCGGTGGAAGAAGCGCGCGCGCAGGGGCTCGAGGTCGAGTTCCGTGTCGCCGGTCTGCGCGGTGACGTACCCGTCGCGGACATGGCCTGTGTCGACCAGGACCTGGGGGTCCTGGATCTGTCGGACGCCCTGTCGTTCTGGACCGAGGTCGACGCGTTCGTCCTTCCGGCCCGCTGGGTCGAGGGCCTTCCCTTCGTCCTGCTCGAAGGACTCCAGGCGGGCTGCGCCGTGGCCGCGACGCCGTCGCCGGGAAGCGCCGAGCTCTTCGACCGGGGATGCGTGGAGCCCGTCGAGGCCTCGGTGGAGTCCGTGGCCCGGTTCCTCACGGTGTGCGGGGACGACCTGGAGGGGATCCGGCGACGCCAGCACAAGGCATGGCAAGAACTGCGGCCCCGGTACGAGGCCGGGCGCATCGAGGAGGAGTTCGTGCGGTTCTGGCAGAACCTGGGTCTGGGACGGCATGGCTGAGGGCCCGGGCCGGCCGGTCGCGGTGTGCGGGCTGCCCGTCCACCCGCTCACCCTGGAGGCGTCGGTGGCGGCCGCCGAGGCGCTGATCAGGACCGGCGGCCCCCACCAGCACGTCGTGCTGAACGCGGCCAAGGTCGTCAAGGCGCACGACGACCCGGAGCTGGCACGGATCATCCGGTCGTGCTCACTCGTCAACGCGGACGGGCAGTCGATCGTGTGGGCCGGACGCCTTCTCGGAAGTCCGCTGCCGGAGCGGGTGGCCGGCATCGACTTCATGCTGGCCCTGTGGCGCAGCGCCGCGCGCAACGGGTACCGCGTCTACCTGCTGGGAGCCGAGCCGGAGGTGGTCGCGCAGACCGCGCGCATCGCCGCCTCGCGGGGGGTCGAGGTCGTCGGACACCGGGACGGTTACTGGGACGAGGCGGCGGAGGAGGCAGTGGTGGCGGCCGTCCGCGAGACCCGCCCGGACATCCTGTTCCTCGCGGTGCCGAGTCCGCGCAAGGAGTACTTCCTCGCACGCCGGCAGAACGACCTGGGCTGCGCCCTGGTGGTCGGTGTCGGCGGCTCGTTCGACGTGGTGGCGGGGCTGCGCAGCAGGGCACCGCGATGGATGCGAAGGGCCGGCCTGGAGTGGTTCCACCGGATGGTCCAGGAGCCACGCCGGATGTTCCTGCGCTACGCCGTGGGCAACGCCCGGTTCGTCGCGCTCACCGCAGCCCACTGGGCACGGCGGGCCGGGCGGCGAGACGAAGGGGCGGCGCGAACACCTCGCCGGCGGACACCGAAGGGCGAAGGCAGGTAACTCACCGCCCGCCGCCTCCCGGCCTCGCCGATCCCGCGGAGCTCCTCGTGACCGTACCGCCCGGCGACCACACCGGTGCGGACTGCCGGGGCGGCCGCGCCGCACCGTAGGACTCGCCCGGGCGCCGGGGTGTGAGCCCCGCGTTGGTGCGGCGGGTGCCGTGACCCCCGGTTCCGCGCACCACGGCCTGCCGGCCGACGACGTGCACGCCCGTCGGGCGCCGCAGGCCGTACACCGGAACCCTGAGCAGTCCCAGCACGACCGCCAGGGTCACGCCGGCCACCCACAGCGTGCCCGCCCGCGTGCCCCAGCCGACGTGCACGAGCACGCCGACGGCCACCGCGGAGAAGGCGGCGGCACCGATGACGACGGTCACGCCCGGTGGCGTGAGCCCGAGCCGCCGCAGCCGGTGGGCGAGATGGTCCGGGCCGCCCCGCAGCAGGGGCCGCCCCGCCAGCCGCCGCGACAGCAGCACGAGGAGTACGTCCGCCGCGGCGACCGCCGTCAGCGCGAACAACACCTCCGCGCTGGCGACCAGTCCGTACCCGGTACGGGCGAGGATGGCCACCGCGGCGAGCAGGAACCCGGTGAACAAGGAGCCGCAGGAACCCAGCCCCACGCGGGCGGGAGGCCAGTTGTGCATCAGGAACCCGGTCAGCGCGGCGGCCAGCACGCTCAGCAGCACGGCCGGCCCGTCCATGACCTCGGCCGCCGCCACCACGCCCACCCCGAAGGCGGTCACCACACCCACGGTCCCGGCCAGCGCGTCCGCGTGGTCGAGCGCGCGGAACCCCAGGGCCACGAAGACGATCCACCCCACCGCCAACGCCCCGCCGCCCAGCCCGAGTTCGCCGTACGGCACCACACAGGCCGCCGCCACGGCCGTACCGCAGACGAGGAATCGCGCCTTGACCCGCCGCACGTCGGCGACCAGCCCGAGCGCGGCGACGGCGGCCCCGGCGACGAGCAGTTCCCGGATCCCGTCCCCGAGCGGCGCGGCCCCGGTCCACTCCCAGGCCGCCACGACCAGGCAGGTGGTGAGTACGACCGCCACGCCGCCGCACAGCGGCACGACCCGCTGCCGCCGTCGGTCGACCACCCCGAGGCGCCGGGCCGGAACCCGGAGCAGGGCGGCGAGCGCGGCGGCGAGGAGCAGGGCGGCGATGGCGGCGAGAATCCCGTAGAGCACAGGTCCAAATTAAGCCGGATGTAATGATTTGCCGTGAATAACACGAACGACTCGGCGTGCCGCCGCCGTACGGCCACTGAGGTCTGCCTCAGTAGCACAGATCACCGCACCTCTGACTACAGTGCGGCACAGGATGCGGGTAGTCTCAGAGGACTGCATAAGTTACCGCTTAGTAATCTCGGGGAACCCCTTCAGGGAGAGACCCCCGACAAAACCCCTCGCAGGCCCGAGGAGCCCCGAAATGCAACTCGCCGCGATCATCGTGTCGCTGGTTCTGACCGTGGTCGGCGTCGCGCTGCTCGCACGCGCGATCGGCCAGTTCGTCCGGCACTTCAAGCTCGGCCAGCCCCTGCCCGCCGGTGCCCGGACCGACAACCCCTACCAGCGCAGCGTGACGCTGGTGAAGGAGTTCCTCGGTCACACCCGGATGAACCGGTGGGGCATCGTCGGCTTCGCCCACTGGTTCGTGGCGATCGGCTTCCTGACGCTGCCGCCGACCATCATCACCGCCTACGGCCAGCTCTTCCAGGCCGACTGGACACTCCCGGTGATCGGCGGCTTCCTGCCGTACGAGCTGTACATCGAGTTCATCGCGGCGATGACGACCGTGGGCATCGCGGTCCTGATGGTCATCCGCCTGCTGAACCTGCCCTCCCGGCCCGGCCGCAAGTCCCGCTTCGCGGGCTCCAAGATGGGCCAGGCGTACTTCGTCGAGTACGTCATCCTCACCATCGGCCTCGCCATCTACGTGCTGCGCGGCCTGGAGGGCGCGATCCACCACGTGGAGCACTACGAGGCCGCGTACTTCGCCTCGTACCCGCTGGTCCTGGCCTTCAAGGGCCTGAGCGTCGGCACCCTGCAGAACCTGGTCTACCTGACCGCCATGATCAAGCTGGGCACCACCATGATCTGGATGATCACGGTGTCCCTGAACACCAACATGGGTGTGGCCTGGCACCGCTTCCTGGCGTTCCCGAACATCTGGTTCAAGCGCGAGAGCGACGGCGGTACGGCGCTGGGTGCCCTGCAGCCGATGACGTCCGGCGGCAAGCCGATCGACTTCACCGACCCCGGCGACGACGACGTCTTCGGCGTCTCCCAGGTCGAGCAGTTCTCCTGGAAGGGCCTGCTGGACTTCTCCACCTGCACCGAATGCGGTCGCTGCCAGTCGCAGTGCCCGGCCTGGAACACCGGCAAGCCCCTCTCCCCGAAGCTCCTGATCATGTCGCTGCGCGACCACGCGCACGCCAAGGCGCCGTACCTGCTGGCGGGCGGCGGCAAGACCATGGAGGGCGAGGAGAAGGCGTCCGCGGAGCAGCTGAAGGACGTCTCGGCCGCCGCTCTCGCCGAGGCCGAGCGCCCGCTGATCGGCACGCTGGAGGACAACGGCGTCATCGACCCCGACGTCCTGTGGTCCTGCACCACCTGCGGCGCCTGCGTCGAGCAGTGCCCCGTCGACATCGAGCACGTCGACCACATCGTCGACATGCGCCGCTACCAGGTGATGATCGAGTCCAGCTTCCCCTCGGAGGCGGGCACGATGCTCAAGAACCTGGAGAAGAAGGGCAACCCCTGGGGCCTGGCCAAGAAGCAGCGCCTGGAGTGGACGAAGGAAGTCGACTTCGAGATCCCGGTCGTCGGCCGCGACATCGAGGACCTGTCCGAGGTCGAGTACCTGTACTGGGTCGGCTGCGCCGGTGCCCTGGAGGACCGCGCCAAGAAGACCACCAAGGCGTTCGCGGAGCTCCTGCACATCGCGGGCGTCAAGTTCGCGATCATGGGCGGCGACGAGAAGTGCACGGGTGACTCGGCCCGGCGCCTCGGCAACGAGCCCCTCTTCCAGGAGCTCGGCATGGAGAACGTCATGGCGCTGAACATGGCGTTCGGCGAGGAGACGGACGACGAGGGCAAGGTGACCGAGGAGTCACGCAAGCCCAAGTCGGCGAAGAAGATCGTCGCCACCTGCCCGCACTGCCTCAACACGATCGGCAACGAGTACCCGCAGCTCGGCGGCGACTACGAGGTCATCCACCACACCCAGCTGCTCCAGCACCTCGTCGACGAGGGCAAGCTGGTCCCGGTGACCCCGGTCGAGGGCATCATCACGTACCACGACCCGTGCTACCTGGGCCGCCACAACAAGATCTACACGCCGCCGCGCGACATCATCGCGGGCGTCCCGGGCCTGCGCAACGAGGAGATGCACCGCCACAAGGAGCGCGGCTTCTGCTGCGGCGCCGGTGGCGCGCGGATGTGGATGGAGGAGCGGATCGGCAAGCGCATCAACAACGAGCGAGTCGACGAGGCCCTCTCCCTCAACCCGGACATCGTCTCGACGGCCTGCCCGTTCTGCCTGGTCATGCTCACGGACTCCGTGAACGGCAAGAAGAACGACGGCAAGGCCAAGGAGTCCATCCAGGTCGTCGACGTGGCCCAGCTGCTCCTGGAGTCGGTCAGGACCCCGGTGGACGACGAGCCCCCGGCGGGCACGTCGGAGTCGGAGAGCGAGCCGGAGCCGCAGCCGGTGAAGTAGCCGGTGGAGTAGCCGGCTGTACGTGAGGTTGTACGTGCGGTCATGTGCCCGCACGACGTATCCCGCAGCCGACGCCCCCGTGTCTTTCCGACGCGGGGGCGTCGTCGCGCGCGGCATGACCGTGAGCGGGCGCTTTCAGGGCTACGGGGGCCGTGAGCGGCCGCTCTTAGGGCTACGGGGGCCGTGAGCGGGCCCCCTACGGCATTCCCCCGACCAACCCCCCACCCCCTGCCGTCAGTTCCCCCGCCAGTCCCTTAGGGGATGTCACAGCTCGGCAGCAAAGCCGGTCCCGATCGGGCCGGCCGGGCACGTCATCCGCGCGGACCAGGTACGTTCGAAGACGTGGCTGGATTCAGGATCGGACGCGGCGGCCGGGACAACCGGACCCCCCAAGCGCGACCGCAACAACCCCCGTACGGACAGCAGACGCCCCAGGGACCGTCGTACGGCTACCCGCCGGCGCCGCAGCCCCACCCGCGACAGCAGCCCTACGGCCGCGGCGGCAACGGCGGCGGCAGCCCGTGGCCGCAGACGAACGGCGGCCCGGCAGGCCCGGGCGCCCCCGGAAGCTACGGCGGCCCCGGTGGTTACGGCGGACAGGGCGAGCCGGAGTACTTCGGTGACGGTGTCGGTGACGGCAACGACCCGTACGCCCCCCAGGGCGGCCCGGACCCGTACGCGGCCAACCAACCCGGGCACACCCAGGCCTTCTCGGTCGGCGAGGACCCGTACAACCAGAGCGGCACCTACCGCGCGGGCTCGGCCCCGGCCGGTCCGATCGGCCCCCGCCTGCACTGGAAGGACCTGCTGCGGGGGATCTTCCTGTCCCCCAACCAGACGTTCCTGCAGATGCGCGACTACACGATGTGGGGCCCCGCCCTCATCGTGACCTTCCTCTACGGCCTGCTCGCGGTCTTCGGCTTCGACGGCGCCCGCCAGGACGCGATCAACGCGACACTCTCGAACGCTGTCCCCATCGTCCTGGTCACGGCGGTGGCGATGGTGCTGTCCTCCTTCATCCTGGGCGTGGTGACCCACACCCTGGCCCGCCAGCTCGGCGGCGACGGCGCCTGGCAGCCGACGGTCGGCCTCTCGATGCTGATCATGTCCCTCACGGACGCGCCCCGCCTGGTCGTCGCGATGTTCCTCGGCGGCGACGCCCCCTTCGTGCAGATCCTGGGCTGGGCCACCTGGCTCGCGGCCGGCGCGCTGCTGACCCTGATGGTCTCCAAGTCCCACGACCTGCCGTGGCCGAAGGCGCTGGGCGCGTCAGCGATCCAGCTGATCGCCCTGCTGTCGATCGTGAAGCTGGGCACGTTCTAGGAAGGCAGGCCGTACGCAGTCCGTACGTACGCCGTACGTACGCCGCGTATGCCGTACGTACGCCGCGTATCCGGTACGACGACGATGGGCTCCCGGTATCGACCGGGAGCCCATCGTCGTGACTGCCTGCCGAGAACGTCCCTTGCCGTCCACTCGTCCGTACAGCGGCGCCTTCCGCCTGGACGCATCAACCATCAGCAAGGGTCTTGCTGGCCAGGTCAAGGAACTCGCGCTCGGAGCGCCTGTAGTCCCGATAAGCACGATCGTAGTCGGCTCTCCCTGCGCCCAGACCGTCAGTCAGCGAGCACAGATGGTGATGCGTGAGCACTGCACCAAAACACAGCAACTCGGCTGTCCGAGATACATCTCCAGGGCCATCAACGACCACCTCGCGTGTCGCCTGCTCGACTGCGTCTAACGCTGCACGGCCGTCTCGCTGCATGGTGCTGATCAATGCCTCACGCTGGGCAGGATCCGAGAATTGATCAACCTCAGCCATACGCCAAAGTATCTTCGAGAACCCGCTCACGCATGCGATGAGACTCCGATAGGAGTCACGTCGGCGCTGCTGCAGCTCGGCGACACGTCGAGCGCGCGCCTCAGCTTCCGCCTGGGCACGTGCGGACTCTGCCTGCGCTTGAGCAGACTTTACGTATGCCCGAGAAGTAACCAGGCTGGCGACAATCGCCGTCGCGGCCGTCAGACCCGCCACCCACAAGCTGCCATCCCCCATGCACCCAGTGTTACACCAAGGTTACAGGCACGTCTGCCAAGCCAGCGAAACGACTACCGGCGAGGGAGGACTGTTTACAAGGCTTCCTTGTTCGATCTGGGCACTTCCCCCGACCTGTGTACTGGAGGCAAGACGCTCCACGGGAAGTTGATCCACTGATCGGTGCGCTTCCACACGTACTCGCACTTCACCAGCGACTGCGACTTCTCGTAGATCACGGCGCTGCGGACCTCGGCGACGGTGTCGAGGCAGAAGTCGCGCACCAGCTTGAGTGTCTTGCCGGTGTCGGCGACGTCGTCGGTGATCAGCACCTTCTTCTCGGAGAAGTCGATGACGTTGGGCACGGGCGCGAGCATGACGGGCATCTCGAGGGTGGTTCCGACGCCCGTGTAGAACTCGACGTTGACGAGGTGGATGTTCTTGCAGTCGAGGGCGTAGGCGAGCCCGCCGGCGACGAACACCCCGCCTCGGGCGATGGTGAGCACGATGTCCGGCTCGTACCCGTCGTCGGCGATGATCTGCGCGAGCTCGCGGACGGCGGTGCCGAACGCCTCGTAGCTCAGGTTCTCCCGTATCTCGCTCATATCTCCGCCGCCTGGCCCGTCACACCTGGGTCCGATGGAAGTTGAGGAAGGAGCGGGAGGCCGTGGGCCCCCGCTGCCCCTGGTACCGCGACCCGTACCGCTCGCTCCCGTACGGGAACTCCGCGGGCGAGCTGAGCCGGAACATGCACAGCTGGCCGATCTTCATGCCGGGCCAGAGCTTGATGGGAAGCGTGGCGAGGTTGGACAGCTCCAGGGTGACATGTCCGGAGAAGCCGGGGTCGATGAACCCGGCGGTGGAGTGGGTGACGAGCCCGAGCCGCCCGAGGGAACTCTTGCCTTCGAGCCGCGAGGCGAGATCGTCGGGGAGGGTGATGACCTCGTAGGTCGAGGCGAGGACGAACTCCCCGGGGTGGAGGATGAACGGCTCGTCCCCCTCCGGCTCCACCAGCCGCGTCAGATCGACCTGCTCGACGGAGGGGTCGATGTGCGGGTACCGGTGGTTCTCGAACACCCGGAAGTACCGATCAAGCCGCACATCGACACTGGACGGCTGCACCATCGATTCGTCGTAGGGATCGATCCGTACCCGTCCGGCGTCGATCTCGGCCCGGATGTCCTTGTCTGAGAGAAGCACGTCCCGAGGATACGCAAGGCGCGCGGACCGACCACAATCGGACGGCCCGCGCGCCTGGACGTTCCCGGTTGCCGGCGGTGCTGGTTCTTCGGTGCTACCGCTTCCATACCACCGCTGTAGTGCCTCGGTGCTGATGCTTCAGTGCTGACACTTCAGTGCTGATGCTTCTCCAAGGCGACCGGCACCACGCTGCGGAGCCGGGCACACCGTGGACACCGGAGGAGCCGACCGGGGCCGAGCCGCTCGGCCTGCTGCATCGGGAACGTAGCGGTACTGAACACGTGCCCATCGGCACATCGGACGACGGTGCGCTCCATCAAGTCCCAGAGTCCCTTCCCCAAGAGCCGCGTCCGGCTACTGCTCGCCTGACGACAAAAGCCACATTACGGGATGGACGGGACGGCCCTCCAGGCGGCACCCCAGTCCCGCCCGGACCCTCTCCCACCCCTCCACCGTACGCCCCAACTCCCGCCCCCCGCAGTCCCGTCCCGCCCCTGAAACGTACTCAGGCCCCACGGCTTCAGCACCGGGGGCCGGACATGAGGTAAAGTAACGTGCGTTCCGACACCGGTCCTGACCGGCGTCTTACGCGGGTGTAGTTTAATGGTAGAACATCAGCTTCCCAAGCTGAGAGCGCGAGTTCGATTCTCGTCACCCGCTCTTATCGAAGCCCCAGGCCGACGCTTGGGGCTTGTTTCATTGGGGAGCCGCTGCAGCGTTTTGCGGTACTTCCGCATCCCGAGATGACCGCCAAGGGTCCTCCTGCGTCAGAGCGGGAGGTCGTCGGGGAGGACCCGGAACGCCTTGTAGCGGCCCAACGGGCGTACGGCCCGGAAGTCTCGTCGGTCGAGGGTGAGAATCGCGTCCGTGTCGTAGTCGGCGGCAAGCGCCACGTTCACCGCGTCGGCGAGGTCGAGGTCCAGCGCGCGGTAGCGGACGCGAACAGACTGGGCGGCGCCCAGGTGGTCCTCAGTGATCTCCGGCATGACGACACGCCCCCGGCTCATCCAGCGCCGCAGGTCGTCGACCGCGCTGAGGGCAGCCTCCCTGCCGAGCTCACGCGTCGCCACGTGATCCAGTTCGGCCAGCAGGAGCGGGGACATGATGAGCAGGCCCGCCGCCATGATGGCCTCGTTCGCCGCCTGGTGTTCCGGATGGGCCGAGTCCAGGGCTGCCACAAGGCCGGACGTATCGGCGATGACAATGATCACGCGACAGATCCGGCTCCCGGACCGTTCTCACGCCGGGCGGCCTCGGCGACCGTGTCCCGGACCTCCGACTTGGACAGCGTGCGCCCCGGCCCCTCGAAGGTGCGGGAGAACAGCGGCTCCTCCCAGACCCGGTTCGCCATGGCTGCGAGGTGGATGCCCTGGCGGATGATCTCGGCCTCGCTTACACCCCGGCGCTTGGCGGCTTCCTTGATGATCGCCAGGTCCTCGGGGTCCGCGTAGACATTGGTGCGCTTCATGGACATGTACCAAGAGTAGTCCATGTACCGCATTGATGTATGGGAGCACTTCCCCATGTCCCGTTGCGGAGAGCATCGTGGAGTGCGTACCTCGATCGGGCCTCGTGCGGCGAGGATCAGCGTGGGCAGTGGCGGCGCCATGATGCCGACCGGACTCGGCCCCTTCTACGCGTCGTGTTCTCTCGGCGGCAATCCAGCGGCCGTAGGCCACGAAGCCGAGGCGCTGGGTGTCGGGCAGGCGGGTCAGTACGGCGGCTTCCGCCGTGGCCGCCGGCGACTACGTCGATATGAAGTGATCAGCGTCTGTCGGTGGGCGTCGTCACTCGGCTGAGGGCTGTCGCCGGGTTCCGTGGAGCGGGAACCCGGCGGGTCGACGAGGTCAGCGGACGTCGACGTAGTCGCCCGAGGCGGTGGCGGGTGCGGTGGTGGACGTGCCGGCGAAGGTGTAACGCCAGTAGCCGTCCGTCGATGCCTTCGCCGTGGTCTTCAGGGTTCCGGTGCTGCTCGTCGTCACCGTCTTCACGGTGGTGTACGTGGACGTCCCCTTCTTGCGGAACTGCAGCTTCACCTTCTGGCCGGCGTAGCCGTGGTAGCCGCCGCGCGTCTCCCAGTCCGCGCGGGATAGCTTGCCGGTGACGGTGAGGGTCTTACCCTTGGCCACCGGCTCGGGAGCCGCGTTGGCCGTCAGTGTCGCGTCACGCAGGACGGACACGGACTTGGCGGCGTGCAGGTCGACGTGGCCGATGCCGTCCGCGGACTCGGCCCAGGCGGCCACCTTCCAGGTGCCGGCGAGGGAGTTGCGGCCGAGGGTCCAGCGCGGCTGGATGTAGGCGAAGTGCGCCTGGCAGGTGGAGGTGGTCGCGCTGACCGTGGTGCAGGTCGCCGGCCAGGTGCCGTAGAGAACGGCGTCGGGAGTGTCGTACGAACCCTTGTAGAGGTACATGTCTCCGCTCGCGATCCCCGAGGTGTCGGTGGCGGTGAACTTCGCCATGAACTCCTGCAGCGGCGCGTCGGTCAGCTCCACCCGCTTGCCCCCGTTGACCACGACGTTCGAGATGCGGGTCGCGCCCACCGTCTCGTCGCTCCGGGGCGCCGGGCCGGCGAACGCCCGCACGATGGTGCGCCGGAGGATGCCGCCCTGGTCGTCGGCGGCGGTGACGCGCAGCGAGACGAAGGAGGCGGTGGCGGGAACGTCGAGCGTCGCCGAACCGTCCGCCGCGACGTCCAGGTCCGTCCAGGTGGCGCCGTCGTCCGTGGAGTAGGCGAGCCCGGTGATCCGGGTGTTGGCCGTCGTCGCGTCGGTGGTGCGCGTGGTCGCGCCCGCCTGCACCCGGACCGGACCGGCGGCCGCGCGGCCGTACCCGTCGAGCCTCGGAACGCTCAACTTGGCGTCGATGAGCGGGAGTTCCCGGCCCTCCGCGTAACCGGAGCGGAACGTCCACTCGTTGTGTATGTCCGTGGACAGCCGGGAGTACGGGACGCGGCGGTGGACGGTCTGGTCGAGGGTGTACGTCGCCTGCAGCGACGGCAGGCTGGACGACGTCAGCGAGTGGTACGCGTCGAGGCCGTCGGCCTGGGCGTAGGTAGTGCCGTCGGAGGAGGTCAGCTTGTACGAGTACGTCGCACGGCCGTCGATTGCCGTGTGGCCGGCCGAGTCACCGAAAGCGTTCAGCTCGGACAACCGGATCTTCCCGTAGTCCCGTTGCGAACCACCCCACTCCGAGCGAAGTGGCTGAAGCGGAGCCGCGCCCAGGGTCTCGCCCGCCCTGGTTCCGGCGGCCAGTGTCCGGTCCGGGAGATTCAGGCTCAGCTCGCCGGTGCCGTAGGACAGCAGCCGACTGTAAGTGACACCCGGGGTGGCGTACTCGGTGACCGAACCGGCGACGGGCACCGAAGAGCCGATGAACACGCCCGTCCACTCACCGAAGGACGGAACGCTCTGCAGAGAGGCCGTGGTCCGGGTGCCCGGGGCGCCCACCTTCGTGACGGTCTTCGCCAGGGTCGAGGCACGGACCGTCACGACGGGCGAGGCGGGCGCCGTGGTCGTGAAGCTGTGCGTGAGGTCGTAGCGGTAGGGACTCGGCGCGCTCGCCGAGGCGCCCTTCTTGGTGAGCACCTCGTGCAGGCGCAGCGAGACGCCACTGACGGAGAAGGGAGTGACGTACACCTTGTCGGCCCCCGAACCGGCGAAGCCCGCCAGGTCGCCGCCCGGAACACTGATCCACACGGCGGACGCGTCCCGGGTGGCGGTGGTGTCGTCGGTGCGGATGGCGGTCTCCTTGGCCGCGCGCTGGTCGAAGGTGACCGTCTTGGCGGCCGAACCGACCGAGAAGGTACGGGTGAGCAGGTAGCTGGGCTCCAGCCAGTCGTTGTGCAGCGCGACCGAGAAGTAGTCACCCGGCGGCAGCTTCACGGTCGACGAGGCGCCCTCGGTGTCGCTGTTGACGGCGTACGACGTCCAGGTCCTGCGGTCCCAGACGTAGAACAACTTGGATCGGACGTCGGCGTTCGTGATGCTCAGCTTGACCGAGTACGTCGACGCGGCGGCGTACGTCGTCGTGGCAAGGTCCCGGGCGTCTTCGGTGCGCGCCGTCGACCGGAGCTTCGCGGTCGGGCGGTCCACAGCGGACTTCCCGGTCGGCCGCACGGACACCGTGCCGTCCAACGACGAGACGGAGTAGCGTGTCGCGTCGGCGGCGCCTGCCGCGTCCGCCGTCACCCGGATGTCCCGTCCGTCGATGAGCTCGACGCTCCCGTGGTCCCCCATCTCGGCGCTCCGCCCGGTACGCAATGCCGCGTCCTCCGCCGGGGAAACCGTCCCTGTCGTGGCCGGTTCACCGTCCGCCGCCGACGCCGACGCCGTGGGCGTGAGTGTGAGCGTGAGCAGCGTCGAGGCGGTCAGTGCAGCTCCGCACAGCCCCGCCGCAGTACGTCTTCGCATCCGCCCCACGCGGAAAATGGACATCAGTTGCCCCCCTTGACTGTTTCCCCTGAGAACCGCTCCCGGCGTATCCGCCACAGAAGACGATCAGCTTCACTGTAAGGGGCGGTACTGACATCGCCGAGCGGATCGCCAACCAAGCCTGGCCTCGCGTCCCACTGCCTTGCGTGAGGGGTTGGAGGTCCGGCGCCGGGCCCCGGCCCTCACGCGCCTGCGGGCCACGGCGGCAGACGGTGCCTTCGCCCTGGATGTCTTCGAGGAGAAGGCGAACTACCGTCGGTGGATGCCGAACAGTTCGGAGGGGACCAGGCGGCAGCCGCCCCGCTCATCGCCTTCCCGTGCGGCTCGCTCCGCTCACCGCGCGCGGTGATCCGCCCGGCTCGTCAGACACCGGCGGCTTGCTCCACTGCGTAGATGAACTCAGGAACCCGGCTGTTGAAGACTTTCACGGGTATGCCGTGTCCGGCACCGGGCACGATCTCGGTGCTTACGTTCCGGATGAGGCGGCGAGCACGGGCCTCTGCGCGGCGGGAGTCCAGGACACGGTCGGCACCGCCCAGCAGAACGAGGGTGGGCGCAGCGATCGAGCGCAACGCGTCATCGCTCATGCGCTGCGGTTGCGGCAGCCTGATCCGGAAGCCGCGTATCGCATCCAGTGCCAGCCGCGTTCCCGCTTCTGCCTCCGCCGAGTTGACTCCCGTGTCACCGATGAGGTTGGTGAACCAGCGGCGTTGAAAGCTCTCGGAGCCGCTCAGGAAGCCTGCGATGGCACCCAGGAGGAAGCCCGGCTTGAGTGGGACCAGGGCCCGGGGCGGTTCGTACACGGTGACCGAGGCGATCCGCCCTGGCGCGCGTACGGCATGCTGAAGCGCCACGTAGCCGCCGTACGAGTGCCCGATCAGGTGGAGGCGTTCCAGGCCCAGTCCCTCGAGGGTCTCCTCCAGCCAGGCGGCCGTGTCGTCGGCACTGTCTATCGGAAGCTTCTGCGAGCTGTGTCCGGGCTCGCCCACGCGGTCGATGGCCAGCACGGAGCGGCCTCCCTGGGCCAGTGCCACGACATGCGGAGCCCACTCGGCAGGCGTCGCGTTCTGCCCGTGCAGCAGCACGACGGGTATCCGCTCACCGGCACCGTAGGTATGGACCCGAGTTTTTCCGAAACGGGTCATGACGTCCCGTTCCTCTCGCGGCTCGGGCCAGTACGCCATTGCCCGGTCATAGGCAGCCAGGACTCGCGTCTGAGCCGCATCATCGGTGAAAGAGCTGATCCCTGTAGCCATGGTTCGCCTCCCCCTTGTACGACGGCCCTTGTGACCCCCGCAGACCTGATTTTCGCAGGGGGGCGAGGAGAAGGTTCGGCGGGGCACAGAGTCGAACTCTCTTAGTCCATACAGCAGTTGCCCCGGAATGATCATGATCAGGGCAGGTGCGACAGCGCTGTGATGACGTCGTCACGAGACGGCCCTCGCGGGTTGCTCTGGTCGGCGACATGCCCCGATGGCGTGGTCCAGGCCGGTGGGGGTGTGCGAGACACACGCGTCGCCCGATCGGTTGGCGCACCCGCCGTCGTGGCTGTCTCAGCTTCGGAAGTGCGGCGACAGCGGTTTCGCGTTGGCCCCGACGTCGTAGCGGGGTACTCCCGATAGAGGAGAGCCTGTCATCCTGCATGCGGATGCGCGGGTATCCCAGCGTGAGCACCATGGAACTCATGGTGAAGATCGGCGCGTTACCCAATGCTCCACGTTGGGCTGTCCTCGCCGCCCACACGGTGCCACTTGTCACCCTGCCGTCCGGCCTGTGGCGGATCGCCCAGGTGGCCGGGCTCCCGGTGGCCGAGCGGTTGGGCCGAGACGGTCGCGAGGGGGTCGTAGCCATCTCGCTGACCTTGATGACAGAGGGTCTCGCCCTGCTCACACTCGGATTGGTTCGGCCGTGGGGCGAGGTCGCACCCCGCTGGCTCCCGCTCATCGGCGGACGGCGCGTGCATACACTCGCGGCGGTGGTACCGGCAATGCTCGGGGCGGCGGTGCTGTGCACGACAGCGGGGTGGTTCGCCTGTACTCAGGCGGCAGGGATGATCGGGCGTGTCACGCAGACGCCGGCCCAGCAAGTACTCCTCGTGGTTTGCTACTTCCCGCTGCTGGCCTGGGCGCCCCTCCTCGCGGCAACCACGCTCGCGTACTACCGGCGCAGGACGACTGTGTCGTGAGGCTTTTGCAGGTCTGCCGGTGCCGGAGCTGATCCGCTGACATCCAACGCCGACATCAATGACCCCGCACTGCGGCGGCACACAGCAGCCACGTATGGCACCGGTTCACAGGGCGAGCCCCGACCAGGTCAAGGGAAAGATCAAAGTCCTGAAGCGGTGCTCTGAAATGAGAGCAGGCGATCGGCTGATCCAACCGCCGCCGCCAAGCCGCGGCCACCGAACCGCCGGGGACGTGTGGATCGGCGTCGGGGGCATCTTCGTCTTGCCGACGGCGTTCGACGTCGTGGCGGCGATCCGCCAGCTCACCGGCTGAACGTCCGGGCGTCCCCGGCCCGTTGCACTGGGATACCAGTGCACCACAACCGCACCAGGTCGGGCGGGGAACAGCGGGGAATCACGGTGAGTGCAGCCGGGCCCGACGACAACGCACCTCCTGGTCCCAGCGCCACCGCTGGAGCGCTCTGTCCTGTGGATCCTCGCAGTCGCGGTCTCTGTCGGCGCCCAGAGCACGGGCAGCGCCTACCGCACCAGATCCCGGGGCCCTTGCCGCCCTGAAACCGATCGGTGTACGGTATTGGAAACCGACCGGTTTCCGAAGTGTCCGTGACCCACGGGGCATCGGCGCAGCGAATGTCCGCACCGAGCGCGTGCCCCTCGCATGCCTACTCAACCTCGGAGTTTCACAACCATGTCCTCTCATTCCACCTCCACCATCTTCGTCATCGGCGGTACAGGGGCCCAAGGGATACCCATCGTCCGCGCTCTTGTCGCCGACAAGAAGTACTCCGTCCGGGTCCTCACCCGGGATGCCACTTCCCCCCGAGCCCAGGCTCTCCTCGCGCTCGGCAACGTCTCCGTCCTCGAAGGGTCATTCGCCGACGAGGACGTGCTGCGCGAAGGATTTCGCGGATGCGACGGGGCGTTCATCAACATCGACGGGTTCAACACCGGCGAGAAGACCGAAACCTACTGGGCGATCCGCACTTATGAGATAGCGATCGAAGAAGGAATCAAGTTCTTCGTCTACGGAAATCTTGACTACGTCCTCAAGAAGTCAGGCTACGACTCCAGGTTCCGCACCGGCCACTATGACGGCAAAGGCCGCATGGCCGAATGGGTACTGTTCCAGAACGAGAAGAACAGGGACCGCATGGGAGCAGCGGTCTTCACCTCGGGTCCCTACATCGAGATGGTGATCTCGCCGCTCACGCCCATGCAACCCAGCATCGAGGACGGCGTCGTCACGTGGCGCGTCCCGCTCGGCGAGGGAGCCGTTCCGCATGTGGCTCTCGAAGACTGCGGATTCTATGTCCGCTGGCTCTTCGACCATCCCGATCGAGCCAATGGAATGGACCTCGAAGTCGCCATCGAGCACATGACCTATGCCGATATGGCGGCGGCATTCGAGAAGGTCACCGGGCACCCGGCGCAGTACATCGACACCGATCTGGAAACATATTGGAACAGCCCGGACCTGAAGGGGATCGCGGATCACCCTGCCGGATACAACGCCGACCCCGACGACAAGAGCACAATGAGCTTTCGTGACAATTTCACGGGCTTCTGGAATGTGTGGAAGCACGGAATCATCACCAGGGACTACGCTCTGCTCGACGAAATCCACCCCAACAGGATCAGAAGCGCTGAGGAGTGGTTCCGTCGTGAAGACCAGCTGGGAAGGGAACTGGGCAAGGGAAGTCTCTGGGAGAGGGTTCAGCCGCAGAACTGGAGCGTGGACTCCGCAATCCTCAAAAGCAGCGCGGATTTCAGGACGGGAAAGTTGTAGACGGACGCGATCAGCGCCGCCCATGCCCCGCCTGACACGGTCAGGAACGGGCGACCGGGCGTTCCGGCAGAGAGTGATCCAGGTCACTCATGCAGACCCCATTAGTTCAGTTGATGTAACTAATTCCTTTGGGGAACCGTAGGGCTGGCTCAGGCAGCACCCCACACCACGGAGGACCTCATGACTGCGATCAGTACGGCCAACACCTCAAGCGAGATGGTGCGCTCGGCCACGAGCACCGCGTTGCGGGTCGCCGCGCGCAATCTCGAGCTGTACGACACCGGCGACGTCGCCGGGGCGGACGAGGTGTTCGCCCCGGATGTGATCGACCACAACCCCGCTGGTGACGCGGCCTCGGGCATCGACGGCATGCGAGCGCTGATCGCCGCGGTCCGTGACGGCTTCACCGGCACGCAGCACCGGATCCTGTTCCAGCAGGAGCTTGCCGACGGCTGGGTGGTCCTGCACTGGCGGATGACCGGGACCCACACGGGAGACGCCTTCGGGATCCCCGCCGGCGGCAACCCGGTCGACATCAACGGCACCGACATCGTCCGCGTGGTCGACGGCAAGATCACCGAGATCTATCACGTCGAAGAACTGCTCAAGCTCACCCAGCAGATGGGCACCGGCTCGCAACCGGCGTGAAGATCGAGGTCTTCTTCGAATAATGTCTGCTGAATCCAGCCTCCCGGAGTGCGGCGTCGCCCGGTTCATCACGCTGCTCGACGGGCCGTGGGCCACGCTCATCGTGCGCGAACTCCTGCGCGGACCCCACCGCTTCACAGAGCTGCGCACTGCCCTGCCCGGCATCAGCCCGCACACCCTGACCAGCCGGCTGCGCCGGTTCGAGAAGCACGGCATCGTCATCCGCACCGCCTACCCGGAGATCCCCCCACGAGTCGAGTACCGGCTCACCCCTCTTGGTGAAGGGCTGCGCGAGGTCCTCGATGCCATGGCCACCTGGGCGCTGGCAGTACCGGACGGCGAGCCCCCGGTCACCGCGTGACCGTGGGAGCGGCGTTACCGGACCGAGGATCCGATGGAGATACCGCCGTCCACGTCGAGAACGATGCCGGTGTTCCCGGTGGGGATCAGAGTCGCCTCACCGTCGAGGCCTTCTGTGGTCTTCAGGACTCGGGCGCGGAAGCGGCCAGCCATCCATGTACACGCACAACGGCTCCGCGCAGTCGGCGCCGCGAACACACAACGGGTCACAGCGGTCCTTCGAACGGCGCGTCAGACGCAGTGATGCGAGCCACCGGCAAGCGGGATCGGCGGAGGCTGCCTGATCAAGGCCATGCGCCGGCCCATCCCCTTCTGGAAGAATTTCAGCACCGCACTCCATGAAGATGACAAAGGTGGTTGACCTCATGAGATCGACTCGCGTGATCCTTGCTGTGGCCGCAGGCGCTCTTGCCCCGGCGCTGTTACTCGCCACGCCGTCCATGGCCGCCTCCATCGCCCCGGCGGTCACCGTCGCGACGGCCGGCTCGCCCTACGACGAGATGAGTGCGGACGACCTGCGGGTGGCGATATCCCGCATCCTCGCCGACCCCGACAGCGGCAAGCGCGTGATCCGGGAGGCGAACGCGCTCCTCGACAGCGGCACCGTGGAGGAGATGCGCGCTTGGCTGGAGACGGGCCACCCCCTCGCCCAGGCCGAGGACGACCGGGTCGCCATTTCCCGGCTCCTCGCCAACCCCGACATCAGCGACGCCCTGCGCGCAGCGGCCGGCGCTGCCCTCGACGACAACACCCCGGAAGCGCTGCGCCACTTCCTGGAGGTCGGCCAGTACGAGGTCGGCTAGTGGCCGGTCCGACGGATCACGTCTCGAGCGTGGGGCACCCTGCGTCGACTCCTTGTCCGCGAGCCCCCGGTGTCGCCGTCCGCGTTGATGTCCATCTCACGGTTCCTGCTTCGGGACTGTCGATGAGCCCGACCGCCCCGGCGCGTGACATCAGCGGCTGACAGCAACAGACACGAATGAGGTTGGTCGCCATTCAGGACCGGGCGGGCCGCTGTCCAGCAGTTGACGGACAGCGGCCAGCCTGTTTCGGACTGGCCGTCAACGTCCCCGTCGACAGGCCAGGACGATCCCGATCGCAGCCAGCACCACGACCACGAAGACAAACCATGTCGGCATCGAGTCGAGCCCCTTGTAGGCGATCAGGACGGTCATGGGCATCAGGCTTCCTCAGGCGCGAGCAATCTTCGAATACCCGTCGTCAAGGTCGAGATGTCGGCCAACTGCTCACCGCACCGCCTTCCGGCCTCACGGTCGTGCGTGTCCGACTGCGTGACGACGCCCACGGACAACGGCGGACAAGCGCGGACGCCTGCGGTCCATCAGCGCAGGTGAGGAGTACACCGGTCCAAGGCATAGCCCCCACCCAAGTCGCCGCGGGACGAAGAGGTCCGCGCTCCATCCGCTACGGCAATGGTCAAGCCTGTGCCCCTCCTGGCCATTCAGGGGAGTTGCCCGTCCGTTGTTGCCCGGGAGCGCTTGCGTCCGGGCCCCATGCGTGCCGCGGTGGCGTCGGAACGGGTGGAGCGGGTGCGTGAAGCTGATCAGCCTCTCATTCGCTGCCGGATCCAGACGCCGACGGGCGTGAGCACACTCGTGCCGGCGAACCGGCCGCGCGCGCAGGTGCCCTTCTTGAAGACGCCGCCGGTGTCGCCGTCACCGATGCTCCAGTTCACCCAGCTGATCTTCCTTCTGGCCATCAGGTTGAGATACCTCTGCGACATGACGAAGTCGTTGCCGGATCCGTCCCACGACTGTGTGCCCCATTCCGTGACGAAAACGGGGAGCTTGGAGGAGGCGCGATCAAGGGTCTTCAGGAAACGCTCCCGGTGCGCCGCCGCGTAGAAGTGGTAGGTGTACATGATGTTGGAGGCGCGCACCGGATTGGCGACGACCTCCTTTTCGCTGGCGTACTCGGACGCGCCGAGCGTGGACCAGCCGCGAGTTCCGACAAGGATCACGCTGTCGGGATCCCGGGCTCGGATCACGGGGATGACCTTCTCGGCATATCTCTTGATCGCCCGCCAATTCGCTTGGAACACCTCGTTGACGATCTCGTACATCACATTGGTCCTGTGCCGATTCCGTGCGGCGATCTCCTTGAAGAAGGCCGTCGCATCGCGGAGGCCGTTGTTCGGGTCGCCCGGGTCGACCCAGTGCCAGTCGACAATCACGTACATACCGCGGGCACTCGCCCTGGCGATCAACCGGTTCGCCAGATCTGTGAACTTCTTCGGATTTCCCGCGTACCCCTCCTTGTTCGCATACGTCGCGATGCGCAGGACGCTCGCGCCCCAGTCCTCGGCGAGCACGTCCACCACGCCGTCGACCAGGCAGTTCGCAAACCATTGAGTGCCACTCGTGCTCATGCCCCGCAGTTGGACCGGCCTCCCGGACCCGTCGCACAGATGCGTGCCGCAGACGCGGAGGTTGCCGTGCTTCTCCACCGGAGTCATCGGCCTCACCCCGGCCTCCGTCTTCCCCCCGGCCTCCGTCTTCCCCCCGGCTTCCGTCTTCTTCCTGACCCCGGCCGGAATTCCGGCATCGGCCACGACCCCGGCGACCTGGTCCCCCGTCAAGTTCACAGCAAGGAGACTGAGCTCGACGGCCATGACAATGACCAGTCCGGCGGCCTTGGACAGAAGAAAGCGAGGCACAGGAAAGCGGATCACATTGCGTTATGCATGAAAAATTACGCGATGTCAACGCGCTTCGCGGAAGTGACGAGGGGTTCACTCCCCTGGAGGCCACGCGGTGAAGCCCCGCCCGGCGCCGCGGGAATCTCGCTCACCGCGGACGCTGTTGCACTATTTTCTGTACCGCAGCACCAACTGTCACGAGGCGGCCAAGCGGCCCACAGCGTCCACGACAGGAGGAGATGCTTCCAACGGCACCCTGGGGGAACGATGAACACCGGCACGACCGCGGTGACCGCGGCACTGACCGCCGCCCTGCTGCTCACCGCCTGCGGCGGTCCGCCCGACACCGCCGCGACGAGCGCGTCTCGGTCTCCCGGTCCGGCGGGCGGATTCAAGATCGGCGAGGAAGCCCGCAACGGCGGCACCGTCGTCGAGATCAACAAAGTGCATGAGGTCGACGGGATCCTCATGGACGGAGGCACCAAGAGCGCCGGCGCCGAAGCGAAGTACGTGGCCCTGGAGGCCGTCGTCCTCAACGGAACGAAGTCCGGTATGGACCTCACGTGCTCGGCGCCCGTCCTCAGCAGCCTGATCGACGACCAGGGCCGCCGCTACGGCGTCATCGACGGCCTGGACAAGATCCCGGGGAACCCGGAGTGCGACGAGCGGCTTCAGCCCGGCTCCAAGGATCAGATGGTGTTCGCCTACCGGGTGCCGAAGAGCGCGAAGATCACGGCTTGGGAGTTTTCCGAGTCCGGCCAGGAGCCGTCCACCGTCGACCTCGGCGGAACTCCCGGCGCGACCTGACCGATCAACTCCGGCGTCGTGCCCACAGCTTGCCTGGAGGAGAGCACGAGCTCCCGAGCCAGAAGGACCTCAGCCGCGCCAATACGCGCACGCGCCTGTGACGCAAGGCGGCGCCTCGACGAACCGCCGTACACAGCCGATGTGTTGCTGTGTCACGGCTGCGCCACGGCGGTGTCGTGAAGGGAAGGCAGGCGTGACCTGCGGACTCTCGGCGCCCTCATAGTGATCACAGAGCGGGGGACCGCGGAAGCGCCGCCGGCTCCTTGCTGCTCCACACCTCGAAGGGAAGCTCCCGTGAAGAACCGCCACCTGCGCAAGGCCGTCCTCACCACCGCCGCGGTCACCGCCGCACTGCTGATGACGGCATGCCAGAACGGCACCGCCGACAGCTCGTCCGGCAAGAGCCAGGTGGACAAGGCGAGCCCGGTGGCGGTCGCGGAGAAGGCGTCGGACAACAAGAACTCCAAGAAGTCCAAGGAATCCAAGAACTCCGAGGACTCCGAGAACCTCAAGGACTCCAAGGGCGTCAGCGGTTCGTTCAAGAACGGCAAGGTCACCTACCTCGCCCCGGGCAAGTACATCGTGTCCGTACCGGGCAAGGCGGACCAGCAGTTCTGGGTCGCCGACGACACCGAGGTGTACGGCGCGGGCAGGATATGCGGCGAGGCGGGGTCCACGGTGGACGCTCCGTGCACGGTGGACCAGCTGGAGTCGGCCCTCAAGAAGGGTGCCGTGAACGCCGACGTGGAGATGAAGAACGGCGTCGCGACCCTGGTGACCGAGCGACGCGCCGCCCCGCAGGACTCCGCGTCCGGCTCCGGCAGTGGTTCCGACTCCCGCGAGACCGTCATCGAGGGCATCGACGAGGGCAAGGGCGTCAACGGAACCTGGTTCGGCAACGTCTCCTACCTGGCGCCGGGCAAGTACACCGTCTCCGACATGAAGGGCACCGAGCAGCAGTTCCTCGTCGCCGATGACACCAAGATCATGGGTTACGACGACATCTGCGCCGCCGTGAACACCGGGCCGGGTGGCGAGGGCGGCCGCGAGTGCACCGAGGCGGAACTGGAGACGGCCGCCAAGAAGGGCTTCTCCGCCGAGGTGGAGATCAGCAACGGCATCGCGACCACCATCACCGACGACCACTGAGAGCGCGAGTTCGACTCTCTCACCCGCTCCGTGTGAACCCCCCGGGTCATCGACCCGGGGGGTTCGTTGTCATCCGGCGACCGGCCTCGCCGCGATCACCTGCGACGACGGGGCATCCGGCACACGATCCCGGAGAAGACCGACAGCCGGTCCTCCCGCCGCCCGGACACTAGGCGATGTTGTTGAACTTGGTGCCCTCGCCCGCGTAGAGGTTGGTCGTCAGCCGGCTGAACGGGGCCGTCGTCGAGCCGGTCGAGCGGTAGACGTACGTGCCGTTCGGGCCGTAGGCGATCAGGTCGGGGCGGCCGTCGGCGGTGACGTCGCCCGCGCCGACGAGGTGGGAGAAGGATTTCCAGCCGGAACCGATCCTGACGCGGGCGGTGAACTTGCCCGTGCCGTTGCCCTGGTACAGCCACAGGACGCCCGAGGCGTCGCGGGCGACGAGGTCGCCGGCGGCGGTGCCCGCGATGTTGCCGACGGCGGTGATCTGGTTGTAGATCTGCCAGCCGGTGGCGACCTTGACGCGGGTGGCGAAGGGGGCGGACGAGCGGCCGGTGCCCTTGTAGAGCCACAGGACTCCGGAGGCGTCGGTGGCGAGGAGGTCGGACCGGCCGTCTCCGGTGAGGTCGCTGCCACCGGTGATCTTCTTGTAGATCTGCCAGCCGGTGCCGGCCTTGACGCGGGTAGCGAAGGTGCCGTCGCCCTTGCCCTGGTACAGCCACAGGACGCCCGAGGTGTCGCGGGCGACGAGGTCGCCCGTCGAGGTGCCGGCGAGGTTCCCCGCGGCCTCGATCTGGTTGTAGACCTGCCAACCGGTACCCATCTTCGTCCGCTTGGCCGTGGTCACCTGGCTGCCCGACGGCCAGTCGAAGAGGTCGTTCCGCCACAGCGCACCCGAGGCGTCCCGCGCGAGGACGTCCGTCGAGCCGTTGTCGGTGAAGTCGTGCGGGTTGGCCCGGCGCGAGATCTGCAAGCTCCCCCGGGCCGTCGCCGGGGCGCCGACGCCGTCGGTCGGGGTGGCGGTGATCTGCCACGTGTAGGCGCCGTTCGGGGCGCTGATGCCCTCCAGGACGCCGTTCCAGCCGAAGGCGAAACGGCTGTCGGAGACCGGCTGGGACAGGCGTGTGGTGAGCTTCTTGCCGGTGGCCGTGTGCGTGAGCGTGAGGTCCACGGTGGCGTTCGCGCGGGACAGGGTCCATTCCATCGGGACCGTGGTGCCCGGCTTCTCCAGGCTCACCGCGGTGGGGACCTTCGACGCGGTCACCTCGACGGCCTTGAGCCGGCCGGTGTCCGCCACGAGCGTGGCGCTCGGGAGGCCGTCGTTCCCCTCCCAGATCCGGAACAGCCCGTCGGTGTCGGCCGTGGCGCCGCGCACGAGCAGGCCGCCGTCCGGCGCGTGGGCCACGCTGGAGAAGTGCTCCAGGAGTTTGTACGGCGCGGCGGCGGAGTCGGTGACGCTCCGGGCGTACAGCGGGCTCGGCGCCCCGTCGGCCACCGCCTTGCCCGGGACCCCGTAGAGCAGCGTGTCCCTGGTGATACCGGCGATGACGGCGCCGCTCATGGAGGCGTCCATGGCGAACCTCTTGTGGACGTACGTCCCGTCCACGACGAGTTCGGTGACCCCGCCCCGGTACTCGACCGACGCCTCGTAGTCGGCGGTGTAGGCGCCCGTCGAGGCCTGGGTCCACGGGGCGGTGTTCTCCCTGCTGCCCGACTCGATCACCGCGTCGCTGTTGACGGTCGTGCGCGTCTTCCAGTACTCGGTCCGGCTCGTCGAGCCCGAGGAGACCCGGTTGCTGCTCAGGACGAGCAGGACGTCGCTCGTGGAGGCGACGACCTTGAAGTCCGTGCTGTAGGAGTTGGACGAGCGCTTCGTCTTCTTGGCGACCCCGTCGGCCTGGGAGAGCTGCCACAGCTCCTGGTAGCTCCCGCTGCCTGTCGGAACCTTCACGAAAAGGTTGTCGCCGACCACGCCGACGAGCTGCGCGCCGGGCTTGAACTCGGACGCGAGGTCGTAGGAAGCGGACCAGGTGGCGCCTTCCCTCATGTCCCGCAGGAAGACCATGCTGCCGCCATCGCTGGTCACGACGATGTCGGAGGCGCTGTCGTGGCCCACGGTGCCGGTGCTGACCGGCAGCACCGAGCCGTCGGCGTACTTGTGCCACTCCAGAACCTTGTTGCCGGAGCCGTCCGTCCGGGAGGTGAGGTATCCGGTGTCGCCGGTGCTGACGATGTCGGCATCGAGGGGCAGGTTCGCCTCGCCGGTGGTGGCGGCGGTGGCCCCGGTCATGGCGGCGGGAGCGGCCACGGCCCCCGGCGAGGCCAGGACGCCGGCACCGACCGTCACGGCGAGAACGGCGGCGACGGAGGCGCCGAGACGGCGTCGGGTGGTGCGTGTGGAAGCCAAGGAAGTCCTTCCCTATGAGCGGAGCTGAACGCACGTCCGTGCGTACCGCTCGGTCGGACCTGCGAAAAGGGAAGGTGGTTGTACGAGTTGCTCTTGTTTCTCCGAGACAGGTCCCAGGACACCGTGGGACGGGCTGCCCGCCGTCGAGTGCGACTCATGACGAGGTTCGATTGAAACCGTTCAATCGCCCTCGGCTCCCCTGCGCACGCCGACCCGGCCGGGGGCGATCGCCAACGGGCGTGCCACGAAATGGACTGCACGACGATTGACCACCGCCCCGCTCGGCTCTTACGTTACCCACGCCTCTCAGTTCTGAATCGATTCATCCATTCTGTGTGAGTGAGGAGTCGTAGTGATCAGCAGGAGGAACATTCTCGCGGGCGCAACCGCCACGGTCGTGGCGGCAACCGCCGGCTCCGTACCGGCGGCAGCCGCGCCGGCGTCAGGACAGGTTCCGGCGCGGACGCGGGGCAGCGGGCTGCGTGTCGCGGCGCCGACGGTGGAGTACGTCCAGCACCCCCTGGGCCTCGACGCGCAACGCCCCCGGCTGTCCTGGCCGTTGGTCTCCGAGCAGGTGGGCGTGCGTCAGAGCGCCTACCAGGTCCGGGTGGCGACGAGCCCCTCGGGTCTCACCCGCCCGGACGTCTGGGACAGCGGGAAGGTCATGTCCGGCGAGTCCGTCCTCGTGCCGTACGGAGGCCCCGCGCTCGAGCCCCGGAAGCGCTACCACTGGTCCGTGCGCGTGTGGGACGGCGACGGGCACGTCTCCGGCTGGAGCGCGCCCTCATGGTGGGAGACCGGGCTCATGGAGGCCGGGCGGTGGACCGCCGACTGGATCTCGGCACCCGCCGGCCTCACGGACGCTCCGTCCTTCGAGGGCGGTTCCTGGATCTGGTTCCCCGAGGGTGATCCGACGAGCAGCGTTCCGGCGGCCACGCGCTGGTTCCGCGCCACCGCCGAACTGCCCGACGGGATCACCTCGGCGACGCTCGCCCTCACCGCGGACAACGTGTACGCCGTCTCCGTGAACGGCGTCGAGGTGGCCCGCACCGATCTCGAGACGGACAACGACGGCTGGCGCCGCCCGGCCGTGATCGACGTACTGGACCGGGTACGGGCCGGTGACAACGTTATCGCCGTCTCCGCCACCAACGCGACCGAGGGCCCGGCCGGGCTCATCGCCGCCCTCGTTGTCCGTACCGCCTCCGGTGAGCGCAAGGTGGTCACCGACGCCTCCTGGAAGGCCACGGACGAGGAACCCCCGGCCGGCTGGCGGGAGTCGGGCTTCGACGACGGTGGCTGGCCGGCGGCCAGAGTGGCGGCCGCCTGGGGCGGCGGGCCGTGGGGAAGGGTCGTCCCGGTGTCGTACGCCGTCACCCAGCTGCGGCACGAATTCCGGCTCCCGCGCAGGAAGGTGTCCCGCGCGCGCCTGTACGCCACGGCGCTCGGCCTGTACGAGGCCCATCTCAACGGCAGCCGCGTGGGCCGCGACGAGCTCGCTCCCGGATGGACGGACTACCGCACGCGCGTCCAGTACCAGACGTACGACGTCACCACGCTCCTGCGGCCCGGCGCCAACGCCATCGGGGCGTACCTGGCACCCGGCTGGTACGCGGGCAACGTCGGCATGTTCGGGCCCGGTCAGTATGGTCAACGCCCGGCGTTGCTCGCCCAGTTGGAGGTGGAGTACGCGGACGGGACGAGCGAGCGCATCACGTCGGGAACCGACTGGCGGGCCGCCGCCGGGCCGATCGTCGCCGCCGACCTCCTGAACGGCGAGACGTACGACGCGCGCAAGGAGACCCCCGGCTGGACCTCACCCGGCTTCGACGACGGGAGCTGGCTCGGCGTACGCGGTGCCGGCGACGTCGGTCCCGACCTGATCGTCGCGCAGGTGGACGGCCCGGTGCGCGTGGAGCGGGAGCTGACCCCGAAGAAGGTGACCCAACCCAAGCCCGGCGTCCACGTGTTCGACCTGGGGCAGAACATGGTCGGCTCGGTACGGCTGCGGGTGTCGGGCGACGCCGGAACGACCGTCCGGCTCAGGCACGCCGAGGTGCTCAACCCCGACGGCACGGTCTACACCGCGAACCTGCGCAGCGCGGCGGCGACCGACACGTACACCCTCAAGGGCCGGGGGGAGGAGGTCTACGAGCCGCGCTTCACCTTCCACGGGTTCCGCTACGTCGAGGTGACCGGTTTCCCCGGCACCCCCACGGCGAAGGCCGTCACCGGGCGCGTCATGCATACGTCCGCCCCCTTCACCCTCGACTTCGAGACCGACGTGCCGATGCTCAACCAGCTGCACCACAACATCACGTGGGGGCAGCGCGGCAACTTCCTCTCCGTGCCGACCGATACTCCCGCGCGCGACGAGCGCCTGGGATGGACGGGAGACATCAACGTCTTCGCCCCCACCGCCGCCTACACGATGGAGTCGGCCCGCTTCCTGTCCAAGTGGCTCGTCGACCTGCGGGACTCGCGGACCCCGGCCGGCGCGTTCACGGACGTGGCCCCGGTGGTCGGCACCCTCGGCAACGGCACGGCCGGCTGGGGCGACGCGGGCGTCACGGTCCCCTGGGCCCTCTACCGGACCTACGGTGACCGCCGGGTCCTCGAGGACGCCTGGCCGTCCGTCCAGGCGTGGCTGAGATACCTGGAGACGAACAGCGACCGTCTGCTGCGCCCGGCCGAGGGCTACGGCGACTGGCTGAACGTCGAGGACGAGACCCCCAAGGACGTCATCGCCACCGCGTACTTCGCGCACAGCGCCGACCTCGCCGCCCGGATGGCCGAGGAGCTCGGCGAGGACGCCGCCCCGTATCGTGATCTCTTCGAACGGATACGGGCGGCGTTCCGGGACGCCTACGTCACCTCCGGGGGCAGGGTGAAGGGCGATACGCAGACGGCCTATGTCCTGGCGCTGTCGATGAACCTGCTGCCGGACGCCTCGCGCGAGGCCGCCGCCGACCGGCTCGTGGCGCTGATCGAGGCCAGGGACTGGCACCTGTCGACGGGTTTCCTCGGCACGCCCCGGCTGCTGCCCGTCCTGACCGACGCCGGGCACACCGACGTCGCCCACCGCCTGCTGCAGCAGCGCTCCTTCCCCAGCTGGGGCTACCAGATCGACAGGGGCGCCACCACGATGTGGGAACGCTGGGACTCCATCCGGCCCGACGGCACCTTCCAGGACACGGCCATGAACTCCTTCAACCACTACGCCTACGGCTCGGTGGGGGAATGGATGTACACGAACATCGCCGGCATCTCGGCGGGCCGGCCCGGCTACCGCGAGATCGTCATCCGGCCCCGCCCGGGCGGAGCCGTCACCTCCGCCCGCGCCACGTTCACCTCGGTCTACGGCCCCGTCTCCACCCGATGGCTCCAGCGGGGCGGCCGCTTCACCCTGACCTGCGCGGTGCCGCCCAACACGACCGCCGAGGTGTGGATCCCCACGTCCGCTCCGAAGGCCGTCACGCACACGCACGGGACGTTCCTGCGCCAGGAGGACGGCTGCGCGGTCTACCAGGTCGGCTCCGGCACACACCGGTTCACCGCCTGACGATCGTCCGGATTCGCCGCCGGGCAGGGCACCTGTGGGTCCGCCCGGCGGCGGACGCCGCCACCCGTTCCGGCCGGTCGCCGATCGGGCGAACTGGTCGGTGTCGAAGAGTTCGTCGATGTGGCCGCCGAGCTCGGACCAGTGCTGTCCGGAGAGTTCGGCGGCCGCGCGGGCGTCGCCGCCGGCGCAGACGGCGCGCACCCGCCGCCTCGGCCCGTCAGCCGTACTCGGGCTGCCACATGGCGTCCTGGATCTGCTGGATCACGTCGTCGAGGCGGGCCCGGGCCACGCCCTCCTCGGCCGCGCGACGGACGACGGCCGCCGCGACCACGGCCGAGGAGGTGCGCAGGTTCTCCACCTCCGGCAGCAGGGCGGCGCCGGGCTCCGACAGGTCGGCGAGGCCGGCGACGGCTTCCGCCGCGGCCTGGAGCATGCCGTCGGTGATCCGCTCGGCGCCGGCCACCACGGCGCCCAGCCCGAGGCCGGGGCACAGGAGGGCGTTGTTGGCCTGGCCGATGACGTACGTGGTGCCGTCCAGCTCCACCGGAGCAACCGGGATGCCGACGGCGACCAGGGCCTTGCCGCCGGTCCACCGCAGGACGTCCGCCGGCGTGGCCTCGATCTTCTCCGTGGGGTTGGACAGCGGCAGGACGACCGGCCGGTCCACGTCACGGGCCATGGAACGCACCACGTCCTCGGTGAAGGCACCGTGCTGGGTGGACGTTCCCACCAGCACGGTCGGGTGCACGTGGTCCACCACACCCTGCAGGTCCGCCGGCCGGTCGTCGGGCCAGTCGTCGTCGGGGCGCGCGTACGGCTGCTGGTAGTCGCGCAGGTGCTCGGTGGACTGCCGCAGCAGGCCCTGGCGGTCCACGCACCAGATACGGCGGGTGGCCTCCTCGCGGTCCAGTCCGTCGCGGACCATGGCGTCGCGCAGCTGGTCGGCGATGCCCACGCCCGCCGTCCCGGCGCCGAAGACCACGACCCGCTGGTCCCGCATCGGCGTGCCGGTGACCCGCACCGCGTTCATCACGCAGGCCAGTGTGATCGCGCCGGTGCCCTGCATGTCGTCGTTGAAGGTGAGGATCCTCTCGCCGTACCGCTCGAGGATGCGGCGGCTGTTGCCCGGTCCGAAGTCCTCCCAGTGCAGCAGTGCGCGCGGGAACAGCTCGGTGACCGCCTCCACGAAGGCGGCGACGAACGCGTCGTACGCCTCGCCGCGCACCCTGTTGTGCCGGTTGCCGACGTACAGCGGATCGTTGAGCAGCGCCTGGTTCCCGGTGCCGACGTCGAGCATCACCGGAACGGAGCGCCCCGGGTGGATGCCCGCGGCGGCGGTGTAGACGGCCAGCTTGCCGACCGAGATCTGCATGCCGCCGACGCCCCAGTCGCCGATGCCGAGGAGTTGCTCCGCGTCGGTCGCCACCACCAGGTCGACGTCGTCGGGACCGAGGCCGAGCGCCTGGAAGGCGGGGCGGATGTCCTGGGGCCGGTCGACGGAGAGATAGACCCCGCGCGGTCGCCGGTATTCGTGGCTGTACCGCTTGATCGCCTCGCCCACGGTCGGGTCGTACACGATCGGCAGCAGCTCGGTGAGGTGGTCGGTGAGCAGCCGGAAGTAGAGGACCTCGTTGCGGTCGTGGAGCTGCTCCAGGTACACGTTCTTCGCCAGGTCGTCCGGCTGCGCCCGCAGTTGCTCCCAGGCGCGGCGGGCCTGGAGTTCCGGGGACAGCACCGCGGGCGGCAGCGTTCCGACCAGGCCGTGCCGCTCCCGCTCCTCGTGGGTGAAGGCGACGCCCTTGTTGCCCAGCGGGTCGGCGAGCAGCGCGCGCCCGCCCGGTTTCCCGCGGCCGGTGTGACTCTTCCCCCTCGCCTGGTGATTGTCCTGTGCACGGTTTCGGGGCGGGGTCATCGGCTCTCCTTGCGTCGCGCCACTGCCGTAGGGGCTCGTTTCCTGCCGGGCGCGCCGGGTACCCCGGTCGGCACGACAGGCGCACCGGCGCCCAAGCCTTTGCCGCTCTTTGGCGTGGCCTTCGTTCGGTACGGCGGCCCTACCGCCTCCCAGCCGGTGCGGTGATCCCCGCGATGAAAGAAAGAGGGGGATTTCCCCATGCACAACCCCGCCCAGCAGCAACAGCCTCCCGGTACCGAGGCGGACCTGCGGCCCCGGGCCGACCACGGTGAGCAGAGCTACCGCGGATCGGGCCGACTGGCCGGGAAGGCAGCCGTGATCACCGGTGGTGACAGCGGCATCGGCAAGGCCGTCGCGATCGCCTACGCCCGCGAGGGCGCCGATGTCCTCCTCTCGCACCTGGACGAGGAGGAGGACGACGCCCGCGACACGGCGCGCTGGGTGGAGGAGGCCGGCCGCAAGGCGGTTCTGGTGCCCGGTGACCTGAGCGATCCCGCCCACTGCCGGGAGGTGGTGGCGCGGGCCGTCGAGGAGTTCGGCCGCATCGACGTCCTGGTCAGCAACGCGGCGTTCCAGATGTTCCGCGAGTCGATCGAGGAGGTCCCGGACGAGGAGTGGGACCACACGCTGGCGACCAACCTCAGCGCCATGTTCCACCTCTGCAAGGCGGCGGTGCCGCACATGAAGCCGGGGGCATCGGTCATCGCGTCCAGCTCGGTGAACTCCGACACGCCGCCGCCGGGCCTGCTGGCGTACAACGCGACGAAGGCGGGCCTGGCCAACATGGTCGGCTCGCTGTCCCAGTCGCTCGCCGAGCGGGGCATCCGGGTCAACAGCGTCGCCCCGGGGCCCATCTGGACGCCGCTGATCCCCGCCACGATGCCGCCCGAGCAGGTCGAGGACTTCGGCAGCCAGACCCCGCTGGGACGGGCCGGGCAGCCGGCCGAACTCGCCCCCGTGTACGTCATGCTCGCCTCGGACGAGGCCGCGTACGTCTCGGGTGCGCGCATCGCCGTCACCGGCGGCCAGCCGATCCTCTGACACCCCGTCCCCTGACACCCCGCCAGACAGCACGTCAGCAGAACCAGGAGCGACCGTGGACTGGTACCCCCTGCGGCTGACCACCCCGGTCAAGCAGCACGTCTTCGGCGGCCGGGCTCTCGCCGAACGGCTGGGCCGTACCGGCCTGCCCGACGGCCCGGTCGCCGAGACCTGGGAGGTCAGCGACGTGGACGGCGAGGGTGCGCGCGTCGCGGACGGCTCGTTGGCCGGCCGGCCGCTGCGCCGGCTCGTCGAGGACCATCCCGACGAACTCGTGGGACGCGGCTGGCGCGGCCCGCACTTCCCGGTGCTGACCAAGTTCATCGACGGCACCGGCGCCCTCCCGGTCCATCTGCACGCCGACGACGAGACCGCACGCCGGCTGGAGGGCGAGCCCCACGGCAAGACCGAGGCGTGGCACATCCTCGACGCGGCCCCGGGAGCCACCGCGCTGGTGGGGGTGAAGGCCGGTGTGGACCGGGACACGCTGCACCGGGCCCTGCTCGCCCAGGACTTCGACGCGGTCATGCGCCGGCTTCCGGTACGGGCCGGGCAGACCGTCTACGTACCCGGCGGCACCCTGCACAGTTTCGGCCCCGGCACCCTGGTCTACGAGATCGAGCAGACCTCCGACATCCAGCAGCACGCCATGCGCCGGCACATGGAGGACGGCTCGGAACTGGACGACGAGGAGTGGCACACCAACCTCGGACGGCTCCTCGACGAGTGGCGTCCCGGTCCACGCCCCGAGTTCCACTCCGGCCTGAGCGTCCAGGTCGACGACGGAGTCGAGCGCACGGTGCTGTGCGCCGGCCCGTACTTCGCCCTGGAGCGGTGGCGGGCGGGCAGCACGGCCCCACTGGTGCACGACTTCTCCACCGCACTGGTCGTCAGCAACGCCGGTGCGCCGGTCACCGTTGAGTCCGGTGGCCGGTTCGAGCGGCTCGGGCGCGCCCGGAGCCTGCTGCTGCCGGCCGCCCTGGGCCGCGTACGGATCCAGGGGCCCGCCGACGTCCTCCTCGGCTACCTGCCCGACCTGGAGCAGGACATCCGCACACCACTGCTCGCGGCAGGGCACGGGGCCGCCGCCGTGGCCGCGCTCGGTGAGGGCCTCACCGGCCCCCTCACGTAGAAGGAGATCCATGAGCACCGTCACCACCAGCGACGGCGTCACCATCCACTACGAGGAGAAGGGCACCGGCCCGCCCCTCGTCCTGCTCCACGGCTGGGGCTTCAGCGGCCGCTTCTTCACCCGCAACGTGGACGCCCTCGCCGAACACGCCCGCGTCATCACCGTCGATCTGCGCGGTCACGGCGACTCCGGCACCCCCCGCCACGGCTACCGGGTGCCGAGGCTGGCCAAGGACCTGTTCGACCTCCTCGAAGAACTCGACCTGCGTGAGGTCACCGTCCTGGGCTGGTCACTGGGCTGCCCGGTCATCTGGAGCTATCTGGAACTGTTCGGCGGTCACCGCCTGGCCCGCGCGATCTACGTCCAGCAGTCGCCCCGCCAGTACTACGCACCGGACTGGAAGCACGCACACGCCACCTGCTACGACGAACCCTCCCTGGCCGCCCTGCAGACCCAGCTCACCTGCGACCCCCCGGCCTTCGACGAGGATCAGATCCGTACCGTCCTCGCCACCGAACCCACCGCCGCCGAGCGGGAGTTGCTGCTGGCCGAGATGGCCAAGTCGCCCCCGTACGCACGCAACGCGCTGATGGCCGACCACACTCGCCACGACTGGCGCGACCTGTTGCCCACGATCCGCCTGCCCAGCCTGGTCCTGGTGGCACGTCAGGACAGTGTGTTCCCCTGGCAGGGCCCCGCATGGGTCGGCCAGGCGCTCCCGGATGCCCGGACCGTCTTCTTCGAGCACAGCGGCCACGCACTGTTCTTCGACGAGCCGGAGAAGTTCCACCGGGCGGTCACGGGTTTCCTGACCGACAGCGGCAACGACACGGACGTACTCGTATGACTCGCATGAGCAGCCCGGCACCGCCGCCGTTCCCCTTCCCCTACGGCGTCAACCAGTTCACCACCACGCCCTGGTCCTTCGAGGAGGACCTGGCGCACTACTCCCGCCTCGGTGTCGAGGCGATCGAGCTGTGCGAGACGAAACTCGACCAGGACCCCGACCGCGCCAAGGCGCAGCTCGCCTCGGTCGCGGAGGCGGCACTGCCGATCAGCTCGGTCCAGCCCGCCGTACGGACCGTGTTCCCCAGCGAGACCCAGCCCGAGCCCGCCGGCCGGCGTGACCGCCTGGACCGGTTTCGCCGCAGCGTGGAGCTGATCGCGCCGTTCGCCCCGGGCGCGGTCTTCGTCACCAACACGGGGCCGGCGCCCGACGGAAATCTGCACGAGGCGATCCGCCAGGTCGTCGCCCATCACCGCGAACTGGCGGACATCGCCGCCGACCACGGCGTACGCATCGCGCTGGAACCCCTCAATCCCGTCCTGCTCAACGCGGAGACCGCCATCTGGACCCACCGGCAGGCGCTCGGCATCGTCCAGGAGGTCGATCGCGAGAACGTGGGCGTCTGCCTCGATCTGTGGAACGTGTGGCAGGACCCGGATCTCGTCCCTCGCCTCGCCGACGCTCCCGACCGTCTGTTCCTGCTCCAGGTCAGCGACTGGCGCACACCCCGCTCGCGGATGGACCGGCGCTCGGTCGGCACCGGCGACATCCCGGTCGGCCTGCTGCTGCACGCCGCGCACGACGCCGGCTACCGCGGCCCTTGTGTCCTGGAGATCTTCTCCGACGGCGTCCCGGACTCGCTCTACGAGACGGACCTGGACGATCTTCTGCGCGCCAACCGGACGGCCCTCGAGTCGGCCTGGCGGACCGGCTGAGCGTGGGCGGGAGCGGGCGACCGTGTCGTCGGCCCAGCCTCGGACAAAGGCGCAGTGACGCAGCTGCCGCCGTGCGGTCACCGGACCGGAGGAGCAGGCGCCCGTCGCCCGTCGGGGCGACGGGCGACGGGGTCGGGGTGTTGTCGGTGGGGCGTCAGTTCGAGGCGGACGCCGCCGGGCGGGTGCCGGGGACCGCCGCGTAACCCATCTGCTCGGGAGTGTCGCCGTCCTGGCCGTAGACCTGCACCCGGTAGTAGGAGGTGGCGCCGGCCGGTGCGGCGGTGTCCAGGTAGGACACGGCGGTGCCGGGCAGGGTCGAGGTCAGTTCGTCCCACACCTGGGTGGCGGGGTTCCAGCGCTGGACCGCGAACGAGGACGGCTCCGGGCACCAGTCGTTCTGGCAGGACCACGTCCAGCTGAGCAGCACACCGTCCGCCGAGCCGCTCGCGGCCAGGCTGAGGGAGGCGCCGTAGCCGTCGCCCATCCACGGCAGCACCGTCGCCTCGGAACGCACGCCGGCGGCGTCCACGGCCACGACCGCGTAATACGCGTTGGAGGAGGGGGAGGGTGCGGCGGTGTCGTTCACCGTGGTGCCCGCAACGGGCTGGTCCTGGATCCGGGTGCCGGGGTTGGCGGCGTCACTCCAGTACCGGTAGACCAGGTAGCCGGTGGCGCCGGAGACGGGCTGCCAGGACAGCACCACGTGGTCGCCGTCCTGCCGTGCGGTCAGGTCAGCGGGCCGGTCGGGACGTGCGGTGCCCTCGGCGTACGGGCGGACCGCGCAGTTGTCCTCGGAGAATCCTGAGCGGTTCCCCGCCGCGTCCACGGCGATGGTCCGGTAGCAGGAGGGCACTCCGGCCGGTGCGCCGGTGTCGGTCCAGTCCGGGGACGTCGTCGCGGGGATGTCGGCGGTCTTGATGTACACGGCGTCCGTCTCAGTGCGGCGCCAGACCTCGTAGCGGGCCGCGGCGGGGTCGCCGGCGGACCAGGTCAGCCGGATGCCGTCGGTGGTGCCCGCCGCGGACGGCATCTCGGGCGCCTGCGGGGCGGGGCCGGGCCCCTCGTTCCAGTCGGGCACGTCGATCCAGACCGGGTCGCTGTAGTTGCCCTCGAAGCCGCGCACCGTCAGGCAGTAACGGGCTTTGCGGTACGGGTCGGTGTCCAGGTAGGAGGAGTCGGCCGTGTGGAAGGTGTCGACGTTGCCGCACGGGCTGCCGTAGGTCGTGCGATGCAGGTAGTAGAGGTAGACCTCGGACGGTGGGGAGTCGTCCCAGTCGAGCAGGAGGCCGCCGTCGTCGCGGGTGGCGGTCAGCCCGGTGGGCGTGGGCGGCTTGGGCGCCGGCGGGGCCGGCCGCTTGAGCCGCACCACGGTGCCGGAGGAGCGGTTGCCCGCCTGGTCGACCGCGACGACCCGGTAGTACGGGGTGGCGTCGGCGGCGATCGGGCCGTCGGTGAGGGTGCAGCGGACCTGCTCCTCGGTGCCGGGCACGGCGTCGCACTGGGGTGTGCGGGGGCTTCCGGAGTCCGTGAACGGACCGTCGGGGCCCGCGCCACGGGTGACCTGGTAGCCGGCGAAGTCCTGCTCATAGCCGGGCCAGCCGTTGGTGGTCCAGGTCAGGATGGCGGTGGTGCCGCCCTCGGGGGCGGTGGCCTCGGGCGCGCGGGGCGCGGCGGGAGGGGTGGTGTCCGGTGGCAGCGGGCGGCTGACGGCGACCGGCTCGGTCCAGGCCGAGTACACGCGTGGCCTGCCGAGGTCGGTGGCGTCGTTGACGGCGCGCACCCGGTAGTGGCGGGTGCCGCCCGCGGGCAGGGCGGTGTCGGTGAACTGCGACGAGGTGAGCAGTGGGCTGTCGCCGGCGCGCAGGGTCCAGGGGCCTGAGGCCGAGGACGCGGACTGCACCTGATAGCTGCCGGTCAGGCCGTGCACGGGGCTGCCGACCGGGTTGTCGGCCCAGTCCAGCACGGCGTTGTCACCGCTGAGTTCGCCCGTGAGCCCGGTGGGCTGCTGCGGCGGGTACAGCCCGGTGTCGGGACGGAGCGCGGAGGCGACGGTCATGCCGTACTCACCGGACTCGGTGGTGGCCGGGGCGGACTCGTTGCCGGCGGTGTCCACGGCCGTCACCCGGTAGTAGGCGGTGATGCCGATCGGGGCGGCCTTGTCGGCGTAGGCGTTGTCCTGGACCACTCGGGCGTCGGCGCTTCTGATCCTGGCCCAGGGGCCGCCGGGGGCGGTGGCGCGGTAGACGTGGTAGCCGGCGAAGGAGTCCTGGGTGCTGAAGTCGTCGTCCTCACTCGGCCCCCAGCTCAGGTGGTTCTCGCCGAGGTCGTCGCCGGGGTCGGGCACACCGTTGCCGTTGAGGTCGATGTCGCCGTAGCCGTCGGCTCCCAGCAGGAGCGGGTACCGCGGCGGGGTGGCGTCGGCCGGGGCGGTCGGGACGTTCGCCGAGGCGCGGGACTGGTTGCCCGCGCGGTCCACGGCTGTGACGGCGAAGTAGTACTTGGTGCCGTTGCGCAGCCCGGTCGAGGTGAACGTGGTGCCGGTCAGCGGAGCGGAGCCACTGATCCGGTGCGCGGTGTCGGTCGCCATGGGGGTGGTGGTGGAGCGGTAGACGCGGTAACCGGCCAGATCGGCCTCGGCGTTGCGGGCCCAGCTGACCTTGGCCCGGCCGTCACCGGGCACAGCCTTCACGGAGGCGGGGGCCAGCGGGGCCACCCTGTCCGGAGTGGTCGGGGTGAGGCCGGCGGTGACGTTGGCCGAGCCCGTGACGGCCGCGTAGTCGACCCGGACGGTGTGCGTCCCGGCGGGCACGGTCACCTTGACGCTCGCGCGCTGGGTGGAGGCGTAGTCGTGCCACAGGTTGACGTAGCGCGTGCCGTCGATCCAGACCCGGATGCCGTCCTGGGCCGAGGTCTGCAGCAGGAAAGGACCGCCCCCGCCGAAGTCGCGGCGCATCGTCCAGCGGACGCCGAAGCGGTCGTTGGGCAGGGATATCCCGGCGGGATGCCCCCTGCCCCAGTTCTCGCTGACGGATGTGTCGCACAGTGACTTCCGGGGTGTGCCGGTGAGAGTGGTGTTGGCGTAGTAGTCGGCCTTCCACACCCCGGCGGAGCAGGTCACGGACGCGGCCGGCGCCGCGTCCGGCCGAGCCGGGGTCGGGGGCTGCACAGTGCCGGCGATGAGCGCGGCTCCGGCGGCGGCCGTCACCGGCCACAGCAACCGGCCCACCGGCCGGACCCGCGACTGCTGGGGAACGCGTCTGCCCATCAGGGGCGTCATCCTTCCGCAAACCCGGTGCGCCACCTGCGACATGACGGCTCGAATGGTCCCCCGGGTGATCACATCTTCTGCCTCGTCGATGATGGCATGCGAACAGATATTCGCGTGCGGAATCGTGGGGAAACTGTGCAGAAACGGTGTCTTCGCCTTCCGCGCCGTGCAGGGTCTCTTCGGTGCGATGCTCATGCCCAACACCCTGGCGTTGCTGCGTGTGGTGTTCCCGCCGAAGAAGTTCGGCATGGCGGTCGGCGTCTGGGCGGTGATCTCGTCCGTCGCCACCGCGCTCGGTCCGATCGTCGGCGGACTGCTCGTCCAGCACGTCAACTGGGAGTCCGTCTTCTACATCAACGCCCCCATCGGCGTGATCGCCCTGGTCTTCAGCCTGGTGGTGCTGCCGCAGTCCAAGAACGAGGCGGCAGCGAGCGAGAAGTTCGACGTGCCCGGCGTTGGCCGGCGCGGCGGATGCCGGTGTCGACGACGAAGAGCGGGACCACCCGTTCCGCGTCCCGCACAGCGGCCTGGAGGACCGGATTGTCGTACACCCGCAGGTCCGCGGTGAACAGGGCGATGGAGACGGAGAGGGGGACGGAGTTGGGGACGGAGGCGGAGACACGCACGGTTCTCTGATCCCCTCAGCGCGTACGGGCCGGTTCGTCGACGCCCGATGCGGCGGCGGTGGCGATGTTGCGGACCATGCCGCCGAAGACCGCGGCGTGGAACGGGGCCACGCCCCACCAGTAGGCGTGCCCGGCCAGGCCGTGCGGATGGAACAGGGCCCGCTGCCGGTACACCGTGCGTCCCTGCGGATCCCGGTCGACGGCCATCTCCAGCCAGGCCAGGCCCGGCAGCCGCATCTCCGCGCGCAGCCGGAGCAGCCGGCCCGGCTCGATCTCCTCCACCCGCCAGAAGTCCAGGCTGTCGCCGACCCGCAGCCGGGTCGCGTCCCGGCGCCCTCGGCGCAGGCCGACACCGCCCACCAGGGTGTCCAGCCAGCCGCGCAGTGACCAGGCCAGCGGCGAGGAGTACCAGCCGTTCTCGCCCCCGATCGCCTCCACCACCCGCCACAGCGCCTGCGGCGACGCCGCGACCGTACGCTCGCGGTCATCCGTGTAGAGGCTCCCGCCCGCCCAGTCGGGATCGGTCGGCAGCGGGTCGCTGGGGGCGCGGGGAGTCGAGGCCGAGGACCACCGGGTGGCCACGTCCGCGTCCTGCACGCGCCGCAGCGCCAGCCTGATCGCCCCGTCGAGGGTGACCGGCCCCTCCGGCGGGTCGGGCACGTACCGGACGATGTCCCGCTCGGCGCAGACCACCTCGTGCTTCAGCGACTCGACCAGCGGACGCGCGAGAGCGCCCGGCACCGGAGTGACCAGACCGACCCAGAGGCTGGACAACCGGGGGGTGAGCAGCGGAACGGGAACGATGACCCGTTTCGGCAGCCCGGCGACGACGGCGTACCGCCGCATCATCTCCTCGTACGTGACCACATCCGGCCCGCCGATGTCGAAGGCCCGGTTCACCTCGTACGGCAGCCGCGCGCACCCCACGAGGAGGCGGAGCACGTCGCGGACGGCGATCGGCTGGATACGGGTGCGCACCCAGCTCGGGGTCACCATCACGGGGAGCCGCTCGGTCAGATGGCGCAGCATCTCGAACGAGGCCGAACCCGACCCGATGATCACGGCTGCCCGCAGCACGGCCGTCGGCACGCCCGAGGCCAGGAGGATGCGGCCCACTTCGGTGCGGGACCGCAGATGGGGCGACAGCGCGCGCTCGGGTACTCCGGAAGGGCTCAGCCCGCCGAGATAGACGATCCGCCGGACCCCGGCGGCACGCGCCCGCTCCCCGAAGATCCTGGCCGCGCGCCGGTCGGTCTCCTCGAAACCCCGCCCGGTACCGAGCGCGTGCACCAGGTAGTACGCGACGTCGATTCCGTCCATGGCCGCACGCACGGACTCCTCGTCCGTCACGTCCCCGCGCACGACCTCCGCCCGCCCCGCCCACGGATGGTCCCGCAACTTGCCGGGCGAACGGGCCAGACAGCGCACCGAGTGCCCGGCGGCCAGCAACTCGGGCACGAGGCGGCCGCCCAGGTAGCCGGTGGCGCCGGTTACCAGGGTGCGCGGCGGATGGGGGCGGGCGTCGGTCATGTCGGTCCCATGCGTGCCGGTCGGGTGCGTCCTGTCCGGTGAGGGCCGCCGGTCCCGGTCGCAAGAAACGTCATGGCTCTCATGTCTTCCCAGGACGCGGCTCTGTCGATGTTCCCCCGAGGCCATGCTTTGGGCACAGGACGAGCACCGCAACCTCGGCGATGATGTCCTGAGGGTGACGGGGACGTCGGAACCGACTTGGTGCCGGTCGTCCGGGAGCACCAGTAGGCCTTGAGCCGGGCGGACCAGCCGACCCGCCACACACGCTCCTCGCTCTGGCACCTGTGCCCTCACATCCGTCGACGCCGGCTCACCCCAGCCCCGGCAGCCCGCGCAGTTCCGTGATCCGCAGGAGCCGCGCGAAGAGCAGGTACAGCAGGATCATCGCGAGGCCGCCCGCTGCCAGGGACAGTGCCGGCGTCCAGGTGGCTGAGGTCAGGCTCTGGCCGCAGGCGCGGGCGATGAGCCATCCGGCGAGCCCAGCGGCAGTGGCGGCCGTGGTCAGTCGGGCGTAGGTGCGGCAGATCCGTCGGCCGTCCAGCAGACCCCCGGTGCGTTGCCGCAGCCGCCGGGCCGTCAGCAGCAGGCCGATCGCGTAGGAGAGGGCGTAGGCGGCGGCCATTCCCGTGACCGACCAGCGGGGAGACAGCAGGAAGTGGCAGGCGACGGCGAGAGCGATGTTGATGCCGCTGATCCACAGTGCCATCCGGAACGGCGTACGGGTGTCCTCGAAGGCGTAGAAGCCGCGCAGCATGAGGTACTGGGCGGAGAACGGGATCAGTCCCAGGCCGAAGGCCTGCAGCATGTGGCCGAGGGGAACGGTGGCGGCGGCGTCGGCGGTGCCGTGGGCGAAGAGCAGCTGGGCGATCCGCGGTCCGAAGGCGAGAAAGAAGAAGGCGGCCGGGACGATGACGACGCCGCTGATCCGCAGTACGCGGGACAGGTCGGCGCGCAGGTCGTCGAGGCGGTGCTCGGTCACTGCCCGGCTCATGCGCGGGAGCAGGGCCGTCACCAGGGAGACAGTGACGATCGACTGGGGCAGCATCCATATCTGCTGTGCGTAGCTGTAGGCGGTGTAGCCGACGCCGTCGCGGGGCAAAGCGGCGTCGGCGTCGGAGGCCAGGCGGGTGACCACCGTGCTCGCCACGAGGTTGGCCAGCACGAACAACAGGGTCCAGCGGGCCGCGTTCACGCTCTTGCGCAGGCCGGTGCCTCGCCAGTCGAAACGCGGGCGGAACCGGAAACCGGCCGCGCGGGCGTAGGGGATCAGGGCGAGTGCCTGGAGGGCCAGGGCGCATGTGGTCCCGATCCCCAGCAGCCGGACCTGGGCGTCGGTGATGTCCGAGACCTGTTCGGGGACGGTCATCAGTCCGAGGTACAGGCCGAACATGGCGATCAGGACGAGGTTGTTGAGGACCGGGGTCCACATCATCGCGCCGAACCGGTTCCGGGCGTTGAGGACTTGACCGAAGATGCTGAACACGCCGTAGAAGAAGATCTGCGGGAGCAGGAAACGGGCGAAGACCACGGTCAGCTCGAACGCGTCGTGCGTGGCGGGTGTGTCGTGCTGGTAGATGCTGATGATCTCAGGGGCGGCCCATGTGGCCAGCGCGGTCCCCATGCCGAGGACGCACAACACCAGGGTGACCAGGCGTTGTTCGAAGGCGGCGCCGCCGTCGGGGTCTTCCGTGCGGGCCCGGACCAGTTGGGGGACCAGGACGGAGTTCAGCGCGCCGCCGATCAGCAGGAAGTACAGACTGGTCGGCACCGTGTTGGCCTGGTTGTAGGTGGTGGCCAGCAGCCCGGTGCCCAGCGCGGCGGCCTGCAGCACCTGCCGTATCAGTCCGGTGGCGCGCGAGACGACCGTTCCCGCGGCCATCAGCGCCGACGAACGCAGCAGTCCGGCCCCGCCTTTCTCCTCGTTCGGAGCGGCGGGCCTGTGTCGTGTGTCCGACCGCTCCGACCGCTCGGGTGACGCATCTTCGATCATGGGCACAATCTACGATCCGGATCTCACCCTGAAGCAGCTGAGAACGAGTCACGACCTGACGTGCGAACCGCCGGAGAACTGCGGTGACTTCGGTCGGTCAGCCTGCTGTCGGGCTCTGCGGGACCTGCCCTCGGACGAACCCGTGGCTCCGCTCCACTTTCGCCACATGCAGCGTGTAGCTCTGGTACCACTCGGCTCGCCCGCGCTTCTGCGCCGCGCGGTGCTCGGCGTTGCGTCGCCACTGGGTGAGGGCTTCGGCGTCGCGGAAGTACCCGACGGTGATGCCCAGCCCGCCAGGAGTCTGCGCGTGGTCCATCCCCAGGAACCCGGGGACGTCCTTCACCAGCTCTTCCATGCGTGCGTTGGTCTCGCTGTAGCCGCTCTGGTCCTCGGTTCGCACCGTCGTGAAGACGGCCACGTAGTAGGGAGGTTCAGGGGCCTCGACGGGCGTGACAGGCGCTTCCGAGTGGTTGCTCATGGCGCCACCGTAAGGCGGGATGCGCCCAACGATCCAGCGTCCTATGGCTCAATGACACGAGAGCTGTCAGGAAACCAGGGGGATGATGACAGGCATGCGCATCCGTATCGAAGCCGTCGACCTGCCCGGCCGTACCTGCTCGGTCCCCGTCGACGGTGGCGTCCGGGTGTACGGCGACGTCCATGTCGCCGTACAGCGTCGGGACCGTCCGGCCGAGTTGCTGGAGCCGCGGCCCGGTGACGCCGCGTCCGCGACCTGGACCCTGGAGTGCGCCGCGGTCTCCTCGCCGACGGGTACGGACGTCACAGGTCCCTACGTACAGAACCGCCTGGGCCGCCGGTTCATCTACCTCTCGTGGGGCACGGTCGACGACTCGGGCGTCTTCACCATGTTCCGCCGGGCCAAGCTGCTGCTCGACGAAGTGCCCGCCGACGTCCTCGCCGTCGCCGCACGCGACGGCCTGCTGGTCGGGCGCCTCGGGCTGACCGACCCCTCCGGCAGCCCCGTGTGCGCGCGGGTCGTACCACCGCACATCACCTGGACCGCCGGACCCGGCCGGTAGCGCGTTCGGTTTCGGGGCCGGAGTCGGTGACGTATGAAGAACTGCCCCTGCCCGGCCGGTCAGGGGCAGTCGTACGTGAAGTGGGCGGTCACCGTGCGAGGGGTGGGTGACAGGAGGCGCAGTTCGGCCCGCGCCGTGTAGTGGCCCTTGCCCTGGAAGGTCCACAGCAGGTGCAGGCGTGCGTGTCTCTGGCCCCGGACCATCACTTCGCGCAGGGCGCCCGAGGCGGTGCCGTCGCTTCGGGACCAGCGGTAGGAGAGCGTGCCCGGCCGGCCGTTCGAGGTGACCAGGGCGACGATGTCCGCTGTGTCGTCGCAGGCCAGAGCCGTCGGCCGGGCCGTGACCGCCACGGTGCGCACCGCGACGGACGGCCCGAGGCGCTGCCAGGCGAGGAAGGCGATGACGCAGATCAGCACGAGCGCGGGCAGCGCGTGTCGTCGCAGGCGTCGGCGCGCGGGGGCCGGCGGCGGCACCGCGGGCAGCGCACCGTGGGTACGGTGCGCGACGGCGGCGGTCACCCCCGGGCCGAAACGCAGCACGGTGCCTTCGGCGCGGTCGGGCAGCGTGGGAGGGGACGGCGTCGGCGGGATCTGCGTGGAGGGCAGCGGCCCGGCGAGGGTGGTGTCCGGTTCGGGCCCGCGGATCCAGTGACTGGCCAGCACCGTGGCGCTGTACTCGGCGTCGGCGGGGTCGAGCACCCGGTTGGGCTCACCGTCCTCGGCGGGCGCGGGAGTGCGGTCGTCCTCAGGGGTCATCGGAGTCATCGGGGTCATCGGAGGCCACATCCCCTGGTCAGGAGCTGCTGCGAGGCGCCGCCGTCGGCGGACGCCGGGGTGGTCGTGGCCTGCACCGTCCAGTAGCAGCCGGTGCCCTGGAAGGTGTGGTCGACGGTGAGCGTGTACTGGGTGGCGCCGCTGCGGTCGAACGTCTGGGACGAGCCGTCAGGGGTGGTGCCGAGCTGCAGCCCGGTGTCGCCCGTGGACCACGAGACGGTGACGGAGATCGGTCCGGTGCCGTCCGTGGTGATGTCGATCGTGGCCGAGGCGGTCGTCGGACCCGTCTGCTGGAAGCTCGACACCGCGACGTCCTTGACGGCGGGCGGGGCCGGCGCGGTGGGGGAGGCGGTCGTCGGTGCCGCCTCGGTGGCCGTCGCGGTGGGGGTCGTCGTCTCCGGGGCCGGAGCCGTGGTGGTGGCGGAGGTCGCGGACTCGCCGGTGCCCGCGGTCGCCGTGTCCGAGGGCGACAGGCCGGCTGACACGGTGGACGTCGGGGACGGCGTGGACGAGTGGGCCGGCGCGGTCGCGGCCGTGGGCCCTCCCGGCCGGGCGCCGGGCCGGGCGCTGGTGGTGGCCAGGGCCTGTGCCGCCTGCTGCGGATCCGCTCCCAGGGGGTGCTGGATGCCGTAGGACAGCATCGCGGCCAGAAGCAGGGCCGCACCGGCCACCAGCATTCCTGGCCGGCCCGGACGCCACGACCGGGCCCAGCCGAGGCCCTGTTCGCCGCTCAGGACCGTGCGTGCCGTGTCCGTCGTGCTGTGCGGGGCGCCGCGGGACGACGGCAGCAGCAGCAGGGCCACCAGTGCGGCGAGCCGGCCGCGGCCGCGTTCCTCCCAGTCGGGACCGTAGGCGGTGCCGGCCACGGCCTCCAGTTCCGTGACGAACGCCTGGGCGTGCCGGGGCCGTTCCCGCGGGTCCTTGGCCAGCCCGCGCCGCACCAGCTCCCGCACCGCCTCGGGGACCTCCTCGGCGGGGACGGGCGCGTCGACGTGCTGCAGCGCGAGTTCGGCGAGATTGTCACCCGGGTACGGCTTGTGGCCCGTCAGGCACTCGAAGAACGTGGCCGTGGCCGCGTACACGTCGGCGGCAGGAGAGGCGGGCGCGCCGGTCCACTGCTCCGGCGCCATGTACGCGGGGGTCCCCGCCACGCCGACGCTGGTGCCGGCGTCCACCGCGATCCCGAAGTCGACCAGCTTGGACGTTCCGTCCGGTACGACCAGGACGTTCGCCGGTTTGTAGTCGCGGTGGACGACACCGATGCGGTGCGCGTCGTCCAGACCGAGCAGTGATCCCTTGAGGAGCACGAGTGCGGCCTCGGGTTCGAGCGGGCCCTGCCGGGCCAGCAGGGTCCGCAGCGAGACACCGTCCACCAGCTCCATCACGATGGCGGCGCCGTCCGGGCTCTCGACGTACTCGTACAACCCGGTGACGTACGGGCTCTCGAGGCCGCCGAGCAGCCGCGCCTCCGCCCTGAACTCGCGTACGAAGCCAGGTCGGGTGCGCAGTGACTCGCTGAGGTACTTCACCGCGACCGGGACGCCGGTCTCCTCGTGCACGGCCAGCACGACCCGCCCGCTCGCCCCTGATCCGAGCTCCAGCGACTCGGTGTATCCGGGCACTGCCCATGTGTTCACTTCAGCCCCCAAGGCCGGCCGCGTGTGCTGCTGGGAACTCACCGGCCCCGGAGCTTCGGCCACGCGTCCAAGGACACATTTTCAGCCACTTCGGTTGCGGTGCGACCTCTTTGGCTCTTTTTGCCGCCGATTCGTTGTTCCGGGGTGGCTGAAAAAGAGGTCCTGGGTCTGCTTGAGGGAGGGCGCGGAGGGCGCCCCCGCGTTGAGGGCGCCCCCGTGTCGAGGGCGCCCCGCGCGCGGTGTGCGTCAGGCCGGTGTCCTGACGGTCGCGGCCGCCCGGGCCGGTTCCCGTACGATGCGGCGGCGTCGGGTCGGGATGCCGAGGGTCGGGTTGGCCACGGACCATGCGGCGCCCTTGCAGATCACTTCCTTGTAGACGGCGGCGAGCCGGCCGGTCAGGGCCGCCCGGACGGCGCGGTCGTCGGCGGTGACGTACTGGATGAGGCCGTCCCTGCGGCCCAGCGAGATGCACTGGTTGAAGTAGCGGAGCGGCACGTTCGGCAGCTTCCCGCCGGTCAGGCGGGCCGCGATGGCGTCGGCGGCCTGCCACGCCATGGGAGTGCCGGAGGCGCACGACATCCGCAGCGGCTTGTCGCCGGGGCCCATCGCCATGCCCGCGTCGCCGATGGCGTACACGTCCGGGTGCGAGACCGAGCGCATGGTCGCGTCGACCACGATCTGGCCTGTGCCGGTGACGTCCAGGGTGGTGGCCCGTGCGATCGGGTGGACGGCGAAGCCCGTGGTCCACACGGTGACGGCGGCCGGGACGGACGTGCCGTCGGCGACGGTGACGCGGTCGGCCGCGACGCCCGTGACGGCGGCGTGCTCGTGCACGGTGATGCCGAGACGGTCGAAGACCCGCCGCAGGTGCCGGCGGCCCTTGGGTGAGAGCCAGTCACCCAGGCCGCCGTGGGCGGCGAGGGCGACGTCGAGGTCCGGTCGGGCCTCGGCGATCTCGGTCGCGGCCTCCACGCCGGTGAGGCCGCCGCCGACGACGACCACGGGCGCTCCGGCGTCCAGTCGGGCCAGGCGCTCGCGCAGCCGGAGCGCTCCGGGGCGACTGGCGATCTCGTGGGCGTACTCGGTGGTGCCGGGGACGCCCTGGCTGTTCCAGCCGCTGCCGAGGGCGTACACGAGGGTGTCGTACGACAGTTCCTCCTCCCGCTCCTCCGCGCCGTTCGCGGCGACGGCGGTGACGGTGACGGTCTTGCGGTCCACGTCGACACCGGTGACCTTCGCGAGCTTCACTTCGACACCGGTGCCCGCGAACATCTCGCTGAACGGCCGGGACGCGAGGTTCTGGCCGACCGCGAGCTGGTGCATCCGGACGCGTTCGACGAAGTCGGGCTCGGCGTTGACGAGGGTGATGGCGGCATCTTCGGGGCGCAGTCGCCTGGCGAGGCGCCCGGCGGCGGCGGCTCCGGTGTATCCGGCTCCCAGGACGACGATGCGGTGCTGCATTTCCGTACTCCTGTCTCGAGCGGGTTCGCCACCTGAACCGGGCGGCCCGCCGTTTCCTGACAGGAACACGATGTGAACCACCTCACATCAGGGCGAGAAGAGGGTGACCAGGGGTTCGCCGTGGTCGGCGGCCGCCCACCGCTCGGTCGCGCGTTCGAGCTTGTCCGGGTTGACCTGGTTGCGGAACGCGGCGATGCCCTCCGGCGTGATCTCCAGGCACATGACGCCGATGACCCGGCCGTCGACGACCGCCACGAGCGCGGGCTCCCCGTTGGCGGTCGTGGCGTAGAGCTCGGCCGAACCCCCGGCCAGGTCGCGCTTGGCCTTGCTGGATTTGAACAGGCCCCGCATGAACTTGGCGACCGCGAGGGCGCCCTCGAACGCCTTGGCGCGGGCCGGGATCTTCCCGCCGCCGTCGCCGATCGCGACGGCGTCCTGGGTGAGCAGCCGTATCAGTGGCTCGGTCCGGCCGGTGGTGGCGGCCGCGAGGAACTCGTCGATGACCCGCCGGGCGGCGGCCTCGTCGATCTCGGTACGGGCCTTGCCGTCCGCGACGTGCTTCTTGGCGCGGTGGAGGATCTGCTGGCTGGCGGCCTCGGTGATGTCGAGGATCTCCGCGATCTCCCGGTGCGGGTAGTCGAACGCCTCCCGCAGTACGTACACCGCCCGCTCGTTCGGGGAGAGGCGCTCCAGCAGGGCGAGGACCGCGTACGACACCGATTCGCGCTGCTCGGCGGTGTCGGCCGGGCCGAGCATCGGGTCACCGTCGAGCAGCGGCTCGGGCAGCCACTGGCCCACATAGGTCTCGCGCCGCGCACGGGCGGAGGTGAGCTGGTTGAGGCACAGGTTGGTGAGCACCTTCGTCAGCCATGCCTCGGGGACCTCGATACGGCCGACGTCGGTGCCCTGCCAGCGCAGGAACGTCTCCTGTACGGCGTCCTCGGCCTCGCTCGCGGAGCCGAGGAGGCGGTAGGCGATTGCCTCCAGGCGGGGCCTGGCCGACTCGAACCGGTCCACGTCGTTCAGGGTCAGGGCCATGGCCCGGATCCTAGCCCGCATGGTGCGCGACGGCCGCCCCTGCGCCGTTCAGCCCGTTTCCTTGCGAGTGCTGTCGGCTACTCCTCTTCCCTCACGTTCCCTTGAGCCTCTCCCGTACGGCGCGGCTGTTGCCCGTGGGGCGGGTCGGTGCCGGAGTCGATCAGGATCTGTTCCGCCTGCGTGAGGTCGCCGGTGCGGACCGCCTCGGCCATCGCGGCGCGTGCCGCGTCGGGTGCGGCGTGCGGCGGGATCACCAGGAGCGAGAACAGGTCCCCCTCGCCGCTCGTGATGAGGACGGTGTCGTCGCCGACCGGGAACGAGTCGATGTGCACGACACGGTCGTCGACGACCAGACGTGTCGGCAGCCCCTCCCAGGCTCCGGCGTCCAGACCGACCCGGGTGACCGGCCCGAGGCGCTCGGTGAGAGCGGCGACCAGGGCCGGGAGCTCGGCGCCGATGTCCCGGGACCGCGGCCACCACGCGCCGTCGAGAACCCCCTGCCCCTGCCGGTCGCGGCTCGTCTCCAGCCGTAGGACGGCCGTACCGGGCCTGGCGTCGCGGTGCACGGCGTCCGGGCCCGCGTCGGTGGGCAGCAACCGGGTCACCGGGGAAAAGTCGGAGTGGGACATCGCACTCGCCTGCCTGCCTGCCCGCGGAAACGAGAGGAACCACGCGGAAACGGAAAAGCCGTGCCCTGTGAGTTCACGGTACTCCTCGGCGTCGGCCGGTCAGACGGGACCGCCCGAGGCCCGCCAACGCCTGCGGGTGGGCTTGCCCTCCGACCACCGGGACCACCCCACCTCGACGAGATCGACCTCGAACAGTGCCAGGGCGTCCGACAGCCGCGCACCACCGCGTGCCCCGGCCACGGCAGCCTCGCGCGCGTCCTCGTCCTCGACTTCGCGGACGACGCCGCGCACCGAGAACTCCTCGTCGTCCGGGGGCAACACGTTGGAGTGCAGCGCGACGCGCGGTTCGGCGCGGACGTCGGCCAGCTTCGGCGAGCGACGCGTCACGGCGACGTACAGCCCGCGGTCGCTCAGCACGGGGGCCACGGGATGAAGCCGGGGGCCACCGTCGGCACTCACGGTCGACAGATAGACGTAACCGTGCTCCTCGGCGAGCAACTCCTGCCCCCGCAGGGCCAGTTCGGGCTCCTGCTCGGCGAACTGCGTCCATAACACGGGCCCACCGTACCTGTGCGCGCATACAGCGACCGGAGGCCCTGGACCCCGATCGGAAAAGCCCTGGCGGACTTGGCCCCCTCGGACGACCATGGGCCGCATGAATGACCAACCCGCACGATGGACCCGCGCCACCGTCTACCCCGACATGTGGACCGACCCGGACGAGGACCCCCGCAACAGCGAAGGGGTCAGTCCGGACGGAGAGCTTCCGACGCTGCAGGACTACCTGACCAGCTACCGCATGACCCTGCGGATGAAGTGCGAGGGCCTGGACGCGGAGCAACTGGCCCGTCGGTCGGTTCCGCCGTCGACGATGTCACTGCTCGGTCTGATTCGGCACCTCGCCTCCGCGGAGCGGGACTGGCGCGACTGGATCACCGAGGGTGATCCACTGCCGAAGCTGTACGGCGAGAGGGACGCGGACTTCGACGGAGCCGTCGCCGAGCAGGCCGTGGTCGACGCCGCGTACGCCGACCTGGAGCGCGAGCAGGCCGCGACCGACGCCGCGCTGGCCGAGCACCCGGATCTGGGCGAGCGGCTGGGGAAGGACCGGATCGCGGTCCGGGAGCTGCTGCTGCACAGGATCGAGGAGTACGCCCGCCACTGCGGGCACGCCGACCTGTTGCGCGAGTGCGTCGACGGGAGGGTGGGCCAGTAACGCCCCTCCTGCCCCGCCTGCACCTCCTGCCCTTCTTCCTCTCCTGCCCTTCTTCCTCTCCCGCAGTGACAGTGCGCGTCAGCCCTGCCGCCGGCGCGGCCGCAGCACACCGACGGTGCCGCTGAGGGCGACAAACAGGGAGCCGCCCACCAGCCAGGGGAGGTTCGAGGTGACGGATGGCGGACCGCCCACCCGCCACCATCACCTGCGCGTCCGGTCACCCGACGGTGAAGTCGGCCGCCTTGGTGTCCAGCGTCGTGTCGCCGTCCTTGGCGGTGGCCAGGACGGCGACGTGCCACGGACCGCGCGGGGACTCGTCGGCTTCGGCACGGGTGACGCTGGCGGTGTAGGTGCAGCGCACGGTGTCCTCACCGGACGGCTTGCAGACGGCCGACTCGACGGCGGCCATGTCCTTCTCGGTCAGCCCCTGCTTGGCGAAGGACGAGTTCGCCGGCCAGGCCAGGACCTTCACGTTCTTGACGCCGGAGGACGCCGTTACGTCAGTGGTGAAGGTCAACGAGCCGCCGCGGCCGCCCTCGGGAGCAACGTAGCGGGCAGCGCTGTGTGCCACAGAAGGCGGCTGGTCACCGGCGTAGGCGACGGCGAACGCTCCGGCACCCGCGAGAACGGCGACACCGGCGGCCACGGAAAAAACGATACGTCGCGACATGAGAAATTCCCCCGACGGGCTCAGTTGGATCAGATCGGCGCTCTCGGCGGCGCCGGTGCACCCATACTTGCCGCGCTGCGGGCGGCGGAGATGAGCACACGTACTCAACTCACTTCTGAGTAGGGCCAGTCCGGGTCGCGGAGTGTCACTGATGACGCAGGATCATTTCGCGGAGCCCGCCGGTTCAGCCGGCCCCCTCCGGCTGGCAGTGCGGGCACCACAGCGTGGTGCGGCTGGACAGGCGGGCGTGGCGCAGGGGGCTGTGGCAGCGGGGACAGGCGGGGGTGGGATCGTCGCGGTGGCCGGTGAGCCAGGAGGGGCGTGGAGGGACGCGGCCGGCCGTGACCGCGGAGCGCAGGGTGCGGCGCATGTGGGTGTAGAGGCGGTGGCGTTCGCGCTCGGTGAGGTCGTTCGCGTGGCAGGTGGGGTTCAGGCGGGCGCGCCACAGGATCTCGTCGGCGAGCAGGTTGCCGAGGCCGGCCAGGACGGACTGGTCGGTGAGGACGGTCTTGACGCGGCCTCGGTGGGCCGAGAGCGCTGCCTCGAACTCCTTGCGGTCCACGGTCAGTGCGTCGGGGCCCTGCCGGTCCAGCAGCCGTGCGACGGCCGTGTCGTCGTCGGCCAGCCAGAGACCGCGCAGCTTGCGCTGGTCGCGGTAACGGAGCTGACGGTCCTCGCCCACGGTGAACAGGACGCGGTCGTGGGGGTCGAGTTCGTCGTCGGGACGGCCGCAGACCAGCCGACCGGTCATGCCGAAGTGGAGGAGGACCGTCGGGCACGCGGGGCCGTCGTCGGTGTGGGCGTCATCGGTGCCTGTGCCCTCGGTGCCTGTGCCCTCGGTGCGGGCGAGCAGCCACTTCCCGAGCCGCTCGGGTCTGCCGAACCGCCGGCCCTCCAGCGTCGCGCGCAGCCGCCGGGCGCTCACCCCGTGCAGGACGCCGGTGTCGCGTACGTCCACGCGCCGGATGACCTCGCCCTGCGCGCAGGACGCGAACACCTTCCGGAATTCCTCGACGTCCGGCAGCTCAGGCATGGTGCTCCTCCCTCTGTTCCTCCTCTGTCCTCCTTTTTTCCCCTCTGTTCCTCCCTCTGGTTCTCCTTCCCCAGCCCCTCGGATACATGGTCGCTCCCCGCGCACCCGGGCGCAGCTCCCCCGCTGCCCCCGGCCGCCGCCCGCCGTCTCACTGGGCCCGGACCGCCTCGGCGGGAGGCATCCGCAGGGCCTGCCGAGTGGGCAGTTCGATGGTGAGGAACGCCGTGACGGTGACCGTCAGGGCGAGGGCCGGGAGGAGCCACGGCGGGCCGGCGGGCCAGGGGCGGCCGAGGAAGCCCTGGCCGAGGAGGGCGAGCGGGAGCGCGGACAGGAGGAGGGCCGTGACGAGGGCGGTCGCGACGGTGACCGCGGCCTCGCGGCGCATCATCGCGCGGATCTGGCGCGGTGTGGTGCCGTTGAGACGGAGGGCAGCCATCTCGATCCTGCGCTGGGCGGTGGCGGCGACGAGCTTGTTGGCGATGCTCAGCAGCAGGTAGACGAGCAGGACCACGACCGTCGCCAGGTTGATCCACACCTCGGGCGGGGCGTCCTTCAGGCCGTCGGCCGATGCCGGGCTCGCGTCCGCGAGGGCCAGGCCGGGACGGGACGCGGCGAGGGCGGCCAGGGCCCGGTCGGCCGCCGCCGTGCCGTCCGTGCGGATCAGGATGCTCTGGTCGAGCCCCGTGGTGGTGTGTCCGGCCGCCAGGTCGTGGGAGAGGGCCACCGTGCCGAAGCCGAGGCCGCGGTCGTACACGGCGACCACCTCGGCGTCGACGCGGGCGCCGTCGCCGAGGACGAGCGAGATGTGACGGCCCACTCCGGCGGAGCGCGTGCGGGCGACGTCGCCGCTCACGGCGACGGTGGCGCCGGTGAGGCCCTTCAGGCCGCCGTCCCGTACGTCGAGGTCGAGGACGCCCCGCGCGTCCGGCGTGAGGATCATCGCGGAGTCGGCCTCCGACACGGGATCGCCGAACTGCTCGTAGGTCCACACGACCGTGGTGCTGCCGACGGGGGCCGCCGACCGTACGCCCGGGGTGTTCCGTACGGCGGTCAGGGTGCCGTCGGGCAGTCCGCCCAGGGCGGGTGCGCTCAGGCGCTGCTGGGCGAGGGTGCCGGTGCGGGTGTCCTGGGTGGTGGCGGCCAGGACGGTGGTCTGGGTGAGGGTGTACGTCAGGACGAACACGACCGCCATGGCCAGCGTGCTGACGATGCCCGCGTTGCGCAGGGCGTAGGCGCGGACGTTGGACATCGCGAGCCAGGTCGGCGCGGAGGCGCCGGAGCGGGTGTGCCGGGAGGCGGCGGCGCCGACGGACCGTACGAGGGCGGGGCCGACGAGGGCCAGGCCGATCGCGCCGATGATGCCGGCCATGGAGGTGGCGGTGGCGCCGAGGACGGTACGGGAGAAGAGGGGGACGACCGACATCGTGGTGGCGGCGGCGATGACCAGGACGCCGGAGCGCGTGCGGACCTTCGACGGATCGCGGGGTTCGCTGCGCGACTCGGCGACCGCCTCCGTCGCCGGCATGCGCGAGGTCCGCCAGGCCGCGCCCCGCGCCGAGAGCTGCACGGCCCCGGCGGTGAGGAGGAGGGTTGCGACGGCGGGCAACGGGCTGATGGTGAGCGGGAGTTCGAGCGGTACGACACCCCGGTCCGCCAGCAGCCGGCGGAACTGTCCGGCCAGCAGGTACCCCACGCCTAAGCCGGGCACGAGTGCCACGGCCCCGATGACGGTGGCCTGGGTCGCGGCGAGCCGTCGTATCTGCCGGGGCGTCGCGCCGACCGCCCGCATCAGCGCCAGGTCGCGGCGCTGCCCGCCGATCGCCACGGCCAGCGCGCTCGCCATGACAAAGCCGGTGATCAGCAGGATCACCCCGGCGAGGGAGCCGGCGAGCAGGATCAGGAGGGAGCGGCTCGCGCCGGCGCCGGGCGAGACGAGGTCGCCGCGGTCCGCACCGGTGACCGTCTCCAGTCCGGTGCCCTTCAGCTTCGTACGGACCTCGGCGGCGACCTTGCCCTCGGCGCCGGGTGCGGTGCGCAGGCCGATCAGGTCGACGGTTCCGGCGCGTGCTCCGGCATGGGTTCCGGCGCGCGCTGCGCTGTCGTGGCCCGACAGTCGTACGGCCGTCTCGTCGGCGAACAGCACACCGGCGTCCGGTGCGTCGACCACCGCCGAGACGCGGTATCCGGCGGCGGGCCGGCCGGCCGCGACGACCTGGACCCGGTCACCCACCGTCACCCCCGCGGCGGCGGCGGTGGCAGTGTCCACGGCGATCTCGCCCGGACCGGTGGGTGCACCGCCCTCGGCCTTCGGGTCTTCCAGCAGGCCGGTCGAGGACCAGCCGTGCCCGGCGGACGCGGGGTCGGCGGCCGGTACGACCCTGCCCCGGGCGTCGACGAGGGCGGCGGGGAAGCCGATGTCGCCGACCGCGGCCTCGACGCCCGGCAGCGCGGCCAGCTCGGCGACCAGACGGGCCGGGACGGTACCGCGCTCCGGGAGCGCGATCGGCAGGTCGCCGCTCGGGTGGAACTCCTGGTCGGCGGCGACCACGACGTCCGCGCCGGCGAGCCGGCCGGGCGGCAGATGGGAGCGCAGACCGGACTCGGCCAGGACGCCGGTGCCGGTGATCAGCGCGGCACCGCCGAGGACCGCGCAGGCCACGGCGATCAGCGCGGTGATCCGGTGCCCGGCCATACGCATCGCGAGATGCAGCATGATCGGCTACCTCTTTCCCAACGCGACGAGACGGTCGGCCAGTTGGGGCGCCGTCGGGGCGTCCAGCGCGTCGACCACCCGCCCGTCGGCCATCACCAGGACCCGGTGCGCCCGGGCCGCGGCGGCCGGGTCGTGGGTGACCATCACCACCGTCTGGTGCAGGTCGCCCACGAGGTCCCGCAGCAGGTCCAGGACCTCTTGGGCGCTGCGCAGGTCCAGCGCGCCGGTCGGCTCGTCGGCGAAGACGACGGCCGGTCTGGCCACCAGCGCCCGTACCACGGCGGCCCGTTGCTGCTGTCCGCCGGAGAGTTCGGCGGGGCGGTGGGTGAGCCGGTCTGCCAGCCCGACCCGCTGGACGAGCGTGCGCAGCCAGTCGTGGTCCGGGGCGCGGCCGGCCATGCGCAGCGGCAGCGTGATGTTGTCCTCGATGCTGAGGGAGGGGATCAGGTTGTACGCCTGGAAGACGAACCCGACGCGTTCCCGGCGCAGTTCGGTACGGCGGGTCTCGTTCAGGCCGCCGATCTCCTGGCCGTCGATGCGGATGCTCCCGGACGTCGGGGAGTCCAGCCCGGCGGCACAGTGCATCAGCGTGCTCTTGCCGGAGCCCGACGGGCCCATCACGGCCAGGAACGTGCCGCGTTCCACGGTCAGCGACACGTCGTCGAGGGCGCGTACGCCCGCCGCGTACTCCTTGCTGACCCGGCTGAGGGTGATCGCGGCGGTCATCGACGGCCCCGCAGGGCGCGCACCGCGAGGGTTCCGCCGCACAGCACGGTGACCATGCCGCAGACCAGGTGCACCCAGGTGTCGGCGCCGGAGTAGGAGGCAGCCATGTTCGCGACCGCGCTGATGACGACCACCGACCAGAGCAGGGTGCGGGCGACCTCTCCTCGGGTGAGGCGGTCGGGGGCGACGGATGTGCTGGTGCTCGGGGTGAGGTTCGTGTTCATGTCCGTGTGCGGCATGGGCTTCTCCCGTGGTCCGGTGGCGTTCGCGCTGTCGTCACCGACGCTATGGATCAGCACCCCTCGGGCCGATCCCGCAGCCCGCCCGGTTCGAGGTACAGCAGGCTGTACTTCCCTGCCCCGCGGCCCTCCATGAACCGCCGTTCGTCATAAGGTCGTTCGCGACCGAGGGAGGGTGGGATGGCAACTCACCAGGACACCGCCGCCGCCGAGGGGGCGGGCCTCAAGGACGTCGTCGTTGACACCCTGAGCGCCGCGGGCACCGCGATCCGACAGCTCGCCTCCGGACTCAGTACGGCCCTGCTCGCGCCGCTGGTACTGCTGTGGGCGGCCGTCACCGCCGTGACGAGCCCGGTCGGGGTGGGGCTGCTCATGGCGCCCGCCGTGCTGCGCGCCCTGCACGCCCTGGCGGGGAAGGAACGTGCCCGGCTCGGCCGTTGGGGCCCGGAGGTCGTCTCCCCGGACCCCCCGCCGACCCGGCTGCGGCTCGCCCTCGTCGACCCCGCCACCCGACGGGAACTGCGCTGGCTAGTCCGGCACGCGACCCTCGGGCTGCTCCTGGGGCTGCTCGGTGCCCTGCTGCCGCTCCTCGCCGTTCGTGACACCACGTTCCCGCTGTACTGGCAGCTCGCCCCCAAGGACGCGACCGCCACGTCACTGGGCTTCGGCAGCGCGCACTCCTGGCCCGACGCCCTGGCCGTGTCCCTGCTGGGCCTGGGCTGGATCATCATCATCCTCGGGCTGGGCCCCGGTATGGCCCGGCTCCAGATGCGGCCCGGACGGCAGCTCCTCGCGGCCGGTCCGGACGTCGATCTCTCCCTGCGGGTCGCGGAGCTGACGGCCACGCGGGCCGCCGCTCTGGACGCCCACGCGGTCGAACTGCGCCGCATCGAGCGGTCGTTGCACGACGGCACGCAGAACCGGATCGTCAGTGTCACCGTCCTGCTCGGCGCGGCCCGCCGTATGGTCGCCCGCGACCCGGCCGGCGCCGACGAACTCCTCGAACGCGCCCAGTCCGCCGCCGAACAGGCCCTCGCCGAGTTGCGCGCCGTCTCCCGGAGCATCCTGCCGCCGGTCCTGGACGACCGCGGGCTGGCCGGCGCGCTCTTGGGGCTGGCGGCTCAGAGCGCGGTGCCCTGCACGATCGACGTCGACGTACCCGAACGCTGCGCCGCCGCCGTGGAGGCGACCGCCTACTTCGTCGTCGCCGAGGCGCTGACCAACATCGCCAAGCACAGCGGGGCCCACAACGCCGCCGTCACGGCCCGCGGCCGGGGCGGCCGGCTGCGGCTGCGCGTCGAGGACGACGGCCGGGGCGGCGCCGACGAGGACGGCGGCTCCGGCCTCACCGGCATCCGCCGCCGGATCGCGGCGCTCGACGGTAATCTCACCCTGGCCAGCCCGCCCGGCGGCCCGACAACCCTCGAGGTGGACCTCCCCTGTGGATCGTGACCAGCGGATGAACGGCGACCAGCGGACGGTCCGCGCCCCTGAGACGGCCGGTGACCAGCGGACGGGCCCCGCCCCGAGGACGAACGGTGACCAGCGGACGAACCCCACCACGGGGACGGAAGGTGACCAGCGGACGGGCCGCGCCCCTAGGACGGACGGGCCGCGCCCCGAAAACCGACGGTGACCTGCGGATCGTCATAGCCGAGGACGACCCCCTGCTGCGCGAGGGCCTCGCCCTGCTGCTGCGCGCCGAGGGCCTCGACGTCGTGGCCACCGCCGGTACCCCGGACGGGGTGCTGGACGCCATCGACGCCCACGCACCGGACGTCGCCATCCTCGACGTCCGGATGCCGCCGACGCACACCGACGAGGGGATCGTCGCGGCGGTGGAGGCGCGGCGCCGGCGACCCGACCTCGCCGTCCTGGTCCTGTCCGCCTACGTCGAGCAGAGCTTCGCCACCGAACTGCTCGGCGGCGGCGTGAGCGGCCTCGGCTACCTGCTGAAGGAACGCGTCGGACGGGTCGAGGAGTTCCTCGACGCCCTGCGCCGGGTGGCGGACGGCGGCACCGCCATCGACCCCGAGGTCGTGGCCCAGTTGTTCACCCGCTCCCGCCAGGACCCCCGCCTGGAACGGCTCAGTCCCCGCGAACGGGACGTACTCGCCCTGATGGCGGAGGGGTTGGGCAACTCCGCCATCGCCGGCCGGCTCGTCGTCACCGAGGGCGCCGTCCACAAGCACATCCGCAGCATCTTCGCCAAGCTCGACCTGTCCCCCGCCGACCAGGTGGACCGGCGGGTGGCCGCGGTCCTGCGGTACCTGGAGGACGTACGCCGCCTGGCGTGAGCCGCGAGGACGAGCGCGTGGCGGGGACGGCTGTACGTCGTACCGGCCGGCCGGCGTCCTGTTGGGCCCGGTGCGGTGGCGGCGGTGCTGCCTCCTCCTACGTGGGTGAGACCGGCCCGGCGTCAGCCGGACTCCCGGGCGTCAGCCGGGTTCCCCCCGTCCCCCGCCCCCTCGACGGCCTGTTCCGCCCAGATCGTCTTGCCCTTGGGGGTGGGGCGGGTACCCCAGCGTTCGGTGAGGTGGGCGACCAGGAGAAGGCCGCGGCCGCCTTCGTCGTAGGTGCGGGCGCGGCGCATGCGGGGGGCCGTGTCGCTGGCGTCGGAGACCTCGCAGATGAGGTTCCGGTCGTGGATGAGGCGCAGTTGGATGGGGGGCTCGGCGTGCCGGATGGCGTTGGTGACCAGTTCGCTGACGATCAGTTCGGTGACGAAGGCGTTGTCGGTCAGGCCCCAGGTGGCGAGCTGGTCGACCGCGTTCTTGCGGGTCTCGGCGACGGCGGCGGGGTCGGGGGGAATGGTCCAGGTGGCCACCCGGTCCGTGTCGAGGGCCCGGGTGCGGGCGAGGAGCAGTGCCACGTCGTCCACGGGCCGTCCGGGCAGCGTGGACGCGAGCACCGCGTCGCACAGGTTCTCCAGGGAGGCGGCGGGCCGGGTGAGGGCCTGGCGCAGCCGGGCGATGCCGGCGTCGATGTCGGTGTCGCGGGACTCGACCAGGCCGTCGGTGTAGAGGGCGAGCAGACTGCCCTCGTCAAGTTCCGTCTCGACCGACTCGAAGGGCAGTCCACCGAGCCCCAGTGGAGGGCCCGCGGGCAGGTCGAGCAGTTCCACGGTGCCGTCCGGGCTCACCACCATCGGCAGCGGATGACCGGCCCGGGCGACCACGCACAGGCGGGACACGGGGTCGTAGACGGCGTACAGACAGGTCGCGCCGACGTCTCCCCCGCTCTCCCCGTCCCGGGCGGGGGCGGCACCCTGGTCCGGTCCCTCCGCCTCGGCGGCCAGGCGGCCCACCAGGTCGTCGAGGTGGGTGAGCAGTTCGTCGGGCGGCAGGTCGATGTCGGCGAGGGTACGGACGGCGGTCCGCAGCCGTCCCATGGTCGCGGAGGCGTGGATGCCGTGGCCCACCACGTCACCGACGACCAGCGCCACCCTGGCCCCGGACAGCGGGATCACGTCGAACCAGTCGCCGCCCACCCCGGCCCGGGCACCGGCGGGCAGGTAGCGGGTGGCGACCTCCACCGCGGCCTGCTCGGGCAGCCGCTGCGGCAGCAGGCTGCGTTGCAGGGTGACCGCGGTGCCGCGTTCGCGGGTGTAGCGGCGGGCGTTGTCGATGCAGACGGCCGCCCTGGACGCCAGCTCCTCGGCCAGTACCAGATCGTCCTCCTGGAACCCGTCGGGGTGCCGGTGGCGCATGAAGACGGCGACTCCCAGGGTGGTGCCGCGGGCCGACAGGGGCACGGTCATCATCGAGTGGATGCCGAAAGCGCGGATCCGGGCGGCCCGCGGCGGGTCCTGTGCCACCCACCGGGCCATCACGGGCTCGCTCACCTGGTACAGCGCGGCACGCCCCGCCCGCAGGCTCCGCACATGCGGCGAGGTTCCGGGGTACTCGTCCACCTCGCCCGGGGCGATCACAGCCTCGGGGATGCCCGGCAGCACGGACTGGTGGGCGGCGCGCCGCAGGGCCAGGGGAGCGCCCTGCGTCCGCGCTTCCGGGTACTGCTCCCCCGCCGCCACCACGGGACCGGCGCTCTCCTCGTCCAGCGAGGTCAGCAGGTCGACGCTGATGAAGTCGGCGAGTTCCGGGACCGCGACGTCCGCGAGCTCCTGCGCGGTCCGGGTGACGTCGAGTGTGCTGCCGATCCGCCGGCCGGACTCGGCGATCAGCTGGAGGCGTTTGCGGGCCCAGTGCTGTTCGGTGATGTCGTGCGCGGACAGACAGACACCGCGGGTGCGGCCGGCCCCGTCCCGCAGCGGGGACACCACGACCGACCAGGCGTGCTCACGGGTCTCCCCGGGGGTCCGCAGGTAGTTCTCGCGATACTGCCTCTCACCGCTCTCCAGCACCCGCAGCATGTCCTGCTCGGCCAGCTCGCCCGCCTCGTTGCCCACGATCTCCGGCACCCGCAGTCCGCGCATCTCCCCCTCGGTGAGGGCCACCGACCGCTCCATGTCCGTGTTGGCCCGCCGCAGCCGGAGCGTGGTGTCGTACAGGGCGAGCGCACAGCACGGCGACTGCGTGAAACCCCACCTCACGAGGTCGTCGTCGAACGCCCGGTATTCCTGCCCGTCCAGCGGAGACAACACCAGCCACGCACCGCCACCCTCACCTCTGCCGTCCGGCGCCGGGTGGTGGTGTGCCAGCACGCGGGCGTCCACCCGGTGCCCGTCCCGGTGCCTGAGAGCGAGCGTTCCGTGCCATCTCGGCAGCCGGGCGAAGGGCGGGAGCTCCGCCGTCGCGGGGTCCTCGGCAAGCAGTACGGTGGCCCGGCGGCCCAGGATCTGCGCGGCCGTGTACCCGAGCAGCCGTTGGGCACCGTCACTCCAGGCGGTCACCCGGCCGCGCTCGTCGACAGTGGCCCGCGCGGTGAGCGCCTCCTGGACGACGTCCTCGACGGCACTCACTGCCTGGCCGCCGGCCCCGCCGCCGCGTCGCTCCATGGTCGTTCATCTCGCTCTCGCCGCGTACTCTCCCGCGTCCACTTCGCATGCCATTGACATTCATCCTATTTTTTCCAGTATTCCGCAGGAAACAGCGATCATGTACCGAATACCAGGAAAAGCCGAGTTCCGGGTCACACGGAACGAGAGAGCTGTTCGCGCACCCACGCGTGATCGGGATTGACGTGCGGCCGCCCCGCCACGAAGACGGTCGGCACGGTCTCGTTGCCGCCGTTGACCGCCCGCACCGCCGCGGCGCCGGCCGGGTCACGCCAGATGTCGACCCAGTGGGCCCGGCGAGCGCCCCGGCCCAGCCGGATGCGCAGTCGCAGGCAGTACGTGCAGCCCGCCCGCCAGAACACCACCGGCCGGCCGTCGACCGCGCTGCGGCGCTGCGCCTCCACCGCACCGATCGACCTCGGGAACATCAGCGGCGAGTTCACGCCGGCGAGCAGCAGGAACACCACCAGGAGCACTCCGGCTTGGCCGGGGCTCCCCTCGAGGACCAGCCCCGTCGCAACGACCGAGCCGCTGAGCACGAACAGCGTCGGCAGGATCCAGGCGCGCATCATGACGACGCAGGTTACCGCCGAGTCGCATCGGCACGGGCCCGGCGCGGGACACATGACGCCCCCACCGTGACCCGCTCAGCCGGTTCAGGGCTGTCAGGACGGTGAGGGCGCAGGACGGCTGCCGTGCCGCTCAGCTGTACAGGGCCACCCGGGGGTGCAGCGTGCCCTGGGCGGACGGGTTCAGGACGGTGACCCGGTAGTGCTCGGTGAGGGTCTCGCCCGGCGACAGGGTGCGCTGCGTGGTCGTGAGGTCGGTGAACAGCGTGCCGGTCTGGGTGCCGAGCCGCACCTCCTCCCAGCAGCCGTCGGCGGTGCGGTGCTCGACCTCGACGTCGGACGGCGCCAGGACCGGGCCCGCGTCCGGGGACTCGAGAAGGAGCTGGGGGGCGACCGTGAGATCCGCCGACGAGGTGTTGCGGTAGGTCAGCGTGACCTTGTGCTTCCTGTTGTCGGACGGCAGGGAGCTCGTGGGGAGGTCCACGAAGTCGGTGAGGACCGGGGCCTCCCGCGCGGGACCGCTCGTGGACACCGCCGGGGCGGTGGGCCGGGTGGCCGCCGCGGCGGGTCCCGCCATGGCCAGGCCGGTCAGCGCTACGACCAGGGCCAGGAAAGCAACCCTGAGACGGCTGTTCTTGGACGACACGTTCGCTCTTCCTTCGGGTTCGCTCGTGGGGGGGTGAGAGACGGAGGGGGCGTGACACACACGCGGACCGGACGGCCGTCGGTGCCCGTCGGGTCGGCCGAATGACCGAGGCGGACGGCCCCTGTTGACGGCCCGACGGCTGATCGGCCGAAGCGTGCGACAGGCGGACGACGCCCCTGCTACCACCGTTTCAGAGTTCCATCGCACTGCTCGTGGATATTTCGTGGATACCCCACGGTAGACCGTCTGGTGATCGCTTTTCAGCCATACCGGACTGCTAACTTCCGCTTCACCGGCCGGGGGAACCATCGAAGCCGGTACCAGAACATGACAAGTGAATCTGGACGGAATGCCTTGCGCACTTCTCGTAAAGACCGACCGGGAAGGCACCGCTGGCGGGTGCCCAAGAGCCGACGCGGCCGTGCCGCCGGAGCCGGCACGATAGCCGTGCTGGCGCTGGCCCTCGTCGCACCACTGGCGTCGGCCGCACTGACCGACCCCTCCGACCCGCCCTCCACGGCACTGCCGGACCGGGTCACCGACACTTCCCGACTGCCGTCCGGCTGGCGGCAGTCCGACGACCGCATCGTCACGTACGACGGCGACGGCACCGGACTGCACGTCCTGGTCGCCGACGCCGCGCACGCCTACGCCTGGCACACCGCGGCCACCCTGTCGGAGCCGGGGATCGACACCGACCAGTGGATCGGGCAGAGCTGTGTGACCGCGTCGGGCGACCGGGCCGTCGTGGTCTACGCGCCCCGGCAGGCCGTCAACGACCAACGGGGTTTCCAGCAGGGCGGCTTCGCGGCCGTGGTCGATCTGGTGCACGGCACGGTGACCAAACTGCCCGAGCTGGTCTCCCTCGCGTACTTCAACCCCGGCTGTGGTGACGGCGAACAGGCCGTGCTGTCCCGGCCGCAGGGCGACGGCACGCGCCTGATGACCGTGGACACACGGCAGGGAAAGGTGACCCGGCAGCAGACCGTTCCGGGGCAGTTGACCTCCGCCGTGCCCCTCGGGACCGGTATCGCGGCGGCCACCGGACAGTCGGTGGTCTCGGTGGACCGCCGGGGAGACGTCCACACCCTGGCCCGTACCGCCGAGACGCCGTTCCGGCTGGTACCGGACGCGCATGGCGGGCTCGCCTACCAGGTGCCGGACGCCGGGAAGAACGTACAGGTGCGCCGGGTCGCGCAGGACGGCTCCGACCGGCTGCTCGGTTCCGGTGCCCTCGGCTCGCTCGCGGTGCGCGGCACCGGCGGCCGGGTCTTCGTCACCGGCAAGGACGCCCGGCAGGACATCGCGGACTCCGCCCTGCCGAAGAGCTGGAAGCTCCTCGACGTACCGGCCTCGGCCGAGGTCTCCACCACCGGCGCCCTCGCCCTGACCGGTGTCGGCACCGGTGACGAGGCGGCCGGCCGCAGGACCGTCAACGTGGTTCCCGCTCCCGGGACCGCCCCCGACACCTCGCAGCCCGTCGGCATCGCCGCCGTGGCCCCGGGAACCGGCGCCACCTTCGACTTCCGGGTGAAGCCCGAAGCACCCGACGCGGGGAAGGCCGCGCGGGGCGCCGAGCAGTCCCCCGCCCTGGCCGGGGCCGGAACCGCGGGCGCTCACGACCAGTCCACCGGGATGGAGCTGGACAGCGTCGGCGACGACCCGGCGCACACCACCACCGACCCCGACCGTGCCTGTGCCGTCTCCCGCAACGACCCCGCACTCCAGGCGCTCCAGCCCTCACCGGCCCAGGTCGAGTGGGCGACGGACCTCGCCGTCCAGGGCAAGCTCGACGTCCGCCGCCGGGCCGGATGGAACGGCACCGACCTCGCCTCGTACACCCCGCAGGGGCTGTTCCCGCCCGTCGCGCTCAAGGGCGGCGGCCGGGTGCCCGCGCAGATCATGCTCGGGGTGCTGTCGCAGGAGAGCAATCTGATCCAGGCCAGCTCCCGGGCGAAGGCCGGGGAGAGCGGCAACTTCATCCAGGGCGGCTACTACGGCAACGCCGGCAGCGTCCACACCGTCAACTGGTCCGCCGCCGACTGCGGTTACGGCGTCGGCCAGGTGACCAGCGGAATGGCCCGCTCGGACACCACCTACACCGCCGAGCAGCAGCAGGCGATCACCGTGGACTACGCGGCCAACATCGCGGCCAGTGCGCAGATCCTCCAGGACAAGTGGAACCAGCTGTACGGGCACGGCATCCTGGCCAACGGCGGCGACGCCCGGTACCTGGAGAACTGGTGGTTCGCCCTGTGGGCGTACAACAGCGGCTTCAACGAGCCGGCCGCCTCCGACACCGCCGCCCCCTGGGGACTGGGCTGGTTCAACAACCCGGCCAACGGGCTCTACCCGGCCGACCGGAAGATGTTCCTGTCGTCCGGCCCGGACGACGCCCGCAACCCCAACCTGTGGACGTACCCGGAGCGGGTCCTGGGCTGGGCGGCGTACTCCCAGCAGAAGACCGACCCGGCGACCGGCGCGTCCAAGCCGGCGTTCGCGGTGGGCAGTTGGCCCACCGGCAAGGCTCCTGACGCCCAGCCGCCGCACGACGCCTTCTGCTCGCCCACGCAGAACGCGTGCGACACCTCCAAGCCCCGCAAGGCCGAGGGGTCGAGCCAGCCCGAAGGGCCCTGCCAGCGGGACGACTTCAAGTGCTGGTGGCACCAGTCGTCCACCTGGACGGACTGCGCCGCCACCTGCGGCACCGAGGTGCTCACCTACGGGGTGAACGACCCCGAGCCGGCCGTCACCGCGTCGCACCCGGCGGCCTGCGCCTCCAGCCTGCCCCCGGACTCGCTGATCGTGGACGACGTACCGAACCATGTGAGGTTCCGGGTGGGCGGCGCCAGTCCGTGCGCCGGCGAGAAGAACTGGACCAGCCGGGGCACGCTGACGTTCACCTTCGGCTCGGCGCAGCAGAACGGCGCCACCGTCTACCCGTCGAAGATCGACTTCCATCAGCTGGGCGCGGGCTTCGGCGGCCACTTCTGGTTCACCCACACCCGGGCGCCGAGTTTCACCGACTCGGTCGTCACCGGCACCTGGACGCCGGACCGGTCGATCAGGGGCTGGGCGCGGGTCATGGTCCACCTGCCCGACCACGAGGCGAACACCGCGCAGGCGGCCTACCGCATCGACCTCGGTGACGGCACCGTCGTGGGCAGGACGATCTCCCAGGACACCGGCGGCAAGAGCACCTGGGTCTCCCTGGGGTCCTACGAGTTCCGCGGCACCCCGAGCGTCTCGCTGAGCTCGGACACCGCGGACGGCACCGGCGATGCCTCGATCGCCTGGGACGCCCTGGCCTTCGAGCCCCAGTCCGGCAAACCCTCGGACGCGGTCACCGCGTCACCGTCCCCGTCCCCGTCCCCCTCTCCGTCCCCGTCCCCGTCTCCGGATCCGGCTTCGGCTTCGGCTTCGGCTTCGGCGGGGTGAGCGGGCCGGGGGACTCCTGAGCCGCCGGCCCCACCGCGTGTCCCGCGCGGTGGGGCCGTCTCCGTTTCGGACTGCTCCGTTCGGCCACCCGTCTTCTGACACCGTCCGGGCCCACGCCGGTGCCGGACGGGTGCCGCAGTCCTTCGATGACCAGTGGGCCGCAGACAGGGAGCAGGACATGATCCGTCCAGCCGACATCCGCGAGTGGCGCAACCATGACGTGGTCGACCTCCAGGGCCACAAGATCGGCACGCTGGAGGCGGTCTACGTGGACACGGCGACGGACGAACCCGCCGTGGCCACCGTCCGCACCGGGCTGCCCACCCGGCAGCGACTGGTCTTCGTACCGCTGGACGACGCCGTCCTCGGCCCCGGCTATGTGCGGGTCTCCCACGACCGGGCAGACGTGAAGAAGGCCCCTTCCATCGGCACGGACGACATCCTGCCCGCCGAGCAGGAGGAGCCGATCTTCCAGCACTACGGCATGGAGTACCGGCAGGGCGTCGGCGGCGAACGCCGGCTCGCCCGCCGCTGAGCCCGGCACCGCGGCACCCGGAGGTGGTTCGCAATGATGGTGGCCTTCCTGCTGATCGTCCTGGTCGCCGTCGCGCTGGGCATCATCGGCGTGGCGGCGCACGGTCTGGGCTATCTGCTCGCCATCGGCATCGTGCTGTTCCTCGCCGATGTGGCCTTCATCACGGTACGAGGAGGCCGACGCCTGCGCCGGAAACCCCTCCGCTGACCGCTGACCAGGCAGACGGCACCCGGACCGCGGACGCTGAGGTCCGGGCGAAGCAATATCTGTGCCGTCGACATGAGAAATCGACGCGACGCGCGATGAGTATTCCCGGAACGGTCGCCGGATCGGAAATTGCCGAACCGACGCGGCCGATCACCCCGTGCTACTGTCGATCTCAGTTGCAGTGTGGTGGCCAGAAGGTTTTTTCCGACGGGCTGATCATCGCGGCGACCGGGGTGCGCACACGGCGAACTCCGAAACCGTACCGAAGGAGATTGACATGGCTACTGGAACCGTGAAGTGGTTCAACGCTGAAAAGGGCTTCGGCTTCATCGAGCAGGACGGCGGCGGCGCCGACGTCTTCGCCCACTACTCGAACATCTCCGCCTCTGGCTTCCGCGAGCTGCTGGAAGGCCAGAAGGTGAGCTTCGACATCGCTCAGGGTCAGAAGGGCCCGACGGCCGAGAACATCGTTCCCGCCTGATCCGGCCACTGACGCCTGATTCGCAGCTGGGGCCCGCACCTTGGGGTGCGGGCCCCAGCTCGCTGCATTCCAGAAAAACCCGGAGACCCTCCGCGGATCCACGCGATTCTCCGAGCATATCCGGGGGATTCTTTACCCGATATTCACCGCTCTCGGCGTTTGAAACGCCAGAGTCACGGCTCGTTCTTGCGATTCCCTGCGCCGCTCATTCACCGCGGGAATTCCTTGATACGTGCCATATCAAGGAAGGTTCCGCATGAACCGCGTACGAACGAACGACCGATACGCCCGTAAGCGCACCGGGTCCCAGGGATCCGGCTCCGGCTTCGGTTCCGGCTCCGGAAAGGGCGGCGGCTACTCCGGCGCCCCGCGCCGCTCCAGGGGCCAGGGTGGCCGGCCGGTCGCGCTCCAGGGAGAGTTCGCCCCGCCGAAGACCATCACGCCCGCCCTGCCCGCCGTCGAGTCGTTCGCCGAACTCGACATGCCGGAGCGGCTGCTGGCCGCCCTCGGCCACGAGGGCGTCACCGTGCCGTTCCCGATCCAGGCGGCGACCCTGCCGAACTCCCTGGCCGGGCGCGACGTACTCGGCCGTGGCCGCACCGGCTCCGGCAAGACCCTCGCCTTCGGCCTCGCGATGCTGGCCCGCACGGTCGGCCGGCGCGCCGAGCCGCGCCAGCCGCTGGCTCTCGTCCTCGTCCCCACCCGCGAGTTGGCCCAGCAGGTCACCGACGCGCTGACGCCGTACGCCCGTTCCGTGGGCCTGCGCATGGCCACCGTCGTCGGTGGCATGTCGATCGGCCGGCAGGCCGGAGCGCTGCGGGCCGGTGCGGAGGTCGTCGTGGCGACGCCGGGACGGCTCAAGGACCTCATCGACCGCGGCGACTGCCGCCTGGACGACGTCACCATCACCGTCCTCGACGAGGCCGACCAGATGGCCGACATGGGCTTCATGCCCCAGGTGACCGCCCTGCTCGACCAGGTGCGCACGGGGGGCCAGCGGATGCTCTTCTCCGCCACCCTCGACCGCAACGTGGACCTGCTGGTCCGCCGCTACCTGACCGACCCGGTGGTGCACTCCGTCGACCCGTCCGCGGGCGCGGTCACCACGATGGACCACCACGTGCTCCACGTGCACGGCACCGACAAGCAGCGCACCACCACCGAGATCGCCGCCCGTGACGGCCGGGTGATCATGTTTCTGGACACCAAGCACGCGGTGGACAAGCTGACCAAGCACCTGCTGAACAACGGCGTCCGTGCGGCCGGTCTGCACGGCGGCAAGTCCCAGCCGCAGCGCACCCGCACCCTGGCCCAGTTCAAGGACGGTCATGTGACCGTGCTGGTGGCGACCAACGTCGCGGCCCGCGGCATCCACGTCGACAACCTCGACCTGGTCGTCAACGTGGACCCGCCGACCGACCCCAAGGACTACCTGCACCGCGGCGGCCGTACGGCCCGGGCCGGCGAGTCCGGCACCGTGGTCACCCTGGTGACGCCCGAGCAGCGCCGCGACATGAGCCGGCTGATGATGTCCGCCGGTGTCACCGCGGTGACCACCCAGGTCCGTTCGGGCGAGGCCGAGCTGACCCGCATCACGGGCGCCCAGGCACCGTCCGGTGTCCCGGTCGTCATCTCGGCACCGGTGGTCGCGAGCGAACGTTCGCGCCGCGGCACGCGCTCCTCGTCGCGGGGACGCCGCCGTTCCCAGGACGGCGGTACGGGCGAGGCCGGACGCCGTTCCGGCTCCGCGGGTGAGGCCGGGCGTCGCAGCGGCGGTGCCGGTGAAGGCGGCCGCCGAGGCGGCTCCACGAATGAGACCGCGCGGCGCGGTGCCGCCGCGAGCGAGGCCGGGCGTCGGAGCGCGGCACGGCGTAGGTCCAGCTTCGACTCGGCCGCCTGAGCGGGCAGCCCGCCCCTCTCATGGCGTCGTCCGCCGCTCCCCTCTCCCCTCCCTCTGTGAGGCACTATGCGTTGCGTCATCGCCCGGTACCCGTTCGAACTCACCAAGAACGGAGTGCTGGCCTCGATGAAGGGCGTCCGGCCGGAGCTCGTCACGGGTGACTCCGTGACCATCGGTCGCCGCCGCTACCCCGTCAAGCAGGTGGGCCGGGTTCTCACCGGCCAGGACCCGCGCGACTTCACCGGCGGCGAGGTCACCCGGGCCATGGCCCGCCTCGGCTTCACCTGCCACGAGGCCCAGGCGGCCGTGCCCGTCCCCGTGCTGAGTCCGCTTCAGACGGCGTCGGCACTGCTCGGCGCCCCGGAAGCCTCCGAGGCCCCGGTGGCCGGATAGCCGCACCCAACCCCCGTGAGGGCCCTGCCGACGCGCGTCGGCAGGGCCCTCACGGCGTTTCACCGGTCGGATCAGGGGTTGGGCAGGAGCCGGATCCTTGGCCGGTTCACGGGTCGGTTCATGGGCCGGTTCAGTCGTCGGTTCAGTCGTCGGTTCAGTGGTCGGAGTAGCTGAAGTCGCCCACGGTCCAGGCGCTGACGTCCGCGATCGCGACCCGGTACATGCCGCCCGTCTCGGGGATCGCCGTCGTTCCCTGCAGGATCCGGGCGAGATGGAAGTGCAGATGCGTGGGCGGCTCGCCGGTGTCGGGCCCACGCTCGGTCGCTTCGGTGGTGAAGACGTCGGAGAACGGGCCGAGACGGTCCGAGTCCTTGAGGACCTCCGACACACGCTCCCGCCACACGGCTTCGGGGGCGAGTCGACCGGTGATCACGGCGCCGCCGACGACCACGGTCAGCGACATCTGGTTGCTGTGCTCTGACTCCACCATGGTGGAGATGGCGACGAGCAGCTCGTCAGGGTTCGGCATGAGAGCCGATTCTATTCGGCAGCCCCTCCGGACCCTAGGGATCGCGCCCCCATCGTGCCCCCAGCACACCCCCAGCCCTGCGGGCCGCAGAAATCCTGGCCCACATGCGAACCGAAATCTGTGTTTGTCGGAGTAGACATTGGTCGGCAGGACAGGTAGCGTTTCTCTCGTAGACACGGTCTGAAGAGACCCGGCAGACACGAACTGGCGGGTAGCTGAACAAGAAGTTCGCAGGTCAAACCAGTAAGAACCAGTAGGAACACAGGCAAGAACGGAGGAGCAAACGCCATCAGGATCGCCCGGACCGAGCTGTTGGGCCCGGGTACCGCAAGACCCCGGATTGGAAGGTGGTCCCCGGTCACGCAGCCGCGATCCCCGCACCCCCGCCCCACCCCCGGGCCGGGCAGCGGAAACAGAAGGTCGGCCGAGCAGTAGGGCCGGCAGATGGTGTTCAATTTCCTCGGGGCCCTGGTGCCGTACGGTGCCAGGGCCCCTCGACGCGTTGCTCAACGAGGTGACATGACAGCAGATACTCCGCTCAGCGGTCGTCTGGACGACGACGACTACCCCGCCTACACGATGGGCCGGGCCGCCGAGATGCTCGGTACCACCCCCGGGTTCCTCCGGGCCATCGGGGAGGCCCGCCTGATCACTCCGCTGCGTTCGGAGGGCGGCCACCGCCGCTACTCCCGCTACCAGCTGCGGATCGCCGCGCGGGCCCGCGAACTCGTCGACAAGGGCACCCCGATCGAGGCCGCCTGCCGCATCGTCATCCTCGAGGACCAGCTCGAGGAAGCCCAGCGCATCAACGCCGAGTACCGCCGGGCCGCCCAGAAGGCCTCGGGCTCGGCCGACGCCGGCGCCACCGCGGGCTGACCTCGCCCTGTCCGCCGGCCGGCCCAGGGCCCGCCTGTCCGTCGGCGGCGCGCGCCGCGCGCCGCGATCAGGACCGCGCCCGGGCCGCCCGTAGAACGCCGTGCTCAGGGCCGCCCCGGCCCCGCTCCGCCCCGCTGGAGACATCGACGCCCCAGGTCCGGCCGACGGCCGGCCGGACCGGTCCCAGGCGATACCGGAGCCGTGGCGAAGACGACGGAGCGGACGGCCGACGATCGACTGACCCCGCACCGCCCGAAGCGCGGCATCGCCCGGACGGTCGTCGGTCCACGGCCGTGTTCAGGCGCTGGACCTCTGCCTCGGCGACCGCGCACCGTTCGGATTCCTCGACCTCTTCAACGGTGTCACCCAGGGCCAGGACGCGGCTCAGGGCCGGCCCTGAGCCACAGGGCCGGGCCTGTCCCCGGGGGCATCACCGACGGCATGCCGCACACCGTGCCGCCGCCACCGTGCCGCCGCTCACTTGAGGCCGATCGCCGCGCAGTCCGCCGCGTACTTCGGGGTGCAGATGTCCTTGACGGTGTAGACGCCGTCCTGGATCACCGTCGCCTTGATGTTGGCCCGGGTGAGCGCGACGACCTCCACCAGCTGCGACGGGATGCGCTTCTGCGTCGGGCTGTCGACCGTGTCGGGGGTCAGCGCCTCGAACTCGAGTGAGCGGCCCTGGATCTTGGCCACCGCCATCTGCGCGGCGTTGTCCGCCTCCAGCAGGAACGACTTGTAGACGGTCATGTACTGCTCGCCCGAGACGATCCGCTGCACCGCCGCGAGATCGGCGTCCTGCCCGGTCACCGGCGGGATCTTCGTCGCGCCGGCCTCCTTCAGCGCGTCGATGACGGCGCCGGCCATGCCGTCGTTGGCCGAGTAGACGGCGGCGATGTTGTTCAGGCCGATGGACTGGATCGCCTCCTTCATGTGGGCCTTGGCGACCGCGGGCAGCCACTCCCTGGTGTCGTACTGCTTGGCTATGATCACGCGCCCCTGCAGCTCGCTGAGCGCGCCCGTCTTGAAGCGGGCGGTGTTGGGGTCGGCGACCGAGCCGTTCATCATGACGATCTTGCTGGTCGCGGCTTTGTCGCCGAGGGCGTCCACGATCGCGCGGCCCTGCACCTCGCCGACGAGTTCGTTGTCGTGCGAGACGTAGGCGTCGATCGGGCCCTGGGCGAGCCTGTCGTACGCGATGACGGGGATACCGGCGTCCTTGGCCTTCTCGACGGCCGGGGCGATGGCCTTGGCGTCCACCGCGTCCACCAGGATCACGTCCACCTTCTTGTCGACCATCTGGTCCATCTGGACGCTCTGCTTGGACTCGCTCGCCTCGGCGTTGGCGTACAGGACCTTGCCCTTGCCGGCGGTGAGGGAGGCGACCCGCTTTCTGATGAGGGGGTAGTCGAACTTCTCGAAGCGTTTCGTCTCCTTGTCGGGGAGGAGGAGGCCCACCGTGATGTCGTTGCCCTTCTTCGGGGCCGAGGAGCTGCTGCTCCCACCGATGCCGTCGACCACACCGCACGCGGTGAGCACAAGAGCAGAGGTGGAGGCGGTCAGAACCATCGTGAAACGACGGGCAACGGGACTATGGGCGGGGGAAACGTTCACAGCAGGTGCCTTCCGGGGCGAGAGAGCAGCCTGGCGACCAGGTGGCTGAAAGCCAACGCGGTAGCGGGACGACCGTCAAGGGCTCAGCTCAACGAGATCGCAATGAGCCCCAACAGACGCTTTCATCCGGCCCGTTGGAGGCCACATCGCGGGGAGAACGTGAATTTCCCGTGGTGGAGTTGTGGCGCCGTCGTAGCGCGAGCTGGCATGAACCTGATGAAGTGCCCGCGATCTTGGTCCGGCCGTCGACGCCCTCCCGTTCCGGGCCGGTGGTCACGGTGTCGGGAACACCGCCCGCACCTGCCAGCCCTGTTCCTCGGCCCGCGGCCCCGCGTCCAGTCGGCCGCCGAGCACCGTCACCCGTTCACTCAGGCCGACGAGGCCGAAGCCGCCGCCGTGTGCCGCGGCCGGCAGCAAGGTGCCACCGCGGCCGTCGTCAATGACCGTCACCTCCAGACGCTGACCGTCGTGCCGTAGCACCACGGCGATCTCGGTGGCGTCGGCCGCGTGCCGTCGTACGTTCGTCAGCGCCTCCTGCACCACCCGGAACGCGGCCGCCTGCACCTCGCGCGGAAGGTCGTCCGGTACGGCCCGGTCGCGGCGCAGTACGACCTTCTGGGCCGGGCCGGCGAAGCCCTCGGTCAGGTCGGTGAGGGCGGCCAGGTCGCCGACGGGGCGCCGGTCCACGGCCCCTGTTGGGGTGTCACGCAACACGCCGACCGTGCGGCGCATCGAGGCGAGGGCCTCGGTGGCGGCGTGTTCGATGCCCGCGAGAACCGGGTCGAGGTCCTGTGGAGCGGTGGCCGTCATCATGCGGGCCATCTGGGTCCGCACGAGGATGCCGGTGACATGGTGGGCGACGAAGTCGTGCAGATCGGCGGCGATCGCCAGCCGCTCCTCGCGCCGGATGTCGGCGACCGCGACGGTCCGGCGGTAGTCCTGCGCACGCAGGGAGGCAGTCCGGCGACGATCCCGACCAGGATCAGGCCGACCAGGACGTAGCCCTGCGCCTCGTCTCAGGACAGCGACCCGAAGTACCGGGCCGCGGAGGCGAGCAGCGCGCCCGCGTCCAGCGTGCCGCACAACACCGCCCGACGCGGCGGGCAGTGGCGTACGGCGACGAACAACAGGGAGAGCAGGAGCGCGAGTTCGCCCGGGCCGAACGGGGTGTGGCGGTGCTGCGCGATCGATGCCGCCGTGTACAGGAGCGAGACGCCCGCGGGCACGGCGGTCCGCAGTTGCGGCGTCAGCCAGTCGGGCCGCCGCGCGGCCGGCCACAGTACGGCGGCCAGACCCACCGCCAGGACGGCCGCGGGAGGCCACACGTCGTAGCCGACGTCCAGCGTGATCTGCAGGTCGAGGACCGACGCCGCGAGCAGGGCGCCGACGCCGGTACCTCGGGCACGGCCCCGGGCGGGAGCGGATCTCATGCGGATCACGGTAGGCCGCGCCACCGCCCGCGGGATCGGCCGAACGGCCGAGGCCGGTACCTTCCGTCCGCTGCGGGCACCCACCGGGCTCGGGCGCCCGGCGTACCGGCGTCACCCGGACGTTCGAACGTCAGGCGGCGCGGCGCCCGAAGGAACGGGACGCGTCAGCCGAGGGTCGGGAAGGACGCCGATCGGGTGGCGGGGGACTCCGGCGGCGTGGCGTGGCAGGTGAAGCCGAGGCGGGTGAGGGCCCGGGTCACCTCGAAGGCGGTGAAGTCGCGGCGGTCCTGGCGGGTGATGATCTCGCCCACCTGCTTGACGGGGAACACCTTGCGTCCGATGACCACGCAGGCCCCGGTGGTGGGCTCCGGCCGGACGCCCTCCATCTGTGTCTCCACCTCGGACTTGACCAGGTCGAAGGGGTAACGGGCGATCACGCAGCGCATGGGTGCCTCACCAAGGGTGTAGTGGACGGCAGAAATGCCTTCGGGGCCGGTGTCGGTCAGCGCCGGCCGGGACGGTGCCCGGCCGTGACCGTGGTCCGCTGACGATGGTCGGCGGGGTTGTGCTCGGCGGAGCGGGGTCCGCGGGTGCTGTTCGGAACGGCCGGCGCGTCTCCGCGGGCGTTGTTCACGCGGGGCACGCCCGGCATCCGGTCGCGCATGGCGGTGTCGGCGGAGGAAACACGCGTAAACAAACGGGGCCCGCACCCAAGGTGCGGGCCCCGTTTCGCCGAAGCGCGCGAGCGAATCGCGGAAAATCAGGCAGGGACGATGTTCTCGGCCTGCGGGCCCTTCTGGCCCTGCGTGACGTCGAACGTCACCTTCTGACCTTCCTGCAGCTCACGGAAGCCCTGGGTGGCGATGTTCGAGTAGTGGGCGAAGACGTCGGCGCCGCCGCCGTCCTGCTCGATGAAGCCGAAGCCCTTTTCCGCGTTGAACCACTTCACGGTACCGGTGGCCATGTCATATCTCCTGAAGGCAGTGCTGGGGACCCACACTGCGTGGGCCCTCCTCATCGCTGCGATGATCACCTGCCCGGTAAAACCAGAAGCAAAATGGCAACCACAACTGCAACTGATGTCGAGCCTAGCACGAGACCTCGCGAATCAAATCGGAGGGCGAGAAGGCGAGTCGCCGGGCAACTCCGCGAAGGAATGGGGCCGCGAGAATTGCCGTAAAACCCTGCCGGGATTCATCAAGGAATTCTTTTCCACCGCTGTCCGCAATTCTGCTCCGGCGGTGTCAGGTTTTCACTCCCCGCGCCGGGTGGCTGAGGGCCCCTGGGCCGGGTGGCGCAGCTCCTCGTTGTCCCGCAGGGCGTCCTCCAGCCGGTCCTCCAGGCCGATGATCCGACAGGCGGCCTCGACCGGCGTGCCCTGGTCGACCAGCTCACGGGCCCGGGCGGCCAGCCGCAGCTGGTGGCGCGAGTAGCGGCGGTGTCCGCCGTCCGACCTGGTGGGAGCGATCAGCTGGGCCTCGCCGAGGGCCCGCAGAAAGCCGGGCGTGGCACCGATCAGCTCGGCGGCCCGGCCCATGGTGTACGCCGGATAGTGGTCGTCGTCGAGCCGGTCGCCACCGTACGGCTGCTCTTGTGAGGGCATGTGCGCCTTCCCGCGGGTCGCCGGAGCGCGGCCCGCCACAGGGTCTGGTTCCCGCACGAGAACTCTAGTCGCCCCGATGGAATCTCTGTCGTGGCGAGCACAGATGTTCAGCTGCTGTACGCGCCCCGCTCGGCGCCCGCCGACCGGCCCACCGCTGTACTGTCCGTCCGTCAGGCGCCCGGAGGTACGGTGGACGCACTGGGGACATGCGGCAGTACGCGGAGATGGGTGACCGTCATGCAGTTGAGGCCCGACAGCTCTGGCAGCACGGACAGAGCTGAGAGAGGCGACAGAGCCGACGGCACGGACGGCACCGAGGGTGCGCCCGACCTCCCGCCCCTCTCCCCACCTGTATCGACACCTGTATCGACCCTCGTGTCCACGCCGGTGCGGACGGAAGCGGACGCCCATGTCGCGGCGGACGACATGTCCGCGCCCGAGGACGAGGGGCTGGCCGAGGTCCGCATCATCGCGGCGGACCCGGACGTCGCCCAACGGGTCGCCCTGCTGCTCCGTGAGGGCTTCCACTGCGACGAACCGCGCAGCTACCCCGCCGGTCCGGACGGGCACGGCACGCTCCTCCACCTGACGGTGGACACCACACGCGGCCCCGACGAGCTCCCTGCCGCCTCCCCCTGGCTGATCAGCAGCCGGTCCCAGGGCTCCCGCGCCCACACGGACGAGCCGGGCTGAGCCGTTCTTCCCCGGCTACTCGCCCGGGTGGCCGAGTTCGATGTCGTGACCGTCCACACCCTGACCGTTGACGGTCAGCGCGGTGGCGACCGGCGGGTAGCCGGTGGCGATGAC
>NZ_JOEV01000046.1 GCF_000721105.1 Streptomyces cellulosae
GTTGGGGGGCGGGGTCATCGGGGGGTGGTTCCTTCCGCGTGTGTTTCCACGAGTGTTTCCGCGTGTGTGTCGACGAGTCGGAGGAGGCCGGTCAGGTCCTCGGGCCTCAGGTGGGGGTTGAGGAGGGTGGCCTTGAGCCAGAGCCGGCCGTCGAGGCGGGCCCGGCCGAGGACGGCGTGGCCGCCGGTGAGGAGGTGTCGGCGTACGGCGGCGACGGCGTCGTCGGTGGCGTCGCGGGGCCGGAACAGGACCGTGCTGATGGTGGGCCGGTCGTACAGGTCGAAGCCGGGGTGGTCGTGGACGAGGGCGGCGAGGGTGTGGGCGTGTTCGCAGACCTGGTCGACGAGGGCGCCGAGGCCGGTGCGGCCGAGTGTTTTGAGGGTGACGGCGATTTTGAGGATGTCGGGGCGGCGGCTGGTGCGCAGGGAGCGGCCGAGGAGGTCGGGCAGGCCGGCTTCGGTGTCGTCGTCGGCGTTGAGGTAGTCGGCGCGCTGGGCGAGGGCGGTGAGGTCGCCGGGGTGGGTGAGGGCGAGGAGGCCTGCGGCGATGGGTTGCCAGCCGAGTTTGTGCAGGTCGAGGGTGATGGTGTGGGCGGCGTCGAGGCCGGCGAGTTTGGGTCGGTGGCGGTCGCTGAAGAGGAGGCCCGCGCCGTAGGCGGCGTCGATGTGGAGGCGGGCGCCGTGTGCGCGGCATCGGGCGGCGATGTCGGGGAGGGGGTCGATGAGGCCGGCGTCGGTGGTGCCGGCGGTGGCGGCGACGACGAGGGGGCCGGGCAGGGTGGTGAGGGCGTCGTCGAGGGCGGCGGGGTCGAGGGTGCCGGCGGGGGCGGGTACGACGACGGGGTCGGGCAGTCCGAGGAGCCAGGCGGCACGGGGCAGGGAGTGGTGGGCGTTGGCGCCGTGGACGAGCCGGATGTCCGTGCCGTGGGTGGTGCGGGCGTTTTCGCGGGCGAGGAGGAGGGCGAGGTGGTTGGCTTCGGTGCCGCCGGTGGTGACGAGGGCGTCGGTGGCTCCGGCCTGGTGGGCGAGGGCTTGTGTGACCAGGGCTTCGAGTGCGGAGGCGGCCGGGGCCTGGTCCCAGGAGTCGAGGGACGGGTTGAGGGTGGCGGCGGCGAGGTCGGCGGCGGTGGCGACGGCGAGGGGCGGGCAGTGCAGGTGGGCGGCGCAGTGGGGGTGGGCGGGGTCGGCGGAGCCTTCGGCGAGGGTGTGGACGAGGCGTCGTAGGGCGTCGGGGTCGCCTTCGTCGGGCAGTACGTCGCCGATCGCGTCCCGTACCCGGGCGGTGACCGTGTCGGGGCCGCCTGCGGGCAGGGGGCCGCCGCGGGCGAGGGTGCCGTCGCGGAGCGCGTCGAGGACGGTGTGGAGCAACGGGCGCAGGGCGTGGGGGCCTTGGGGGCCGGAGGCGAGGCTCGGTGTGCTCATGGGTGGGTCCTCCGGGCGCTGGGGCGGAGTGAGTTCCAGCTGGTACGCGTATGCGTGCTCGCGTCCGGAAAGCCCAACGAGGGAGACCCGCAGGGGGGTACGAGGCGCTGCGTGGGATCACGCCTCTGTGTCTGGTCGCGCCGGTGTGGCGGGGCCGCTTGTCGTTACGGGGCCGCGTCTGCGTACGGCCCCGCACATCCTCACGGCCCGCGTCTTCGTACGGCCCCGCGCCCCCTCACGGCCCGCACCTCCGTACGGCCTCGTGCCCTCTTACGGCCCCGCAGCCGCGCACGGCACCCCGCGCCTCCCCGTCTCCTATCGGTTCGTTCGCACCCCTGCCTGGCTTCCCCGCCCTGTCCTAGCCTTCCCTGACCTTCAGTGCCCGCCTCAGGTCGTCCAGTTGATCGGCGATCTTGCGGTGCAGTGCCGGGATCGGGTCGCCGTCGCGCAGGCACTGTTCGCCCAGGTGCAGGGTGTCGGTGTCGACGGCGTGGGCGGGGAAGGCCCAGCGGCCGGCGGCGTCGGCCATGGCGGGGCCCCGGCGGGCGGCGACGGTGACCGCGTCCTCAAAGTAGCGGGGTACGTACTCGCGTACGAGGTCGGCCTGTTCGGGCTGCCAGAAGCCCTGGGCGGTGGCGGTGAAGAGGTAGTTGGAGAGGTCGTCGGTGGTGAACATCGATGCCCACGCCTTGGCCTTCGTGTCGGCGTCGGGCAGGGCGGCGCGGCAGCGGGCGGCGCCTTCCTGGCCGGCGGCGGACGGGTCGCGTTCGAGTTCGGCGGCGATGGCGCTCTCGTCGGTGGCGCCGAGGACGGCGAGGCGGGCCAGGACGCGCCAGCGCAGTTCGGGGTCGAGTTCGGGTCCGCCGGGCACGGTGCCGTCGGCGAGCCAGGCGGCGATGGTGTCGGGGTGGGCGGCGACGTCGATGTGGTGGCGGACGGCGATCAGGCGCAGGCCGGGGTTGTCGCCGTCCTCGGTGCGGCGCATGAGGTCGCGGCACAGGGCGGTGAGGGTGGCCAGGGCGGCGGGCCGCTGGTCGGGGGTGACGTAGCGGCCTGCGACCTGGGTGGTGGCGAAGACGAGGACGCCTTGGACGAGGGCGAGGTCCGTCTCGTACGGCAGGTGGGTGCGGGCGGCGTCCAGGTAGGCGGTGGCGGGGAGGTGGCCGTCGCGGACGGCGTCCCTCAGGGCGTTCCAGACGACGGCGCGGGTGAGGGGTTCGGGCAGGCCGGACAGGGCCTTGCTGACGGTCGTGAAGGATTCGGGGTCGAAGCGGATCTTGGCGTAGGTGAGGTCGCCGTCGTTGAGGAGGAGCAGGGCGGGCCGCTTGCCGATGGGGTGAGGCCCACCGGATGCGGTCTGGGGGATGTCGAGGTCGAGGCGTTCGCGCAGGACGAGGTGGCGTCCTTCGTCGGCGACATCCTGGTCGTAGAGGCCGACGGCGATGCGGTGGGGGCGGCTGCCGGTGTGGTCGACGGTGAGGGTGCAGGTGCCGCCGTCGGGGGTGATGTGCGGGGTGAGGGCGTCGACGCCGGTGGTGCGCAGCCAGGCGTCGGCCCAGGCGTGGACGTCGCGGTCGGTGTGGGCGGCGAGGGAGTCGACGAAGTCGGCGAGGGTGGCGTTGGCGAAGCGGTGGCGGGTGAAGTGGGTGTTGATGCCGGCGAGGAAGTCCTTCTCGCCGAGCCAGGCCACCAACTGCCTCAGTGCGGAGGCGCCCTTGGCGTAGGAGATGCCGTCGAAGTTGAGCAGTGCCGAGGCGGTGTCGTCGACGGCTTCGGGGGCGACGGGGTGGGTGGAGGGGCGCTGGTCGGCGTCGTATCCCCAGGCTTTGCGGGAGACGCCGAAGTCGGTCCAGGTGTCGGTGAAGCGGGTGGCTTCGGCGGTGGTCTGGTAGCCCATGTACTCGGCGAAGGACTCGTTGAGCCAGATGTCGTCCCACCAGCGCAGGGTGACGAGGTTGCCGAACCACATGTGGGCCATTTCGTGGGCGACGGTGATGGCTCGCCGCTGCCGTTCGGTGTCGGTGACGGCGGAGCGGAAGACGTATTCGTCGCGGAAGGTGACCAGGCCGGGGTTCTCCATGGCGCCGGCGTTGAACTCGGGGACGAAGGCCTGGTCGTAGGAGTCGAAGGGGTAGGGCTCCTCGAATTTCTCGTGGTAGTGGTCGTAGCACTGGCGGGTGATGTCGAGGAGTTCGTCGGCGTCCGCGTCGAGGTGGCGGGCCAGGGAGCGGCGGCAGTGGATGCCGAAGGGCAGGCCGCGGTGTTCGGTGCGTACGGAGTGCCAGGGGCCGGCGGCGACGGCGACGAGGTAGGTGGAGATGAGCGGGGTGGGGGCGGCCTGCCAGCGGCCGTCGCCGAGGTGGTCGGTGATGCTGTTGGCGAGGACCGTCCAGTCCGCGGGGGCGGTCACCGTCAGGTCGAAGACGGCTTTGAGGTCGGGTTGGTCGAAGGCGGCGAAGACGCGCTGGACGTCTTCCATGAAGAGCTGGGTGTAGACGTAGGTCTCGCCGTCGGTGGGGTCGGTGAAGCGGTGCATGCCCTCGCCGGTGCGGGAGTAACGCATCTCGGCGTCGACGCGCAGTTCGTGCTCGCCGGGGGTGAGGTTCTTCAGCGGCAGCCGGTTCTCGTTCAGGGTGTCCGGGTCGAGGGGCTGTCCGTCGAGGGTGACGGAGCGCAGGGTGGCGGGCCTGACCTCGACGAAGGTGTCCGTGGCGTCCTGGTCCGGGCGTACGGTGAACGCGATGACGGTGCGGGAGTCGAAGGTGTCGTCCCCGGCGGTCAGATCGAGGTCGATCGTGTAGCGGTGGACGTCGAGGAGCCTGGCACGGGTCTGCGCTTCGTCGCGCGTCAGTACGGACATGCAGGCCATGCTGCCTGATGGCGTGGGCACGGCACAGGGGCGGATCGGTATACGCGCCCTATGTCCGGTCCTGTTCGAGCTTGCTGTTGTGCGCCCCCTGCGCCCGCTGGAGTGGGACGCGGGTGTCCGGGTGGGGCAGGGCGGGTCGCCGGGGTGGTTCGTCGGCTTCGGTGTGGTCTCTGTGGTCCCCGTGGCCCCCGTGGTCCTTGACGAGGGCGCGTAGGGCGCGTACCTCGTGTTCGAGGGCGAGGTGGCGCTGGTGGGTGTCGAACAGGTAGCGGACCTTGGTGCGCAGGGCCCAGGGGTCGATGGGTTTCATGAGGAGGTCGGCGACGCCGAGGGCGAAGGCGGCGGTGGTGAGGTCGTGGTCCGGGCCGAAGCCGGTGAGCAGGATGACGGGAATGTGCTGGGTCTGTTCCACGCGGCGCATGTAGCGCACGACGTCGAGGCCGCTGACCGCGGGCATGCGTACGTCGAGCAGGAGCAGGCCGACCCGGCCGCGCAGCACCTGTTTGAGGGCTTCGTCGCCGCTGGTGGCGCGGTCCAGCCGGTAGCCCAGCGGGGCCAGGGCGCTCTCCAGCGCGTACAGGGTGTCCTCGTGGTCGTCGACGATGAGGATCCTGGCATCCGACGGCATGGCCCGACGTCCCTCCCTCGTGGGCAGCCCAGCTTATGTCCGAGGAGCTGACGGTGAGTGCTTGTCAGCTGACAAGGAGTGCACAGCGCAGCATGTCGCTCCAGGGCTCGTGTGTCACGTGTTCGGGGGCGCCTGGGGTGGTCAATTCGCCAGGGGTGTCGAGCCGTTGATCGTGTCTTCGGCGATCCGCTCGTGGTGTCTGATCACTTCGGCGATGATGAAGTTGAGGAATTTCTCGGCGAAGGCCGGGTCGAGTTTGGCGTTCTCGGCGAGGCTGCGCAGGCGTTCGATCTGGCGGGCCTCGCGGCCGGGGTCGGCGGGCGGCAGCTGGTGGCGGGCTTTGAGGTGGCCGACCTGCTGGGTGCACTTGAAGCGTTCGGCGAGCATGTGGATGACGGCCGCGTCGATGTTGTCGATGCTGTCGCGCAGGCGGCTGAGTTCCTCGCGGACGGCGGGGTCGACGTCTGGGGTGTTGCTGGTGGTCATGGGCGACCACATTACGGGGCGTGCGGGCGTTCGATCATGGGTGGATCGGCGGGGTCGGGGACCTGGTTGCTCCAGCCGCCGTGGACGGTGCGGCCCTGCTGGGCGCGGAAGCGGACGGGGGCCATGCCGACGCGGCGGGTGAACAGGCGGGAGAAGTAGGCGGGGTCGTCGTAGCCGACGCGGCGGGCGACGGCGGCGACGGGCAGTTCGGTGGCGGCGAGGAGTTCCTTGGCGCGGCCGAGGCGGATGCCGAGGAGGTAGTCCTTGGGGCTGCAGCCGGCGCCGCGGCGGACGGCGGTGCGCAGTTCGGCGGGTGTCATGCCGTGCCGGGTGGCGTGGTCGGCGACCGACATGGGCAGGCACGCGTCGCGGGCGAGTGCTTTGAGGACCTGGTCGCCGTCGGGGGCGAGGTCGGCGCGGGCGCGGCGCAGGGCGACGAGGAGTTCGTGGACGGCGGCGCCGGTCTCCACTTCCAGGAGCGGGTTGTCGCGGCGGGCGGCGCGGGCGATGCGGGCGATGACGGCGCGTGGGCCGGTGGCGTCGGACAGGGGCACGACGGGCCGGCCCGGTTCGATGTAGCCGAGTGCGGTGTACGTGGCGGTGGCGGGTCCGGAGAAGTCGACGAAGCCCTCGTCCCAGCCGGCGCCCGGGTCGGGTGCGTAGTGGTGCGGGACGCCGGGGGTGAGCCACAGCAGGGCGGGTGCGGTGACGGTGGTGCGGCGGCCGTCGGGGCTCAGGTACCAGCCGGTGCCCGTGGTGATCACGACGGCGACGTGGTGGTCGAGGGTGCGGGGGCCGACGGTGGGCAGGGCGCCGTACTGGAGGCCGACGCCGAGGCAGACGAGGCCGAGCCGGTGGTGGGTGGGGCCGGGCGTGAAGAACCGCATCCAGGTGTGGTACATCGGCGATTCCCCTTGGGTGTCCGAGCCGCCGTTTCAGTCCAAGCAGGGCCGATCTTTGTCCATGGACGGTGATCGCCGCCAGGGGTGAGGGTGGGGCGTATGAGCGAGTTCAGGGTGGGGGACGCGGACTTCGTGCTGGACGGGCGGCCGGTGCGGCTGTTGTCCGGGGCGCTGCACTACTTCCGGGTGCACGAGGCGTTGTGGGGGCACCGGTTGGCGATGCTGCGGGCGATGGGCCTCAACTGTGTGGAGACGTACGTGCCGTGGAACCTGCACGAACCGCGTCCCGGCGACTTCCGGGACGTGGCGGCGCTGGGGCGGTTCCTGGACGCGGCCCGCCGGGCGGGGCTGTGGGCGGTCGTGCGGCCTGGGCCGTACATCTGCGCGGAGTGGGAGAACGGGGGGCTGCCGCACTGGCTGCCGGGGCGTCGGCGCACCAGCGACGAGGGTTTTCTGCGGCCGGTGGAGCGCTGGTTCCGGCGGTTGCTGGGGGAGGTCGTGCCGCGGCAGATCGACCGGGGCGGGCCGGTGCTGTTGGTGCAGGTCGAGAACGAGTACGGCAGTTACGGCTCGGACGGGCGCTATCTGGAGCGCCTGGCCGGTGTGCTGCGCGCGGAGGGCGTCACCGTCCCGCTGGTCACCTCGGACGGTGCGGAGGACCACATGCTCACCGGTGGTTCGCTGCCCGGGGTGCTCGCCACGGTGAACTTCGGCTCCCACGCGCGTGGGGCGTTCGAGACGCTGCGCCGGCATCGCGGTTCCGGGCCGCTCATGTGCATGGAGTTCTGGTGCGGCTGGTTCGACCACTGGGGCGGCGAGCACACCGTACGGGATGCGCGGGAGGCCGCGGCGACGCTGCGGGAGATCCTGGAGTGCGGGGCCTCGGTGAACCTGTACATGGCGCACGGGGGGACGACCTTCGGCGGCTGGGCGGGCGCCAATCGGGGCGGTGAGCTGCACGAGGGGCCGCTGCAGCCGGATGTGACGTCGTACGACTACGGTGCCCCGGTCGACGAGTTCGGTCACCCGACGGAGAAGTTCTGGCGTTTCCGGGAGGTTCTCGCCGAGTACGCCGACGGCCCGCTGCCCGCTCCCCCTGCCCCGCCGCCGGCGCTGGCCGCGCCGGCCGAGGTGGCCCTGACGGGCTGGGCGCCCCTGGCCTCCGTGCTCGACGTGCTCGGCGGCCCTCAGGTCTCGGTTCCGGTGCCGCCGACTTTCGAGGAGCTGGATGTCGACCGGGGGGTGGTGCGCTACGAGGTGGGCGTGCCGGGGCCGCGGCGGCCCTATCCGCTGGCGGTGCGGGGGCTGCGGGATCTGGCGGTGGTGTACGTCGACGGGCGGCGGGCCGGGACGCTCACCGAGGAGGAGGACCGTCTTGAGGAGATGGTCGCGGGGCACGCGCGCGTGGAGCTGTGGGTGGAGTCCCTGGGGAGGGTCAACTACGGGCCGCGGAGCGGCGAACCGAAGGGGATCACCGGGGGGCTGCTGCACGAGCGGCAGTATCTGCACGGGGTCCGCGCGCGGGGGCTGCGGCTGGACGCTTTGGATGACGTCACGCCGGTCGCGTTCGGGGCGCTGCCCGGGGACGGCGGCCCAGGTCTGTACCGGGGCACGGTCACGGTCTCCGGTGCCGGGGACGCCTGCCTGGAGCTGCCGGGATGGACGCGCGGCTTCGTGTGGATCAACGGCTTCAACCTGGGCCGCTACTGGTCGGCGGGCCCGCAGCGGTCGTTGTACGTGCCGGGGCCGGTGCTGCGGGAGGGCGTCAACGACGTGTGGGTGCTGGAGTTCGAGGAGGCCGCGCCCGGGCCTCGGCTCCGGGCCCGGTGACACGACCGGCACGGTCATGTCGGTCGTCGCCGTGTCCCCGTAAAGTCGCCGTGTCCCCGTAGAGTGGAACCGGGTTCAGGGCGTCTTGGGGGTATACGGGCGTGGCGAACGACGGACCGGTGGAGCACGGCTACCCGCACCTGGAGACGGTACGGGCCGCCATCACCGCGCTGTACAGGCGGTTGTCGTACGACACCATCCAGACGTTCGCGACCAGTGTGGCCCCCGTGGACGTGGCGTTCTGCGACACCGACGACCTGTATCTGGGGGCGCAGCGGGTGGCGCGTGAGCTGGTGCGGCACTACCGGCTGCCGGACGCGCGGATGGTGGTGGGGTTCCGGGAGATGACCCACGCGGCGAACGTCGAGCTCACCGCCGGGCCCGAGTACTTCATCGAGTTGAACGACCGGTTCCGCACGCACCGCCGGGACATCGGCGCGGCCCTCGCGCACGAGGTGATGCACGTCTATCTGCACCGCCTGGACCTCTCCTTCCCGGGCATGCGCGACAACGAGATCCTGACCGACACGGCGACGACCTACCTGGGCGCGGGGTGGCTGCTCCTGGACGCCTTCCGCGAGGACGCGGTGTCCTCGCAGAAGCTGGGCTACCTCACCCCGGAGGAGTTCGGGTACGTCCTCGCCAAGCGGGCCCTGGTCTTCGGCGAGGACCCGTCGGTGTGGTTCACCAGCCCGCAGGCCTACTCGGCGTACGTCAAGGGCATGGCGCGGGCCCGTGAGGACGAACAGCAGCCTCCCCTGACGGCGGCCGGGTGGGCGGGCCGGCGCCGCTACGCCCGCGACCGCCGGCACGCGGACGGTCCCGGCCCGCAGCCGGGGGTCCCTTACACCTTCACCCCGGACGTGGGCGGGCGGCTGCGGGTGTCCTTTCCCTGCCCGACCTGCCATCAGCGGATCAGGGTGCCGGTGCGGGGCCGGGTCCGGGCTCGGTGTGCGCTGTGCCGGACGGTGCTGGAGTGCGACACGTAGGCCGCGTGTACCGCCCCGGGGCTCCACGGGCCCTGGGCTCTCCTGGGCCGCGAGGCCGGTCTACGCCCCGTACGCCGCCCCCGGGGCCTCCGCCTGCGCCAGCAGCTTCAGTGCCGTCTCCCCCGCCTCGGCCGGGCTCCACCGCGCCCCCTTGTCGGCGCTCGGACCCGGCCGCCAGCCCTCCATGACCGTGATGCGGCCGCCCTCCGCCTCGAAGACGCGCCCGGTGACGCCGGCGCTCGCCGCCGAGCCCAGCCAGACCACCAGCGGCGAGACGTTCTCCGGGGCCATCGCGTCGAAGCCGGTGTCGGGGGCGGTCATGGTCTCGGCGAAGGTGCGTTGCGTCATCCGGGTGCGGGCCGCGGGCGCGAGGGCGTTGACCTGGACGCCGTAGCGGCGCAGTTCGGCGGCCGCGACCAGGGTCAGAGCGATGATCCCGGCCTTGGCGGCGCTGTAGTTCCCCTGCCCCACGGAGCCCAGCAGTCCCGCGCCGCTGCTGGTGTTGACGATCCGCGCGGCAGGTGTCCGCCCGGCCTTCGTCTCCGCCCGCCAGTGCGCCGCGGCGTGCTTCAGCGGCAGGAAGTGTCCCTTGAGGTGGACGCGGAGGACGGCGTCCCAGTCGTCCTCGTCGAGGTTGACGAGCATGCGGTCGCGCAGGAAGCCGGCGTTGTTGACGAGGGTGTCGAGACGGCCGTACGTCTCCACGGCGGTACGGATCAGGGCGGCGGCGCCCTCGCTCGTGGCGATGTCGCCGCCGTGGGCGACCGCCTCGCCGCCCGCCGCGCGGATCTGCGCGGCCACCCGTTCGGCGGGGCTGTCGGCGCCGGGGGTGCCGTCGAGACCGACGCCGAGGTCGTTGACGACGAGCCGGGCGCCCTCGGCGGCGAACGCGAGGGCGTGGGCGCGGCCGAGTCCGCGGCCCGCGCCGGTGATCACGACGACCCGTCCGTCACAGAGTCCGCTCATGGCCTGCCTCCTTGCGGGTGGTCTTGTTGGCGGTCGCGGCGTCCAGGAACGCGGGCCGCTCGCCGCCGCCGTGGACGAGCAGACCGGCTCCGGTGATGTAGGCGGCGGCGTCGGAGGCGAGGAAGACCGCCGCCGCGCCGACGTCCCAGGGGTCGGCGAGGCGGCCGAGGGGGACGGTGCGGGCGACGGCGGCGATGCCGTCCTCGTCGCCGTAGTGGAGGTGGGAGGACTCCGTGCGGACCATGCCGACGACGAGGGTGTTGACGCGGACCTCCGGGGCCCACTCCACGGCCATCGAGCGGGCGAGGTTCTCCAGGCCCGCCTTGGCCGCCCCGTACGCGGCCGAGCCGGGCGAGGGGCGGCTGCCGCTGACGCTGCCGATCATGACGAGGGAACCCCGGGTCCGTTTCAGGTGCTCGTACGCGGCGAGGGAGGCCGTCAGCGGGGCGAGGAGGTTGAGTTCGACGACCCGGGCGTGGCGTTCGGCGTCCGCGTCGGCGAGGAGCCGGTAGGGGGTGCCGCCCGCGTTGTTGACGAGGACGTCGAGGCGCGGCAGGGCGGCGAAGAAGTCCCGTACCGCGGACGGGTCCCGCAGGTCGACGGCGACGAACCGGGTTCCCTCGACGGGTTTCTCGGGCGTTCCGCGCGCGCAGACCACGACCTCGGCGCCGGCCGCGACGAAGGCCCGCGCGATGCCGGCGCCGACGCCGCGGGTGCCGCCCGTGACGACCGCGACCTTCCCGTTGAGCTCCATTCGCCGCTACCCTTCACCTAACAAACGTTTGGTGGAAAGGTAGCTGATGCGCCCATGGGTGTCTCCACCTCGTCCCCGGAAAAGGGGATTTCCGTCTCGTCCCCGGCCGACGGTGTCCGCGTCGTCACGGTCGACGTCCCGCCGGTGAACGCGCTGCCGGTGCGCGGCTGGTTCGCGCTCGCCGACGCCGTGCGCGCGGCCGGCCGGGACAGCGGGGCGCGCTGTGTGGTGCTGGCCGCCGAGGGGCGGGGGTTCAACGCGGGCGTGGACATCAAGGAGATCCAGGCACGGGGGCGGGGCGCGCTGGTCGGGGCCAACCGCGGCTGCTTCGAGGCCTTCGCGGCGGTGTACGAGTGCGAGGTGCCCGTGGTGGCGGCGGTGCAGGGCTTCTGCCTGGGCGGCGGGGTCGGGCTGGTGGGGAACGCGGACGCGATCGTCGCCAGCGAGGACGCCACGTTCGGCCTGCCCGAGCTGGACCGGGGGGCGCTGGGCGCCGCCACCCATCTGGCCCGGCTGGTCCCGCAGCATCTGATGCGCACCCTGTACTACACCTCGCGCACGGTCAGCGCGGCCGAGCTGCGGGCGCACGGGTCGGTGTGGCGGGTGGTGCCGCGCCCGGAACTGGAGTCGGCCGCCCTGGAGTTGGCCCGGGAGATCGCCGCCAAGGACGGGGAGCTGATCCGGCTGGCCAAGGCCGCCCTCAACGGCATCGACCCGGTGGACGTGCGCCGCAGCTACCGCTTCGAACAGGGCTTCACCTTCGAGGCCGACCTGACCGGTGCGGCCGGCCGGGTGCGCGACGACTTCGGCAAGGAGGCCACCGAGTGAGCGACAAGACCATGTCGGCCGAAGAGGCCGTCGGTCGCCTGGAGAGCGGCATGACCCTCGGCATCGGCGGCTGGGGCTCCCGGCGCAAGCCGATGGCGCTGGTCAGAGCGCTGCTCCGGTCCCAGATCACGGACCTCACGGTCATCTCGTACGGCGGTCCGGACGTCGGCATGCTGGCCGCGGCCGGCCGGATCCGCAAGCTGGTCACCGCGTTCGTCACCCTCGACTCCATCCCCCTCGAACCGCACTACCGGGCAGCCCGCGAGCGCGGCGCCCTCGACCTCATGGAGATCGACGAGGCGATGTTCCTGTGGGGGCTGCGGGCGGCGGCGAACCGCCTGCCGTTCCTGCCGGTGCGGGCCGGGATCGGTTCGGACGTGATGCGGGTCAACCCCGGCCTGCGGACGGTGACATCGCCGTACGAGGACGGGGAGACGTTCGTCGCGGTGCCGGCGCTGCGGATGGACGCCGCCCTGGTGCACGTCAGCCGCGCGGACCGGCGGGGCAACGGCCAGTACCTGGGCCCCGACCCGTACTTCGACGACCTGTTCTGCGAGGCCGCCGACACCGCGTACGTTTCCTGCGAGCGGATCGTGGACACGGCCGAGCTGACCAAGGAGGCCGCCCCGCAGACCCTGCTGGTCAAACGGCACACGGTCACCGGTGTCGTCGAGGCCCCGAACGGCGCCCACTTCACGTCCTGCGCCCCCGACTACGGGCGGGACGAGGCGTTCCAGAAGCGGTACGCGACCACGCCGTGGGCCCAGTTCGCGGCGCGGTTCCTCGACGGGGACGAGCAGGCCTATCAGTCGGCTGTCAGGTCGGCCGCCGGGGAGGCGACATGAGTGCCGTCAGCCGCGCCGAGTACTGCGTGATCGCCTGCGCGGAGGCCTGGCGGGACGCGGGCGAGATCCTCGCCAGTCCCATGGGCCTGATCCCCTCCGTCGGTGCCCGTCTGGCCCGCAGCACCTTTTCCCCGGACCTCCTGCTGACCGACGGCGAGGCGATGCTCGTCGCCCCGGACGGCACCGTCGAGGGCTGGCTGCCCTACCGCCAGCACCTCACCCTGGTCACCGGCGGCCGACGGCACGTGATGATGGGCGCGAGCCAGATCGATCGGTACGGCAACCAGAACATCTCCTGCATCGGCGACTGGACGAGGCCGAAGCGGCAGCTGCTCGGGGTGCGGGGAGCCTCCGTCAACACCCTCAACAACCCGACCAGTTACTGGATCCCCAGGCACTCCCGGCGGGTCTTCGTCGAACGTGTCGACCTGGTGTGCGGAGTGGGGTACGACCATGCCGCCGAGCATCCGGAAACGGCCCGCTTCCACCGCGTCCCCCGGGTCGTCTCCGACCTCGGCGTCTTCGACTTCACCACCCCGGACCACTCGATGCGGCTGGCCTCGCTGCACCCGGGCGTCACCGTGGACCAGGTCAGGGAGGCGACCGGCTTCGAGCTGACCGTGCCGGACGAGGTGCCGTACACCCGTGAACCGACGGACCGGGAGCTGGAGTTGATCCGCGAGGTGATCGATCCGGGGAAGACCCGGGCCCGTGAGGTGCCGGATCGGGAGACCGGCTGATGGAGACCCCGCTCACCCGGCTGATCGGCGTCCGCCACCCGCTCGTGCAGACCGGGATGGGCTGGGTGGCCGGCCCCCGCCTGGTCTCCGCGACGGCGAACGCCGGGGCACTGGGCATCCTGGCCTCCGCGACGATGACCCCCGCCCGGCTGCGCGAGGCGATCCGCGAGGTGAGGTCCCGCACCAACGCGCCCTTCGGGGTCAACCTGCGGGCCGACGCGGCCGACGCCGGCGACCGGGTGCGGATCATGATCGAGGAGGGGGTGCGGGTGGCGTCCTTCGCCCTCGCGCCCTCCCCCGGCCTGATCGCCGACCTCAAGGAGGCGGGCGTCGTCGTCATCCCGTCCGTCGGCGCCCGCCGGCACGCCGAGAAGGTCGCCGCGTGGGGCGCGGACGCGGTGATCGTGCAGGGCGGCGAGGGCGGCGGCCACACCGGGGACGTGGCGACGACGGTGCTGTTGCCGCAGGTGGTGGACGCGGTGGACATCCCGGTCGTGGCGGCCGGCGGCTTCTTCGACGGACGCGGCCTGGTCGCCGCGCTGGCCTACGGGGCGGCCGGCGTCGCCATGGGCACGCGGTTCCTGCTCACCTCGGACTCGACGGTCCCGGACGCGGTGAAGGCCCGGTATCTGGCGGCGACGGTCAGGGACGTGACGGTGACACGGGCCGTGGACGGCCTGCCGCACCGCATGCTGCGCACGGAACTGGTCGAGGCCCTGGAGTCCTCCGGCCGCGCCCGGACCCTGCTGCACTCCGTCCGCCGGGCAGCCGGCTTCCGCAGGCTCTCCGGGCTCACCCGGCGGCAGCTGGTCCGCGACGGCCTCGCCATGAAACACGGCAAGGACCTGACCTGGGGCCAGGTGCTGCTCGCCGCGAACACGCCGATGCTGCTCAGGTCCGCGATGGTGGACGGCCGTACGGATCTCGGGGTGATGGCCTCCGGGCAGGTCGCCGGGGTGATCGACGACCTGCCGTCGTGCGCGGAGCTGGTGGAGCGGATCATGAAGGAGGCGGAGGAGACACAAGAGAGGCTGCGCGCGGGTGGCTGAGCGTCACAGGCGCGGGGCCGCGCGTCTGTGTCCGAGCGTCACGGGCGCCGGCGCCCGTCAGACAGCCGGCCCCTCACCCCGTTCCCCGCTCCCCGCTCCTCGCTCCTCGCTCCTCGCTCCTCACAGCCTCTCGATGATCGTCACATTGGCCTGTCCGCCGCCCTCGCACATCGTCTGCAGCCCGAACCGGCCGCCGGTCCGCTCCAGTTCGTGCAGCAAGGTCGTCATGAGCTTGACGCCGGTCGCGCCCAGCGGATGCCCCAGCGCGATCGCGCCGCCGTTGACGTTGACCTTGTCGGGGTTCGCGCCGGTCTCCTTCAGCCAGGCCAGGACGACCGGAGCGAAGGCCTCGTTGATCTCGACGAGGTCGATGTCGTCGAGGCTGAGGCCGGTCTTCTTCAGGGCGTGGGCGGTGGCCGGTATCGGCGCGGTCAGCATGCGGATCGGGTCCTCGCCGCGTACGGAGAGGTGGTGCACGCGCGCGCGGGGCCGCAGCCCGTGTTCGCGCACGGCCCGCTCGGAGGCCAGCAGCATGGCCGCCGCCCCGTCGGAGACCTGCGAGGAGCAGGCGGCGGTGACCGTGCCGCCGTCGATGACCGGCTTCAGCGCGGCCATCTTCTCCAGCGAGGTGTCCCGGCGCGGACCCTCGTCGACGGCGACCTGACCGTACGGCACGATCTCCCGCTCGAAGCGCCCCTCGTCGATGGCCCGCAGCGCCCGCCGGTGCGAGCGCAGCGCGAACTCCTCCTGGTCCTGCCTGCTGATGCCCCACTTCCCGGCGATCATCTCGGCGCCGACGAACTGGTTCACCGCCCGGTCCCCGTACCGCGCCCGCCAGCCCTCGCTGCCCGCGAACGGGCCCTGCGTGAAGCCGAGGGGCTCGGCGGCCTGCCGGGTCGCGAAGGCGATCGGGATCTGCGACATGTTCTGCACACCGCCCGCGACCACCACGTCCTGCGTCCCCGACAGCACGCCCTGCGCGGCGAAGTGCACGGCCTGCTGCGAGGAGCCGCACTGCCGGTCCACCGTCACGCCCGGTACCTCCTCGGGCAGCCCGGCCGCCAGCCAGCAGGTCCGCGCGATGTCCCCGGCCTGCGGCCCCACGGCGTCCAGACAGCCGAAGACGACGTCCTCGACGGCGGCCGGATCGACCCCGGCCCGCGCGACGAGCTCCTTCAGCACATGCGCGCCGAGATCGGCCGGGTGGACGGCGCTCAGTCCTCCCCCGCGCCGCCCGACGGGCGTACGGACCGCTTCGACGATGTAGGCCTCGGCCATGGCAACTCCCTCACAGGAAAGGGCTATTCACGTACGGCGATCCCGTCCAGCACCATCGACAGGTACTGCCGGGCGATCTCCTCCGGACTGTGCTGTCCGCCGGGCCGGTACCAGGACGCGGCGACCCACACCGTGTCGCGCACGAACCGGTAGGTGAGCCTCACGTCGAGGTCGGACCGGAACACCTCGGCGGCGACCCCGCGCTCCAGCGTGGACAGCCATGCCTTCTCGAACTTGCGCTGGGACTCGGCGAGGAACGCGAACCGTTCCTGCGCGACGAGCTGCTTGCTCTCCTTCTGGTAGATCGCGACGGCGGCGCGGTGCCGGTCGATCTCCCGGAACGACTCGGTGACCAGGGCTTCAAGGGTCTCGCGCGGGCCGAGTTCGGCGCCCAGGACGGTGTCGTAGCCGTCCCAGAGCTCGTCGAGGAAGGTCCGCAGGATCTCCTCCAGCATCGATTCCTTGGAGTCGAAGTGGTAGTAGAGACTGCCCGCGAGCATGCCCGCGTGGTCCGCGATCTTGCGTACGGTGGTGGCGTTGTAGCCCTGCTCGGCGAAGACCTCGGCGGCGGTGTCGAGGAGTTCGCGGCGGCGGGCAGGCGTGGCGGTCACCTGGGGCTTCTTCTTCGTAGGCACGGACCCATTGTCGGCTGCTCCGGTCGTCAGGCGTGCTGGCTGCTGACGGAGACGATCTCGCCCGTCATGTACGAGGAGTAGCCCGACGCCAGGAACACGATCACGTTGGCCACCTCCCAGGGCTCGGCGTACCGTCCGAAGGCCTCGCGCGCGGTCAGCTCCTCCAGCAGTTCGGGGGAAGTGACCTTCACCAGGTGCGGATGCATGGCAAGGCTCGGCGAGACGGCGTTCACCCGCACCCCGTACCCGGCCGCCTCGATCGCCGCGCACCGGGTCAGCGCCATCACACCCGCCTTGGCGGCGGCGTAGTGCGCCTGTCCGGCCTGGGCGCGCCAGCCGACGACGGAGGCGTTGTTGACGATCACTCCTCCGTCCGGGCTCGCGCGAAACGACCGCAACGCCGCGCGCGTGCACCGGAACGTGCCGTTCAGCGTCACGTCCAGCACCCGGGACCACTGATCGTCGGTCATGTCGACCAGCTCCGCAGTCCCGCCCAGGCCGGCGTTGTTGACCACGATGTCGAGGCGCCCGTGCTCGCGCACCGCCGTGTCGAACAGCGTCCGCACCTGACCCTCGTCGGTGACGTCGCACGGCACCGCGCCGACCGCGTCCGCTCCGAACTCCCCGGCCAGCTCGGCCTCGTACTCCTTGAGCCGCCGCGCGTGCGCGTCGCTGATCAGCACGCGCGCACCCTCCTCCAGGAAGCGGCGTGCGGTCGCCCCGCCGATCCCGGCGCCCGCGGCGGCCGTGACGACCGCGGTACGTCCGCTCAGCAGCCCGTGTCCGGGCACGTACGCCGGACTCTCGACGCCTGTCATAGGGCCACGCTAACCTACCAAACACTTGTTAGGGAAGGATCGCCGCCGATGGACCTGCCGCCGATGGACCTCGACTTCACGCCCGACGAGGAAGCGTTCCGCGCCGGGGCCCGCGCCTGGCTCAGCACCCATGTGCCGTCCGCTCCCCTGCCCTCCCTGGAGACCGAGGAGGGCTTCGCGGCACACCGCGCGTGGGAGGCCGAACTCGCCGCGGACCGCTGGTCGGTGGTCAACTGGCCGGCCGCGTACGGCGGACGGGACTCGGGCATCGTCCGGTGGCTGATCTTCGAGGAGGAGTACTACGCGGCGGGCGCGCCGGGCCGCGTCGGCCAGAACGGCGTCAGCCTGCTCGCGCCGACCCTCTTCGAGCACGGCACCGAGGAGCAGCGGGCGCGGGTGCTCCCGCCGATGGCCACCGGCGAGGTGGTCTGGGCGCAGGCCTGGTCGGAGCCGGAGGCGGGCTCGGACCTGGCGTCCCTCAGGTCACGGGCCGTCCGCACCGACGGCGGCTGGCTGCTGAGCGGCCAGAAGACGTGGTCCTCGCGGGCCGCGTTCGCCGACCGCGCGTTCGGCCTGTTCCGCAGCGACCCGGACGTACCGAAACCCCACCAGGGCCTGACCTACGTGATGTTCGATCTGCGGGCGCCCGGCGTCACCGTCCGTCCCATCCCACGCCTCGACGGCAAGCCCGCCTTCGCGGAGCTGTTCCTGGACGAGGTGTTCGTGCCGGACCAGGACGTGATCGGCGAGCCCGGCCAGGGCTGGCGGGTGGCGATGGCGACGGCCGGCAACGAGCGCGGGCTCACCCTGCGCTCCCCCGGCCGTTTCCTGGCGGCCGCCGACCGGCTGTTCGCGCTGTGGCGGGCGCAGGGCAGCCCGGCCGGTGCCCGCGACCGCGTGGCCGACGCTCTGATCGGCGCCCGCGCCCACCAGCTGTTCACCTACGCCGCCGCCTCCCGCCACCTCGACGGCGCCTCGCTCGGTCCGGAGTCCAGCCTGAACAAGGTGTTCTGGTCCGAGTACGACATCGCGCTCACCGAGACGGCCCTCGATCTCCTGGGCGATGAGGGAGAGTCGATGGACACGGAGTGGGCCGAGCGGTATGTGTTCGCGCTCGCCGGGCCCATCTACGCCGGTACGAACGAGATCCAGCGCGACATCATCGCCGAGCGCCTGCTGGGCCTGCCGAAGGGACGTCGGTGATGCGGTTCCTCCTCGCCCCCGAGCAGCGGGCTTTCGCCGACTCGCTGGACGCGATGCTGACGGCCGCCGACACGCCGTCCGTCGTACGGGCCTGGGGCCGCGGCGCCCCCATGAGCGGACGCGCTCTGTGGTCCCGTATCGCCGAGGCGGGAGTCTTCGCGCTGGCGGTACCGGAGGCCTACGAGGGGATGGGCCCGCGGCCCGTCGAACTCGCCGTCGCTTTCGTCGAGTTGGGGCGGCACGCGGTGCCGGGCCCGCTGGTGGAGACGGTCGCGGCGGCAACCCTGCTCACGGAACTGGCCGCACGGGACGACACGGGCCCGGCCAAACGCCTGCTGCCCGCACTGGCCTCCGGCGCGTCGACGGCGACCCTGGCCTTGCCCCCGACCCCGGTGCCGTACGCGCTGGACGCGGACGTGGCGGACGTACGACTGGCTGTGTCGCCGGCACCGGAGGTTCCGGCGGACCCGGCCGACGCGCCCGCGCCGGCCCACGCCACCGGTGCGACCGGCGCGCCCCAGTCGGCCACCGCCGCCGAACTGCGCCTCGCTCCCCCACCCGGCCCCCCGCGCCCCTCCCTCGACCCCGCCCGCCGCCTCTCCCCCCTCGCGTCCGGCGGCGAACTCCTCGCCACCGGCCCCCATGTCACCGCGGCCGCCGCCCGCGCTCTCACCACCGCCCGCCTGGTCACCGCGGCCCAGGCCCTCGGTGTCGGCCTCGCGCTCCTCGACCGAACCGTCGCCTACGTCAAACAGCGCACCCAGTTCGGCGTGCCCATCGGCTCCTTCCAGGCCGTCAAGCACCAACTGGCCGACGCCGAACTGGCCCTGGAGTTCGCGCGGCCCCTCGTCCTCGGTGCCGCGGTGACGATGACCGGGCGGGACGTCGCCGCCGCGAAGGTGACGGCGTGCGAGGCGGCGTACGCCACCGCACGGACCGCCCTCCAACTGCACGGCGCGATCGGCTACACCGCGGAGTACGATCTGTCCCTGTGGCTGACCAGAGCCCGCGCGCTGCGCACCGCCTGGGGCAGCCCCGACACGTGCCGGGCCGCCGTCCTCAGCGCAACCGCCGCGAGACCGTGACCGGCCGCCGCACCCCGCCCGTGTCGACGAGGGCCATGGCACCGGCGACCGTACGCTGGGCGGTATGAAACGCGCCGGTCTGTTCCTGATCGCCGTCGTGCCCGTGGTGGTCGCGGGGACCGTCTACGTGTCCACGGTGCCGTCGGACGGCGAGAGGACGGAACAAGACGACAAGCCTCCCGCCGTCGCCCCGGCGTCCCCCGCATCCCCCGCATCCCCCGCTTCTACGGCTTCTCCGGCATCTCCCGCTTCTCCCGCGAGCCTGGCCGACCCCGGCAAGAAGGAGCTGGCTCAGCAGTTGGTGGCGAGTGCCGAGAACTCCACGCTCGACTGGCGTGGCGCCTACGGCTACATCGAGGACATCGGCGACGGTCAGGGGTACACCGCCGGCATCATCGGCTTCTGCACCGGCACCCACGACCTGCTCACCCTCGTCGAGACCTACACCGAGGACCACCCCGGCAACGGCCTGGCCCGCTACCTCCCGGCCCTGCGCGCGGTCGACGGCACGGACTCCCACGCGGGACTGGACCCCGGCTTCACCGCGGCCTGGAAGGCGGAGGCCGAGCGTCCCGCGTTCCGCCGGGCCCAGGACGAGAAACGCGACCGGGTCTACTTCGACCCGGCGGTCCGGCGCGCCCGGCGCGACGGTCTGGGGGTCCTCGGCCAGTTCGTCTACTACGACGCGATGGTCTACCACGGCCCCGGCACCACGCCCACCAGCTTCGGCGGCATCCGCGCCGAGGCCATGAGCCGGGCGGCCACCCCCGCCCAGGGCGGCTCCGAGAAGGCGTACCTGAGCGCCTTCCTCGACGTCCGCCGCACCGCGATGACCACCATGCACCCCGGCACCGACACCAGCCGCGTCGACACCGCCCAGCGCCGCTTCCTGAACGAGGGGAACCTGGACCTCGCCACGCCGTTGGAGTGGCGGGTGTACGGGCAGACGTACAAGATCCCCGGATAGCCGGCGGAGATCAGCGGTTCGCGGACATGCGGCGGCGCCTGGCCGTTCGTCCGGTCGGGGACAAGGGACAGGCGCCACCTGGTGTTCCGTACGCCTTTGTACGGGACGTTTTATCGAGCAGCCGTCAGACCATCAGCGAGCGGTCCGTCGGCCGGATCGGTGCGTGCAGTTCGCTGCCGCCGGTCAGGAACCGGTCGACACCCTGGGCGGCCGAGCGGCCCTCCGCGATCGCCCACACGATGAGGGACTGGCCGCGGCCGGCGTCACCGGCGACGAACACGCCCGGCACATTGGTCTGGAACTCGGCGTCGCGGGCGATGTTGCCGCGCTCGTCGAGGTCCAGTCCGAACTGGTCGACCAGGCCGTTGTCCCGGTCGGTGCCGGTGAAGCCCATGGCCAGGGTGACCAGCTGGGCGGGGATCTTGCGCTCCGTGCCCGGCTTCTGGGTCAGCTTGCCCTCGACGAACTCCACCTCGGTGAGGTGCAGCCACTGGACGTTGCCGTCCTCGTCGCCCTCGAAGTGCGTCGTCGACACCGAGTAGACGCGCTCGCCGCCCTCCTCGTGCGCGGAGGTGACCTTGTAGAGCATCGGGAAGGTCGGCCAGGGCTGGGAGACCGGGTTCCGCTCGTCGTTCGGGCGGGGCATGATCTCCAGCTGGGTGACCGAGGCCGCGCCCTGGCGGTGGGCGGTGCCCACGCAGTCGGCGCCGGTGTCGCCGCCGCCGATCACGATGACGTGCTTGCCCTCGGCCGTGATGGGGGGCGCCACGTAGTCGCCCTCCTGCACCTTGTTGGCCAGCGGCAGGTACTCCATGGCCTGGTGGATGCCCTTGAGTTCGCGGCCGGGGACCGGCAGGTCACGGGCGGTCGTGGCACCGGCGGCGATGACGATCGCGTCGTACCGCTTCTTCAGGTCGGACGCCTTGATGTCCTGGCCGATCTCGATGCCGGTACGGAAGCGGGTGCCCTCCGCGCGCATCTGCTCGATACGGCGGTTGATGTGCCGCTTCTCCATCTTGAACTCGGGGATGCCGTACCGCAGGAGGCCTCCGATGCGGTCCGCGCGCTCGTAGACGGCGACGGTGTGACCGGCCCGGGTCAGCTGCTGCGCGGCGGCGAGACCGGCGGGGCCGGACCCGATGACCGCGACCGTCTTGCCGGACAGCCGCTCCGGGATCTGCGGGGCGACGTCACCGGTCTCCCACGCCTTGTCGATGATCGAGACCTCGACGTTCTTGATGGTGACCGGCGGCTGGTTGATGCCCAGCACGCACGCCGACTCGCAGGGAGCGGGGCACAGGCGGCCCGTGAACTCCGGGAAGTTGTTCGTCGCGTGCAGACGCTCGGAGGCGGCCGCCCAGTCCTCGCGGTAGGCGTAGTCGTTCCACTCGGGGATCAGGTTCCCCAGCGGACAGCCGTTGTGGCAGAACGGGATACCGCAGTCCATGCAGCGGCTGGCCTGCTTGCTGATGATCGGCAGCAGGGAGCCGGGAACGTAGACCTCGTTCCAGTCCCTGACGCGCTCCTCGACGGGACGGGTCCTGGCGACCTCACGACCGTGGTTCAAAAAGCCCTTCGGGTCAGCCATTGATCGCCGCCTCCATCATCTTCTCGGTGATCTCGGTCTCGGTGAGACCCGCTCGCTCGGCGGCGTCCTTGGCGGCGAGCACTGCCTTGTACGTGCTGGGGATGATCTTGCTGAAGCGCTGCACGGCGTCGTCCCACTCGGCGAGCAGCTTCTCGGCGACCGTCGACGCGGTCTCCTCGGCGTGGCGGCGCACCACGTCGTGCAGCCACTGCTTGTCGGTGTCGTCCAGCGCCTCGATCGCGCCGACGTTGCCGGCGTTGACGTTGTCGCGGTTCAGGTCGATGACGTACGCGATACCGCCGGACATGCCGGCCGCGAAGTTACGGCCCGTCTCGCCCAGGACCACGGCGTGACCGCCGGTCATGTACTCGCAGCCGTGGTCGCCCACGCCCTCGGAGACGACCGTGGCACCGGAGTTGCGGACGCAGAACCGCTCGCCGGTACGACCGCGCAGGAACAGCTCGCCGCCGGTCGCGCCGTACGCGATGGTGTTGCCCGCGATCGTGGAGAACTCGGCGAGGTGGTCGGCGCCCCGGTCGGGGCGGACGATGACCCGGCCGCCGGACAGGCCCTTGCCGACGTAGTCGTTGGCGTCGCCCTCCAGGCGCAGCGTGACACCGCGGGGGAGGAAGGCGCCGAAGGACTGGCCGGCCGAGCCGGTGAAGGTGATGTCGATGGTGTCGTCGGGCAGGCCCGCGCCACCGAACTTCTTCGTCACCTCGTGGCCGAGCATGGTGCCGACCGTGCGGTTGATGTTGCGGATCGCGACCTGGGCGCGCACCGGCTGGGCGTCGGTCGCGGAGTCCGCGGCCAGGGCGTCGCCGGCGAGCTTGATCAGCTCGTTGTCGAGCGCCTTCTCCAGGCCGTGGTCCTGCTTGACGACCTGGTGCAGCGGGGCGCCCTCGGGCAGCTCGGGCACGTAGAAGAGCGGGGACAGGTCCAGGCCCTGCGCCTTCCAGTGGTCGACCGCGCGGGTCACGTCGAGGGTCTCGGCGTGGCCGACGGCCTCCTCGATGGAGCGGAAGCCCAGCTCGGCGAGGATCTCGCGGACCTCTTCGGCGATGAACTGGAAGAAGTTCACGACGTACTCGGCCTTGCCGGTGAACCGGTCCCGCAGGACCGGGTTCTGGGTGGCGATGCCGACCGGGCAGGTGTCCAGGTGGCAGACACGCATCATGACGCAGCCGGAGACGACGAGCGGCGCGGTCGCGAAACCGAACTCCTCGGCGCCCAGCAGCGCGGCGATGACGACGTCGCGGCCGGTCTTGAGCTGGCCGTCGGTCTGCACGACGATCCGGTCGCGCAGGCCGTTGAGCAGCAGCGTCTGCTGGGTCTCGGCCAGGCCCAGCTCCCAGGGACCGCCCGCGTGCTTCAGCGAGGTCAGCGGGGAGGCACCCGTGCCGCCGTCGTGACCGGAGATGAGCACGACGTCCGCGTGCGCCTTGGACACACCGGCCGCGACCGTGCCGACACCGACCTCGGAGACCAGCTTCACGTGGATCCGCGCCTGCGGGTTCGCGTTCTTCAGGTCGTGGATCAGCTGGGCCAGGTCCTCGATGGAGTAGATGTCGTGGTGCGGCGGCGGGGAGATCAGACCGACACCGGGGGTGGAGTGCCGGGTCTTGGCGACCCACGGGTACACCTTGTGGCCGGGCAGCTGGCCGCCCTCGCCGGGCTTGGCTCCCTGGGCCATCTTGATCTGGATGTCGTCCGCGTTGACCAGGTACTCCGAGGTCACACCGAAGCGGCCGGAGGCGACCTGCTTGATGCTGGAGCGGCGCGCCGGGTCGTACAGGCGGTCCGCGTCCTCGCCGCCCTCACCGGTGTTGGACTTGCCGCCCAGCTGGTTCATGGCGATGGCGAGCGTCTCGTGGGCTTCCTTCGAGATGGAGCCGTACGACATGGCGCCCGTGGAGAACCGCTTGACGATCTCGCTGACCGGCTCGACCTCGTCGACCGGGATCGGCTGCCGGTCCGACGTGAAGCCGAACAGGCCGCGCAGCGTCATCAGGCGCTCGGACTGCTCGTTCACCCGCTCGGTGTACTTCTTGAAGATGTCGTAGCGGCCGCTGCGCGTGGAGTGCTGGAGGCGGAAGACCGTCTCCGGGTCGAACAGGTGCGGCTCGCCCTCGCGGCGCCACTGGTACTCGCCGCCTATCTCCAGGGCGCGGTGGGCCGGCGCGATGCCGCTGGCCGGGTAGCCCTTGGCGTGGCGGGCGGCGACCTCCTTGGCGATGACGTCGATGCCGACGCCGCCGATCTTGGTGGCCGTGCCGCTGAAGTACTTGTTGACGAACTCCTCGTCCAGGCCGACCGCTTCGAAGACCTGGGCGCCCCGGTAGGAGGCGACCGTGGAGATGCCCATCTTGGACATGACCTTCAGGACGCCCTTGCCGAGGGCGTAGATCAGGTTGCGGATGGCCTGCTCGGCCTCGACGTCCGACAGGAAGGTGCCGGCGCGGACCAGGTCCTCGACGGACTCCATCGCCAGGTACGGGTTCACCGCGGCGGCGCCGAACCCGATCAGGAGGGCGACGTGGTGGACCTCGCGGACGTCACCGGCCTCGACCAGCAGGCCCACCTGGGTGCGCTGCTTGGTGCGGATGAGGTGGTGGTGGACGGCCGCGGTGAGCAGCAGCGACGGGATCGGCGCGTGCTCGGCGTCGGAGTGGCGGTCCGACAGGACGATCAGCCGGGCGCCGTTCTCTATGGCGGCGTCGGCCTCGGTGCAGATCTCGTCGATGCGTGCGGCGAGGGCGTCACCGCCGCCGGAGACCCGGTACAGACCGGACAGGGTCGCGGCCTTGAAGCCGGGCATGTCGCCGTCGGCGTTGATGTGGATGAGCTTGGCCAGCTCGTCGTTGTCGATGACCGGGAACGGCAGCGTCACGGTCCGGCAGGACGCGGCGGTCGGCTCCAGCAGGTTGCCCTGCGGGCCCAGCGACGAGCGCAGGGAGGTGACCAGTTCCTCGCGGATCGCGTCCAGCGGCGGGTTGGTGACCTGTGCGAACAGCTGGGTGAAGTAGTCGAACAGCAGCCGGGGGCGGGAGGACAGCGCGGCGATCGGCGAGTCCGTACCCATCGAACCGATCGGCTCGGCACCGGCCTTGGCCATCGGCGCGAGGATGACGCGCAGCTCCTCCTCGGTGTAGCCGAAGGTCTGCTGGCGGCGGGTGACCGAGGCGTGGGTGTGCACGATGTGCTCGCGCTCGGGCAGGTCGGACAGCTCGATCTCGCCGGCCTCCAGCCACTCCGCGTACGGCTTCTCGGCGGCGAGCTGGGCCTTGATCTCGTCGTCCTCGATGATGCGGTGCTCGGCGGTGTCGACGAGGAACATGCGGCCGGGCTGCAGACGGCCCTTGCGGACGACCTTGGCGGGGTCGATGTCGAGGACGCCGACCTCGGAGCCGAGGACGACCAGGCCCTCGTCGGTGACCCAGTAGCGGCCGGGGCGCAGGCCGTTGCGGTCGAGGACCGCGCCGACCTGGACGCCGTCGGTGAAGGTGACACAGGCCGGGCCGTCCCAGGGCTCCATCATCGTGGCGTGGAACTCGTAGAAGGCGCGGCGGGCCGGGTCCATGGAGTCGTGGTTCTCCCACGCCTCCGGGATCATCATCAGCACGGAGTGCGGCAGCGAACGCCCGCCGAGGTGCAGGAGTTCGAGGACCTCGTCGAAGGACGCCGAGTCGGAGGCGTCCGGCGTACAGATCGGGAAGACGCGGTCGATCTTCTCCTGGTCGCCGAACAGGTCGGAGACGATCTGCGACTCGCGGGCGGCCATCCAGTTGCGGTTGCCCTTGACGGTGTTGATCTCACCGTTGTGCGCGACGAAGCGGTACGGGTGCGCGAGCGGCCACGACGGGAAGGTGTTCGTGGAGAACCGGGAGTGCACGAGCGCGATCGCGGAGGCGAAGCGGCGGTCGGACAGGTCCGGGAAGAAGGGCTCCAGCTGACCGGTGGTCAGCATGCCCTTGTAGACGATGGTCCGCGCGGACAGCGACGGGAAGTAGACGCCGACCTCGCGCTCGGCGCGCTTGCGCAGCACGAAGGCCTTGCGGTCCAGGTCGATACCCGTGGCGGGCACCGCGGCACCGTCGGTCACGAAGACCTGACGGAAGGCGGGCATCGTGGACCGGGCGGTGGCGCCGAGGAGTTCGGGGGCGACCGGCACCTCGCGCCAGCCGAGGACGGTCAGGCCCTCGTCGGCGGCGATCGTCCCGATCGTCGAGACGGCGTCCTCGATGCCGTCCTCCGGCAGGAAGGCGATACCGACGGCGTAGGCACCGGCCGCGGGCAGCTCGAAGTCGGTCACCTCGCGGAAGAAGGCGTCCGGTACCTGGGACAGGATGCCCGCGCCGTCACCCGAGTCGGGCTCGGAGCCGGTGGCGCCGCGGTGCTCCAGGTTGCGCAGAACCGTGAGCGCCTGCTCGACCAGCGCGTGGCTCGCCTCGCCGGTGAGGGTGGCCACGAAGCCGACGCCGCAGGCGTCGTGCTCGTTGCGGGGGTCGTACATACCCTGCGCAGCAGGGCGAGCATCCATGAACGACCGGTTCTGGCCATTCGTGGAGTGCTGGGACGGCTGGCGCGGCGTACGCATCGGCTCTCCCGTCGTCGTCTGTGGCATATGCATATTGCCGAGGGACGACGCTGGCCCTCTGCGTGAGTGCAAAATTTCGTGCAGGTTACATGATGGAGCGGTTCTCGGGAACCGGATAATCCGTTCCAACATGCGGACGCCACGGGGAGCGGCGGGGGTACCGCGCACGTGGCTTGAAGTATGTGGGACCGAACGGGACAGATCGGTGTCCGTCGGCCCGGAAGCGGAGCAGGCGCCGTCGCCACCCCGCAAATGCGCCGCAGGCTTCCTTACCCACAGCGCTTACGGCTCATGCCCGGTGGTTAACCATTCGAAACCAGCGAGTAACGGCTACTTATGCGGCTCAACGCATAACCTGCAGCCGACCTATCCTACGACCGTTCCGAACAAGCTGCCCAGGGCGTACGTCACACCGGCCGCCGCACCCCCGAGAGCGAGCTGTCGCAGTCCGCTGAACCACCAGGACCGCTCGGTCACCCTGGCCACGACGGCACCGCATCCGAACAGCCCGAAGAGGGCGAGCAGCAGGGCCGGCCACAGGGCGGTGGCGCCGAGCAGATACGGCAGGACGGGCAGCAGGGCCCCCAGGGCGAACGCCCCGAACGACGACACGGCGGCGACCAGCGGCGACGGCAGGTCCCCGGGGTCGATCCCGAGCTCCTCGCGTGCGTGGATCTCCAGCGCCTGCTCGGGATCCCGGGACAGCTGCCGGGCGACCTCACGCGCCAGCTCCGGCTCCACCCCGCGCCCCTCGTACAAGGCGGCCAGCTCGGCCTCCTCGTCCTGGGGATGCTTTCTCAGCTCCCGCCGTTCCACGTCCAGCTCGGCCTCGACGAGCTCGCGCTGCGAGGCGACGGAGGTGTACTCGCCTGCGGCCATGGAGAAGGCGCCGGCGGCCAGTCCCGCGAGGCCGGTGATGACGATCGTCTGCTGACCGACCGAGCCGCCCGCGACCCCGGTCATCAGAGCCAGGTTGGAGACCAGGCCGTCCATCGCACCGAAGACCGCGGGGCGCAGCCACCCGCCGTTGACGTCGCGGTGGGTGTGGTTGTCGCGGTGCGCCTCATGCAGCGCCGCCTCGGTCTCGATGATCGCCACGCCGGTCCCCCAGGGATGCTCGAACTGCCTCTTTGGACTGATTCCACTTTTCGACAACACGCAACATACGCCTGGGAATTCCCGCCCGCCAGCAAGGAAAGGCTCGGCTAACCTGCGGTTTCATCCCTCACCGCTCATCCGTGGAGGAGCTCGCACAGATGTCGACCGGGTGACTCCGAGGTGCGGACGGCTGCACGGAACACCACACCGGGGACAGTTCCGCAAAGGGTTCCGCGCCCCGGAAACGTCTTCGGGCGGCGCCCCCGAGAGGAGAAGCCGCGTATGGCATCGATCGCCTGCACTCCCTCCGCCCCGGCGTCCGCGAACGCCACCGAGCTCCGCGAGCGGGCCCGCGGCGCACTGCTCGGCCTGGCCGTCGGGGACGCCCTGGGCGCCCCGGCCGAGAACATGAAGCCCTCCGAGATCCGCGCGCGCTGGGGCCGCATCACCGGCTACGTCACCGACACCCCCGCCGGCACGGACGACACCGAGTACGCGATCTTCTCCGGCCTCCTCCTGGCCCGCCACGGCTCCGCGCTCACTCCGGCCCATGTGGAGGCGGCCTGGCACGAGTGGATCGCCGACTGCCACGAGGGCCCCTTCCGGGGCGCCGGCTTCAGCGAACGCGGCACCCTGGAGAACCTCCGCCGGGGCCTGGCCGCCCCCATCTCGGCCCAGCACCGCCACGCCTGGAGCGATGGCCTCGCCATGCGCGCGGCCCCCTTCGGCGTCTTCGCGTCGGGCCGCCCGGCCGAGGCCGCCCGCCTGGTCGCGATCGACGGCTCGGTGAGCCACGACGGCGAGGGGATCTACGGCGGCCAGGCGGTCGCGGCAGGGGTGGCGGCGGCGATGGCGGGCGCCCCGACCGTCGCGGTGGTCGCCTCGGCCCTGGCGGTCGTCCCCGACGACTCCTGGACGGCCCGCTCCCTGCGCCGTGCGGTGGCGGTGGCCCACCGGGGCGAACGCGCGGTCCGCTCCGCCGTCGTCATCGGCGGCTACCCCTGGACCGACCTGGCCCCCGAAGCGGTCGCCCTCGCCTTCGGCGCCTACGCGGCAGCCGACGGCGACTTCGTTCAAGCGGTCCTGACAGCCGTCAACATGGGCCGCGACGCCGACACCACGGCAGCGGTGGCCGGCGCCCTGGCCGGCGCGACCGGCGGAGCCGCCACTATCCCGCCCGCCTGGGCCTCGGCCATCGGCCCGGCCCGCGGCAGCTGCCTCCCGTCCATGGCGGGCCACCACATCCTCGACGTGGCGGAACTCCTGATGCCGACCCCCAAGGGATCGGAGGTGCCCGCATGACCCCGCCGACCCCCTGGGCCGAGGGCATCACGACGGTTACGACACCGACGGAACCGCTGGAACCACTGGAACCGGAGTGCACGACGGCGGTCGAGCCGGCCGAACGGGAGACGACGGTCACGGCCGAGCCGCTCGAACCCGAGCCCTCGACCGCGGCGGAACTGCTCGAACCGGTCGGACCCGAGCCCCCGATCACGGGCGAGCTGCTCGCACCCGAATCCACGTCAACGGCGGAGCCGCTCGAACCGCCGGCCGCGGACGGCGAGAACACCCCACCTGGGCCACCCGCACCCGACGACGAAAGCAGCACGGGTGGTCCGGGTGGGAACACTCCGGCCGAAGGCCAAGCCGAGGCCGTTCAACCCGCCTCGCCCGCCCCGCAACACCACCGCATCGAGGGTCTCCTGCTCGGCCTGGCCGCAGGCGACGCCGCCGGGTGGCCCGCCGCCCGCCATCGAGCCGTCCGGATGCCCGACTGGACCCGCCGCCTCACCCGCGAACTGGACACCTTCGCCGAACAGAACGCGACGACCACCCTCCCTGTCCCCATCGCCCTGAACCAACCCCCGGAACCCCTCTACCTCGGCCCCTCGGACGACGCCGAGTGGGCGGCCTTCACCGCCGAGGCCCTTCTCCGCGCGGGCGACGACACCGCCCTCGGCGACCTCAGCCGAGAACGCCGTACCCGCGCCGCCATCGACCTGACCTGGAACGCCGTAGCCGGCGAGGTCGCCGCCGCGGCGAACCGCGCCCCCGAGATCGAGTCCGCCGTCCTCCCTCTCCGCGCCCGCATCTCCGTCCGCGCCGGCCTCGGCAACCTCGCCACCGGCCTGCGCCCGCCCGCCACCGGCCACGACAACCCGCACTACTTCGACGACGCGGCCTGCGTCCGGGCCTGCGTCCTCGCCGTGGCCCACCCCGGCGACCCGCAGGGCGCCGCCGACCTGGCCGAGTTCGACGCCCGCTACACCCAGGACGGCGACGGCGTGCACGGCGCCCGCGCGATGGCGGCGGCCGTGTCCCTCGCCCTCGCCGGAGCCGACGTACAGACATGCGCGACCGCCGCGCTCGCCGAGCTCCCCGAGTCCACCGAGATCGGCCGCAACGCCCGCCACGCGCTCCGGCTGGCCCACGACGCTCAGAGCGCCTTCGCCCTGGTCCCCCTGCTCGAGCACCAGATCGTCGACCACGTCTACAGCTACGGCGTCGCGGCCGCCGAAACCGTCCCGGTCGCCCTCGCCCTGGCCACCGCGGCACACGGCCGGATCGCGGAGGCGGTACCGGCGGCTGCCTGCCTCTCCCGGGTCGCCGACTCCGCCCCGGCCCTCGCGGGCGCACTCACCGGCGCGTTGGGCGGCGGCGGGGCGATCCCCGCTTCCTGGCGGGAGGCCTGCCGCACCCTCTCCGGCTGCGCGCTCCCCCGCCTCACCGGGACCGACCTGGTGGAACTCGCCGAACTCCTGGAAGCCGCACAACCAACCCCGCCAGAGGGATGATTCCGGGCATGACACCCAAAACAGAAGAAAGCCGAGGAACGGGTCGCGGAACGAGCGGCGGAACGAGCCGAGGAACGAGCCGGGAAGCGAACCTGGACGAGCGCATCACCGGCGCCCTGGTCGGCGCGGCCGTCGGTGACGCCCTGGGCGGCCCGGTCGAGGGCTACTCCCCCGAGCAGATCGTCGAACGCCACGGCGACCGCGTCCACGGCATCGTCGGCCCCTGGAACGGCGACGCCTGGCGCACCGCCCGCCCCCTCGCGCCGTACCACAAGGGCGACGGGCACGTCACCGACGACACCTTGATGACCCACGCACTCGTACGGGTCTACGCGCGGGTCCGCGACCACCTCGACGCGTACGCGGTCGCCGACCACCTGGTCCCGGAGCTGATGACGACCCCGCGCTGGATCCCGGAGCTGGAGGCCGAGGCGCTCCCCCTCCACCGGATCTTCCTCGCGGAGAAGTGGCTGGTGGCGCGCCTCCACTACGGCCACATCGACCCCCGCGAGGCCGGCGTCGGCAACATCGTCAACTGCGGCGCCGCGATGTACATGGCCCCGGTCGGCCTGGTCAACGCGGCCAACCCCGGGGCCGCTTACACCGAGGCCCTCGACATCGCGGGCGCCCACCAGTCGTCGTACGGCCGTGAGGCGGCGGCCGTCCTCGCGGCGGCGGTGGCAGCGGCGACCGCACCCGCCGCGACCCCCGAGTCGGTCGTGTCCACCTGCCTCTCCCTGGCGAAGGACGGCACCCGTCAGGCGATCGAGAAGGTCTGCGAAACGGCATCCCGCCACTCGGACTTCGAGTCGGCGCTGACTCCGCTCCGAGAGGCGGTCGCCCCCTACGACACCGTGGGTCCCGACTACCGCGTCCCCTGCCTCGGCGCCCGCCGCCCGTCCCGCCTGCACTCGATCGAGGAACTCCCCATCGCTCTGGGCATGTTGCTCGTCGCCGACGGCGACTACCGCCACACCGTTCTCGGCGCGGTGAACTACGGCCGCGACTGCGACTCCATCGCGACGATGGCGGGCGCGCTCGCCGGCGCCCTCGGTTCCCCGGTCCCGGACGACTGGTCGAAGCAGGTGTCCGAGGCAAGCCGCCTGGACCTGTGGGCACCGGCGACGACCCTCACGGCCGTGACCCGGGAGATCTTCGAAAGGGACGTCCACCGCCGCCGCGCCCATGAAGCGGCGTTCACGCAGATCGGAGGCCCCGGATGCTCCGACTGACCTGGGTCCAGCCGGAGGACCTGCTCGGCCACGAACTCCGCCAGGCGCAGCAGGACGGCCGGGAGCCCCAGGCGATCGCGGCGCGATGGAAAGCGGCCGGCGGCTCACAGGCCCCCCTGCGAGCGGGCGCCTCACCGAAACCGCCGTCGAGATACCTGCGTCAGCTCGCCGAGGACCTGCTGGACGAACTGGCGCACCTGCCCAGCCAGTTCACGGACAGCGAGCCTACGGGCCTCGCGAAGATCAAGGCGGGCTGTCCCGCTTGGCCCGCCCCGACCGCGGGTGGCCGTGCCGATGGGGCCATGCGGGTTCCCTCGCTCGACCGAAGCCGAGAGCGGGGCAGGCGGGGCGCGGGCGACGCCCCGCCGGCGCCGGGCTCCGCGACCCACCCCCGGCCCGTCCCCACCCAGGCCCGTCTGGAAGCAGCCTGGCTGGGCCGAGCCGCGGGCTGCCTCCTGGGCAAACCGGTGGAGAAGCTCCCCCTCACCGGCATCCGCCAACTGGCCGCATCCACCGGCAACTGGCCCCTGAGCACGTACTTCACAGCCCGAGGAGTTCCCGCCGGGCTCCTTCGCGCCCACCCCTGGAACCGCCGCTCGGCGACGACCTCCCTCGCCGAGAACATCGACGGCATGCCCGAGGACGACGACCTCAACTACCCTCTCCTGAACCTCCTCCTGCTCCAACGCCACGGCAAGGACTTCACCACCGCGGACGTAGCGGCCCTCTGGCTCGAGGAACTCCCCGCCGGCCGCACGTTCACCGCCGAACGCGTCGCCTACCGCAACCTCCTCACCGGCCTGGAACCCCCGCACACGGCCCGCCACCGCAACCCCTTCCGCGAATGGATCGGGGCCCTGATCCGCGCCGACGTCCATGGCTGGACCAACCCCGGCGACCCGGCCGCCGCGGCCGAACAGGCTCACCGCGACGCCACCCTCACCCACACCGCCAACGGCGTCTACGCGGCCATGTTCACCGCTGCCACCATCGCCGCCGCCACCGCCGACGACCCCACCGACATCCACACCGCACTCCGCACCGGCCTCACCGTCGTCCCCCCGGCTTCCCGGCTCGCCCAGGCCGTCCACCACGCCCTGCAACTGGCCCGAACCCACGACAACTTCGACACGGTCGTCGACGAACTCCACGCCACTCACGCGCACACCCACCACTGGGTCCACGCCATCCCCAACACCGCCCTGATCGCCGCCGCCCTCACCCACGCGAACGGCGACTTCACGGGCTCCATCTGCCGTGCCGTGTCCGGCGGTTGGGACACCGACTCCAACGGCGCCACGACCGGCAGCATCGCCGCCCTCCTCGCCGGCTCACCGTCCGCCCTCCCCGACCGCTGGACGGCCCCGCTGAAGAACCGCCTGGCCACGAGCGTCGGCGACTTCGACGGCACCGGCTTCGACACCGTCGCCCGCCTCACGCACGACCTCGCCCACCTGGAGGGACCCCGCCCATGACCCACCCTGAACGGAAGTTCCCCGCCCCGCTCACCGGCCTGCGCGTCCTCGACCTCGCCACCCTCTTCGCCGGCCCCCTCGCCGCCACCCTGCTCGGCGACTTCGGCGCGGAGGTCATCAAGGTCGAGCACCCGACGAGACCCGACCCGTCCCGAGGCCACGGCCCGTCGAAGAACGGCGTGGGCCTGTGGTGGAAGGTGCTGGGCCGCAACAAGCGCACGATCACGCTGGACCTCTCCGCCCCCGGCGGCCGCGACACCCTCCTCCGCCTGGCCGCCACCGCGGACGTCGTCATCGAGAACTTCCGTCCCGGCACCCTGGAGAAGTGGGACCTCGGCTGGGAGGACCTGTCCGCCGCCAACCCCCGTCTCGTCCTCACCCGTGTCACCGGCTTCGGCCAGTTCGGCCCCTCGGCCCACCGCCCCGGCTTCGGCACTCTCGCCGAGGCGATGAGCGGCTTCGCCGCGATCACCGGCGAACCGGACGCGCCCCCGACGCTCCCGCCCTTCGGCCTCGCCGACTCCATCGCGGGCCTGGCGACGGCGTACGCGGTGATGACGGCCCTCGCCGCCCGCGACCGCACCGCCGCGGGCCAGGTCGTCGACATGGCGCTCATCGAGCCGATCCTGACCGCCCTCGGCCCGCAGCCGACCTGGTACGACCAGCTCGGCTACGTGCAGGAACGCACCGGCAACCGTTCCGCCAACAACGCCCCGCGCAACACGTACCGCACAGCGGACGGCACCTGGGTGGCCGTCTCCACCTCCGCCCAGTCGATCGCCGAGCGCGTGATGCACCTGGTCGGCCGCCCGGAACTGGTCGACGAACCGTGGTTCGCGACGGGCGCCGGCCGGGCCGCCCACGCCGACGTCCTCGACGATGCGGTCGGCACCTGGATCGCCGCCCGCACGCGCACCGACGTCCTCGCGGCCTTCGAGAAGGCTCAGGCGGCCGTCGCCCCGATCCAGGACGTACGGGACGTGATGGCCGACCCGCAGTACCAGGCACTGAACACGGTCACCACGGTCGACGACCCCGAACTGGGCCCCCTGCGCATGCAGAACGTCCTCTTCCGTCTCTCCTCCACCCCCGGCGAGATCCGCTGGGCGGGCCGCCCGCACGGTGCGGACACGGAGGAGGTCCTCACCGAACTGGGTCTGTCGGCGATCGAACTGACCGCGCTGCGCAAGGCGGGCGCGGTATGACGCAGCCCCCTCTGACCTGGCTGTACGCCCCCGGAGACCGCCCGCACGTCGTCACCAAGGCCCTGGCCGCCGGCGCCGACGTCGTGATCGTCGACCTGGAGGACGCCGTCGCCCCCGACCGCAAGGACTACGCCCGCGCGGCCACCGCCGACCTCCTCGCCGCACCGCAGCCGGTCCCGGTCCATGTCCGTGTGAACGCCCTCGGCAGCCCGGCCGCCGACGCGGACCTGAAGGCGGTGGCCGCGCTCCCGGGCGTCTCGGGCCTGCGCCTGCCCAAGGTGACCTCCCCGGAACAGATCGTCCGCATCGCCGAGAACATCACCGAGATCCTCGCCCGGAACAGCACCGAGAACAGCACCGAGGCCACGGACTCCGCCGACGGAACCGCACCGCCGCTGTACGCCCTCCTGGAGACGGCCCTCGGCATCGAACGCGCCCACGCCGTCGCCCGCGCGCACGGCGCCCTGCGCGGCATCGCCCTCGGCGAGGCGGACCTCCGCGCCGACCTGGGCGTACGTGACGACGCGGGTCTCGACTGGTCCCGCTCCCGCGTCATCGTCGCCGCCCGGGCGGCGGGCCTTCCCCCACCGCCCCAATGCGTCCACCCCGACACCCGTGACCTGAAGGGCCTCGCCGCCTCCTGCGCCCATGGTCGTGCCCTGGGCTTCCTCGGCCGGGCCGCCATCCATCCCCGCCAGCTCCCGATCATCGAGCGTGCCTATCGCCCCACGGAGCAGGAGATCGAGGAGGCGGAGACGATCATCAAGGCGGCCACGACCGAAAGGGGAGCCCAGGCGCTTCCCGACGGCACCTTCATCGACGCGGCGGTGGTGGCAACGGCCCACCGCACCCTGGCCCTGGCCCGCCGTCATTAGGCCCGTTTCGTCAGGCCTGTTCGTCCCGCCCCAACGCGACGAGGGCGCCCGGAGATCCGGGGCGCCCTCATCGTCGTACGACCGAACGTCAGCTCTTCTTCGCCGACCCGGCCTCGTCCTTCGCGTCGTCCTTGACCACGTCGTCCTTGGCCCCGTCGTCCTTCACCGCGTCGTCCTTCGCCTCCGCGTCGGTCTCCGACTCGGTGTCGCCGCGACCGGCGGCCCCGTCCGAGCCGGCGGCCTCGTCGGACCCGTCGGTGTCGTCCGACCCGTCGGTCCCACCGTCCAGGCCACCCGGCTCGACCACGGTCTCCCGTCCCGGCCGCTTCTTCGCCGACACCACCATGTACACGACCGCGAGCAGGAACACGACCAGCGCGGTCCAGTTGTTCAGCCGCAGGCCCAGGAGGTGGTGGGCGTCGTCGATGCGCATGTACTCGATCCAGAACCGGCCCACGCAGTACGACGCGACGTACAGCGCGAACGCCCGCCCGTGCCCGAGCCTGAAGCGGCGGTCCGCCCAGATCACCAGGGCCGCGACGCCGAGGCACCACAGCGACTCGTACAGGAACGTCGGGTGGTAGGTGCCCGGCACCCGGCCGTCCGTCGACGAGGTGATCTTCAGCGCCCAGGGGAGATCGGTGGCCTTGCCGTACAGCTCCTGGTTGAACCAGTTGCCCCAGCGGCCGATCGCCTGCGCGACGGCGATACCCGGGGCGAGAGCGTCGGCCCAGGCCGGCAGCGGGATGCCCCGGCGCCGACAGCCGATCCACGCGCCCACCGCACCGAGCGCGATCGCGCCCCAGATGCCGAGGCCGCCCTCCCAGATCTTGAAGGCGTCCACCCAGTCACGGCCCTCGCTGAAGTACAGCTCGTAGTCCGTGATCACGTGGTAGAGCCGGCCGCCGACCAGACCGAACGGCACGGCCCAGACCGCGATGTCGGCCACCGTGCCGGCCCGCCCGCCCCGGGCGAGCCAGCGCTTGTTGCCGAGCCAGACGGCTACGAAGACGCCGATGATGATGCAGAACGCGTAGCCGCGCAGCGGAATGGGGCCGAGATGCAGCACCCCGCGCGACGGGCTGGGAATGTAGGCAAGTTCCATGGCAGGGTCGACGCTACCCTGCCGGGCCGCGCGCACGGCAGGCAGCCCGGCTACGGGTCCATAACAGGCAGGCGTGAAACCGCCCATGCGCCCACCCGCTGCCGGTCAGCCTTTGTCGCATCCCTTGTCGCCACCCTTTGCCGCACCGCTCGTCGGCCATCTCTTGCCGGCTATCCCTTGTCCGCCTGCTCGACCAGCTGCTTCAGCTTCGCCGGGGTCATCGTCCGGTCCTGGTAGATGTTCTTGCCGTTGAGGATCACGGTGGGCGTGCCGTTGAAGCCGCCCTTGCGGAAGGCGGCCGCGGACTTGTCGACCCAGCTGCTGTGCGTGCCCTTCTCGACGCACGTCCGGAACGCGGGTGTGTCGAGGCCCTTGACCTTGCCCGCCAGCTCGATCAGCTTGCTGTTCTCGGCGTAGGCGTCGTCGCTCTCGACGGGCTGGTTCTCGTAGAGCACGTCGTGGTAGGCGGTGAACTTGCCGACGTCCTGGGCGCAGGCGGCGGCGTTGGCCGCGTTGCGGGAGCCGGTGCCGCGCAGGTTGCCGTCGATGATCGTGGCCAGGTGGTAGTTCACCTTCAGTGCGCCGGAGCCCGTCAGCCCGTGGATCACCGGCCGGTACGCCGTCTCGAAGGCCTTGCAGGCCGGGCAGCGGAAGTCTTCCCAGACCGTGAGTGTCGACTTGGCGCTCTCCTTGCCGACCGGGATGGCGAGGCCGTCCTTGCCCTGCGCCCCCGAGGGCACCACCAGCGGGCCGCCGGCGGACTTGCTGCCGTCGTCCTTGCCCGCGTTGGCCGCGACGACTCCGATCACCGCCGCGAGCCCCAGGACGCAGACCACGCTCGCACCCACGATCAGCACCCGGCGCCGCTTGTCCGCGGACTTCTGCTTCTCGCGCTCTTCCGCCAGCCGCTCCCGGGCGGTGCGCTTTCCGTCTCGATTCTTCTCGCTCACAACCCGCAGAACGAACCGGGGAGGCGCACCGCGCCTCCCCGGTCCCAGGTCCACCCCTTCGAGTGACCTGTGTGAAAATGTCCCGCCTTGTTACGCCTGTCCGCGCACACCCTTCGCGAGTTCTCCCGCGAGAGCGCGGACGGCCTCGACGCCGGCCGCGTCGTCCGGGGCGTCCAGCATCCGTTTGACGAAGGCCGAGCCGACGATCACGCCGTCGGCGAAGCCGGCCACCTCGGCTGCCTGCCGAGCGTCGGAGACGCCGAGCCCGACGCAGACGGCCAGGTCGGTGCCGGTGGCCCGGGTGCGCTTCACCAGGTCCTGGGCCTGCGTGCCGACCGACTCACGGGTACCGGTGACGCCCATCAGGGAGGCGGCGTAGACGAAGCCGCTGCCCGCCGCGGTGATCTCGCCGAGCCGCGCGTCCTTGCTGCTGGGCGCCACGACGAACACGGTCGCGAGGCCGTGCTTCTCCGCGTGCTCCCTCCACAGCGCCGACTCCTGCACGGGCAGGTCGGGCAGGATGCATCCGGCCCCGCCCGCTTCCGCCAGCTCGGCGGTGAAGCGCTCGACGCCGTAACGGTCGATCGGGTTCCAGTACGTCATCACGAGCACCGGCTTTCCGGTGGCCGCGTGGGCCTCGCGGACGGTGCGCATGACGTCGGCGATCTTGACGCCGCCGCGCAGGGCGATGTCGTCGGCGGTCTGGATGACCGGGCCGTCGAGGACGGGGTCGCTGTGCGGCAGACCGACCTCGACGATGTCGGCGCCGCCGTCGAAGACGGCCTTGATCGCCTCGATGCCGCCGTCCACGGTCGGGAACCCGGCCGGGAGATAGGCGATGAGGGCGGAACGCCCCTCCGCCCTGGTGGCGGCGAGGGTGTCGGTCAGCAGTCGGATGTTGCCGCTCACGTGGCGTCCCCCTCGATCTCGGCGGTGTCGGTGTCCGCGTCGGCCGCGACCTCGGCGTCGGTGTCGTAGAGCCCGAAGTAGCGGGCGGCGGTGTCCATGTCCTTGTCGCCGCGGCCGGACAGGTTGACCACGATCAGCCCGTCCTTGCCGAGCTCCTTGCCGACCTCCAGGGCGCCGGCCAGCGCGTGCGCGCTCTCGATGGCCGGGATGATGCCCTCGGTGCGCGACAGCAGGCGCAGGGCCTGCATGGCCGCGTCGTCGGTGACCGCGCGGTACTCGCCGCGGCCGCTGTCCTTGAGGTAGGAGTGCTCGGGACCGATGCCCGGGTAGTCCAGACCGGCCGAGATGGAGTAGGGCTCGGTGATCTGGCCCTCCTCGTCCTGGAGGACGTAGGAGCGCGAGCCGTGCAGGATGCCGGGCTCGCCCGCGGTGAGGGTGGCCGCGTGCTCGCCGGTCTCGACGCCGTGCCCGGCGGGCTCGCAGCCGATGAGGCGGACGTCCGCGTCGGGGATGAAGGCGTGGAAGAGGCCGATGGCGTTGGAGCCGCCGCCGACACAGGCGATGGCCGCGTCGGGCAGACGTCCGGCGCGCTCCAGGATCTGGCGGCGGGCCTCGACGCCGATCACCCGGTGGAAGTCGCGGACCATGGCCGGGAAGGGATGGGGCCCGGCGACGGTCCCGAACAGGTAGTGGGTGTGGTCGACGTTGGCGACCCAGTCGCGGAACGCCTCGTTGATGGCGTCCTTCAGCGTGCGACTGCCGGACTTCACGGCGATGACCTCGGCGCCGAGCATGCGCATCCGGGCCACGTTCAGGGCCTGGCGCTGGGTGTCGATCTCGCCCATGTAGATGGTGCACTCGAGGCCGAACAGCGCGCAGGCGGTGGCCGTGGCGACCCCGTGCTGGCCGGCGCCGGTCTCGGCGATCACGCGTGTCTTGCCCATGCGCCGGGTGAGCAGGGCCTGGCCGAGCACGTTGTTGATCTTGTGTGAGCCGGTGTGGTTGAGGTCCTCGCGCTTGAGGAACACCCGGGCACCGCCGGCGTGCTCGGCGAACCGCGGCACCTCGGTGAGGGAGCTGGGCCGACCGGTGTAGTGGACGAGCAGGTCGTCGAGCTCGCGGGCGAACTCGGGGTCGTGCTTGGCCTTGTCGTACTCGACGGCGACCTCGTCCACGGCGGCGACGAGGGCCTCCGGGATGAACTTGCCGCCGAACGCTCCGAAGTAGCCTTCGGCGCTGGGGACTTGACCCTCGGGGTCGGGGATGAAGAACTCGCTGGGCATGCTTGAACCTCACGGTGAGTGCGGGAAAAGACACTGATCGCCGTGGGGGCGGGGTTTGTCTGCCGGCTGCGGGCCGGAAGTGGCTGGTCGCGCCACGCGGCGGAGCCGCACATTCAGAAGTGCCCCGCGCCCCTAAAAGGGGCGCTGCCATCGACGGCCGTTCACCTGTCCCGGTTCGTCACCGATGACGTACCGGACCCTGCGACCGTGCACCCGGCGCGCGGGCGCACGGCAGCCCCGGGGGCGGCAGCCGCGCGCGAGGCGGGCGTGCCGGTCCCGGGTCGTCAGGGTGAGCGGCAGAGTCATCGGGCCCAGCTTAGCGGGAGGTCAGCCCCGGCCGTGCCGCAATGCCGGGTGTTCGCCCGCCGCGACCAGGTCGGAGACCGCTGTCTTCGGGTCCTTGCCGGTGACCAGGGACTCGCCGACCAGGACCGCGTCGGCGCCGGCGTTGGCGTAGGCGATGAGGTCGTGCGGGCCGCGGACGCCGGACTCGGCGATCTTGACGAGGTGGGCGGGGATCTCCGGGGCGATGCGCTCGAAGGTGCCGCGGTCGACTTCAAGAGTCTTCAGGTTGCGCGCGTTGACACCGATGATCTTCGCGCCGGCGTCCACCGCGCGCTCGACCTCGTCCTCGTCGTGCACCTCGACGAGCGGGGTGAGTCCGATGGACACCGCGCGTTCGATGAGGGACTCCAGGGCGGACTGTTCGAGGGCGGCGACGATCAGCAGCGCGAGGTCGGCGCCGTAGGCCCGGGCCTCCCAGAGCTGGTACGACGTGACGATGAAGTCCTTGCGCAGGACGGGGATGTCGACCCGCGCGCGGACCGCTTCCAGGTCGGCCAGCGAGCCGCCGAAGCGGCGCTGTTCGGTGAGGACGGAGATGACGGCGGCGCCGCCCGCCTCGTAGTCCGCGGCCAGGCCGGCCGGGTCGGCGATCGCGGCCAGCGCTCCCTTGGACGGGCTGGAGCGCTTGACCTCGCAGATCACCTTGACGCCGTCGCCGCGCAGGGCGGCCACGCCGTCCTTGGCGGCGGGTGCCTTCGCAGCGCGCTCCTTGAGCTCGTCGAGGCTGACGCGCGCCTGCCGCTCCGCGAGGTCGGCACGGACTCCGTCGATGATCTCGTCGAGCACACTCACGCGAGCGGCCCCCTTCCAGACGGTTGACTGTTCAGCGGTTCGGCTTGTGTCCCCGGTCCGCCCACCGGGCGGAAGCGGGAAGAAAACCGATGGTCACTGCGATGGTATCCGGAGCAGGGCGTAGGCCTCGCATCCGGTTGACGCCGGTCCCACTACCTGGACCTCCGCCGGTTGATCAAGGGTGCAGCCAGCCACCGAACGGCAGGTTCCGGACAACCGTGAAGACCAGCAGCAACGCGACGAGCGTCCACACCAGGGCCGGAGCGGGATCGATCCGCCACGGACGTCCGCGCACCGCGTTCACCACCCAGACGGTCCACACCACGGCGAAGCCCAGATAGCCGAAGACGGCCGCCGCGTTGGCGTGCAGCGCGGTGAGGAGGTCCCCGTGGACGAAGGCGTGCGCGCTGCGCAGGCCGCCGCAGCCGGGGCAGTACAGGCCCGTGTAGCGCAGCAGCGGGCAGACGGGGTAGTGGCCGGGCTGGTTGGGGTCCACGACCCCCACGTACGCGAAGGCGCCGGCGACCGCGGCGAGAATCCCAGCGGGTACGGCCAGCCGTCCCACGACCGTGGTGGACGGCGTCATCCGCTGACTGTCGGCGTTCACCTCACGCATTGTGCCCCGCGCGGCCCGCACGCGCGCGAGGGGCGGCCTCCGGCATTCGCGCCGGACCGCCCCTCCACGAGGTTCGTCCGTGTCAGCTCTCGGCGTTCACCGGCTCGCGCTTGTCCGTGGTGTGGTGCACCGGGTGGGCGTTCTTCGGCATGCCCAGTCCCATGGCGCTCATGATCCAGCCGACCACGCCTCCGAGGACCACGATCGCCATGCCGGCCCAGAAGCCCGCCGGCTGGGCCATCACCATGAAGGCACCCGCCACGCAGAAACCGATGAAGACGATGATGACACCGGTCCAGGCGGCCGGGGTGTGACCGTGGCTGCTGCCCGCCATGACTGCTCCTCGTTGCTGTGTACGTGTCGTACGAGTCGTACGTGTCTGAGCCGGACGCTCATGGTCCATTGTCCCGCACGCGCGCGCAGGTGGTGCCCGGGGGTCGCTCTTGCGCGCCCGGGGGCCGGGTCACGCCCCGGTCGGATCCTCGCCCCGGTCGAGGGCCTTCCACAGCTCCTCGGGCCGGTCGGGGTCGGCGGCGGCCGTGCGGCGGGGGCGGGGGGCGCCCGAGCGTTCGTACCGGCCGGACATCGCGGGCCACAGGCGGCCGTAGCGCAGGGCGAGCAGTCCGGCGAGGAGGATCAGCAGGCCGCCCGCGGCGGCGGCGTACGGCCACGCGGTGTGGGTCAGCGAGTCCACGGCGGCCGAGGTGTCGCCGGAGGCCTTCGCGGCCTTCTCGTCGAGGGCGGAGCTGTCGGAGGTGCCGAGCAGGGACGCGGCGATCGTGCCGGCCCCGGAGAGCGCGAGCAGAGCGGCGACGGCGAGGCGGCCGGCCCGGCGGACGGCGAAGACGGCGACGAGCGCGGCGAGGCCCACTATGGCGAGAGCCGCGGGAACGCCGGTGACGTCACTGCCCTTCGCGGTCAGCGGGAAGGCACCGCCGGCCACCGTCGCGGTGCCCTGTGCCCACTGCTGGCGGGTGGCCAGCAGCACGACCGCCACGCCCAGCGCACCGCACAGCAGGGCCATGGCGAGGCTTCGGCGGCCGGACCGGTCGGGTCCTGCGGCTTCGGAACGGGGATGAGGAACAGCAGTCACGTACTCCACTATCGCCCGAACCCCGGGCCAACGGTCACCCGGGGTTGGTATGAGAAGTGTCCTACTGTGCCGAAAGCGCCCTACTTGCCAAGACGGTTGGCGGTGTGGACGGCGCGCAGGACGGCCGCCGCCTTGTTGCGGCACTCCTGGTCCTCGGAGACCGGGTCCGAGTCGGCGACAATGCCGGCGCCCGCCTGGACGTACGCGGTGCCGCCGCGCAGCAGGGCCGTACGGATGGCGATGGCGGTGTCGGAGTCGCCGGCAAAGTCCAGATAGCCCACACAGCCGCCGTACAGACCGCGTCGGGAGGGCTCCAGCTCGTCGATGATCTGCATCGCGCGCGGCTTCGGCGCGCCGGAGAGGGTGCCCGCCGGGAAACAGGCCGTCAGGACGTCGAAGGCGGTGCGGCCCGCGCCGATCTTGCCGGTGACCGTCGAGACGATGTGCATGACGTGCGAGTACCGCTCGACGGACATGAAGTCGACGACCTCGACCGAGCCGGGTTCGCAGACCCGGCCCAGGTCGTTGCGCCCGAGGTCGACCAGCATGAGGTGCTCGGCGCGCTCCTTGGGGTCGGCGAGCAGTTCGTCGGCGAGGGCCTGGTCCTCCTGCGGGGTGGCCCCGCGGTGCCGGGTGCCGGCGATGGGATGGACCATGGCGTGCCCGTCCTCGACCTTGACCAGGGCCTCGGGGGACGAGCCCACGACGTCGAAGCCGTCGAAGCGGAACAGGTACATGTACGGGGAGGGGTTGGTCGCCCGCAGCACCCGGTACACGTCCAACGCGCTTGCGGTGCACGGTGTTTCGAAGCGCTGGGAGGGAACGACCTGGAACGCCTCGCCCGCGCGGATGCGCTCCTTGATGTCCTCGACGGCCTCCTGGAAGTCGGGGCCGCCCCACAAGGCCGTGTAGTCGGGCAGTTCGGAGGGCGGGAGGGCGGCGGCGGGCTGGGCCACCGCGCGCGAGAGGTCGGCCTCCATGGCGTCGAGGCGGGCCGTCGCGTCCGCGTACGCCTCGTCGACGCCGGTGTCGAGGTCGTTGTGGTTGATCGCGTTGGCGATCAGGAGGACCGAGCCCTCCCAGTGGTCCATCACCGCGAGGTCACTGGTCAGGAGCATGGTCAGCTCGGGCAGCTTGAGGTCGTCGCGCTCGCCGGGGCCGATCTTCTCCAAGCGGCGCACGATGTCGTAGCCGAGGTAGCCGACCATGCCGCCGGTGAAGGGGGGCAGGCCCTCCTGGTGCGGGGTGTGCAGGGCCTCGATGGTGGCGCGCAGGGCGGCGAGGGGGTCGCCGTCGACCGGGACGCCGACGGGCGGGGCGCCGAGCCAGTGGGCCTGGCCGTCGCGGGCCGTCAGCGTCGCCGCCGATCGCACGCCGACGAAGGAGTAGCGGGACCACGAGCGGCCGTTCTCCGCGGACTCCAGCAGGAAGGTGCCGGTGCGCTCGGCGGCGAGCTTGCGGTAGAGCGCGACCGGGGTGTCGCCGTCGGCGAGGAGTTTGCGGGTGACGGGGATGACCCGGCGGTCGGTGGCCAGCTTGCGGAACGTCTCGAGGTCCATGGCGGCTGACCTTACTGATCCGAGGCGGCCGCGCCGGAATCGGCGCCGCCCTCGACGGCCTTGAGGACATCCACGTCGAAGCAGGTGCGGGCGCCGGTGTGGCAGGCGGCGCCCACCTGGTCGACTTTGACCAGCACGGTGTCGGCGTCGCAGTCGAGGGCGACGGACTTGACCCACTGGAAGTGGCCCGAGGTGTCGCCCTTGACCCAGTACTCCCGGCGGCTGCGCGACCAGTAGGTGCAGCGGCCGGTGGTGAGGGTGCGGTGCAGTGCCTCGTCGTCCATCCAGCCGAGCATCAGCACCTCACCGGTGTCGTACTGCTGGGCGATGGCGGGCAGGAGCCCGTCGGCGCTGCGCTTGAGGCGCGCGGCGATCTCGGGGTCCAGGTTGCTGGGCGCGGGCGTGCTGGTCATGGGGGCCATTGTGCCGCGCGCCGCTGACAGTCACCGGGGAGTGTCCACTGTGCGGACGTGCGCCCCGGTCGTAGGCTGGCTGCCATGTCGACTTTCGCCAAGCGTGAACGACTTCTCCTCGCCGATCTGTTGGAAGCCGAGGGTCCCGAGGCCCCGACCCTGTGCGAGGGCTGGACGACCCGTGACCTCGCCGCGCACGTGGTGGTGCGCGAACGCCGCCCCGACGCGGCCGGCGGCATACTGATCAAGCAGCTCGCCTCCCGCCTGGACAAGGTGATGGAGGAGTTCGCGGCCAAGCCCTACGAGGAGCTGATCCAGCTGATCCGGACCGGCCCGCCGCGCTTCTCACCCTTCTCCCTCAAGCAGATCGACGAGGCGTCCAACATCGTCGAGTTCTACGTCCACACCGAGGACGTGCGCCGGGCCCGCCCCGACTGGACGCCCCGCGAGCTCGACCCGGTCTTCCAGGACGCGCTGTGGTCCCGGCTGGAGCGCACCGCCCGTCTCGTGGGCCGCGGCGTCCCGACCGGCCTGGTGCTGCGCCGCCCGGACGGTCAGACGGCGGTCGCCCACCGCGGCACCCCGGTCGTGACGGTGACGGGCGAGCCCTCGGAGCTGCTGCTGTTCACGTACGGCCGGCAGAGCGCGGCCAGGGTCGAGCTGGACGGCGACAAGGAAGCGATCGCCCAGCTGCATGACACGAAGCAGCTCGGTATCTGACGACCCTGCCCGGCCGGACCGGCCTCCAGCTCCTGCTGGAGCCCGGCGGGTCGGACAGCGGGTCAGCGGGGCAGTTCGGCGCGGCGCAGGTCCCTGGCGCCCAGGGCCACCATCCCGCCGAGCCCGCAGACCAGTGCGCTGACGACGAAGACCGGGCGGGTGCCCCAGGTCCCGATCGCCGCGGCGGACAGCGGCATGCTGAGCGGGGCGAAGCCGAGGCTGACCAGACTTGCCACGGCGGTGACGCGGCCCAGGCAGGCGGGGTCCGACTGGGTCTGCAGCAGGGCGGCGCACAGGGCGCCGCTGAGCCCGGCCAACAGTCCGACGAGCAGGGCGACCCCGACCGCCGAGGCGACGTCGGGCGCGTAGGCGAGAGCGCCGATCGCGACGGAGCCCGCGACGCACGCGTACGCCATGACGTGCCCGGCGTGCGGTACGCGGCCGCGCACGGTCAGCAGCAGGGAGGCGGCCCCCGCGCCGACTCCGAACCCGGCGAGCACCCAGCCCATCCCGGAGGCTCCCCAGCCGCGCTCGTCGGCGAGCAGGGCCAGACCCACGTTGAGCGGGCCGACGAAACCGAGGTCGCCCAGGGCGATGGCCAGCACCAGCGGGGCGAGGACACGGTGGCGGCGGGTGTAGCGCAGGCCTGCCACGAGATCGCGCCAGGCGGTTCCCCCCGAGGCCGCCGTGTCGTCGGCGGGCAGCTCCCGCGTCCGTACGGAGACCAGCAGCGGCACCGAGACGGCGATCAGCAGCGCGGCGAGCCCGAACGCGGCTGCCGCACCCCCCAGGGCCACTCCGAGCCCGCCGAGCGGTCCGCCGGCCACGCTCGCGAAGCGGATCCCGAGCCCTCGCATGCCCTGCACGCGCGCGAGCTGGTCGCGGCTCGTCACGCGCGCGGGGAGGGCACCCACGGCGGGCATGAACACGGCGTCGACGGTGCCGAAGACCACGGCGAGCACCGCCAGCGGCCACAGCCCGGGGTCGGTGGTGAACAGCAGCACGGCGACCGCGAGCACGGCGGCGCAGCGCACGGCGTCGCTGCCGATGACCACCCTGCGCGGCCCGAGCCGGTCGGCGATCACTCCGCCGCCCAGCATCAGCAGCGCGCGCGGCACGGCGCTCGCCGCCATCACCAGGCCCGCCTGTGCGGGCGTACCGGCCCGGACGGCGGCCCAGGACAGGGCGAGGTAGTAGACGTTGTCGCCCATCATCGAGGCGGTGTAGGCGGCGAGCCAGCGCAGGACGTTGCCGTCGCGGTGGGCGGGGTGCCCGGTGGTGTCCCGCTCGGAACGGACGGGCGCGGTGACGGTCACGGAGGTGGCCTCTCAGACGCGGAACGGGAATCCGTACAGGTGCAGCGCGACGTTCTCGCGCCCTTCGGTGTCGCCGGCCGCGTCGGCGGCCCGGCCCTTCTCCTTGAACTTCTTGAGCAGGGCGTGCATCTGGTCGGACAGCTCGGCGAGTTCGGGCGCCGTCAGCCGCACCAGGTACTCCGAGTCCACGGACGCGCTGTTCCATTCGGCGCCCCAGTGAGGGCGCTCGTCGAGGTGGCGCCGGTAGAGCTCGCCGCGCTGCTCGTAGAAGAGCCGGGAAGCCGCCGTGTGCGCGGCCACCTTCTCCGGCGCGTCCTGGAAGTCCTCGTCGTGGATGCTGACGCCCTCCGAGGCGGGCTGCCACCAGCGCTCACGCCCGTCCTCGCTGCGCGGATCCGCCTCCTCGATGAGGCCGTGGTCGGCGAGCTTGCGCAGGTGGTAGCTGACCAGCGAGACGGCCTCGTCCACCTGCTCGGCGAGCTGGGACGCGGTCGCCGTGCGGGCGACGTACAGCAGCCGGTAGAGCTGCGCCCGCAACGGATGCGCCAGTGCCTTGAGCGTGCCCAGATCGGTGATCCGGCGGTCTCGTTCTGTGCCCGTCATGGCTTCACCGCAGATACGAAAGAGAAGTTGCACAACATATTTTGCGCAACTTCTCTTTCGTATCCGCTCCGGAAGAAGCCCCGGCTGCCCTTGCGGCAACCGGGGCTCAAGCCCAGGAGGACGTCACCGCACCGGGTGCCCCGCCTCCCGCAGCGTCTGCTTCACCTGCCCGATCCGCAGATCTCCGAAGTGGAACACCGAGGCCGCGAGCACCGCGTCGGCGCCCGCCGCGACGGCCGGCGGGAAGTCGGCCAGCCCGCCCGCGCCACCCGACGCGATCACCGGCACGGTCACGTGCTTGCGGACCGCGGCGATCATCTCCAGGTCGTAGCCGTCCTTCGTGCCGTCCGCGTCCATCGAGTTGAGCAGAATCTCCCCCGCGCCCAGCTCGGCCGCCCGGTGGGCCCACTCGACGGCGTCGATGCCGGTGCCCTTGCGGCCGCCGTGGGTGGTCACCTCGAAGGAACCCGACTCGGAGCGGCGCGCGTCCACCGAGAGGACCAGCACCTGCCGGCCGAAGCGCTCGGCGATCTCGCGGATGAGGTCAGGACGGGCGATGGCGGCCGTGTTGACGCCCACCTTGTCCGCGCCGGCCCGCAGCAGCTTGTCGACGTCCTCGGCCGTACGGACGCCGCCGCCGACCGTCAGGGGGATGAACACCTGCTCGGCGGTGCGGCGCACCACGTCGTACGTCGTCTCGCGGTTGCCGGACGAGGCGGTGATGTCCAGGAACGTCAGCTCGTCGGCGCCCTCGGCGTCGTACACCTTGGCCATCTCGACGGGGTCGCCCGCGTCGCGCAGGTTCTGGAAGTTGACGCCCTTGACGACCCGGCCGTTGTCCACGTCCAGGCAGGGGATGACTCGGACCGCCAGGGTCATGAATTCACGGCTCCTCTGAATGCTTCCAGTTCCACTGAGACCAGGATGCGCGGGTCGACGAAACCGTCCACGATCAGCACGGTCGCGACCGGGCGCACGGCGTCGAACAGCTCCTTGTGCGCGCGGCCCACCTCGTCGACGTCCCGCGGGTGCGCCAGATGCATCCGGGTCCTGATCACCGCGTCGGGCCCCAGCCCGAACCCGGCGATCGCCTCCAGGGCGCCGGTGAAGGCCACCTTGGCCTGTTCGTACGGGTCGCCCTCCCCGTACAGCACGTCGCCCTTGAAGGCCGTCGTGCCCGCCACCAGCACCAGATCGCCCGCCGCGACGGCGCGCGCGAAACCGAAACTCTCTTCCCAGGGATTTCCGCTCTGCACACGCCGCACGGCCTCGGACGTCATGACGACACTTCCTCCAGTGCTTCTTCCAGGGTGAACGCCTTCGCGTACAGCGCCTTCCCGACGATGGCCCCTTCGACACCGAGGGGCACCAGCTCGGCGATGGCCCGCAGGTCGTCCAGGGACGACACACCGCCGGAGGCCACGACCGGGCGGTCCGTGGCGGCGCACACGGTGCGCAGCAGCTCCAGGTTGGGGCCCTGCAGGGTGCCGTCCTTGGCGATGTCGGTCACCACGTACCGCGCGCAGCCCTCCTTGTTGAGGCGCTCCAGCGTCTCGTAGAGGTCGCCGCCGTCCCGGGTCCAGCCACGACCGCGCAGGGTCGTGCCGCGGACGTCGAGACCGACCGCGATCTTGTCGCCGTGCTCCGCGATGACCTTGGCGACCCACTCCGGGGTCTCCAGGGCGGCCGTGCCGAGGTTGACCCGGGTGCAGCCGGTGGCCAGGGCGGCGGCGAGCGTGTCGTCGTCGCGGATGCCGCCGGACAGCTCCACCTTGATGTCCATCGCCCCGGCGACCTCGGCGATCAGTGCCCTGTTGTCGCCGGTGCCGAACGCGGCGTCCAGGTCCACCAGGTGCAGCCACTCGGCGCCCGACCGCTGCCAGGCCAGGGCGGCCTCCAATGGGGAGCCGTACGAGGTTTCCGTGCCGGACTCGCCGTGCACGAGGCGGACGGCCTGGCCGTCACGGACGTCGACGGCGGGGAGGAGTTCGAGCTTCGAAGCCATCAAAGGGTTCCGATCCAGTTGTTCAACAGCTGCGCTCCGGCGTCGCCGGACTTCTCGGGGTGGAACTGGGTGGCCCACAGGACGCCGTTCTCCACTGCGGCCACGAACGGCTTGCCGTGCGTCGACCAGGTGACGAGTGGGGCGCGCATCGCGGGGTTCGTGGTCTGAAGGCTCCAGTCGTGGACGGCGTAGGAGTGCACGAAGTAGAAGCGCGCGTCCGTGTCCAGGCCCGCGAACAGCTCGGAGCCGGTCGGCGCGTCCACGGTGTTCCAGCCCATGTGGGGGACGATCTCGGCCTGGAGGGGCTCGACCGCGCCGGGCCACTCGTCGAGGCCCTCCGCCTCCACGCCGTGCTCGATGCCGCGCGCGAAGAGGATCTGCATGCCGACGCAGATGCCCATGACCGGGCGCCCGCCGGACAGCCGGCGGTCGATGATCCAGTCGCCCCGGGCCTCGCGCAGACCCTTCATGCAGGCGGCGAAGGCGCCGACGCCCGGCACCAGCAGGCCGTCGGCGTTCATCGCCTTGTCGAAGTCACGGGTTATCTCGACCTCGGCTCCCGCGCGCGCGAGGGCGCGCTCGGCGGACCTCACGTTGCCGAAGCCGTAGTCGAAGACGACCACTCGCCTGGGAGAGCTCAATTCCACACCTCCAGCCTCAGGACACCGGCGACCAGGCACATCGCGGCGCCGATCGAGAGCAGCACGATGAGGCTCTTCGGCATCTGCTGCTTGACGAAGGAGTAGATGCCGCCGGCCAGGAAGAGCCCGACGACGATCAGGAGAGTCGACAGTCCGGTCATGGCTCTACAGCGCGCCCTTCGTGGAGGGGAGAATCCCGGCCGCGCGCGGGTCGCGTTCTGAGGCGTACCTGAGGGCCCGGGCCAGCGCCTTGAACTGGCACTCCACGATGTGGTGCGCGTTGCGCCCGTAGGGCACGTGCACGTGCAGCGCGATCTGCGCCTGGGCGACGAAGGACTCCAGGATGTGCCGGGTCATCGTGGTGTCGTACTCGCCGATCATCGGCGCCATGTTCTCGGGCTCGGTGTGCACGAGGTAGGGGCGGCCGGAGAGGTCGACGGTGACCTGGGCGAGGGACTCGTCCAGGGGGACCGTGCAGTTGCCGAAGCGGTAGATGCCCACCTTGTCGCCGAGCGCCTGCTTGAAGGCGGCGCCGAGCGCGAGGGCGGTGTCCTCGATGGTGTGGTGGGAGTCGATGTGCAGGTCGCCCTCGGTCTTCACGGTCAGGTCGAACAGACCGTGCCGGCCGAGCTGGTCGAGCATGTGGTCGTAGAAGCCGACGCCCGTCGACACCTCGACCTTGCCGGACCCGTCGAGATCGATCTCGACGAGGACCGAGGTCTCCTTCGTCACCCGCTCCACGCGGCCTACGCGGCTCATGCGCTCTCCTTCTTCAACTCACGGACCGCGTCGAGGAACGCGTCGTTCTCTTCGGGGGTTCCGGCCGTCACCCGCAGCCAGCCGGGCACGCCGTTGTCCCGGACCAGGACGCCCCGGTCGAGGATCTTCTGCCACATCGCGTGGGCGTCGTCGAAGCGGCCGAACTGCACGAAGTTGGCGTCCGAGGCGGTCACCTCGTAGCCGGTCTCCAGCAGCTCGGCGACCAGGCGGTCCCGCTCGTCCTTCAGCTGCCGGACGTACTTCAGCAGCGTGTCGGTGTGTTCCAGGGCGGCCAGCGCGGTCGCCTGCGTGACGGACGACAGGTGGTACGGCAGCCGGACGAGCTGGACGGCGTCCACCACCGCCGGGTGGGCGGCGAGATAGCCGAGGCGCAGTCCGGCGGCGCCGAACGCCTTGGACATCGTCCGCGAGACGACGAGCTGGGGCCGGCCCTCGATGAGCGGCAGCAGGGAGTCGCCGTGGCTGAACTCGATGTAGGCCTCGTCGACCACGACCATCGAGGGCCCGGCGGCCTGCGCGGCCTCGTACAGCGCGAGGACCGTCTCCGGCGGGACCGCGGTGCCCGTGGGGTTGTTGGGCGTGGTGACGAAGACGACGTCCGGCCGGTGCGAGGCGATGGCCTTCTCGGCGGCGGCGAGGTCGATCGTGAAGTCCTCGTTGCGCGGGCCGGAGATCCAGCCCGTGCCGGTGCCGCGCGCGATGAGACCGTGCATCGAGTACGACGGCTCGAAGCCGATCGCCGTACGGCCCGGACCACCGAAGGTCTGCAGGAGCTGCTGGAGGACCTCGTTGGAGCCGTTGGCGGCCCACACGTTGGCCAGGCCGACCTCGTGCCCCGAGGTGTCGGTCAGGTACTCGGCGAGCCGGGTGCGCAGCTCCACGGCGTCCCGGTCCGGGTAGCGGTTGAGGTTCCGGGCCGCCTCGCGGACCCGCTCGGCGATCCGCTCGACCAGCGGCTCGGGCAGCGGGTAGGGGTTCTCGTTGGTGTTCAGCCGTACAGGGACGTCCAACTGGGGCGCGCCGTAGGGTGACTTGCCGCGCAGCTCGTCCCGCACGGGGAGATCGTCGATTTCGAAGCTCACTTGCTCGCCGGCACCTTCCACCCGAACCTCGCCTTGATCGCCGCGCCGTGCGCGGGCAGGTCCTCCGCCTCCGCCAGCGTGACCACGTGCTGCGCGACGTCGGCCAGCGCGTCCTTCGTGTAGTCGACGATGTGGATGCCGCGCAGGAAGGACTGGACCGACAGGCCCGAGGAGTGGCAGGCGCACCCGCCGGTCGGCAGGACGTGGTTGGACCCGGCGGCGTAGTCGCCGAGCGACACGGGCGCCCAGGGGCCGATGAAGATCGCGCCGGCGTTCTTGACGCGATCGGCGACCGCGGCGGCGTCGGCCGTCTGGATCTCCAGGTGTTCGGCGCCGTACGCGTCGACCACCCTGAGGCCCTCGTCGACCCCGTCGACCAGCACGATCGCGGACTGCCGGCCCCGCAGCGCGGGGAGGATCCGGTCCTCGACGTGCCGGGTGGCCGCGACCTGCGGTTCCAGCTCCTTCTCGACCGCGTCCGCGAGCGCCACCGAGTCGGTGACCAGGACGGCGGCGGCCAGCGGGTCGTGCTCGGCCTGGCTGATCAGGTCGGAGGCGACGTGCACCGGGTCGGCCGTGTCGTCGGCGAGGACCGCGATCTCGGTCGGGCCGGCCTCGGCGTCGATGCCGATCTTCCCGGTGAAGTAGCGCTTGGCGGCGGCGACCCAGATGTTGCCGGGGCCGGTGACCATGTTGGCGGGCGGGCAGGACTCGGTGCCGTACGCGAACATCGCCACGGCGGTCGCGCCACCGGCCGCGTACACCTCGTCGACGCCGAGCAGCGCGCACGCGGCGAGGATCGTCGGGTGCGGCAGACCGTCGAACTCGGCCTGCGCCGGGGAGGCGAGGGCGACCGACTCGACGCCGGCCTCCTGGGCGGGCACCACGTTCATGATCACGGAGGACGGGTAGACCGACCGGCCGCCCGGCGCGTACAACCCGACCCGCTCGACCGGCACCCACTTCTCGGTGACCGAGCCACCGGGCACCACCTGGGTGGTGTGGGTCGCGCGCCGCTGCTCGCGGTGGACGAGGCGGGCGCGGCGGATGGATTCCTCCAGGGCCGCGCGCACGGCCGGGTCGAGCTCCTCCAGCGCGCGGGTCAGGGCCTCGGCGGGCACCCGCACCCGGTCGAGCCGGACGCCGTCGAACTTCTCGGCGAAGTCGATCAGCGCCGCGTCGCCCCGATGATGCACGGCCTCGCAGAGCGGACGCACCTTCTCCAGGGCGGCCGAGACGTCGAAGTCGGCTCGGGGCAGCAGGTCGCGCAAGGCGGGACCCTCGGGGAGGGCGTCGCCGCGCAGATCGATTCGGGAGATCACGCGGTCAATTCTCTCAGACCGGGATCCGGCACTGTTCGCGCGTATCAATGGCTGATACAGATCACGGCAGGAACTCGGAAGATCGCCTTCACGTTCAGTGTTCGAGGCGTCACTCAGCGGGCATGAACAGGTGTGCGACAGATGAGCGGATGAGGGGGATGGAAGAGACGTGACCGATGGGGCCGGCATCCGGGACGGGGACCTGCCGGGCGATCTGACCGCCGCCGAGACCGGAATGTGGCAGGCCTTCCGCAACGGCAGCGTGTACGACCTGAGCAGTGGCGACACCGTCGTCGACGATCCGCACGGCGGGCACCCCTGGGGGCCCGAGCGGACCGTGCGGGCACGGATCGTGTGCTGGCTGCTCCTGGACGGCCCGCCCGCGCTGGCAGGCCGGGTGTCCTCGCTGAAGCTCGCGGGCGTGCAGATCAGCGGCACCCTGGACCTCGCGGGCGGCACGGTGGTGCCGTACGTGGAGATGCGCGGCTGCCGGTTCGAGCGGGACGTCCTGGTACCGGAGGCCCGCTTCACGACCCTGCGGCTGGTGGACTGCTCGGTGCCGCGCCTGGAGGCCGCCCGGGTGCACACGGAAGGCGATCTGCACCTGCCGCGCTGCCGCTTCCACCACGGCGTCCGGCTGACCGACGCGCAGATAGGCACCGATCTGCTGATGAACCAGGCGATCGTCCACCGGGACCGCAGCGGCCGCTCGATCGCCGGGGACGGCATGACCGTCGGTCAGGACCTCCAGGCCGAGATGCTGGAGTCGCATGGCGAGCTGAGCCTGCGCAGCGCCAAGATCGGCGTCTCGCTGAGCCTGCGCGGCGCCCGGCTGGCCAACCCGTCGGCGCGGCTCGCCCTGAACGCCCCGCAGCTGACCGTGGAGCGCTCGCTGTATCTGACTCCGGCGGGCGTCGGAAACCTCCTGCTGAGCGGGACGACTCCCGCGCGCGGGACACGCGTCCAGCGATTCGAGTGCCAGGGCGGGCTGCGCCTCGACGACGGGCGGTTCGGGGACGCGGTCGACCTGGAGCGGGCCCGGTTCACCTTCACCGACGGGCAGGAACTGTCGCTGCGCCGCGTGCAGACGTCCGAGCTGCGCTTCCTCGGGGAGCGGCCGGCGCGGGGGGCGGTGGTGCTGTCGGGGGCACGGGTCGTCAACCTGATGGACCGGGCGGACGCCTGGCCGGGCCCGGGCAGGCTGCACATGGGCGGCTTCAGCTACGAGAACCTGGTGCCGCGCGGCCCGTTCCCGCTGAACCAGCGCCTGGAGTGGGTGGCCGCGGCGACCGCCGAGTACAACCCGGAGCCATACGAACTGCTGGCCACCGTGCTGCGGGCCGGCGGTGAGGACGAGGACGCGCGCGAGGTGCTGCTCGCCAAGCAGCGCCGCCGCAGGGAGAGCCTGCCGATCGCCGCCAAGCTGTGGGGGTACGCCCAGGACTGGACGGTCGCCTACGGGTACCGGCCGGGCCGGGCCGCCGTATGGATGGCGGTGCTGTGGGCGGCGGGCTCGGTGGCCTTCGCGCACGCCGACCATCCGCCCCTGAAGAGCGGCGAGCATCCGCCGTGGAACCCCGCACTGTTCGCCCTGGATCTACTGCTGCCGGTCATCGACCTGGGCCAGGTCGGGTTCTGGCAGCTGAGTGGCGGCTGGCAATGGCTGGCCGCGGCGATGATCCTGCTGGGCTGGGTCCTGGCGACGACGGTGGCGGCGGGGGCGACCCGCATGCTGCGACGGAACTAGTGGGGCCACTGTGACAGGAGTTGTTGAACGGTCACCTTTTTACCGATCCTTGGCCTGCCGGCGTACAACTTTCCACGAGTTGCTCCTTCGGTCTGGCGCACGGTTGACCTGCGGACTTTCAATGGTCGACACCATGGCTCTGTTGCCCCCCTTCATCCGTACGGCCAGGACGCACCTGATCCACGTGCGCCCCGCCCCCGGACTGCCCGCCACCCCCACCGCCGACGCCGCCGCCGATGACGAGGTACTCCTCGACGCGCCCGACGACCGGCTCGGCCGCGCGCTGGTCGCCGCCGCCCAGGGCGAACACGGCCCCGCCGCCGCGCTGCTCGCCGCCACCCGCACCCACGCGGACTGGGAGATGCGCGATCGCTACGCGCGAAGACTCGCCGCCTTCGCCCGCTCCCGCGACGAGTGGTACGAGAACTGGCGTACGGCCGCCCCGCAGGACCCGGACGCCCTGCTGATCGGCGCCCAGCTCGCCGTGGAGAGGGCGTGGCCGTCCCCGGCCCGCGCGGAACTGCTGCGCGAGGTGGGTCCGCTGATCACGGCCGCCGCGCACGGCGACATGCGTGACCCGGTGCCGTGGCGGATCGCGCTGGACCACGCGCGCGGCTCGAACGCCGGGCACACGTACTTCGGCGAGCTGTGGGAGGCCGCGGTCCGCCGCGCCCCGCACCACTACGGCTGCCATGTGGCGGCCCTGCGCTACCTCGCCTCCTCCAGGCGGGGCGGCTCCCACCTGGCATGCTTCGACTTCGCCGAGCGGGCCGCCCAGGACGCCCCGGCGGACTCGCTCGTCCAGGCGCTGCCCGCCCGGGCGGCCTTCTCCTGCCTGACCGACGGCCGCGCCCGGGCGATACCGCGGGTGCGGCTGGACGCGGCCGCCGACCGCGCGATCGCGCTCTCCGCCCGGTTCCCGGCGGCAGACCCCTGGCCCGCCGAGGTCCGCAACAAGCTCATGTACGTGCTCGTACGACTGGAGCGGTGGACGGACGCCGAAGAACAACTGCGGCTGATCGGGCCGTACGCCACCTCCTTTCCCTGGGCCCGGTTCGCGGACGACCCTCTCGCCCGGTTCCTGGAGATCCGCGCCGAGATCCGCGCCGAGGTGCGCCGGCGGACCGCCTTCGGCCATCCACGGAGTGAGCACGGCGGACGAACTCGCTCGCGGGACCATTAGGCTCTTGCGTCGTGACCACCGTGCGGCTCCCGCTCTTCCCCCTGAACTCGGTGTTGTTCCCGGGGCTTGTGCTTCCTCTGAACATCTTCGAGGAGCGCTATCGCGCCATGATGCGCGAGCTGCTGAAGACCCCCGAGGACGAATCGCGCCGGTTCGGCGTCGTGGCGATCCGCGACGGCCACGAGGTGGCGTCCACCGCGCCGGGCATGCCGGACCAGACGACCGTGATCGAGCGCGGTCCCGCGGCCGGCTTCGGCGACGATCCCGTCAAGGCGTTCCACGGCGTCGGCTGCATCGCGGACGCGGCGACCATCCGGGAGCGGGACGACGGCACCTTCGAGGTCCTGGCGACCGGCACGACGCGGGTGCGCCTGCTGTCCGTCGACGCCTCGGGCCCGTTCCTGACGGCGGAGCTGGAGGAGCTGGCGGAGGATCCGGGCGACGGGGCCGGGGCGCTGGCCCAGGGGGTGCTGCGGTCCTTCCGCCAGTACCAGAAGCGCCTCGCGGGCGCCCGGGAACGGTCCTTGTCGACGGGGGCGGAGCTGCCGGACGAACCGACCGTGGTCTCCTATCTGGTGGCCGCGGCGATGATGCTGGACACCCCGACGAAGCAGCGTCTGCTGCAAGCCCCGGACACCGCGTCCCGGCTGCGCGACGAACTGAAACTCCTTCGCTCGGAGACCTCGATCATCCGTAACCTGCCGTCGTTGCCCGCGTCGGAACTGACCCGCGGGCCGACAAGTCTCAACTGACGCAGGACCCTCTGGGACCTCTGGGACCACTGGGACCACTGGACCCCTGAGGACCTGTGGGACCTGTGGGACCTGAGGGCCTTGGGACCTTTGGATCTTTGGCGACGGACGGGATCAGGCCACGATGGCGAAGAAGGCGAAGAAGCAGAACCAGTCGGGAGGCACCCCGGCGACGGTGGCCCTGACGGCCGCGGGGGTGCCGTACACGGTCCACTCCTACGACCACGACCCCTCCCACCCGTCCTACGGCGAGGAGGCGGCCGAGGCGATGGGCGTCTCGCCGGAACGGGTGTTCAAGACGCTGGTGGCGGACGTCGACGGGGCGCTGACGGTCGCCGTCGTCCCGGTGGCGGGCCAGCTGGACCTCAAGGCGCTGGCGTCGGCGGTGGGCGGCAAACGCGCCACGATGGCCGACCCGGCCCTCGCCGAACGCACCACGGGCTATGTGCGCGGCGGCATCTCCCCCCTCGGCCAACGCAAGAAGCTCCCCACAGTCCTCGACGCCTCTGCCTCCGCCCACCGCACGATCTGCGTCTCGGCGGGCCGCCGCGGCCTGGAGCTCGAACTCTCCCCGGACGACTTGGCCAAGCTCACGGACGCGGTGGTGGCACCGGTCGGACGGGCGTGACCTCCCGCCGTTGACGGGGTGCCCCTTCGGCCGTCGGTCGTCGGCCGTCGGGCACAGGCGGTCGGGCGCCGGGGGCCTGCCGCTTCGGGCATCGGGCACAGGCGGTCGGGCGCCGGGGGCCTGCCGCTTCCGGCGCGGCGGGCGCAAGCCGCCGGGCGCGTCGGGGGCCTGCCGCTTCGGCCGACAGGTGGACGCCTTCCTCTGACGCGGGCGGGGTGTCGGGAAGGGGCGCTCCCGCCACGGCGCCGCCCCGCCCGGCCGGAGCCGGGCACCCGTTCAGCCCAGCGGGGCTCCGTACGGGTCCTTCGGAACGGGACCCTCCTGATAAGGGCCCTGCGGCTCCGGATCCCGGGGTCCGAACAGTGCCGTCAGGCCCAGGTGCACCACCAGCGCCGCCAGCGGCCACGCCAGCAGCGCGCCCTTGGCGCCCAGCTTCAGCGGGGCGGAGAAGGTCACTCCCTTGCCCACGGACTTCGCATGGGCGACCACGTCCTGGGCGGGACCGAGCCACTCCCCGAGCCGCCAGGCCAGCAACGAGCCCAGCAGGCCGCCGATACCCAGCGCCACCACCAGCGGCACGCCCCCGCGCCGTCGCACCAGGAAGACCAGGAGGGCGCTCACGAAGCCGAAGGCCAGCCCCAGCAGAGTGAACGTTCCGTCGACGCCGACCGCCTGCTCGCCCTCGGTGTCCTTCAGGTAGACGACCCAGTTCTTGCCGACCACGTCGCCCACCAGGGGAACGTGCGGGGCCAGCCACCACCACAGCGCGCCCAGCAGCGCCCCGGTGACCGCCACCGCCACCAGGGTCACGGCGGCCTCCCGCAACTCGGTCTTCATCCCGGGCCCGTCCTGTCCGTACGAAACGTGCGCACCGTACGACGCGTCAGACGCATCCGACGCATCCGGCTCAGGAGCCGCGTACCCGGGAGGCGGCCCCTGCCACGCACTGTGGGCGGGCTGTTCGTGGGGCGGCGGAGGAGGAGTCAACGGTGCGGTCACCCCGATATCGTGCCAGGCGTGTCTGTGCGGCGCCTCACCGGACGGCTGCCCGGCGGTACGCCCAGGTGGCGACGGCCAGCGACACCACGCCGACTCCCGCGCAGACGGCGAGATCACCGAGCACGAAGGCCCAGTCGGGGTGCGGTCCGAAGGTGCGGGCGAAGGCTTCCACCCCGTACGTCGACGGCAGCAGGTCCCGTGTGAAGCGCACCGCCTCGGGCATCCGGTCCGCGGGCAGCACCCCCAGCAGCAGCGCCGCCGACATGCCGAGCTGGCCGAGCAGCGTGGCCAGTTCCGGACGCGGCGCCAGCAGCCCGAGCGCGGCCCCGAGCCCGGCGAGCGCGGCGCCCGCGAGCGGGATGACGGCGACGAGGATCCACAGGTGGGTCAGCGGAAGCCCGAACAGCACGGACCCGAACACCGCGGTCACCACGGTCCCCGGCACGGTGAAGGAGGCGTACGCGCCCGCCGCGCCCAGCACCACCGCGGCCGGCGGCACGGGCAGGGTGGCGTAGTGGTCGAGCCCGCCACTGCCCCGCAGCTGTCCGAAGTACTGCGCGAGCAGGTTCAGCGCGACGAAGGCGACGACGAGCACCGCCGAGCCGGCGACCACCGCCTGCGCCTCGCCGCCGCCGTCCACGACCCCGCGCATCAGGATCATGATCCCGACGGACTGGAAGGTCGCCACGAACAGCAGCGGGATGCGCGCGACCCGCGCCCGGGACAGCTGCGCCCGGTACACGGCCACCAGCGCGGGCCACAGCCGCGCGCGGGGGCCGAGCTCGGCCGCTTCCCGGGCCGGCCCCTCCACGGCCAGGGCGCTGCCCGGCAGAGCCTCGGCGGGTACGACACTCACCTCGTGTGGCTCCCCTCTCTCGGTCTCACTCCGGCAGTCGTCCTGTTTCGTACGGATGCGATCGTCCGGGTGCTCACGGTGTTCATGGTGTTCATGGTGTTCAGGCCTTCACCAGCCCCTGCTGCGCCGCGCCGCCCAGGGCCAGGTACACGTCCTCCAGGCTGGGCGTGGCGAGCGTGAAGTCGTCCAGCGCGGCGAACGCGGCCCCGCCGGTGACGGTGGCGACGACCGCGCGGGCCTCGTCCGGGGCGAGCCTGAGCGTCCAGCGGCGTCCGGCCTCCACGGCCCGGTCGCGCAGCGCGGCCACCTCGGGGACGTGCAGCGGGGCCGTCTCGCGCCACACCAGGTCGACCCGCACCTCGCCGGCGACCTGCTCCTTGAGGCCGGTCGGGGTGTCGCAGGCGATCACTCGGCCCCGGTCGAGGACGGCGACCCGGTCGAGCACGGTCTCGGCCTCGATGACGTTGTGGGTGACGAGCAGCACCGTCGCGCCGTGCTCGGCCCGCCGCCGGTCCACGGCGCCCCACACCGCGCGCCGCGCCACCGGGTCCATGCCGGTGGTCGGCTCGTCGAGCACGAGCAACGGCCGCCGGCCCACCAGCGCGGCGGCGAAGCAGGCCAGTCGGCGCTGACCGCCGGACAGCTTCTTCAAGGGACGGCCGGCCAACGGCGTGAGACCGAGCTCGTCCAGTACGGCGTCCCGTTCGGCCCGCGCCCGTGCCGCCTCCAGCCCGCGCAGCCGGCCGGTGGTCTCGGCGGCGAGGGAGACGGTGAGTTCGTCGAGGGCGGTGGACTCCTGGCCCAGGTAGGCGAGGATCCGGGAGGCCCGCTCCGGGTGGCGCACGATGTCGTGCCCGAGGATCTCCACGCTCCCGCTGTCGGGCCGCATCAGCCCGGTCAGCTGCCGGACGAGAGTGGTCTTCCCGGCGCCGTTCGGCCCGAGCAGCCCGAAGATCTCACCGCGCCGGATGTCCAGCCGTACGTCGTCGGTGGCCCTCACCTCGGGCGTCGCGGGAACACCGCGCCGGCCTCGTACGGCGGGGTAGGTCTTGGTCAGCCCGCGCACGGCGCACACGACATCACCACCGTGCCGAAGTGCCTGTGCCGCGCGCGTACTCACAAGGGACGAGCCTACGGGGTCGACGGCGCGGGCCCTCTCCCGGGTGGGCCCATAACGGTACAACCGCCGGTAAAAACGCTGCCGGGCTCAGCGCACCCGCCTCACTCGCCGGCAGGCGCGTGCTCCGTCGCCGTCCGTACGTCGATCTCGCGCCAGAACCCGGCCCGGATCGCATACCGGTCATGCTCGTCGATCTGGTCGTCCTTGTGCGCGAGCAGACCGAACCGGGCGGCGTAGCGCAGCAGCTCGCCGTCGATGCGGTGCGGGATGCGCGGGTACATCGCGGACAGTTTCTGCAGGTGGCCCTGGTCGCCCAGCCGCTCCATCCAGCGCCGCGCGAAGACCTGTCCCACCTCGAAGGGGTCCCCGCCGACCGTGGTGATGTCCTCCTCCCGGTCGGCCCACCGCTGCTCCGCCGTGGTCAGCTGCGCCAGCGTCGGCATGGAGGCGGCCTCGGGAGGCTCCGAGGCGCCACCGGGCCGGTCGACCCAGCCCTTGTCGGAGGACCAGCGCAGGGTCGCCGTCGTGGGCGGCTGGGCGGGCTGGATCCCGGGAGCCCGCAGCGCGGCCAGGTCCTTGGGGGTGGGGACGCCCTTCGGCGCGGGCACGCGCTGCTCACTGCCGTTCTCGGAGGCAGGTGCCGCCGGGGCGTGCTCGCCCTCGTCCGTGGGCCGCTCGGTCCCCGAGGAGAGCGCGGACTCGGGCAGCGGCGCCGACAGGATCGCGGCGATCTCGGGGCGCGGCGCGGGCGCCGGCGCGCAGATCCCGCCGAGTTCCTTGGCGCGGACGGCCTTGGTGATCCACGTACGGTCCAGGACGCGCCGCTCGTCGGCCTCGGCGACCAGGTCCTCGGACTGGTTGTAGTCGCCGTCGGCGGCCTGTACGGCCCACAGGTGTACGGCGACACCGTGCTCCTTGGCGGCCATCATGCCCGGCAGCAGATCTCCGTCGCCGGTCACCAGGACGACGTCGGAGCAGGCACGGTTGCGGGCCAGCTCGGTCAGCTCGGCGTGCATCGCGGCGTCCACGCCCTTCTGCGCCCAGCGGCCGTCGCTGCGGGTCAGGGCGCCGAGCCGGACGGTGACCCGGGGCATCACGCGCAGTCTGCGGTGTTCGGGCTGCGGGACACGGTCGGGGGCGCCGTCGAACCAGTAGATGCGCAGCAGCGGCCGCTCCGTGTCGGATTCGGCGCGTTCACGCAACCCGTGGATGAGGGCGGTGTGATCCACGGTGATCCGGGACCGTGAGGGCTCCCCGGCGAGGAGACTCGCGGCGGCCCCCAGCAGATACCCGGCGTCCACCAGGACGATGCAGCGGTCCACACGACTCACCCTCTTCCCGGGAGATTTGCTTCGGGCTTGCTTCGAGTCTGCCCGACCACGCGGGGGTTAACGGCCCGAACTCGATCTTCGGCGTGGCGTTTCGGGAGTTCGCACGCCGACGAACCCTGTCACAGACGGTAATTATCCGACATGCGCCCTCTGTCAGCCTATGTGAATCTGGTCCCGGCCCTGGCCCTTAGATCCCCACAGGAGGCAGCACCATGGCCAAGAACAGGAAGCAGGACCGAAAGCAGTCCCAGTCCGAGCGTGGTCAGCAGGTGACCCAGCCGTCGTCGATGGAGACGCAGGCCGAGGAGCGCGCCACCCAGATGACACCGGGTGACATGGCGCCCAAGGGGCGTAAGAAGCGCTTCGGTCACAACTGACATCCGTGTGACGGGTTGTTGCAGCCCGGCCACAACACCGAGGGGCGCATCCGCGTACGGATGCGCCCCTCGCGCACATCAAGTGTCCGGCCGCCGACGGCCCGGAGATCCCGCGGATCAGCCCGCCAGGCAGGACGGTCCCAGCAGCACCTTCAGGTCACCGAACAACGCCGGGTCGGGTTTCACCCGGTGCCGGTCCAGGCGCAGCACGGTCGTCTTGCGCGGCCCCTGGAGCTTGATCCGGACCTCGCTCTCGCCCTTGTGGTGGCTGAGGATCTCGCCGAGCCGGCTGACCATGGGCGGGGTGACCCGGGTGGCCGGGATGGTGAGGATCACGGGCGCGTTGGCACCCGCGTTCGACAGGTCGGGGACCTGGAGTTCCATGGCGACGAGCCGGGGTACGTCCTCGCGCTTGTCGAGGCGGCCCTTGACGAACACCACGGCGTCCTCGACGAGTTGGGTCGACACCAGCTGGTAGGTCGCCGGGAAGAACATGCACTCGATGGAACCGGCCAGATCCTCCACGGTGGCGATGGCCCACGCGTTGCCCTGCTTGGTCATCTTGCGCTGCAGCCCGGAGATGATCCCGCCGATGGTCACCACCGCGCCGTCGGCGTGCTCGCCTCCGGTGAGCTGGGCGATGCCCGCGTCCGCCTTGTCGGACAGCACGTGCTCCAGGCCGAACAGGGGGTGGTCGGAGACGTACAGACCGAGCATCTCCCGTTCCTGGGCGAGCAGATAGGTCTTGTCCCACTCCTCGGTGGTGAACTCCACGTCGAGGCCGAAGCCGGGCTCGCTGGTGTCCTCCTCGCCCATGCCGCCGAAGAGGTCGAACTGCCCCTCGGCCTCCTTGCGCTTGACCGCCACCACGTTGTCGATCATCGGCTCGTACTGGGCGGTGAGCCCCTTGCGGGTGTGTCCCATGCTGTCGAAGGCGCCGGCCTTGATCAGCGATTCCGTCGTCCGCTTGTTGCAGACCACCGCCTCGACCTTGTCGAGGTAGTCGGGGAAGGAGGCGTACTTCCCCTTGGCCTTGCGGCTGCGGATGATCGACTCGACCACGTTCGTGCCGACGTTGCGGACGGCGGAGAGGCCGAAGAGGATCACGTCGTCGCCCTGCGCGGCGAAGTTCGACTCGGACTCGTTGACGTTGGGCGGCAGCACCCTGATGCCCATGCGGCGGCACTCGTTGAGGTAGACGGCCGACTTGTCCTTGTCGTCCTTGACGGAGGTGAGGAGGGCGGCCATGTACTCGGCGGGGTAGTTCGCCTTCAGGTACGCCGTCCAGTACGAGACCAGTCCGTACGCGGCCGAGTGGGCCTTGTTGAACGCGTATCCGGCGAAGGGGACCAGCACGTCCCACAAGGCCTGGATCGCCTCGTCGCTGTAGCCGTTCTTCTTGGCGCCGGCCTGGAAGATGGTGAAGTTCTTCGCCAGCTCCTCGGGCTTCTTCTTGCCCATCACGCGGCGGAGGATGTCGGCCTCGCCGAGCGAGTACCCGGCGATGATCTGGGCGGCCTTCTGGACCTGCTCCTGGTAGACGATCAGACCGTAGGTGACCGCCAGGACCTCCTCGAGGGGCTCTTCGAGCTCCTTGTGGATCGGCGTGATCTCCTGGCGGCCGTTCTTGCGCTCCGCGTAGTTGATGTGCGAGTTCATGCCCATCGGACCCGGCCGGTACAGGGCCGAGACGGCGGAGATGTCCTCGAAGTTGTCGGGCTGCATCTGGCGCAGCAGGGAGCGCATCGGCCCGCCGTCGAACTGGAAGACGCCGAGGGTGTCCCCGCGGCAGAGCAGTTCGAAGGTCTTCGGGTCGTCCAGCGGGAGGGAGAGCATCTCCAGATCGATGCCCTTGTTGGCCTTCACCATCTTGATGGCGTCGTCCATGATCGTGAGGTTGCGCAGGCCCAGGAAGTCCATCTTGAGCAGGCCCAGCGACTCACACTGCGGGTAGTCCCACTGGGTGATCGTCACGCCGTCGGTGTGCCGCACCCAGATCGGGGCGTGATCGACGATGGGCTCGCTGGACATGATCACGCCGGCCGCGTGCACGCCCATCTGCCTCACCAGGCCCTCGACGCCCTTGGCGGTGTCGATGACCTTCTTCACGTCCGGCTCGTTCTCGTACATCGCCCGGATCTCGCCCGCTTCGCTGTAGCGCGGGTGCGAGGGGTCGGTGATGCCGTTGAGGTCGATGCCCTTGCCGAGGACGTCGGCGGGCATCGCCTTGGTGAGGCGGTCGCCCATCGCGTACGGATAGCCCAGCACGCGCGCGGAGTCCTTGATCGCGTTCTTGGCCTTGATCTTGCCGTACGTGCCGATCATGGCGACCTTGTCGGCGCCGTACTTCTCCGTCACGTACCGGATGACCTCGACGCGCCGACGCTCGTCGAAGTCGATGTCGACATCGGGCATCGAGACGCGCTCGGGGTTGAGGAACCGCTCGAAGATCAGACCGTGCGGGATCGGGTCGAGGTCGGTGATGCCCATGGCGTACGCGACGATCGAACCGGCCGCGGAGCCCCGGCCGGGGCCGACGGCGATGCCGTTGTTCTTGGCCCACATGATGAAGTCGGCGACGACGAGGAAGTACCCCGGGAACCCCATCTGGATGATGACGTCCATCTCGTAGTCGGCCTGCTTCTGCCGGTCCTCGGGGATGCCGCCGGGGAAACGGCGCTCCATGCCCCGGCGGACCTCCTCCTTGAACCAGGTGACCTCGGTGAAGCCCTCCGGGATGTCGAACTTCGGCATCAGGTCGCGCTTCTCGAACATGCCCGTGGTGTCGATCTGCTCGGCGACCAGGAGGGTGTTGCGGCAGCCCTCCTGCCAGGCGTCCGAGGAGTCGATGGCGTACATCTCGTCCGTGGACTTCAGGTAGTAGCCGGTGCCGTCGAAGCGGAAGCGGTCCGGATCCGAGAGGTTCTTGCCGGTCTGGATGCACAGCAGCGCGTCGTGGGCGGTCGCCTCGTGCGCGTACGTGTAGTGCGAGTCGTTGGTGACCAGCGGCGGGATGCCGAGCTTCTTGCCGATGTCCAGCAGGCCGTCACGGACGCGGCGTTCGATCTCGATGCCGTGGTCCATCAGTTCCAGGAAGTAGCGGTCCTTGCCGAAGATGTCCTGGTAGTCGGCCGCCGCCTTCAGCGCCTCGTCGTACTGGCCCAGCCGCAGCCGCGTCTGCAGCTCGCCCGACGGGCAGCCGGTGGACGCGATGAGCCCCTCGGACCACTGGGAGATGGTCTCCTTGTCCATGCGGGGCCACTTCTGCAGCCAGCCCTCGGCGTACGCGTCCGAGGACAGCTTGAAGAGGTTGTGCAGGCCGGTCGCGTCGGCCGCCCAGATCGTCTTGTGGGTGTAACCACCCGAACCGGAGACGTCGTCGCGCTTCTGGTGCGGCTGACCCCACTGGATCTTGCGCTTGTTGCGCCGCGACTCGGGCGCCACATACGCCTCGATCCCGATGATCGGGGTGACCCCGGCCTTCTCCGCGGAGTGGAAGAAGTCGTACGCCCCGTGCAGGTTGCCGTGGTCGGACATCGCGATGTGCGTCATGCCCATCTCGTTGCACGCGTTGAACATGTCCTTCAGCCGCGCGGCACCGTCCAGCAGCGAGTACTGGGTGTGGACGTGCAGGTGCGTGAACGGCGGCTTTGACACGGCTGCGGCCTCCAAGGAAAACATACGTCGACGGGTGTCCCACCGGTTGCGGACAGTCTGGGGGACAGCGTCGAAGTCTATGCCTCGCCACTGACACTCGGCGGGCTGCCCCGCGTACCTTCATGTGAAGAAAACGCGGCACCCCGCTCACCCCTTTCGCGCGAGGTCGCGGGCACTCCCCCCGACCGTCGCGCGTTGGTGTGGGCAAGAGGATCCGCCCCAAAAAGTCACGCACCATCTGCACCAGGAGGCACCCAGCGATGTCGGTCCCGCAGCTCAACGACGAGCACCGCGGCGAGGAGATCCTCGCCGTCTTCGACACCGCCTTCGGCCAGCTCCTGGCCGCCGACCCGGCCGCGTTCCGCGTGAAGTTCCGGAAGATGGCGGCCTCGGCCTTCGCGTTCTACCGGGGCACGGCGTGCCTCTTCTACCACGACCTGACCGCACACAACGGATCCGGGTCGAAGCGGGGCGGGCCGTACCTGGACGAGCGCACCTCGCGCGTGTGGATCCACGGCGACCTGCACGCCGAGAACTTCGGCACGTACATGGACGCCAACGGCCGGCTGATCTTCAACGTCAACGACTTCGATGAGGCGTACGTCGGCCCCTTCACCTGGGACCTCAAGCGCTTCTCCGCCTCCATCGCCCTCATCGGGTACGCCAAGGCGCTCAGCGACGAGCAGATCACCGAACTGGTGCGGGTGTACGCGGGCGCGTACCGCGAGCGGATCCACGCTCTGGCCACCGGCGCAAAGAGCGACGAGGTGCCGCCGTTCACCCTGGACACCGCGCAGGGCCCGCTGCTGGACGCCCTGCGCGACGCCCGCTCGCTGACCCGCTTCGGGCTGCTGGACTCGATGACGGAGATCCGTGACTTCGAGCGCCGCTTCGCCCCGGGCGGCGGCTCCATCGAGCTGGACGCGGCGACCCGGTACAAGGTCCTCGCGGCGTTCGACGGCTATCTGGAGACGCTGCCGGAGACCTCGCTGGCCCGCCCCGACTCGTACCGCGTGAAGGACGTCGTGGGCCGCCGCGGCATCGGTATCGGCTCGGCCGGTCTGCCGTCGTACAACATCCTCCTCGAGGGCCACAGCGACGCCCTGGAGAACGACGTCGTGATCTACATCAAGCAGGCCCAGACCCCGGCCGTCTCCCGGCACATCACGGACTCGGCGATCCGGGACTACTTCCAGCACGAGGGCCACCGCACGGTGATCTCCCAGCGCGCCCTCCAGGCGCACGCCGACCCGTGGCTGGGCTGGACCGAACTGGACGGCTCCGGTCAGCTGGTCGCCGAGGTCTCGCCGTACGCCGTGGACCTCGACTGGGGCGACATCGACGACCCGGAGGAGGTCGCGGCGGTCGTCGCCGACCTGGGCCGGGCCACCGCCACCATGCACGCGGCGGCGGACGACCAGTCCGGCGAGTCCCTGGTGCCGTTCTCCACCGAGCGGGCCATCGACGCGGCGATCGCCGCCGACGAGGAGAGCTTCGCGGGCCTGCTGGTCGACTTCGCGCACACCTACGGCGCACGCGCGCGTGCCGACCACCAGACCTTCGTGGACCTGTTCCGCAACGGACGGATCCCGGGTCTGTGACGATCCGCCGTCGGCAGGCGCCCTCATGGTGGGCCCTTTACGCCCTCACAGGGACTCTTTAGTGCTCCCTTACCGACCCGCGTGACAGACTCTCCTCTGCTATGGACATATCCGGGACCCAGCTCAGAGCCGTACGCGCGGCACTGTTCACGACACTCGTCGTGACGCTCAGCAGCGCGTCGCACGTGCTGCTGTCCCGGGTTCCCCTGCCCCTCAACACGGTGGCCGTGATCGCGGCCGCCGTGTTCCTCGTCGCCTTCGCCCTGGCCGGCCGCGAGCGCGGCTTCGGCCGGATCGCCGCCCTGCTGATCCCGCTGGAGCTGGCCGCCGACACGGTGTTCACCACCGGCCAGCAGGTCTGTTACGGCCCGGCCGGCGGCCCGGCCGCAGGCCCCCTGCGCTCCCTCGGCTTCGACGTGCTGTGCGGCGACGGCAGCGATGTCGGGGCCCCGCTGACCCGGGTGACCGGCACGGACACCGACCGGCTCGCGGGGCTGCTCGCCCACGCCCACCCGGCGACCGCCTGGCTGCTGCTCGGCACGCACATCGCCATCGGCCTCCTCGCGGCCGCCTGGCTGCGCCGCGGCGAGCGGGCACTGGCCCAGCTGCTGCGGGCGGTGGCCGCGGCTGCTTCGACAGCGGTCCGACCTCTGCTGCTCGCGGTCGCCGCCGTCACCGTACGGACGGCTCCCCCCGCACGCCGGATGCGGCGCGCCGTGGGTCGTACCACCTCCGCGCGCGGGCGGCTTCTCGCGCACTCCCTGGGACGGCGTGGACCGCCGTGCTCGCTCGCGTTCGCCGGAGTCTGAGCCGGGCCTTCGCCCCGGCCGGCGCCGAACAGCAACTGAGCACCAGTCAGTCCCCATACGTATTCCGCACACGACCCGGTCCTGTGCGCGTCCCCTACGGAGAACACCACCATGAGCAATCGGAACAGCCAGGCAGCGAAGACGGCCGCCAGGGAACGGCTGCGCCAGGAGCGCGAGCGGCAGGCCAAGCGCAACAAGGTCAAGCGGCAGGTCGTCGTCGCCGGTTCGGTCGTCGGCGTGCTGGCCATCGCGGGCGGCATCGGGTACGCCGTCGTCCAGTCCAACAAGCCCAGCTACTGGGAGGGCCTGAAGGACGCCAAGGTCATCGCCCCGGCCAACACCACGGGCGCGAAGGGCACCACGGTCGTCCTCGGCAAGGACACCGCCAAGAAGACCCTCAAGGTCTACGAGGACCCGCGCTGCCCGATATGCGCGCAGTTCGAGCAGACCGTCGGGTCCACCGTGAAGAAGGACCTCGACGGCGGCAAGTTCAAGATCCAGTACATCGGTGCCACGTTCATCGACAACAAGGACAACGGCCAGGGCTCCAAGAACGCGCTGAGCGCCCTGGGCGCCGCGCTCAACGTCAGCCCCGAGGCCTTCCTCGAGTACAAGACCGCGATGTACTCGACGAAGTGGCACCCGGACGAGACGACCGACAAGTTCAAGGACGACGCCTACCTCATCAAGATCGCGAACACCGTGCCCGCGCTGAAGGACAACACGAAGTTCCAGGACGCGGTCAACAAGGGCACGTACGACGCCTGGGCGCTGGCCATGTCGAAGACCTTCGACACCAACAAGGACGGCGTGACCGGCACCCCGAGCTTCGTCATGGACGGCAAGAAGCTCACCGCCGACGGCCAGGACAACCCGCCCATGACGGTGGCCGACTTCAACAGGGTGGTGGGTGCGGCGCTCAAGGGCTGACGCCCGTCCGGGATTTCAGCCTCCGCGTGAAGAGCGGGCGAACTTTTCCCGGTTCGCCCGCTCTCGCCTGTACCGGCCAGTAACCTGATTGGCCGTGACCAGTCGATACAGATCATCCGAGAGCACCGACTCCGCCGACACACTGTCACCGCGCCGCCGTACGGTCGTCAAGGCCGCGGCCGCCACCGCCGTGCTGGCCGGCCCGCTCGTCGCCGCCCTGCCCGCGCGGGCCGCCGCCGACTCGCCCGCCTTCCTGCACGGCGTCGCCTCCGGGGACCCGCTGCCCGACGGCATACTGCTGTGGACCCGGGTGACGCCCACCGCCGAGGCGATACCCGGCTCCGGGCTCGGCCCGGACACCCCGGTGGACTGGATCGTCGCCAGGGACAAGGCACTGACCGACATCGTCGCCAAGGGTACGGTCACCGCCACCGCCGCCTTCGACCACACGGTGAAGGCGGACGTGCGCGGTCTGCGGCCCGCGACCGACTACTGGTTCCGCTTCTCGGCCGGCGGCACCGACTCCCCGGCGGCGCGCACCCGCACCGCGCCGGCGCCGGACGCGGCCGTCGCGGACCTGCGCTTCGGCGTGGTCTCCTGCGCCAACTGGGAGGCCGGCTACTTCTCGGCGTACCGCCATCTCGCGGCCCGCGGCGACCTGACCGCCTGGCTGCATCTGGGCGACTACATCTACGAGTACGGCACCGGCGCCTACGGCACCCGCGACACCGTCGTACGCCCGCACGTGCCGGCCCACGAGATCGTCACCCTCGCCGACTACCGCACCCGGCACGGCCGTTACAAGACGGACCCCGACCTGCAGGCCCTGCACGCCACCGCCCCCGTGATCGCGATCTGGGACGACCACGAGTTCGCCAACGACGCCTGGTCGGGCGGGGCGGAGAACCACACCGAGGGCGCCGAGGGCACCTGGGCGGCCCGTCAGGCCGCCGCCAAGCAGGCCTACTTCGAGTGGATGCCGGTGCGCACGGCGACAGCGGGAACGACCTACCGCCGCCTGCGCTTCGGCAAGCTCGCCGACCTCTCGCTGCTCGACCTGCGCTCCTTCCGCTCGCAGCAGGTCTCCGTCGGCAACGGTTCGGTCGACGACCCGGACCGCACGCTCACCGGCCGCGCCCAGCTCGACTGGCTCAAGGCCGGACTGAAGGCGTCCGACACCACCTGGCGGCTGATCGGCAACTCGGTGATGATCTCGCCGTTCGCGATCGGCTCGCTCACCGCGGACCTCCTGGGGCCGCTCGCCGAGCTGCTGGGCCTGCCGAAGGAGGGGCTCGCCTTCAACACCGACCAGTGGGACGGCTACACGGACGACCGCCGGGAACTGCTGGCCCACCTGCGTTCGAACGCCATCCGCAACACCGTGTTCCTGACCGGCGACATCCACATGGCGTGGGCCAACGACGTGCCGGTGGACGCCGGTACGTATCCGCTGTCCGCCTCGGCCGCCACGGAGTTCGTGGTCACCTCGGTGACCTCCGACAACCTCGACGACCTCGTCAAAACGCCCGAGGGCGCGATCTCCGCGGTCGCCGCGCCGATCATCAGGGCCGCCAACCGGCACGTCCACTGGGTCGACACCGATCGCCACGGCTACGGCGTCCTGGACATCACCGCCGACCGCGCGCAGATGGACTACTACGTGCTGTCCGACCGAACGAAGCCGAACGCGACCTCCTCCTGGGCCCGTTCGTACCGCACGCGCTCCGGCACGCAGAAGGTGGAGCGGACGTACGACCCCGTGTAGCAGAGGGTCACAGACTGTCGAGGAAGCCGAGCGCCACCCGCCAGGTGGCCTCGGCCGCCTCCTCGTCCCAGTCCGGCAGATCCGGGTCGGTGTAGAGGTGGCCGGCTCCGGCGTAGCGGTAGACCTCGACGTCGGCGCCCGCTCTGCCCATCTGGAGGTACCAGGCGCTCAGCCAGTCGTCGGTCTCGAAGGGATCCGGTTCGGCGACATGGAGTTGAACGGGCAGTCCGTCCGCGGTGGCGCCCGCCGCGATGTCCGAGGTGCCGTGCAGAAGCAGCAGCCCGCGGGCCTTGGCGTCGCCCAGGGCGAGGGTCTGCGCGACGGAGGCGCCGAGCGAGAACCCGGCGTACACCAGCCCCCGCTCCGAGTAGGGCGCGGCGGCCAGCACGGCCCGCTTGAGCAACTCGTCCTTGCCGATCCCCTGGTTGAAGGCCATGCCCTCCTCGACCGTGTCGAAGGTGCGCCCCTCGAAGAGGTCCGGCGTCCACACCTCGTGCCCGGCGGCGCGCAACCGGTCCGCCGCCGCCCGCACGGCGGGCCTCGGACCGTAGGTCGAATGGAAAAGCATGATGTTCATGAGGCCATGGTGCCAGCCAGGTACGACACCGCGGTTCCCGGCACGGGACAGCGGCCGTACCCACAACTGGTCACAAGTCACATGTTCATCAGTGCCCGGGGCCGGTTACGTTCGGAGGCATGGAGAATCTGCTCCGCCCACTGATCGTGGTCGGCGGGTCGGTCGTGCTCACGCTGCTCATCGGCTGGGCCACCGACCTGCTGCTACGCAAGGCCGACGAACGACATCACGAGACCCCGATGTGGGGTCTGCTGCGCCGTGGCCGCATTCCCTACCAGCTCGTGCTCTGCGCGGCGATGCTGAGAGGGTCGTACGACGAGGCACAGCTGCTGCCGTCGCGTCAGGCCGTGATCGGGCGGACGCTCACACTGGTCCTCATCGGGGCCACCGCCTGGCTGGTGATCCGGATCGCCGCCGCGATAGTGGAGACGTCGTACAGCCGCTACGCGCGCGCCCACCGTGACCCGGCCCGGGTCCGGCGCGTGCGCACCCAGGTGACGCTGATCATGCGCGTGGTTTCCGCCACCGTGGGCGTCGTGGCCGTGGCCACGATGCTGCTGACGTTCCCGGCGTTCCGCGCGGCCGGTGCCTCACTGCTGGCCTCGGCCGGCATCCTCGGCATTGTCGCCGGTGTCGCCGCGCAGTCGACGCTCAGCAACATGTTCGCGGGACTGCAGATCGCCTTCGGCGACATGGTGCGCATCGGTGACACGGTGGTGGTGGACGGCGAGTGGGGCACGGTCGAGGAGATCACGCTGACCTTCCTGACCGTGCGGACCTGGGACGAGCGCCGCCTCACCATGCCGGTGTCGTACTTCACGTCCAAGCCGTTCGAGAACTGGTCCCGTGGCACTCCGCAGATGACCGGCATCGTGTACTGGCACGTCGACCACACGGCCCCGACGGACGCGATGCGGAAGAAGCTCCGCGACATCCTGCGCGAGTGCCCGGCCTGGGACGGCCGCGCCTACGGCCTCGACGTCACCGACACCACCCCGAACACCATGCAGGTACGGGCCCTGGTGACCGCCAAGGACGCGGACGACATCTGGACGGTACGGGTCACGGTCCGCGAGCGCATGATCCGCTGGCTGACCGAGGAGCACCCGTACGCCCTGCCCCGCGTCAACACGGCGGACGCTTTCCTGCCGCGCGGCCGCGGCAACGGCGGGCCCTCCCGGGACAGCGGCGGCCCCTCACGGGACGGCTCGGCCCCCCGCCGCATGCAGCACGAACCACCGCGCACGGGCCCCCGCTGACCGAGCGCGGGGCGACGTGCGGACGAACGAAGAGCCGTCGACGCCGAGAAACCCCCCATGGGCAAGGCCCGCTTCTTGCCCGGGATCACGGCAGGACACGGGTGGTGCGCGGGTGGACGCCACAACGGCGCTCCATCCCCACCGCGCCGCACCCCCGAGAACGACTCACCGCAGACTCCGCACATCAAGATGGCGCAGCACCCGGTCCACCACCTCCGGATCCGCCCCGGGTTCGCTCCGCGCCGCCAGCACCTCGTGCCGCGCCGCACTCAGCATCTCCCCCTGGATCCTCCGCACTCGCTTGAGCCTGCGCGCCCGCTGCCGATGCGCCTCCCGCCGCTCGTCCTCCGCCATGTCCGGACTGATCCGCACCCCGATGTCGAAGGCACGCCGCAGCATCTGCTCGGACAGCTCCTCCGGCAGCTCCTCCACCGCCTCGATCTCCTTGAGCCGCTGCTTCGCCGCCTTCGCCGCCCGCACGGCCAACGCCTTCTCGAACTCCTTCTCCCGGTCCGTGTCGGCCCGCACCCCGAGCCGCCTCACCAGCCAGGGCAGCGTCAGCCCCTGGAGCACCAGCGTCGCCATGATCACGCCGAAGGCGATGAACACGATCTCGTCCCGCCCGGGGAAGGCGGACCCGTCATCGGTCTTCAGGGGAATCGCCAACGCCAACGCCACCGACGCGACCCCCCGCATCCCCGACCACCACATCACGACGGTCTCCCGCCAACTCGTCGGGATCTCCTCGTCGTAGTCCCGCTTCGCATGCAGTCGCCTGGTCAGCCAGGTCGCCGGCAGCAACCACAGCAACCGCACGAGAACGACCACGCCCACGACCGCCGCCGCCCATCCGAGCATCTCGCCCCACCGCCCGGACGCCGTCCGGATCGCGTTGTGCAGCTCCAGCCCGATCAGTCCGAACGCCACGCCCGTCACCAGCGTGTCGACGATGTCCCAGAAGGTGTGCCCGGCCAGCCGGGTCAGCACGTCGTCGGCGTCGATCGCGTACTCGGCCAGGAACAGCGCGGTGGTGAGCACGGCGAGCACCCCGGAGCCGTGGAACTCCTCCGCCAGCACGTAGGAGGCGTACGGCACCAGGAGCGTGAGCCCGATCTGCAGGGTGGCGTCGTCGAGCAGGTCCATGACCTTGTTGGCGCCCCAGCCCAGTGCCAGACCCACGGCCACCGCGACGACGGCGGACAGCACCAGGTCGAGCCCGGCCTTCCACGGCGAGAACGTCCCGCTGACGGCCGCGGCGATCGCCACGTGGTACAGCACGATCGCCGTGACGTCGTTGAAGAGCCCCTCACCCTCCAGGATGGACACCAGCCGGCGCGGCAGCCCCAGTTGTCCGGCGACGGCGGTCGCGGCGACCGGATCAGGCGGCGCGACCAGCGCGCCGAGCGCCACGGCGGCGGCGATCGGCAAGCCGGGCACGATGGCGCCGGCGACGACGGCCACGCTCGCCATGGTGACGAACACCAGCGCCACGGCCAGCAGGAAGATCGGCCGTTTGTTGGCCGCGAACTGCCGCCAGGAGGTGCGTCGTACGGCGGCGTAGAGCAGCGGCGGCAGCAGCGCGGGCAGGATGAGATCCGGCGGGATGTTGACGTTCGGTACGAAGTCGAGGATCGCCAGGACGATCCCGAGGAGCGTCATCAGCACCGGCGCCGGCAGGCCCAGCCGGTCCCCCACCGGGACGCTGATCACAGCCCCGAGCAACAGCACGAACAGCAAGGCCAACTGATCCACGGTCAGCGCTCCGGGGCGTCTCGGCGTTCACACAGCAGACCTCAAGCCTGCCACGCCACCGTGTTCACCGGCTCTTGCGCCCCCTGGCCCCGGAATCCCTCACACGACCCCCCGGTCACAGAATCCCGCCCGACCCCCGCTTACAGAACCCGCCGCATCGCCCGATGCGGAATGCCCGCGTCCAGGAACTCCGGGCCGTACGCCACGTATGCCAGCCGCTCGTAGAACCCCAGGGCGTGTGTCTGCGCGTGCAGGTCCACCGCTGTCAGCCCCCGCGCGCGTGCCGCCTCCTCGATGGCCCCGACGAGCGCCGCCCCGACCCCGAGTCCGCGCGCCGCCTTCGTCACCGCGAGCCGCCCCAGCGACCCCACCGACAGATCGCCGCCGGTCTTCGCGGCGGCCGCCTCGCCGTGCAGCAACCGCCCGGTGCCGAGCGGCAGGCCGTCCTCCCGGACCGCCAGCACGTGCACGGCGTCGGCGTCGTACGCGTCGTACTCGATGTCCTCGGGGACGCCCTGCTCGCCGACGAAGACCTCCGTGCGCACCGCGAAGCAGGCTTCCCTGTCGGCGGGGTCCTCGGCGACGCGCAGCACGTACGACGCCGGGCTCACGCGTAGGTCTCCTCGCGCACCTGGTCAAGCGCCTGCTGGAGGTCGTCCGGGTAGTCACAGGCGAACTCCACCCACTGCCCGTCCCCGGGGTGCTCGAAGCCGAGCCGGACGGCGTGCAGCCACTGCCGGGTCAGCCGCAGCCGCTTGGCGAGCGTCGGGTCGGCGCCGTACGTCAGGTCACCGACGCAGGGGTGGCGGTGGGCGGCCATGTGGACGCGGATCTGGTGGGTGCGGCCGGTCTCGAGCTTCACGTCGAGCAGGGAGGCCGCGCGGAACGCCTCGATGAGGTCGTAGTGCGTGACGGAGGGCTTGCCCTCGGCGGTGACCGCCCACTTGTAGTCGTGCTGGGGGTGGCGGCCGATGGGCGCGTCGATGGTGCCGCTGGTCGGGTCGGGGTGGCCCTGCACCAGCGTGTGGTAGCGCTTGTCGACCGTGCGCTCCTTGAACTGGCGCTTGAGCGAGGTGTACGCGTACTCCGACTTGGCCACCACCATCAGGCCGGACGTGCCCACGTCCAGGCGGTGCACGATGCCCTGGCGCTCGGCGGCGCCCGAGGTGGAGATGCGGTACCCGGCGGCGGCGAGGCCGCCGATGACGGTCGGGCCGGTCCAGCCGGGGCTGGGGTGCGCGGCGACCCCGACCGGCTTGACGATCACGACCACATCGTCGTCGTCGTGCACGATCTCCATGCCCTCGACCGGCTCGGCGACGATCTGCACGGGTGCGGGCGCCTGCGGCATCTCGACCTCCAGCCAGGCGCCGCCGTGCACACGCTCCGACTTGCCGACCACCGATCCGTCGACCGTCACCTTCCCCGCGGCGGCGAGTTCGGCGGCCTTCGTACGGGAGAAGCCGAGCATGCGGGAGATGGCGGCGTCGACACGCTCGCCCTCCAGGCCGTCGGGCACGGGCAGGGTTCGGATCTCGGGAACGGTGCTCACCCGTCGAGTATGCCGGACGCCTCCGACATCGCCGTACGCCAGTGGGGGCGCTCAGTCCGTGTGGACGGTGCCGTCCGGATCGAGGCCCTTGAAAGACAGCAGCACGATCAGGATGCCACCGCAGACGATCGCCGAGTCGGCCAGGTTGAAGACCGCGAAGTGCTTGGGCGCGATGAAGTCCACGACCGCCCCCTCGAAGACGCCCGGCGAGCGGAAGATCCGGTCGGTCAGGTTGCCGAGCGCCCCGCCCAGCAGCAGGCCGAGTGCGATGGCCCAGGGCGTGCTGTACAGCTTGCGGGCGAGCCGGGCGATCACCACGATCACCGTCGCCGCGATCACCGTGAAGATCACCGTGAACGCCTCGCCGACCCCGAAGGCCGCGCCCGCGTTGCGGATGGCCTCGAACTTCAGCCAGTCCCCGATGATCTCGATGGGCGCGTGGTGCTCCAGCTTGGCGACCACGATCATCTTGCTGACCAGGTCGAGGGCGTACGCGAACACCGCGACCGCGAACAGCACGGCGATCCGCCGCCTGCCCCGGGGCCGCTCGCCGGCGCTCTCCTGCCCGTCCGAACCGGAAACCGGACTGGACGACTGCTCCGGCTCGGCCCCAGCCCCTTCCGGGGTCTCCGGCGTACCGATGATGCGCTCCGCCTCTGCCACGTGAGTCCCTCGACCTAGGTACCTGACTGAGGACGAGAGTACGGCACGCCCACCGGCACCCGGGTACTGGTCAGTACCGGCGTTCCTGCTTCTGCTTGCACTCCACGCACAGGGTGGCCCGCGGGAACGCCTGCATGCGTGCCTTGCCGATCGGGTTGCCGCAGTTCTCGCACAGGCCGTAGGTGCCCGCGTCGAGCCGGTCCAGGGCACGCTCGGTCTGGATGAGCATCTCGCGCGCGTTGGCCGCGAGGGCCATCTCGTGCTCGCGCGTGATGTTCTTCGTGCCGGTGTCCGCCTGGTCGTCGCCGGCGCCGTCTCCGGAGTCCCGCATCAGACCCACGAGGGACTCCTCGGAGGCGGTGATCTCGTCGCGCAGCCGGGTCGCCTCCGACTGCAGCCCGGCGCGTGCCTCCTCGACCTCTTCCGGGGTCCAGGGGTCCTCGCCGGGGCGTACCGCGAGCTCGCCGGGCTCCACCGCGGCGATGCGCGCCTTGGGTACGGCGGTCTGCGCCGCCCTGGCCGTGCCAGGGGTCTTCTTCGCAACCACTGTCGTGGCTCCCGTCTGCTCCGCGGCGTCAGCCGCGCCGGCTTTCTTGGCCATGCTCTTCTCGGCCGCAGTCGTCTCGGCTGCGCTCTTCTCGGGCGCGCCCTTGGGGGACGTGCTCCTTGTCGGGGCGCCCTTCGGGGACGCACTTCCCGTGGTGGTGCTCTTCGTGGAGGCGCTCTCCGGGTGCGTACTCCGCGTTGTGGCGCGTTTCGCGGACACGTTCGCCGCGGGGGCGCCCTTCGCGGACCCGCTCTTCCTGGAAGCGCCGGTGGAGGATGTCTTCTCGGACGTCCTGCCGGTGGCGGCCCCCTTCGAAGGCGCACCCTTCGAAGGCGCACCCTTCGGGGACACACTCTTCGGGGACACACTCTTCGGGGACTCACCCTTCGGGGATGTACGTCCTTGGGAGGCGCTCTTCGCGGACACTCCCTTCGTGGACGTGCCGGCCATGGAGGCCCGCTCCGCAGCGGCACTCCCGGTGGGGGCTCTCTTCCGAGCAGCCGTCTTCTTCGCAGCCGCCTCTGTCGTGGCCACCACCGCCTTCCTCCCTGGGGCCTTCTCCGCCGGCGCCTTCCTGACGCCCGCCTTGTCGGCACCGGTCCTCTTGGCGCCCGCCTTCCCGGCCACCACTTTCTTCCCAGTTGCCGTCTCCTTAGGCCCCGCCTTCTTGCCCGCCGTCTTCCCGGCCGCCGTCTCCTTGCCCGCCGGCGCCTGCGCCCCCGCTTCCCCGACCCCCTTCACCGAAGGAGCAGCCTTCGAAGCAACCACCTTCTTCGCAGCGGCTTCCTTCACTACGACCTTCTTCGCAGCGCTTCCCTCGCCGCCCCCCTTCTCCACCGGCGCCGCCCTCTTACTTGCCGCCGCTTTCTTGCCTACGGCCCCCCGCTTGCCAACCGACCCCGCGCCCCCGCCCACCGCCTTCTTCCCAACACCCTGCTTGCCCCCCGTTCTCGCACCCGTTCTCGCACCCGTCCCGCCACCCGCCCCCGCAC
>NZ_JOEV01000047.1 GCF_000721105.1 Streptomyces cellulosae
CCCACGAACGGCTGCGCATCCTCGCCTCCTGGGCCGCCGACCAGCACCTGCCCGCGTCGGCACCACTCACCTGACCCGGCAGCCGCTTCCACGAACCCGGCGGAGGAGTTCGGTCGATGGCGTTCACCGAGCCCCTCAACTGCTCAAGTTCCCGCGCGAAGAGCGGGCTTCCCGCACCTCACCGGCAGCCCATACTCCAGCTCTGCAGCACGGCGGCCGGACCTTCGAGGGCGTCGCCGTCCGAATCCCCCAACACGTCCGCGCGCTGGCCGCGGCGATCTGACAGAACACGTGGCGGTCAGTGATCGCGCAGGCGTCGGCTCCGGGCAGGCCGAGGCACACGGCCCGCCCGGAGTCCCCGCCGGTCGGCGGTTGCCCTGCGCGTCAGACGACCATCCACTGCTGGTTCGAGCCGGCGGTGCACGTCGCCTGGTCGAGGGCCGCGCCGTTGGCGGTCGACTCCCCGGCGACCTCCAGACACCTACCGCTGCGCACATTGGTGAAGGTGACGTAGCCGCCGATCACCGCCGTCCGTGTCCACAGCTGGTGCGAGGCCCCGGTGCACGTCGACTGGACGGCCACCGCGCCATCGGCGGTGGAGGCGGCGGAGATCTGCAGGCACTTGCCGCTGTTGACGTTGACCAGCCGGTAGTTGGAGCCGACGGCGGTGGGCACCCACTGCTGGTTCGCGCCGGAGTTGCAGTTGCCGGAGTTGACTGCAGCCCCGTTCGCCGTGCTCAGGCTCCAGACGTCCGCGCACTTGGCGCTGCTGCGGTTCAGCAGGTGGTTGTTCGGGGCCCCGAGCGGACTGGCGATGACCGGCCAGCCGCCCGCGAAGGTCACCTGGCGGATGTCGAGGGTCTCCTGCCCTGAGGTGTTGCCGTCGTAGTAGTGGTAGGCGAGGAACTTGGACGCGCCGTCGTCGTAGGCGTCGGCGCCACCGGCGGCCACCTTGGGGTAGGCGCCGGTCAGGACGGTGGTCCCGCCGCCGGAGGCCATGTCGGTGCCGTTCTGGTCCAGGTACGGTCCAGTGATGCGGGTGGAGCGGCCGACCACGGTGTAGTAGGTGCTGTTGGTTCCGCTGCAGCAGGCCCCCTTGGAGCCGAAGAGGTAGTAGTAGCCGCCGTTGAGGATGATCGTCGGGTTCTCGATGTCGACGGCGATGCGCCAGAGGTTGTGGTCGGTGGTGGACAGCTTGCCGGTGGACTGGTCCAGGACGTGCATGTAGGTGCCGGAGCCGGTCCAGGAGCCCCAGGAGATGTACAGCCGGCCGTCCGGTCCCCAGTCGACGTTGGGGTCGATCGGGTAGTTGACGTCCGTGACCATGCCCTGGTCCGTCCAGGGGCCCTCAATGTTGGTGGCGGTGGCCAGGCCCATCACGGCGTAGTTGGTGCCCCAGCGGGAACCGGCGTAGTAGAGGTGGTACTTGCCGTTGAAGTACTTGATGTCCGGAGCCCAGATGTTCGGCGGGGTCGAGCCGAGTTTGGCGGTGATCCAGGACGGGGTCGACGACCAGACGTTGCCGACCTTGGTCCATCCGGAGGCCGCGGTGCCGCCGCACGTTTTGCGGAGCGTGATGGATCCGCTGGGGTTGAGCGGGTCGTTCTCGAACCCGGTGGAGAAGCCGTAGTAGCAGCTGCCCACCTTGATGACACTCGGGTCGTGCATGCGGAGATCACCGCTGAGTGCCTGTGCGGGGGAGACGGTGATCAGGCCGAGTACCGTCAGGAGGGTGACGACGATCATGGCGAGGACGGAACGCTGCCGGTGTCTGCGTATTCCGGGGAGGGACTCATCGGCGGCTTGATGGCTGTTCATGCGAGACTCCTTTGTTTCGCTGTGGTTTTTGGCGCGAGGGGGCAGCCGGTTTTCGGCAGCACGGCCGGGATCATGGACGGGTCAGTGTGAGTCGGAGCCGGGAAACGGTCGTCGTGTGGTGGTGGTCCCGGGTGGCAGGGTGCTTACGCCTCCGTCGGGCCACTCGATCCGTCCGGTGGCCCCCGTGGGCACGGTCGTTTCGACGGTGAGATCCGAATCCCGCAGCTCCCATCGGATCCCTACGCGACCGTACGGCGACTCGTGGGCGGCGCTCGCCCAGGTGATGCCGCCGCCTGGTCGTGGACGGAAGACGATGTCGCGGTAGCCCGGCGTACTCGCGTCGAGCCCGGCGACCGTGCTGTGCAGCCACTGTGCGACGGCGCCGAGGGCGTAGTGGTTGAACGAGGTCATCTCGCCGGGATTGACGGTGCCGTCGGGCAGCATGCTGTCCCAGCGTTCCCAGACGGTGGTGGCGTCGTGCTTGAGCGCGTACAGCCACGAGGGGCACTCCTGCTGGAGGAGCAGGGCGTAGGCGGTGTCGTCATGGTGCGTGGTGCTCAGCGCGGGTGCCACGAGCGGAGTACCGATGAAGCCGGTCTGGATGGTATGGCCGCCCGCCGCGACGAGTTCGGCCAGGCGCCGTCCGGCGGCGGACCGGGCTGCCTCGTCGGGGAGGAGGTCGAACTGGAGGGCGACGGCGTAGGCGGTCTGGGTGTCGCTGGTCATCAGGCCGCCGGGCAGCACGTACGCGTCGGCGAACGCCTGCCGGACTCGTCGCGCGAGTTCTCCGTAGCGGTCCCGGTCGTCCTCACGTCCCAGGACGTCGGCGGTCCATGTCACATGTCGCAGTGACCAGGCGTAGTACGCCGTGGCGATGAGATGCCGGTCGGTACGGCCGGCTCCGGGGTCATCCGGCGGTGCGAACGGGTCGAGCCAGTCCCCGAGTTGGTAGCCGCGATTCCACAGACCCGACTCGTCGGCGAGTTCGGTGATGAGGTCGACCCATCGCCGTGCGCTCTCGTACTGGGCGGCGAGCAGAGCGGTGTCGCCCGAGGCCCGGTAGAGATCCCACGGAGTGAGTGCCACGACGTCGCCCCAGCCGGCGCCCGGTCTGGCGGGGGTCCACTGCGGGCCCCCCGGGATCGAGGGGACGTACCAGGGGACGGTCCCGTCGTCGTGCTGTTCCACGGCGACGTCGCGCAGCCAGGAGGCGAGCATGCCGTGGCAGTCGTACAGGAAGGCGGCCGTGGGCGCGAAGACCTGGATGTCACCGGTCCAGCCGAGCCGCTCGTCACGCTGCGGGCAGTCGGTGGGAAGGTCGACGAAGTTGCCGCGCAGGCTCCACACCACGTTCTCGTGCAGCCGGTTGACCTGCTCGTTCGAGCATTCGAACCAGCCGGTGCGGGTCATGTCGGTGTGATGGACGCGGGCGACGATGTCGCGGCCGGGGAAGCCGCTGCCGCACCAGCCGGTGATCTCGGCGTACCGGAAGCCGTGGAGGGTGAAGCGCGGCTCCCAGGTCTCGGGTGCGCCGCCGCGCAAGGTGTAGCGGTCGGTGGACATGGCATCGCGCAGGGGGCGCACGCACAGCTCCCCGTCCTGGAGCACCTCGGCGTGGCGGATGACGACGGTGTGCCCGGCCGGACCGGACACGGTGATGCGGACCCTGCCGACCAGGTTCTGCCCGAAGTCCACCAGGAGCCGGTCGCCGTCGAGAGCGGTCACCAGGACGGGGGTGATCTCCTGCGTGCAGCGCACCGGCGGTCCGGTGGGTGCGACCAGCGTCGCGGGTTCCCGGGCAACGATGTCCACCGGTGACCAGTCGCCGTCGTCGAACCCGGGACTCGACCAGCCGGGCGGTTCCTCGCGCGCGTCGTAGGTCTCGCCGTCGAGCAGTCCGGAGGAGAGGATGGGGCCCCGGCCGGCCCGCCAAGAGGTGTCGGTGCCGACGACGGTGACGGTTCCGTCGCGGTGGACGATCTCCAGTTGGGCGATGAGGGCGAGCCGGTCGCCGTACAGGTTGGAGTGGCCGCCGTGGAAGCCCAGCCGCCCGCGGTACCAGCCGTCGCCCAGCCACGCGCCGATGGTGTTGTCGCCGGCGCGCAGGTGCTCGGTGACGTCGTGGGTCTGGTAGCGCAGCCGGTGGCGGTAGCTGGTCCAGCCGGGCGCGAGGGTGTGGTCGCCGACGCGTCGGCCGTTGATCTCGATCTCGTACAGGCCGTGGGCGGTGACGTACAGCCGTGCGCGTTCGATGTCCGCGCCGGCGGTGAACTCCTTGCGCAGCAGGGGCGGTCGGCGCTCGGCGTCCGGCCTCTCCGGCCGGCGTGGCTCGTGCGGCGAAATCGCGCGGGCCGTCCAGTCCGTCGGTGTCAGCAGGCCCGTCTCGATGCGCAGCGGTGGGCTCCAGCCGCTGGCCGCCTGATCGGTTCCGCGGACACGCACACGGACCTCGCAGGCTTCCCGGGACGTCAGTGGCCGCAGGGGCCAGGGGACGAGCACGGAGTCGTGGGAGGTCAGCCAGCCCGTGCGGTGCGTCCCGTCGGCGCGGGTGGCCTCGATCTCGTACGCGTGCTGCGTCCAGCCGGCGGGTGCTGTGGTCTTCCAGGAGATCCGGGGCGACGACTCGCCGATACCGAACGGCTCCCGGTGATGTTCCGCGGTCGGGACCTCCACCGCGGGTATCCGCTGGTCGGTCATCCCTTCACCGCCCCGGCGGTCAGGCCCTTGATGATGCGCTGGTTGATCAGCAGGTAGAGCACCAGGGCGCCGACCACGTTGATGCTGATCGCGGCGAACAGCGGTCCGTAGGCCGTCTCGCCGTACTGCCCGGTGAAGTTGAGCAGTCCGACCTGGATGGTGCGCAGGCTGTCGTCGGTGGTGAAGGTGAGCGAGACGAGCAGGTCGTTCCAGATGAAGAAGAACTGCACCAGCGCGACCGTGAAGACGGCGTTGCGGACGACGGGGAATCCGATCCGCCAGAACGCGGTGAGCATGCTCGCCCCGTCGAGGGTGGCGGCTTCGAAGATCTCGCGCGGGACGGCCCGGAAGTAGGTGGCCATCATGAAGACGGTGAGGGGGAGGCCGACCGCGGTGTAGGTGATGATCAGCGGCCACATCGTGCCGGAGAGCCCGGTCTGGAAGTACACCCGGAACAGGGGCAGCAGGATCATCTGGCTCGGCACCATGATGCCCAGCAGGAAGACGAGGAGGACCTGGTGGCGTCCGCGCCAGATCATCACCTCCAGGGCGAAGCCGGCGGCCGTGCCGAGGACGATGATGAGAGCGAGCGAGGGCGCGGTGGCCAGGAGGCTGTTGCGGATGTAGAGGCCGACGTGCCCGCTCGTCCAGGCGTCGGCGTAGTTGTGCAGGTCCCACTTGCCCGGCAGCGACCAGGCGGGGTCGTTGACGAACTCGGACTGGGTCTTGAAGGAGCTCAGCAGCAGCCACAGCAGCGGCGCCACCTCGACCACCACCAGCAGGGCGACGAGCAGGTTCCGCGTCAGGCGCCGGGCATGCGCCCGCCCCCGGACGGTGCGCGGCCGCGGGCTGGGCAGGAGTTCCCGCGGCGGTGCCGTCATCGTGTCGGTCATGGAGGTTCAGCCCTTGGTCAGGTCGCGGCGCGAGAAGCGGAAGACGATGAGGGTGACGCCGAGGCAGACGACGGTGAGCAGCGAGGCGATGGTGCTGCCGTAGCCGTAGTCGCCGTAGGAGAACGCGGTGCGGAACATGTAGAGGGTCAGGGGTGTGGTGTCGCTGCCCGGCCCGCCGTTGGTCAGGGCGAGCACCGAGTCGAACACCTTGAGGGTGCCGTTGATGCTGAACACGACCGAGGACAACAGAACGGGCGCGGACAGCGGCAGGACGATGTGCCGGATGAGCCGCCATCCGGTGGCGCCGTCCATCCGTGCCGACTCGAGGGTCTCGTCGGGGATGTCGAGGAGCCCGGCGAAGATGAGGACGCCGTAGAAGCCCATGGATCGCCATACGTCCATGACGACCAGGACGACGAAGGAGCCGCCCGCGCCGGCGAACCAGTCGCCGTGGTGGAGGCCAAGCCCTTCCAGGGCGACGTTGGCCAGGCCGTTCTGCGGCGCGACGGCGAAGAGCTTCTGGAACATCAGGGCCACGGCGACCGTCGGAAGGATCACCGGGAAGAACACCAGGGTACGGACGACCGCGGACGACTTGCGCAGGACGAACACGTAGAGCAGTGCGAGCAGGTATCCGCAGAGGACCTGCCCGGCGCTGACCGCGATCGCGTACTTGAAGGTGAACCACAGCGCCGAGTGCGCCTGCGGGTCGTGCCAGAGCTTGTCGAAGTTTCCGAGCCCCCCGAAGGTGAAGCCCTCGATGACGTTGCCCTTGAAGAAGGTGTAGCCGAGGGACCAGCCCATCGGTACCAGCATGACCAGGGTGTACACCAGCAACGCCGGGCCCAGCAGGACGGCGATGGCACGGCGGTCTCCCAGAACGGAACGCATGACGGCTCTCTCACGAAGGGGTTGGTGCGGATCACGGCGGTGCGGACGCGTCAGCCGTTGTCGAGATCCGCCTGGATCTTCTGCATGAAGTCCTTGGCCGAGAGGGATCCGTTGACGAGTGGTGCGGCGTTCGTCTGGCTGGTCTCCGTCGCCTTCGTGTTGAACAGCGCCTCGAACCACAGGGTGCTGGTCTTGGTCTTGCTGATGGTGTCCTGCACCGTCTGCGTGAGCGGGGGCAGTGTGCCGGTGTCGCCGCCCGGCTTGAACCCGGAGACCGTGCCCTGGTCCTTCAACGAGGCGGCGCCGTAGTTCTTGCTGATGCAGGAGAGCCAGTCGCCGACCTTGGCGTTGTAGGACTTCGCGGAGACGGCGACCGGGAGGCCGACGTTGGCCGGGATCTGGTCCGCGCTGCCCTTGCCGCCCGCGACGGCCGGGAACGGCATGAAGCCGACGTTGTCCGCACCGATCTTGTTCTTGGCCGGGTCGTTGAAGTCGCCGAGCGCCCAGCTGCCCATGTAGTACATGGCGGCCTTGCCGGTCAGGAACTGCTGCGCTGCCGTGTCGTAGTCGATCGATCCGACGCCCTTGCCGAAGTAGCCCGCCTTGCCCAGGTCGGCGATGGCCTGTGCGGCCTTCACGTAGGCGGGGTCCGTCAGCTTGGCCTTGCCGTCCGCCACCGCCTGCAGGGCGTCCGGCCCGAGTTCGCGGTAGATGTAGCCGCTGATCAGACGGGTGAGGGGCCAGCCTTCCTTGCCGTCCGCGGAGAACGCGGTGACACCGGCGCCCTTGAGCTTCGCCGCCGCCGCGACCAACTGGTCGTACGTGGTCGGGACGGCGATGCCGTGGTCGGCGAAGAGCTTCTTGTTGTACCAGATGCCCTCGATGTTGAACTGGTAGGGCATCACGTTGAACTTGCCGTACAGGTTCTCGACGGTCTTGACGGCGGCAGGCTGGAGGTCGTCCCAGACGCCGAGGTCCTTGAGCGTCTTCTCCAGGTCGAGGACCTGCCCGGCCTTGTCCAGGGTCTTGGTGAGCTGCGGGGTGCCGCCCGCCGCGAACTGCACCGGCAGGGCGTTCTGGCCGGCGAGAAGCTGCACCTTCTGGTCGACGTTGCCGATCGGCAGCGTCTGGATCTTCAGCGGCAGAGCCTTGTTCTGCGACGCGCACGAGCCCTTGCCCAGGGTGGTGAGCTCCTGCTGCACGATGTGGTTGTCGTCGTTGATGGTGAGGGTGAACGCCTTGACGTCGCTGCCCGAGGCGCTTCCACCGCCGCAGGCGCTCAGCAGCAGGCTCGCGGTGGCAGCGGTCGCCAGGAGGGCGATACGGCGGGTTCTGAGGGTCTTGTGCACAGGTACTCCTCGGCGCGCGTGCGTTGAAACGCTTCAATAGAGGGATGCCGGGAACCTATGACCCGTGTCCGCGTGTGTCAAGGATCTGTCCTGGATGTTTCCGAACCGCATCTGCGGGGCGTCGGGGCGGCCGGCCGTCGGGGGCTGCCACGAGCGCGAGGTGACGACTGCCGGTCAGCGCGGCAGGCTGATGCGGACGGGTGCGCAGGTCAGGCGATGTCGGCTGCGGTTCGGCAGCGCCCCGAAGAGCTCGGGGGAACACCCGGTCACGAGGGTGCCGCGGAGGACCTGGGCACATCGCGGCACTTCAGCGGAGCGCTTGGCGCGGCCTGTCAGCGCGTCGGCGTGGACGATCAGCTCGGTGCGCCGGCGCGGACGATCAGCTCGGCGCGCCGGCGCGGGCGACCAGCTCGGCGCGCCGGCGTGGACGATCAGCTCGGTGCGCCGGCGTGGACGATCAGCTCGGTGCGTCGGTGCGGACGATCAGTTCGGCGCGCTGGCGCGGACGATCAGCTCGACGCGTCGGCGCGGACGATCAGCTCGGCGCGCTGGCGCGGACGATCAGTTCGGGCTCCAGCACGACGGTGGCATGACGGTGCCGGCCGTCCGAAGCCACCTCGTCCATCAGCAGCCGGATCGCTTCCCGCCCCATCATCCGGCCCGGCATGTCCACCGCGGTCAGCGGTACCGCCGCGGTGCCGGCCGTGCGGTTGTTCTCGCAGCCGACGACCGCGATCCGGTCGGGCACGCGGATCCCCGCCACGGTGTGCAGCTCATGGATGATGGCGTTGGCCAGTTCATCGGTGACGGCGACCAGGCCGTCCGGCAGATCGCCGGGGGCTCGTCGTGCGAGATCCTGCCCGACCGTATGCCCGTGGACGGTGGTCAGGCCGACGCTGTCGATCTCCTCCAGGCTGACGTCGGGTCCCGCCTCCTCGACCGCCGCACGCACTCCTCTGCGCCGGTCGCGCACGGGCTGGTAGTCGTCGTGCGCCACCACATAGGCCAGTCGCGTGCGCCCGGTGTCGATGAGATGGCGGGCTGCCAGATATCCGACGTGCTCGTTGTTGACCAGCACCGAACAACAGGTGCCCGGTTTCGGCGCGTAGTTGAGGAGCACGACCTGGCGCCCGTGCGAACGGATGCGGGCGATGCCGGCCGAGGACTCCTCCATCGGGGCCAGCAGCACGCCGGTGACCCGGGACTCGTCGAAGAGGTCCAGGTAGTCGTCCTGAAGCGTCATGTCGCACGCCGTGTTCGCGAGCAGCAGGTTCTGGCCAACCGCGCGGGCGGCGTCCTGTGCACCGTGCGCCATGTCGATGAACAGAGAGTTCTCGATGTCGGCGAGCACCATGCCGATGCTGTTGGTCGATCCCGACACCAGCGACCGGGCTGCGTCATTGCGCACGAAACCCAGTCGGCCGATGGCTTCGCGGACGCGCTCGGCCGTCGCGGGGCTCACCTTCGCCGGATGGTTGAGGACGTTGGAGACTGTGCCGACCGAGACGCCCGCGGCGTCGGCGACGTCCTGCATGCTCGGACCGGCATGCCCCTGCACTCGCGGACGGGCGGTTGCCACAGCACTCCTCGACTTCCGGTCTCATTCGACCCCGGACCGCACGGCACTCACAGTGACCAGGCTGTCGCGGACAAGCCGCAGGATACATGACGCGCGTTGAAGCGTTCCAAGTCTTTGGGCCCAGTCAGACACCAACGAGGGATAGGACAAGCGAATAACAGCAGGTCACAGCACTGCTCCGACCTGCTCCGGCGCGATCACCGACCAGCACCCGCCGACCGAGCCGTGACGGCCACCAGGGAGTGTGCGAGCCTCCTCCACCAACCTGATTAAAGCGCATCAATCAGGGGGACACCGCACGCGGCAGCCCTCAGGCGCCGCACCATCCCGCGGCCTCCACCCGGTTGCTGCGCGACTCAGACCACGAGCCGCTGCACGTCCGTCAGGCCGCGCTCACCGGTGCGGTGTTCCGCCGGCAGAATGTAGGTGCGCAGACCGCAGGCGGCCGCGCCGCCGTCGCGGACCGGGTTGTCGCCGACCATGAGGGTGGCACGGGGGTCCACGCCGAGGTCGGCGCAGGCTTTGAGAAACAGCTGCGGGTCGGGCTTTTCGCGGCCCTGCTCGTAGGAGATGACGCAGGTGTCGATCAAGGCGTCCAGCCCGTGGTGGGCGAGGTGGATGCGCAGGTCCCAGGCGAAGTCACTGACGATGGCGATGTGGAGTCCGCGCATGTGGAGGGCGCGCAGGATCGGTTCGGCGTCGGGATAGGGAGCCCAGGCGTCCGGAGCGGTGAGCTCCCGGTAGGCCGCCTCCTCCGCACCGCGCAGAAAATCCACCTGCCCCCACCATCCCCACATGGCGCGGCGGTGCTGTTCGGAAGACAGATCGCGGCCTTCCTGGAGGGCGACGACGGAGGGCAGCCGGAAGGCGGCGCGCAACTCGTCGGAGATTTTGTCCACTGCGCCGGGCTCGTCCAGCGCGGCGAGTCGGCCGGAGGCGACGCCGACCCGGCGCAGCCACGTCTCCAGGTCGATCATCTGGAAGAGGGTGTTGCTGAAGTCGAACAGGACGGCCTGAACCAGGGGCACCGGCGCGGCCATCTCGGCGTCACTGGGGCGGTAGGCGCTCGGTGTTTCGAAAAGGGTGTGGATCACGGGGAAGGCTCTTCGGGTTCGACCGTTTCGACGGGGACTTCGAGGTCGCGGATGGCCGCGACTTCCGTGTCGGGGGTGCCGGTGTCGGTGATGACGGTGTGGTAGTCGGCCACGGTGCCGTACGCGTACGTGGCGGTCTTGCCGAACTTCGAGTGGTCCACCAGGAGCAGCGCCTGTTCGGCGGAGGCGAGCATGGCCAGCTTCACCTCGACGTAGTCGTTCAGGGGGTGGAAGAGGCGTCCTTCCAGGACGGCGGTGGCGGACATCAGGGCGAGGTCGGCCCGGATACGGGACAGGGCGCGGGTGACGGTGGGGCCGGTGCAGGAGTTGAAGTCGCCGCGGTAGTGGCCGCCCAGCAGGGTGACGTTCACCGCGGGGGCGGCGGACCCGAGGCGCTGCGCGAGGCCGACCGAGTTGGTGACGACGTGCAGCTGATCCACCTCCGCCAGCGCTGGGACCAGGGGGAACAGGGTGGTCGAGTCCTCCATGAGCACCGTGCTGCCCGGCCTGATCCGGCCGGCGACGGCCGCGCACAGCGCGTTCTTGGCCGCGAGGGCGCTGTTCTCGCGGAAGCGGGTGGCCGTCTCCATGGTGAGCGCGGGGAACGCGACGGCCCGCCCGCGCTCCTTGCGCAGCAGATGCCGCCCGGCGAGGTCGTCCAGGTCCCGGTGCATCGTCATCAGACTGACGTCGAAGTGCCGGGCGAGGTCGTCGATGCGGGTCTCGCCGTGGTCGGCGACATACCGCAGCACGGCCTGACGCCGCTCCTCGACGGCCGCCTGCGACAGTCGCGTACGGGCGGTCACGGCGCCCCTCCTTCCCGGTCGCTCCGGTATCGCAGTTTCCCACACGGGCCGGTGCGGGCCGGGGCCCGTCCGGCTCGCGGGCCTCGGGCCGCTCGTGCGGCGGCTGCTCCGTACGACGTGCGTGTCCGTGTCCATGCCCGTATCCCGGCCTGCGTGGCCGTGCACTACGGTCCGTCCACCGTGACCAGGACCTTGACCTGCTCGGGGTCGACTGACGCGGCGAACGCCTTTGCGGCGTCCTGGAGCGGGTAGGTGGCGGTGACGATCTCGGCGGTGTCGATGGCACCGGACGAGATCAGGGACATCGCGGTGCGGTAGTCGTCGCCGGTGTACATCAGCGTGCCCTCGATGCGGATCTCCCGGTCCTGGACCAGGTCGAGGCGGACCGGGGTGGTGCCGGCGGCGCCGACACCGACGACGATGATCGTGCCGCCCTTGGTGACCAGGTCGGTGGCCTGGGCGATGGACTGTTCGCGCGCCACGCAGTCGAAGACCACGTCGGCCGGTCCGCCGAGCGCCGCGTGGGCCTGGTCGGCGAGATCGGTGGCGTCGGCGGGCAGGGCCGTGTCGGCTCCCAGACGCAGGGCGCGGTCCCGCTTGCCCGGCAACAGGTCGGTGACGGCGATCTTCGCCGCGCCCGCGTGCCGGGCGGCAGCGAGGACGAGCAGACCGATGGGCCCGGCGCCGAGCACGACGACCGTGCGTCCGGTGAGATCACCTGCCTTCGCCACGGCGTGCACCGGGGTGGCCAGGGGTTCGACGAGGGCGGCCTCGATGTCGGTCATGCCGTCGGGGATGCGGTGGACGCGGTCGGCCGGGATGGTGAACAGGTCGGCCATGGCGCCGGGCGTCTGGCAGCCGAAGACCTTCAGCTCCTGGCAGATGTTGTAGCGGCCGGAGCGGCACTGGGGGCAGCGGCCGCAGTACAGGTTGGGCTCGATGATCACCCGGTCTCCGGGCGCGAAGTCTTCGGCTCCCTTTCCTGCCACGGCGACGACGCCCACCGCCTCGTGTCCGGGACGGTAGGGCAGGTCGACGAAGGGGTGGTGGCCGGCCGCGGCATGGGTGTCGGAGCCGCAGACGCCGACGACCGTGGTGCGTATGAGGAGTTCGTCGTCCCCGGGGACGGGGGCGGGCACCTCCTCGATCGTGATGTCTTCAAGGGAGCGGACGAGAACGCGGCGGATCTGCTCGGTCATGGGGGGTTTCCGTTCGGTTCGGGCGTTCACGCGGTGGCGAGGCCGGGCTGGATCTGGATCTTGCGGCCGATGCCTGCCTGGAAGCGGGCGACCGCGTCCGGGAACGCCGCCAGCGGGAGGCGGTCACTGATGAAGACGCGCGGGTCGATGACACCGGTGGCGAAGAGGTCCGCGGCGCGTTCGAAGCTGTGCTGGACCGCCATGGAGCCGGTGATCGTGATCTCCTGGTTGTAGATCTTGTACGGCTCGATGGTGGCCCGGGCGGCGTAGTCGGCGACCCCGAACTGCAGGAACGTGCCCCCTTTGCCCACCCGGCCGAGGGCGTCCTGGATGGCTTTCGCGTTGCCGGTGGCGTCGACGACCAGATCCCATCCGTAGGGGGGCCGGTCGAGCTCGTCGGCGGACGCGGCACCGGCGGAGCAGCCCAATTGCCATGCTGTGGCCAGGCGTTCGGCGTTGAGGTCGACGACGTCGACGCTCGCGGCGCCGGTGGCCTTGGCGAGCTGGAGCATCATCAGGCCCATGGTTCCGGCGCCGTAGACGAGCACGCGGGAGCCGAGCCGGCTGTTGAGCACGTCGTAGCCGCGTACGGCGCAGGACAGCGGCTCGATCAGTGCCGCGTCCTGGGCGTCCACGTGGTCGGGGAGTCGTACGCAGTTGGCGGCGGGCGCCACGGCGTACTCGGCGGCGGCGCCCGGGTGGGTGACGCCGATGGCGGCCCAGCGTTCGCAGAGGTTGTTGTGGCCGAGGCGGCAGTAGTGGCACGCGAAACAGTACAGCGACGGATCCACGGCGACCTGGTCGCCGAGCGCGAGTTCGTGGACCTCGCTGCCGAGGCCCACGACCTCTCCGGCGAACTCGTGGCCGGGGACGATGGGCAGTTTCGGGGCGAACTCCCCCTGGAGGATGTGCAGATCTGTGCCGCACAGCCCGGTGGCCGCGACCTCGACGACGACCTCGCGCGGGCCGGGGGTGGGGTCGTCGACGGTGGCGATCTCGATACTGCCGGGCTGGGTGATGACGGCCGCTCTCACTTCACCGCTCCCAGGGACAGGCCGCGGACGAGCTTGTCCTGGGCGGCGAAACCGGCGATGAGGACCGGCAGAGAGACGAGGGTGGCGGCGGCGCAGAGCCGGGCCAGGAACAGGCCCTCGTTGGTGATGAAGCCGACCAGGAAGACGGGCGCGGTGGAGGCCTGCGTGGCGGTGAGGTTCACGGCGAACATGAACTCGTTCCAGCTGAAGATGAAGCAGATCAGCGAGGTGGCGGCGAGGCCGGGCATGGCGACCGGCGCGACGACCCGCCACAGCACGGTCAGCAGGCCCGCGCCGTCGACCTCGGCCGCCTCCAGGATCTCCTTGGGGACCTCGGCGAGGAACGAGCGCATCATCCACACCGCGATCGGCAGGTTCATGGCGGTGTAGAGGATGACCAGCGTCCACACGTTGTCGAGCATCCCGGCGTCCTTGACGATCAGGTACACCGGCAGCAGGGCCGCGATGGCGGGCAGGAACTTGGTGGACAGGAAGAAGAACATCACGTCCGTCCACTTCTCGACCGGCTTGATGGACAGCGCGTAGGCCGCCGGCACCGCCAGGCCGAGGACCAGGACCGTGGAAAGGATGCTGGCCATGGCCGAGTTGAGGAGGAAGGGGGTGATGTCCCGGCTGAACAGGAGTTTGTACTGGTCGAAGGTGACGGCGGCGAACAGGGTGGGCGGATTGGTGGCCGCGTCGGCCTCCTGGTGGAAGGAGGTGAGCACCATCCAGGCCACCGGTGCGAAGAACGCCAGGGTGGCGAGCCAGGCGACGAAGGTCCACAGGGGAGAGAGCCGGGGCTCACCGCCCCGGTCCTCCTTGCGGCGGAAGAGCTTGGTGAACCGCGCCCCCGGGGTGGCGAGGGCTGCGTGAGCGGTGGTCATCGGGATACCTCCTCGCGGAACAGCGACGCGATGGTGCGCAGCGCGAAGGTCGCGATGACGAACGCGCCGAGGACGACGACGACACCTGCGGCGGCCGCCTGGCCGTACTCGTACTTGCGGAACATGGTCAGGTAGATCTCGTAGGGCAGGTTGGTGGTCTGGGAACCGGGGCCGCCCTGGGTGATGGTGTAGACCGCGTCGAAGGTCTGCACCACGTAGATCGTGCCGAGCAGGACGCCGAGCTCGATGTACTGGCGCAGGTGCGGCAGCGTGATGTGGCGGAAGGTCTGCAGCGCGGAGGCGCCGTCCATGCGGGCCGCCTCCAGGACGTCACCGGGCTGCGCCTGCAGGCCTGCCAGCAGGATCAGCATCATGAACGGGGTCCACTGCCAGACCAGCGAGATCACGACGGCCGGCATGGGATAGGAGGAGATCCAGTCGACCGTGGGTCCGTTGTCCGCGCCGAAGAGCCGGTAGACGGCGTTGAGGGTGCCGTTGAGCAGGCCGTAGTCGGGGTTGTAGATGGCGTGCTTCCACAGCAGTGCCGCCGCGACCGGCATCACCAGAAACGGGGAGATGAGCAGGGTGCGCGCCAGCCCGCGGCCGGCGAACCGGCGGTCGAGGAGCATCGCCAGACCGAGACCGAGGATCACGCTGATGACCACCACCGACGCGGTGAGCACGACGGTGTTGAGCACGGCCGTGCGCAGCCGCTCGTCGGTGAAGACGAACGAGAAGTTGGACAGACCGACGAAGTGCCTCTCGCCCGGCTTGAGGATGTTCCACTGGAACGTGGAGATGATCAATGTGGCCACAAAGGGCAGCTGCGTGACGACGATGGTGAAGATCAACGCCGGCAGCAGCGGGACGCGGCGCTTCCACTTGGCCGCCGCGCCCAAGGACTTCCGGGTACGGACGGGTGGGGGTGGTGTCTTGGGGGGTGCGGTGAGCGTGGTCATGAAGGGTTCCTCTGCCGATGACGGCCGGGGTTGGGGAAGCGGCGCCCGGCCGACTCACGGGCCGGCCGGGCGCTGAAGGTCACTTCTGGTAGTTCTTGGCGACTTCCTCGGCCAGCTTCTGGCCGTCGTCGAGCGCCTTGTCCACGCTGGTCTTGCCGGCGATGGCGGCGGAGATCTCCTGGGTGACCTTGGTTCCCAGGTCCTGGAACTCGGGGATGGCCACGTACTGGATGCCCACGGTCGGCCGGGGCTGGACGCCCGGGTCGGCCGGGTCGGCGCCCTCGATGGACTTCAGGGTGATGTCACCGAACGACGCGGCGGCCTTCTTGTACTGAGGGATCTCGTACGTGCTGGCGCGCTTGCCGGCCGGGACACGCGCCCAGCCGAGCTTCTCGCCGACGAGGTTCTCGTACTTCTTGCTGGAGGCCCACAGCATGAACTGCGAGGCGGCGTCGGCCTTCTTGGTCGTCTTGGGCATGGCCCACGACCAGGCCCACAACCAGCCGCTGCTGTCCGTCTTGACGGTCGGTGCGTAGGCGTAACCGACATGGCCGGCGATCTTGCTGGCGCTCGGGTCCTCCAGGGAGCCGGCCGCGCTGGTCGCGTCGTACCACATCGCGACCTTCTTCTGGCTCAGCGCGTTCAGGCACTCGGTGAACCCGGACTGAGCCGCTCCCGCCTCACCGTGCTTGCGGACCAGGTCGACGTAGAACTTCGTGGCCTCCTTGAAGCCGCCGCTGTTGACCTGGGCCTTCCAGTCCTTGGTGAACCAGGTGCCACCGAAGGTGTTGACCATGGACGTCAGCGGCGCACCCAGCTCCCCCCAGCCGGCCAGCCCACGCAGGCAGATGCCCTTCATGCCGGGCTCGGCGCCGTCGACCTTGGCCGCGATGTCGGCGATCTGCTGCCAGGTCGGATGCTCGGGCACCGTGACGCCCTTCGCCTTCATGACGTCCTTGTTGTACATGAGCATCGAGGACTCGCCGTAGAACGGCAGGGCGTACAGCTTGCCGTCCGAGCCGGTGAGCGACTGCACCATCGGCTTGAGCAGGTCGGCCTTGTCGAAGCCGGTGTCCTTGTCGGCGTAGGACCCCAGGTCGTGCAGCCAGCCGGTCTTCTCCCAGATGGGCACCTCGTAGGCGCCGATGGTGGCGACGTCGTACTGGCCGGCCTGGGTGGCGATGTCCTGGGTGACCTTGTCGCGCAGCTCGTTCTCGGGAAGGACCGTGAAGTTCACCTTGATACCGGTGTCCTTCGTGAACGTGCTCTTGGTCAGCTTCGCGATGTCCTCCATCTGCGGGTTGCCGACCATCAGGACGTTGATGCTCTTGCCGCCGTCCGAGGACCCGCCGGCCCCGGCTCCGGAACAGGCGGTGGCGAGCAGGGCGGTGGCGGCGGCGCCGGCTATGAGGGCATATCTGGTCGATGCCATGTGACGGGGGACCTCTCGTACGGGTTCGCCGGGACCTCGACTGAGGCGCGGCGGGTCGAGCAGGGGCGGAGATGCGTCCGCGGGGAGTCGGGCGCGTTTCGATGGCCGAATTATTAGCAGGAGACTGCGCCATTGTTAACACATCTTGCGAGAAAATCTCCTGAGACTTATCGTCAAGCGGTCGCTGGGTGAGGAGACGGAACTCCACCGAACAGCCCCAGCCCCAGCCCTCGACCTTGCCGCCGCCGTTCCCCGAGGAACCCGCATGAGCGCCAGACCGGAACCCGCAGACCAGCCTGCCGTCGTCGCCGGAGACGCGCTGGTGAACCTCACCCCCGCCCGCACGGCCGACGGTGCCGCGGCGTTCCAGCCACGCCCGGGCGGCTCGTGCCTCAACGCGCCGCCGGTCCCGGCCGACTCCGAGTCCCCACGGCACTGCTCGCGCGCATCTCCGACGACCCACTTCGGCGATCTCCTGCGCGCGCACCTCACGGCCTCCGGCACCCGGCTCATCCATGCGCTGCCCGCGTCCGACCCCACCACTCTCGCCGCCGCGCGTCTGCGCGAGGACGGGTCGGCCGCCCACTCCTTCCACGCGAACGGCACCGCCGACCGCGGCCTGCGCCCTGAACACCTCGCCGCCCTCCCGGACGGCGGCACGCTGCCCGCGGGGACGGCTCTGCACCTCGGGTCGCTGGGTCTGCTGCTCGAACCCCTGGCCTCCACGCTCGACGGACTGATCCGCCGGGAGGCGGGCCGGCGGCTGGTGTCCCTCGACCCGAACGTGCGGCCCGGGCCTGGTCACCGACCGCGCCGCCTATCTCCGGCGGTTCACCGAGCGGGTGGCGCTCGCTCCGACCGTGGCCACGTATCAGTCGGATCTGGGTGCTGGACGACGTGGGGAAGGCGAGCGAGGAGGACCTGGCCTGGCTCCACCCCGGTGAGTCGTATGAGGGGGTGGCCGAACGCTGGCTCGCGTCCGGGGCGGGACTCTTCCTGATCACGTTCGGCTCCCGGGGCGCCTGGGCCGCCGGCCGCGACGCCCGCGTCCATGTGCCGGCCCCGGCGGTCCAGGTCGTCGACACGGTCGGAGCGGGCGATGCCCTCACCGCCGGAGTGCTCGCCCATCTGCACCGCACCGGCCGACTCAGCCGCGAAGGCGTCGACCACCTTGGCGCCGGCGAGCTTGCCCGGCTGCTGTCGTACGCCGTGGAGATCGCTGCCGGCACCTGCACCCGCGCCGGCGCCCAGCCGCCGTACCGCTACGACGGCGTGACGACCCCCGTGCAGCGGCAGTGGCCGTGCCTGGATGCCCGTCGCTGCCTCATGCCGCCGGCTCGCCCGGCGCTCATTCCGGAGCCTCGGGCGCGTCCAGGCGGGCCCAGACCGGTCCGAGAGCCTCCAACGCCTCCCGGTACACCGCATAAGCCTCGTCGAGTACGGCGACCCGGTCGGCGCGGGGTTCGTGTTTTCTGAGTACGGCGGCGGTGGCGCGCGGGTCCGTCACGTCGTCGAGCAGTCCGACGGCGGTGGCGGCGAGCAGGGCCGCTCCCCGGGTGGCGCTTTCCTGCACATCGGTCACCACCACCGGTCGTCGCAGCGCGTCGGCGAACATCTGGCTCCACACCGCGCTGTGTGCGGCGCCGCCGGTCAGCCGGGCCGCCGCCCCGGTGACCGGCAGCTTCGAGCAGAGCGCGTCGACGTGCCAGCGGTGATTGAGGACCACACCTTCCATCAGGGCCCGCAGCAGGTGGCCGCGGCCGTGCCAGCCGCGAAGGCCGAGGAACGTCCCGGACGCGGGACGCGGGTGCGGGGAGCCGTAGACGAACGGGTGGAACAGCACCTCCGACGGACCGTCCAGGCATGCCTCGACCTCGCGGCCGATCGCCTCATGGACGCCGTACCGCTGGTCGGTCGGTGCACCGGTGACCCGCAGGAACCATTCCAGGTTCGCCACCGACGCGGGTGAGGTGGACATGGTCATCCACTGGCCCGGGTGGACGAAGTGACGGACCTGCCAGCGCGGATCGACGACCGGGCGCTCGCTGACCACCTGGTTGATGCTGAACGACCCGGCGATCAGGCACAGTTCGCCCGGCGCCGTGCCACCGACCCCGAGCGCGGCGGCATCGACGTCATGGGCGCCCGTGACAACGGGCGTGCCGACGGTGAGCCCGGTGAGCGCCGCCGCCTCACGGGTGACGGTTCCGCTCACCGCGTCGCAGGCCAGCACGGGGGGCAGCAGGTCGGCGAGCGCACCGAGGCCGTACAGGTCGAGCAGCTCCGGCGAGTATCCGCCGCGCCGCATGTCGGTGAACGAGGCACTGGCGTCCGTGGGATCGGTGGCCACCGCGCCTGTCATTCTCAGGCGCAGCCAGTCCTTGCAGGACAACAGCCAACGAGCCCGCCGAAGCACTCCCGGCTCGTGGCGGGCGAGCCAGGCCAGCAGGGCGGCCGGGGAGCCCGCGAAGGGCACCGTGCCCGACAGCTCCAGGGCGCGGGACCAGACCGGAGTGCCCCGCCACTCCTCCAGCACCGGTTCGGCCCGCGTGTCCATCGCCACGATCCCGGCGCGTACCGGCCGACCTCGCCCGTCGACGGCGTACAGGCCGTCGCCGTGCCCCGCCAGCCCTACCGCGGCGACGGCTCGCCCCGCGTCCGGTCCCACCTCGGCGAGACAGGCGGCGATGGCCTGGAACGCCGTCCGCCACACGTCGTCCATGTCCCTCTCCACCCAATGGGGTCGAGGGGTCTTCAGGGGCACTGTGCCGCTGCCCCGCGCCACCGCTCGGCCGGTGGCGTCGAACAACACGGCCTTCGTCACGGTATGGCCCGCGTCGACACCGAGCACCAGTTCACGCGCCACAGCTCACACCCGCCCCAGGCCGCAGGCTGTGTCCGTCGCGGCGCACCGGCCGGTCGCCGCGAGTCCGGCGACGAGCCGCGCCGAACGCAGCGTCGTGGTCGCGCCGGAGCCCTTTGGTTGCCGCTCAGTCAACGCCGCGCCCCGGTCCGAAACGGGCCGCACGCCTCTGCCAGGGCGTCGACGTGCCCGGCGGGGACCCATCGATCACCCATGACCAGAACGCACACCGGGGTCTCCTCGCGTGCCGAAGCCACCATCCACCGGGCCGATCGTCCCACGTAGCCGGTCGGCGCGCCCTGACCGTTATCTGTCCGACGGCGTTGCTCTCCTTCCTCAGGCAGTGGTCGGCGGCCGATACGGCCCGCTCGCGCCGATGCGGGGCGGGGGCCCATCCGCGGACGACTGCATGCGAGCGCGAAGGTGGCGACCGACAGCTCCTGGCCAGCCCTCACCGATGCCTGGCGCTGGTGTTGCCTCGCCCATGGGCAGACAACGTTGCTTTGACGCGCCTTGAATGGGCGCCATCTGAGCGTCAAGAGTTCTGAGCGATGCCACGGCGCTCGGGCGACTCGGACCGGATCCGGCTGGAAAACCACAGATCAGAGCATGCATGTTGCGCGAACCGTCCGCTCGACCCGCTGCATGAAGGAAAACAGGTCTAGCCGACGCCTGAGTCAGGAAACGGCAGGTCAGGCGCCCTTCGCCGCAGGTTCCAAAACAGCCACGCACTCCACGTGCGCCGTCATCGGAAAGATGTCGGCCTGAGTGAGTCGTGGAAAAGCCCAGGCCAGAGCAGCTTTCTCGGCTCGCCGAGCAGCGTGAGGGCGCCCAGAGCGTCAAATGAGCGTCATGACTGGCGACAACCGCTGGGTACCCGCCCTCGGTGCGGCAGACGGTCACCGTCATCAAGAGCTCTTCGGATCTTGTCGCTTGCTGCGGGACGACTACGTGGCGCCGGAATTCCGATTCCTCCGCGGCGGCGTGGGTCGGCGAGGCGACTCGGACCTCACGAAGAAGCGGGCAAGATCCTCGGCGGAGGCCGGCCCGATACCATCGCCCCTGGCGAGGTCGTGATCACGGCCTGCAGCCGCGCGCCGGCTCCGCACGGACACCACCCACCACGGCGCTTGGCGCGCGGTCTGCAGGCCGACGCCCCCGCCGCTTGGAACCGGCGAACGCCAGTCCGGCCCCGGGCAGTCACCACGGGCTGACCCCGCGGACAGCCACTGCCCGTCGGGGTGGCGCGGCGGTGTCGTCGAGGTCGAGGCCGTCGGAAAGCAGGAGCCCGAAGCCGGCCACGGCGTCCTCGCCGAGCACCGTCTGCCGCTCAGGCTCGTTCGCCGTCGTGCGGGACGCCGACGAGGACGAAGGCCAGCGTGGCCGGTCGGTCGCCGTGGTTGCGCCAGGCGTGGCGGGTCCCGTTCTGGATCACGATGTCCCCTGCCGAGAGCCGGGTGCGGTGGCCGTCGTCGAGTTCGAGGACGATCTCGCCCTGCAGCACGATGCCGTAGTCGACGGTCGGCGTGGTGTGCATGCCGTCGGGCTCGATGAGTTCCGCGATGCCGGGCGAGTCGGCCCGCTGCTCCCGGTCGAAGGCGACGGGGTCGAAGGCCGGGTCGGCCATCGCGGTGTCCGGGGGGAAAGTCAGCACGATGAACCGTGTGCCGCCTGGGGCCGGGAGCAGGCTGGTCACCTTCGGCGTGGGATCCTCCCCCGCCCGGCTGACCGGTTCGCCGGGGTCGGTGGCCCACGCCAGGCGGGACACCCACCCCGGCAGGCTGGTGAACTCGCGGCTGCGCGGGACGGGGCCGTCGCTGACGACGACCGACCTTCCGTCCTCGTCATGGCCGGTGACGACTCTGCGCATGTGTCTCTCCTCGGTCGGTTCCGCCGGACGCGTCGAACCGGTCGGTCAGTTGGGCCGGTTGCCGCCGGACTCGGTCGAGGCGTCGAGCTCGGTGGTCCAGGCGTCCAGCACGTCCTCCAACGTCGGGGCCGGTGCCCGGAGCAGGGCGGATGCCACCGTGCGGACGAACCGCCGGTGCCGGTCCTCCGTCAGGTACTCCACCGGGGACTTGCCGTCCACGCGCGCGAGCAGCAGCGCGGGCAACAGGGACGCGGCTCGTGCCTCGACGGCAGGCCGGGGCTCCCAGTCGACGCACCGGACGTATGCCTCGGCCAACGTGCGGGCGGACCGCAGGAGGCCGGCTCGGTGCCCGGGCAGCACCAGGCTCTTGAGGAGCAGGTGGTTGACGCAGAAGGCGAGGTCGAAGGCCGGGTCTCCGTACCAGGCGCACTCGGCGTCCAGCAGCACGGGGCCCGACGGGCCGACGAGGATGTTCTTGGGGCTGACGTCGCCGTGGACCAGGGCCAGGTGGGTGGCGGTCGTTCGCTCGGCGAGGCTGTGCAGGATGTCGCTCAGGGCCGGGTGGGCTGCCGCGGTGGCGAGCAGGTACGGCTCGATGCGCAGTGCGTGGAAGTTGTCGTCGGTGGCGAACTCGTTGGCGAGGGACGCGTCGCCCGCGCTCGCCGCGTGCAGCATGCCGAGTGCCTCTCCGACGGCCGCCGCGGTCGCCACGTCCACCTCGCCGCGGAGCAGTTGCGCCTTCCACATCGGGTACCGCTCGGGGGGCAGATACGCCATGGCGAAGAGGCCGGCTCCGGGGTCGTGGGCCAGGAGTTCCGGCACGGTCCCCGGTCGGTGCCGGGACGCGAACCGCATCCACGCCCATTCGTAGGCGTTGCGTGACACAGGTGCATGCCAGTCGGCGGCCACCTTCAGCCGGGCCAGGGCGCGCTTGACGCAGAGGGAGCGTCCCGGCAGGTCCACCCGCCACAGGTCGGACGAGACACCGCCGACGAGCGGGGTCCAATGTGCGCTCTCACCAGGGCGGGCGAGTTCGTGGGCGGTCAGAAAGCCGGACAGCACGGGGTCCGGACATGCCTGCACGGAGGCGGGACTCATCACCGCTCACCCGGCCCGGTGGTCAGGCCACGGAGGCTGTTGCAGGCGTGGGCCGGCGGCTCGCCCGCCAGGACCCGTACGACGTCTTCGGCTGCGCGGCGGCGGAGTTCCGTCACCGAGGCGTCGGAGGAGAAGGCGACGTGGGGAGTGATCAGCGCGCCCGGCTGGTCCAGCAGCGCGGCGGGCACGTGCGGTTCGGACTCCAGTACGTCGAACGCGGCTGAGTCGAGGTGCCTGCTGTCGAGCGCCTTGACGACCGCGTCGGTGTCCACCAGAGGGCCCCTGCTGACGTTGACCAGCAGGCCGCCCGGCTTCATGAGCGCCAGCTGCTCGGCTCCGATGATGTGGTGCGTGCCGGGGGTGAGCGGCACATGGAGGATCACCACGTCGCTGCGGCGCAGCAGTTCCTCCAGGCCCGCCCACTCCACCCCGGTTGCGTCCTTCGGCGGGAAGGGGTCGTGGGCCAGGATCCGGCAGCCGAACGCGCCGAGCTTGGCCGCGGTGGCCCGTCCGATGCGTCCGTAGCCGACGATCCCACAGGTCAGCGTGGACAACCGGCGCAGCCGGGCGCTCGCGGGGTCCCATCGTCCGGCTCTGACCTCGCGGTCGAACACCGCCAGGCCCCGCGTCCAGGCGAGCACCATGCCGACGGCGTGGTCGGAGACCTCCTCGACGCAGTAGTCCGGAACATTGGTGACCCACGCGCCCCGCTCGGTGGCGGCTTCCACGGCGATGTTGTCCAGGCCGACGCCGAGTCGGGCCACGATGCGCAGGTCGGGTGCGGCCCCGATCGCGGTGGCGGAGACGGGGGCCCAGCAGGTGAGGATTCCGGCGGGCCGGTGCTCGGCGACCAGTTCCTCGATCGCCTCGGCGGAGACGGGTTCGGCGGGGCCGGTCACCAGGGTGTGGCCCGCCTTCTCGATGACCGATCGCTCGACGGAGTCGTCGGGCCAGGCGTAGTCGGTGAGCAGCACGGTGCCCAGACGGCTCGGTGAAGTCATGTCAGGTCGTCCTCGCAGGAATCGTACGGCCGCGGCAGGCGTCATGCCCGGTCGCGGCCGGTGAGCGGTGTCATCGCCGCCCGCAAGGGGCCGGCAGCCTGTCCGACGGGACTGCCGGCCACCACGGATGGAGCGGAGAGGGGATTGGCTCGCTGAACTCGGTTCGGTGCCGACGCTCGCCGACTTGTGGTCGGTCCGGGCGCCGCGGTACGTCCCTGGAACGGGTCACGAGCAGGAGGGGGCGCGTCGCATCACTCTGTCATAGCCACGTGATGCTAACGATAGCACCAGGAGTCTGCGGCACGTCAAGGTTTCGGCATGTGCCCCTGGGCACGGAAATCCCCCGGGCTGGCCTCTGCCACAGAGCGGGATGGCGCTACTCCTGGTGAAAGCGAATACCGGCGAAGGAATCCTCCCCCCACATCTTGACGCGCCGGGTGCTTGCCTTCATGGTTTCTGCCAACGCCGACCGTGTGGCCGCCAAGTGTCCGCACGATGTCCGACTGTCGAAGACGCCATAGCCACGGACGTCCCCGACGGGCAGATGACGGGCTGAATTCCGCAGACGGTGTCCGACCGCGCGGCAGCCCACCGCCCCCCGATCCGCCGGTGTCGGCAGCCTTTCGCCCTCGCCGGCACGAGTCCGTGTTCAGCTCACCGCTTCTCGTCACCGCCCGTACGCGCCCCGTACCGGTGGTGGATCCGCCGCGGCACGCCGCGGCCCATTCCCTCTCAGGAGCCGCTATGACTCACGCAGCGCAAGTCGACACCAGTGCAGTGCCTGTGGGCGACGCACCAGAAAGCAGCCGTCCCCCCGTTTCCCGCGTCATGATCGGGATCGGCTTCCTGCTGGTGGTCCTCTCCTACATGGTCAACGCGATGGACCGCCAGGTCTTTCCCCCGCTGCTGCCCGCCATCCGCCAGGAGTACGGGTTCTCCCTGGAGCAGAGCGGGCTGCTGGCGACGAACTTCACTCTCGGCATGGCCCTGGCCGGCCTGCCCGCCGGCTACCTGCTGGACCGCTTCCGCCGCAAGACCGTGCTGCTGGTCAGCATCGTGATCTACTCGCTGGGCACGATGGCCACACCGCTGGCGACCGGACTCGGCGACATGACCCTGTACCGGGTCGTCTCCGGCTTCGGCGAGGGCATGCAGTCCGCCGCCATCTTCGCGGCGATCGGCGCCTTCTTCGCTCACCGTCGCGGCCTCGCTTTCGGCATCATCGGCGTGGGCTACTCCCTCGGCGTGTTCATCGCCCCGCTCGTCGGCGTCCGCCTGATGAACGCGCACGGCACCTGGCACTCGCCCTTCTATCTCTTCGGCGCGGCCGGGCTGCTGATCGCCGCCGCCTCCCTGTTCCTCGTGAAGGCCGCTCTGACCGAGCACTCCGTGGAGAAGACCGTCTCGACCAGGACCTACGAGTACATGCCGGCCTCTCCCTACAACCGCAACACCATCGCGCTGGTCGTCCACTCGATCGTCAGCGGTGTGGCCATCTACGGGTTCCTCGGCCTCTACCCGACGTACCTCATCACCTCGCTGCACTACACCCCCGAGCAGGCCGCACTGGCCATGAGCCTCCTCGGCTTCGGGGGCATGACGGCCCTCTTCGGCGGCTGGCTCGGCGACCGCGCCAACCAGCGCACCCTGCTGATCGTGAGCCTGCTGGCCGTCTCCGCCGTCAGCATGTGCATCTACACGACGCAAGCCGGAGTCGGCCTGCAGTGCGTGTTCGCCTTCCTCATGGGCGCCTTCGGCCTCGGCTTCATCTATCCGAACACCAACAGCGCGATGCAGCGGGCCGTCCGTCCCGCGCAGATCGGACGCGCCTCCGGCCTCTTCGTCACCAGCTACTACGGAACGGCAGCGTTCTCGGGCCTGCTCTTCGCCGCCCTGGTGGACTCCTTCGGCTGGAGCCGGGCCGGGTTGCTGCAGGTCACGGCCCTGCCGTTGGTGGGCGTCGCCGCCCTGGTCTTCGTCCGCACCTCACTGTTCAACAACGCGGTCCGCTGACGGGCCGGCCCCTCTGATATCCGCCACCGGAGAACCCGTGTCGCCCCAGCCGATCGGCTGGTGCGACACGGGTTCTCCGGTGGCGGAGCGGGGATGGCCCTGCGCCAGACACACCACAGGGCCTGTTCCACCGCCGAGCGGAGGAACAGGCCCTGGCGAGCGGTCGCCCGGTGGGCATCCGCGGTTCAGACGCTCTGGGCCACGACCGGGTTACGCAGGACGCCGATGCCCTCGATCTCCACCTCGACCTCGTCCCCGGGACGGATCGGCCCGACACCGGACGGCGTTCCGGTCATGATCGCGTCTCCGGGCAGCAGCGTCAGATAGCGGCTCAGGTAGGCGACGAGGTCGGGCACCGCGAGCAGCAGGTCGGCCGTGCTCGCCGACTGCGCGACGGCGCCGTTCACCCGGGTCGTCAGCGACAGGTCCGAGGGGTCGAGTCCGGTGGCGATGACCGGTCCGAGAGGAGCGAACGTGTCCTGCCCCTTCCCGATCAGCAGCGTTCCGAACGCGCTTTCCCTGCGCTGGACGATACGGTCGCTGACGTCATTGCCACATGTGTAGCCGAGGATGTACTCATGGGCCTCGGAAGCCTTCACATGGCGGGCTTCCTTTCCGATGACGGCCACCAACTCGCCCTCGAAATGGATGATTTCACCGTCCGCCGGATAGACGATGGCATCGCCGGGCCCGACGACAGCGGTACTCGGCTTCATAAAACACACGGGAACTTCCGGGACGTCCCGGTCGGTCTCATCAACGTGTGCGGCGTAGTTGTAGGCGAACCCGAAGATCCGCGGCCTTTCGAGTGGCGGGAGAACGACCACGTCACCGACTTCGTCGACCTGCCCCGTTGGGGACATCCCGGTAAAGGGATCGCCTTCACATCTCATGATCCTGGAATCGCCGTCTTCGAATTCTCCGTAGTGCCGCATACCGTCGACGGCATACCTGACGATCCTCACGGAAAACCTCCGCAACTAGGCAGCCGCGGGCGGCTGCAAGGGCCCCTCCAGTAGTGCTAACGTTAGCATGAGGTGGTGATCAACTCCGATGTCCCCGCCTTCCGACCGCGGAGCGCCATGGGATTGCTATCGTTGGCACGCGGAAGGGCAGATGGCACCGGATCAGTCGCCAGAGGGAGCCGCTTACGTGATCACGACCAGGGACATCGCCGAACGCCTCGGGGTCTCCGTCTCGACGGTCGGCCGGGCGCTCTCCGACGACCCCCGCATCAGCGAGGAGACCAAGTTCCGGGTCCGCCAGGCCGCGTCCGAAATGGGTTACGTGGGGAATCGTGCGGCGCGGATGATGCGGGGCGCGTCGAGCAATGTGGTCGCGTTGGTGATCCCGGACATCCGCAACAGCTTCTACTCGACCATCGCGCATCAACTGTCGAAGAACATGCAGGCCGAGGGCTTCCAGCTGATGCTCTCGGAGACCGACGACGACCGGATGGTGGAGCTGCGCCATCTGCGGGAACTGTCCGCCAACCGCGTCGCGGGCGTCATCATCGTGCCCACCGCGCGCCCGCACGGCGACTCCGTCAAGCTTCTGCGCACCCTGCCGCACCTGCAACTACTGCGCCGCCACCCCGCCCTCGGCTCCCAGTGGTTCGGCGTGGACGACCACGAGGCCCTGCGCCAGGCCACCGCCCACCTGGTGGAGCTGGGCCACACCCGCATCGCCTACATGGGCGGCCCCGAGGAGCTGCCCACGGGCGCCGAGCGGCTGCGCGGATTCCGCGGCGCCCTGCGCGAAGGCGGCCTGCCGGACGACGCCGGACGCACAGAGCTGTGGCCCCCGTCGTCCGTGGACCACGGCCGCCGGGCGACGCGCCGGCTGCTGGACGGACCGGACGCCCCCACGGCACTCGTCCTGGGCTCGACCCAGCTCACGTTGGGTGTGCTGGAGGAGTTGTCCGAGCAGGGCGTGAAGGTGCCCGGGGAGCTGTCCGTGGTGGGGTTCGGGGACGAACCGGGATTCTCCTGGTGGGGGCCGGGGCTCACCACGACCGGTCTGCCGATCCAGGAGATGGCCACCGGCTGCGCGCTGTGGCTGATGCGCCGCCTCAAGACCAAGCCGGACAACGACGGACCGTACACATCGGTCTCCCTCGGGTCGCTGGTCCTGCGCGGCAGCACGGCGCCCCCTGGCGCGGCGACGACGACCTCCGGGCGGGGCTGAGGCACTGCCGGGCTCGGCCCCGATCCATGCGGTGGCTGCGCTGCCGGTCCATGGGTCGAGGGGACGGATCCGGCCCGACTCCCCGATTCATGGACCGGCTCCCCCACCCGGCTACTCGATCTGCCTGCAAGCTCGCACGCACGAAGCGAAGGGCGCTCGGAGCGCATCGCTCCGGGCGCCCTTCGCTTCGCCGGTCACGCCGGTCACGCTGGTCACTTCGGTCAAGCCGGTTCACGTCAGTACGTCATCAGTACGTTCCGCCACGCAACCCGCGCATGACGCCGGCGGTACGGGCGAGTTCGTCGAGCACCTGCTCGGCGGCGGTCTCGTGTATCTTGCCGGGCCGGAAGACGCCGTCCGCGACGACTTCGTTGACGAACGGAATGCTCACGGTCGGGCCGATCGGCAGCATCCTGAGGTTCGCCACCACCTGCTTGGCCATCTGCACCGCCCGGGTGCCCGCCGATACCCCTCCGTAGCTGACGAACGCGGCGGGCTTGTGCTGCCACTCCACGACGAGGTAGTCCCAAGCGTTTTTCAGCGGGCCGGGAAGCCGCCGTTGTACTCCGGGGTGACGAAGACGAACGCGTCCGACGCGTCAACGATCCGGCTCCACTCCACGGTATGGCTCCTGGTGTACTGCCGCAGTGCCGGCGGGTGCGGCTCGTCGTAGAACGGCAGAGCCAGTTCGCGCAGATCGACGAGGTGCGACTCGAACCCGTCGTATTCCGCGGCCCTGGCGGTGAACCAGTCCGCGACGGATCTGCCCACGCGTCCGGGACGTGTGCTGGCGACAACAGTGGTGAGGGTCATCGGCGTCGCCGAGGGCTCGGATGCCATAAGGGGCTCACTAACGGTCCGGTCCGGCGGACCCGCGCCCGTCTGTGCTGTCCGTCCGTCCAGAAGGAGTGCGGGTCCGCCGGAGTATCCGTTGCCGGGGCGCGACGGATTATGCGAACGATAGCACTCAGCCGAAGGTGAACCCATGCCGCGAGAGCAATCAACGGTCACAACGAACCTGATACAGCCTGCCCCTTGACAGGACCGTCGACTCTTCGCAGGATTGCGCTATCGTTAGCATTTATTGGTCGTGATGGTCGGGCGGGCAACCCTCGTGATCGCCCTGCGCCCCTGATTCCATCGCCGACCGCGCCTGGACCACGAAGAGAGCCGTACGGCGCTTCTCCCACGTCCGGCGTCGCGCTACCGGTCCGGGTGCCGCGCACCGTGGGGTCAGACCTCTCCCGCTGCCGGTCGGCAAGGGTTCCTCCCTTCGCCTCCTGCCGCGGGAACCCGCCCCGCCGCGGCAGGCACGGACACCGGCACCGCCTCCCGCTCATCGTCCCGAACTCCGAAAGGTCGCACTGTCATGACAGACACGCGGATCGCCAAGCTCCACGGTCGCAGGGTGTGGGACTCACGCGGCCGGCCGACCGTCGAGGTCGAGGTCCACCTCGCGGACGGCGCGATCGGGCGGGCCATCGCACCCGCGGGGGCCTCGACGGGGCAGGGCGAGGCGCTCGACCTGCGCGACGGCGGCGACCGCTTCGGCGGACTCGACGTCCGGCGCGCGGTGGCGTCGGTCAACCGCGAGATCGCGCCCGCTCTGCTAGACCTCGACGCGGCCGACCAGGAGGCCGTCGACCGCCTTCTGGTGGACCTGGACGGAACCCCCGACCGCGGCCGTCTCGGCGGCAACGCGATCGTGGCCACGTCCATGGCGGTTTTGCACGCGGGCGCCGCTTCGGCGGAGGTACCACTGTGGCAGCGCCTGGCGGGCGGGCGGCCGGTCCGCATCCCGTTGCCGGAGATCCAGATCTTCGGCGGCGGCGCCCACGCGGACCGCCGCGTCGACGTCCAGGACTTCATGGTGGTCTGCCCCGCGGCGGGGAGCTTCTCCGAGGCACTGGACTGGACGGCGGAGATCTACCGGGCGGCCGGGAGTCTGATGCGCGCCGCCGGCAAGGCCCAGGGCGTCGCCGACGAGGGCGGCTTCTGGCCCGCCTTCGACTCCAACGAGGAAGCACTGGAGACGCTGAGCCTCGCCATCGAGAGCGCGGGGTTCGCCCCCGCCACCCAGGTCGGCATCTCTCTGGACGTCGCGGCCTCGCAGTTCGGCAGTGCCGGCAAGTACACCCTGGCCCTGGACGACCGCACCCTGGACACCGAGGCGCTGATCGACATGCTGGGCGGCTGGATCAGGCAGTACCCGATCCTGTCCGTCGAGGACCCGGTGGGCGAGGACGACCACGACGGAATGCTGGAGTTCACCCGGCGCCACGGCCGCCACTGCCAGGTGATCGGGGACGACTACCTCGTCACGAACGCCGAACGGGTGGAGGCCGCGGCCACCGGCGGAGCGGTGAACGCCGTCCTCATCAAGCCGAACCAGGCAGGCACGGTCACGGAGGCGTTCCAGGCCCTGCGGGCCGGTAAGGAGGCCGGCTTCGGCACGATCGTCTCGGCCCGTTCCGGGGAGACCGAGGACATCACCATCGCCCATCTGAGCGTCGGCTGGGACGCCGGCCAGCTGAAGGTGGGATCCTTCACCCGCTCCGAGCGCATGGCGAAGTGGAACGAGGTCCTGCGCATCGAGGAGTCCCTCGGTGATTCTGCGGAATTCAGCGGCTGGTCCGCATTCCCGTTCGCCGATCCCACGTCCCTTGCGTCCAGGCCCTGAATCTGCTTCGGAGCATTAAAGTCATTCGAATTCCAAAAGCCGATCCGAGTACGGAGACCAGCATGCTGCCACCCGTCAATCTGCGCCCGAGTTTCAACATCACCCGCTCCAGTCACGTCCGTCTCACGGTCGCCGATCTGGCCGAGAGCCGGAACTTCTACGTGAACGCGCTGGGCCTCGTCGTCAGCGACGAGGACGAACGCACCTGCTATCTCCGCGGCCTGGCCGAGGCGTGCCACCACAGCCTCGTGCTGGAGCTGGACGAGGAGGGGGCCGGATCGTGCAGGCGGGTCGGCTACCGGGTCTTCTTCGACGAGGACCTGGATCTCGCGTACGCCTGGTTCCGTGAGCGAGGGCTGCCCGCCGAGTGGGTCGACGCCCCGTACCAGGGCCGCACCCTGCACGTCGGCGACCCCATCGGCACCCCGCTCGAACTGTGCGCGCACATGGAGACCCGGCCTCGGCTGCACATCGACTTCGCGTCCTACAAGGGCGCCCACGCGCAGCGGCTGGACCACTACCAGATCTTCGCGCCCGACACCTACGAGCTGTGCGCCTTCTACAGCGAGCTCGGCTTCCGCAACTCGGAGTACCTGGAGCACGGCGACAAACTGCTGGGCGCCTTCATGTACCGCAAGGGCACCTGCCTGGACCTGGCGATCGTCGAGAACACCGGGCCCGCCCTGCACCACTTCGCCTACACCGTCTCCGAGAGCCGCGACATCTTCACTGCCTGCGACTGGGCGGGCATCCTCGGCTACGGCGACGGGGTGGAGCGCGGCCCCGGCCGGCACGGGCCGGGCGGAATGCTCTTCGTCTACCTCCGCGACCCCGACGGGCACCGGGTGGAGGTCTTCAACAGCCACTACCAGACGATCGACACCGAGATCGAGCCCGTCCGCTGGGACGCGGCGTCACTGAGCACCAACGCCCGCTGGGGTCTGCCGGCCCTGGAGAAGTGGTACTTCGAGGCGTCGCCCTTCCTCGGCGCGCCGCTGATCCCGCCGGCCGAGCTGCCGAAGCCGATGTCACTCGAACGTTTCCTGCTGGAGCAGTCAGCCCCCTGACCCGGCCCGGCCCTTCACCCCCACGTCATCCGAGGAGACACCATGGCACGAGTGCCCTACCTGAACCGCGAGGACGCGGACCCGGCACAGAAGCCCCTGTACGACCGGCTGGAAGCCGAACGCAAGGTACCGACGGCGAACATCTTCCTCGCCCTGGCGGGCGCGCCGGCCCAGTTGGACGCCTTCCTGACCTACGCCAACTCGCTGCGCGCCGCCGACCTCAGCCCCCGCTTGCGAGAACTGGCGATCCTGACCGTCGGACACGCGACCCGGTCCGCGTACGAGGTCGCGCACCACCAGTCGCACGGGCTGAAGGCCGGGCTCACCGAGGAACAGCTCGCGGCGGTGCCCGACTTCGAGTCCTCGGGCCTGTTCGACGACACGGAGAAGGCGGTGATGCGCCTCGCCGAGGAGTCCACGCTCCGGGTCGACGTCTCCGAGCAGACCTGGCGGGCCGCCGCCGACCTGCTGACGGACCGGCAGATGGTCGAACTGTCCTTGTCCATCGCCTGGTACAACTCCGGCGTCCGCATCATGGGTCTGCTGGACATCGACCTCGAAGAGAACTACCCGAATCCCTTCCCGGAATCCTAAAACTCGGCGCCGTAAAGGCCCTCGATATGTGAGAAGTGACAGCCGAGCCGCCGGTCCGCCGCCTCGGTCGCCGAAAAGTTTCCTCCGCCCCCCCGACCGTCGGGACGGAGTATTTCCAAGGAGTATTTCGATGGCGAAAATGCTCGCTGCACGACTGCACGCGCTCGGTGAGCCGATGTCGATCGACAGTATCGACGTGCCCACCCCGCGGGCGACCGATGTGCTGGTGCGGGTCAAGGCGTGCGGGATCGTGCCGAACATGGCGAACGTGATCAACAACTGGCCCACCTGGTTCCCGCACCAGCCGCTGCCCAGGTTCCCCGCGATCTTCGGTCTGGACGCCGCGGGTGTGGTCGAGGCGGTCGGCGAGGCAGTGCTGCACACCAGGCCCGGCGACCGGGTGTACGTCAACCCGCTGCGCGGGTGCGGCAGTTGTCAGGTGTGCCGGGGCGGTGAACTGAGCCGCTGCCGCTACTTCACACTGAACGGCTACTTCAGCACCTCCCGCGACGGCCAGCGGATCTTCGACCTGTATCCGTACGGCGGTTTCTCGCAGTACATGACCGCACCCCAGTCCTCGATCGTCAACCTCCCCGACAACATGACGTTCGAGCAGGCCGGCAAGCTCGGCTACATCGGCACGTCCTACGGCGCCCTCAGGAACGCCGCGGCCGGCCCCGGCCAGGTCGCGCTGATCGACGGGGTCACGGGCACCCTCGGTGTCGCGTCGACCCTGCTCGCGCTCGCCTCCGGCGCCTCCCGGGTCCTCGGGACCGGCCGCAACGAGGAACTCCTCAAGCGAGTCCGGGAACTGGACCCGGAGCGGATCGAGGTCCTGCGGCTCGGCGACGGCTCGACGGGTGAGTGGGCCAAGTCCCGCACCGGCGGCGAGGGCGCGGACTACGTGATCAGCGCGCTGGGCGCCAAGGCGCCGGTGGAGACGATGCTCGACTCCATGCAGGGCGTCCGCCGCGGCGGCAGGGTCGTCAACGTCGGCGGCGTCGCCGACCGGCTGCCCGTGGACGTGAAGTGGCTCATGGACGAACAGGTGCAGCTGATCGGCTCCAACTGGTTCTCCACCGCGCAGGGGCAGGAACTCGCCGACATGGTGGCCACCGGCGCCCTGGACCTGTCGTACCTGCAGACCAAGCCCTTCCCGCTGGCCAGGGTCAACGAGGCGATCTCGGGACTCGAGGACCGCGACGGCGGATTCAGCAACTACGTCGTCATTCCCTGAACCGCCACCGGCCATGCTGCCGACGGCCTCTACCCCACACTCACCCCGCGGCGATCCTGTTCTGCCCTGACGAGCGCCGCGGGGTGTGCCCACCACAGGCCCTACACAGCCCGTTCTCCCTCGGAACGGGCCAGCGGGATGGAGGAGCCGATGGAACTGCGCTGGCTGGAATCGTTCGTCATCGTCGCGGAGGAACTGCACTTCGCACGGGCGGCCGACCGTCTGCACCTGGCCCCCTCGGCTCTCAGCGCCCAGGTCAAGGCACTGGAGTCACACCTCGGTGTGCGGCTCATCGACCGCGGACGGCGTACCCGCCCCGCGCTCACCAGCGCCGGGCTGCTGTTCCTCGAAGAGGCGCGGCTGACCCTCGCCCAGGCCGCCAGGGCCGAGGCCATAGGCCGGCGCGCCGGTCGCGGGGAACTGGGGCACGCCCAGATCGCCTACGTCGCCTCGGCCGCGTTCTCCGGGGTGCTGACCGACGTCCTCACCCGCTGCGCCGGTCCCGGCACCGAACTGACCGTGCAGGTGCGCGAGCTGGAGACACCCGCCCAACTGGAGGCGCTGGTCTGCGGGGACATCGACGTCGGATTCCTGCGCTTCAGGCCGGAATACCCGCCCGAGGTCACGGCCACCCGTCTGCTCACCGAGGACGTCGTCCTGGCCCTGCCGGCCGGCGCCCCGCTGGCGGCCTACGAGGCGGTACCGGCGGCACAGTTGCGCGACGAGTGCTTCGTCGCCCCGCACTTCGACGAGGAGTACGGCTGCCGCGACCAGATCCTCGAAGTGGCGGAGCGAGGGGGCTTCAGCCCGCGGTGCGCTCCCCCGGTACGGGACTTCATAGCCGCCCTGACCATGGTCGGCGGAGGTCTCGCGGTCGCCCTGGTCCCCGATTCGCTGCGCCGCGTGCAGATCCCGGGAGTGGCCTACCGTCCGCTGGCCGACGTGGCGCTGACGACCAGCCTGGTCGGCGCCTTCCGCAGGGGCGAGACCTCGCCCGCGGTGCGCGGTGTGATCCGCCGTCTGCGGGAGGCGGCTGCCGCCACTGTCACCGCCGGCTGACACCGCCGTTTCCGGCGGGCGTCCGGCCACCTGCCGACGCCCGGCCGGCGCGTGGGCCCCTCTCCGCCCCGGCCGCCGGACGCCCCGCCGACGGGGGCGGGTCCCCGTCCGGAGTCTGTCCAGGGGACCTCGGCAACTCCGTCACGTCTGCCCCAGAGGGCGCCGGCCTCGATGTCCGCGCCCTCCTCGTGCTCGCGCCCCGGCCGACGTCCCCTCCCCGCCGTGATCGGGCCGGCTCCGCAAGACGCGCCGGAGCGACACCGTAGCGACGCATGTTTGTGCGCAGAAAACGCATCATCAGCGCAGGTCAAAGGGGTGGTCCCCGGCCTACCCTCGACACCGCAGCACAGACCGTCACGGCGTCGGCGAACCGCCGCCGGACGCGGGAACAGGCGGAGGAGCACATGACATCGATCAAGCACGTGGGCGTCGTCGGCGCTGGGCAGATGGGCCGGGGCATCACCGAGGTCTGCGCCCGGGCCGGGCTGCACGTCACCTTGTGCGACGTCACCGAGGACAGGGCCCGCGCCGGGCTGACGGGCGTCGCCGACTCACTGCTCAAGGCGGAGAAGCACGGCGCCATCGGCCCGGAAGGCCGCGCCCGCGCCCTCGCCGGGATCTCGGTCACCGCGGACCTCTCCCGGCTGTCCGGCGCTGACCTGGTGATCGAAGCCGCCGTCGAGGACGAGCGGGCCAAGACAGAGCTGTTCCAGCAGTTGGACAAAGCGGTCACCAACCCGTCCGCCGTGCTGGCCAGCAACACGTCCTCGATCCCCATCGCCCGGCTCGCGGCCGTGACCGGACGTCCTCATGCCGTGGTGGGCCTGCACTTCTTCAACCCGGTCCCTGCCATGCCGCTGGTCGAGGTGATCCCCTCGATGCACACCTCCAGGGCCACGGAACAGCGCGTACGCGCCTTCGCAGCCGAGACCCTGGGCAAGAAGACGATCGTCACTCAGGACCGCGCGGGATTCGTGGTCAACTCCTTGCTGATTCCGTACCTGTTGGCAGCGGTGCGCATGGTCAGTTCCGGCACCGCGACGGCCGAGGACATCGACACGGGCATGACCGCCGGCTGCGCCCACCCCATGGGCCCGCTGCGCCTCGCCGACCTCATCGGCCTGGACACGGTGGCGGCGATAGGCGAGGCCCTGTACGAGGAGTACCGCGAACCGCTGTACGCCCCGCCCCCGCTGCTGCGCCGCATGGTCGAGTCGGGCCTGCTGGGCCGCAAGTCGGGACAGGGGTTCTTCGACTACCGGGCGGCCTGAGGGAACTACCAGGTGGTCTGAGGGCACCGGCCACCTGCTGTCCCGCACGGCCCGAGCACCGTGCGTCCGCCGTCGTCATCTCCAGCCCCCTCAGCGGCCACCCCGAAGGCCGGTGTTCTCGCACTACGGCCATTGACGCCGTCGTCCAGCCGTCCGCGCAGCCGGGGGGCTCATGCCGTAGGCCGCCTTGAAGGCGTGGCTGAAGTGGGCCGGGTCGGAAGCGCCCCAGCGTCCGCCGACGGCGCCGACCGGAAGGTGGTCCATGGCCGGATCGGCGAGCTCGCGCCGCACCGGTCCAGACGCTGTTCCCGTATCCAGCCCGAGAGGGTGTGTCCCTGTGCGGCCAGCAACTTGTACAGGTAGCGGCGGGAGATGCGGTGGGCGGCCGCGATGCCTTCGGGGCTCAGCCCGGGGTCGGCGAGCCGCTCCTCCATGTAGGCGAGGAGGCGCTGGGTGAGCACGCCCGGGCCGTCCTCCTCGGTGCTCCGGTCCGCGCCCGCCTGCTCCGCGAGCAGGGTTCCGATCAGGCCGACCACGTGGTCGGCGAGCCGGGGCGTGCCACAGGACTCCAGGTGTGCCATCTGCCGCGCCAGCCCGTACAGGAGGGGCCGTACGACTTGGCCGAGCCCGTCGTGGCACGGCACCGGTGTCGCCGTCACTCGTTCCAGATCCACCGGCACCGGTCCCACTCCGCCAGCAGCGCACGCTCGGCGGCCGACTACACACGCAGCCGCAACGTCCACCGGGCATACCCGACGGCCCCGGCCCCCTTCACCACCGACACGACATCCCCCTCCCACGCCCCGCCCGATCGCCCCACCCTCCCTGAAAAGACCGTACGTGCGACATGCGCACACCCGTACCTGCACTACGCCAAAGCCACCCCAGCCAGCGAACACAGGCACACCCGTTCGCTTTCCGTCTCCGTCGGCGGCCTTGCGGGCGCTCCGCGCCCCAGGAGACCGGACACGGCGACGCTCCGCGTCGCCGTCACGGGATGCCTCGAGGTGTTGTCGGCTGGTCCGGGTCGCGTGGGGCTTTGTCGCACAGGTAGTCGGCCGGTGGGCCGACCCTGTGCGGGCGCTTGGCGGATCTGCCGCCGCCCAGCCGGGCGCCCGCTGCTCCCCAGCCGACGGCGCACCACGTCAGCCGGCTGTGCGGCGGGCTGCCACTTCCTGCGTGAGCTGGGGCGCCACCGCGAACAGGTCTCCCACCACGCCGTAGTCGGCGAGGCCGAGGATGGGGGCCTCCGGGTCCTTGTTGACGGCGACGATCGTCTTGGAGGTCTGCATCCCGGCGAGGTGCTGGATGGCTCCGGAGATCCCCAGGGCGACGTACAGCTGCGGGGAGACGGACTTTCCGGTCTGCCCGACCTGGAACCGGTGTGGGTAGTACCCGGCGTCGACCGCGGCGCCTGAGGCGCCCACCGCGCCGCCCAGGGCGTCGGCCCGCCGCGTGGACGGTTGTGGCGCCGTACCGGGCCAGGGACTGCGCGAGGCGGGCCGCTGTGCCGGGGGTGCCCACGACGACTGCGGCCGGGTCTCCCAACCGCCGTGCGGCGGCCAGGAGTTCGTGCGTGGACTTGTGGACACGTTCCCCGTCGTGGTCGACGAGGACGAGGACATCGGGCATGGGGTGCCTGCTTCTTGTTGCGGAGCGATTCGCCTCAGAGGAGCTTCTGGGCAATCAGGTGTTCGAAGAGCTGCCGGCCGGCCGAGCCGTCGTCCGTGACACGGATGCCAGCGACCCGGACCGGACGCGGGACGGCCTCCACCACGCGGGTGCGGGTCACTCGGAACCCGGCGGCATCCGCGTCGGGGAACAGGTCGTCGAGGTCGACCGTCTCCACCGGCTTCTTCTTGGCGGCCATGATCCCCTTGAACGAGGGGTAGCGCGGCTCGTTGATCTTCTCGGTGACGCTGACCAGCGCGGGCAGCGACGCCTCCAGCGTCGCCTCGCCGGTGTCGGTCTCGCGTTCGGCTCGCACGCGTCCCCCGTCCACGTCCAGTTCGCGCGCATGTGTCAGCTGCGGCAGACCGAGCAGGTCGGCGACGATGGCGGGAACCGCGCTCGCCTGTCCGTCGGTGGTCGCGTCGCCCGCCAGGACCAGGTCGACCTCCTCCACCGTCCGCACGGCGGCCGCCAACACCTTGGCGGTGGTCACCACGTCGGCGCCGTGGAGCCGGTCGTCGCGGATGTGGATCGCGCGGTCGGCGCCCATTGCCAGAACCTTTCGGATGGCGTCGAGGGCGGAGTCGGGCCCCATGGACACGACGGTGACCTCGGCGTCCGACGACTCCTTCAGCCGCAGGGCCTCTTCCGCGGCGCGTTCATTGATCTCGTCGAGCACCAGGTCGGCACCCTCGCGGTCAAGGGTGTGGTCGTCGGCGGACAGGGTGCGTTCGGCTCCGGTGTCCGGGACCTGCTTGACGAGTACGACGATGTTCACGGTCGCCTTCCTTCAGCCGAGGCGGTCAGCGGAACGCCGGGTATCCGGTGATCGCCTGACCGACGACCAGCGTGTGCATCTCGTTGGTGCCTTCGTAGGTCATCACCGACTCCAGGTTGTTGGCGTGGCGCAGTGGCGAGTACTCCAGGGAGATGCCGTTGGCCCCCAGCACGGTGCGGCATTCGCGCGCGATGGCGATCGCTTCGCGCACGTTGTTGAGCTTGCCGACGCTGATCTGCTCAGGCCGGATGCGGTGCTGGTCCTTGAGTCGGCCCAGATGGACGGCGAGCAGCGCGGCGTTGCCCAGGGACACGCTCATGTCGGTGAGCTTCTTCTGGGTGAGCTGGAAGGCGCTGATGGGCTTGTCGAACTGAACGCGGGAGTCGGCGTACTCGATGGCCGCCTGGAGCGAGTCACGGGCGGCGCCGACCGCGCCGAACAGGATGCCGAAGCGGGCCTCGTTCAGGCAGGACAGCGGTCCGCGCAGACCTTCCGCCAGCGGAAGCCGCGCCGATTCCGGCAGCCGTACGTTGTCGAAGTACAGCTCGGAGGTGATCGAGGCACGCAGCGACATTTTCTGCTTGATGTCCTGCGTGGTGAAGCCGGGAGTGCCACTCGGCACGAGGAAGCCACGGACGCCGTCCTCGGTCTGTGCCCAGACGGTGGCCACGTCGGCGATGCCGCCGTTGGTGATCCACATCTTGGAGCCATTGAGGATCCAGTCGTCGCCGTCGCGGACGGCCCGAGTGCGCATCCCGGCGGGGTTGCTGCCGAAGTCGGGCTCGGTCAGGCCGAAGCAGCCGATCGCCTCACCGGCGGCGAGCCGGGGCAGCCACTGAAGCTTCTGCTCCTCCGAACCCCACTTCCAGATGGAGAACATCGACAGCGAGCCCTGCACGGAGACGAAGCTGCGGAAACCGGAGTCCGCCGCCTCCAGTTCCAGGCAGGCCAGACCGTAGGAGACGGCGTTGGTGCCGGCGCAGCCGTAGCCCTCCAGATGCATGCCAAGTACGCCCAACTTGCCAAGTTCAGGGGCGAGTTCACGGGCGAAGTGCGCGTTCTCGAACCACTCGCCGAGGTGCGGACGCACCCGGTCGGCGAGGAACTTGGCGACGGTGGCTTGGATCTCCCGTTCCTCGTCGGTGAGGGTGGAGGAGAAGTCGAGCAGGTCGAGCGGGTCCTTCAGCGGCTTTTGGCTCATCGTGGGCTCCTGGCGGTGACGGGGGTGGGTGAGGTCGAGGTGCTGGTGCCGGGGCGGGGATCGGTCACGTGACCGATCCCTCCGGTCCGGTGGCGGAGTCGGAAAGGCGGTCGAGGATCTCCGCGGTGTGCTGACCAAGGCGTGGCGGCGGCAGGCGGTACTGGGCGGGTGTGCCGCTCAGCGCGACGGGGCTCGCGACCTGACGGGAGGGCCTGCCCTCCGCTCCGTCGGTGGGTGCGGCGGGAATGTCGACGATGCCGGGAAGGCCGAGCTTCGCCGCGAAGGCGAATGCCTCGTCGAGGGTATTGACCGGTCCGGCGGGCACGCCCGCAGCCAGCAGGACGGCCGACCAGTGGTCGGCGCCGGAGACACCCAGCCGTTCGGTCAGCAGGTCCTTGAGTTCGGCGCGGTGGGCGACGCGGTCGGCGTTGGTGCGGAAGCGGTCGTCCAGTGCGAGACCGGGATCCCCGACGATCTCGGCGAGCGCCGCGAACTGCCGGTCGTTGCCCACCGCGATCGCGAGCGGACGATCGGCGGCCGGGAAGGTCTCGTACGGGGCGATGCTCGGATGCGCGTTGCCCAGGCGGCCCGGCACGACGCCGGCGACGGCGAACGCCGACGCCTGGTTGACCATGGCCGACAGCAGCGAGCCGAGCAGGTTCACCTCGACCAGTTGGCCCTCCCCGGTGGCGTCCCGGTGCCGGAGGGCTGCCAGCACGCCCAGCGAGGCGTGCAGGCCGGTGATCACGTCGACGAGGGCCACGCCGGCCTTCACCGGCTCCCCGGCCACGTCTCCGGTCACGCTCATCAGGCCGCCGACGGCCTGCACGAGCAGGTCGTATCCGGGGATCGCCGCGCCCGCACCGCTGCCGAAGCCACTGATCGAGCAGTAGACCAACCCCGGGTGCCGGGCGCGCAGTTCGCGAGGGCCGAGCCCCAGCCGCTCCATCGTGCCGGGACGGAAGTTCTCCACCAGCACGTCGGACTCGGCGACCAGGGCGCGGGCCTGTTCGAGACCGGCCTCGGTCGTGAGGTCCAGGACGACGGACTTCTTGTTCCGGTTCACGCTCAGGAAGTACGTGGAGGTGCCGTCGTGGTCCGCCGGCGGATGCCAGGCCCTGGTCTCGTCCCCGGCACCCAGCCGCTCCACCTTCACCACCTCGGCGCCGAGATCGGCGAGGAGCATCGTGGCGTAGGGCCCTGCGAGGACCCGGGAGAAGTCGGCGATGCGGAGCCCTTCCAGCGCACCGCGCACCGCACCTTCGCGGCCGATGCCGGCCCGTTCGTCCGGCGCGTCGTCATGGGTGCTCACGCACCCTCCTCTCTCGTCGTACCGGCCTGCGAGCACCGCTCCGTCCGAGCCGTCAGCTCTCACCACCAGCGCTCCGAATACGTCGCCGGGTGGGTGAGCTCGACGACGGGCAGGCCCTGACCGACAGGGCCGGCCGTCCGTAGGACCCTCACCCTGGCGCCGATCCCGACCACGACCGGGGCCGTCCCGGTGACCTGGCAGATCAGGTTGAAGCCTTCGTCCATCGCGACGAACCACGTGTGATGCGGAGCGTGGCCGGTTCGGCGGACGACGGCTCCGGCGCCGGCGCTGCGCTCGCGTCGGAAGGCCGTGGATCCGCAGGCCCGGCAGAACGACCGGCGGTAGGCGGGGGTGCCGCACCAGAGACACCGCTGGAAGAACAGCTCGTGGCCGGCCGCCGGTGCGGCCGGCACCGCGGGCGCGGTCGTGGTGGCGGCAGCCGCTTCGTGCTCCCCGCACTCGGTGGTTTCACGGGCGTCCGTGTGGAGCATCACGACCTCCTGCGCTCAGTGCGATGACCGGAAAAGGGGGGACCGGAGAAGTGGTGTCAGGCATCCGGTCCGGCTCTCTCACCCTGACCCCGCTGACGAGTGGCGGTCAACGACGAGCTGACGCATCTTTGTGCGCGGAAAACGTTCCGTTCACGGAGGTCAGAGCCGGTTTCCCGGCGCTACTCTCACGGCGTGGCCCCGTCAGCGTTGCGGTGGTTGCCCACGCTCAGGACCCTGGCCGTCGGCGTAGGCCGGCACTCTGCGCCGGAGCAGGCAGCCGCGGTCTTCTCGCAACGGGACGCTGACGGCGGGCGTTCGTGGACGACCCGGCCGACGCGACCGCCATGGCGTCGAGGGACAGCCTCGGCAAAGGAATACCGGCTTTGTGGAGCGGTTGTCCGTACGCGAAGAGATGCCCCTGGAGCCGGTCGGTCGCTTACGGCGGCGGCCAGGAGCGCGGTCTGCGGGCCGGAACCGAGAACGTCGGCCTGGCCGTCGCGCTCGGCGCCGCCGCCCGGATCGCGGCTGCTGAGCCCGCCGGCGGTGCCCCGGCCCGGATCGCGGCCCGCGCGCAGTCGGGCACCATGTCGCTTCGAGGGGGGCCCGCCGAAGTGGGCGCCCCTACCGTGCGCGCCGACGGGAAAGGCGCCTCCCCTCAGCTCGCCTCCCGCATCCGGGCAGCAGCGTGACGGACATGCCGGAGCTGCACACGCGGCTCATGGCGGATGTGAGTGACGGCCAACCTGACCGGCACGCCCGACCAGACGCGTCAACTGCCCTGACCCCGGCGTCCGTTCAGGCCACCCGAGGCACTGACCGAAGCCATCGCCTTCGCCGCCAACGGCCCGCCGGCATCCGGGCCGCCTGGTGATCGCCCTGTCCGGACCGGTCACCGAGGGACCTGCGAACGCCCCGGGCGCAGGCCACCACGCGCCACGCCTCGCCCTGCTCGTCGCCGACCCGCCATGCCCTGTCGACGTGGTCAACGACGCCAAGATGGCCGCCCCGGCCGAGTACCACGCCCCCACCGCGCAGGACGGCGAACCCGTTGACGCCGCCGCCTACGCCGGCCAGGGCAGCCAGTTGGCGAGGTGGCCGCCGAGGACGATGTGGTGTCGTGCGGGGAGACAAGAGCGCCGAGCCCGGCCGCGTCCAGGACGGCATAGGTATTGATGCAGGTGGTCAGGCAGCCGGTCGCGCCGTACCCGCAGGCGGGTCCGTCAAGGGAGACGGGGATGTGTGAGACCCGACATCGACGCCCGCCTCGGCCCACGCCGGACCGCTCCCTGTCATTGTGATCCCCGACACCCTCGGCCCCGACGCCGCCCTCCACGGCGCCCTCACCGCCGGACGCGAACAGACCCTCTCCGATCCCACCGCCGTACCCCGGGGCACGCGACGGGCGGCCCACCGGACCGAGCGCGGCCGACACTGCTCTGACAGACCATCAGAGGGAGCGTCATCCGAGCGTCAAGACAACCTGCCTCCGTGCTGGCCTGCGCCGCAACGAGGCACAGCTGCCGTCCCCGTAGTGCTGGCAAACAGCAGGTCAGTGACGCTCAGACGCATGGGACGTGGTTCACGTCACGCATTTGGGGAAACAGATCGAGCGCACAGGCCACGGCTGCGGAATCTCCAAGAACCCGCAGGTCAAAGCCCCTTTGCAGCAGGCTCAAGAATCGCCACGCACTCCACGTGATGCGTCATCGGAAACAGATCGAACACCCGCAACGTCCGCACCCGGTATCCCCCGTCCCGGAAGTACCCCAGGTCCCGCGCCAGCGCGGCGGGATCGCAGGCGACGTACGCGATCCGGCGCGCGCCCAGGGTCGACAGGTGCTGCACCGTCTTCCGGCCGGCGCCCGCGCGCGGCGGGTCCAGGACGATGAGGTCGACCTCCGTGATCCCGGTGCGCGGGAGGTCCGATTCCACCTTGCCCTGTTCGATCCGTACCCGGTCGAAGGCGGCGAGGTTGTGCCGGGCGTCCTCGACTGCGCGCTTGCCGGACTCGATGCCGAGGACCGCGCCCTGCTCGCCGAGGCGGTCGGCGAGGGCGCCCGCGAACAGGCCGACGCCGCAGTACAGGTCCAGCGCCATGTCGCCCTTGCGGGGCAGCAGGCCCTGCATGACCGCCGTCACGAGGGTGTCCGCCGCCTTCGGGTGGACCTGCCAGAAGCCGCCGCTGCCGACGCGGTGGGTACGGCCGTCGGCGCGCTCGCGCACGAACGCGCGGCCGTGGACGCGGTGGATGCCGCCGTCCTTCTCCTCGACGCGCATGACGGAGACGGGCCGGTCGAGCTCGACCAGGGGCAGGCGGGCACCGGGGCGCGGCTCCAGGATCACCATGCGGTCCTGGGAACCCGTCGCCGCGATCGCCTCGACGGAGGCCATGCCCGTCCAGTCCCGCTTCTCGATGCCCAGTTCGCTGACGCCCTCGGCTGCGATCATGCAGTGGTCGATCGGCTCCACCTCGTGCGAGCGGTGCCGGCGCAGCCCCGCCTGCCCGTCCTCGGTCACCGCGTACTGCACGCGCGTGCGCCACTGCGGGACCTGGCCCGCCGGGACCTTGTCGCCCTCGGCCGGCATCACCGTGCCGTCCCAGCCGACCTCCTCCGGGGTGAGACCGGCGAGGCGCTGGAGCTGCTCGGCGACGACCTCGCCCTTGAGGCGGCGCTGGGCGCCCGGCTTGGCGTGCTGCCAGTCGCAGCCGCCGCAGCGGCCGGGACCGGCGTACGGACAGGGCGCCTCGATCCGGTCCTTGGAAGCCGTCAGCACCGACACCGCGTCCGCCCGCAGGTACCGCGCACCCTCCTCGCCCTCGGTCACCCGCGCCACGACCCGCTCACCGGGCAGCGCGTGCCGGACGAACAGCACCTGGCCCTCCTCGGTACGGGCGATGCAGTGGCCGCCGTGGGCGACGGGGCCGACCTCGACCTCGTACTCCTGCCCCACCAGCGACACCGCCGACGGGCCCGCCTGCGGTTTGTTCGGTTCTGCCTGCATGGCGGGGTGACTCCACAACGTCAAGAGAGATACGGCCGGACAACAGCCCACCAGTCTACGTGCTGAGCAGACAGGCCAGTTCTACGTGCCGAGCAGACAGTCAGGCTACGTGCCGAGCGGACAGTCAGTTCTTCGCGCTCGGTTCCTTCGGCCGCTCCTGCGCCGGCCCGCGCCGCACCGCACCCGGAGCGCTCCAGTCCTGCCGCCTGCGCGCCCGGTTCCGCGCCGCCTCGGAGGACTCCAGCTGGTAGGGCACCGACGTCACCATGACACCCGGCGTGAACAGCAGCCGGCCCTTGAGCCGGAGCGCGCTCTGGTTGTGCAGCAGCTGCTCGTACCAGTGGCCGACCACGTACTCGGGGATGATCACGGACACCGCGTCCCGCGGCGACTCCTTGCGCAGGCTCTTCACGTACTCGATGACCGGCCGCGTGATCTCCCGGTACGGCGAGTCCAGCACCTTCAGCGGTACGTCGATCCCGCGCCGCTCCCACTCCTCGCGCAGTGCCTTGGTCTCCGCCGGGTCCACGTTGACGCTGAGCGCCTCCAGGGTGTCCGAGCGCAGCAGCTTGGCGTACGCCAGCGCCCGCAGTGTCGGCCGGTGGATCCTGGAGATCAGCACGACCGAGTGCACCCGGGACGGCCGTACCATGTCGTCGCTCGGACCCTCGGGAGCGGCGATCTCCTCGGCCACGCGGTCGTAGTGCTTACGGATGGCCGTCATCGTCGCGTAGAAGATCATCATTCCGAGCAGCGCGACCCAGGCGCCGTGCGTGAACTTGGTGACCAGGACGACCACCAGCACCAGACCCGTGAAGAAGGCACCGAAGGTGTTGATCGCGCGGGAGCGGACCATGTTGCGGCGCTTGACCGGGTCCTTCTCGGTGGACAGGTGGCGGTTCCAGTGGCGGACCATGCCGGTCTGGCTGAGCGTGAACGACACGAACACACCGACGATGTACAGCTGGATCAGCCGCGTCGAGTCGGCGCCGTAGATCACGACGAGCAGCGTGGCCGCGCCCGCCAGCAGCACGATGCCGTTGGAGAAGGCGAGCCGGTCACCGCGGGTGTGCAGCTGGCGCGGCAGGTAGCGGTCCTGGGCGAGGATCGAGCCGAGCAGCGGGAACCCGTTGTACGCGGTGTTCGCCGCCAGGAACAGCACCAGTGCGGTGGCCGCGGCGAGCACGATGAACAGGAAGCTGCCCTTGCCGAAGACCGCCTCGGCGACCTGGGAGATCACCGGGTTCTGCACGTAGCCGGTGCCGAGCGGGCTGCCGTTGTGGAGGAGGTCGACGGCCGGGTTCTCCGCCATGCGGACCTTGGACACCGCGGCCAGCACGATGATGCCGCAGAACATGGTGACGGCGAGCAGGCCCATCATCGCGAGCGTGGTCGCCGCGTTCTTCGACTTGGGCTTGCGAAAGGCCGGGACGCCGTTGGAGATCGCCTCGACGCCGGTGAGCGCGGCACAGCCGGAGGAGAAGGCGCGCAGCAGCAGGAAGACCAGCGCGAAGCCCGCCAGGCCCTGGTGTTCGGCCTTGATGTGGAAGTCGGCCGTCGGTGCCCGCAGGGTGTCGCCGAGCACCAGCCCGCGGAACGCACCCCACGCGATCATGAGGAAGACGCCCGTGACGAAGACGTACGTCGGAATCGCGAACAGCGTGCCCGACTCCCGTACACCACGCAGGTTCATCAGGGTCAGCAGCACGATCACCGCGACCGCGCAGAGCACCTTGTGCTGGACGACGAAGGGGATCGCGGATCCGAGGTTCTCGATGCCGGAGGCGATGGAGACGGCGACGGTCAGGACGTAGTCGACGAGCAGGGCGCTGGCGACCGTGAGGCCCGCCTTGGGTCCGAGGTTGGTGGTGGCCACCTCGTAGTCGCCGCCGCCGCTCGGGTAGGCGTGCACGTTCTGCCGGTAGGAGGCGACCACGGTGAACATCAGCACGACGACCGCGACGGCGATCCAGGGGCTGAAGTGGTACGCCGACACGCCCGCGATGGAGAGGACCAGCAGCACCTCTCCCGGCGCGTACGCCACGGAGGACAGCGGGTCGGAGGCGAAGACAGGGAGGGCGATGCGCTTCGGCAGGAGCGTTTCCCCGAGCCGATCACTGCGCAGTGCGCGCCCGATCAGGATCCGTTTGGGCACGTCGGTCAGTTTGGACACAACAGTGGATCGTAAGGCGTCGAACAGGGGAGCGCCCACCCTCCCCCGCCCTCAATACGGTCACGCCGCAGAACCTTGTCCGTCATCTGCCTCTCACCGGACTCGGATCGGTCCGTGACCGGTCCCTGACCGGCCTCTCATCCGCCTCTCATCCGGCTCTCCTCTGCCTCACGGGTGAATTAACAGGTGAAATGACAGGGAGCACGCTGCGGATTCCGTCCCCGCGACCTTCCCCATGTCTATATGACAAATCCTGATGACCAACCCCGCCTGTTGCCGCCCCTCACCGCCCTGGAGGTTCCATGCACGCGACCGCAGAGCTGATCGGTGCCGCAGCCGCCCTCGTCGGCCTCGGAATCCTGACGCTGGCCAGCGTCCGCAGCATCGGCCGCCGCTGACCTCCTCCGCGGAGGGCAACCGTGCACGGGGGTGCCGTCGTCCTACCGCGCGTGTGTAGCTTGGGCGTCGGTCTGAGACCCTGATGTGGCTGAGCAGTAACTATTGACACCGGAAGGACGGTCGTGCACATCGTCATCATGGGCTGCGGCAGAGTGGGTTCCGCTCTCGCCCAGACCCTGGAGCAACAGGGGCACACGGTCGCCGTGGTCGACCAGGACCCCACCGCCTTCCGACGACTGGGCTCCGGGTTCGGGGGCCGCCGCGTCACTGGCGTCGGCTTCGACCAGGACACCCTGCGCGAGGCGGGCATCGAGGAGGCCGGCGCGTTCGCCGCGGTCTCCAGCGGCGACAACTCGAACATCATCGCCGCGCGCGTGGCCCGCGAGATGTTCGGCATCGAGAACGTCGCGGCCCGGATCTACGACCCCCGGCGCGCGGAGGTCTACCAGCGCCTGGGCATCCCGACGGTGGCCACGGTCCGCTGGACGGCCGACCAGATGCTGCGCCGGCTCCTGCCCTCGGGCGCGGAGCCGCTGTGGCGCGACCCCACCGGTGGGGTGCAGCTCGCCGAGGTGCACGCCTCGGCCGCCTGGGTCGGCCACAAGATCAGCAGGCTGCAGGAGGAGACGGGCGTCCGGGTGGCGTTCCTGACCCGGCTCGGCGAGGCCATCCTGCCCAGCTCGCAGACGGTGCTGCAGGAGGGCGACCTGGTGCACGTGATGATGCGCACCGACGAGGTCGACAAGGTCGAGGCGGCGTTCGCCAAGGGTCCCGAAGAGGAGGGCGGTCACTGATGAGGGTCGCCATTGCCGGTGCCGGCGCGGTGGGCCGCTCGATCGCGGGCGAACTGCTGGAGAACGGCCACGAGGTCCTGCTGATCGACAAGGCGCCGACCGCGATCTCGGTGGAGCGCGTCCCGCAGGCGGAGTGGCTGCTCGCCGACGCCTGCGAGATCACGTCGCTGGACGAGGCGGCGCTCCAGCGCTGCAACGTCGTGATCGCCGCGACGGGGGACGACAAGGTGAACCTCGTCGTCTCCCTCCTCGCGAAGACGGAGTACGGCGTCCCGCGCGTCGTCGCCCGCGTGAACAACCCGAAGAACGAGTGGCTGTTCAACGAGTCGTGGGGCGTCGACGTGGCTGTCTCCACCCCGCGTCTGATGTCGGCCCTGGTCGAGGAGGCGGTCAGCGTCGGCGACCTGGTCCGCCTGCTCCGCTTCAGCCACGGCGACGCCAACCTCGTCGAACTGACCCTGCCCGAGGAGTCGGCCCTGGCCGGCACGCAGGTCGGCGACGTGGAGTGGCCGGAGGACACGTCCCTCGTCACGATCATCCGGGGCACCCGCGTCCTCACCCCGTCCCAGGAGGACTCCCTGGAAGCAGGCGACGAGCTGCTGTTCGTGGCCGCCCAGGCCCGGGAGGAACAACTGGAGGACCTGCTGTCGGTCCGGCGCGAGGAGACGCCGGGCTGAGCCCTGCGGGGTCTGTGACGGCGAAGGGCGCCCTGAGAGTTCAGGGCGCCCTTCCTCGTCGTACGGCGAGAATCCGGGACTCAGGCCTCGCGGCGGTGACGTCCGGCCGCCTGGGACTCTCCCTGTTCCCTGGGGTCCCTCGCCTGCGCCGCCTTCCGCTCCTCCTCGGCCTTCTCCTCCGCCTCCATCTCGGCGAACACGTCGATGGGCGCCGGCGCCTTCGCCAGGAAGACCCAGGTCAGCCACACGGCAAGCAGGAACGGCGGGATCTTCAGCGCGATCAGCACCCAGCCCAGCTGCGCGGTGTTGGCCCACCAGTACAGCGGAAAGAGGATCGCGCACTTGGCGAGCAGGATCAGCCCCCAGGCCCAACTGGCCTTCGCGTACGCCTTCTTGCGCCCCGGGTTCCGCGTACGCCAGGAGAGGTTCTCCTTGAAGACGGGCCCGAGGATGAGCCCGATCAGCGGCACCCCGCACAGCGTGGTGATGATGTACGCCAGCCCCAGCCCCAGCGTGTAGAGCATGCCGGGCAGATAGAAGTCCTTGGCGTTGCCCGTCATCATCGCGAAGACGACGCCGAAGGCCACGCCGAAGACACCGCTGAAGGCGTGCTTGACGGTGTCGCGCATCACCAGGCGGACCACGACCAGCAGCAGGGACACCGCGAGCGCGGCGATCGCCGACAGGTGCAGGTCCTTGTTGATCGTGTAGATGGTCACGAACAGGAGGCCTGGCAGCACCGTCTCGACCATGCCCCGCACGCCGCCGAATGCCTCGAACAGCGCGGCCTCCGTCACCGCCCGGGCGTCCTGCTCCGTGTCTTGGGTCGGCTTGTCGAGCGACGTCACCGGCTACTCCCTACCGAGGGGTCTCAGTTCGTATTTCGGGTTGAACAGCACCCGGCGGCCCCGGCTCATCGAGATCCGGCCCGATGCGATCAGCTTGCGCCCCGGCTCTATCCCCACGATGGAGCGCCTGCCGAGCCACACCACGTCCAGTGCGGCGGAGCCGTCGAACAGCTCGGCCTCCAGGGCCGGGACTCCCGCCCGCGGCCGCAGGGTGACCGTGCGCAAGGTACCAGTAACCGTGACGACCTGACGGTCATGACAGTCGCCGATCCGAACACAGCCGGTGGTGTCCGCGTCCTCGCGCAGTTCCTCCGACTCGAGGTCCTCCTGCGACGAGGACAGCCGGTCGAGCATGCGCCGGAACCGGCCCACCGGCTTGTCGGAACGAGGAACAACACTCATGTCTGAAGCGTACCGGGGTCCACCGACAGCTACGTACCCGCGCTACTAGCGCTCGAACCGGTACCCCATCCCGGGTTCGGTCACGAAGTGCTCGGGATGCGAGGGATCCGCCTCCAGCTTGCGTCTGAGCTGGGCCATGTAGACCCGCAGGTAGTTCGTCTCCGTCCCGTACGACGGCCCCCACACCTCCTGGAGCAGCTGCTTCTGGCTCACCAGCCGGCCGGCGTTGCGCACCAGCACCTCCAGCAGATGCCACTCCGTAGGGGTCAGCCGTACGTCCTTCCCGTGCCGCCGGACCTTCTTCGCGGCGAGGTCGACGGTGAACCCGTCGGTCTCCACCAGGACCTCGTCCTCGCCGCCCCCGGTGGGCTCGGCGCGGCGCACGGCGGCGCGCAGCCGGGCCAGCAGTTCGTCCATGCCGAAGGGTTTGGTGACGTAGTCGTCGGCGCCCGCGTCGAGTGCCTCGACCTTCTCGTCGGAGGAGTGCCGGGCGGACAGCACCAGGATCGGCACCCGGGTCCAGCCGCGCAGTCCCCGGATCACCTCGACCCCGTCCATGTCGGGCAGGCCCAGGTCGAGCACCACCACGTCCGGGTGGCGGGCGGCGGCGAGCTGGAGGGCGGTGGCGCCGTCGTGCGCCGCGTCGACCTCGTACTCGCGCGCCTTGAGGTTGATCACGAGGGCGCGCACGATCTGCGGCTCGTCGTCGATCACCAGCACCCGGGTCATGTGACCTGCCTTTCCGGTCGTACGGGGCGAGAAGGCCCCTCGGGGCGGAGTCCGGCCGCCCGGAGCGTGAGCACCATGGTGAGGCCTCCCCCGGGGGTGTCCTCGGCGTCGAGGGTGCCGCCCATGGCCTCGGCGAAGCCACGGGCGACCGCGAGGCCGAGACCCACGCCCGCCCCGCGCGGAGCGTCACCGTAACGCTGGAAGGGCTCGAAGATACGGTCTTTCGCTTCGTCGGGGACGCCGGGTCCCCGGTCCACCACCCGGACCTCGACCCGGTCGGCGATGGCGCTGGCCGACACCAGGACGGGCCGGCCGGCCGGGCTGTACTTGACGGCGTTCTCCACCAGATTGGCCACCGACCGCTCCAGCAGCCCGGGGTCCACCGCGACCATGGGCAGCGTCTCGGGGATGTCCAGGTCGGCGCTGCCCTCGGGCACCCCGCCGAGCGCCATCGGCACCACCTCGTCGAGGTCGATCTCCCGGATCAGCGGGGTGACCGTGCCGGTCTGCAGCCGGGACATGTCGAGCAGGTTGCCCACCAGGTGGTCCAGCCGGTCGGCGCCCTCCTCGATGCCCTCCAGGAGCTCCGCCTGGTCCTCCTCGGACCAGGCCACGTCGTCGGACCGCAGGGAGGTGACCGCCGCCTTGATGCCGGCGAGCGGGGTGCGGAGGTCATGGCTCACGGCGGCCAGCAGCGCCGTACGGATCCGGTTGCCCTCGGCCAGCGCCCGCGCCCGGTCGGCCTCCTCCTGGAGCCGGCTGCGGTCCAGTACGACGGCGGCCTGGGCGGCGAAGGCGGCGAGCACCCGGCGGTCCTCGGCGGGCAGCACCCGGCCGGTCAGCGCGAGCGCCATGTGGTCGCCGACCGGCATGTCGACGTCGGCCTCCTCGGGCCGCTCCACGGGCCGTCCGAGGCCGGCCCGGCCCGCGCAGGTCCACGGATCGACGTCGCTCGCCCGCTCCAGCAGGGCCGCCGACTCCATGCCGAAGGTCTCCCGGACCCGCTCCAGCAGTTCCTCCAGGCCGGTCTCACCGCGCAGCACGTTGCCCGCGAGGAAGGAGAGGATCTCCGACTCGGCGCGCAGCCGGGCGGCCTGGTGGGTGCGGCGGGCGGCGAGGTCGACGACGGAGGCGACCGAGACACCGACGCCCACGAAGATCACGATGGCGACGATGTTCTTCGGGTCGGCGATCGTCCAGCGGTGCAGGGGCGGTGTGTAGAAGTAGTTCAGCAGCAGGGAGCCGACGGCGGCCGAGGCCAGCGCCGGCAGCAGGCCGCCGAGCAAGGCCGCCGTCACGGTCACCGCGAGGAACAGCAGCATGTCGTTGGCGAGTCCGAGCTCCACCGTGCTGAGCAGGAACGCCATGGCCACCGGGCCGATCACACCGACCAGCCAGCCCCACAGGATCCGGGCCCGGCCGAGCCGCGCTCCCCGGGTGACGGGCAGTCCGCGTCCCTTGGCGACCTCCTCGTGGGTGACGATGTGCACGTCGAGGTCGGGCCCCGACTCCCGGGCCACGGTCGCGCCGACGCCCGGTCCGAAGACGTACTGCCAGGTCTTGCGGCGCGAGGAGCCGAGGACGATCTGGGTGGCGTTCACCCCGCGGGCGAAGTCCAGCAGCGCGGCCGGTATGTCGTCGCCCACCACATGATGGAACGTTCCGCCCAGGTCCTCGACCAGGGTGCGCTGGACGGCCAGTTCCTTCGGGGAGGCCGAGGTCAGCCCGTCGCTGCGGGCTATGTAGACCGCCAGCACCTCCCCGCCGGCGCCCTTCTCCGCGAGCCGCGCGGCCCGCCGTATCAGCGTCCGCCCCTCCGGACCGCCGGTCAGCCCGACCACGATCCGCTCGCGCGAACCCCAGATCCTGGAGACCTGGTGCTCGCTGCGGTACTGCTTGAGGTACTCGTCGACCCGGTCGGCCACCCACAGCAGCGCCAGCTCGCGCAGCGCTGTGAGGTTGCCGGGGCGGAAGTAGTTCGACAGGGCCGCGTCGACCTTGTCGGGCTGGTAGATGTTGCCGTGCGCCATCCGCCGGCGCAGCGCCTGGGGTGACATGTCGACCAGCTCGACCTGGTCCGCCCGCCGCACCACCTCGTCCGGCACGGTCTCCCGCTGCCGTACGCCGGTGATCGACTCGACGACGTCCCCCAGCGACTCCAGGTGCTGGATGTTGACCGTGGAGACCACGTCGATCCCGGCGGCCAGCAGCTCCTCCACGTCCTGCCAGCGCTTGGCGTTGCGGGAGCCGGGGATGTTGGTGTGGGCGAGTTCGTCCACCAGGGCGACGGCGGGCGCCCTGCGCAGTACGGCGTCGACGTCCATCTCGGTGAAGACCGAGCCCCGGTACGCGAGTTCCGCGCGCGGGATCTGCTCCAGCCCGTGCAGCATCACCTCGGTGCGCGGCCGGTCGTGGTGCTCGACGAAGGCCACCACGCAGTCCGTGCCCCGTTCGACACGCCGGTGTCCCTCGGACAGCATCGCGTACGTCTTGCCGACGCCCGGTGCCGCACCGAGGTGGATCCGAAGCTTGCCGCGTCCCATGGCCTCATTGTCTTCCCGGTCACTGCCGCCCACGCAGCGTCGACCTTACGGCCAACAATCGCGACAAAGGGGGCCGCGAGCACCCCGGGGCCGTCTTTGACGCAACCCTGACGCCGGGCGGACGACAAGGGCCGCACTCCCGGGAGTGCGGCCCTTGTCGTCTGCCGTCGTGCTGTCTTCGCGGTGCTGTGGTGCTGCCTCAGCGGACCTCGGTGATCTCCGGTCCGCGCTGGAGCTGGCCCATGCCGCCGGCGAAGCGGGAACCCTCATCCTGCTGCTGAACACCCTCGGGGACCATCTGCGCGTCGTTCGGCAGCTTCAGGACGATCGGGTCGCGGGGCGCCATCGGGCCCTCACCGCGCACCACGACCGTGTCCCGGAAGATCTGCTCCAGCAGACCGGCCGCCTGCGGCTGCACCGCGCCCTGACCGGAGATCACCCCGCGCAGGAACCAGCGGGGACCGTCGACACCGACGAACCGCACCACCTGGAAGCCGCCCGTGCCGTCCGGGAGCTGCACCGGAACCTGCGCGCGCAGCTCCCAGCCCAGCGGGCCCTCGACCTCGTCGATGATGCCGCCCTGCTGGGTGATGCCGGAGCCGATCTCCTCGCGCACCTCGCCCCAGATGCCCTCGCGCTTGGGCGCGGCGAAGGCCTGCAGCTGGATGGCGCTGTCGCCCAGTACGACCGTGGCGGCGACGATCGCATCGCCCGCGACCTCGACCCGCAACTCCATGCCGTCCACGCCCGGCACGAACAGACCGCCCAGGTCCACCCGGCCCTCGGCCGGGTCACGGACCTCGGTGCTGTCCCACGGCCCGTCCGGCCGCGGCTCCGGTTCGAGCCGCACGCGCTCACGCGTGGCCTCTGCCTCGTCCGCCTCAGTGTCGACACTGTCGACGACCTGCTCGGCCTCGCCGGCCGCGTCCTCGGCGGCACCCTTCTTCTTGCGACGTCCGAACACGTCACTGTCCTTCCCGGTCGGATACGACCGAAGCGTATCGATTCCCACCCGTCGCGCCGCCCATGGCGGCATGACCGCTTGCGCCGCCTCCGTCGTCCACCGCGGCATGACCGCCGGTGGACCCGAAGCCCCCCTCGGCCCGTGCCGAGCCGGGAAGCTCCGCGACCTCCCGGAAGCGGACCCTCTCGACCTGCTGGACGACCAGTTGGGCAATCCGGTCGAAGCGCTCGAACCGCACGCACTCGCGCGGATCGAGATTCACCACGATCACCTTGATCTCCCCACGGTACCCGGCATCAACCGTCCCCGGGGCATTCACGAGAGCGACACCGCAGCGGGCGGCGAGACCGGATCGTGGGTGCACGAAGGCCGCGTACCCCTCCGGCAGCGCCACAGACACCCCCGTGGGCAGCACGGCCCGCTCGCCCGGCTTCAGTTCACAGCCCTCGGTGGTCCGCAGATCGGCTCCCGCGTCACCGGGGTGCGCGTACGACGGAAGCGGTACGTCCGGGTCGACGCGCCGGATCAGCACGTCGAGCTCTTGACGGGGCTCACGGCTCACGGGTTCACCTCGAAGGCACGGGTACGCCGGACCTGGTCCGGGTCGTTCATGGCCGCCCGGATCTCCTCCGGGCGGCCGTTGTCGATGAAGTGGTCGACCTTCACCTCGACGAAGAGCGCGTCGGCACGGACGGCGACGGGCCCGTCGGGTGCGCCGATCCGGCCGGTGGCGGTGGAGTAGATCTTCCGCCCGGCCACGGCCGTCACCTCGGCCTCCAGATACAGCACGGTGTCCACCGGGACCGGCCGCACGAAGTCGGTCTCCAGCCGTCCGGTCACCGCGATCGTCCGCAGCAGCCAGTTCAGCGAGCCGAGGGTCTCGTCGAGGGCGGACGCGAGCACCCCGCCGTGTGCGAGGCCGGGAGCACCCTGGTGGGCGGGGCGCACGGTGAACTCGGCGGTCACCGTCACCCCCTCGCCGGCCCGCGCCTGGAGGTGCAGTCCGTGAGGCTGCTCGCCACCGCAGCCGAAACACTCGCCGTAGTGCGCACCGAGCAGCTCACCGGGCGCGGGAGCGTCAGGATGACGCACCGGTCTCACGGCGTCGGCAGGCGGCTCAACGGCAGCTGAAGTACGACTCACAGGCGCAGACCTTACCCGCCCACCCGTCTCCCCC
>NZ_JOEV01000048.1 GCF_000721105.1 Streptomyces cellulosae
CGGCGTCCCCGCGTGAATCGGCGGGGACGCCGCTACCACCGTGGCTGGTCCTGCAAGGAGGCCTTACGGGCAGACGGCGTAGAAGTCGAAGCACTGAGACGCGTTGTTGTTCTTCAGCGTGGAGTTCAGGTTGGCTCCGGTCCCGCGCTTGATGTACTGGCTCGGGCCGCTGTTGTTCGAGTTGTAGTAGATCGTCACGCTGTAGTTGGTGTCGAAGTTGTAGACGGATGCGGCGTTGTTCTTGACGTACAGGCCGGAGCCGTTGCCGCCCGAGAACGTGTACCAGTTGGGCGCGCCGTAGTTCTCGGGGGTCCGGCTGTTGCCGCTGCCGTCCCAGAACGTAGCGCCCGAGAAGTTGGAGTTGTAGTAGATGCAAGCCCCGATGGTGCTGTTGCAGGTGGCCGCCTCGGCGGCGGGGGCCGCTATGAGGCCGACTCCGAGCCCTGCTACGGTCAGCGCGCCGGCGACAACCTTGTTGCGAATTTTCATGGAATTCTCCTTCGTGAACTATGGAATAACTGACCGGGCAGAGTGGAAACGGTCTTCATCTACCGATTCCATCGGCGGTGAGGGCCGATGCTGCGCGGCTGTTGCCGTGTCGAATCAGAACGAGATGGAAGCGTCCTGGTTCTTCATGAAACTCGGGAAGTTGTAGCAACTGAACCCGCTCGTCCCGGCGCTCCTGCGGTGTACTGAAGTCATCTGATGGCGCGTCGACTGTGACAGCGGGCGAATTTGATCACATGCCTGGTGCTCCGTCAACTGCGTTTGCAGTAGGGATCGTTGACACCTCTGAGCCTTGAACGCCGCAGTTCGGCCACCGGTACGGGCTTGCGGATGCCCGGCTGCGAGGGAATGACCTGACACAGCAAATTCCGGTGGCGAATTGCAGTAAGTCGCCTCTTACTGAAAGGCAACTTCTTTCTTACTAAGGGCAGTTGACGTGTCGCCAGGTGCATGATCGGATGCGCAGCGGATTCCTTTTCCTGCCTGCGGCAAGTGGTCGCGGGCGCTCCATTCACATCAGGGAGAGTCAAGTGCGCTCCATAATGCGTCGCATGGCACGTGCGGGGGTTGTGGTCGGTGGTGTCGGCCTCGCGATGGTCGCGGCCACCGGCGTCTCGAATGCCTACACGTACGACGGCAGCGACCCGTCCTCGACGGGCTGCGCCAGCGGCGCCACGACGGTGGAGTCCGCGACCGTCAAGAACAGCCAGGTCACGCTCGGTACCATCGAGCTGCGCTACAGCCTCGCCTGTCACACGGCTTGGGCGAGAATGACGCTCAACCAAACGGCGGGCGCCTGTGGCAACTCCTCCGCCGGCTACGACTGCGCGCACGGCTTCATCACCCGCAACAACGATGGTCGCTCGTACAGCTGCACCATCTATCAGGGTCAGACGCAGCGGTAGTCGGTGGGTGCTTCGGCGTCTTCGGGCCATTCGGCCAGCAGCGTGACCTCGAGCAGGACACCGTTCCAGTGGCCGTCTTCGGCGGTGCGGCGGCCTGGGCCCAGGGGCGGGAGCCGGCCGCGCTCATGGGCCTTCCCGGATCCGCCCTCAAACCGGGCGAGAGCGTGACCACCTCCCAGGGGCTGCCCGAGATCACCCTGACCCTGGGCAAGGACTTCAAGGGCGCGGGAGTCTCCTTCTCCGCTCCGCGGAAGCAGCCGAAGGTCGATGACAAGACCACGGCGAACGAGGTCAAGTGCGCGAGCGGAGTCCAGCGGCGGCGAGGGTGCCTCTGTTCACGCTCTTGTCGGGCGAGGCACCGTCAGCGGCACGGCCGCCTCACACGGACCGGGTGCCGGTGAGGACATCAACTTCCTGTGCACCGGAGTCCGGTGACCCGATGCGTCTCGCGGAAGGCTCCTACCCGCCTGCTGCACGATGACCACGCGTTTCAAGATCCCGTGAGTCCGGGCGGCCAGGTCAAGGCTCCGCGCGCGGTTGATTCCACACCAGGCGACGACAAGTTCGCCTCACAGGTAACCCAGTGGGTCCGTCGTGCGTCTAACGGGGGGCGGGACGGGCCCGTCACATGACATACAGGGTAGGGGAGGGCAGGGAGTGACGCGGAGCAACGTGCGGGGCAATGCTCCTTCGGACCAGGAGACGGTGCCACGCAGCAAACGCGGCGCGCACACGTCGGAGGGGCCCAAAGAGCACGGTGGCCGACGACGCAGGGGTGGCTCGAAGACCGACCGGCGACGGCGCAGACGGCGCACGCTGCGTTGGTCCGCGACCGTGCTCGCGGTCGTCATACTCGGCACGGCCGGCGCTGGATATCTCTACCTTCGGCATCTCAACGGCAACATCCGGAAGGGTGAGCTCCGCAGCGGCGACTCGAAGGCGAAGAAGCCTGAGCCGAACGCGGCCGGGCAGACGCCGATGAACATCCTGTTGATCGGCTCCGACAGCCGTAACAGCGACGAGAATGTGAAGCTCGGCGGCGCCAGGCAGAACCGCGGCACCCCGCCGCACGCCGATGTGCAGATGCTCATCCATCTCTCCGCGGACCGCGAGAGCGCCGCGTTCGTCAGCATCCCGCGCGACACCCGGGTCGACATCCCCCGCTGCAAGGATCCCAAGACGGGTCAGAAGTACCCGCCGGTCAACACCCTCATCAACGCGTCGCTGGGCCGCGGCGGCCCCGGCTGTACGGTGGCCGCCTGGGAGAACCTCACCAAGGTCTACATCGACCACTGGATGATGGTGGACTTCGCCGGCGTGGTGAACATGGCGGACGCCATCGGCGGCGTCGACGTCTGTGTGAAGGAGAACGTCTGGGACCGGCCGACGCCGGAGCAACCCGGAGGCTCCAACCTCAAACTGAGGGCCGGCACATGGAACATCCAACACGAGAAGGCCCTCCAGTGGCTGCGTACGCGGCACGCCTGGGGCAGTGACCCGCTCCGCGCCAGGGCCCAGCACATGTATTTGAACTCGATGTTCCGCAAGCTGAAAGAACAGAACGCGTTCACCGACAGCGGCCGGCTCATGGACCTGGCCGAAGCAGCCACCAAGTCGCTGCAGGTCTCGCAGGAGCTCGGTTCGGTCAAGAAGCTGTACGACCTGGCGATGGAGCTCAAGTCCCTGCCGCCCAACCGCATCACCATGACGACGATGCCGTGGGTACCGGATCCCGAGGCCCCGACACAGCACGCCATACCGGACGGCGCCAACGCCGAGAAGATATGGCAGATGCTCCGCGACGACGTGCCCTTCGACAAGAACGGCAAGCCGGAGGCGAAGAAGACGGTGCAGAGCGCGTCGGCCAAGGCCCCCTCGATGCCCGCCGGTCAGCTGGGGGTGCTCGTGCAGAACGCCACCGGCAACACCACGGATGCCCCGGTGCCCCTCCGGGCGAAGGACATCGCCGCCGTGCTCGCACAGCACGGCTACGCCAAAGCGGCGGCCGACACCGCCTCCACGGGGCTGTCCGAGAAAGAGACCCTGGTGCGGTACCCCAGCGCGGATCTCGAGGGTGAGGCGCAGGCCGTCGCCAAGACACTGAACATTCCGATGAGTTCCGTTGAGAAGTCCACCGACGTGTCCGGCGTCACCGTGGTCGTGGGCACCGACTGGCGCACGGGTACGAGTTACCCGAAGCAGTCGCAGCCGAAGGCCGGTGACCTGCCCACCAACTCCGACGCCATCAACGGCGCCGACAAGGGTCAGTGCATGCCTGTGTACAAGCGTTACCAGTGGTAGTCGACTGACCACCGTCGAACGGCAGCGCGTTGAGGGGCCCACCGCCCAGGCCCCGCTTCGCCGCCTCGCCGATCGCACCCTCTAACACCGCGGTGAACACCCCGGCATCCCACCACTGCCGGAACCGGCCGTAAACACTGGACCAGTGCCCGAACCGCCGGGCAACTCCCGCCACTTCGCCGCGTTCCTGAAACGCCACACGACGCCCTCGAAGTCCGTCCGCAGGTTCTCCGGGTACGGCCCGTACTCGCCGACCGGCAGGAACGGGGCCATGAACTGCCGCTCAGCATCCGGACGTTGAGGTCGAGACACCCCGCCGTTCCACCCCAAGGACCCCGGCCCTCCCAAGCCGGAGCCCCAGGAGACCGCAACTCCACACAAGCCCTTAGAGGGGGTCGATCCGGCACAGGCAGAACGGGTGGCCGGCGGGATCGGCGTACACCCGGAAGTCCTTCTTCTCGTAGTCCTCCCGGTCCAGCACCCGCGCCCCCAGCGCCAGGACCCTCTCCTCCGCCGCGTCGATCTCCTCCCAGGTGGTCCCCGCGTCGAAGTCGAGGTGGAACTGCTGCGCGTTGCGGTCCGCGCGCGGCCACTCCGGCGGGGTCAGGCCGGGCGCCCGCTGGAAGGCCAGCCGCGGCCCGTCCGGGACGCGCAGGACGACCCAGTCGTCGTCCTCCGCCTCGGGCGTGCCGCCGCCGACCTGCGCGTAGAACTCGGCGAGTGCGCGTGGGTCGGGGCAGTCGACGACCAGGGAACGGATACGTGCCACGGGTGCCATGAGATCCTCTCCTCCGAGGTCAGCGGGGCAGCAGCTCAGCCGGCGCAGAGACAGAACGGGTGCCCCGCCGGATCGGCGTAAACCCGGAAGGTCCGCGAGCGGTCCTCGACGTCCAGCGGCTTCGCGCCCAGCGCCAGTACCTCCTTCTCGGCCGCGTCCAGGTCCGCCACGTTGAGATCCAGATGCAACTGCTGCGAGTGGTCGGGCGAGGGCCACTTCGGCGGTACGTATCCCGGGGCGGCCTGGAACGACAGGGTCTGTCCGTCGGGCAGCTTGAGATCCACCCACTCTCCCTGGTCCTCCACGGTGCCGCCGAGCACGTCGGCGTAGAACCTGGCGAGGGTGTGGGGATCGGGGCAGTCCAGGACGACGACGTCCAGCTTGGCGAGCGGCATGACTTCCTCCTCGAAGTCGCGGTTACCTGCAGGGAAGAGTAACCAGTAACGGTTACTGGCTGCACCCCTGTTAGCGGTAACGTCACGAGGATGAGTGAGAGATCGCCCGCGCCCGGCGCTCTGGCCCTGGTCGAGTCCCTGGTGAACACCTTGGACATAGAGTCGGACGTCGACTCGCTGGACGGGCCGGAGGCCAGGGCGCGGTTCGGACTGTCCGAGGACGAGGTACCCGGGGCGCGCGAACTGCGCGAGTCCCTCCGGGCGACCCTCCTCGCCCACGCGGGCCACCCCCCGCACCGCGAGGTGACCCCGCTGAGCGAGCTACTGGCGGCGGCCCCGCTGCTGGTCACGGTCGACGAGGCCGACGGCTCAGCCACCCTCGCCCCGGCCGACGAGGGCCCCCTGCTCTCCCGCGTCACGGCGGCCATCGCCCAGTCCCTCGCCGACGGCACCTGGCCCCGCCTCAAGGCCTGCGAGGCCCCCGACTGCCACTGGGCGTACTACGACCGCAGCCCGGCCGGCCGCGGCCGCTGGTGCTCGATGCAGGTCTGCGGGGCCCGCGCGAAGATGCGGCGCTACCGGGCCAAGGCGTGACCTGTGGCTGAGGCGCGACCTGCGCCCAAGCCCCGCCCGCGTTCAGGGCCCGGTCCGGCCTGCGCCGAAGCCCCGCCGCGCGGCACGCAACCGCTCCGCGCCCGACAACCCCCTACCCCTCCTCCTCCCGAGGAGCCGAAGCACGGGAGCCCACCAGCAGCAGGCACAGCACCGCCACTCCGGCGACGATGCCGGCCAGGACCAGCAGGGGGTCCAGGGGGCGGGCCGTCGAGGCGGTCGTCTGGGTCGCCGGCGTCTGCGCTGCCGGGGCGCCCTGCGGGGGCGGGGACGTCTGCGGTGCGGCCGCTCCCGGGGCGGTGGCGGACGGCGACGAGGACGAGCCCATGTCCATCGGCGGCGTGGAGCCGCTTGCCGGCGCCCGGGTCGGCGTGGTCGCCCCGCCTCCCGTCGAGGAGCCACCGGAGCCGCCCGACGAACCGGAGCCGCCCGAGGAGCCCGATGAGCCCCCGGAGTGCGAGGAGTTCGAGCCTCCGGTGTGGTCGTGTGTCGGTGTCGGCGATGGCGCCGGTGCCGCCGGGCGGACCGTGATGCCGGCCGTCATGTTCGGGTGGACGGTGCAGTAGTAGCCGTACGACCCGGCCGTGCTGAACGTGAAGCTCCAGCTCTGGCCCTTGTTCAGCATGGGGGAGTGGATCGAGACCGGGCCCGAGGTGGTCTTCACGTCGTGCGGTGCCGTGTCCTGGTTGGTCCAGGTCACGGTGGAGCCGACGGGGACGGACAGGCTCGCGGGCGAGAAGGCGTACCCCTTCATGGTCACGCTGAACGAGGCCGCCGCCGCCTGCTGGGCCGGCAGCAGCGGCAGTACCGGCAGGGCGACGAGGGTGAGGACGGCGGACACGGCGGCACTCCGGGCCGTACGCCGTGCCGTCCCGGCCGCCCTCACGCGAACTCCGCCGCGACGAGCAGCCGCAGCCGGGTGGCCGGCCTGCGCCAGGGCAACCCGAATCCCGTGGCGCGGCGCAGCAGCCGGTACGGCAGCCGGGCCCGGCCCACCACGAGCAGCCGGTCGTCGGTCCGCTCGACCACCCGCAGCTTGAGCAGGACGGGGAAGGCGACGCCGTTCACGTCCAGGTCGCCGGTCACCTGGAGCCGGCCGTAGGCCTCGTCGACCTGCTCGGACACGAGGCAGGCCGTGAGGTCACGGCCCCCGAACTCGAAGCGGAACGAGGGGAGGCCGGTGCCGGAGGAGGGGCCGGGCGCCGTCTCGGTGAAGGTGTCGTCAGGGACGGCGTCGGACGGGGTGCCGGACTCTGCCTCGGTGGAGCGGTCGGGCACGGTGAGGCTCGCCCCCGCCAGGGCCACGCGGCGGCGCAGCGTGGGCAACGGCCCGTACCAGGCGGTGAGTTCGGCGAGCGAGCGGCCGGAGGCCACGGTGTACCGGCCGGGCAGCGGCCACCGGCGGTCGGCGTCGCCGCGCGAGTCCGGTGGCGAAGGGACGATGGGCAGGGTGACGGTCGTCATCCCGGTCTCCTTGGAATGCGGTTCCCGATGCGTGGCTTTGGTGTGGAGAATGGACACGGGCGCCGCTCCGGCCGGCTGAGCCCCGGCCGGAGCGGCGTTTTTCCGTGTCGCGGATCGCGTCAGCAGTTGTTGGTGATGAAGTCCGTGGTGGGCGTGAGCATCTGCCCGGCCCAGACGGTGTGCATCTTCACGTAGCTGTCGACGTTCAGCAGGTCGGTGACCTGCTGTCCGAGCGACTCACCCAGGTGAGCGCTGTTGATGTGGTTCAGCAGCGTGCTGAGCGTGCTGTCGAGCACCGTGCTGCCGCCTGCGACGGCCGGCTTGAGGATGCTCTCGACCCAGACGGTGTGCGTCTTGATGTACGAGTCGAGCGCGAGAGCGTCCTGCACCTGCTCGCCCGGCGACCGCTCCAGGTGCGCCGAGTAGAGGTGCTGCAGGATCGGCATCAGCACGTCCTGGGCGCTGGCGCACTGCTCGTCGTCACCGGAACCGCCGCCGGAGCCGCCGCCCGTGCCGCCCGTGCCGGTCGGCATCGGCATACCGGTCGGAGCCGTGGTGGGCGTCCCGGTCGGCGCGGCCGTGGGGCCGGTCGTGGGCGTGCCCGTGGGAGCCGTCGTCGGGGTGGGCGCCGGCGTCGTACCGCCACCGCCACCGCCGCCACCGGCCGCGACGACCTTCACGGACGAGACCATGTCCGGGTGCACCGCGCAGTAGTACTCGTACGTCCCCACCTTGGTGAACTTGTACGACCACGAGTCGCCCTTGTTCAGGGTGCCCGAGTCGAACTTGACCGGGGCCTTCGTGGTGGTGACCGTGTGCGGCACGCTGTCGTGGTTGGTCCACTGGACGGTCTGGCCGACCTCGACGACGAGCTGCTTCCCGTTGCCGAACTTGTTGCCCATGATGTCGACCTGGTAGTCCGCCTTGGTGGCGGCGGCCGGCCGGGCCTCGGCGGCAGCGGCGGGCGCCTGAGCCGCGCCCGCGTTCTGCACCGAGTCGGTCTTGGAGCCCGAGAGCGCGCTCAGCAGTCCGAGGCTGAGCACGGCGGCCAGCGCCGCACCCACCCCGGCGACCAGCAGGCCCCGGTTCCCGGTGGGCGGCGTGCGCCGCCGTTCACCGGTCTCATTGTTCTGCTTCACTACAACTCCTTTGTGCTTGTGGAGAGTTCAGCGGCCGGGGTCGGCCGTGACCAGCAGACTCGTCACGGCGAGCACGACGAGGACAAGCCCCGTCTCGGCCGCGACCGAGTAGCCGAAGGGCCGCACGGTGGCGGCGTCGCCGCGCAGAAGCACGGCGAGATCGAGGCGGGTGCGCACCCACTGGCGGCTCGCGTACGCGGCGAGCAGAACGCACCCGAGAATGCCCGTCTTGAGCAGCAGCAGCTGCCCGTACGAGGTGTGCAGGAGGGCGTGGTAGGAGCCCACCACCTGCCAGGCGAGCACCAGTCCGGCGCAGACGATGCCGGCGACGCTCACGGCCGCGAGCCGCGAGTAGCCCGGCACCACCTCCGCCAGCTCCCCGGCCCGCTTGCGCGGCAGTACGGCCAGCGCGAGCATGGCCAGTCCGCCGATCCACAAGGAGGCGCCGAGCAGGTGGACGAAGTCGGCGACCGCGCCCCACGTGGGCTCGCCGCCCTCGGAGTTGTGGCCGGTCATCCCGGTGGTCCGCAGCAGGCCGAAGGCGACCGCGAGGGCGCCCACCCGCCAGCCCGGGGAGCGGGAGGTGCGGGCCCCGCCCTGGAGCAGCGCGCCGAGCACCACGGCCGCCAGCACCCACAGCAGAGTGCGCGCGGCGAGCACGACCCCCGGTTCGGTGGTCAGCATGTCGGCGTACGTTCCCAGCCGCAGCGCGTCCCGGAAGCCGCCGAGCGTGGTGTACGCGCCCTGCAGGCCGACGCTCACCACCGTCGCCAGCAGTCCGGCGACCCAGGCGAGCACGAGCAGCGCCCGGGCCCGCGGTTCGTCCGCGCCGCGCGGCCACAGCAGCACGAGGAAGCCGAGCCCGCCGAGGAACACGGCGAGGGCGAGATAGCCGATCCAGCGGGCGGCGACGAGGCCCTTGCGCACCGAGGGGGACGGCGTGGGAACGGGGGACGCGGCCTGGTCGCCGCCGGTCGTGGCGGCCTTCTTTGCCGGCGCGCCGATGCTGAGGGCGATCCGGCCGGAGGAGGGGTGCCCGTCCTCCTCGTCGACGACCGACCAGACGACGGCGAGGTCACCGTGTGCCGGTGTGGCGAGCGCGACCCGCACGGCACGGGTGCCGCCCTTCGCCGCCCGGGTCACCGGCAGCCGGTCACCGTCCACCGTCAGCACCCGGACGTCGTCGAGGGCGACGGGCTCGTCGAAGGTGAGCGTGAGACGGTCCGGCGCCTTCTTGAGGTGCGCGCCGTCCTTGGGGGAGGAGGACACCAGCTCGGTGTGGGCCGAGGCGGTCTGGGGCGCGCCGACCAGGGCGTAGAGGAGCGGGGTGAGAAGGATCAGGAACAGGGTGCGGCGAAGGCGTCGGGTCACGGGGTCGCCTCCGGCTGGGGGGAGGCGTCGATGCCGAGCAGGCCGGTCAGCGAGACGGGGGCGATACCGACACAGGGCGAGGGCTGCGGCTCGGGCGTCTCGTCCGTGCCGTCGAGCAGCCCGAACACGGGCTGGGTGAGCCCGCCGAGGAGCGGCTGCGCGAGGGTGACCTCGCCCTGCTGGCAGGTGTCGTCGCCGGGCGTGGAGCCCGAGGGGGACGGGGTGGGCGTGGGAGAGGCGGAGCCGGGGCCGGCGGGCGGGGGACTCGACTGGCCGGGCTGACCCACCCCGCCGGTACCGCCCGCGCCGCCGACACCACCGATGCCGCCGACACCGCCCGCCGGGACGCCGCTGCCGTAACCGGCGCCCCCGCCGACACCGCCGTATCCGGGCAACGCACCGCTGCCGACCGGGAACTGGCCCGCGCCGGATCCCGCGTCCTGGGCACCGGAGCCGCCCGGAGCGGCCGGCGTGGGGCTCACCGGTGCCGTGGCGGCGGGCGGCGGTGGCGGGGAGACGGCGGCCTCTCCGGAGGCGGAGGGGGCGCCGATGCCCGACGCGTAACCCAGCACGATCACCACGGCGCCGACGAGCGCCCCCGCCACCAACTCGTCGCGGTGATCCCGTGGCCTCCCCCACTCTCGGCTTCGCTCGAGCGGGGGCACCCCCATCGCCCTACGGAACAAGGGCATTTTCTCTCCTGGCATGGTCGGGTCAATCCACATGAAGGGTGTGGCGAATGACGACCAGTGGAGTGGAAGGGGGATTCCGCGTCGCTACGCGGTGGTTAACCGATTGTTGCCTGCCTCTCTTTCAGGGGGGGTGCACCTGTGAGAACGGTCGATTCCGCATATCGCTCGAATAGAATTCGAACTCGTGATGGTGATCGTGCGGACGGACTGCATGGGCCGTGAGTGTGAAGAACCCCTGCAAACGGGGTACTTGTCCATGAGGGAGCCCGCCGTCCGCGAGAGGCGGCGAAATTCGCACAGAGAAAATCCGCGGATCACATCAGTTCTTCACCGAACCCGCGAGAATTCCGTGACCTTCCGCAAATCCGTCAGGAATTCGCGGAACTCGATACGGGGACGGCTCAGGCCTTCGGGCGGCCCATCGCCCGGTACGTCCAGCCGGCCTGCCGCCACAGCTCCGGGTCGAGCGCGTTGCGCCCGTCCAGGACCAGCCGGGTCGCCGCGACCTCGCCGAGCGCCGCCGGGTCCAGCTCACGGAACTCGCGCCATTCGGTGAGGTGAAGCACCGCGTCGGCGCCCCGCACGGCCTCCACCGCGGAGTCGGCGTACCCGAGCGTCGGGAAGATCCGGCGGGCGTTGTCCATGCCCTTCGGGTCGTACACCGTCACCTGGCCGCCCTGGAGGTGGATCTGCCCCGCGACGTTGAGCGCGGGCGAGTCCCGGACGTCGTCCGAGTCCGGCTTGAAGGTGGCGCCGAGCACCGCGATCCGCTTGCCCAGGAAAGGCCCGCCGCCCAGCGCCTGCCGGGCCAGCTCCACCATCTGACCGCGCTGGCGCATGTTGATCGAGTCGATCTCGCGCAGGAAGGTCAGCGCCTGGTCGGCACCGAGTTCACCGGCACGGGCCATGAAGGCGCGAATGTCCTTCGGCAGACACCCGCCGCCGAAACCGATCCCGGCCCGCAGGAACTTCTTCCCGATCCGGTCGTCGTACCCGATGGCCTCGGCCAGCTTGGCGACATCGCCGCCGGAGGCCTCACACATCTCCGCCATCGCGTTGATGAACGAGATCTTGGTCGCCAGGAAGGAATTGGCGGAGGTCTTCACCAGCTCGGAGGTGGGGAAGTCGGTGACGACGAAGGGGGAGCCGTCGGCGATCGGACCGGCGTACACCTCGCGCAGCAGCTTCTCCGCCCGCTCGCTGCGCACCCCGACCACGATCCGGTCCGGGTGCAGCGTGTCCTGGACCGCGAAGCCCTCGCGCAGGAACTCCGGGTTCCAGGCCAGCTCGGCGTCCGCGCCGGCCGGGGAGTTCGCGGCCAGGTAGGCGGCGAGCCGGTCAGCGGACCCGACCGGCACGGTCGACTTGCCGACGACGAGCGCGGGCCCGGTCAGATGCGGGGCGAGCGAGGCGATCGCGGAGTCGACGTACGACATGTCACAGGCGTACTCACCGTGCCGCTGGGGCGTGTTCACACACACGAAGTGGACGTCACCGAAGGCCGCCACCTCCGCGAAGTCCATGGTGAACCGCAGCCGGCCGGTGGACCCCTCGATCCCGGCGACGTGCTTGCGCAGCAGATCCTCCAGGCCGGGCTCGTAGATGGGGACTTCGCCCCGTTGGAGCATCTCGATCTTCTCGGGCACCACATCGAGCCCCAGCACCTCGAACCCGAGCTCGGCCATGGCCGCGGCGTGCGTGGCGCCGAGGTAACCGGTACCGATCACGGTGATCTTGAGGCTCATGGGTGCTCCAGGTGGGACGGCCGCGGGGGGTGCGGTGGAAGAGCATAGTCCGGGTGTGCGCACGGCCTTTGACGGGCAGCTTTCCCGCTGTCGCCAAGGTCACGTATCACTCGGGTGGGCGGACGCATAAAATTTGAGTTACTTAACGGTAATTAGCGCCAGTACCGCAGCGTCTTTGGAGCGTGAGAGACCTTGGCCGGATCGGCTGACTTCGACCTGTACCGCCCGTCCGAGGAGCACGACATGCTCCGTGACGCGATCCGTTCACTGGCCGAGGCGAAGATCGCGCCGTACGCCGCCGCGGTGGACGAGGAGGCCCGCTTCCCGCAGGAGGCGCACGACGCGCTGGTGGCGAACGACCTGCACGCGGTGCACGTACCGGAGGAGTACGGCGGCGCGGGCGCCGACGCGCTGGCCACGGTGATCGTGATCGAGGAGGTCGCCCGTGCCTGCGCGAGCTCCTCGCTCATCCCCGCGGTGAACAAGCTGGGCTCGCTCCCGGTGATCCTCTCCGGCTCCGAGGACCTGAAGAAGAAGTACCTCGGCCCGCTGGCCAAGGGCGACGGGATGTTCTCGTACTGCCTCTCCGAGCCGGACGCGGGCTCGGACGCGGCCGGCATGAAGACGAAGGCGGTCCGCGACGGCGACCACTACGTCCTCAACGGCGTGAAGCGCTGGATCACCAACGCGGGCGAGTCCGAGTACTACACGGTGATGGCGGTCACGGACCCGTCGAAGCGCTCGAAGGGCATCAGCGCCTTCGTGGTCGAGAAGTCCGACGAGGGCGTCTCCTTCGGCGCCCCCGAGAAGAAGCTCGGCATCAAGGGCTCCCCGACCCGCGAGGTCTACCTCGACAACGTGCGCATCCCGGCCGACCGCATGATCGGCGAGGAGGGCACCGGCTTCGCCACGGCGATGAAGACCCTCGACCACACCCGTATCACCATCGCCGCCCAGGCCCTCGGCATCGCCCAGGGCGCCCTCGACTACGCCAAGGGCTACGTCAAGGAGCGCAAGCAGTTCGGCAAGCCGATCGCCGACTTCCAGGGCATCCAGTTCATGCTCGCCGACATGGCCATGAAGGTCTCCGCCGCCCGCGCTCTGACCTACCAGGCCGCCGCCGCCTCGGAACGGGGCGACGCCGACCTCACCTACCTGGGAGCCGCCGCGAAGTGCTTCGCCTCGGACGTGGCGATGGAGGTCACCACGGACGCGGTCCAGCTGCTGGGCGGTTACGGCTACACCCGGGACTACCCGGTGGAGCGGATGATGCGTGACGCGAAGATCACGCAGATATACGAGGGCACGAACCAGGTCCAGCGGATCGTCATGGCCCGCAACCTCCCGTAAGGCCGCACACCCCGCTTCGCAGGCCGCCCTCCACCCTCTTCGGGTGGAGGGCGGCCTGCGTTTCGTCGCGTGTTTCCGCTCTCCCCATGGCGGAGACGGCGCGGGGGGCGTAGGACGGAAGGGCGGGTTCCGATCCCGCGGTTCCCGCCACCGAAGGAGGAACCATGCAACCCACCACGACCGAACTCAGCAAGGAGACGCAGGCCTGCGTCGAGGCGTGCATGACCTGTCACAGCGCGTGCGAGGAGACGATGAGCTCCTGTATGCAGAAGGGCGGCGGTCAGGCCCAGATGCAGATCATGCGCGCGCTGATCGACTGTTCCGAGGCGACCCGTATGTGCTCGGACATGATGATGCGACGCTCCCCGATGTCGGCCGACATGTGCGCCCTGTGCGCCAAGGCCTGCGACATGTGTGCCGAGGCCTGCATGTCGATGCCCGACGACCCCCAGATGATGGCCTGCGCGCAGGCCTGCCGCCGCTGCGCGGAGACCTGCCGTGCGATGGCGGGCGCCACGATGTGACCCACCCGCCGCACCCCGGGGCACCCCACCGGGGTGCCCCGCTCCCGACACCGCGGAGCACCGCGTCGAACGGTGCTCCGCGGCCGCTCGGTCGCCTACTTGACCGTCACCTTGTCGTCGTTCTTCAGCTCGTCCACCAGGGTCTTCACCTTCGCCTTGTCCCAGACGAGGTTGCCGTTCGTGGAGCCGGAGATCGGCATGTTCATCGACGTGCCGTCGCCGCCGTTGACGCCCTTCATGGCCCAGAACATCTTGCCCAGGTCGTACAGGCCCATGTCCTTGTCGACGATCAGCGAGTCCAGGCCGGCGCCCATCGTCGGGTACAGCTTGAAGGGATTGAGGACCGTGCCGGGGGTGGCGACCTGGTTGGCGAGGGCGTTGAGGAACTTCTGCTGGTTCTTCGTACGGTCCAGGTCGGAGGCGGCGAGCGCGTACCGGGTACGCACGAAGGCGAGGGCCTGCTCGCCGTTCAGGGTCTGCTTGCCCGCCTCGAAGTCGGCGCCGGACTTGGTGTCCTTCATGCCGCCCTTCGGGATCTCGATCTCGACTCCGCCGACCGCGTCCACGATGTTCGCGAAACCGGCGAAGCCGATCTCCACGTAGTGGTCGATGTGCAGGCCGGTGTTGTACTCGACGGTGCGGACGAGGAGTTCGGGACCGTCCTCCGCGTAGGCCGCGTTCAGCTTCACATGGCGGCCCGTGCCCGTGTACGTCTTGCCGGACTCGGAGCCGACGAACGTCGGGATCTCCACGTCCGAGTCACGCGGCAGCGAGATCAGCGTGTCGCCGTTGCCGCCGGTGTGCAGGATCATCATCGAGTCCGTGCGCTTGCCCGCGGCGGACCCGGTGTGCAGCTTCTTCTTCTCCTCCGAGGACATGCCCGCGCGGCTGTCGGAGCCGACGATCAGGTAGTTCGTGCCCTCGCCCGTCTCCGGACGGTCGATGACCTTGGACAGGTCGACCTCGCGGTTCAGCTTGGAGTCGGCCCAGAAGTAGGTGGCGACGGTCGTCACCACCAGCAGGGTCGTCACGGTGATCGCCGTCAGCTTGATACGGCGGCGCCAGTTCGGCGCGGGCCGAGGGCCACGGCCGCCGCCGGGGCCATCGCCGCCCGGACCGCCGGGGCCACCGCCGCCGTAGACCTGGCCGGTGTTGTAGCCGCTGTCGTACCCGTTGTCGTAGGTGGTGCCCTCACCGCCGTTGACGTACGACGGCTGCTGCGGGACCCCGCCGGCGTACGGCGGGGACGCGGGGCCGGGGCCGTACCCGCCCTGCCCGGGCGGCGCCGCCGGACCGCGGCGGACCTGCCGCATCACGCGGGCGCTCTCGGGCTGTGCGCTCGCGCTGCCGCGTCCGTACCGGCTGCCACGGTTGTCGTCGGACCTTGCCTCGGGCCAATCGCTCATGGAGCCCAGTGTGCAGTGCTGAGGTACACCCCTTACAAGGTTCGTCGGAAAATAAGGGCAGTGCTGTTGCGAAGCTGACACAAAATCCCGGCTTGTCACCTCGGCATAGGGTGGACGCCATGACAGACCAGGCCTCCGCCGCGGAATCGGAAACTCCGGATATCCCGGGCAAGCCGATCTCGGCCTCGCGCACCACGCTGAGCCACATCATGACCCACGCCGACACCAACCTCCTGGGCACGGTCCACGGCGGTGTGATCATGAAGCTGGTCGACGACGCGGCCGGTGCGGTGGCCGGCCGGCACAGCGGCGGGCCCGCCGTCACCGCGTCCATGGACGAGATGGCGTTCCTGGAGCCGGTCCGGGTCGGTGACCTCGTCCATGTGAAGGCCCAGGTCAACTGGACCGGCCGGACCTCGATGGAGGTCGGGGTGCGGGTACTGGCCGAGCGCTGGAACGAGTCCGACCCGGCCACCCATGTCGGCTCGGCCTACCTCGTCTTCGCCGCCGTCGACGCCGACGGCAAGCCCCGCCGGGTACCGCCGGTGCTCCCGGAGACCGAGCGCGACAAGCGCCGCAACCAGGAGGCCCAGATCCGCCGCACCCACCGCCTGGCCCGCCGCCGGGAGATACTGGAGCTGCGGGAGCGGCGGGCGGCGGAGGGGTTCGGGGACTGAGGGACTGAGGGGCGCCGTGCACACAGGGACGCCGAGCCGGAACCCCCAGGGCCCCGACCGTCACGCGCACCCCGCGTCGTCCCCCCGCATCACTCCGAACTCCCCCTGATGCTGATTCTCGGCCCTCACCTTCCGCACCTGCCGGAAGTCCGCCCCGGCGATCACCTTCAGCGTCGCCCCCAGCCCCTTGACCGCCCGCAGCTCGCTTCCGGGCAGAGCTGTCGCCAGAGACTTCGCCGAGCGGTCCCAGCGGGGGTCGTAGGCGACCACGGTCCGCTTCACGGTGCGGTCCGCCGCGCCCGCGGGCTGCCGCGTCGTACGGAACCCGGTCGCCGCCAGTGCCGCGTCCACCCGTGTGCCGAGGCCTGCCGTGGGGGTCCCGTTCTCCACCTGGACCCGGATCTGCTGCGGGGCCACCGCCACCCGCACGGCCCTGCTCGTCGAGCGGTGCGCGGCCAGCGGTTCGTCCTCGCGCAGGGAGCGGAAGAGCCGCTCGGACTTCCTCGGGTCCCACTTCAGTGTCGAGCCGACGCCCTTGACGGCGTATCCCATCCGCCCGATCGGCACGGTCGTGAACTCCGAGGACGACGGGGAGAAGTTCCGCATCGCCCGGCCCAGGTCCAGCAGTTCGGCCGTGCCGAATTCCTTGTCGGCGCGTACGGAACCCAGGACCGCACGGGCCACGTCCCGGAACTTCATCGGGTTCAGCAGGATCCCGGAGGAGGTCGCCCGCTCGATCAGCGCGGCCAGGAAGAGCTGCTGGCGCTGCATCCGGCTCAGGTCGGAGGCACCGTCGACGTGCCGGGCGCGGACGTACTGGAGGGCCGGGCCGCCCCGCAGGGTGTGCGTGCCGGGCGGGAGGTCGAGGCCGGTGTACGTGTCCTTCAGCGGCTCGGCCGTGCAGATCCGCACCCCGCCGAGCACGTCCACCGTCTTCATGAAGCTGGTGAAGTCGACCTCCAGATAGTGGTCGATCTTCACATGGGTCATGTTCTCGACCGTGCGCACGGTGAGGTTCGGCCCGCCCTCCGCGTACGCCGCGTTGATCTTGACGGGGTGGCCGCGGTGCCGCTGACCGGTGGTCAGGTCGGTGTGCTCGGGCGTCACGGCGTACGAGTCGCGCGGCAGGCTCACCACGCTCGCCCGCTCCCGGTCCTCCGAGATGTGCACGATCATGATCGTGTCGGTGCAGTGGCAGGGCGCGCCGCCGAGCCGGTACGCGCGCCGCTCGGCGTCGGTGATGTGGTCGCGGCCGTCGGTGCCGACCAGCAGGACGTTCATCCCGTGGCCCGCCCGGGGCCGGTTCTTCATGTCCTTGAAGGGGTCGACCCGGGCGATGTCCGCGTCGATGCTCGTGACCACCGCGTGGCCGATCCCGGCGGAGGCGAGGACGACGACGGAGAGGGTGGTCACCGCCCGCATGGCCCAGCGAGGTTTCTTCCGCCGGACGGGCGGCCGCGGGCGGCGCTGGGGAGGACGGGCGGCGGGGGATCGGCGGGGCGGCGTGGGCATGGAAGGACACCTCCGCTGGGACCGGTCAGGCGAGATCGGGCCGACTCGGATGGGGGCCGTACGTGGGATCGTGAGCACCGTAGGCCCATACGATCTGCGACACCGGGCACCTCCAGGGCGGCGCGCAACGGTGTCCCCCGTTCGCGGTAACGTGATCCCCCTATGAACGCCAATCCCGACGTGCGGCTCCCCGCCGTATCTGTGATCATGCCCGTCCTCAACGAGGAGCGGCATCTACGCGGAGCCGTCCAAGCGATCCTCGCGCAGGAGTACGCCGGCGAGATGGAGGTCGTGATCGCCCTCGGTCCGTCCACGGACCGCACGGACGAGATCGCGGCCGAGCTCGTACGGGAAGACCCGCGCGTCCACACCGTCCCGAACCCCACTGGCCGTACGCCCGCCGCGCTGAACGCCGCGATCAAGGCCTCCCGTCATCCGGTCGTCGTCCGCGTCGACGGGCACGGCATGCTCTCGCCGAACTACATCGAGACCGCCGTACGGCTCCTGGAGGAGACCGGCGCGCAGAACGTCGGCGGCGTCATGCACGCCGAGGGCGAGAACGACTGGGAGCACGCGGTCGCCGCCGCGATGACCTCGAAGATCGGCGTCGGCAACGCCGCCTTCCACACGGGCGGCCAGGCCGGTCCAGCCGAGACGGTCTACCTGGGTGTCTTCCGGCGCGAGGCGCTGGAGCAACAGGGCGGCTACAACGAGGAGTTCATCCGCGCCCAGGACTGGGAGCTCAACTTCCGGATCCGCGAGGCAGGCGGGCTGATCTGGTTCTCGCCGGAGCTGAGGGTGTCGTACCGGCCGCGGCCGAGCGTGCGCGCCCTCGCCAAGCAGTACAAGGACTACGGGCGTTGGCGGCATGTCGTCGCCCGCTACCACGAGGGCTCCATCAACCTGCGCTACCTCGCCCCGCCGACCGCGGTGTGCGCGATCGCGGCCGGGATCGTGGTCGGCGCGGCGCTCACCCCGTGGGGCTTCGTGATCCCCGGCGGCTATCTCGCGGCGATCGCCCTCGGGTCGCTGCCCGCGGGCAAGGGGCTGCCGCTGAAGGCACGGCTGCAGATCCCCGTCGCGCTGGCCACCATGCACATGAGCTGGGGCTTCGGCTTCCTGACCAGCCCGAAGGCACTGGCGAAGCGGGTCATCGCGTCGCGGCGGCCGGCGGTGCTGACGGAGGCGTAGGACGGATGGAAGGCCCCTTCCCGCGACAACGGGGAAGGGGCCTTCGTCATGGCCGGGAGGACTCAGCCACAGTGCACGTTGTAGTTGACTTGCCAGTCTTCGGTGCCTGCGTTGCCGCCCCAGTCGATGCACCTGCCTGCGGCGGAGGCGTAGACCGGGCCCGCGTAGTACTTGAAAAAGCCCGCGTCGTACTCGCTGTCCGCCCAGTCGATGTTGCTGCGGTGCAGCCGCAGGCGGGCGTCCAGGAGCCTGGTGGTGCCGGGCGTGTCGGTGACGGTGACAACGCAGTTCTTGCCGCTGGAGCTGTTGTAGGTGAGATAGGCGGTTCCGGCGCCGACGTCCTTCGTGTCGATCACGCCGTAACCGGATCCGCAGGCGCCGTTGTAGGAGGCCGCCGCCGAGGCGGTGCCGGTGGCGGCGATCGTTCCGGCCGCGGCGAGACCGATGACGGCCGCAACGGAGCCAAGTCGCTTGAGACCAAACATGTGTGGATTCCTGTCAGTACCCCGTGTGACGGGTGTGGTCATTTCATCGGCGCCGGATTCCCTTCCCGCAGCGGAAAGGGCCTTGGCCGTGGGCGAGTTCAGCCGCAGTGGTTGAAGCCGCCGGCCGGCACGCGGTCCTGGAGCATGTCCGCGCCGCCGGTGCTCCACATGTCGAGCTCGTAGGCGATGCAGGTGCCCTTGCCGTAGACCTTGACCGGACCGGCGTACTGCGAGAAGTACCCGTTGTCCGGGTCCGCGCCGCCGCTCTGGCTGTAGATGGTCAGCGACATGCGCGAGCTGACTCCGTAGTACGAACCGGCCTTGTTGGCGATGACGCAGTTGTACGTGCCGTCCCAGTACAGGTACGACGTCGCCACATGCGCGCCGGAGTAGTTGTAGTGCTTGAGGCTGTCGATCACGCTGCCGCTACAGCCCGACGCGGCCGAGGCTGTCGGTGCGGTGGCCACGGGGCCGATCACGGCGACGCCCAGCAGCACCGCGGCGCTCGTCAGCCAGCGGGTGGCCTTGTTCCTGATGACGCTCATGTCGTGTCCCCCGTTCAGCCGCAGTGGAAGTAGCCGGAGCTCGGCACGTGGTCCTGGATGATGTTGCTGCCGCTCAGGTTCCACACATCGGTCTCGACGGCGATGCAGCGGTTCTTCCCGTAGAACTTGAAGCTCGCGTAGTAGAGGTACTGGCCGTCGTCACCGGGGGAGACGTAGCCGTCCACGTTGGTCCAGGCGTCCACGGCGATGCGCGACTTGACGCCGTAGTAGGAGCCCTGCTTCACGGCCGCGATGCAGTTGTAGGTGCCGTCCCAGAAGAGGTAGGTCTTGGCGTACGTCGTGCCGTTGTAGGTGTTGTTCCAGCTGTCGATCTGGGAACCGTTGCAGCCGTATGTGGCGGCGCTGGCGGCCGGAGCCGTGACGAGCGAGTAGCCGGCGAGCGCCGACAGCATCATCGCCATGGACGTGGCGTATCTGGCGGTCTTGCTCTGGAACTTCAACTTCTCCCCCAGGAGCGGTCGTCAGGTGAGTCGTGACTGCTCCACGATCTTGTCATGTTCCAGTAATAAATGTGATCACCGCGTAAGCGTTGGCCGGAAATGATCTCTCTGGCCGAAAGTGCTTCCAGGGCCGCTACCAGGTGAAGTCGGGATTGACGTGCATACAGGCCTTGGTGTCCGCGCCGTTGAAGGTGTCCTCAGACTCGGGCAGCGAGTCGTCCTCCCGCGCGGCCTTGTAGGTCGTACCCGAGCGCCAGTCCGCACCGACGACCAGGGTGACCCCGGAGACGTCCGTCGACTTCTTCACCGAACTCATCGGAACGCCGAGGGCCTTGGCGACCCGCTGGGCGTCGCCCTCCAGGTCGGCGCTCGGATAGCGGACGACCGTCTTGTCCTGGCTGGGGAGCACCGAGGAGTCCGACTTGGCCGCGGTGAACCCCTTGCCGACGAGGAGCCCGGTCACCTCGCCGGCTCGCGCCGTCACCGCCGCCTGTGTGCTGGTGCGGGTGCCGTTCTGCACCTGGACGGCGATCTCGTCGTCCGCGGCGGCCGGGTCGGCGGAGGTCTTGTCCTCCGTCGTCGTCTTCTTCTTGTCCTTGCCGTCGAGCGCGATGTCCTCACGGACCAGCCGGAACACCTTCTCCGCTTCCTCCGGCTTGGGCACCACTCGGTCGCCGTCCGAGGCGTACTGCCACGGCATCGTCGTCATGGTGATGCGCTTGGAGGGCACCTTCCGCAGCTCGTTGCTCAGGTCGTACAGCTTCGTCACGCTGCCCAGCCCTTCGTCCACGGTCAGCGCCTCGGTGGCCGTGTCGGCGAGCTTGCGCAGCTTGTTCGGGCTGCTCAGTGTCGCGTTCTCGCGCAGCTGGCGCACCATCGAGTTCATGTACTGGTGCTGGGCCTTGGCCCGCGCGATGTCCGTGTTGTCCTCGAAGCCGTACCGTGTGCGCAGCCACTGCAGGGCCTGCTCGCCCTTGATGTACGTGGTCCCCCTCTCCAGCTCCAGGCCGGAGCCGTGGCCGCTGGAGGTGTGGGAGCGGATGTTGGCGTCCACGCAGACCGGTACCCCGCCGATCGCGTCCGCCATCGACACCACACCCGCGAAGTCGACCATGATGAAGTGGTCGATGTGGATGTCGGTCAGCTTCTCCCAGGTCGCCACCGTGCAGCCGGGGCCGCCGCGTTCCAGTGAGGCGTTGGTCATGGTGGAGGTGCTCGACGCGTATTTCTTGCCGGTGTCGGGGTCGGTGCACTTGGGGATGGCGAGCAGGGTGTCGCGGGGCATGCTGACGACCGACATGTTGGTGCGGTCGGCGGAGAGGTGGACCAGCATCTGTACGTCCGCGCGGGGGGCGGTGTTGTACGTGTCCTTCGCGCCGCCGAGTTTCTGGTTCTCCTTGGTGTTCCGGGCGTCGGAACCGATCAGCAGGATGTTCAGCGGGGTCTGACCGGCGGCGTTCGGCTCCGACTCGGATGCCCTGTCCTTCTCGTCGCCGATGTTGAGGGCGTCCTTCTTGATGTTGGCGTTGAGGTGCTCGTAGTAGAGGTAGCCGACGCCCGCGGTGCCGACTATCGCTACCGCCAGCACGATGGCCGACCAGCGCAGGACACGCCGTCCACGCCGCCGGTCGCCTCTGCTGTGCCGTCTCCCGCCGTGACCGGCGGGCGGTCTGGGGCCCCGCGGTGTGAGGGCCATCGTGTCCTCGACCGCGGGCACCTCTCCGCGCACGCTCTGCGTCAACTCCCTGCCCTCCCCCTGCTGACCGCCGAGCTTCCCCAAGCCCGACAGCCGGCCCCGTATGCATGGACCATCCTGATCAGAAAGCGTACGCGAGAACCGTTGTCGAACACGGTTTCCAATGCTGACCTGGCTCACGGACGTGAGCACGCTTCGACCCCGAGTCCCTTCCTTTGCCGTCGCCGGCCAGAAGGGGAGTCGCGGCCAGGTGACCGATGCTGGTCGCCTGGCCGCTCGGTGAGGTCAGCCGCAGTTGTGCGGCGGTGCGGCCTGCCCGAAGAACATCTGGGTGCCACCGGGAGTGTCCATGATGAGCATCTCGCTCACGCAGGATCCGGGAGCCTTGATCTTCACCGGACCCGCGTAGGAGCTGAACGCGCCGGTGTCGTCGTCGAACGTGCCGTCGTCCTCCTTGTAGATGGAGAGGTTCATCTGGGTGGGCGTCCCGACGTAGACGGACTTCACGAACACCGAACAGTTGTAGGTTCCGTCGTAGTACGAGTAGACGGTTCCTATTTTGCCCGTGTAGCCGTTTCTGTTGGCGTTGACGGACTTTGTGTAGACCAGATTGCCGGCGCACCCGTATCCGGCGGCCGAGGCGGTCGACGCCGTGGCGATCGGCGCGACGACGCCGACGCCGACCAGCGTCGCGGCAGTGGCCACCCATCGGGTGATGTGGGCAGACGTGCGCATACGCATCAAAGATTCCCCGTTTTCAGTGTGTGGTCTTGGTCAAGGTGTGCCGCGATGCCATCAGCTGCAGTGGACGCCGTAGTTGATACGCGTGTAGCTGGAGTTCGCGTGGCCGCCCCAGTCGATGCATGTGTTCCGGGCGTACGCGTAGATCGGGCCCGCGTAGTACTTGTAGGTGCCGTTGTCGTACTCGTTGGACTTCCACACGTTGTCGGTGCGGTGCAGCCGCAGGTTGGCGCCCAGGATCATGGGCGTCCCCTGAGTGTCGCTGACGGTGACGACGCAGTTGTAGCCATTGGAGCTGTTGTAGGTGAGGAAGGTGTTTCCGTCGCCGACATCCATGGAATCGATCACGCTGTAACCGGACCCACAGGCACCGGTGTAGGAGGCGGCAGCGGCGGTACCTGTGGCGGCGATCGTTCCGGCCGCGGTGAGGCCGAGGATGGCCACCGCGGATGCAAGTCTCTTTAGCTCAAACATGATTGAGTCTCCATCAGATCTGACCGAGTGGGGCCGCCTGATCATTGCGAGCAGGAGGGCGGGTCGGCAACCACTTCGGGTGTGACCTGAGTCATTGCGCGTGAGGCCGGGGGCTGACCCAGCTTTTGGGAGGGTCACCGGCCTTCGGCGGCGACTGCTCAGGGTGGGCCGTAGGTGAGCGTCAGTCGGCACCGACGACGACCGTGCCTCCCAGACGCCGGGCGACTTCTTCACCAACTCGGCGGAGTTCCGAGCGACTTGGCGCCCCTCTGGGCGTCACCCTCCAGGTCCGCGCTCGGGTGGCGGACGACGGTCCGACCCTCGGCGAGCGCCACCGAGGTGTCCCCCTTCGCCATGGCGAACACGTCGGCCAGTGGCGGGTTACCGCGGTTGTCCTTGCTGCCGCCGAGCTTCTCGTTCTCGGCGCAGACGCGGCTGTCGGAGCCGAACAGCAGGATGTTCGCCGGTTTTGCACGGCCGCGTTCGGCGCGTTCTCCGTCTTGGAGTGCCGTTGTCGCGCTCCCTCTTGCCGATCTTGTCGATGGTGCCGTTGAGGTGGTGGCAGGAGAGGTGGCCGACCCTCGTCACAGCACCGCCAACGTCGTTGCGGACCGTCCGAGCACCCGGTGCCCCCGCCTCGGCGGCAGCGCCCGGAGCCTGCCGTGTCGGCCGCCGCCGGCTGCCAGGGCGACCCCCCCAGCAGCACCTGACAGGCCTGCCGGCACGTCCTGTTGGACGTACGACAGGCCTGTCAGGTCAAACCTCGCATGCTCAACTGGCGCACTGCGCCTGGTCCGCCGTGGTCTTCCGGACGTCCGGAGTAGCGGCCGAGGACGAGTTCATCTTCACCCCGGCCCCCTTGAAGTCCTCGCCGAGCGTCAGCGTCATGGTCGGCAGGCCCTGGGAGTTGGTGACGCTCTTGCCGGGTTTCATCGCCGATCCGGACAACCCCATGATCGCGGCCAGCCTGCGGGCCTGGTCCGCCTGGTCCGGGGCGTACTCGAGCGTCGTCTTCGCCAGCGTCTTCTCCGCGTTGCCCGCGTTGTCGGACTTGCGCACGCCCGCCTCGGTCTGGAGATAGGTCAGCTCCTCCTGGGCGCTGCCGGCCGGGGCCCCGCCGTTGAGGATCTGCACCCGCACCTCGTCCGCAGCGGACTTGGTGCCCTTCAGCCGGGCGGCGACCGCGGCCTTCTCCTTCTTCTCCTTGGCCTTGACCTCGGTGAAGGAGACATCGTTCTTGATCATCGTAAAGACCTGAGGGGCGTGCGCTTCGTCGACGATGACCGTCTTCTTGACGGCACCGTCCGCGGGGTTGTCCCCCACCGGCGTCGTCAGGAAGGTGATGTTCTTCGTCGGCACCTTCTTCAGCTCCAGCGCCAGATCCTTGAGCGTGCTGGCCTTGCCGATGCCCTTGTCGACGGTGAGCGCCTTGGTGGCGGCATTGGCCAGCTTTATCAGCTTCGTCGGGTTGGTGAGGGTGTCGCCGGAGGTCATACTGCGCATCAGCGAACCCAGGAACTGCTGCTGGACCTTGATGCGGTCCAGGTCGCCCCGGTTGCCGAAACTGTGCCGGGTGCGAACGAAGGCGAGGGCCTGCTCGCCCGCGATCGTGGACTCGCCGGCCGGCAGCTTCAGCTTCGACTCCTTGTCGTTGACGGCCTTCGTCAGGCAGACCTTCACACCGCCCACTGCCGTCGTCAGCGTCTTCACCGCGTTGAAGTCGGCCATCACGAAGTGGTTCACGTCGACGCCGGTGAGCTCTTCGACCGTCTTCATGGTGCAGCCCGGGTCGCGGCCGTCCTGGCCGAGGCTGGTGTTGAAGCGGACGTCCTGCGTGCCTGGGATGGTCGAGCCGTCGCTCGCCTGGCAGTCGGGCACATCGATGACCAGGTCCCGCGGGATGCTCATCGCGGTCGCGTTCGTACGGTCCTTGGAGACGTGCAGCAGGATGGTGGTGTCGGCGTGCCCGACGCTGCCCTTGTCGCCGTAGCCCTCGTTGCCCGCGCCGGTCCGCTTGTCGGTGCCGATGATCAGGATGTTGAAGGCCCCGTCCTTGCTGAAGCCGTCATCCGCCACGCTGCCGACGTCCTCGGTCGTGACGTTGCCTTCGAGGTGCTTGAGATACAGATAGGCGGCCCCGGCGGTGCCGACGAGCACGAAGGCCATGACGCCGCCAGTCCACAGCACGACCTTCTTGGCCCTGGTCTTCTTGACCGGCCGCCGGTTGCGCCGCCCCGGCAGTGGCTCCTCGGGCGCACCGCGGCGTCTGCGCGGCGGCGGCACGTCACGGCCGGGTGCCTCGGCAGGCGCCGTCCGGCCCGGCGCCCCCGACCGGTTGCGTGTTGTTCCGCCAGCACTGCCGGAGCGGGGAGCGGATCTACGAGGCCCTGGCACCGCTGATTGCGGTGCGGAAGGAGTCAGTCGCAGTTCGTATTCGCCAGTGGTCGGATTGAGTACCCACTGGTCTGCGGGGTCGATGTCGTCCGCCCGCCCTCGGCCTTGCGCGTCCACGGTTGTCCGTTCCTCCGTCGGGGCACGCGGCGCCTTTCCCCTCAAAGGCGCCCGGGTCTCGGTCACGCAGTGCACGACCTCAGGACAGACCTCATGGCCGGGTGCACCGGATCGCTCACACTAACCGCCCACTCAGCCTTGAAGCGACGCCGGTGACGCATTCCACTTCCCTACAACCGGGCAATCCACCCATTTTATCGGACGGACTTCGCCACCTTGGTCATTGCTTTACTCGCAGGGGTGTTCGGCGGCCGTGTTCCCTCGGAACGTGGGCGCCGGGGAAGCGTCGCCGGCAGGTGCGCCGGACTGCTTTCCACCGGCCTTCCCGTCCTCGCCCAGACCTCCGTACCGGCCTGCATGGGCGCCATCGGTGTCGTACGCGCCGTAGTCACCCTCGGCGTCCGGGGCCGAATTGCCGCTTTTCGTCGCCGTATGCCGCCCGGGGTTCCGCGTCACCTCGATCGGAGCGTCCGTGCGCAGCCGTTCGAACAACTTCTCGGCCTCGGGTTCCACGAGTTGGTCGCGGTTGGAGTTGTAGACGTACGACTCCCGGGGCACCGTCAGGAATTGCACGCGTCCGGTGGGGATGTGGCGCACCCCGCGCACGAGTTCGTACAAGCTGTGCAGGCTCGCCAGGCCGGGGTCGGTCGTGAGCGATGACGTGGCCGCGTCCAGCACGGGATACAGCTTCGAGGGATTCAGCAGCACGTCATTGCCGCGCACCTTGGTGACGAGGGCGCCGAGGAAGCGCTGCTGGCGGTCCATGCGGTCGGTGTCGCTGCCGTCGCCGAGGGTCTTGCGCGCCCGTACGTAGCCGAGGGCCTGTTCGCCGTTCAGCGTCACCCGCCCCGCCGGGAGCCTCAGCTTGGCGGCCTTGTCGCGGATCGGCTTCTTCAGGCACACCTCGACCCCGTCGACCGCGTCCACCATGTCCTTGAAGCCGTGGAAGTCGACGACCACGTAGTGATCGATCCGGATGTGGGTGAGCCGCTCGACGGTCCGGACCGTGCACCCCGAACCGCCCACCTGGAAGGCGTAGTTGAACATCGCGAACATGGGGTCGGTACGGCTGCCGTCGGGCCGCGCGCAACTCGGCACGTCCACCATCAGATCCCGGGGCAGCGACACGGCGGTGGCGCTGCGCCGCCCGGCGGACAGGTGCAGCAGGATCGTCGTGTCCGACCGCTCGGTCCCCGAGTCCCGCCCGTAACGCCGGTTGTCGCCCCCCGACCGCGAGTCCGATCCGATCACCAGGATGTTCTGCGCGCCCTGCACCCGTGAGGTCGGCCGCTCGCTCTCGTGCCGCTTGAGCTCGGTCGCGGCCGCCCGGTCCGGCGTGATGTTGCCGTCGAGTTTCGCGTACGCGGCCCACCCGGCCCCGCCCGCCGCGAGCACGACGACCGCCAGAGCCAGCCCCGCCCCACGCACCCACCGCCGTCTGCGCCGCCGTATCAGCCCCCGCCCACTGGCCGAGGCCCCCACCCCGGGACCGAGGCCGGCGTCGGCACCGCTCCGTCCGGAGGGCGTGCCTGCGGTGTCGGTCACGTCGGGTCCACCCCTCATGGCGTACGAGAGCGTCGTGCGGACTGCTCCTCCGACGATGACGCGGATGCGGGGAGGGGGGTGGGTGGAGCTGGGCCGAATGGAGGAGGCGGCGGCCGGTGGGGGCTTGTCGGGTGTTTGTGGGGCGACCGGACGCCGCCTACCGGGTGGTGACGCTGACCCGCTCGCTCTCGATCCGCTTGGCCAGCCCTTCCTCGCCCAGCTGGTCGAGGTTCCGGCACAGCACCACCGAGCCCCCGGTGGCCAAGGGTGCGTACAGCCCCGCGTTCAGCCCTTCCCAGGTGTCGTACGGCAGCCCGGACAGCAGCCGTGATCCCGGTCCCGTGAGGCCCAGCCCCGGTGCCTCCGCCCGGGCCCGCTCGACGACCTCCGCCCCGCTGAACTCCCGCCCGGCCACGATCAGCGCCGGCTCCTCGGGGTCCACCGGTGCGAACGGCACGAACCGGTCCCCCTGGCTCGGTACTTCGACGGCGTAGTCCGCGAACCCCGCCGGCGCCTGCGGAAAGCGCCCGCCGAGCGGGCGCAGCGCCAGCGCGACCCGTTCCCCGGGGCACGCGCGTGCCGCGTCCAGGGTGTCAGGGCCGCTCACCACCACGTCCGCCGCCGCCGGATCCCCGCCGACGTCCGCGACCACCCCCACCGACGCACAGGCCAGCAGCCACACCGCCGTCTGCCAGTGCGCGGGCAGCAGCAACGCGACCCGGTCACCCGGTCCGGCGGCGAGTTCGCCCTGGAGGAGGTTCGAGGTCTTGGCCACCCAATTGGCGAAGGTGGCCACGGACAGTTCGACCCGTTCGCCGGTGGCGTCGTCGTAGAAGGTCACCAGCGGGCGTCCGGGGTCCGCGGCGAGCGCGGAACGCAGCAGGTCGGCAGGGGTGCGGTCGGTGGCGTTCACCCGAAGAAGGGTACGCGGGGCCGCCCCCGCGCTTCGAGCCGCCGGGCCCTCGCCCCGTCGCCGGTTCGGCGGAACCCCGCCCGACGGCCCGTCAACTCCCCAATGGACATATATGTATGACTATGTCCAGGATCAGGAGCATGCGTGGATTTCTTGCTTCCTCGATCGGTGTCACCTGCACGGCCGCCCTGGCCCTTCCGTCGACCCCGCCCGGGGCCGCGGCACACGCCCCGGCCCCGGCGACGGCTCAGGCCGCCGCGGCCCTGGCGGTCAACGCGGCCACGGCGACCGGGAGACGGGCGCCGGCCGCGGAGGCGTCCGGCAGCACCCAGTCGCTGCCGCTGGTGCCCCTCGCCCGCGACCGCACCCTCGCCCCCACCGCCGAACAGGGCCTGCCCCGCCGGGACGTACGGCACTTCTCACTCGTCGGCGTGGTCTGGGACGACCCGGACACCGAACTCCACGGCCGCGTCCAGGTCCGCACCCGCGCGGCCGGCACGGGAACCTGGTCCGCCTGGCAGGACGTCGAGACGCACAACGCCGACCACGCGGCCGACCCGGACACCGCCGAGCGTGCCTCCGGCCGGGTGCGCGGCGCGACGGCCCCGCTGTGGGTCGGCGACTCGGACGGCGTGGAGGTACGGGTACGGCCGGAGTCCGAGCCCGGGCTGAAAGGAACGGCTCGCGGCTCTCGCACGCCGACGACGTCGTACTCCTCCCTCCCCTCCGGACTGCGCCTCGAACTGGTCGACCCGGGCGAGGTGGCGACGCCGACCGTCCGGACGGCAGCGCACGTCACCGACGGCGCCGCGGTCGCCGGCGCCGCGGCCCGGCATGACACCGGGGCCGCACATGACACCGGGGCCGCACATGACACCGGGGCCGCACATGGCGCCGGGTCCGCCGGTGCCGCCGCCGCCGGTACCGCCGCCGTCGGCCACCGGGCCGCCGTCCGGAACCTCGCCCCGACCGCCGAACCCGCCGAGGCCCTCGCCGCCGTGGAAGCCTCCCGGGTCAACACCGAACTGTCCGCCTCCCTCGGCGCCACCGAGATCCCCGCGCTCGACCGGCGCTCGACGGAGCGGGAGCTGTTGGCCCTGCGATCCGGGGAGTTGACGCCGGAGCAGCGCGTGAAGCCGTACATCGGACCCCGTCCGCGCATCGCCACCCGGCGCGGCTGGGGCGCCGACGAGAAGCTGCGCGAACGCGGGTTCGTCTACACGAAGAAGGTCAAGGTGGCCTTCGTCCACCACACGGCCTCCGGCAACGGATACCGCTGTGCGCAGGCACCCTCCGTCATCCGTGGTATCTACCGCTACCACGTGAAGAGCATGGGCTGGCGCGACATCGGCTACAACTTCCTCGTCGACACGTGCGGAAACATCTACGAGGGACGGGCCGGGGGCGTGGCGAAGCCGGTCCGGGGCGCACACACGCTCGGATTCAACACCAACAGCATGGGGATCGCCGTCCTCGGCACGTTCGGTTCCCGCAAGCCGCCCGCCGCCGCGGTGAACGCCGTCGCCGGCCTCACCGCGTGGAAGCTCGGCCTGCACGGGGGCAATCCGCGGGGAAAGACATATCTGAAGTCCGGCGGTGGCAATCTCTACCGAAAGGGAAAGAACGTACGACTGAACGTGATCTCCGGCCATCGGGACGGCTTCGCCACGGAGTGCCCCGGCCGGCAGCTCTACCGCAAGCTCGGCAAGGCCCGCACGACCGCGGCCCGCTATCAGGGCCGCTAGCACCCGGTTCGGGCCCAGGAGGCACGGACACCGTCCCGGGCAGGTCGGGAAAGGGAACCGCGCGGGGCTTCGGAAGGTCTATCGGACTGTCCGGAGGACTCGGAGGTCCCGTGAGGTTCTGCGGGTTCCAGCGGCTTCGGGGACACGTTCATCGCCGTCGGGGGACACGAGGCTGAATGCCGCACGGCCGTCGAAGGCGTCGCACAACGGTCTGCATACACTGGCCGGCCGAAAGACAGTTCGGCCGGTCCCGGCAGGAAGCGGAGACGACAGGTGACAGAAGCGATCCTCCTGGTCGGCGGCAAGGGAACCCGGCTGCGCCCCCTCACGGTGCACACGCCGAAACCCATGGTCCGCGCGGCCGGGGTCCCCTTCCTCACACACCAACTGGCGAGAGCGAGAGCGGCGGGCGTCGACCACATCGTGCTCGCCACCTCCTACCTCGCGGAGGTCTTCGAGCCGTACTTCGGCGACGGCTCCTCGCTGGGCCTCCACATCGAGTACGTCACCGAGGAGGAACCCCTCGGCACGGGCGGTGCGATCCGCAACGTGGCCTCCCGCCTCCACTCGGGCCCCGACGACCCGGTCCTCATCTTCAACGGCGACATCCTGACCGGCCTGGACATCAGGGCGCTGGTGCGGACGCACGAGACGACCGGCGCGGATGTCTCCCTGCACCTGACCAAGGTCACGGACCCGCGGGCCTACGGCCTGGTCCCCACGGACGAGACGGGCAAGGTCCTGGCGTTCCTGGAGAAGCCGCAGACGCCCGAGGAGATCGTCACCGACCAGATCAACGCGGGGGCGTACGTCTTCCGCCGCTCGGTCATCGACACGATCCCGGCCGGCCGCCCGGTGTCGGTGGAGCGGGAGACCTTCCCCGACCTGCTGTCGGCCGGCGCCCACCTCCAGGGCATGGTCGACTCCACGTACTGGCTGGACCTCGGCACCCCGGCGGCCTTCGTCCGCGGCTCCGCCGACCTGGTCCTGGGCCGCGCCCCGTCCCCGGCGGTCCCCGGCCGCTGCGGCGACCGCCTGGTCCTCCCCACGGCACGGGTCGCCGCCGACGCCAAGCTCACCGGCGGCACGGTCGTCGGCGAGGGCGCGTTCGTCGCGGAGGGCGCGAGGGTCTTCGGCTCGACGATCCTCCCCGGCGCCGTCATCGAACCCGGCGCCGTCATCACCGACTCCCTCATCGGCACCCGCGCCCGCGTGGGGGAACGTTCCGTCCTCACCGGCACGGTCATCGGCGACGGCGCGGTCATCGGCGCCGACAACGAACTCCGGGACGGCATGCGGGTGTGGTGCGACGCGCGGATCCCGGCGGGGGCGGTGCGGTTCTCTTCTGATCAGTAGGCGGATCAGCAAGGGATCAACAGACGGATCAGCAAGGGATCAACAGACGGATCAGCAGGGGGCAGGAGGCGGACCGGTGGGCCGGAAGGGGCTGGGGGCCTGGCGGTCTGGGGGCGGCAGCCCCCAGGTGCGGGGGCTCCGAGAAGGGCTGACGGACGGCGGTCCGCGGAAACCCACCGTCCGCCGGGCCCGGCCTGTTGCTCGACACGGCACCCGCACTCCGGGCGACCCGCACCCCGGGCAGGTCACAACCGCCCGATGTCCCCCCGTGGCATCCGCGGCGCCCGCCGAGCCGGCACCTGCCCGCTCAACAAGATCAACCGAGCCGCCCGATGCCGCTGCCCCGCATACGGCTCCAGCAGCTCCAGCATCACCGCGTCGTCCGCGAACCGATCCCCGGCGAGGGCCCACCCCACGATCCCCGGCAGATGCAGATCCCCCACAGTCACCGCGTCCGCCGCCCCGTGACTGCGCTGCACGACTTCCGCCGACGTCCATGGGCCGATCCCCGGGACAACCTCCAACCGGGCCTGGGCCTGGGCCGGAGGCATCCGCACCGCCTCCTCCAGCCGCGCGGCGACCCGCACGGCCCGCAGAATCGTCGACGCCCGCTTGTTGTCGACCCCCGCCCGATGCCACTCCCAGGACGGGATCAACGCCCACGTCCGAGGGGCCGGCATCACCCACAGCCGTCCGCCCGCCGCAGGCCCCGGCGCCGGCTCCCCGAACTTCCGCACGAGCGACCGCCACGCCCGGTACGCCTCGTCGGTGGTGACCTTCTGCTCCAGAACCGACGGGATCAACGACTCCAGCACCAGCCCGGTCCGCGTCAGCCTCAGCCCCGGCCGCCGATGCCGTGCCATCGCCAGCACCCGGTGCCGAGGCGTGAACGCGGACGGATCGTCGTCCGCCCCCAACATCCCGGGCAACTGCTCCAGCAGCCACTCGGCCCCCGGCCCCCACGCTTCCCCACGCACCGCACCCCCGACCGCGGCGACCCGCAGTGTTCCCGGCCCGACCGGTGTGAGAGTGGCCCGCCACAGGGACCCGTCCGGCATCGCCCGGAACGTCGGATCAGCGGGCCCCCGCCGCAGCGGCCCGAGCACCAACCCGAGATCGAGCGGCCCGTCCGGCACCCAGGTCCGCACCCGCCCCGCTGCCACCGGTGCCTGGCGCGCGGCGGGCACGACGACCTCCCCGCCGCGCACGGTGGTACGCGTGGGCCGAGGAGCGAACCGTCCAGCCACGAATGAGATCCCGGTGAAGTCGGAGGTGTCTGAGATGTCCTAAGAGACTAGGCGCTCGTACGACGAAGAACACGAGCAAGACCAACACGAGCAAGACCAACACGAGCAAGAAGAACACGGGCAGGGGCACGAGCACGAAGAACAACCGGCCGTACGCCCGACACCACACTCACCGAACACTAAGCTCACCGAACACCGAGCTCACCAACACCGAGCTCACCGAACACCGAGCTCACCGAACACCGCCCTCACCGAACATCGGCTACCGAACCTCGATGAACGCCCGCGCGTCCCGCTCCGCCCGGGCCGGCGGCTCCTGTGCCGGATGCCCGACCGCCACCGCTCCCATCGGATCCCAGTCCTCAGGCAGCCCCAGCACCTCGCGCACCACATCGCGGCAGAACATCGTGGACGACACCCACGCCGACCCGAGCCGCTCCCCGGCCAGCGCGACGAGCAGGTTCTGCACCCCGGCCCCGGCGGCGACCACGAACATCTCCCGCTCGGCCCCGTCCCGCCGCGGATCGCCGTACGTGTGCGACCCGTCCATGACGAGACACGGCACGACGAGATACGGCGCGTTGCGCAGCACGTCGCCCCGCCGGACCCGCTTGGCGATGGACTCCTCCGACTTCCCGTCCCGCCGCAGATCGGCGATCCAGGCGTCCCGCATCGCGTCCAGCAGCCGGGTCCGTGACTCCGCCGACTCCAGCAGCACGAACCGCCACGGCGTCGTGTGGTGCGGCGCCGGCGCGGTCACGGCCGCCGCGACCGCTCGCCGCACCGACCCAGGGTCGACGGGTTCGTCCGTGAAGGCCCGTACCGTACGCCGCTGGGTCACCGCTGCCCGTACCGCTTCCGAAGTGCCCAGCCGGAACATGTCGTCACGCGCGCCACGCACCATGGCTCGCGCTCCCTCGCCGTGCCCTTCATGGCCTTCGGCCACCACATGCGGCAACCCGCGCACCACGGCGACGGGCAGCCCGGCGGCCTTGCCCTTCACCAGGTCACCGGCGGCGGCCAGCTCGTCCGCCGTCGCGACGACCGTCGCGCTGAGTGGATTGCCGTACGCGTCCGTGCCCCCGCGCAGATCGTCGAGGACCCGCACGCCGGCCGCGCCGATCGCCACGTCCGTGAGTCCCGCGCGCCAGGGCCGCCCGAAGGTGTCGGTGACGACCACCCCGACGTCGACGCCGAGGGCGTCCCGCAGCCCGTCCCGGATCGCCCGCGCGGACGCGTCCGGGTCCTCGGGCAGCAACAGCACCGTCCCCGAAGGGGTGTTGGACGCGTCGACGCCGGCGGCGGCCATCACCAGGCCCTGCCGGGTCTCGACGATCCGGAGCGGACCGCGTCGCGCCACGACCCGGACGGTCTCGGCGACGATCGCCGCTTCCCGGTCGGTCGCCTGGATGACCCGCCCCTCCGCCTTGGACACGATCTTCGAGGTGACGAGGAGGACGTCCCCGTCGGCCAGCCCCGGCTCGGCGGCGGCGATCAGCTTGGCGAGGTCGTCGCCCCGCTGCACCTCGGGCAGCCCGGGCACCGCCCAGACGCGATAACCGCCGCCAGACACCCCAGATCCATCAGACCCACCAGACACGCCGCTCACGCTCGCACCTCCTCCGCCAGCGTCAGCGCCTCCTGGGCCATCCGCGCGGCCGCGTCGACGTCGGTCATCATCAGCGGTACGGCCCGGCACCGGATCCCGGCGGCCTCGACCCGCTCCACCACGCCCGCGTCCACGGTGTCGACCAGCCAGCCGTCCAGCATCCCCGAGCCGTAGTGCTCGGCGACCGCCGCGGCCGAGGACTCCACGCCGACCGCCGCGAGCACCTTGTCGGCCATCCCGCGCACGGGCGCGTCCCCGACGATGGGGGACAGGCCCACCACCGGCACCCCGGCGTCGGCGATCGCCTCCCGGATGCCGGGCACAGCGAGGATCGTGCCGATGGACACGACCGGGTTGGAGGGCGGGAACAGGACGATGTCCGCCTCCGCGATCGCCTCCAGCACTCCGGGCGCGGGCTTCGACTGCTCCGCCCCGACCGGCACGACCGCCTCGGCCGGCACGGAGGCCCGCAGCCGCACCCAGTACTCCTGGAAGTGGATCGCCTTGCGCTCCCCGTCGACCTCGACAGCGACATGGGTCTCGACCCGGTCGTCGGTCATGGGGATCAGGCGTACGCCGGGCTTCCACCGGTCGCACAGCGCCTCGGTGACCGCACTCAGCGGATACCCCGCACTGATCATCTGCGTCCGCACGATGTGGGTGGCGAAGTCCCGGTCCCCGAGCCCGAACCACTCGGGACCCACCCCGTACGCGGCGAGTTCCTCCTTGAGGTGGAAGGTCTCGTCGGCCCGCCCCCAGCCCTGCTCCTCGTTGATGCCGCTGCCGAGCGTGTACATCACCGTGTCGAGGTCCGGGCAGACCTTCAGCCCGAAGAGGTGGATGTCGTCCCCGGTGTTGCCGATGACCGTGACGTCCGCGTCCGGCGCGGCCTTCTTCAAACCACGCAGGAACCGGGCACCACCGATGCCGCCTGCCAGAACCACAATGCGCATGGGCCAAGTCTTGCAGGCGGGTACGACATCGCGTCAGGCGGTCACGGAGTCCACCCAGACGTCATGCGGTCACGGAGTCCACCCAGGCGTCATGCGGTCACGGAGTCCACCCAGGCGTCATGCGGTGACGGCGTCCAGGCGTCATGCGGTGACGGCGTCCAGGCATCAGGCGGTGACGGCGTCGATGTCGTCGTACGTCGCCGGAGCCGTGCAGGCCGTGTGCCCGGGCACGTGCATGGGCATGTCGGTCAGGCCCGGGTAGTAGACGTGCAGGCTTATGGCCGGCTCGAGCGTGTCGTTGATCACCTCGTGTGCGTACCCCGGCGCGAAGACCCGCTGCGCACCTTGCCCCAACGCGCGCGTGCCCCGCTCGGTCCGCTCCGTCAGCGTGCCCTCCAGGACGGTCACGACGCCGGAGGAGGGGCCGTGGTCGTGCAGTCCGCTGCCCTGCCCGGGCACCCAGGACAGCAGCCACACCTCGTAGCCGGGTCCGGTCCGCAGCCGGTGGTACCAGCGTGTCGTCGCGTCGTACTGAACGAGGGGCTCCCACTGGGAGCGGTCGGCGGCGATGGATCGGGACAGGCCGACGAACTCGGCGACGGTGGCCGGGTGCTCGCGCGGAGCCTGGAGAAGGTGCCGGACTTCGAGGATGTCGCCGGCGATCTGGAGGTCGCTGTCGCTGTTCATGGGGTGGGGATTTCCTCGGCGGAAGAGTGGGGGGCTGGCCTGGGTGTCGCGTACCGACCGCCCGGGTCGCGGGCGGAAGGGGTGCCGGGTGAGGGCTCGACCCTGGTGGGGCTCAATGGGAGCGGCAGCCGAGTCGCGGTGGACTCAGACGCAGCTGGAGCGAGTTCGGCTCAACAGCTGGGACAGCAACAACAGCTACAGCGAGCGTGGGCAGCACCGAGGGACCCGGCCGAGCGGGTCGAGGTGAGTGCCAAGTTCGCGAGCATGCCCACAAGGACATCGGTTCACACCTTCACTGTCAACTCGACACCCGACAAGTGGGACATGTTTCACCTCATCCGGTCCATCTCCACGATGAAAGGTTTGTTCACGCGTCACCCGGGACACATGGCGCACAACCGGGCGCGCAAGCCCCGTTGCGATCCCGTGATCCGACCGTGATCCGGTTCGCTTCGACGCGCGCGTCGGAACGGGATCGAACTCCTGGGCGTCCTTCTCCGTACAGGTCCGGAAAGGCACTGTGCGGCGCGGGGCGTTCTCTCGGGCCTCGTCTGCTTGTCAAGGTTTATGCCGATTTGAACACTTTCCGCTAGGCCTTGGTTCCGCAGAGTGAATAAGGGACCCAATAGCAGATCTCGGCTTGACTCGCCCGGAGCAGCACACTTGTAATTTCACTCGTGTCGTTCAGCCGAAATCGGTAACGGCTACATCACGGGGACGCGAGTAGACAGACGAGGGGCGCACATGACCGAGACGGTGCAGCAACTGCTGGTCGACGACGCGGACGAGGAACTCGGCTGGCAGGAGCGCGCGCTGTGCGCCCAGACCGACCCCGAGTCCTTCTTCCCCGAGAAGGGCGGCTCCACCCGCGAGGCCAAGAAGGTCTGCCTCGCCTGTGAGGTCCGCTCCGAGTGCCTCGAATACGCCCTCGCCAACGACGAACGGTTCGGCATCTGGGGCGGCCTGTCCGAGCGCGAACGCCGCAGACTGAAGAAGGCCGCCGTCTGAACCGAAGGACACCGACCCTCGGGGCGCGGCCCCTTCCACAAGCCCGTACGTCCATAGGCACATAGGCACATAGGTGCACAGGCGCGTCCAAGCGCGCGCCCATACATTCGTCGCGAAGCGCCCGTCGCAGGTGGGTTGTCCACAGGCGGCGGGCTGCCGTTATGCCCAGCCGATAGTGTGGGCGCTCGTCCGAGACGCCTCGCCCCTCGGGGCACAGGCGTCCACCGCAGTCCACCGAACCGGGGCCCGTACCTCGATGTCCGTGCACAGCCACACGGCAGCCCAGCAAGACAGTGCTGCCACAGCAGTGTTTGACCCGGCCCACCCGCCCGAGTTCCCACGTCATGTGGTGACCGCGGTCCTCGTCTCCCACGACGGCGCCCGCTGGCTGCCCGACGCGATCGCCGGGCTGCTCGGCCAGGAGCGCCCCGTGCAGTTCGCCGTGGGCGCCGACACCGGCAGCGCGGACGACTCCGCCCGGCTGGTCACCGACGCCCTCGGCGCCGACCACGTGCTGCACCTCGCCCGGCGCACCGGCTTCGGCCAGGCGGTGGAGGAGGCGGGCCGCACCGCCCCCGTCCTCACGCCGGACGAGCTGCCGTACCTGAAGCGGCCGAGCGGCTGGGACCCGGTCACCCGCAGCTGGCGCGACGACGCCTACGACCTGCCGGAACTCCCGCACGGAGAGCCGGTCCAGTGGCTGTGGCTGCTGCACGACGACTGCGCCCCCGAACCGGACGCCCTGGCCCAGCTGCTGCGGGTCGTGGACACCGAGTACGAACTGGGCCGGGACGACGTCGCCGTCGTCGGCCCCAAGCTCCGCGGCTGGTACGACCGCCGGCAACTGCTGGAGGTCGGCGTCACCATCGCCCACTCCGGCCGCCGCTGGACCGGCCTCGACCGCCGCGAACAGGACCAGGGCCAGCACGACCATGTCCGGCCGGTGCTGTCCGTCTCCACCGCCGGCATGCTGATCCGCCGCGACGTCTTCGAGCAGCTCGGCGGCTTCGACCGGCGGCTGCCCCTGATGCGGGACGACGTCGACCTGTGCTGGCGCGCCCACGCGGCCGGCTACCGCGTCCTGATCGCCCCGGAAGCCGTCGTACGCCACGCCGAGGCCGCCTCGCGCGAGCGCCGCGCCGTCGACTGCGCGGGCCGCACCACCGCCTCCCCGCACAAGGTCGACAAGGCCGGCGCGGTCTACACCCTGCTCGTCAACACGCGGACCGCCCTGCTGCCCTGGGTGCTGCTGCGCGTCGTCGTCGGCACCCTGCTGCGGACCGTCGCCTACCTCGTCGGCAAGGTCCCCGGACAGGCCGTCGACGAGATCCGCGGTCTGCTGGGGACCCTGCTGCGGCCCGAGCGGATCCTCACCGGGCGCCGCAGACGCGGTGGTGCGACCGTCGACAAGGAGGAACTGCGGCCGCTGTTCCCGCCGCCGGGCGCGACGATCCGGGCCACGGTGGAGCAGGCCGTCGGAGACCTCTTCGGCAGCTCCGACCCGGAGACGACCTCCGGCGCGGGACGGCACGGCGGCGGAATCGAGTCCGGGCCCGGCGGCGACGACGCCGACTTCCTGGAGATCGAACAGTTCGCCCGGGTCAAGCGCATCGCCCGCAAACCCGGCCCAGTGCTCTTCCTGGTGCTGCTGCTGGTGTCCCTGGCCGCCTGCCGCGCCCTCCTCGGCTCCGGCGCGCTCGCGGGCGGCGCACTGCTGCCCGCCCCGGCCGACGCCAGTGACCTGTGGTCGCGCTATCTGGACGCCTGGCACACGGTGGGCGCCGGCGGCACCCCGTCCGCCCCGCCGTACCTCGCGCTGGTCGCGATGCTCGCCTCCGTGCTGTTCGGCTCGACCGGCCTCGCGGTCACGGTCCTGCTGGTCTTCTCGGTCCCACTGGCCGGCTTCACCGCCTACTTCGTCTCCCGCCCGCTGGTGGAGTCGCGTCTCCTGCGCGCGTGGGCCGCCGTCGTCTACGCCTTCCTGCCCGCCGCCACCGGCGCCCTCGCCGGGGGCCGCCTCGGCACCGCCGTCCTGGCCGTCCTGCTGCCGCTCATCGCGCGCGCGGGCGTCGCCGCAGCCGGCCTCGGGAACAGCTCCGGCGCGCGCGGCAGTTGGCGCGCCACCTGGGCGTACGCCCTGCTCCTGACCGTCACCACCGCGTTCACGCCGATCATCTGGCCCATCGCGCTGGTCCTCGGCATCGGCCTGCTGGCCGTGCGCCGCGCCGAGATCACCCCCTACGGCCTGCGCTTCCTGGCCCAGCTCGGCACCCCTCTGCTGATCCTCGCGCCCTGGTCGCTGACCCTGCTCCCGTTCGGCTTCTTCCAGGAGGCCGGCCTGGAGTACGGCTCCTCGGCGGCCTCCGCCCTGGACCTGCTCGGCGTCAGCCCCGGCGGCCCCGGCACCGTCAGTGGACTGATGCTCATCGGCGTCGTCCTGGCCGCGCTTGCCGCACTGCTGCGCACCGACCGGCAGTTCGGCATCCGGGCGACCTGGGCCGCCGCCCTCGTCGGCCTGATCTTCGCCGTCCTCTCCAACGCCTCCGCCTGGGCCGGTCCCGCGACCCTCGTCTACGGCCTCGCGCTCCTGGCCGCCGCCGTCCTAGGAGCCGACGGGGCACGCGCGCGGGTGGCCGAGCAGAGCTTCGGCTGGCGCCAGCCGGTCGCCGCGCTGATCGCCTTCGCCTCGGCCGCGGGTCCGCTGCTCGTCGCCGCCGGCTGGGTGATCGGCGGGGCCGACGGCCCACTGGAGCGGCGCGACCCCGTGCAGGTGCCCGCGTTCGTCGCCGAGGAGAGCGGCGGCAGCGACCAGGCCCGCACCCTCGTCCTCGACAGCGACTCCGCCGCCCACGTCGGCTACATGCTGGTCCGCGGCTCCGGCGCCCGCCTCGGCGACGCCGAACTCGCCGCGGCCGACGGCGGGAACAGCAGCCTCGACAAGGTCGTCGCCAACCTCGTCGCCGGTTCCGGCGCCGACCAGAGCGACCAGCTCGGCAAGTTCGCGGTGCGCTACGTCCTCGTCCACCGGGGCGCGCCCCGCGAGGTCACCCGCGTGCTGGACGCCACGCCGGGTCTGACCCGGCTCAGCCAGCAGGACGGCAGCGGGCTGTGGCGGGTCGACCAGGAGGTCGCGCGCGCCACCATCGTCACCGGGTCCGGGGCCCCGCTGACGGTCCCCGCAGGCCCCGTCGACATCCACACCACGGTCCCGTCCGGCGCCGACGGCCGCGTCCTGCGCCTCGCCGACACCGCGGCCGAGGGCTGGACGGCCACCCTCGACGGCAAGCCGCTCACCCGCACCACGGTCGACGGCTGGGCCCAGGGCTTCGAACTGCCCGCGTCCGGCGGCAAGCTGGACGTCACCTACGACGATCCCTTCACCCACACCCTCTGGCTGTGGGGCCAGGGCGCGCTCGCCGTCGTCCTCGTCGTGCTGGCCCTGCCGGGCCGTCGCCGGGACGTCGACGACGACCTCCCCGAGGAGCCCGTCTTCTCCGCGGAGCCGGTGGCCGGCGAGGGCCGCCGCGCCCGCCGGCTGCGCGCCCAGGCCGAGGCCGAAGAGGGCGGCCCGAGCGACGAGTTCCCGCCTCCTCCTCCGGAGGAGGCCCCCGCCCCCGCTGTCGTCCCGCAGCAGCAGTCCTACGGAGAATGGGACACCCCGAACTACGCGGGCACGGAGTACGGCGGCTACGGAAACGAGCAGTACCAGGGCGCTCCGCAGCAGTACCCGGCGGGCGGCTACGACCAGCAGCCCTACCAGGCGGACCCGTACCAGGGCGGCCAGTACGACCCGTACGCCTACGGCCGGCCGCAGCAGGCGCCGTACGACGAGAGCTACGGCGGGCAGTACCCGCAGCAGGGTTATGAGCAGGGGTACGACGCGACGTACGACCCGGCGCAGCAGCCGCATCCGAACGGCACCGGCAACGAGCAGCGCCCCGACGGGAGTCAGCAGTGAACCGCACCACCCTGTCCCTGATCGCCGGCATCGCAGCGCTCGCCGCCGTCACCGGGTTCGCCGTGCTCGACACCCCGGACACCGCCGCCACCGCCGGTGCCCACGCCGCGAAGGCGGCCGCCGAACTGCCCGTGGAGCGCACCAGCCTGCTGTGCCCGGCGCCCAGCCTCTCCGACCTCGCGGAGACGTCCTACACGTCCTTCACGCCCGTCATCAAGGGCACCGGGAGCGACGGGAAGGCCGAACTCCAGCCCGCCGCCGTGCAGTCGGGGAACGGTACGGGCGGCAAGGCCGGCGGCAAGAAGAAGGCCGGCAAGCCGGTCCTGACGCCGAAGGAACCCGGCGCTCCGGTCACCGGGGACACGTCGGGCTCCGGCACCCCGGCGCTTCTCGGCACCGCGGAGGGCAAGTTCGCGCCCGGCTGGACCCTCCAGGAGACCACCGAGGTGGCCGCCGGCACGGGCCGCGGCCTGCAGGGCGTCAACTGCACCGCCCCGGACACGGAGTTCTGGTTCCCCGGCGCCAGCACGGCCGCCGACCGCACCGACTACGTGCACCTGACCAACCCCGACGACTCCGCCGCCGTCGTCGACATCGAGCTCTACGGCAAGGACGGGGCCCTGCAGACCACGGTGGGGGAGGGCATCACCATCCAGCCGCACTCCAGCGAGCCGGTCCTGCTGTCCACGCTCACGGCCGAGAAGCAGGAGAACCTCACCGTCCATGTGAACGTCCGCAGCGGACGCGTGGGCGCGGCCGTCCAGGCCCTGGACGACCGGCTCGGCGGCGACTGGCTGGCCGCCTCCACGGAGCCGGCCACCGGCCTCGTCCTGCCCGGCATCCCGAAGGACGCCACGGCCGTACGCCTGGTCGCCTTCACCCCCGGCGACTCCGACGCCGACCTGAAGGTGCGCCTCGCCTCCCCGTCCGGGTCGATCACCCCGGCCGGGAACGAGACGCTGCACGTCAAGGCGGGCATGACGACCGCCGTCGACCTCGGTGACGTCACCCGCGGCGAGGCCGGGTCCCTGATCCTGACCCCCACCGACCAGGCCGTGCCGGTGGTGGCGGCCCTGCGGGTCGTACGCGGCCGGGGAGCCAAGCAGGAGACGGCGTTCATCCCCGCCACCGCCCCGGTCGGCACGCGCGCGACGTCCGCCGACAACAGCTCCAAGGGCACCACACTCTCCGTGACCGCCCCCACCGGCACCGCGAAGGTCAAGGTCACCGCCTCGGCGGGCAGTGACGGCGGTACGGCCCAGTCGAAGACGTTCACGATCAAGGCGGGCACCACGCAGAACGTCCAGGCCCCGGTTCCGAGCGGCCTGAAGGGCACGTACGCCCTGACGGTCGAGACCGTCTCCGGGGGCCCGGTCTACGCGGCCCGCACCCTCGCGGCCACGGAGGAGGGCGTTCCGGGCTTCACGATCCAGACGCTCCCGGACGACCGGGGCACGGTGGCGGTACCGGAGGCGGACGAGGACCTGTCGGTGCTGCAGAAGTAGAACCGGCCTGGACAAGGGGACCGGCCCCGGGCGAGCGGACCGGGCCCGGACAAGGGAGCCGATCCGGGACAGGCAGCCCGCGGACCGCCCCTCCCTGGGTGTGCGGTTCAGTCCTCCCCGTACCGGGGGTCCACCGTCTCAGGAGTCAGCCCCAGCAGCTCGGCGACCTGCTCGACGACGATCTCGTGCACCAGCGCGGCCCGCTCGTCGCGCCCCTTGGTGCGGATCTCCACCGGCCGCCGATAGACGACCACCCGGGCCCGCCGCCCCTCCCGGGCGGCCATCGTGCCGCCCAGGGGCACCGCCTCGTCGTTCCAGCTCTGCCCCGGCCCGTCGAGGTGGGGCACTTCGAGCACCAGGAAGTCGATGTCGGCGAGCTGCGGCCAGCGCCGTTCCAGCCGTTCCACGGAGTCCTGCACCAGATCCGCGAACGCCTCCGCACGGCTCGCGGCAAGCGGCACCTGCGGTGGCGCGATCGGGCCGCGCATGCCCCGTCCGTGGCGATCACGACGGCGGGGCCCGGGGCCGGCGGCACGGGGCGTTACGGGGTTGTCCATCACTGCTGAAGCGTAGTCCCCGCCGGGCCCGGGTGCCCGGCCTCCACGCGGCCCGGCGGACGGCAGACGCCCGTCCCCTGTGGCATGCCCGCAGTTGACCATTCCAGCCAAGGTTGGGCTCGATTCCATATCTCTCCGGGACCCTCGATATCAAGGCAATTGGCAGGATTTGTGCCGAGTGGTGATCGGGTGCGGGATCGCCCGACCCCTCGGTAAAGGGTGTCGGTGCAGGTCAGCGCGGCGGGGCCGAAGAGATGTGTGGGGCGTTTCACACCACGACACGGGGGAGTGACCTGGGGGAGAGTCGTCGCGGCCCGCTCAAGAGTGCGGTACCGTCCAACGCTGTGAGCCCTGTACGTCGCTGTTCGCGAACCGCTTGCGGCCGTCCCGCCGTCGCGACGCTGACGTACGTCTACGCAGACTCGACCGCAGTCCTCGGCCCGCTCGCCACCTACGCCGAACCCCACTGCTACGACCTGTGTGCCGAGCACTCGGAGCGCCTCACCGCACCGCGCGGCTGGGAGGTCGTCCGCCTCCTCGACGGTTCGGCCCCGGCCCGCCCCAGTGGTGACGATCTGGAAGCGCTTGCCAACGCGGTCCGTGAGGCGGCCCGCCCTCAGGAGCGCGCGGCCGAGGCCGGCGGCGGGCGCCGGGCGGACCCCATGGAGGTCGCGCGCCGCGGCCACCTGCGCGTGCTGCGCTCGCCCGACAACTGAGCAGGGCCGACACCTTCCCCTGAGCCGGTAGTGGTCGACGCGCGCCCGTTGACGGGTTGTTGGCGCGGACGCGCCCATTCCGGAAGCCGAAGTGAGAATCGCTTTCCTCGCGACGGAACCGGGATGGCCGCCGCCCAGGTGGGGCGCCCGGGTACATCCAGGAACCGGAACCGTCGCCGGCTGCCGCCCTGTCCGCCCTCGTCGGCTTCGGCGCCCTGGTCGTGAAGTGCGCCGGTTCGCCGCCTGCAACCAGGGCCCCGCGCAACTCACCGACATCGGGGACGCCTTGGCGGGCACGGGCGCCCTGGTCGCCGTACCGGCCGCGCGCAGACCGCCCACCGAGCCCGTACGGCTGTCCGTGCCGACGCAGACCGGGCCATCAACGTGGTGTCGGCGTCCCGGATTTGAGCCGGTTCCGACTCGGTCCTTCTCGGCAAGATGATCTCTCCTCAGAGCTCGCCCGCACTGGACCGGATGGTGCCCTGACGGCGCCCCTCCGCTTCTGACCTGAGGTTACGTCTCGGAGTCCACTCGGCTACCGCACGGCGCACTGTCACTCGGTACGGGTAGCTTGGGGCGACCGACAGGACTTTCAGAAGGGCTGGCCGTGGCTGCTGATCTCTCACAGCTCGTGAAGGCGTACGACGTGCGCGGGGTCGTCCCGGATCAGTGGGACGAGCCGCTGGCCGAACTCTTCGGGGCCGCGTTCGTCCAGGTGACCGGCGCGAGCGCGATCGTGACCGGGCACGACATGCGGCCGTCCTCCCCAGGTCTGTCGCGAGCCTTCGCGCGCGGGGCGACGGCCGGCGGAGCGGACGTCACCGAGATCGGCCTGTGCTCGACCGATCAGCTGTACTACGCCTCCGGCGCGCTGAACCTGCCGGGCGCGATGTTCACTGCCTCGCACAACCCCGCCCAGTACAACGGCATCAAGATGTGCCGCGCGGGCGCCGCCCCGGTCGGCCAGGACACGGGCCTCGCCCAGGTCCGCGAACTGGTCGAGGGATGGAGCGAGTCGGGTGCCCCCGCGCCGGCCGCGACACCCGGAACGATCACACGGCGGGACACGTTGGAGGACTACGCGGCCCACCTCCGCTCCCTCGTCGACCTCACCTCCATCCGCCCCCTGAAGGTCGTCGTCGACGCGGGCAACGGCATGGGCGGCCACACCGTCCCGACGGTCTTCGCGGGCCTGCCGCTGGACGTCGTCCCGATGTACTTCGAACTCGACGGCACGTTCCCCAACCACGAGGCCAATCCCCTCGACCCGGCGAACATCGTCGACCTCCAGAAGCGCGTCCGCGAGGAGTCGGCCGATCTGGGCATCGCCTTCGACGGCGACGCCGACCGCTGCTTCGTCGTCGACGAACAGGGCGACCCGGTCTCCCCGTCCGCCATCACCGCCCTGGTCGCCTCCCGCGAACTCGCCCGGAACGGCGGCAAGGGCACGGTCATCCACAACCTGATCACGTCCTGGTCCGTGCCGGAGGTCGTCAAGGAGGAGGGCGGCACCCCGGTCCGCACCCGTGTGGGCCACTCCTTCATCAAGGCCGAGATGGCGAGGTCCGGCGCGATCTTCGGCGGCGAGCACTCCGCCCACTACTACTTCAAGGACTTCTGGAACGCCGACACGGGCATGCTGGCCGCCCTGCACGTCCTGGCGGCCCTGGGCGGCCAGGACGGCACCCTCTCGGCCCTGGTGGCGCAGTACGACCGCTATGTGGGCTCCGGCGAGATCAACTCCACGGTGGCCGACCAGCGGGCCCGCCTGGCGGCGATCCGCGCAGCGTACGAGAACGTGCAGGGCATCACCCTGGACGAACTGGACGGCCTGACGGTGTCCTCGGCGGACTGGTGGTTCAACGTCCGCCCCTCGAACACGGAACCGCTGCTGCGGCTCAACGCGGAGGCGAGGGACGAGGCGACGATGACGAAGGTGCGGGACGAGGTACTGGGGATCATCCGAGGGTGAGGGCCCGCCCGGGGCATGGGGGGCCGGTCCGGGTATGGGGGTCGCCCGGGGCCTGGTGGCCGGTCCCGGCGTGGGAGCCGGCCCGGTCATGGGGCGTGGGTCAGGGGAGAGTCCCTGGCGACAGGGCCCGCACGGAGAGCTCGGTGACAGCAGTGCCCATAGCCGAGCCCTCCCGATCGAGTGCCCAGAGGCGTGCCCCTCTGTCGGGCGTGCGTGGATAAGGGAGCCCTCCGACAAAAGGGGGCGAACCCGACCTCGAGCCCCGGCCCGGCCCAACCCCGCCACGGCCCCCGCCCCGGCGGTACCCTGACCAGGCACATCCGCACAGGTACACGTACGCGCACGCCCGCTCCCGAAGGGAACCCTCATGCCGCTCGAAGCCGGCCTCCTGGAGATCCTCGCCTGCCCGGCCTGCCACGCCCCCCTCAAGGAGCAGGACGCCGAGCTGATCTGCACCGGCCAGGACTGCGGCCTGGCGTACCCGGTCCGCGACGGCATCCCCGTCCTCCTCGTCGACGAGGCCCGCCGCCCCGCGTAAGCGACCACCTGGCGACCCGGAGACCCGCGCATCCGACGACCGCGCATCCGACGAACCCGGCGACCGGAGGCTGCCGCCCATGCTCGACGAATCGCTGCTCGACACCCCCGACGCACTCGCGGAGGCCGACCACCGCGGCCTGCTCCGCGGCGCCGCGGAGGCCGGCGCCCGCGTCCGCACCGCGGCCCGGCACGCCGCCGAGTCCGGGGTGCCCGACCTCAAACCGGACGGCCGCCCGCGAGCCGTCCTGATCGCGGGCCCCGGCGCCGCCGCCACCTGCGTCGCCGACCTCCTCGGCACCCTTGCCGGCCCCGGCAGCCCGGTCACCCGCCTCGCCCCCACCGGCGTCGCCCCCGCCGCGGGCGCCCTGCGCTGGGACCTGCCCGGCTGGGCCGGCTCCGTGGACCTGCTGCTGATCGCCACCCCCGACGGCACCGAGCCGGGACTGTCCCTGCTCGCCGACGCGGCCTACCGGCGCGGCTGCACGGTCGTCGCCGTGGCCCCTGCCCGCACCCCGCTCAGCGAGGCGGTGGAAGGCGCCCACGGCCTCTTCGTACCGATGGCGACGGCCCCGTACGACGAGCAGGACGAAGAGGTCCTCACCGCGTCCGCCCCCGGCGTCCTGTGGGCGCTGCTCACCCCGCTGCTGGCGATCCTCGACCGCACCGGGCTGCTCACCGCCCCGCCGGACGCCCTCGAGAAGGTCGCCGACCGACTCGACCAGGTCGCCGAGCGCTGCGGTCCCGCCATCGCGACCTACAGCAACCCGGCCAAGACACTGGCCGCCGAACTGGCCGACGCCCTCCCGGTGATCTGGACCGAGGGCACCTCGGCGGGCCCCGCCGGACGCCGGTTCGCCGCCGCCCTCGCCGAGCTGTCCGGGACCCCGGCGGTTGTCGCCGAGCTGCCCGAGGCGCTCGCCGCGCACAGCGCCCTGCTCGCGGGGCCGCTGGCCGCCAGCGCCGACCCCGACGACTTCTTCCGTGACCGCGTGGAGGAGCCGCCTGCCATCCACGCGCGCGTGGTGCTGCTTCGCGACCGCCCGATCGGTGGCCTCACCGCCGCCCCCTCCGCCCGTGACCTGGCCCTCAGCCATGACACGCCGATCAGCGAGCTGGAGCCGGAGTCCGGTGGCGAACTGGAGAGCCTCGCGGAACTGATCGCCATGACGGATTTCGCCGCCGTTTACCTGGCGCTCGCCTCGGGGGCCTGATCTTGCCCAGGACGCCCCGACCGCCGTGGACACCGTGCCCTGTTCCAGTCGTGCCCGCGACGACCTGACCGTCGTACACACGGCGCCCTGACCGTCGTACGCACCAAGACCCGGCAGAAAGAACCCCATGGACCGCCTCGACAACACGATCCGCCCCTACGCCTGGGGTTCCACCACCGCGATCCCCCAGCTGCTCGGCATCGAGCCGAGCGGCGAGCCGCAGGCGGAGATGTGGATGGGCGCTCACCCGGGCGCACCCTCCCGCACCGGGCGCGGCACGCTCGTCGAGGTCATCGAGGCCGACCCGGAGCGTGAGTTGGGCCGACCCGCCGTCGCCAGGTTCGGCCCGCGCCTGCCCTTCCTGCTCAAGATCCTCGCCGCCGGCGCCCCCCTGTCCCTCCAGGTGCACCCCGACCTGGAACAGGCCAAGGAGGGCTACGAGGACGAGGAGCACCGGAACATTCCGATCGACGCCCCGTACCGCAACTACAAGGACGCCAACCACAAGCCCGAACTCATCTGCGCGCTCACCGAGTTCGACGGCCTGTGCGGCTTCCGCGACCCGGCCGAGGCCGCCGACCTCCTCGACGGACTCGGCGTGGACACCCTCAAGCCGTACGTCGACCTGCTGCACGCCCACCCCGAGGACGCGGCCCTGCGCGAGGTCCTCACGGCCGTCCTCACCGCCGACCCGGACGAGATGACCCGCACGGTCGCCGCGGCCACCGCCGCCTGCACCCGCCTCGGCGGCGCCTACGCCCCGTACGCGGACATCGCCCACCACTACCCCGGCGACCCTGGAGTCATCGCCGCGATGCTCCTCAACCACGTCCGACTCCAGCCTGGCGAGGCCCTGTTCCTCGGCGCCGGCATCCCGCACGCGTACCTGAACGGTCTCGGCGTCGAGATCATGGCGAACTCCGACAACGTCCTGCGCTGCGGCCTGACGCCCAAGCACGTCGACGTCCCGGAACTCCTGCGCATCGTCCGCTTCGAGCCGAGCGACCCCGGTGTCCTGCGCCCGGAGGCGGCCCCCGACGGCGAGGAGGTCTACGAGACCCCCATCGACGAGTTCCGGCTGTCGAGGTACGCCCTCCCCGAGGCCGCCGGCCCCCACGACCTCACCCGGGCGACCCCGCAGATCCTGCTCTGCACGGCCGGATCGGTACGGACGGGGGAGTACGAACTGACACCCGGGCAATCCGTGTTCGTACCGGCGGGCGAGAAGGCCGAGGTGTCCGGGGCGGGCACGCTCTTCCGAGCCACTGTGATTGTGTGACCGCGCCTGTGGATACCTGACGAGCTGGTGCCGCGCCGGGCTGCAAGAATGGCCCACCGGCAAAGGCCCGGCAAAGGCCCGGTCCTTGGACGACCCTCCTCGGGCGCCCGCGTACAGACGAAGGCGAAGGGACAACGCGAACACATGAGCGCGTCAGGCGGTACCAGGGCGATCGTGGCGGCACTCGGGGCCAACCTCGCCATCGCGGCATCGAAGTTCGTGGCGTTCGCGTTCAGCGGCTCGTCGTCGATGCTCGCCGAGGGCGTGCACTCGCTCGCCGACTCCGGCAACCAGTTCCTGCTGCTCCTCGGCGGCAAGAAGGCCCAGCGCGAAGCGACTCCCCAACACCCCTTCGGCTACGGCCGCGAGCGCTACATCTACGCCTTCCTCGTCTCCATCGTCCTCTTCTCGGTCGGCGGCATGTTCGCCATCTACGAGGGCTACGAGAAGATCAAAACGCCGCACGAGATCGAGCACTGGTACTGGCCGGTGGGCGTCCTGATCTTCGCGATCATCGCCGAGGGATTCTCCTTCCGCACGGCCATCAAGGAATCCAACCCGCAGCGCGGCGAGCTCTCCTGGAAGGAGTTCGTGCGCCGGGCGAAGGCCCCCGAGCTCCCCGTCGTCCTCCTGGAGGACTTCGGCGCGCTCGTCGGTCTGGTCCTCGCCCTCGGCGGCGTGGGCCTCGCCCTGCTCACCGGCGACGGCGTCTGGGACGGCATCGGCACCCTCTGCATCGGCATCCTGCTCATTCTGATCGCCCTCGTCCTGGCCGCCGAGACCAAGTCCCTGCTGCTCGGCGAGTCGGCCGGCGCCGACCAGGTCAAGAAGATCGAGACCGCGATCGTCGACGGAGACACGGTCACCGGCATCATCCACATGCGCACGCTCCACCTCGGCCCCGAGGAACTCCTGGTCGCGGCCAAGATCGCCGTCCAACACGACGACACCGCCGCCCAGGTCGCCTCCGCCATCAACGCCGCCGAGGCCCGCATCCGCGAGGCTGTTCCGATCGCTCGCGTGATCTACCTCGAACCCGACATCTACAGCGAGTCCGAGGCCGCCAAGGGTCCCGACCGCGAGGCCACACCCGGAGGACCGGCACCACACCCCGCCGACCACTGATCTCCGCCAGCGATCGCCTACGGCGACGGGGCCTGCCGAGCGTCCGACGACCCCCGTCCGCCGCGCTCACACCGGTGCCATCCACAGTGGCTGCGCCGGAACCGGCTTCCGTTGCCGCAGGGCCAGGGCAGCGATCCCCAGACCGAGCCCGGCGAACCCGGTGAGCCCGGCCAGGATCCCGACCAACGCGCCGACGGCGAGCAGCATCGGCGCGGTGCAGCCGCCCGTCACTCGCCCACGCACCGAGCAGGGGCACCGTCCCGCCGTGATCCTCGGCGAAGAACCGCAGTCCCGCGAGTTCACCCAGTGATCGCCGAGCGGGAACAGCCGCCCCTCCGGCACCTTCACGTGATAGCTGCGCAGGGCTGCCCCGTGGTACCCCGTCCACAGACCCACGACGGACCTGATCACCCTGATTCCCGTCCTGCCCAGGCACGACACCCCACGCGGCACCCCGCCCGGCACCCCACCCGCCGGCACATCCGGCCCGAACCCGGGCCCAATCCGTGATGGCCCGGTGGGCCGTGAGGGCGCGATGTGTTCGGAGGCGGACTGGGGATGCCCCGGGGCACCGGTGTAGCTTGGGTGGGAGCCAGACGTCGCTGCTGATGGCGGTCGGGCGGTCCCACCGCGGACCGACCGAGGGAGAGAGGGCCTCCGACGGACTGCGCTGCGCGCTCGCGGGCATGCCTGTGTCCTCCTTCGGGGCACCCCTGTGTCCGCCGCCGTGCAGATCAGCCGTATCCATCGCGCCCCAACCCTGAGGAGCAGCTCCCCATGACGACTGTCGACAACCGACAGGACTTCAAGGTCGCCGACCTCTCCCTGGCCGAGTTCGGCCGCAAGGAGATCACCCTCGCCGAGCACGAGATGCCCGGCCTGATGGCGATCCGCAAGGAATACGCCGAGGCACAGCCCCTGGCCGGCGCGCGCGTCACCGGCTCCCTGCACATGACTGTCCAGACCGCGGTCCTCATCGAGACCCTGGCCGCCCTGGGCGCCGAGGTCCGCTGGGCCTCCTGCAACATCTTCTCCACCCAGGACCACGCGGCCGCCGCCATCGCCGTCGGCCCGAACGGCACGCCCGACAACCCGCAGGGCATCCCCGTCTTCGCCTGGAAGGGCGAGACCCTGGAGGAGTACTGGTGGTGCACGGAGCAGGCGCTGACCTGGCCGAACACCCCCACCGGCGGCCCGAACATGATCCTGGACGACGGCGGTGACGCCACCCTCCTTGTTCACAAGGGCGTCGAGTACGAGAAGGCCGGCAAGGTTCCGCCCGTAGACACCGCCGAGAACGACGAGCACCGCGTCATCCTCGAGCTGCTGAACCGCACCATCACCGACGGCTCGCAGAAGTGGACCCAGCTCGCCTCGGAGATCCGCGGCGTGACCGAGGAGACCACGACCGGCGTCCACCGCCTGTACGAGATGCACCGCGACGGCACCCTCCTGTTCCCGGCGATCAACGTCAACGACGCTGTCACCAAGTCGAAGTTCGACAACAAGTACGGCTGCCGCCACTCCCTTATCGACGGCATCAACCGCGCCACGGACGTGCTCATCGGCGGCAAGACCGCGGTCGTGTGCGGCTACGGCGATGTGGGCAAGGGCTGTGCGGAGTCCCTGCGCGGACAGGGCGCCCGCGTCATCGTCACCGAGATCGACCCGATCTGCGCTCTCCAGGCGGCGATGGACGGCTACCAGGTCACGACCCTCGACGAGGTCGTCGACAAGGCCGACATCTTCATCACCACGACCGGCAACAAGGACATCATCATGGCCTCGGACATGGCCAAGATGAAGCACCAGGCGATCGTCGGCAACATCGGTCACTTCGACAACGAGATCGACATGGCCGGCCTGGCGAAGATCCCGGGCATCGTCAAGGACGAGGTCAAGCCGCAGGTCCACACCTGGAAGTTCCCCGACGGCAAGGTGCTCATCGTGCTGTCCGAGGGCCGCCTGCTGAACCTGGGCAACGCGACCGGTCACCCGTCGTTCGTGATGTCCAACTCGTTCGCGGACCAGACGCTGGCCCAGATCGAGCTGTTCACCAAGCCTGACGAGTACCCGACCGACGTCTACGTGCTGCCCAAGCACCTCGACGAGAAGGTCGCCGCCCTCCACCTGGACGCGCTCGGCGTGAAGCTCACCAAGCTCCGCCCCGAGCAGGCCGCGTACATCGGCGTCGAGGTCGACGGCCCGTTCAAGCCCGACCACTACCGCTACTGACCGCACCACTGCCGCCGATGATGAGCGCGCCGGTGCGCTGACGCGCTCTCACCAGCAGGTCCTCCGAGGCAGGCCCCCGCACCCCCGTGTCGGGGGCCTGCCTCTTCGGCCACCGCGGCCGGACCAGCCCGTCAATACCCAGGACTCCGATGCCCCGCGGCCGCTATTCGCTCCACGATCCGCACGATCACACCCCCCTCGCAGAAGAGCACTTCCACTGCGCCCCCGGTCCGTCCGGCTGGCGCTATGTCTCCCAACTGACCACTCCCGCGGGCGACCACAGCGGCTCCGTCGACCTCACCCTCGACGAACTCGGCCGCCCCATCCGCCTTGAACTGCACGCCGCGAGCTGGCAGGTCCGCGGCGCCGCCCTCGACGGCGTCACCTGGGTCCGTACAGATCCCACCGGGACTCAGGCCACCGAAGGCAACGTGCGCGCCCATGCCTTCACCGGCACATCCCCGGCATTTCTCATCGCCACGACCCGTCTCCTGCGCCTCACCCCTTCCAGCTCGGCCACCCGCGTACGCCTCGTCGCCTTCACGGACCCGGTCCTCGCCCCGCGCACCGTGGACCAGTCCTGGACCTTGCTGAAGATCGAAGCACACGCCACTGACAGCGGCCCTCTGACCGTGGAGGAATACCAGGTCACAGCCCTGGACACAGGAGAACAGCACGTCGTGCACATCGCCGGCGACGTGGTCCTCGCCGCTCCCGGCATCGAACTGGAGGACCTCGACTCGCCCCCGTCGGCATTCCGGTCTCCGCCGGACTGAGACGCAGGCGGCGGGCCGGAGGACTCACGCCGCTCGTAAGGCGTCAGCGGCCCCACCGAGCTACGCGGGCGGAGCGAATCCAGTACCGGGACGGTCGTCGGCGCGCTCGGTCGTCTCCCCCTCGACCGCAGTCGAAGTCCCAGCGACATGCACGGCAGGCTGAGGAGCAGGAGCAGGAGCAGGAGCAGGAGCAGGAGCAGGCGGCACCGGCGGGGTCCCGTACGTACCTGGCGCGCCATACGGAGCCCGTGCGTCGGCCGACGGCACAGCCGCTCCGGCGGCGAAGTTCCGCTGAACCTCCCGGGCCTGCCGCTCCTGCACCACCGCGGCCAGATATGCCGCCGGTGGAACGCCCTGAGGAGCTGGGGCCCCCGTGTGAGAGGCGAGGTCGGTGGCGAGCTGCTGAGCCATCGTCCAACCGACCTGCGGATCCAACTGCTGCATCCTCGTCAGGTACTGGCGGATCGCAAGCCACAGCCAGTCCGGGACCGCCGAAAGATCAAGCGTCGAGAAGCGCCCGGACAGCCATGGCGGTGGCGGCGGCACGAAGCCCACCTGCGATACCGGCACTCGTTCACGTACGACCAAAGTTCCCGCGAACACGTCACCGAGGCGGCGCCCTCGTGCCGACACCAGCGAAGCGATACAAGCCACGACCCCGAAGGTCATCACGATCTCGACCGTTCCGATCGCTCCCCGCACCAGCGCATGCCGGAACCGGATCGGTCCACCGTCGTCCCGCACCACGCGCAATCCGCACGCCAGCTTCCCGAGCGAGCGTCCATGGCTGAGCGTCTCGACGGCTATCGGCCCGCCCACCAGCACCAGGAGGAACGCGGCGATCGACAACGCGACCTGCGCCGCCTCGTCCAGCGAAGAGGTGGACGACACCAGCACGACCGTCACCACGATGTACACGGTGACGGCCACGGCCAGATCGATCAGCACGGCCAACGCCCTGCTGGGCAGCTTCGCGGGACGCAACTCGAGCGCCACCGCCTCGCCCGTCACCAGCTCACTCACGCCTGCCACCCTTCCCCTGACCTGCCCTGTGAACGGCCAGTCTGCCAAGCTGAAGGCGCATCGCGCCGCAGTACGACAAGCTGAACTCCATGACGAGCCGCCGACAACCAGCGGAGGAGCACGCAAACCGATGGACCTCGACGTCTTCGTCACCGCCCACCGAGCCGAATGGGACCGCCTGGATGCCCTGCTGCGGCGCCAGCGCCGGCTCAACGGGTCCGAAGCCGACGAACTCGTGGCCCTCTACCAACGCACTGCCACCCACCTCTCCCTGATCCAGTCCAGCGCCCCCGACCCGCAGCTGACAGGGCGGCTCAGTCAGTTGGTGGCACGCGCGCGTAGTGCCGTCACAGGCACCCGACGTTCCTCGTGGCGGGACGTCACTCGTTTCCTTTCCCACGGGTTCCCGGCCGCCGTCTACAGGTCCCGCCACTGGTGGGTACCCACCGCGCTGCTGTCCACGGTCGTCGCGGCCCTCCTGGGCTGGTGGATCGGCACCCACCCCGAAGTGCAGTCGACCATCGCGGCCCCGAGCCAACTGCGCGAACTCACCCGCCCAGGTGGCGAGTACGAGACGTACTACTCCAGTCACCCCGCGGCCTCCTTCGCCGCCCAGGTCTGGACGAACAACGCCCAAGCCGCCGCCATGTGCCTGGTCCTGGGTGTTTTCCTCGGTCTCCCGGTGCTCTGGATCCTCTTCCAGAACATGCTCAACCTCGGCGTCGGCTTCGGCCTGATGTCGTCGGCAGGCCGCCTCGACACCTTCCTCGGCCTCATCCTCCCGCACGGCCTGCTGGAGCTGACCGCGGTCTTCGTGGCTGCCGGCACAGGCCTGCGCCTGGGTTGGACCCTGATCGACCCTGGCCCGCGCAGCCGCCGCTCGGCCCTCGCCGAGGAAGGCCGAGCCGCCGTGGGCATGGCGATAGGTCTCGCACTCGTCCTCTTCGTCTCGGGTGCCATCGAAGGCTTCGTCACCCCGTCCGGCCTGCCGACCTGGGCCCGCATCACCATCGGCATCGCGGCCGAAGCGGCGTTCCTCGTGTACGTCTATGTCCTGGGCGGCCGGGCAGTCCGCGCCGGTGACACGGGCGACGTCGAGGCCGTCGAACGCAGCGCCACCGTCCCGACGGCCGCCTGATGTGCGGATGCCGCGCCTGAACTGCTACTGTCTCCTTCGCCCCACAGGAGCCGTTGACACGGAGCGTGTGGGGAGGTAGATTCGAACAGTTGCCTGGAGCTCGGCGTAGAACCGGCTCGGTGACGGTGAGTGTCTGTCAGCTTCTAGAAACGTTGCTTTCGAAGAAGCACTTTCCCGATGAATCGGAAATTGATCGCCGGTCAGTCCGGCTCAAAACTTCTGATAATGTTGGGACCGCCGGAAAAGGAAACGCGAGAGCGGGAACCTGGAAAGCACCGAGGAAAATCGGACCGGAAACAGTCTGATAGAGTCGGAAACGCAAGACCGAAGGGAAGCGCCCGGAG
>NZ_JOEV01000049.1 GCF_000721105.1 Streptomyces cellulosae
CCCACATACACCTTGTCGGTCATGGCTCCGGAAGGTAGCAGCTAGCCGCATCAGCACTCACAGCAGCAACTAACGGCACTTTCGCAACAGGCCCTAGGCGTCCGGTGTGCCGTCGCCCAGTTCGCCCTTCCACCGCCGGTAGAGCCCGTGCTCGACGCCCGCCGCGTCGAGGACCCGTCCGGCCACGAAGTCCACCAGGTCCTGGATGTGCGTGGCCCCCGCGTAGAAGCCGGGCGAGGCGGGTACGACGCTCGCGCCCGCGTCGTCCAGGGCGACCAGGTGCCGCAACGTCTGACCGTTCAGCGGGGCCTCGCGTACGGCCACGACCAGCGGACGGCGTTCCTTGAGCGTGACACTCGCGGCCCGTTGCAGCAGATCCTTCGACAGCCCCAGCGCGACCCCGGCCACGCAGGCGGTCGAGGCGGGGACGATCAGCATCCCCTTGGTCCGGTACGACCCGGAGGACGGCCCGGCCGCGAGGTCCCCGGCGCTCCAGTGCCGTACGCCACGGATGTCGGTCTGGAAGGTCCCGGGCTTGCCGTCGGCCCCCCTGGCCAGCCATTCCCGCAGGTCGTCCTGCCAGTGGGCGTCCCGGAAGGCGATCTGGGTCTCGTCGAGCAGGGTGAGCCGCGAGGCCCGGGACACGACGAGGTCGACGCTCTCCCCCGCGTCCAGCAACGCCCTCAGCACCGCGGCGGCATACGGCGTACCGGAGGCCCCGGACACCCCCACGATCCAAGGCACGCGCTGCGTTTCTCCTGCGTTCACACCCCGAGCGTACCGGCGCGCGACGAGGTACTCAGGACCGGACTACACCGTCAGCCCACGCACCAGCAGATCCAGCAGCGCGCACACGAACAGGGCGATCCCGATGAACCCGTTGACGCTGAAGAACGCCCTGTTCAGACGGGACAGGTCGTGGGGGCGGACGATCGAGTGCTCGTAGACGAAGGCGGCCGCGACGATCAGCAGACCGAACCAGAAGAACGCTCCGGCGTCGGTCGCGAGGGCGTACCAGACGAACAGGGCCGTCACGACGGCGTGGCACACCCGCGCGCCCCAGATCGCCGCCGGGATGCCGAAGCGGGCCGGGACCGACAGGACGCCGATCTCGCGGTCGGTCTCGACGTCCTGGCAGGCGTAGATCAGGTCGAAGCCGCCGATCCAGATGCCGACCGCGAGGCCCAGGATCACCGCGTCCCAGGACCACTCGCCGGTGATCGCGAGCCAGCCGCCGACCGGGCCCATGGCCTGGGCGAGACCGAGGATGGCCTGCGGGAAGTTCGTGAACCGTTTGCCGTACGGGTAGACCACCATCGGGATCACGGCTATGGGAGCCAACGCCAGGCAGAGCGGGTTCAGGAGGGCCGCCGAGCCGAGGAAGACCACCACGGCGATCAGCGCGCCCGTCCAGGCGTGCTTCACCGACATCGCGCCGGTGACCAGCTCGCGGTGCGCGGTGCGCGGATTGCGGGCGTCGATCTCCCGGTCGATGATCCGGTTGACCGCCATCGCGAAGGTCCGCAGGCCCACCATGCAGATGGTGACCAGCAGCAGCCGGCCCCAGTGGATGTTCCTGTCCCAGTCGAACATCGCCGTCAGTGCGGCGATGTAGGCGAAGGGCAGGGCGAAGACGGAGTGCTCGATCATCACCAGACGCAGGAAGGCCTTGGTGCGTCCCGGTTGCGGAAGAGCGGCTGACGCGCTGCTCACAGTCCGTACTCCTTCCAGCGGCGGTCGACCTTCGCCGCCGTATCCGGGTCCGACTCCACCATGTCCGGCCAGCCGCCGTCACGGGTGTAGCCCTCCTCGGGCCACTTCCTGGTCGCGTCGATGCCCGCCTTGCCGCCCCAGAACTGCTGGTAGGAGGCGTGGTCGAGGTGGTCGACGGGGCCCTCGACGAGGGAGAGGTCGCGGGCGTAGTCGGTGTTGCCGAGGGCCCGCCAGGCGACCTCGTGCAGGTCGTGGACGTCACAGTCCGCGTCCACGACCACGATCAGCTTGGTCAGGGACATCATGTGGGCGCCCCAGACGGCGTGCATGACCTTCTGCGCGTGCTTGGGGTACTTCTTGTCGATCGAGACGATCGCGCAGTTGTGGAAACCGCCGGCCTCGGGCAGGTGGTAGTCCACGATGTCCGGGATGATGATCTTGAGCAGCGGGAGGAAGAACCGCTCCGTCGCACGGCCCAGCGGTCCGTCCTCCGTCGGGGGGCGCCCTACGACGATCGACTGGAGCAGCGGCCGCTTCCGCATCGTCACACAGTCGATCTTCAACGCGGGGAAGGGCTCCTGCGGGGTGTAGAACCCGGTGTGGTCGCCGAAGGGCCCCTCCGGCAGCATCTCGCCCGGCTCCAGCCAGCCCTCGATCACGACCTCCGCCTGCGCCGGCACCTGGAGCGGAACGGTCTTGCAGTCGACCATCTCGATCCGCTTGCCCGCGATGAACCCGGCGAAGAGGTACTCGTCGATGTCGCCGGGGAGCGGGGCGGTGGAGGCGTACGTCACGGCGGGCGGGCACCCGAAGGCGATCGCGACCGGCAGGCGCTCTCCCCTCCTCGCCGCCACCTGGTAGTGGTTGCGGCTGTCCTTGTGGATCTGCCAGTGCATGCCGATCGTGCGCTTGTCGTGCCGCTGGAGGCGGTAGAGCCCCAGGTTGCGGATCCCGCTCTCCGGGTCCTTGGTGTGGGTGAGCCCCAGGTTGAAGAAGGAGCCGCCGTCCTTGGGCCAGGTGAACAGGGCGGGCAGCCGGTCGAGATCGACGTCGTCGCCGCGCAGCACCACCTCCTGCACGGGCGCGCTGTCGGACTTCACCTTCTTCGGCGGTACGTGCGTCATCGCGCCGAGCTTCCCGAAGGCCTCCCGCACGCCGATGAACCCCTGCGGCAGTTCGGGCCGCAGCAGCCCGCCGATCTTCTCCGAGATCTCGCCGTACGACGTGAGTCCGAGGGCCTTCAGCAGGCGCCGGTCGGTCCCGAAGACGTTCATCGCGAGGGGCATGTCGGAGCCCTTCACGTTCTCGAAGAGCAGCGCGGGGCCGCCGGACTTCTGCACCCGGTCGACGATCTCCCCGACCTCCAGATACGGGTCGACCTCGGCCTTGATCCGCTTGAGGTCGCCCTCGCGCTCCAAGGCCCGGAGCAGGGAACGAAGATCGTCGTAAGCCATGCGGCCAAGTATCCCCGAGCCGCTACCCTGGCCCGGTACCTGGGGTCCGTACCAGTGGCCCCGACGACCCTTCCACCGAGAGGCCCCATGCTCCGGGTACTGATGTTCCTCGTACCACTGGCGTTGAGCGTGTACGCGTTCATCGACTGCATCAGCACCGAGGACGACGACATCCGCCACATGCCCAAGCCGCTGTGGGCGATCGTCGTCCTGGTGTTCCCGCTCGCCGGCTCCATCTCCTGGCTCATCGCGGGCAAGAAGCGGCAACCGGCCGGCGCGGACGGCTACCCGGGCCCCTCCGGCTCCGCCGGTTCGCCCTGGAGCCGCGGCGGCGGGCAGCGGTGGGTGGCGCCCGACGACAACCCCGAGTTCCTCAAGTCGCTGAAGGACGAGAACGGCGACGACGGGGACAGCGGGGACCACGGCCGGAAGCGACCCGGCGGCGACCCCGAGGGCGACTGACGACGACGCGGCCGGTCCCTACAGGTTGTAAGCCGACGAGCCTCCCGAAGCGGACAATGCGCCCCTGGGCCGGAACCCGTCCGGACCGGACACTTACCTCGCATGACGACTGCTCCCGCCGACTCCGCCGGCACCCTCGCTCCCGCCTACGGTGACAAGGTCATCGCCGTCGAGACGGCAGGCTCGGACCCGATCCCCGACGCCGAACGCCACGGCTCCCCGCTCCAGCTCCTGTGGACCTGGGCATCCCCCAACATCGAGTTCGCGACGGTCTACATCGGCGTGATCTCGGTCCTGTTCTTCGGTCTGAGCTTCTGGCAGGCAACGGCCGCCATCCTCCTCGGCACCGCGGTCGGCGCGATCGCCCAGGGCGTCCTGTCCCTGGACGGGCCCCGGTTCGGGGTGCCGCAGATGGTGATCGGCCGGTTCTCCTTCGGCTTCAAGGGCAACGTGCTGCCGTCCGGCGTCAACGCGGTGGTCGCGGGCGTCGGCTGGTTCGCCGTCAACAGCGTCAGCGCGGCCTTCGCGCTGAACACGCTGACGGATCTGCGTCCGCTGCCCTCGCTGCTGCTCGTGGTGGCGGCGGAGATCCTGATCGGCTTCATCGGCCACAATTTCGTGCACGTCTTCGAGAAGTACGCGTTCCCGGCGCTCGCGGTGATCTTCCTGACGGCCGGGGTGTGGACCTTCAAGGACGCCCACCTGGGCGGGGGCGGCGCGGGAGGCGGCATCGGCGGCTTCCTGCTGGCGTTCAGCGCGGCCTGGGGGTACGCGGCGGGCTGGAACCCGTACGCCACGGACTACTCGCGCTATCTGCCGCGTACGGCGAGCAAGTTCAAGACGGTCCTCTACCCCGCGGTCGGCCTGTTCGTGTCGGTCGCCGTGGTGGCCGTCATCGGCGCGGCCTCCGCGACGATCGTGGCCCCGAAGAACGCCACCCCCACAGCCGCCTTCACCGGTCACCTCCCCGGCTGGCTGGGCAACCTGGTACTGCTCGCGATCATCCTCGGCGCGGTCTCCGCGAACGCCCTGAACGTGTACTCCTCCGCCATCTCGATCACGTCCCTCGGCCTGAAGTTCCCGTCCTGGCTGGGCCGCGGCACGCTGGTCGTGCTGTCCGGAGTCGCCGGTACGGCGGCCGCGTGGGCGTCCCTGTCGGACGCGGGGTCGGCCTACGAGGCGTTCCTGCTGGTCATCGCCTACTGGGTGGGCCCGTGGCTCGGGGTCGTCCTGGTCGAGCGGTGGCTCCAGGGCCGTACGACCACGGACGACGTACTGGCCGCCCGCCTCGGTGACTGCACCTTCACCAACTGGCCCGGTGTCGCCGCCCTGTTGATCGGCGTGGCGGTGTCCGTCCCGCTCTTCTCCAACCAGGAGAAGTACGTCGGCTATGTACCCGAGCACTGGCCGTCCTTCGGCGACAGCACCCCGTTGGTCGGGTTCGCGGTGAGCGCGGCACTGTACGCGGTGGTGCGGGGGCGGCTGGGGTCCAGGGCCTGACACGCGCGCGCCCTCACCATCAGGCCGGTCAGCAGAGTCGCAACGCCGGGCGGGGGCGTGGCGACTTCTGCGGGGACACCTCTGACCAGGCACGACAGGCTCATCGGGTGAGGTCGCGGAGATTGGGGGAAGAAGTTGCGGCAGCCGATGGGAGGTTGTCGTGGAGGGTGGAGATCTGGAACTGGGCGAGTTGCTGGCCGCCGCGGAGGCGGCCCCGCCCGGTGAGTCCGTCGACGTGGTGGCACACGACCTGCAGAAGCGGTTCGGTGCGGAGCGCGTGTCGTTCCTCTTCGTCGACCTCGTCGGTCAGCGGCTGGTACGCCTCGCCGCGGCCGGTGATGAGGTCGCCGACCCCGGCGAGCCGATCGACCTGCGGGGCAGCGTCTACGACGGTGTTCTGCAAAGCCAGCGCCAGCAGGTGGAACCGGACGGCCAGGGCGGACTGCGCGTCATCACGCCGGTCACCAACCGGGGCGACTGCCTCGGCGTCCTGGAGATGACTCTGCAGTCCGCCGACGACACCGTGTTGCGACAGGTCCGCGACGCGGCACACGCGCTGGCCTACATCATCGTCACGGACGGCCGCTTCACCGATCTGTACCACCTGCGCAGGCGCACCACCGAGCCCAGCCTGGCCGCGGAGATCCAGCACCAGCTGCTTCCCCCGGCTCCCTGCTGCGAGGCGGCCCAGTTCACCCTCGCCGCCGGGCTGGTCCCGGCCGACGACATCGGTGGCGACACCTACGACTACACCCTCGACCGCGACACCCTGCACCTGTCCATCACCGACGCCATGGGCCACGACACCAACTCCGCTCTGCTGGCCACCTTGCTGGTCGGCGCACTGCGGCGGGCACGCCGCAGCGGCTGCGACGCCCTGAAGCAGGCGAACCACGCCCACCAGGCCCTGCTGAGCCACAGCCGCGGCCTGGCCACCGGACAGTTGCTGTGCGTCGATCTCGAAACGGGACTGTGCGAACTGGTCAACGCCGGCCATCCCTGGCCGCTGCTGATGCGCGACGGCACCGTCGAAGAGGTCAGACTCGCCGTCAACCTGCCGTTCGGTGTGGCGGCACCCGCCTCCTACCGCGTACAGGAGCTGCAGTTGCGCCCCAGGGACCGCCTGGTACTGCTCACCGACGGAATGCTGGAGCGCGATGCCGCGGCCGTCGATCTGGCCTCGGTCGTTCAGGACACCCGCGCGCTGCACCCGAGGGAAGCCGTCCGGAGCCTGACCGGAGCGGTGCTCGACGCCTGCCATGGTCGCCTCAGGGACGATGCCACGGTCCTGATACTGGACTGGCACGGCGATCGCCGCAGATCGGCGGAGAAGAGACCGGACCCGCATGCATGACGCCTGCGCGGGTACCGGCGCCCATGAGCGGGGAGTGAGGGCGACACGTGGGATCCCATGCCGACGGTGACGGCTGTACCGGGCCGGATGAGTACTTGATGCGTGCCGGCTACGCGCTGGACGGAGAGGGCGGCTGCATCGCGGACGCGCGCCACCACGCCGACGCCCTCCTCGAAAAGGCCCACGCCGACCATGATCTGCCCGTGTCCGCCCGCGCCAGAGACCTGACCCAGCTGGTGGTCAGCGAGCTGGTCACCAACGCCCTCAAGTACGCCCCCGGCCCCGTCCTGATGGAACTGCGCATCAGCGCCCACGCCGTGGACGTCGTCGTGTGGGACAGCGACCCCACGGTTCCCGTGGCCCGGGCCGCTGATCCTGACAGGATCGGCCAGCACGGCCTGGAGATCGTCAAGGCCGTCACCGAGTGGCTCTTCACCGAGCAGGAACCGGTCGGCAAGCGCATCACGGCCCGCATCGCGCTGTGCGACACGTCCGAGCCCAACTCCGCCGCGTGAGTTGGATGACGTGTCGCGTCCGCCCGTGCCGGTCCCGGGCTGCGCGGCCTGCGAGGAGTTGGCGACCCGCCGGGACGAGGCGCGGGCCGCGTTCGACGGCAGCGCGGAGACGGACGCGAAGGTGCTGCTGCGTCAGCACCAGGGCCGGGAACACGGAGGGCCCCCGGCCGCCGGGCGCCGGATCTTCCGGTACGTGCCGTACTCGATCGCGCAGGACGCCTCGGCGCAGCCGGAGTACGAGGCGTACTGCGTCTCGGGCGAGGAAGCGGACTGCGGGGCGAGTTCGGGCCCGCGCCAGGCCCCGGCCGAGGTCGAGGAGTGGCAGCGCCTGCACACCCAGGAGACCCGCCACCTGCGTTACCGCCGCAGCTTCGCGGCCTACGCGGTGCTGGAGAAGCAGGACTGAAGGAACTCGCCCGTCCGCCTTCGGGTCGAACCCGGCAATCACCGCCTGCTCGACGAGATAAGTCCGGTCCTGGAAGGCCTGCCGAGAGAGGCAATCGGGAGGGCAGCACCGACAGCCCGCTGTACGAGACGCAAGGTTGCTGGTGAACCATCACGCGCTTCCGGGCGTTCACAGGAGGGGAACGCACATTCGGAGATCATGACACACGATTCCTGGACAGATTCTCTGCCGCGCCTTCCGAGGAAGCGTTCCCGGATCCACAACGTCCCGGCGTTCTCGCCGGTGTCGAATCATGAAAAGGAGTTCATCATGTTGAATCGTCGCTCTCTTCTACGGTCCAGTGGCGTGGCGGCAGCCGGCACGCTCGGCGCCGCCGCTCTTGCCTCGGCTGCTGAGGCGTCTTCCACGGTGTCCCATGGTCCTCACTCGTCTGATTCCGACCCGACCGCCGGGGTGACGCGCACCTTACTTCAGGAGAACCCCTCGCCCGCCAAGGGCTGGAAGACTGTGCAGACACTTGTCGAGATCCCGCGGCGTAAGGAATCGGGCCGCCACAGCCACCCGGGAGTCGAGGTCGGATACATCATCCGCGGTGACGTGTTGATGAAGTTCGACGACGGGACCACCTTGCGGCTCCGCACGGGCGACCCCTTCTTCATCCCCTCTGACACCATCCACAACGCCCGCAACATCGGGACGGTAACAACGATGATGCTGTCCACCTACGTCGTCGACGAGACCAAGCCTCTGGTAACCACCCACAGGGATTGACTGAGTCTCGTTCATCCTGGCCCTGAAGGGTGAATGGGCTGTTCAGGTGGGTGGTGACGTGACAGAGCCCCCGGTCGTTCTTCAGTTCTAGTGGTCGTTGCAACACCCCAGTTCAAGGGTGCGACGGGCTTCGAGATCCGTCAGAACACGCGTCGTTGCCGCGGTCGCGGCACCCCGCTGATCGACCGCGTCAGGCGACCGTCCGCAGTCCGCCCCGGACCGTCGCGCCCGTCCCCCGCACCACCCGGTGCGCGCACGCCGCCGCCAGCAGCTCCCCCAACAGGTCCGGGTCGTCGATCTCCAGGCCGAGGAGGGACTCGATGCGTTCGAGGCGCTGGTAGAGGGACTGGCGGCCGATGTGGAGCAGGGCTGCCGTGCGGGTCGGGGAGCAGCCGTTGCGGAGGTGGACCTCCAGGGTGCGGACGAGGTCGCTGGGGTGGGCCGCCTCCCAGGCGAGCAGCGGGCCCAGGGCGTGCTGGACCAGCCCAGCCAGGCGCTCCCGGTTGGCGTCCACTCCGCCCCGGGTCAGCTCCCGCTCCAGCGCGAGGGCGCGGGAGGACGTGACCAGTGGGCCGTCCGGAACGCCCGGTTCGGCGGCCGGGACGGTCAGCGCCAGCTCCAGTGTCGTACGGGCCGCCCGCAGCGTGTCGCTCCAGCGCAGCCAGCCGCCGTCGGCGGTGACGGCGTGGCCGACGGCGACGGTGAGTCCGGGGTCGGCGGCGGTACGGAAGGCGTCCTGGACGGTGCGGACGGGGTCGCCGGGGCGGTTGCCGTTCAGCGCGAGCAGCGCCAGGACGTCGCCGGGGAAGGCCGCCCGCAGGACGCCTGCTCCGCCGAGCAGCCGTACCGCCCGGTCCACCGTGGTCACGTCCCGGGTGCCGTGCAGGGACACACCGACCAGGCGGGCGCCGGGGCCGGGATGGAACCCGGCCAGCGCCGACCTCGCCTCCACCTCCGGCTGGTTGAGCGCGCCCCGGTCCGCCAGGTCCGCCAGCAGGGCCGCCGTATGGTCGTCGCCCCACGGCCGGGCCACGGAGCGGCCCGACAGGCCCCGGGCCACGATCGCCCGGTTCGCGGCCTCGGTGATGCGAACGAAGGGCACGACCCGGCGCAGGGCGAGCAGGGGCAGGCCGAGCCGGCGGGCCTCGTCGGTCACCTCGGGCGGCATGCTCGGCAGGGCGCGGCCCACCTCCACGGCGAGCCCGGCCGCACCCCGGGCCGCCAGCTCGCGGACGTAGCGGCGGCGGACCTCCTCGTCGGCGTCGGTCAGTCCGAAGCCGTTGGTCAGGAGCAGTTCGCCGCCGTCCAGGAAGTTGGCGCCCTCGTACACCTCGCTGGAGTGGACCCAGCGCACAGGGCGGTCCAGGGCACCCTCTCCGGCGAGGAGCTCGGGCTCGGCGGCCCGTACCGGGTCGAGGTGCAGGACTTCACGGAGGGTGAGTGCGGGCACGGGCACCTCCAGGGGCGCTGACAGTTCGTCCGGCTGCGGGATGCCGGGAGAGTACTTTCCGCACGTTGCCCTCGTGTTTCGGCCACAGGAGAGTGAGGACATGGACCCTGTGGACCCAATGGATCAGGCGACGGCACGCACCTGGCTCGCCACCGCCGTGGCGGAGGCCCGCGCCGGTCTCGCCGAGGGCGGCATCCCGATCGGCGCCGCCCTCTACTCCCCCGACGGCACGCTCCTCGGCCGCGGCCACAACCGGCGCGTCCAGGACGACGACCCCTCCATGCACGCGGAGACGGCCGCCTTCCGGGCGGCGGGACGGCAGCGGTCGTATCGCGGTACGACGATGGTCACGACCCTCTCGCCGTGCTGGTACTGCTCCGGTCTGGTCCGCCAGTTCGGCATCTCCCGGGTCGTGATCGGCGAGGCGGCCACCTTCCACGGCGGGCACGACTGGCTGGCGGAGGCCGGCGTGGAGATCGTCCTGCTCGACGATCCCGAGTGCGTCGCGATGATGCGCGACTTCATCAAGAACCATCCGGCACTGTGGAACGAGGACATCGGTGAGTAACCCGCGCATTCCCACCATCGATCTGAAGCCCTGGCTCAGCGGCGACCCCGACGTCCGCGCCGGCATCGCCCGGACCGTCGACGAGGCCCTGCAGACCGCCGGGTTCCTGCTGGTCACCGGGCACGGGGTGGATCCGGTCCTGCGCTCCGGGATCCGGGAGGCCGCGCGGACGTTCTTCCGGCTTCCCGTCGAGGCGAAGCAGCCGTACACCGCGAAGGTCGGCGGGCGCGGCTGGCTCGGGCCGGGCGCGGAGGCGAACGGCTACTCGGAGGGCACCGAGACCCCGCCCGACCTGAAGGAGTCGTTGACCTTCGCGACGCACGAGCCGTTCGACGACCCGGACGTCAACGCCGAGTGGTACGCGCCGAACGTGTGGCCCGCCCAGGTGCCTGAGCTGCGGGTGCTGTGCGAGGAGTACCTGGCCCGGATGGCGGATCTGGAGAAGGAGCTGCTGTCCCTGCTCGGCGAGGCGCTCGGGCTCGGAGCCGGCTTCTTCTCCCGGCACATGGACCATCCGACCTACGGCTTCAACATCAACTGGTACCCCGGCACCGAGATCGTCGGCGAGCCCGAGCCCGGCCAGTTCCGGATCGGCCCGCACACCGACTTCGGCACGGTGACGATCCTCGACCGTCAGGCCGGCAAGGGCGGCCTGCAGGTGTACACGGACGAGGGCGGCTGGGAGGACGCACCTCACGACCCGGACGCCTTCACGATCAACGTCGGCGACCTGTTGGCCCGCTGGACCGGCGACCGGTGGCGGTCGGGACGGCACCGGGTGCTCCCTCCGCCTGCCGACGCGCCCGCCGAGGAGCTGATGTCCCTCGTCTACTTCGGCGAGTGCACCCCGGGAACCCGCGTGGAGTCCATCCCCGCGCCGGTGGGACGGGTGGCGTACGAACCCGTCGACTCGCACGCCTATCTGCGGGCGAAGCTGGACTCCATCACGGTGGGCTGACGGCGCGGTACGGCCCACAGGGCGAAGGCCGGTTCCCGTGACCCGGGTGGGTCACGGGAACCGGCCTTCGCCGTGAGGTGCCCGGCTGTCAGACCCCGGCGTACGAGTGCATGCCGCCGACGAAGATGTTGACGCCGTAGTAGTTGAACAGCCAGCAGGCGAACGCGGTCAGGGCCAGGTAGGCGGCCTTGCGGCCCTTCCAGCCGGCCGTGGCGCGGGCGTGCAGGTAGCAGGCGTAGGCGACCCAGGTGATGAACGCCCAGGTCTCCTTGGGGTCCCAGCCCCAGTAGCGGCCCCACGCGTCGCCCGCCCAGATCGCGCCCGCGATGATCGTGAAGGTCCACAGCGGGAAGACGGCCGCGTTGACGCGGTAGGAGAACTTGTCCAGCGACGCCGAGGACGGCAGCCGCTCCAGGAACGACGTGGCGAAGGTGCCGGGGGTGCCGCCGTTCGCGAGCTTGTTCTCGTACGAGTCCTTGAACAGGTAGAGGATCGTGGTGACGGCGCCCACGTAGAAGACCGCGCCGCACAGGATCGCGGTGGACACGTGGATGTACAGCCAGTACGAGTGGAGGGCGGGAACCAACTGGTCGCTGGCGGTGTACAAGACAGTGACGGCGATGCCGAGATCGAGGAGGACCGTCGTGATCAGGAACAGCCCGAGCCAGCGCACGTTCTTCCGCAGCGCGAGCAGCGCCAGGTACACGCCGACGGCCACGGTGGAGAAGGTGATGTTGAACTCGTACATGTTGCCCCACGGCGCCCGCTGCACCGAGAGCGCCCGCGCGAGCACACCGCCGAGCTCGATCAGGAAGGCGAGGACGGTGAGGGAGACGGCGATACGGCCGTAGAGGTCGCCCTGCTCGTCCCCGCCGTGCGCCCCGGGCCCGTCGGGCACGTCCCGCGCACCCGCCGCGGCCCGTACGACGACCTTGGGACGTTCCATCACGGCGGTGCCGCCGGCGTTCTTCACCGTCACGGCCGGCGCCTGCGCCTTGCCGGCCGCGTCGCCGGTGAGCGCGGCGGCGGTGCGGCCGATCTTGCTGCGGCTGCCGAAGATCCATTCGGTGATGTAGGCGAAGAAGGCGAGCGTGTAGACGGCCATCGCGGCATAGATCAGCGTGTTGCTGAGGTGCGCGAGGTTTTCGTTCGTTGCGGCGGCGAGAGTCATGTCGTCTCAGCCCCTTCAGCAGGTACGGCGTCGGAGTCGGGGGTGGCGGTGTCGTCAGGGGTGTCTTCGGAAAGGTCTTGTGGATCAGGGGCGCCCGGTGCCTGGTCGTACAGGATCCCGGCGAGGGTGCCGAGTTCCTCGGGCACCTTGGCGGACTCGCTGCGGCCGAGGCCCGCCATCTCGACGACGGTGACGCCGTCGTCGCCCTTCGCCGCCCGCACCCACACGCGGCGGCGCTGGATGAACAGGGAACCGGCCAGACCGAAGATGGCGGTGACCGCGCCGCCGAGCGCCCAGCCGGCACCGGGCTGGCGGGTGACCTGGAAGTTCGCCCACTCCTTGATCCCCTTCTCGAAGGTGACCGAGCCGGCGCCGTTCGGGAGCTGCATGGTCTGCCCGGGCCTGAGGTTCTTCCGCAGCTGCTGGCCCTTGGAGTCCTTGAACCCCTTCAGGTTGGTCTTGTCGAGCTGGTACACGCTCTGCGGGATGCCCGCGTCGACCCCGAGGTCGCCGTGGTAGGCCTCCAGGTTGAGCACCGGATTCGTCAGCGCGGGGAACTGCGAGACCACCGAGGTGCCGCCGCCGTAGGTCGGCAGGAACGCGGCCTGGAAGCCGAGCTGTTCCTTCTGCCCCTTGGCGTTGCGGTAGCCGTCCATGACCTTGATCGCGCCGGTGGAGGTGACATTGGAGTCGAGCGGCAGCAGCGGTACGGCGTCGCTGAAGACGACGTTGCCCTTGCCGTCGCGGACGGTGATGACGGGCGCGTAGCCGTGGGCGGTGAGGTAGACCTTCGAGTCGCCGATCACGAGCGGCTCGTTGACCTTGATGGTGGTCTTCTTCGCCTTGCCGTAGGCGCCGACGCTGTAGTTGACGGCCGCCTGGTAGGTGCGCGGGGTGCCCCGGTTCGGGCCGGACGTCTCGTAGGTGCCGGTGAACTTGTCCAGGTTGAAGCTGAACGGGTCCAGGTCGTCCTGGGTGAAGAGGTTGCCGGACTTGAAGTCGTCGTACTGCGTGAGGACGTTGGAGAACCCGCCACCCTCGACGATCAGCTTGTTGCCCTCGGACTTGAACAACTGGCCCCAGGCGAAGGCGACCAGCATCACCACCAGCGCGATGTGGAAGGCGAGGTTGCCGAACTCCCGCAGATAGCCCTTCTCGGCGGCGACCGCGTCCCCGGCGACATGAGCCCGGAAGCGGCGCTTCTTCAGCAGGGTGAGCGCGGCCTCACGGACCTGCTCCGGCTCGGCCCCGGTGCGCCAGGTGGTGTACGCGGGCAGCCGGGTCAGGCGCCGGGGCGCACCCGGCGGGCGGCCGCGCAACTGGCCCACGAACTGCCAGCTGCGGGGCACGATGCAGCCGATGAGGGAGACGAACAGCAGGATGTAGATCGCCGAGAACCACACCGAGCTGTAGACGTGGAAGAGCCCGAGCTTGTCGTAGACGGGCCCGAGGATGGTGTGGTTCTGCTGGAAGTCGGCGACCTTCGTCGCGTCGGTCCCGGACTGCGGGATCAGCGAACCGGGGATCGCGCCGAGCGACAGCAGCAGGAGCAGGAGCAGTGCGACCCGCATCGAGGTGAGCTGACGCCAGAACCAGCGGGCCCATCCGATGACGCCCAGGGTCGGCAGGTTGGGGGCGTCCTCCTGGGGGGCGGTGGAGAGCTGGGAGCCGGCCGCGCCGAGGTCCTGGTCCTCGGCCCGCTGGGAGGCGGTGTCGGGCGGTGTGGTCTTGCTCATCGATCAGATCCCCACAGTGAAGCCGTTGGACCAGGTCTGCATCTCCTGCACGATGCTGTCCCACGCCCCGGTCAGCAGCAGCAGGCCGGTCGCGATCATCATGCCGCCACCGATCCGCATGACCCAGACGTAGTGGCGCTTGACCCAGCCGAAAGCCCCGAGGGCCCTGCGGAAGGCGACCGCGGCCAGCACGAACGGTATGCCCAGACCGAGGCAGTACGCGACGGTCAGTATGGCCCCACGGCCCGCGCTCCCCTGGTCCTGGGACAGGATCAGCACGGAGGACAGGGTCGGACCGATGCACGGGGTCCAGCCGATGCCGAACATCGCGCCGAGGAACGGGGCACCGATCAGCCCGGTCGTGGGCCGCTTGTGGAGACGGAACTCACGCTGGCTCATCCAGGGCATCAGCCCCATGAAGAAGCCACCCATGAGGATCATGAGCACGCCCAGCACCTTGGACGTGACGCCCTTCTGGTCCTGGAGCGTGTTGCCGAAGTACCCGAACAGGGCTCCACTGGACACGAAGACGGCGGTGAAGCCGAGCACGAAGAGCGAGGCGCCCGCGACCATCCGCCCGCGCCGGGCCTCGGCCAGGTCGGTGCCGGCGACACCGGTGACATACGAGAGATAGCCGGGGACGAGCGGCAGGACGCACGGGGAGAAGAAGGAGACGAGGCCGCCGAGCAGCGCGATGGGCAGGGCCACCAGCAGGGCGCCGTTGAGCACCGTGCCGTTGAGTCCCTCCGCGGCGAGCGTGGACGCTGTGGTCACGTCACTTCTCCGCGAGGACCGGCTTGAGCATGGCCCGCAGCTTCTCCTCGCTGAGTGCCTGCAGGGTGCGCGCGGCGATCTTGCCCTCGCGGTCGATGATCAGCGTCGACGGGATGGCCTGCGGGTTGAGCGTGCCCTTCTTGAAGCGGAGCATCAGCTTGCCGGTCGGGTCGTAGAGACTCGGGTAGCTGACGCCGAACTCCTTCTCGAAGGCCTTGGCCAGAGAGACCCGGGCGTCGCGGGTGTTGATGCCGACGAACTCCACGCCCTGGTCTTTTACGTCCCGGTAGACCGTCTCCAGGTTCTTCGCCTCGGCACGGCAGGGCGGACACCAGGAGCCCCACACGTTGAGAACGACGACCTTGCCCTTGAAGTCGGCGACGTCCACCTGACCGCCGTCGACGGTCTTGCCGGACAGCTCGGGGACGTCGGCCCGCTCGCCCTTCTCGACGGTGGCGACACCGTCGGCCCCCGTGACGAAGTTGGTGTTGCCGCCGCCGCCCGAGGTGCCGCCCGAGCTGCAGGAGGTCAGGGTCAGCGCGGCGGCCACGGCACCGGCGGTGAGCAGGGTGGCGCGGACACGGGTGCGACTACGGCTGGCGGCACTCATGTGAAAAGTTTCGCATGTCCGTTCCGGGGATCTTGCGCACCCCCCTTACGGACGGAAACCCGCATTTCAGGCGGCGTTCGCGGAGGTCTCGGGCGGCCTCTCCGGCGGCCTGTCCGACGGTCTCTCCAGCGGTCTCGCCTGCGGCGTTCCCGTCAGGCCTTTCCGTCGGCCTTTCCCTCGGCCTTCCCGGAAGCCGTCGAGCCGCTCGGCGGCGTGGCCCTCAGGAACTCCTTCCAGCCCCCGGCGGGCTGCTGGCCGACGTCCAGCGTACGGAGCTTGGCGAGCACCTCGGGCTTCTGTACGTCCATCCAGTCCACGAACTGCCGGAAGGAGACCAGGCGTACGTCCTGGCCCTTCTCCTTCTCCCGCGCGATGTACTTGAAGGCTTCCTCGACGGCGTCCATGTAGATGCCGCCGTTCCAGTGCTCGAAGTGGTTGCCGACAAAGAAGGGTGCGCGATTTGTCTCGTATGCCCGCTTGAATCCCTGTATGTACGCCTGCGAGGACTGCTTCCGCCAGGCCGGGTAGTTGTAGGCGGGCGCGTTGGTGGAGTTGAGCGACTGGTTGGCGAGCATGTTGTAGTCCATCGAGAGAACCTCGAAGCCACGGCCGGGGAAAGGTATCTGCTGAAGCGGCAGATCCCAGATCCCCTGCTTCTTGTCCGGCCACACCTGACGGCCGCCCGGCGAGGAGGCGTCGTAGCGCCAGCCGAGCGCGCGGGCCGTGGGCAGCAGGTTGTCCTGGCCGAGCAGACAGGGCGTACGGGCGCCGACGAGCTCCTTGTCGTAGTCGAAGGGCAGCGACGGCAGGTCGGTCCAGCCGGTGTTGGTCCGCCACTCCTTCACGAACGACTTCGCCTGGTCGATCTCGCTGCGCCACTGCTGGGGCGTCCAGTTGCCGACCGTGCCGTGGCCGGAGCAGAAGTGCCCGTTGAAGTGGGTGCCTATCTCGTGCCCTTCGAGCCAGGCCCGCCGGACGTTGGTCAGCGTCGCCTTGACATGCCCGTCGGTGAGGTAGCCGATGTCGGAGGCGCCGCGCGGGTTGTTCGGCGGGTGGTAGAGCCGCTTCTTCGACTCGGGCAGCAGATACAGCCCGGACAGGAAGAAGGTCATGCCCGCCTCGTACTCCTTGGCGAGGTCCAGGAAGCGCGGGAAGAGGCCGTTGCCGACCTCGCCGGCCCCGTCCCAGGAGAAGATCACGAACTGCGGCGGGGTCTGCCCCGGCTCCAGGGGTTCGGGCTTTCCCGGCTGGCGGGGCTGCTTGCCGGTGACGGAGGTGGAGCCGTCACCTATGGGCCGGGCGGTGGGCTTGGGCTTGCCGCTGGGACGGTCATCGCCCTTACCGGACCCGGAACCTCCGCCATGGTTCGTCCCGTCCGACGACGTGAGGCTCCCACAACCGCCCAGTCCTACAGCGGCCGCGGCGCCCGCGCCGAGGCCGAGTATTCCCCTGCGGGAGAGAGCGCGCATGGCATCCCCGTTCGTCATGTTCTCCGGTGGTGGTCACCCAGTGAGAGGAGGCGACGAACGGGGAGGTTCCTGCGATTCTTACGGTTTTCGTAACAGAGCCATCCGGAAAGGGCTTACCGCCCGAGGCGGAGGTCCCCCTCCTCCGGACTCACGCACCCGGACTCACGCACCCGGACTCACGCCCCGCGGATCAGGCTCCGGGGGTCACGCTCCGAAAGCCTTGCCCTGTCCCTTCGCCGACCGGGCTCCGGCGAGGAGGTGCGCGGGAACGAGATCGCGGGCCGGCTCGCTGTAGCCGACGGAGACGATCTTGTCACCCTGGTACGTGAAGCTGGTCAGGGAGGCGAGCGTGCACTGCCGCTTGCGCGGATCGTGCCACAGCCGCCGCTTCTCGACGTAGGACCGCACGATCCAGATCGGCAACTGGTGACTGACCAGCACCGCCTCGTGCCCGCGCGCCTGGTCCTTCGCCGCGTTCAGCGCGCCCATCATGCGGATGACCTGGTCGACGTACGGCTCGCCCCAGGACGGCTTGAACGGGTTGACCACGTACTTCCAGTTCTCCGGCCGCCGCAGCGCCCCGTCCCCGATGCCGAAGGTCTTGCCCTGGAAGACGTTCTCGGCCTCGATGAGCCGCTCGTCGGTGGCGAGGTCCAGCCCGTGCGCCTTGGCGATCGGCGTGGCCGTCTCCTGCGCCCGCTCCAGCGGGGACGCGCAGACGTACGTGATGTCGCGGGAGGCGAGGTGCTCGGCGACCCGGTCGGCCATCTGCCGGCCCAGCTCGGAGAGGTGGTAGCCGGCGAGACGGCCGTAGAGCACGCCGTCCGGGTTGGCGACCTCGCCGTGCCGCATGACGTGGACGACGGTGAGGTCGCTGTTGATGTCGCTGTTGCCGCTGCTGTTGCTCATGCTGCGGTGGCCTCCGCTGCCGCTCGGGCCGCCGCCGGAAGGGCGTCGGCGATCCGCTGGATGGCCCGCTCGTCGTGGGCCGTGGACACGAACCAGGACTCGAAGGACGAGGGCGGCAGATAGACACCGTTCGCCAGCATCGAGTGGAAGAAGGCGGTGAAGCGGTACGACTCCTGCGCCTTGGCGTCCTCGTAATCGCGCACCGGCCGGTCCGTGAAGAAGACGCTGAACATGCTGGAGGCGTTCTGCACCGTGTGCGCGACCCCCTCCTTGGCGAGCGCGTCGGAGACCAGCGCCTGGATCCGCGCCGACACGTCGTTCACCTTGGCGTAGGCCGCGTCGTCGAGGAGCCGCAATTGGGCGAGACCGGCGGCGGTGGCGACCGGGTTCCCGGAGAGGGTGCCGGCCTGGTAGACAGGCCCGGCGGGAGCGAGGTGCCCCATCACGTCGGCACGCCCGCCGAAGGCGGCGGCCGGGAAGCCGCCGCCCATGACCTTGCCGAAGGTCATCAGGTCGGGCTCGACGCCGTCGATGCCGTACCAGCCGGCGCGGCTGGTACGGAAGCCGGTCATGACCTCGTCGGAGATGTACAGGGCGCCGTGCTCGGCGCAGACGTCCTTCAGCCCCTGGTTGAAGCCGGGCAGCGGCGGTACGACTCCCATGTTGCCCGGGGACGCCTCGGTGATCACGCAGGCGATCTCACCGGGGTGGGCCTGGAAGGCGGCGTGCACGGCGTCGAGGTCGTTGTACGGCAGGACGATCGTGTCGCCGGCCTGGGCGCCGGTGACGCCGGGAGTGTCCGGGAGGGCGAAGGTGGCCACGCCGCTGCCGGCCGCGGCGAGCAGCGAGTCGACGTGACCGTGGTAACACCCGGCGAACTTGATCACCTTGCTGCGCCGCGTGAACCCGCGGGCGAGCCGGATCGCCGACATGGTGGCCTCGGTGCCGCTGGACACCAGCCGCACCTGCTCCAGGGGGCCGATCCGGGCGACCATCTCCTCGGCGAGCGCGACCTCGCCCTCACCGGGCGTGCCGAATGAGGTGCCGCGCGCGACGGCGTCCTGGACGGCGGCGATCACGTCGGGGTGGGCGTGCCCGAGGATCATCGGGCCCCAGGAACAGACGAGGTCGACGTACTCCCGCCCGTCCGCGTCCGTCAGGTACGGGCCGGTGCCGGACACCATGAACCGGGGCGTTCCGCCCACCGCGCGGAAGGCACGCACCGGGGAGTTCACACCGCCCGGCGTGACGGCGGCCGCACGGTCGAACAGCGCCTGCGAGACCGGCGCATCGTATGCATAGGGATATTCGCTCATGACCTGCGACTTCTCCGACCTTCCCCGACTTCTCGGACTCCGGTTGTCTGTGACTACCTCAGGGTAGGCCAGTGGCCGACGGCGACAGCGAGGCCGCCGGGGGCCGCCTGCTGCGGCCCCGCTCCGGCCCGCTCCAGCCCTGTTCCTGCACGTTCCCGTCCCGCTCCTGACTCGGCAGACAGTCGCGAACTCCCCCGGGCCCGATGTGATCTGCGAAACTGTCCCCTGGTACACACAGCTCATCGCCCCTGGCGTACGTATAGGTGTACGGATACGTGACGGATACGTGTACGGACAGGCCTACGGAGGCTTGTTCAGGGGCTGCGAAGATCCTGCGGACAGGTGTTTCAACGCACGTTTCGGCGGGCGGCCGTGGGGGAGGTCACTGACACGATGATCAGGTTGCGCGGCGGGGGCCACGCGTCCTAGAAAAGCAGTCGGGTGGAGATATGCATCGCGGTGGCGGACTGGGCGAGGGGACTGACGACCTGGGTCCTCGACGTGCCCGGCGGGGAAGGCACCGACGCGAGGCGGAGGAATCGAACGAACCACGTCAGGGACGCGTCGTACCGGGTGGCCTGGGAGGACCGGGCGGGCCGGGTGGACCGAGTGAGGAGCTGGAGCGGGCCGACCGACGGGTCGACCGGCTGAGGGCGGGGAGCAGGAATGGTGGTCGGGTGGGGGTGACGTACAAGTACTTCGGCGCGCCCGACGGCGCGACCGCGGCCCGCGTCCCGATCTCGATGCGCCCCGAGGAACTCGGTGGCGACGAGCTCGGGATGAACGGCATGTTCACCAAGATCAAGCCGGAGACGATGGCGGCGATGGTCCTCACCGGCATCGAGGGCGTCCCCCTGCACAAGGTCCCGCCCCTGGAACTGGTGGTCCTGCACCCCGACTACGCGGTCGTCAAGCTCCCCATGACGGTCGTCGACCCCCTCCGCGGCATCGGCGAGGAAGCGGTCGGCGCGGCGGCCTTCATATGGTCGACGGTCCCGGACCGGGGCGGCCCCCGGGACGCGTTCAACGTGTACCAGCTGCTGCACGAGTGGCAGGACTTCAGCCATCGGTTGCATGAGGCGGGGCATCAGCCTTATTGCCTGGTCTGGCCCTGAGCTGCGGTTTTCATGGGATTCGGGCGGAGCTTTCGGGCTCCGCCCTCGTCATGTGCGCAGGGGGTGGGAGGGCCCTGGACGCCCCTCGACCATCCGCTTGCCGACGCTTGCCTTTCTGCTCCAGTTGCCTTTCCGATTCCCTTTCCGCGCAAGCAAAGTGGAGCTCCACGGGAATCCGGTAGGCCGGTGACCAGGAGAACCCATCACCCATTGTGGGTATTTTCCTGTCGAAACCGGTTTGCATCGACGCCTGCCGTGCTAACGTCCTGGCCCTTATTGATGCTGAACGGGATGAGCACAACAGCGATCGGTGAGGCTCGGGGGGATGAAGGTATGAGCAGGCAACGCACGCCTGAACGGCTGCTCCATGACGCGGTGGTGGTCGTACCCGGCATCATGGGCAGCGCGCTGAAGGACGTAGAGAACGACACGCCGCTGTGGGGGGTCGGACGTCTCTTTCAGTACTCGGCCCGTACCCATGCCCGGCGCTTACGGGCTCTCGCCGTCACAGACGCCGAACGTGCCGGACAGACCGGCCGTATCGAGGCGACCGGCGTCCTCAACTTCGCCGACTGGCTGCCGGGACTCGGCGTCGCCCAGCCGTACAACACCCTGGTCTCCCGGCTGAAGCGTGCCGCCCTGGACCGGCGGGCGGTCATCGCCTTCCCTTACGACTGGCGGCTGTCCGTCGAGCACAACGGTGCCCTGCTCGCCCGCGAGGCCCGCCGTCACCTCGAGGACTGGCGCAATCACGCCAAGCACCGCCGTCACCTCTCCGAACATCCCGAAGCCGGTCCGGCGCAACTCGTGTTCGTCGCCCACTCGATGGGCGGGCTGCTCGCCCGCGAGGTCCTGCACCGTGGCGATCTGCGCGGCGACGTCCGCACGGTGATGACCATCGGCACTCCCTTCGGGGGATCGGTGAAGGCCTCCCTGATGCTCAACTCGGGCCGGGGCGCTCCGCTCCTGCTGCCGCCCGACGTACTGCGCGAGGTGACCCCCGGCATGCCGGGACTGTACGACTTGCTGCCCGGCTATCGCGCCTGCGTGGAAGGCGCCGACCTGCGGCTTCCGGAGGTCGACGACATCGTGGCGCTGGGCGGACGGCGCGAGCTGGCGCAGGCCACCGTCGACTGGCGGTCGAGCCGGCGCGACACTCTCCTGCCCGAGCACGTCATGGTCGTCGGCATGGGACAGCGGACCTGGCAGAGCTACCGCCTGGACGCCGGCGCCGCCCTCGCGCAGCGGTACATGTTCCAGCGGCACGAGGGACGGGTGGTCCTGGACGCCGCGGGAAGACCCCGGCGCGAGGACCGCAAGGGCGACGGCACCGTCTACCAGTTCGCCGCGCACCTGCCGGGCTCCGACGCGCGGCCCGTCCACGTCTACCAGGAACACAGCGCCCTCGCCCGCAGCGAGAGCGTCATCGACCTGGCCTGCGGCCTTCTGCGCGGACTGCGTCACCGCGACGAACTGGGCGACATGCTCGGAGCGGGAGAGTTCGGACTGAACACGCCCGAATGGGCCGACCTGCACGTGCCGTTCAAGATCGAGGTGGAGGGCGTCGAGCCTGGCGCCGACCTTCAGTGCACGGTCCGCGAAGTCAGTGGGCTCGACGTGGTCCACCACCTCGCCCTCAAAGAGGTGCCCGGCACACCGGGCACCTGGACCGCGACCTGCCTTGCCGACCGGGCCGGGCTCTACGAGGTCGAGGTACTGGGCGGGGTCGAGCCGATGCGACGGCTCGTGCCCGTGCTGGCGGCCGAGCAGCACGGCTGACGCGATGGTGACGGAGCTGAGATCACCGTCACCCGGGTCCACAACCTCGTACGACCGGACCGTGGGCACCCCGGACGGCCAGGCGTACGACGCCGGTCCGGACATGGCGGTGCCGTACGACGAATCAGAGATCGCGGACGCGTTCGACGTGTACGTCGTCCCTGTGGGACCCGTTGTCGGTTACGACGCGAAGGTGGACACCGCGGCCGAGGCGCACCTGACCACAGCGGTGCTCCAGCAGTTCGGCGGGCAGGCCGTCGCGCCGCTCTTCTCCTACCGGGACCCCACCGACGGGCAGGACGACAGCCCAGGGACTCTGGAGTCCCTGAAGGAAGTCGACGAGCAACTGGCGCGCTGGGCCGGAGAACACGACGACCGCGTCACCCGCCCCTCGGCCCTTCTCTGGTTCGGCCATGGAACCCCTGGCGCCGCCGGACCCTCGCTGCTCGTGCCCGGCTCGAAGAAGCGGCGGGACAACGCGAGGGTGACACCCGACATGCTCGCGCACTACATCCTCGCCGAACAGCGGATCCGCGCCACGGATGAGGGTCATTGGGCGATCGTCCTGATCGAGGCCTGCAACGGGGCGGAGTTCGCCGGCAAGCTGTACTCGAAGCTCACCGACACACAGCCCAAGGCGTGTTCCCTGTTGCTGGTCTCCACCGGCAAAGACGGGGCCCAGGCGTATCTGGGGGCGTTCCGCGCCCACCTGGAGAACTACGTCCGCAAACAGACCTCACTCGACGAGGTGTTCACGCTTCGCGACCTCCAGGTCCACCTCAAAAGCCCCGACTGCTATGCGGAACTCGTCGGCGACGAGACATCGCTCGAGCTGAAGCTGAGACTGCACGACCGCGTGCCCCTCTCCGGGGCCGTCACGGTCGCCGAACACATGAGGCTTCAGCACGAGTTCGAGGAGGAGGCCCCGCCCTACACGCCACCGCCGACCACAGCCACGAGCGGATTCCTCGAAGTGGTCCCTGAGTTCACCGGCAGAGTCGCAGACCTGGACGCCGTCGCCGACTGGTGCTCCACCGCGGACACCCCACCCGTGCTCGTGGTCACGGGAGCGCCCGGCACCGGGAAGTCCGCACTGCTCGGCGAGGTCCTGCGCAGGTTGCGCTCCGGGACACCCGGAACGGCGCGGATCGGCGCGGTACTGCGCCTCACCGGCAGCACCCCGGCCGATGTCGTACACCAACTCGCCGACTCGCTCGGCACGTTGCAGCCGACGACTTCGGGACCACCGAACGACGAGACCGGCCCGGCCGAGCATCCGCTGGACCTTCTGCGCCGTCGCCTCACCGCTCTCGCCGCCCCGGCCGCGACCGCCCGGACGCTGATCATCGCCGACGCCCTCGACGAGGCACAGGATCCGGTCCAGGTCGCCTGCCTGTTACGAGACCTGACCGACATACCCGGTATCGGTCTGCTCATCGGCACACGCAGTTCACCGTACGGCCGCAGTGGAGGATCCGGTGCCCGCGGCGAGCTGCCGGCCGCCCTCGGATCCACCACCGGGCGCGCCCGGGTACGGGAGCTCGCGCCCGATCCGGACGCCGCCGCCCGGTACACCGAAAGGCAGGTACGGCGCATCCTGGGGGAGCATCCGGCGGGCGACCCCGCGTGGCAGGAGACCGTCGTCCACACCGTGCGCAGCGCCGTCGCCACCCATGTGCGGGACGGCTCCTGGCAGTTCCTGCAGACCGCGCTGATGGTCCGGGAGATCGAGCAGCGCCCCGACGTGCTGAAGCCCGACACCGAGTCCCGCACCGCCCTGGAGAACCTCCTCGCCCGGGACCGGACAGGCCTCTTCGGCTCGGCTGTCGCACGCATCACCGAGGAACTGCCGACGGCCGAGCTGTTCCTTCGGGCCCTCGCCTTCGCCCAGGGCCGTGGCCTGCCCCGTGCCGACGGTCTGTGGGCCCACGCGGCGGCCGGTATCACCGGCTCCGACGTGCCCCTGGACGACCAGAAGATGTCCCTGTTCCTCAGCCGGGCGGCCGCGTACGTCCTGCTCGACGGCGAGGACCGGCGCAGCGTGTACCGGCTGGCCCACCGCACCTACGCCGAACACCTCCAAGCCTCCAGCACCCTCGAACAGCGGCTGGGCATGCTCACCGCCCTGCTGGGGCTGGCGGAGGACCAGGCGGCCGCCGGGCAGCGGCTCAGCCCCCATCTGCGTTCCCGGCTCGCCCAGTACGCGGCCGACTGCGGCGCCCGGGGCTGGACGGAACTGGCCGGGCGACCCGCGGTTCTGGACCGGCTGCCCCCGACCGCGCTGTCCACTCTGGCTCTCGCACCCGGCCGCAGGGAGGGCGGGGTGACACCCGGCGACCTGCCGATCGAAGTGCTGGGCACTGTCACCTCCGCGCACCTGATCAAGGAGTCCTCGCCCGGCGACCGGGCTGGACTGCGCCAGCTCGGCGGACTGCGCGCCACGGGGCAGTGGCACCCCGCGGGCCCCGGGGCCGCCTGGGAGGTGTGCTGGGGACGGCTGCGCACGGCGCCACCGCATCTGCAGCTCGGCGGCGCCGACGGGGCCGTGTCCGCGCTGGCCGCGCACCCGTCGGCGCAATGGCTGGTGTCGGGCTCGCTCGACGGGACGGTCCTGGTGTGGGAGCCGTGGCGCTCCCACCGTCCTGCCCTGCTCCTGCGTGGCTGTGAGCGTCCGGTGAGCGCCCTGGCCTCCCTCGGCTGGACGGCCGGCCGCGAGGGGCCCGGCCTGCTGGCCGCCGCCCACGACGACCGTACGATCCAGCTGTGGGACACGGACAGCGAGCGTCCTACGCCGGTGACCATAGCGTTTCCCCAGGTCGTACGGCACATGGTGGCTCTGCCCGACGGCACGGGACGGTTGGCGCTCGCCGGGGAGGCCGGTCACCTGTCGATCTTCGAGGTGGGTGGCCGGCCGAGGATCGCGACCGCCCTCCCCTGCGGTGACGTGGTGGGTCTGGCACCGGTCACCGGGACCGATGGACTGCAGTGGCTGGCGGTGGCCTACGAGACCGGCGAACTGGCGTTGTGGGACGTCTCCGCTGACTGTCCGTCGCTGTTGACCCAGGTGCCCACCCGGCAGATGCTGACCGCGCTCACCTCCGTCACGGACACCGAGGGGGTCGTCCGGCTGGTCACCGCCGCGGAAGAGGGCCCCGTACGGTTCTGGTGCCCGACTCAGCGGGACGGTGCGGAGGTCCGGATTCTGCTGGACGGCGAAGCACAGTCCAGCGCGGAGGACGGCCGTGATTCGGTACTCGCCGCCCTGCCCGCCCCCGACGGCGGCGAGGTCGCGGTGCTCGGCAACAGCGCCGGCACCCTGCGGGTCCTGGGCCGGCACGACAGCGCGGGCAGGACGTTGTACACCGGAGGACCGACCCGTACCAGGGCGCTCGTGGTCCTCGCCGGACCGAAGAGCGGCCATGCCGTCGTGTCCGCGGCCGGACGTGACCCGCGTGTGCACTTCTGGGCCGTCGCGCCCGACGCGGCTGACGCCCCAGCACACCAGACGCGGTGGTCCCGGCACGACACCGTGCGCCGACAGGTCCTGACGGACGGCCTGGAAGTCCTGGTACTCAGCGGCCCGGCCGGCACCGACACACGGGTTCTGCGGGCGGAGGACGGCGAGGAACTCGCGCGCGACGAGCTCGACGGCCTCCTGCACTCAGGAGGAGAAGCCAAGGACGACACCACGAACGCTCCGGTGCCACAGGCCGTCAAGGACGCCCACCAGCGCCGGGTTCAGGGCTGGACCCGGCTGCTGGGGGACGCGTACGACGGGCTGTGGGCGAGCGTCGACCTCGACGGCGACGTCGTGCTGTGGCGGTCGGGGACGCCCGGGTCCTGGCAGGCGACGCACCGGATCCGTCTCGGTCTGCTGTGCCGTGGGCTGGTGGCGCTGCACGGCGGACGGTTGGCGCTCGCCACCCACGACGGAGTCGTCGTACTGGGAATCGGGTCTGTTGTGGCTGGCGCCGACGGCAGCCGGACGGAGGAAGCAGATGCATGACGAGATGAGTCCGGAGGAAGTCGAGGACCTGGTGGAGGCGCTGTTCACCCGCGACCACGCCCCCTACGCTCCCGACAGCGCCCCCTACACGCTCATTGGCAAGGTCGAACACATGATCAGCGGGCGGCTGGTGCGCTTCGTCCTGAGCCACGACCTGCTCGGCGACCGCGAAGTCTCGCTCTTCCTCCACGTCAACGACGTGGTGGGCGAGCTGTGGGAGCACGAGGTACGCAACCTGCTGCGCCTGCGGATGCTCGGGCATCCGGCGCTGCCGCAGATAGAGGACGGCAGGTTCGACAAGTCGCACCAGGTGGCGTTCATCATGACCGGCAAGGTCGGCGCTCCGCTGACGGAAGAGGGCTGGCCCACCGTACGGGAGTGGGCCACCACCTACCCCGTGGTGGCGTTCGAGCAGTTCAGTCTCCTGGTGGACGCCCTGAGTCAACTGCACGGCACCCGGATCGTGCACCGCAACCTCACCCTGAACGCCATCCGGCTCACCAAGGTGGAGAAGAAACCGACTCAGGCGACTCTCTCCCTGGCGCGGTTCGAACTGAGCGCCATGCTGAACAATCTGCTGCACTCGGTCAACGGCCCCGACGCCCGGCGGAAGCACGAAGCGGCCATGCGGGCGCTGTTCCACTCCCCGCCCCCCGGGATCACCCGGGCACAACACCTGGCGTATCTGGCACCGGAGACGTACGCCTCGGTCCTGGGCGGCGTCCAGCTGCGCCGCCTCGACCACGGCAGCACAGATGTGTTCGGACTGGGCGTGCTGGGCTGGGAACTGTTCGTGGACTCACTGACCGAGCGGCTGCCCGAAGAGTGCGCGAGGGTCGACGACGCCGGACCCGACGAACTGCCCGAGGCACTGGCCGGCCTGCATACCGCGATGCGCCGCGAGCTGAACGTCGACACCCGAGTATCCCGTTGGCTGCGCATCACCCTGCTGGCCATGCTCGACCCGTCCCCGACGGGCCGCTGTTCCGCCTTCGAGGCGGCGTCGGACCTGCAACGCAACTGGACGGCCATCTCCGGCGCGCTTGAACCCGAGGCCGAGGTCACCACGCCCCGGCTCTTGGCCTTCATGCCCGAGAAGTCCGTCTCGACCATCCACGACAGCCGGGGCTGGACCGACCACCGTCCCGACACCCCGGAGGGCCAGGAGGAACTCCGGGCCTTCCTCGCGGACGAGCTCGGCACGGCCGAACTGATCCACTGCCCACGTGGTGCCAAGGGGTTCGTCGAAGGAGACGCCAAGTCGCTCGCCGAGGCGACGTGGGCGCTCATAGGTGCCCAGGCCGTGTGGTTCTGCGCATACCTCTACGACGAGGACCTCATGGGCCGACGCCGGGGCACCCACACGGACACCCTGGTCATCAAGTACCTCGTGGACAAGCGGTTCGCCTCCGACCTGTTGGCGGTGTGGCCCCGGCGACGCATCGGCAGGTTCGACCTGGTGCCGTTCCGCAAGGGCCAGTCACTGGCCGAGGAACGTCGGGGCCGGCCGCTGTGGACCGACCTGACCGAGGCCGTGACCGTCGACGGGTCCGTGACGAGCAGGGACGACGACGTCCAGGACATGCTGCTCGCCTTCGCGTTCTTCCTGGAGTACCAGGGCGTCGCCCTCAGGGCTCGCCAATACCCGTACGTCAGGCAGGAGGGCGACGGCGGCGCGATCGTCCTCGTCCACGACAAGGAGCGCGACCGCCCCTGGCTGCACGGCGACCCGCTGCTGACGGCGTACGCCGACCCCCGCTACCGACGCAGAGCCCACCTCGGCGACTTCGCTCAGCAGCTCCTGGCCGAGAACCGGTGGGCGAAGCTGTCGGTCGTGGAGGACCGAAACGCCGGGAAGGAGAGCGGCAGCGGTCCGGCAGACCCGTACTTCAGCGCGAGCAACACGCTCACGGTCCGGATCGACAAGCGCCTGGACGCCGATTCCGTTGTCGTCCAGGCTCCGCCCGGCCTGCGGGACCTACCGGAACGGGGTTGGCTGCGACCGGACTCGGACCGCGGCACCGAGGTCCAACTCCGTCGTGAGGCCCGTGGCCTCGATTCGCTCGGCCGTAAGCGCGGCCTCGCCCGCACCCTGCGCAGGCCCTCGTCCATCGCGCTGCGCGGCGTCGCCACCCCGGTGGAGTCCGACTCGTACGAACTGCGCGGCAGAGCACCCGAGATCATCGCCGACATGCTGCGGCTGCACCCCTTCTACGCCCTCCAGGGACCGCCCGGCACGGGCAAGAGCACGGTGATCTCCCGAGCTCTGCGGGACTTCCTGGCCACCGAGCAGGGGGCCCGAGTGCTGGTCAGCGCCCAGTCGAACGACGCCCTCGACGAACTCGCCCAGAAGATCGTCAAGGAACTGGGACCGAAGATCGAGAAACGCTCGATCCTGGTACTCAGGGAGTTGTCCCGCAGCAAGGACCGGTCCGATCTGCCGGAGGACCTGCAACGGCTGACCGCCGACCCCATCGCTGAGGACTTGGTCAAACACGTCGAGATGCAGGTCGCCGAGGGGTGCACGAAGGCGCGCGACAAGGACGAGCGGGACCTCATGACGCGGTGGTCCCAGGTCGCGCAGGCCGACATGGTGGAGCTGGCCGAGCGCATCAAGTCCGGTGCCGACATCGTGCTGGCCACGTGCTCGATCGCGGGCACACTCACCGACGAGGTCCGCGACCCCTCCGACATGTTCGACTGGGTGATCATCGAAGAGGCCGCCAAGGCGTGGCCCACCGAGGTCGTCATGCCCCTCGTCCTCGGGGTGCGCTGGACCCTGGTCGGCGACTACCTGCAACTCGGGCCGCATCGGGCCCGGGACATCGAAACGTTCCTGGACAGCCTCGCTTCGCACCAGCACGAGCGGATCAAACTCCACCACGGCAACCGGGACCTCTACCTGGCCTTCGTGCAGATGTTCCGCCGCTTCTTCGAGGGACACGTCCCCGGCCAGCCCGCCACCGCGGCACTGCCCGTCAACGTTCTCGACACGCAGTTCCGCATGCACCCCACCATCGCGCTTCCGTTCGCGACGGCGTTCTATCCGGCCGCGCCACCCGAGAACCCAGAAGACCTGCCGACGGACCCCCAGGCGGCGACCTTCCTGCAGCCCGACCCGGAGATCGACCAGGTCCACGGCATGACGAAGCCGGCGTACCTGAAACACGCCCCCTTGGTGTGGCTCGACACCTCCCGCAGCACAGGCTGCAGCGATCGCGGCTTCTGGTGGAACCCCGGCGAGGTGACTCTGATCAAGAACCTGGTGCGCGAACTGGGCCTGGAGCACGGGACGGATCCCAAGGAGCTGAGCGTGCTGACGCCGTACCGCCACCAGCGGGAGAAACTGAACCAGGACTTCCTCAAGGGCCGGGTGCGCACCGTTCACTCGTCCCAGGGCAGCCAGGCCAAGACGGTGATCATCTCCCTCGTCCGCAGTGGCGATCGCGGCACCGAATCCCGGCACAACGTCGGGCACACCTCCGAGCCCGAGTTGATGAACGTGATGCTGTCCCGGGCCCGGCGGCTGCTCGTCGTCGTCGGGAACCTGACCCACTACGAACGGCACGGCGGACAGGACTGGCAGACGGTCATCCAGGTCTTCCGCGATGTGGGACGGATCGTCGACGCGGAGACCGGGGAGATCGTCAACGGCGAGGCCGCACGGCGGGAGACCGGGCCGGCGGACCTGGCGGCGGTGCGGAGTGAGCCCGGGGAGGTCCGGTGACCGAGACGACGCTGATCGCCCTGCCATGCCGCGTGATCACCCTCCGGGTGGAGCTCGGCGCGGAGTCCGGGGCCTCGACCCTGGAGGAACTCGTGCTGGCGGCCGTGGCCGGCGGTCGCAACACTGTCGGAGAGCTGGGTGATCTGTTCTCGCTGCCGCACCGGCTGGTGCTGGATGTGGTGCACGGTCTGTGGGGCCGGGGCTTCCTCGCCGTCGACTTCTCCACCAACGTGCTCGAGAGGACCCAGGCAGCCGAAGCGGTCCTCAGCGACGAAGCCGGTTCCCGGACGCTGGCCGCCACCGTTCAACAGCGCAAGTTCCTCTTCGACCCGGTCACCGCGACGATCCTGCCGTACGAGCGGGGAGCCAAACGGATACCTCACGGGGCCCTCGACATGCCACTTGCCAGGGGCTTCTCGGAGGACGACCTGCCACAGGCGGAGCTGCTTCGCGCGGTACGTCAGGCCGTCGAGCAGGACCGCCGCACACGTGGTGTCCGCCGACGAGTACAGAGAGTGTCCTTCGCCAACCCCGTGCTCAGCCCTCCGGAGGCGGTGCGCTGGACCACGGTGGAGACCGTGGTGAAACAGGATCCCGGCACCAGCACGGTCACCGCGGTGCCGATCGAACCCCCGGCCGGCTGGGGCAGACGGGCACTCGAACTCTTCCAGTCCCGCATCACACATCTGGTGCACACCCGGCCGGACAGCAGGTTCGTCCGCCAGTTGACGGCACGCCAGGCGCCGGAGGTGATCCGGTTCGACAGTCTGCGCTCCCTGATGCTGGAACTGGAGGAGCTGGCAGAAGGACTGGCCACCGTCCCCGACGAAGAGGTGCCGTCCCGGCACGACGCGTTGCGTACCCGGGCCAACCAGGTACTGGAGGAGCTCTCGGAGGCTCGCCGAGCCCGCTGCTCGGCCCGCGGCGTGTCCTCCAAGGCGGATGTGGACTGGGTGGTGTCGGACCTGATCGAGCGGGCCGAGCACCAACTGGTACTGGCGCTGCCGTACATCAGGTACGACGCCCTCCACCGGGTCTTGCCGGACCTGGAACTCGCCGCGAAACGTGGCGTCAACCTGGTCTTCCTCTGGGGCGACCATCAGTCGGCGAAGCTGGAGCCGCGAGTCGCCACCGCCCTGCTGGACCTCCACGCGCGCTTCTCGGAGAACGTCCTGGTGGAGCTGCGCAGCAGCAGCTGCGCGGCCTCCCTGGTCATCTGCGACGACAGGTCGGCGTACGTCGGGTCGCGCAGCGTCCTGTCCGGTGACAGCGGCTGCGGTGTGCTCGTCGAGCCCGCCGCCGGCACCGACACGCCGCCCGAGTGTGTGGCGGACCTGCTGAGCTGGACCCGTCGCGTCTACCCGTACTGGGAGAGGGCCCGGCGCATCGCCTTGGCTCCCGCCGACTTCGGGCGGCGCGAGCATTCCGTGGACGACATCAGTCCGGATGTCTGGCGGCGCAGGTTCGACCCGCCGGAGCTGAGCGAGGACTGGAAGGACGACGCCGTCGCGCACCACACCCGGTGGGCGGCGGGCTGGGGCCGACTGCTGAAGGACCTCGGGACCGCTGTCAACGAGGTCTACACGGGTGATCCGGTGGTACGGACCGTCTGGGACGGCATGTACGTCGACCTGGTGCAGCACCTGATCGTCGGTGCCGTCGACCGGCTCGCCCTCACCGACGACCGGGCCGAGCCCGAAGCCTGTGGGGAGCAGCTCGCCCGGCAGCTCACCGAGTTGCGGGACAGGGGGGCCGTGGTGCATCTCCAGCATCCGCCCCTCGCCGACAGCCGGCGCACGGACCGGACGTACGCCGAGCTCCTCCAACGACTGGGCGGCGAACGTACGCTGCGCGCCAGCGAGGCCCGGGCACGGGCGGTGCTCAGCGATCACGAGGCGGTGGTGGGCAGCTACCGTCCCCTGGGCAACAGGGCCGTCAACCCGGTACGCGGCCCCGCCCCCGCTGAACTCGGCCTGCACATCGTCGGCACGGCCTTCGTCGCGGGCTTCGCCGGCTCGCTGGGCATTCCCGACTGGTACGGCGGCGCCGGGGACCTGCCGGCCTATCTGCCCCCGCTGCCCACCGTCGCGTCGGCCCCTGTGCGCGACGACCCGTGGATGGTGCTCGCCGGTCGCCGGGACTCCGGCGTCTCCGCTGATGTGCTCCGCCGCGAGTCCGCCGCCCTGTTGATCGACGCCACGGACGGCGGCACCGACCAGCAGGAGTGGGAACGCTGGCTCCTGCACGACGCCTGGGAACGCGGCGCTTTCATGGAAGCGTATGTTCTGGCCCCTCTGCTCAGCAGGTCCGGAAAGCCGATCAGGGACCTGGCCGCCGTCGCTGTGCCGTTGGAACACGGCCCGCTCGGCTACCCGCTCTACGCCAGCGCGATCGAACTGGGCGAAGCGCCGCCGGAATACCGCACGGTCGCGCTGGCCGGAGCCGTCGCCGAGATGCTGCTGCACGGTGGGAGCGTCGGCAGGGATGTGTGTGAGGCACTGGCCGAGCCCGACGGACTCGGCCGCGGACTGCCTCCGGTCTGGCTGCGCCTCGCCAACGCCGCGAGCACCTGCTTCGCCGGCCTCCAGGCTCCGCTGCCGCTGCAGGACGTCATCGAGTGGGCCGCGCACCACGAGCGGTCGGCGGAGTTCCGCGAACGGTGGCTCCAGCTCACCGCCGACCTGGACGAGTTCGAACTGGCCAAGCACCGATTCAACTTCCAGGACGGCGAGAAGCTGCACCGGGCGCTCTTCCAGCCGGGAGGGATGCTGGCCCAGGTCCGGGAGATGGCACTCCAGGACGCGGCCGGCGGCCCGCGCGCCGACAACGCGGCCGCACTGCCGCGCAACGAGCAGGAAGTCCGCGCCCAGATGGACAAGATGTCAGGGAAACTCAAGCTGCGGAAGATCGAATGGCGCCACCACATGGTGTACGCGCGCAAGCTCGCCGATTTGCTCACCGAGGCCCGCACACTCGCGGCACAGGGCGGCGGTGGCACGAACGTCCCCGCCCTGCTTCCCGTGCTCAACCCGTTCCAGCGGGAGTTCGCCCGCCACCTGGACCGTGACTGGCACCACCTCCTCACCGAGGCGGAGGCACTGGGCGAGCCGGCTCTCCGTCCGGCCAAGGCCCTGCTGGAGGCGTTGTCCACGCTCCCGAAGGCAGGGAGGGAAGACGTATGACCGAGGTGGGCGCCGAGCACGGCGTGAACCCGTACGTGGACGGTGTGGCGCGCGAACTGCTGGAAAGCTGGCCCGGCCGGTTCCGGTTCCCGGACGTCCTGGTCGCGCTGGTGCGTCGATCGCCCTCGGTCGACGCCGGAGGGGACGGCACCACGCTCGCCCGTGCCGTACTCGCCTGCGTCGGCGGCAGGCCGCCCCGGGCGGTCTGCGAGGAACTGCTGGAACGGGGCGAGTTCGACGCGGTCGAGTACACGCTCTCCGACTGCCCGGATCTGAGCGACCATGAGAAGGGGTCGCTGACCCGGAAGCTGGAGTCCGCCAGGATCGCGGCCGGCGAGGCGGTGCGGCAACGGGTGACGACGCTGGAACAACGCGCCGAGGCCGCCGGAGTGGGCTTCGCCGCACCGGACGACGACGTCGTGAACGCCCTGGCGCGGTCCCGGACCTCCGCGGCAGCGGCTGCTTTGGACGCCGCGAGCGCGGAACTGGACGCACGGGTGGCACCCATCGTCCAGGACCTGGAGGGACGCCTGGTCCAGCAGCCCACCACCGCGCGTGGCAGCGACCACACCGTCCAGCGGGTCAGGGCCCTGCTCACCGCCGGTGAACTCGTCGCCGCCCGAGCCCTGTTGAACCGCGAACCGATCGGCGCGCCGATCCCCGAGAGCATCGCCCCTCTGCCGCGGTGGAACGAGGAGTGGTCCGCACAGCAGATCCTCGGCTACCACTTGGACCTGGCGAAGCCGCGCCCGCCCGGGTTCGCCGCCTGGGAGGCGGCCGACGACCAGGGCATCACGTTGCTGACCGCGTACGACCGGCTGTCCAAGGACCCCTCTGCGGGGGCGGCCGAAGCGTTCGCCGACGCACTCAGCTGTTTCCTCGGTGCACCCGGTGGCGCGGCAATGGCCCAGAAGGTCGAGCACAGCCCGTTCCATCTGGCCTTCTTCGACGGGCTGTTCCGCAACGAGGCGCTGTCCCCGCTACACCCCACCGGCCGGATCGACCTGTACGTCGGCGGGCCCGACACCACCGTCCTTCCCGAACCGACCGGCGGGCAGGCACCGCACGTCGCCGTCAGCCCGGGTCTGGAACCCCCTGCCTACACCGACCGCCGAGCCACCGCCGTGCTGTCGCTGCGTGATCTGCTCCAGCTCGTCGTGCTGCCCGACGACCGGGGGGCCGCCGTCCTCCGCATCCTCGCCCGGCAGTGGCCGGTCACGGCGCTGGCCGGGGACAGCGCCGCGGCCCTGGCCGGCGTCCTCGGCACCGAACCGGCCACCGCCTGGCTCACCCTGCGCTGGATCACACACCTCTCGCTGGGCGGCGGCCTCGCCACCGTGCAGGCCATGGAGAACTGCACCGGCATGGATCCGGCGCTGCTGCGGGTGATGCTGGACTACGCCGAGAACGAGGCGGAGGCCGCGCCCTTCGAACTGTGGGATGTGGCGACCGGCGGCTGGCAGGGGGACGAGGCACTGGTACGGGCGCTGCGCGAGGAACTGGTGGCGCGCTGCGACGGACCCGCGGTGGAGGCCGCCTGGTGGGCGGCTCTGTCGGTCTGCGACCTCGTCGACGGCCATGTCAGCCGGGAGGACGTCGGTGACCAGACCGAAGCCTGCTCGGGCCACAGCAGTGCCAGGGATGAGGTCCTCGCGGGCCTCGACGCCCTGGTGGCGTGCGGACTGCTCGTGTCGGCCACGGACGGCACGAAGGACTTGGCCCTGCCGCTGAACGGAGTCGTGCGCACGCTGCGTCCGGGCGCCGAACAACAGCTGACGGTTCTGCTGGAGCGACTCGAATACGAGCGTGGCGAGCTTCGCGCCGAACCGGCCGGCGCCGGTGCGGTGCACGCCGCCGGGTGGTCCACACCCTGGCACCGCAACCGCTTCGCCACCATGGCCGCCCACGGCGACCATGCCGACGCCGAGAGCGAGCTGGACGCCCAGGACCCCGGGGCGCTGGCGGGCGTGGGGCCAGGGTCGGGCGCGGAGGTGGCACTGTTGCTGCGCACGTTGGAGAAACAGTGCGAGGACCAGTACCCGGAGATCAGATGGGACGTACGCTGCCCGCCGAGCCTGCGGGTGGACATGCCCGAGGCGGTGCTTCGGGCCGTGCTGTACGAGGTTCTGGACAATGCCGCCGAGGAACTGGCGGCCGGGGGCGGCATGATCCAGGTCTCGGTGAAATCGGTGAGCCCGGAGGTGCTGGTCGAGGTGCAGGACAGCGGACCGGGTCTGCCTGACACGGCCCAGGGAGGTCGACGGATCTTCCTGCCCGGCTGGACGACCCGGGGGGAGGGTCGCGGCGGGGGCCTGTACCGAGCCCGACGGTTCCTACGGGCGTTTGCGACACCGTCCGTCGAAACGGACGTGGTGGTTTTCCCCTCCGAGCATCCCACTCTCAGGGGCGCCGCCCTGCGTCTCGTCCTGCCGGAGCACATCCTTTGAGAGGTCGGTTGGGGAACGTCCTTCCGCCTGCCCCGGAAGCGGGCGGACCGCCAGGCACCCTGGGCTGCGGAACTGGCCCGTGGCTGCCAGGGGCCAGTTCCGCAGGGCGCGCCGGCCGCCTCGCCGCCGGTCCACCTACGTCTTCCGACCGGGTCGTGGGCCTGACGGCACCGAGCCCCCCAACGACTGGGTCTCCTGCTTCGGCGGCCCGGCCTGGACACGACTCCCCGACGGCGAGTGGTACCTGCACCTGTTCGCCCCCGAACAGCCCGACCTCAACTGGCAACACCCCGAGGTACGGAGGAGTTCGAGTCGATCCTGCGGTTCTGGTTCAGCCGGGGCGTGGACGGATTCCGCATCGACGTCGCCCACGGACTCGTCAAACACCCCGACCTGCCTCCCCGCCGGACCCCGGAGGACGAAGGTGCACGGCAGCACGCCGATCAGCGTGTCGGGCATCGGCCCGCGCCCATCCAGGACGGGCTCGCCGGATACCTCCTCAGCCTGGCCACACCCCTGCGGGTCCTGTCACCGGACGAGGTACGGGCAGCGCTGCTGCGCCGTACCCGGGAACTGCTCGAGGACAACGTGGACCGTCAGCCCCGGTAGGGAGACTCGTCGCACCGGGAACGAACGTACTCAGCCGCCGAGATCGGCCGCTGATGACCGCACCGACCACCAGGAGTGTTCCCGCTGTTGCCCCAGGGCGACCGGTTCGCTTCGCCGCTCCTACACCGACGCCCGGTCCGCGAGGAGCTCCTGCAGTTCGGTCAGCGCCTTGCGCACGAGCCGCGGCAGCTCCTGCTCGCCTGCCCTGCCCGCCGTGCCGGGCTCGGCGGCGACCCAGTGGGCGTAGGCGACCTTGAAGGCCGCCATGCCTGCCTCGGCCGCCAGGCCGGCGGCCGGCTCCGGCGTGCCGCGTTCCCGCAGCGCACCGGCCATCGCCGAGGTGAAGGCGTCCAGCTTGACCAGCTCGCGTTCGCGCAGTTCGGTACTGGCGGAGACGACCGCGTCCCGCCGCCGGACGCGCTCCGGGTCCTCCTGGAAGAAGGCCCCGAAGGACTCCAGCGCTGCCCCCACCGCGTCCATCGGGGACGCCGAGGCCGGTGCCTCCGCGATGGTGCGGGTGAGCAGGTCCAGCGTCATCTCGGTTCCGTAGAAGAGCACTTCGCGTTTGTCGGCGAAGTGCCGGAAGAAGGTCCGCTCGGTCAGCCCAGCCGCCTCGGCGATCTCGGTGACCGTGGTCCTCTCGAAACCCTGCTCCGCGTAGAGCTTCAGGGCCGCCTCTGCCAGCCGTCCTCGTGCGTTCGGCTCCCATCTACCCATGACGTGATCCTACGTGATGACAGCTACTGACATCGCATGCCGATGATGACAGCCACTGACATCACATGTACGGTGATGACAGTCCCTGACATCACGGAGGTTTCCATGCGGATATTCGTCACCGGCGCGTCCGGCTGGGTCGGCTCGGCCGTCGTCCCCGAACTCATAGGCGCCGGACACCAGGTCCTCGGGCTCGCCCGGTCGGACTCCTCGGCCAAGGCCATCGCCGCCAGAGGGGCGGAGGTACTCCGCGGCGGACTCGACGACCTGGACACCCTGCGCACCGGCGCGGCCCAGTGCGACGGGGTCGTCCACCTGGCTTTCGGCCACGACTTCTCCCGGTTCGACGCCTCGGTGCAGACCGACGCGCGCGCCATCGAGGCCTTCGGCGAAGCACTGGAGGGCTCTGGCAAGCCGCTGGTCATCGCCGCCGGTACACCCGCGATCCCGGGTGAGGTGGCGACCGAGCGCGACCGTCCCGAGTTCCCGCCCGGCTCTCCCGTGGCCGGCCGGGCCGCGAACGCCCAGGCGGCTCTCGACCTGGCGTCGCGTGGCATCCGCTCGTCCGTCGTGGGACTGCCCCGGACCGTGCACGGCGAGGGGGACCAGGGTTTCGTCTCCTGGCTGATCGCCCACGCCCGGGAGAAGGGGGCGGCAGGCCATGTCGGTGACGGCTCCCACCGCTGGCCCGCAGTGCATGTGACGGACGCGGGCCGGCTGTTCCGGCTCGCCGTGGAGCAGGCACCGGCGGGATCGATGCTGCACGCCGTCGGCGACGAGGGGGTGCCGATCCGCGACATCGCCGAGGTCATCGGTCGTCACCTCGGCCTGCCGACGGCCTCCCAACCGGCCGAGGACTTCGGCTTCCTGGGCATGCTCCTCTCCGTCGACCAGCCGGCCTCCAGTGCGCTGACCCGCGACCTGCTCGGCTGGCGCCCGGCCGGCCCCCGCCTCCTGGAGGACCTGGACAAGGGCCACTACTTCAGCCCCGAATCCCGCGCCGACTGACCGGAACGGTCTCCCATCACCACCGGCGCTGAGCCCGCTCCCGTTCAGGCAGGCCACGCTCCGAGGAGGTCCTCCGGGCCGTCCTCGGCGGCCGGTCCCGGACAGTCGGTTCCGCTGCGTGACAGCGCGACCACCGCGACGGGGTCGGGTGTGAGCGCGGCGCGGTGGCGTAGGAGTGCCGACAGGTCGCGGCGGTCGAAGGGGGCGTTCTCCAGCCCCTTCACCGAGCCGACGAACAGCGGCTCCTCGGCGATGGGTGCGCGGTCGGCTCCGACCATGTCGATCTCCACATCGTCGGCAGGGGTCCGGTAGGTGCCGATCACGGGGGCGGCGCGGAGGTTCGCGTCCGGTAGCAGGGGTGCCAATGCCTCGCGCACGAGAGGTTCGACCGCCCGGCCTCGCCAACCGGTCCCGTTCCCGCGGGATTTGGCGCAGGGTGAGGTCACCGCGACCGCGCTCGATCTCCTCCGTCCTCGTCCCTTCCCATCGCGACACGAGTGACAGGAGCCGAGGTGTTGTGCGAAAGGGGCGGGGTCTTCGGGTCCCGCCGTTCGTCGTGGTGGACGACCGTGATGTGGCGTTCCGGGCCGGGGGTCTCGAGTTCGTCGACCACGGCGGCAGCCAGGTCCTCGGCGCTGATCCAGGACCGGCCGTCGGCGCCGGTGAGCAAGGTGTCGGTGCCGCGCCGGTAGCAGCCGGTGCGTTGACCGGGTTCGAGCAGGGCCGGGGGGCTGAGGTAGACCCAGTCGGCATCGGGATGGGCCTGGCAGGTCCGCAGCTGGGCGATCCCGGCGGCGGCTACGGCCCTCAACTCGGCGGGCACATACGCCGGATTGTCGGCGACCGGCAGCTCAGGGTCGCCGGGGCTGCGCAACGCGCCGGCGCCGCCGACCACCAGGACGCGCATCCCGAGCTGTGCGGCGGCGTCCAGCACCGTGCGGGTGGCGGCGACCAGGAAGTCCCGGTCGACCGGACTGGTCCGCACAGCCAGGACGACGGCGTCCGCCGCGCCGTACGAGGCTCCGTCGGGGGCTCCGTTCGAGGCTCCGTCGGGGGCTCCGTTCGAGGCTCCGTCGGGGGCTCCGTTCGAGGCTCCGTCGGGGGCTCCGTACGAGGCTCCGCCGGGGGCTCCGTACGAGGCTCCGCCGGGGGCTCCGTACGAGGCTCCGCCGGGGGCTCCGTACAAGGCTCCGTTCGTGGCGGATCCTGCGAGCGCCTCCCGTACGGCTGCCGCATCGGTCGCGTCGACCGGGATCGGCGTCACGTGGGAGTGCTCACTCGCGGGCTTCCGGGACAGGGCGAGCACCTGGTGGCCGCGGGTGCCGGCCTCGGTGACCACCCGGCTGCCGACCACCCCGGTGGCGCCGAGCACGGCGATCGTCATACCTGTCTTCTTCGGCATACCTGTCGTCATCGCACGCTTCCTTCTTCGATCGTTCTGGGCGTTCGGGGAATTGAGCTGCGCGGCGAGCAGCGCGGCCAGGGCGAGGACGAAGCCCAGGGTCTGCGGCGGGCTCAGTGACTCGCCCAGCGCGACGCCGACGACGGTCGCGACCAGCGGGGACAGCAGCACCAGCGGTGCGGACGCGCCGACCGGCAGTCTGCCGATCCCGCGGAACCACACCGTGTACGCGATCAGCCCGCCCATGCTGCCGAGCCACAGGTAGCCGCCGACCGCTCCGGCGTCGATCCTCTGGGGCACCCCCTCGATCGCGAGGGCGAGCGGGAGGAGCAGCAGGCCACCGGCCGTCAGTTGCCAGCCGGCCAGGGCCAGTGGACCCACTTCCACGGGGCGGCCCCAGCGCTTGGTGAGGACGACCCCGCCTGCCATGGCGGCCGTACCGCCGACACCGGCGAGCACCCCGACGGCGTCCAGCCGCGCCTGCGGCCCGAGCACGACGAGTCCGACGCCGAGCACGCCGATCACACCCCAGGTCCATCGCCACGCCGTCGGCCGGTCGTGCAGCACCGCGATGGCCAATCCGGCGACCAGCAGGGGCTGGGTGGCGCTGAGGGTGGCGGCGACACCGCCGGGGAGCCGTTCCGCGGCGAGGAACAGCAGGGGGAACAGGGCGCCGATGTTGAGTACGCCGAGGGCGGCGGCCTTCCACCACCAGTCCCCGCGCGGGAGCACGCGGGTGATCGCCACACCGAGCAGCCCGGCGGGCAGGGCCCGCATCAGCCCGGCGAACAGTGGGTGCCCCGGCGGCAGGAGTTCCGTGGTCACGGCGTACGTGGTGCCCCAGACCGCGGGGGCGAGCGCGGTCAGCGCGACGGTTGCCGCCCGCTGCCCGTACGGGGTCCGCGGTGCGCCCGGTGGCCGCTCGGTCTCGGTCAGGGAATCCATGGGACGAGTCTCGGCCGCACACCCGCCATGAGTCCAAGACATGGTTGCCATGGCAGCCATGAACCAGAACGATGGCCGAGTGGACCTCCAGCAGATGCGCTACGTCGTCGCCGTGGCCGAAACCCGTAACTTCACCCGCGCCGCGGAGCGCTGCTTCGTGGTGCAGTCGTCGCTCAGCCACCGGATCGCCGGCCTGGAAAGGGAGCTCGGCGTCAAGCTGTTCGCCCGGTCCAGCCGTCGCGTCGAGTTGACCAGCGCCGGTGCGGCGTTCCTCGCAGGCGCCCGCGAGTGCCTGGCCGCCGCCGACCGCGCGGTGGCCGACGCCGCCGCCGCGACCGGCATGGTCCGCGGCCGGCTCGCCGTCGGCGTGATCGTGACCACGGCTGCCGTGGACGTGCCCGAACTCCTGCAGCGGTTCCGCGCCCTGCACCCGGACGTCCGCGTCGCCCTCCGGTCCGGACGCAGCGACGAACTGGCGGCGGCGATCCGGGACGGCGAGCTGGACATCGCGTTCCTCGGCCTGCCGGAGGGTGAACGGCCGTCCGGTGTGGAGACCGTCGTTCTCGACCATGACGAGCATGTCCTGGTGGTGCCGGCCGGGCACCGGCTCGCGCGTGCTTCCCGGGTCACGCTGCGGGAGATCGCCGAGGAGACGTTCGTGGACTTCGTGGCCGGGACACCCGCGCGGGCGCAGTCCGATCAGGCGTTCGCCGCCGCGGGACTGGTCCGGGACGTCGCGTACGAGGCGGGCGTCGTCGAGCTGATCACCCGGCTGATCGCGCGCGGGCTCGGCATCGCGCTGCTCCCGTCGGCCTTCATCCGACCGCTGGCCGCCGACGCCCCCGAACTGGCGCTGGTCCCGGTGGTCGACGGGCCGCACCGCGTCGAATACCTGGCCTACAGCCGGTTCAACCCCAGCCCGGCCACCCGGGCGATGCTCGACGTCCTCGGGGTCGGAGGTTCGTCAGCCGGGTCCTGACCCGGGGGTCACGGGGAGGGGATCACGGGGGACCTCCCGAGGATCCGTCCGTGGGCGGACCGGCAAGGCGGCCGGTCCTGCGGTCGCGCACCACTTGTGCGCGCGATGAGGTGACTGCCTCCCGTACACAATGCGGCATGTTCTGGTCAAAGGCTGTCCAAGCGGCGGACGGTCCCCCTCCCGCCCGTGATCGGGTCCCTGCGACGGCTGAATATCAACGCCCGTTCGGAGGACCCGATGTCAGCACCCCCCCGCACCCGTAGAAGACGATGGCTCACGATCTGCTCCCTGACCGCTTCCGCCGCGCTGGTGGCGGTGCCTGCGGGCGCGGCGTCCGGCGGGAGCGGCAGCCCTTTCGGCGCCCGTACGCTCGCCCAACTCGGCTCCGATCGTGAGGACTCGGTTGGCGCGTTCACGCCCAGGTCGAAGGGCGAGGACGGCGACGACGGCAACGAGGCCGACGAGATCGCCGAGGGGGCGGACCAGTACGCCGAGGCCCGTACCTCTCCCGGGATCGTCGCACCGGGCGCGTACGGAGCCGCCTGGAACAGCCTGACCGAGTTGCCCAGCAGCGGCGGGAGTTGGCGGAACGTCACCGACCTGCCGTACAACTCGGACGACGCGCGCTACCGGGACATCGACTCCAACTCCAGTGGTGGCTCGGGCAATGTGACGGGCCGCATGGCGGCGGTGGCCGCCGATGACGACGGGTATGTGTACGCCGGCAGCGCGGGCGGCGGCGTGTGGCGGTCGCGGACCGGCGGGGGGCACTGGCAGGCCATCAGCGACCGGCTGTCCTCGCAGTCCACGGGCGCGCTCGCGCTCGACGGGGGCGGGCGGCTGTGGCTGGGCACCGGTGAGGCGACGACCAACGCGGACGCCTACCTCGGCAGCGGTGTCTACGTCCTGACCGATCCGCACCACGGTACGTTCTCCTCCCGCAGCCGGGTCGGCGGCGACGAGCTGGAGAGCACCACCGTCCACCAGCTGCGCTTCGGCGGCGGCAAGGTGTGGGCGGCGACCAGCGAGGGGGTGTGGAGCCACTCCACGAAGACGCTGAAGGGCGCCTGGAAACTGGAGTTCGCGCCCAACCCGGACTACCTGCCGGGCGGTTCGGAGGCGAAGGACCCGAGCGCCCCGTACAAGAACATCGCCAACGACATCGCGATCGACCCGAAGGACCCGAGCAAGGTCGTCCTCGCGGTCGGCTGGCGCAGCGGTGACGACTACAACGGCTTCTACACCAAGGGCGCCGGCGGCACCTGGACCCGGATCACCAGCGGCCTGGGCGACCTGCCCGCCGACCCGGACAACGTCGGCAACGTCACCTTCGCCCGCTCCGCCGACGGCTCGCGGTACTACGCCGTCGACCAGTCCCCCGAGCAGCTGAACACCAACCCGGACAGCGGCCTCGAGGGCTTCTACGTCTCCAAGTCCGGTTCCCCGACCGGACCCTGGACGAAGATCGCCGACTACCAGGGGCTGGCCGCGTCCGGCTCCGCGCTGACCTCCAGCGGCTACATGCCCGGCGTCCAGGCCTGGTACAACCAGTTCCTCACCGTCGACCCGGCCGACCCCGAGCACGTCTACGCCGGGCTGGAGGAGGTCTACGAGACCAAGGACGGCGGCGGCACCTGGTCGACCGTCGGCCCGTACTGGAACTTCGGCTTCCCCTGCTGGAGCATCGACCCCGCCAAGCAGACCGGCGACTGCAACGCGACCACCCACTCCGACCAGCACGGCGTCGCCATCGGCCGCTACCACGGCAAGAGCTTCGTGTACGTCGGCAACGACGGCGGCGTCTACAAGCGCCCCCTCAACGGCTCGCAGGACGCCTCCGGCCACGCCACCGACTGGACCTCCCTCAACGACGGCACCATCGACACCCTCCAGTACTACTCGGTGGGCATCGGCAAGGACCTGGAGCACGGCGGGGTCTCCGTCACCGGCGGCCTGCAGGACAACGGCCAGTCCGTCCTGCGCAGCAACGACCGGGTGATGGGCTCCAACTTCGGCGGCGACGGCGGCGACACCCTCACCGACCCGGCCAACGGCTGCGACATCGCGGAGGAGTACGTCTACCTCTCCATCCAGGTGACGCAGAACTGCGCGGTGAACGACGGCAGTTGGATGACGGACCCGAGCAAGGCCACGTCGTTCAACGTCGCCCCCGCCGACAACGCCACCGGCGAGGCCCGCTTCATCGCCCCGCTCGCGGCCGACGCCAAGAATCCCTCGACCTGGATCGCGGGCGGCCGTCACGTGTGGGTCCAGACCCACGGCTACGCCATCCGCAGCGGCAGCGAGTGGACCAGCCTGTACGACCTCGGCGAAGGGCGCGCCGCGACCGCGGTCGCCACCTCCGGCGGCAAGGTGTACGCGGCCTGGTGCGGACCCTGCAACAACCAGGGCTTCGCCCGCGGGATCTCCGTCGGGAACACGGACGGCACCGGCTGGCACGACATCGCCCTGCCGGTGGACGGGACCGTACCCAACCGCTACCTCAGCGGCTTCGCCGTCGACCCGAAGAACGCCGACCACGTCTACCTCACGGTCAACGGCTTCTCGCGGCAGTGGACCGAGGGCCCGGGTGCCGGTGTCGGCCACGTCTTCGAGTCCAAGGACGGCGGCACCACCTGGAAGGACATCTCGAAGAACCTCCCCGACGTGCCGGCCGACTCCGCGGTCGTCACCCCGAACGGCGGCCTCGCCGTCGGCACCGACCTGGGTGTCGTCTACCGGGCGCCGGGCCGTACGACCTGGCAGCGCGTCGGCGACCTCCCGGCCGTCGCCGTGCTCCAGCTGAAGCTGAGCCCTGACGGCCGCACGCTGTACGCGGCCACGCACGGCCGCGGCATCTACAGCATCAAGGTGCAGGACTGCGGCTGACCGAAGCCGACCGAACCTGACCGAAGCAGGCAGGGGTGATCCGGGCGACACGACGTCCGGGTCACCCCTCCTTCGGATACGGCACCACACTCACGTCCAGCGTGAAGGCGACGCGGGCCGCACCCGCCACATCCGGTGCCTTCGCCGACGCCGTGATCTCGGCGGCGCCCGCCCGGGTCCCCGCGCACCGCAACGAGGCACGAGCCGTGCCGTCCGCGCCCACCTGCCATCCGGACACCAGGACGAACACCGGGGCGGAACTGCGTACGGCCGTCCACCGCTTGTCGTCCAGGCGCGGTCGCAGCACCAGCTCCACCACGGTTCCGGGACGTACGCACAGCCGCTGCCGGGGTGCGGCGCCCGGGGCGACGGTGACCTTGGCCTGACCGGCGACGCAGCGGCCTGCCGTGGGGGCGGGGGCGGAGGGCGGCACCGTGGCCGACCTGGAAGGGCTGCTCGGAGATGGAGACGGCGGCCGCGACGGGGACGGGGGCGTGGGCTCGCTCGCGGACGAGGGCGCGGACGTGGTGGGCGTCGGCTCGCCGGTCGGCTGGGGCGTGGCGCTGGCACTGGCACTGGCACTGGCACTGGCGCTTCCGGGCGTCTCTCCCGCCGATCCGCCGTCCGACGACCCACCGCACGCCGCCAGTACGGCCATCCCGGCCACCATTCCCGCGATCCCCGCGTTCCTCGCCATCCCGCCTCCGGGCCACCGCCGCATCCCGCACCACCTCCCCGGCCCGCGCACGTACGCCTACCAGCATGCTCCACCGGCGCGGACGGCGACGGGACCCGTCCGCCGGGAAGGACTCGGTGAGAAGTCGGCGGCGAGGCGTCAGCGACCGCCGGCGGAGCCGGAAGAGCCGGAGGATGCCGGAGCCCCGATGCCGGTCCGCAGGGTCGTGGTCGTCGGAGCCGCGCAGCAGCCGCCTTGGGACTGTTCCCCCTCCCCGGCTCGTCGGGCTCGTCGAAGAGGCCGGCTCCGCCGCACACCCCGGTCTCCGGGAGGGTGAGCTCGACGCGTTCGGCCGCCTCCCGGTCGCCGGCGAGGGCGGCGGCCATGGAGCGTCAGGACAGCCCCGGCCCCGCTCCCGTTTTCTGTCGCGGCGGAGTCGTCTCCAGGAGGCGGTCGGCCATTCGGTGCGCGGGTCGCTCGGTCTGTGCGGCGACGCGACGGAAGGTTTCCTGCGCGGGGCGGGCCGGCCACTCCGGGGGCAGGTGGCGGGCCGGAAGTCTGGGGTCCGTACGGATCGTCCAGAGCCACTCGCTGACCAGCCGCAGCCGGGTGCCGATCGGGTCGTCCCCGGAGCCGGCGTCCAGGTGGGCGGTCCAGCGCTTGTCGAAGGAGACGTACCGGGCGGCGATGCTCTCCAGGTCCCAGGTGTCGCGGATCATGAGCCCGATGTCGGTGGCCTCGTCGGCCTGCGCGTGGAAGATCTTGACGTGGTCGGCGAGGCCCAGTTCCGCGACCAGGCCCGCGACGTGGACCTTCCCCGGGGCGACCCACAGCCCGCTGTACAGCGCGCCGAACCCGGACCATGCGAGCCGTGAGCGCAGGTCGTGGCGCTGGCGCTGCCAGGACTCGGGGAGCGAGAAGCCGAGCAGGGTCCAGGCGCCGTCCCAGTCGTCGTTGACGGCGCCCTTCTGCCAGATCCGGATCCGGCCGTCCTCCAGGACACGGGTCGCCTGCGGGGTGAGCCCGAAGTACATCCGGCGGCCCTCCCGCTGCCGCCGCAGCAGGCCCCGGTTGACCATGCGGGTGAGCGTGGAGCGTACGGCCTGCTCACCGACGCCGACGCGGCCGAGTACGTCGATGATGCTGCCGGAGTAGACGCACAGGTCGCCCTCGTCCAGGACGTGGTTGCCGAAGAAGGCGAGCATCAGCGACTGGGGGCGCAGCGGCGGGCCGTCCGGGTCGCCGCCCGAGGCGTCGCCGGAGCCGCTCCTGCCGCTGGTGTCGCTGTCCGAGGTGTCCAGGATGTCGTCGTCCGCCACGGTGGCAAGCGTACGACCGCCCGCCGGCAGCGCGGCGGGCGGTCGTACCCCGTCACCGCCGGTCGGCGGGGTGGGCAAGGTCGTACGGCCGCAGGTACGGCGTCGGGCGGTAACTGACGTACCGGGCGGGGGTGGTGGGGTCGGCCGCGGCGGCCTTGGTGTTGAGGGACTTCGGGTCGGTGGCGTGCCAGGTGCCGGTCGTGACGCGGTCCTCCAGCGTGTGCAGGGCGGCGAGCTGCTCGGCGGGGCTGAAGGTGCAGTGGCCGGCGTTGTCGACGTACGCCTGCCGCAGCAGAGCCGAGGAGCCGGCGGCGGTGACGGCGCGGCGCAGGGCGCTCTCGGTCTGGACGGGGACGAGGGCGTCACCGGTGGTGTGAACGGAGAGCTGCGGCTTTGTCAGCTTGCCGGTGAAGGAGCTGGTGCGGCTCATCCACGCGACGGCGGACGGGTCGGCACTGACGCGCGGGGCGCGGTTGAGGGTGGCGAGGTCGGCGCGCAGGGACAGTCCCGCCTTCTTGTACAGCTCGGTGACCTCCTTGCGGACGGAGGACTGGCCGAGCAGCTTCGCGTAGTCGACTCCGGTGTTCCAGGACATGTTGCCGCCCGCGCGCGCCTCGGCCTCCTGTCGCCGGGTGAAGGCGGCGATCTGCAGCAGGCCCTTGACCGCCGGGTACTGGTTGGCCTGCTGGGCGTCCCAGTCGGTGGCGGCGGGCCGGGTCTGCGTCGGCTGGTTCCAGACCGGAATGTTGTGCAGGGCGGCGGCGAGGGCGATGCGGGCCCGCCCGGCGGCCGTCGACTGGGCCGAGTCGACGGCGCTCGCCAGGGTGTTCGCCGCGGCGATGGCGGTCGCCTGGTCCGGGAGCCCGGTCAGCGGAACGTCCTTGTCGGGCGCGAGGAGCGTCTTGACGGCGAAGGCCGGGTCGAGGGTGTTGTTCCAGTTGGCCACGCCTCCGTGGACGAGGCCGCACAGGGAGAGGGAGCCGTCGATCCGGTCGGCGTGCCGCTCGGCGATGGCGGTGGTGACGAGTCCGCCGTACGACCGGCCCCAGGCGAGGGTGCGGCGGGCGGCGCCGAAGCGGTCGGTGAAGGCGGAGAGGGTGGCCATCTGGTCGGGTACCGCGTCGGTCACCGCCCAGCCCGTGGAGGCGTACGAGGAGCCGATCAGGGCGTAGCCCTTCTCGAGCAGCAGGGCCTTGGTGGCGTCGTCCGGGGCGTCCTGCGCGGGGTTGGGACGGCCGGCCTCGTTGTACCCGTGGCTGAAGAGCAGGACGGTGCCGTTCCAGTCGGCGGGAACGTCCATCAGGTAGGTGGCGCCGGAGGGGAGTTGCCCCTCGATGTGGCTCGTGGTGGCGGGGGCCGCCGCGGCCGCCGTGGGCAGGGCGGTGACGGCGAGCAGGAGGGCCGCCGCGCAGGCGGTGCGGCGTGCGGTACGGCTGGTGCCACGACGAGCAGTGGGGGTGCGGGTCGCCATGCTCATGCAGAGATCTCCTCGGTGTGGGGGTCCGTGTGGGGGGTGGCGGGGTTTTCGTCGGCCCCGGCCCCGGTGAGGGAGGTCCGGCTGGTCTCGCGCAGGAAGGCGACGGTCAGCGCGGTGACGAGGGCGCCGCCGCACAGCAGCAGCGCGACGGGCGTACCGCTGCCGCCGTTCCCGGCCACCAGGCTGCCGGCGATCATCGGGGAGAAACCGGCGCCGATGAGGGTGGCGCCCTGGTAGCCGAGGGAGGCGCCGGTGTAGCGGACCCGGGTGCCGAACATCTCGGTGAGCAGGGCGCCCAGCGGGCCGTACATCGCGGACTGGGCGATGCCGTGACCGAGGACGACCGCGAGGATCAGCAGTCCCGGCGACTTCGAGTCGACCAGCGCCATGACGGGGAAGGCGAGCGCGGCCGAGGCGAGGGCTCCGGCGAGGACGACCGGGCGGCGGCCGATCCGGTCGGAGAGCGCGGAGGCGCAGGGCAGCACGACGAGGGCGACGGAGGCGGACACCGTGAGCGCGGTGAGCACCTGCGGTCGGGCGTACCCGATCCCGGTCGCGTAGGCGATCAGGTAACTGGTCAGCAGGGACTGGGCGGTGAAGGCGCCGATGCCGACACAGCAGGCCAGCACCAGGGGGCGCGGGCGGCGCAGCACGTCGAGGACCGGCAGCCTCGACTCGGCTCGGTCCTTCTTCACCTCGGCGAACAGCGGACTCTCGACGACCTTGAGGCGGACGAAGAGCCCGACGCCGAGCAGCACCACGCTCAGCAGGAACGGCACGCGCCAGCCCCAGGCCGCGAACTCGTCCCTGGGGAGGGCGACGACGAGCGCGACGACGGCGGTGGACAGCAGGGAGCCGAGCGGGGCTCCCATCTGGGTGGCGCTGGACCACAGTCCGCGCCGCCGCCCTCCCGCGTGCTCGACGACCATCAGGGTGGCGCCGCCCCACTCGCCGCCGATGGCGACGCCCTGCACCACGCGCAGGGTGATCAGCAGGACCGGCGCCCAGACTCCGATGGTGTCGTACGTCGGCAGCAGCCCTACGAGGAAACTGGCGCCGCCCATCAGGCCCATGGTGAGCAGCAGCATCGACTTGCGGCCGAGCCGGTCGCCGAAGTGTCCGAAGAGGATGCCGCCGAGCGGTCGGGCGACGTAACCGGCGGCGAAGGTCCCGAACGCGGCGATCGTGCCGACGGCGGGATCGGCCCCGGGGAAGAACAGTTCGCCGAAGACGAGCGCGGCGACCGTGCCGTAGACGAGGAAGTCGTAGAACTCCACGGCGGTCCCGAGCAGCCCGGACAGGGCGACCCGGCGCAGTTGGCGGGTGCGTTCGGGGCTGCGCGCGGGGCGGGACTCAGAGGTGTGTTCGGGGGTGTGTTCGGGGGTGGCTTCTGGGGTGGGGGACGGGGACATCGCGGTCTCCCTTGACCGGGGGAAGGACACCGCGAAGTTAGGCGCTCAAGTAACCTCCGTCAAGAAAGTGCACAACATTGGCCCGAGATCCGAGGCCTCAGATCCGATGCACGCAGGACGTACCGGGACGTACCTCGCCCCCTCAGCCCGCGCCCCCCGGCGGCGGTCCCCCCACCGTGAACCCGATCACCGCCCCGCCCCCCTCGCGCCGGATCGCGAACGGCGCTCCCCCGTGCGCGAGGGCCACCTCCCGCACGATGGACAGGCCGAGGCCGGAGCCGGGCAGGGAGCGGGCGTCGGCGGCGCGGTAGAAGCGGTCGAAGACGCGGATGAGGTCGGCGTCGGCCATGCCCGGGCCGCGGTCGAGGACCTCGACGCGGACCGTGCCCGGCCGGGCGGGACCGGCGATGCCGATCTCGATGGGCGCGGTGCCGTCCCGGTCGAACTTGGCCGCGTTCTCGACGAGGTTGGAGATGGCGCGGGTCAGCATGCCGGGGCGGCCCTCGGTCGTCGTGTCGCCGCTCGCGCGGACCACGATCTGCCGCCCGGTACGGCGGCGGGCGAGCCCGGCGACCTCCTCGGCCAGGTCGGCGAGGTCGACCCGCTGGGCCGGCTCGCTGTCGGACTGTCCGGCCGCGAGATCGACGAGCTCGTTGACCAGGTCGGTGAGTTCACGTGCCTCCTGGCCGAGGTCCGCGACCAGCTCCTCCCGGGTGCCGGGAGGCAGTTCGTCGATCCGGCGGAGCAGCGAGATGTTCGTACGCAGGGAGGTCAGCGGGGTGCGCAGCTCGTGCCCGGCGTCCTGGACCAGCCGCCGCTGGTCCTCCTCGGACTGGGCGAGGCGGCCGAGCATGCGGTCGAAGGCGCGGCCGAGGCGGCCGACCTCGTCGTAGCCGGTGACGGGCACCTGGATGCCGAGGCGGCGGGTACGGGCGACGTCCTCGGCGGCCGAGGTGAGGATCACCAGGCGGCGGGTGATGCGACGGGCCAGCCACCAGCCGAACAGGCCGGCCGCGACCACGACGGCGGCCATCAGGATCAGCGTCCGCTGCTGGAGCGCGCGCAGCAGGTCCTCGGTGTCGCTGAACTCCTGCGCCACCTGCACCGCGCCCCGGCCGCCGCCGAGCGAGACGGTGGCGATGCGATAGACGTCGCTGCCGACACCGACGTCCTTGTGCACGACCATCCGCCCGGCCACCCCGAAGGCCGCGACCTCACGATCGGCGGCCCCCACCGGCAGCCCCGGCCGGCCGGGGTCGACGACCGCCCCGTCCGAGGCCAGCACCTGTACGTCGGTACGGGCCGGCCGTACGAGATCGTGCCCGGGCGCCGAGGAGGAGAAGTCCTGCGGCGTCATCGCGTGCTGCCGCACCTCGTCCCGCAGATCCTGCACGACCTGGTCGAACACGGACTCCTGGTCCACCCGCACCAGCCGCGCGGCCGCACTGTACGACAGCACGCCCACCAGCACGGTGACGGCGGCGGTGACGGCCGCGAAGGACACCGCGAAGGTGGTCCTGAGCGACAGCAGCTTGGGCCGCCGGGAAGACAGCAGCCGCCCGAGGCGGCCCACTCAGTCCTCCCGCAGCACGTAACCCACGCCACGGACCGTGTGGATCAGCGCGGAGGCGCTCGGCTCGTCGAGTTTGCGGCGCAGATAGCCGACGTAGACGGCGAGGTTCTTGGAGCCGGGGCCGAAGTCGTAGCCCCAGATGCGGTCGTAGATCGTGGAGTGGTCGAGGACGATGCCCGCGTTGCGGACCAGCAGCTCCAGGAGTTCGAACTCGGTGCGGGTCAGCTCCAGCTCGCGCGCCCCGCGCCAGGCGCGGCGGGCCTGGACGTCCATCCGCAGCCCGGCCGCCTCGATCTGCCCCTCGGGGGCGGGCGGCGGCTTCGGTACGCCGGTCAGGGCGCCGACCGGGCTGGTGCGGCGCAGCAGGGCACGCAGCCGGGCGAAGACCTCCTCGACGTCGAAGGGCTTGACCACGTAGTCGTCGGCGCCCGCGTCCAGGCCGGCGATCCGGTCCTGGGTCTCCACGAGCGCCGTCAGCATCAGGATGGGGGTCCGGTCGCCCTCGGCGCGCAGCACCCGGCAGACCTGGAGCCCGTCGATGCCGGGCATCATCACGTCCAGGACGAGTACGTCGGGCGGCGTCCGGTGGGCCTGTGCCAGCGCCTCGACGCCGTCGGCGACCGCGGTGACCCGATAGCCCTCCAGCGTCAGGGCCCGCTCCAGGGCATGACGGATGGCGCGGTCGTCTTCGGCGAGCAGCACAGTTGGGGACACGTCTTCAGTGTGCCCCGGCCTGCCGCGGTGTGGCCGTGTGAGCGGTCGAGCGGTCCCCCTTCTTACTGGGATCTCACCGTCAGGCGGCCCCGGGTCTCGGGGTCACACGGCCCCGGGTCTCAGGGTCACACGGCCCCGGGTCTCAGGGTCACACGGCCCCGGGTCCCAGGGGCACACGACCCCAGGTCCCAGGGGCACACGACCCCAGGTCCCAGGGGCACACGACCCCAGGTCCCAGGGTCACACGGCCCCGGGTCTCAGGTTCGCGCGCCCCACCCCGGCGGGAGGGGCGCGCAGCCCATGGCTTCAGGCGCCGGACGGGCCGGACAGCGCGGCGAGCTGCTGGGCGAACGGCACGACCTCCAGGTCGTTCCTGACCGGCCTGGCCGCCGACAGGCCGGTCATCAGCCCCGCCAGCTCTCCCGCCGCCCGCTCGATCCGTCCGTCCAGACCCTCCGCGCCCCAGTCCTCCGAGGCCGCGTACACCCCGGTCGGGACGACGACTGCCCGCAGGTGGGCGAAGAGCGGGCGCAGGGCGTGCTCCAGCACCAGCGAGTGCCGGGCCGTGCCGCCGGTCGCCGCGATCAGCACCGGCGTCCCGGCCAGCGCGTCCTTGTCGCTCACGCCGAGCACGTCGAAGAACGACTTGAACAGTCCGCTGTACGACGCCGAGAACACCGGCGTGACCACGATCAGCCCGTCCGCCCCGGTCACCGCGTCGATCGCGGCGGCCAGCGTCTTCCCCGGGAACCCGTTGGTGAAGTTGTGCGCGATCTCCACGGCGAGGTCGCGCAGCTCGACGACCTGCACGTCGACCGGGGTCTGCCGGCCCACGGCCGCGGCCAGCCGGTCGGCCAGCAGCCGGGTGGACGACGGGACGCTCAGCCCCGCCGAGACGACGACGAGCTTCATGCGACGCTCACTCCCTTCGAGTCCTGCGAGTCCTGCGAGCCCTTCGAGTCCTGCGAGCCCTTCGAGTCCTGCGAGCCCTTCGAGTCCTGCGAGCCCTTTGAGTCCTTCACCGCGTTCGAGCCCTTGGAGGCGTTCGCCAGCAGGGACTGGTGGGTCGGTGCCTCCGGCACGTCGGCCGGGCGGCCGACGGCGAACTCCTTGCGCAGCACCGGTACGACCTCCTCGCCGAGCAGGTCGAGCTGCTCCAGCACGGTCTTCAGCGGCAGCCCCGCGTGGTCCAGCAGGAACAGCTGGCGCTGGTAGTCGCCGGCGTACTCGCGGAAGGCCAGGGTCTTCTCGATGACTTCCTGCGGGGAGCCGACGGTCAGCGGGGTCTGGTCGGTGAAGTCCTCCAGCGAGGGCCCGTGCCCGTAGACCGGCGCGTTGTCGAAGTACGGACGGAACTCGCGCACCGCGTCCTGCGAGTTCTTCCGCATGAACACCTGCCCGCCGAGCCCGACGATCGCCTGCTCGGGCGTGCCGTGGCCGTAGTGGGCGTACCGGGCCCGGTACAGCTCGACCATCCGCTTGGTGTGGTCGGCCGGCCAGAAGATGTTGTTGTGGAAGAAGCCGTCGCCGTAGAACGCGGCCTGCTCGGCGATCTCCGGGGACCGGATGGAGCCGTGCCAGACGAACGGCGCCACGCCGTCCAGCGGCCGGGGCGTGGAGGTGAACCCCTGGAGCGGC
>NZ_JOEV01000050.1 GCF_000721105.1 Streptomyces cellulosae
GAACGCGCTGGCCGCCGCCCTGGTCACCGACTTCTCCCGGGTCCCGGAAAAGCACCGCAACTACCCGCGGATCATCTTCACGGATCCGGCCATGCGCACCCTGTACGCCGACTGGAACGCCTCCGCCCGGATCGCCGTGGCACAGCTGCGCATGGAGGCGGCGAAGTATCCCGAGGACCCCCACCTGATCGAGCTGGTCGGTGAACTGTCCATGCGGGACAAGCACTTCGCCCGCTGGTGGGGCGAACACCACGTCGCCGCCCGCACCGTGGGAACCAAGACCCTCAACCATCCGGTCGTCGGCGAACTCGTCCTGGACTGGGACACCCTCACCGCCAACACCGACCCCGACCAGCACCTCACCGTCTGGACCGCCGCACCCGGCTCCCCCACCCTCCTGACGCCCTGCCCCGACCGACTGATCTGCGGGGCTTCCCCGGGAGGCAGGCGAAGGCCTCAGTCGTGCCAGATGGTGCGGATCTGTTCGGCGTGGGTCGTGGCCTGGCGGTGGCCTGCCCGGGCCGCGGCGGGGATGCGGGAGGCGTCCAGGGGGTTGCGGCCGAAGGCCCGCCGTGCCGGGCGGTCCGGGGTCAGGAGGGTGGCTCGGGTGCCGCCGGCCACCAGGGTGGCCACCTGGTCGGAGGTGCTCGGGGCGGCGCCGGGGCCCTTGGGGATGGGGGCCAGGACGACGACCCGTCGGCAGTCCTGGGCCAGGTCGGCGTTGGCCGTGGAGCGTATGCCCCCGTCCATCCAGCGTCCCTCTCCGATCGTGATCGGCGGGAACAGGGGCGGCAGTGCGCAGCTGGCCGCCACCGCCCGGACCAGCTCGACCCCGCTGTCGGCGCCGAAGCCTGTCGGCTCGCCGGTGAGCGCGTCCACCGCGATCAGTCGCACCGGCCTCTCGGGCCACCGCCGGACCGGCAGTTGGGGGCGGATCTTCTCGATGACCTCGGCCTCCGACACTCCGCGCACGCTCAGCGCGAGCCTGCTCAGCCGCTTGACCACGGTGCCCGGATCGCGTGAACCGAGCGCCGCCCACAGGTACTTGACGGTCATGGCCAGGGTGAAGTCCACCTCCAGCATGGCCCGCTCACGGGCGACCTGCTCCGCGTAGAGGCCGGCCGGCGCCGCTCCCGCGGCCAGTTCCACCGCGAGCAGCGAGCCGGCCGAGGTGCCGACGAACACATCGGCATCACCGAGGTCCACCCCTGCGTCGGCCAGTCCCGCCAGGACCCCGACCTGCCAGGCGTACGCGGTCAGCCCGCCGCCGCCCAACACCAGTGCCGTGTCCGCCACGTCCGCCCCCTCCTCGACCGTTGACGGGGACCACTCCCCGTTTCCCGTTCCTCTGACGCTAGCACGCAATTGGGGAGTGGTCCCCATTTTGGTGAGGGCTGCCCTGCACGCTGGCGTCTCCATCCCGGCAGCACGCCCGCCTGCTCGGTCCGAGGCCGCCGTCAACGCCCTGACGCTCCCCGACTCCGGCCCGACGGACGGTTCTTCCGCGACGGTGAGCCAGTGCCCTGGCAACTCACCGTCGCAATGGCCGACCGCCCTGGTGAGCCAGTGCGACCGTGAGCCACTGCCCTGGTGCCGCCGCGCCGGTGACGTACCGGGCACGGATTGGTTGCGGCATGGGCGTATCGGCCCGGTGGCGCGGGGGCCGGGGCAGCATCGCGACGTATGGGCAGAGATCGGTACGTCGACTTCCTGCGGGCCTGGGCGATCGTGCTCGTGGTGTGCGGGCACTGGCTGATCACCGGGCTCGAGCACGGGCCCGACGGGGGCATCCGCGCACCGGAGTTGCTCGCGACCGTGCCCTGGACCCAGTGGCTGACCCTGGGATTCCAGATCATGCCGCTGTTCTTCCTGGCCGGCGGGTACGCGGCGGGCGGGTCCTGGGAACGGGAGCGGGCCGCGGGCGGCACGGCCGCCGGGTGGGTGGCCCGACGGACGGTACGGCTGCTGCTGCCGACGGGCGTGTACAGCGGGCTGGTACTGCTCGCCGTGGGGATCGCGGCGGGGGTGGGCGTGGATCCGTACACGCTCTCGCTGGTGGGGTGGGCGATGGCCATGCAGTTCTGGTTCCTGCCGGTGTATCTCGTCCTCAGCGCGCTGACTCCCGTCCTGCACGCGGCCCATCGGCGCTGGGGTCCACGCGTCCCGGTCGTGATGGGCGCGGTCGCGCTGGCGGCCGATGCCGTCGTGGTCGCGGGGCGGCCGTCGTACGTCGGACTGCTCAACTACGTGCTGGTGTGGGGCGTCGCCTACCAGGTGGGGTTCTGCTGGCGGGACGGGCTGGTGGGCGGAGGCCGGGCGGTGCCTGCCCTCCTCGCCGCGGGCGGTGGGCTGGCGTTCACGCTGCTGGTGGCGCTCGGGCCGTTCCCCGTCAGTCTGATCCTGGTGACCGGGCAGCACCCCAGCAACACCAATCCGCCCTCGGCGGCGATGCTGGCGTGGGCGGTGGCGCAGGTGGGGGTGTGTCTCCTGGTGGCGCCGGCGGTACGGCGACTGGTGGCACGGGAGCGGGTGTGGCGGCTGGTGCGGCCGGCCGGCGAGGCGAGCATGACCTTGTATCTGTGGCACATGCTGCCCGTACTGGTGATCGCGGCCGCCTGCTATCTGACCGGCATCGCACCCGAGCCCGGGTTCGGGTCATTGACGTGGTGGGCGTTGCGGGTGCCGTGGCTGGTGGTGCTCGCGCTCGTCATGGTGGGGGTGCTCATAGTGCTGCGGCCGGTGGAACGTGGGATGGCGGCCGTGTACGAGCGGGGCCGTTCGGGCGCCGGGCCCGGCCGGGCCCGGACCTGGTCGCTGTGGTTCGCTCTGGCCGCGAGTGTCGCCGCGCTGAGCGGCTTCGCCGTGCGGGGCTTCGCTCCCGACGGCCGGTTCCCGGTGCTGCCCGCGCTGGGGCTGGCGGTGGGTCTGGCACTGGTCGCCCTCGTCGCCCTGCCCGGCCTGCTCTCCGTACGACCACCCGCGCCCCGCTCGGGAGACCCCGCCGCCAAGGACTCCGTGGAAGAGGCCGCCTGACGCTCGGTCGGCCCGGTCGACCCGGCGGCCCCCGTGCCCCGGTCGGCCCGGTCCACCGGCGGGAAAGGGGCCGTGTGACAAGATGCTGCGGCCAAACCCCCGCCAGAAAGGGACGTATTCCATGTCCAGGGTCGAGCTGACCACGAACTACGGCCGTATCGTTCTTGAACTCAACGATGCCGAGGCCCCCAAGACCGTCGAGAACTTCCTGACGTACGTCCGGAACGGGCACTACGACGGCACGATCTTCCACCGCGTGATCGACGGCTTCATGGTGCAGGGCGGTGGTTTCACCGCGGAGATGGCGCAGAAGCCGACGCTGGCGCCGATCCCGAACGAGGCCGACAACGGCCTGAAGAACACCGCGTACACCGTGGCGATGGCGCGCACCGGCGACCCGCACTCGGCGACCGCGCAGTTCTTCGTCAACGTCTCCGACAACGAGTTCCTCAACCACACGGCGAAGGACGCGCGCGGCTGGGGCTACACCGTCTTCGGCCGGGTCACCGAAGGCCAGGACGTGGTCGACCAGATCAAGAAGGTGCGCACCGGCACCAGCCGCGGCCACCAGGACGTCCCCACCCAGTCGGTGGTCATCGAGTCCGCCAAGGTCCTCGGCTGACGGGACGACAGCACTCGACGGGCTGCCGGGACCTGCGGCCACGGGCACGCCGCCGACGCGGTGCGCAGTCACGCGGTACGCAGGTCACGCGGTCCGTTTGCGGGACGCCGTCTTCTTCGCCGGGGTCTTCTTGGCGGTGCTCTTCGCCGACGCCGTACTCTTCGACGACGCCGTGCTCCTGGCCGACGCGCTCTTCTTCGCGCCCTGTGCCGACTTCGCCGTCGCCGTCGACTTCTTGGCCGTCGTCTTCTTGCCGGTGGTCTTCTTCGCGGCGGACGCCGTCGACTTCTTGCCGCCCGCCTGTTTGGGCGCGGCCCGTGCCGACTTCCGGGCCGGCAGCCGTCTGACCTCCCCGTGCGCCTCGGCCTCCCCGGCCTCCTCCCCGGTCTCCTGGGCCTGCCCGGCCGCCCCCTCGCCCCGGGACTCCTTCGCGTCCCGCACGCTCTTCTCCAGGGCCGCCATCAGGTCGAGGACCTTGCCGCCCCGGGCCGGTTCGGGCGACTCGGGCGGGGCCTCGCCGGCGGCCTTCGCGGCGACGACCTCCTCCAGGGCCTCGCGGTACTCGTCGTGCAGGTCGTCCAGGTCGATCTCCCCGAGGGTGTCCATCAGGGCGTCCGCGAGGTCGAGTTCCTTGTCGTTGACGGTGACCTTGGTGTCGGGGGCGAGGCCCTCGGGGGCGCGGACCTCGTCCGGCCACAGCAGTCCGTGCAGGGCGATGGCGTCGCCGACCACGCGCAGCATCCCGAGGCGTTCCCGGCCGCGGAGCGCGTATTTGGCGATGGCCACCTTCTGACTGCGCTTGAGCGCCTCGCGCAGCAGGGTGTACGGCTTGGCGGCCGGGGCGCCGCCCGCCGCGAGGTAGTACGCGGCGTCCATCTGGAGCGGGTCGATCCGGTCGGCCGGTACGAAGGCCACGATCTCGATCGTCTTGGCCGTGGGCAGCGGCAGATGCGACAGGTCCTCGTCGGTGATCGGGATGATCGTGCCGTCCGCGTCCTCGTAGCCCTTGCCGATCTCGGCCTGGGTGACCTCGCGGTCCTCCAGTTCGCACACCTTGCGATAGCGGATCCGGCCGCCGTCCTCGCTGTGGATCTGGCGGAAGGAGATCGAGTGGCTCTCGGTCGCGTTGACCAGCTTGATCGGAATACTGACCAGGCCGAACGAGATGGCGCCGTTCCAGATGGATCGCACGTGCAGCACCCTTTCGATCGGTTTGCGATGAGACACGTCCATTTTCAGTGAAATGTCTGGGATTCTCATCGTATGACGCCGATCACAGAGGTGGAGGGGCGAAGGCTCGCGCTCAGCAATCTGGAGAAGGTGCTGTATCCCGCGACCGGCTTCACCAAGGGCGAGGTGCTGCACTACTACGCCACGACCGCCCAGGTCCTGCTGCCCCATCTGCGTGACCGGCCGGTGTCCTTCCTGCGGTATCCGGACGGGCCCGAGGGCCAGGTGTTCTTCACCAAGAACGTCCCTCCGGGTACGCCCGAGTGGGTCACCACCGCCGAGGTGCCCCGCTCGGAGGGGCCGGCCCGGATGGTGTTGGTGCAGGACCTGGCGAGCCTGATGTGGGCGGCGAACCTGGTCACCGAGTTCCACACCCACCAGTGGCTGGTCGACTCCCCCGGCGAGGCCGACCGGCTGGTCCTCGACCTCGACCCCGGGACGCCCGCGACGATCGTCGAGTGCTGCGAAGTGGCTCTCTGGCTGCGGGAACGGCTCGCGGCGGACGGCATCGAGGCCCACCCGAAGACCGCCGGCTCGAAGGGGCTGCACCTGCTGGCGGCGGTGCGGGGAGCGTCGTCCGAGGCGGTGTCCGAGTACGCCAAGCAGCTGGCGGTGGAGGCGGAGCGGGCGATGCCCCGGCTGGTGGTCCACCGGATGACGCGGAGCCTGAGGCCCGGGAAGGTGTTCGTCGACTGGAGCCAGAACGCCGCCCGCAAGACCACGGCCACGCCCTACACCCTGCGGGCCCGGACCGAGCCCCTGGTCTCGGCACCGGTCACCTGGACGGAGGTCGAGGAGTGCGGCACGCCCGCCCAGCTGGCCTTCCAGGCACCGGACATCGCTCCCCGCGTCCAGGACCACGGCGACCTGCTGGCACCGCTGCTCGACACGGACCGCGCGGGATCACTGCCGTGAGCTGCCCTGAACGCCCTGAACACGACAGCCACCGGTGACCGGGGCGCCCTCATCGCCGTACGACCACCCGGGAGCCCGCCACGCGACGGCCGCCCCAGCCGGCCCGCGCCCCGAACAGCTCACCCGCCGGAGGTCCACGTCCGCCGGTCCCGCGCCATCGCGTGCAGCGCCTCCACGTCCGCCGGCTTCAGGACGCCTCCGGTGCGGGCCAGCCCCTCGATCTCCGTGTCGGTCAGGACCCGGGCCTCGCGCAGGGGCACGGTCACCGTCACGTCCGTGGGGCCGACGAGGGCCAGGACCGGGCGGACCTCGGCCGTCAGGGCGTAGGAGGCGCGGTCGGCGTCGGCGCGGGCGCGCCGCAGCAGCGGGAGCGGGTCGCGGCGGCCCAGGGCGACCATCGGGCCGGCGACGGTGACCCGCTGCTTGCGGGCGTAGAGCGTGTGGACGGCGAACAGTCCGCCCGGGCCGATGGCCAGGTGGTGCACCCGGTCGCCGCCGGGCAGCGGGATCGAGTGCAGGGTGTGCCAGCCGGCGCCGTCCAGCCGGTCCAGCGCCTCCCCCACCGCCTGCTCGGCCATGAGGGCCCGGCGGCGCGGGTCGGGGCGCAGCCGACGGGCGGGGCCCGGCTCCCGGTCGAGGGCGACCAGGAGCGCCTCGCCGGGGCGGTTGGGCGCAAGGTCGTCGTCCGGGTGCAGGGCGAGCCGGGCCAGTTCGGCGGGGGTCGGGACCGGGGGCGGGCCCACGGCCACCGGCCCGGTCAGGAAGGGTCCCAGCACGTCCAGGACGTCCTGTTCGCGGTCCTCGCTGAGCAGGTTGATCCGGGCTGCCTCACGGTCGTACCAGGCGATGTTCCTGCCGTCCGTGAGGCAGACGTAGAGCCGTTCCTGACCGTGCCGCCAGGTCGGTACGACGCGTAGTCCGCTCATGCGCCATCACCCCCGACCATGGGAACAGGCGAGGTGCTCCCGTCGCAAGGCGGCGGTTACCTTTGAGGAGGAGTTGACCCGGGTAGGTTCCGTCGGCCGTGGTGTGAGTTGGCAGGGGCTTGGGGAGGCGCCGTTGCGAACACGCAGGAAGCAACCCGACGTGCCCGCTCCGGACAGCGCGTGGAGCGAGATCGTGCCCGGTCTGTGGATGGGCGGGCACGAGTTCAGGAGCCGTCCGGGACAGGTCGAGTTCGCCTTCGTGCACAGCGAGTTCGATGTCGTGCAGACGCTGCTGAGGCTGCCGGGGCACGGGCCGGATCCGGGCGTGGAGCACCATGTGTGGCCGATTCCCGACGGGCCGCTGGACGGTACCCAGCTCGCCGGGGTGATCAGGCTGGCTCGGGCCGCGTGCGACGCGCTGGACGAGGGCCGCACGGTCCTCGTCCGCTGCTACCACGGGTACAACCGCTCGGGACTGGTCGTCGCGCACGCCCTGATCCGCCAGGGGCGCTCCGCGGACGAGGCGATCGGGCTGATACGGTCCCGTCGCTCGCCCTGGGCCCTGCACAACGAGCTGTTCGTCGAGTACCTGAAGGCGGGGCTGCCGACGGCACGGCTGCTGGAGGAGCTCACCGAGTAATCGTTTCTGCCCGCCGTTGGGCCCGCCCTGCCGCTCTTCGGGCCGCTCTTCAGCCCGCTCGTCACCTTGCCGCGTAAAAACGACTTCATGCGAAATAAGGTGTACGGGGTCCATGATCGCACCCGGCCCCGCTCTCACCCCGATCTCGTCCTGCCTCGCATTCCCATCCCGGCCCCGCTCTCACCCCGATCCCATCCTGCCTCGCATTCCCATCCCGCCCCGCCTCGCATCGTCCCGCCCCGCCTCGCATCCCGTCCCGCCCCGAACCGCATCCCGCCCCGAACCGCAGGAGTACCGTGTCCGCCCCGCGCATCCGCACCGCCGCCGTCGGCCTGCTGCTGGCGACCCTGGCGGCCTGCGGCGACACCGGCGCGCTGCGCGGGGCGGGTCCGACGTCGACCGCGATGAGCCCGGACCGGCTGTGGCCGGATCTGGCGCCCGCCTCCAGCCCGGCCTGGGACTACGACGACGGCGGGGCCGAGCTCATGCGGGGCGTCACGGCCCCGGGGGACGACATCCACAAGGTGAACCCGGTGGCCGTCGTCCGGGCGGAGCTCGCCCAGCACCCCGACGAGTACACCGGCGGCAAGGCCACCTACTACGAGACCGCCCGCCGGATGGCCGACTGCGCCGACGGGGTGGCACACGGCCGGTGCCCCGTCCTGACGCCGTACTACCGCGACCTCACCGGCGACGGACGGGACGACCTGACCCTGGGGTTCCGGCTGCTGCCCGGCAACCAGACGGCGGTGCGCGTGTACACCTTCGAGTCGGGGCGACTGGTCCAGGTCATGTCCAACGACGACGCGGTGACCGGGGTGGAGCTGGCCGGGCGATCGGTGATCATCCGTTCGCCGTCCGACATCGCGGGCTACGAGTACCGCTTCCAGTGGACCTGGGACCCGGACCAGCGCGTCATGCTGCTCACCCACGACGAGATGCTGCGCACCGGGGCGCGGAACGGCGCGAAGCACCGGTCGGCCTCACCCTCGGTCCCGCCCCGGCCCTCGCCCTCGGTCCCGCCCCGGCCCTCGCCCTCGGTGTCCCCTTCGGCGAGTGGTCCATGAGACGGCCCGCGCTGCCCCGGTGGGCCGGCACGCTCGCCGCGAAAGCCGCGGTCTTCATCACCGTGATGTGCTGTGCGCTGGCCGCGCTGCTCGGCGTCCTCGTCCATGTGTCGGTGACGAACCAGACCGTCGGGCAGGCCCGCGACCTGGCCCTGAGCCGGCTGACGGAAGCGACGGCGGCGTTCGAGGCCGGGGAGACGCCGGCACCGGGCGCCGGAGTCGATCCCCCGGACCTGCCCGAGCCGCTGCGGGAACTGGCGGCGGCCGGGGAGCACGGCACGATGGTCGGCGAGCACCTCGGGCAGCCCACGATGTGGGCGGCGGGTCCGGTCGACGGCGGCCGGGTGCTGGCCGTGGAGGTCGACTACGCGCAGGGCAAGCGCACCATCGACGGACTCGACCGCTCGATCGTCTGGTCGTCGGGGCTGGCGATCGGCGCGACGCTGCTGGTCGGCGCGGTCGCGGTGACCCGGGTGACCCGGCGGCTGCAGAGCACCGCGCAGGTGGCCCGGCGGATCAGCGCCGGTGACCTGGACGCACGGGTCGGCGACCCTCGTACGAAGGATCCGAGCCGGCCGCAGGACGAGGTGGCCGCGGTGGCCGCCGCGCTGGACTCCATGGCGGCCTCCCTGCAGGGCAAGCTGCTGAGCGAGCAGCGCTTCACCGCGGACGTGGCGCACGAGTTGCGCACCCCGCTGACCGGGCTGCACGCGGCGGCCGAACTGCTGCCGCCGGGCCGGCCGACGGAACTGGTCCGGGACCGGGTGGCGGCGCTGCGTACGCTCACCGAGGACCTGCTGGAGATCTCCCGGCTGGACACCGGGCGGGAGCGGCTGGACGTGGACACCGAGCGGCTGGGCGCGCTGGCCGAGCGGGCGGTGCGGGCGTCGGGGACCGACACGGAGGTCGTCGTCGTACGGGAGGCGGTCGTGGAGACGGACCGGCGGCGGATGGAACGGGTGCTGGGGAACCTGGTGGCGAACGCGCACCGGCACGGGCGGGAGCCGGTGGTGGTGACCGTCGACGGGGCCGCGGTCACCGTACGGGATCACGGGGACGGATATCCGCGGTACATCCTGGAGCACGGGCCGCAGCGGTTCCGGACGGAGGGCGGTGCGACGGGGCACGGGCTCGGCCTGACCATCGCGTGCGGGCAGGCGGAGGTGCTGGGCGCGAGGCTGGTCTTCCGCAACGCGCCGGACGGGGGAGCCATCGCCGAACTGACCCTGGACCCCTGACGAGGGCCGCGCCACGCTGGTGCGGACGGCGGAGGCAGACAAGACGTTGCATTTGGGTAGGTTCCGGACATGACCAAGGCCGGAACCACCGTGCGGACAGCGGACCCGCCCCTGCCCGCCGTGCGCCTCCCCCGACGCCGTGGCATCGAACTGGCCCTCATCGTCCTCGCCGTACTGCTGTCGGTGTACGGGTACTGCGCGGTCGGCCTCGCCAGGAACGGCACCGTCCCGCCCGGTGCCGCGGGCTACGGCGCCGGGCTCGGTGTGCTGGCCCTGCTCGCGCACGTCGCGGTACGGCTGCGCGCTCCCTGTGCCGATCCCCTGCTGCTGCCGATCGGCGTCCTGCTCAACGGGCTCGGCCTGGTCCTGATCTACCGGCTCGACCTGGAGACGCCGTACGACCGGGCGGCGCCCACCCAACTCGTGTGGTCCACCCTCGGCGTGGCCCTGTTCATCGTGGTCGTCCTCCTCCTGCGCGACCATCGCGCCCTGACCCGGTACCAGTACGTCTGTGTCGCCGCCGCTCTCGTCCTGCTCGCCCTGCCGATCCTCTTCCCGGCGGTGAACGGCGCCCGGATCTGGATCCGCGTCGCCGGGTTCTCCATCCAGCCGGGCGAGTTCGCGAAGGTACTGCTCGCGGTGTTCTTCGCCGCGTACCTGGCGGCCAACCGCGACGCGCTGGCGTACGCCGGCCGCCAGGTCTGGCCGCTCCGGCGGATCCAGTTGCCCACCGGCCGCGTCCTCGGCCCGATCGTGGCCGTCTGGCTGGTGAGCGTGGGGGTGCTGATCCTGGAGCGCGACCTGGGGACCTCGCTGCTGTTCTTCGGTCTCTTCGTCGTCCTGCTCTACGTCGCCACCGGCCGCACCGGCTGGATCGCCGTCGGCCTGCTGCTGGCCTCGCTGGGCGCGGTCGCCGTGGGCTGGCTGGAGCCGCATGTGCACAGCAGGGTCCAGGACTGGCTGCACCCCTTCGCCTCCATCGAGGCGGGCCAGGGCCCGAACCAGGTCGCCCAGTCCCTGTTCGCCTTCGCCGCCGGTGGTGTCCTCGGCACCGGCCTCGGCCTCGGCCACTCCGTCCTGATCGGATTCGCCGTCAAGTCGGACTTCATCCTGGCGACGGCGGGCGAGGAGCTCGGCCTGGCAGGCCTGTCCGCGATCTTCCTGCTCTACGGCCTCCTGGTGGAGCGCGGCTACCGGGCGGGCCTGCGTCTGCGGGACCCCTTCGGCCGGCTGCTGGCCGTCGGGCTGGCCTCGATCGTGGCGCTCCAGGTGTTCGTGATCGCGGGCGGGGTGACCGGCCTGATCCCGCTGACCGGCATGGCGATGCCGTTCCTGGCCCAGGGCGGCTCGTCGGTCGTCACCAACTGGGCGATCGTGGCGCTGCTGATCCGGGTGAGCGACTCGGCGCGCGGCCGGTCCGACGAGCCGGCGCGGGCGATCGGATGACCCGGCACATCCGGCACGCCGCCGTCTTCTGCGCCCTGCTGCTGGTGGCGCTGCTGGTCAACGCCGCCCGCGTCCAGGTCCTGGAGGCACGGGCCCACGACGGCAACGCGGCCAACCGCCGTGCCACGATCGCCCGTTACGGCCAGCCTCGCGGTGACATCCTGGTCGACGGCAGACCGGTCACGGGGTCCCGGGACACCGGTGAGCAGCTCCGTTACGAACGCACGTACGCCGACGGCCCGTTGTACGCGCCCGTCACCGGGTTCGCCTCGCAGGAGTACGGCACGACCCTTCTGGAGCACGCGGAGGACGGCGTGCTGTCCGGCACGGACCCGATCCTGGCGCCGTTCCGGCTGTGGAACGAGTTCACGCGCTCCCACACCCCGGGCGGCGACGTGGAGACGACCCTCAACGGGGCCGCGCAGAAGGCGGCGTACGACGGGCTGGACGGACGCAAGGGCGCGGTGGCGGCCATCGAGCCGTCCAGCGGGCGGATCCTGGCGCTGGTGTCGTCGCCGTCGTACGATCCGGCGGCGCTGTCGGGGAACGACGCGGGGGTCGCCCGGTCCTGGGCCCGGCTCAACGGCCACGCGGACAAGCCGATGCTCAACAGGGCGGTACGGCAGACGTATCCGCCGGGTTCGACCTTCAAGGTGGTCACCACGGCGGCGGCGCTGGACGCGGGGGTGGTCACGGACCTCGACGAACCGACCGACTCCCCGGCGCCCTACCGGCTCCCCGGGACGACGACCACGCTGACCAACGAGTCGGACGGATGTGAGGACCTCTCACTGCGGGAGGCCTTCAAGTGGTCGTGCAACACGGTGTTCGCGAAGCTCGGCGTGGACGTGGGCAGCACGGACATGGCGGCCACCGCGCAGGCCTTCGGCTTCAACGACACGGCGCTCAGGATCCCGTTCTCGGTGGCGCGGAGCACCTTCGACACGACGGTGGACCGGGCGCAGCTCGCCCTGTCGTCGATCGGGCAGTACAACACGCGGGCCACACCGTTGCAGATGGCGATGGTCGCGGCGGCCGTCGCCAACGGGGGGCAGGTGCGGGAGCCGTATCTGGTGGAGCGGCGGATGCGGGCGGGCGGCGCCACGGTGGACATGGCCGGCGCGCGTCCCGTACGGCAGGCGATGCAGCCTCAGACGGCCGCCCGGCTGAAGGAGCTGATGACGCAGGTGGTGACGGAGGGCACCGGCACCAACGCGGCCATCCCCGGCGCCACCGTCGGCGGCAAGACCGGCACCGCCCAGCACGGCCTGCTCAACTCCGGGACGCCGTACGCCTGGTTCGTCTCCTGGGCGCAGGGGGACGACGACCTGGAGGCGAAGGTCGCGGTGGCGGTGGTGGTGGAGGACGCGTCGGTGGCCCGGGGGGACATCACCGGCGGCGGGGTGGCGGCGCCGATCGCGCGGGCGGTGATGAAGGCGGTGCTCGCATCGTGAGACGGGGGTCCGGAACGAGACGTCGGTCTAGCGGCGGCGGTTGATCGCGGTGAGGTCGATGTCGATGGGGAACGGGACGGTCAGCTCGAGCTTGTCGTGGAAGATGCCGGTCAGGCCGTAGGACTGGGTCGCGGGGTCGAGTTCGTAGACGTAGACCACGGGAAGGCCCTGGTTCTCCTCGACCCGCCAGTAGTGCGGGATGCCCGCCTGCGCGTACTTCCGTGGTTTCAGCTCTCGGTCCCGGTCCTCCGAGTCTTCGGAGACAACCTCGACAGCGATCACGACGTCCTCCGGCCGGTACCAGGTCTGCTTCGGACCGGTGTCGGCGTCCGCACGGAACACCAGAACATCGGGCTCCGGCCGATTGCGCTTGTTGAGCTTGACGGTCATCTCCCGGATGACGTCCAGCTCGTCCGGCACCTGATCCAGCAGTGTGTTGTCCAGCATCCGAATGGCACGGGAGTGGAAATTGGTCTGCGGACTCACGAAGACAAGACTCCCGTCGATCAGCTCCGTGTGCGGAGGAAGGTTGGGAAGCTCGTCGAGATCGTCTGCCGTCCAGCCACCCTCCGGCGGGCGGACCCACTCGTAATCCTCGCCCACCCCGTAGTCGCGTGCGGCGCTCATGATCGCTCCCATATGCCGGAGTCTGCCTGGCAGAGCCAGCGTACCCAGGGGCATGTACCGATTCGCCCTATGATCGAGTGATCAGCGTGCGCGCCGTTGACCTCCCTCAGCCCTCCTCCCCAGCCTCGATCGCCCCCTCCACCTCCGCAACCCGCTCCCTCTCCTCCGCCGCGAACCGCTCGGCGTCGAGCTGCTCGGCGATCTCCTCGTCCTGGGACATCAGCAGGTCCAGGTTGGAGTCGCCCATGTCGAAGACGCCCATGTCGACGTAGGCCTGCTGGAGGCGCTTGCCCCACAGGCCGATGTCCTTGACGCAGGGGACGATGCGGGAGAAGAGGAGCTTGCGGAACAGGGCGAGGAACTCGGAGCGTTCGCTGTACTCCTCCGCCTCGGCCTTGGGGATGCCGAAGTTCTGCAGGACCTCGACCCCGCGCAGGCGGTCGCGCATCAGGTAGCAGCCCTCGATGACGAACTCCTCGCGTTCGCGCAGTTCGGCGTCGGTCAGCTGCTTGTAGTAGTCCCGCAGCGCCATCCGGCCGAAGGCCACGTGCCGGGCCTCGTCCTGCATGACGTACGCCAGGATCTGCTTGGGCAGCGGCTTGTCGGTCGTGTCGCGGATCATGCCGAACGCGGCGAGCGCCAGGCCCTCGATGAGGACCTGCATCCCCAGGTACGGCATGTCCCAGCGGCTGTCGCGCAGGGTGTCGTCCAGCAGGGACTGGAGGTTGTCGTTGATCGGGTAGACCAGGCCGATCTTCTCGTGCAGGAAGCGGCCGTAGATCTCCGCGTGCCGTGCCTCGTCCATCGTCTGGGTCGCCGAGTAGAACTTCGCGTCCAGGTCGGGGACGGATTCGACGATCCGCGCGGCGCAGATCATCGCGCCCTGCTCGCCGTGCAGGAACTGGCTGAACTGCCAGGACGCGTAGTGCCGGCGCAGCTCGCCCCTGTCCTTGTCGGTGAGCTTCGCCCAGTGCTTGGTGCCGTAGAGGGACATCGCCTCGTCGGGCGTGCCGAGCGCGTCGTACGGATCGACCTCCAGGTCCCAGTCGATCCGCCGCTGTCCGTCCCACTGCTTGTCCTTGCCCTTCTGGTACAGGGCGAGCAGCCGGTCACGGCCGCTGTCGTACTCCCAGCTGAAACGGGCCGCGCCGGTCGCCGGCACCTGCCAGGGGGAGTCTCCCGGTTCCGTGGCGTACAGGTCGTAAGTCGGCATGTCGGCAGGCTCACACGCGCTAGACGGCACGTCAACAAGTCGTGCGCGGGGGATTGACGACCTTGCTGACAGGCAGTCTCATAAGTCGCGGAGAATGTGACCCCCGGGTAACGAGGTGGGAGAACCATGACGACCCTGACGGAAGCCGACGCGCTGGACGGCCTGCGCGACGCGCTCGGGCTGCTCAAGGACCGCGAGCAGGTCGCCGAACGACTGCTCGCCTCTTCCGCCAAGCACTCCTTCGCCCCGGACGAAGAACTGGACTGGGAGGCGCCCCTGGAGGAGGGCAAGTGGTTCTGGCCGCCGGAGCTGGTGTCGCTGTACGGCACCCCGCTGTGGAAGCGGATGGGCGAGGAGCAGCGGATCCTGCTCTCGCGGCACGAGGCCGCGGCGCTCGCCTCGCTCGGGATCTGGTTCGAGATCATCCTGATGCAGCTGCTGGTCCGGCACATCTACGACAAGGCGGCGACGAGCGCGCACGTGCGGTACGCGCTCACCGAGATCGAGGACGAGTGCCGCCACTCGAAGATGTTCGCCCGGCTCATCGCGCGCGGCGGCACGCCCTGGTACCCGGTCAGCCGGACCCACCAGCGCCTCGGCCGGCTCTTCAAGACCATCTCCACCACCCCGGGCTCCTTCACGGCCACCCTGCTCGGCGAGGAGGTCCTCGACTGGATGCAGCGGCTGACCTTCCCGGACGAGCGGGTGCAGCCGCTGATCCGGGGCGTGACCCGCATCCACGTCGTGGAGGAGGCCCGCCATGTGCGGTACGCCCGTGAGGAGCTGCGGCGCCAGATGGTCACCGCGCCGAGGTGGTCGCAGGAGTTCACCCGCGTCACCTCGGGCGAGTTCGCGCGGGTGTTCTCGGAGGCCTTCGTGAACCCCGCGGTCTACACCGACGTGGGCCTGGACCAGCGGGAGGCTCTCGCACAGGTGAAGGCGAGCGGCCACCGCCGGGAGGTCATGCAGACGGGAGCGAAGCGGCTCACGGACTTCCTGGACGACATCGGGGTGCTGCGGGGAGTCGGGCGGCGGCTGTGGCGGTCGTCGGGACTGCTGGCGTAGACGGCCTGGACGACCCGAGGGCACTGCCCTGTTTGCCCGGGTACCGCCGAAGCCGCACCGGTTACGCTGCCGGTCATGACCCCTTCCGCCCCCGTCCCCGCCTACCGCCGCCTGAGCGTCGAGGAGCGCCGCAGTCAGCTCCTGGAGGCGGCGCTGTCCCTCTTCGCGCACCGGGCGCCCGAGGAGGTGTCGCTGGATGACGTGGCGGAGGCGGCCGGGGTCTCCCGTCCACTGGTCTACCGGTACTTCCCGGGCGGCAAGCAGCAGCTGTACGAGGCCGCCCTCAGGTCCGCCGCCGAGGAACTCCAGCACTGCTTCGACGAGCCCCGCGAGGGCCCTTCCCTCCCCCGCCTCGCCCGCGTCCTGGACCGCTACCTCACCTTCGTCGACCAGCACGACGCCGGCTTCAGCGCCCTGCTGCAGGGCGGCAGCGTGGTCGAGACGTCCCGGACGACCGCCATCGTGGACGGCGTACGACGGGCCGCCGCCGAGCACATCCTCAGTCATCTGCGGGTCACGGAGCCGGGCCCCCGGCTGCGGATGACCGTCCGTATGTGGATCACCGCGGTCGAGGCGGCCTCGCTCATCTGGCTGGACGAGGACAAGCAGCCGCCCGCCGACGAGCTGCGGGACTGGCTCGTGGAGCAGTTCGTGGCGGTGCTGTCGGTGACCGCGCGCCGGGACCCGCAGACCTCGGCGCTGGTCGAGACGCTGCTGGTCGAGGGCTGACGAGGGCCGTACCGTCGGCATGGGCCGCGGATGGCTGACACTGGTGCCGTGAAGAGCGAAGACACCCCCTTCGAGGGCGGCCCGATGGACGGCCGGGTCCTGCCCGTGCTGCTGGGCCCCACCGGGCACCCGCCCAAGACGTACCGCATCCCGGTCCCGGACGCCGCCGGCGGTCCGCCCACCGTGCTCGTCTACCGCCGGGTTCCGCGTGGCCGGGCGCGGGGGAGGCTGGGCGTCCCCCAGGGCTGGAAGTACGCCTACGACCCGGAGGGCAAGCAGGACGGCGGACTGAAGTGGCCCTGGTCCAAACCGGGCCCGAAACGGGACGCGGACCCGGACTCCTGACCGGATTCCACGCGGACGCCGAACCCGGCGCCGATCCAGACGCCACGCCGGGCGGCAAGCCGGCCGACACGCACGGGTGACCCGGTTGCGCCGAACCGCGCACACCCGGCGCGCGGACCTCCGGCACACGTCTGAAGCTCGCGATGCGGAGCCCCGCGGAAGGACCGCCCGCTCCGCACCGGAGGTGATGACGTGTCAGGAAGGCTTGTGCGCCTCGTCTGTACGGCGGCGATGACGGCGATGACGGTGACGGCAGCCACGGCGGCCCTCGCACCCCTGCCCGCGACGGCCGCCCCCGAGCCCGGGGAACCGGGTCACCGTTCCCTGTCCGATCTGCTGACGGACCTTCAGCGGCTGTACCGGGAGGCCGAAAAGGCCACCGAGTCCTACAACGCCACCGAGGAGAAGCTGAGGAGACGGCGGGCCGAGACCGGGCGGCTGGAGAGGGAACTCGCCCGCGTCCGTCTCTCCCTGCACGACAGCCGGGGCGCGGCGGGCCGGCTGGCCCGGCAGCAGTACCAGAGCAGCACCGACATCTCCCCGTACGTCCGTCTCCTCCTCGCCCGCGACCCCCAGCGCGCGCTCGATCAGGGCCATGTGATCGGCCAGTTGGCCCGCGAGCGGGCCCAGACGGTCGGCCGCCTGGCCGGGACCGAGAAGAGGGCCGCCGACCTGGCCCGCGAGGCCCGCACGTCCCTCGACACCCAACTCACCCTCGCCGCCCGGCAGAAGAAGACCCGCGACGACGTCCGAGGGCGCCTGAAGGCCGTCCAGGAACTCCTCGCCTCCCTCACCCCGGAACAGCTCACCGCCCTGGCCGAGTTCGAGAAGAACGGCGTCGACAAGGCCCAGCAGCAGCTCGTCACGTCCGGCGCCCTCAACGACGACGACAAGCCGTCGGGCAAGGGCCAGGAGGCCGTACGCTACGCCGTACGCCAGGTCGGGAAGCCGTACCAAGGGGGTGCCGAGGGCCCGAGGTCGTACGACTGCTCGGGCCTGACCTCCATGGCCTGGCGGAAGGCCGGCGCCCCCATCCCCCGCACCAGCCGGCAGCAGTGGGCGGAACTCCCGAAGATCCCGCTGCGGAAACTGCGCCCCGGCGACCTGGTGGTCTACTTCCCCGAGGCGACGCACGTGGCGATGTACGTGGGCCGCGGCAAGGTGGTCCAGGCTCCCCGCCCCGGCGAGAAGATCAAGCTCTCCCCGATCGCGTCCCACCCGATCCTGGGAGCCGTACGCCCGGATGCCCGGCCCAAAGGGGCGCGGGGGTGAGTCACGGTGCGACTCCGCCGCAACCGCACACCTCCGCGCCCCTGACGGCGATCAGGCGCCGGTCACCGACCCCAGGTACGCCTCGGTCTTCTCGGGCTCATAGAAGAAGTTCTCAAAATCGGCCGGGTCGTCGAACCCGTTGGCGAACCGATCCGCCACCGGCGGCAACTGCCCCGCCGCCCCGATGAGGTTCAGCACGTGCTCCGGCGGCGGAGCCAGCATCGCGTTGGTCCACTTGGTGACGTGCTGGGCCGTCTCCCAGTACCGCTGGAAGGCCCCCCGCATCCACTCCTCGTCGAACTCCTTCTCCCCCCGCTCGAGAATCGCTGCGAGATAGGCCGCCGCGCACTTGGACGCCGAGTTGGAGCCCTGCCCGGTGATCGGGTCGTTCGCGACGACGACGTCGGCGACGCCCAGCACCAGGCCACCGCTGGGCAGCCGGCCGATGGGATTGCGCACGGTCGGCGCGTACCGTCCGCTCAACACCCCGCCCGCGTCCGTCAGTTCGACCTTCGTGGCCCGCGCGTACTCCCAGGGGACGAACCTCTCCATGAGTGCCAGGGTCAGGGAGAGGTGCTCCGCCGGGTCCTTGACTCCGTTGAAGACGTCGAGCGGACCGCCGGGTATCCCCTCCCAGAAGAGGATGTCGGCGCGGCCGGACGTGGTGAGCGTCGGCATGACGAACAGTTCGCCGACCCCGGGGACGAGGTTGCAGCGGACCGCGTCGTAGTCGGGGTGTTCGGGACGCGGGCCCAGCCCGTGCACGTACGACACCGCCAGGGCCCGCTGCGGCTCGCTGTAGGGGGAGCGCTCGGGGTCCCGGGCGAACATCTGGACGAGCTCGCCCTTGCCCGCCGACACCAGGACCAGGTCGTACGTACGGGAGAAGTAGTCGAGGTCGCCCACGGCCGCGCCGTGGATGACCAGCTGGCCGCCGCGCTGGGCGAACGTCTCCATCCAGCCGGCCATCTTCACGCGCTGGTCGACCGACTGCGCGTACCCGTCGAGCCTGCCCACCCAGTCGATCGCCCGGGCCGCGGGGCCCTCGCCCCAGGAGCCGGGGGCCGCCACCGAGACGCCGAGCCCTTCGATCTTCGGGGCCTGGGACTCCCAGAAGTTCAGCTGGAGATCACGCTCGTGCTGGAGTGCCGTGTGGAACATGCACTGCGTCGACATGACCCGGCCGGAACGGATCTCGTCCGCCGTCCGGTTGGACATCAGGGTGACCTCGTACCCGTGCGACTGGAGTCCGAGGGCGAGCTGGAGACCGGACTGACCGGCTCCGACGACGAGTATCTTCCGCATGCGGGTGCTGGCTCCTTACGGGGGACTGCTCAGAACTACTCGGGGGTCTCGTCCAACGCGTGGCGGACGAGCGACAGGAGGGTCTCGATCACCGAGATCCTGCGCCGAGCATCCATGATCATGACAGGTATGCGCGCGGGGATCGTGAGCGCCTCCCGCACGTCGTCCGGATCGAACAGCTCGCTGCCGTCGAAGTGGTTGACGGCGACGACGTACGGCAGTCCGCAGCTCTCGAAGTAGTCCAGCGCCGGGAAGCAGTCCTTCAGGCGGCGGGTGTCGGCCAGCACGACCGCGCCGATCGCGCCGCGCACCAGGTCGTCCCACATGAACCAGAACCGCTGCTGGCCCGGCGTGCCGAACAGGTAGAGCACCAGGTCGTCGTCGAGCGTGAGCCGGCCGAAGTCCATGGCCACGGTGGTCGTCAGCTTCTGCGGCGTGGCGGTGAGGTCGTCGTGCTCCTCGCTCGCCTCGGTCATCAGCGCCTCGGTCTGCAGCGGCGTGATCTCCGAGACGGCGGTGACCAGGGTGGTCTTGCCGACCCCGAAGCCGCCCGCCACGACGATCTTCGTGGCGATCGGGGCGCGGGTGCGGTCCGTCTGCCAGGACCTCAGGTCCTCCTCGGCCTCGACGAACGGGGAGACGACGCTACGAGCGGCGTCAGAGACGACGGAGTCCACTCAGCACCCTTTCCAGCAGCGCGCGGTCCGGGCGGCCGGTACCGTGACCGGTCCCCGTCCCGTAGACACGGATCTTTCCCTGGTCCGCCAGGTCGCTCAGCAGCACCCGGACCACGCCGAGCGGCATCTTCAGCAGCGCGGCGATCTCGGCCACCGTGCGCATCCGGCGGCACAGTTCGACGATGGCCCGCATCTCCGGCATGACCCGGGTGGTGAGGGAACCATTCGCCAGTTCCTTGCGCTCCTCGGGCGCTTCGAGCGCCGCCGTGCTCGCGATGAATGTCTCCACCAGGAGGACGTGCCCGAAGCGGGTACGGCCGCCGGTGAGCGAGTACGGGCGCACCCGGGCCGGCTTGCGGTCGGCGCCGCGCACGGGAAGCCTGTTCGGCGCGTCACTCATGACGTACTCCCCGTCACGGTCGACTCCTGCTCCAGTGACTCCCGCAGCTCGCTGCGGAGTTCGGGCGTCAGCACATGCCCGGCGCGGCCCACGAAGAGCGCCATGTGGTACGCCACCACGCTCATGTCGCAGTCGGCGTTGCCGTGCACACCGAGCAGCGAGCCGTCGCTGATCGACATCACGAACAGGCTGCCCTCGTCCATCGCGACCATGGTGTGCTTCACCGGGCCGGTGTCCATCAGCTTGGCGGCGCCCACGGTGAGGCTGCCGATGCCGGAGACGACGGTCGCGAGGTCGGCGACGGAGCCGCGCGGACCGGAGGGCCTGGCCTCGCGGGCCTCCCTGGCCCCTGCGGTGGAGGTCCCCCCGCGCGAGGCCGTTCGAGCGTGCGGGAGGGCGGAGTCCGTGGACAGCAGGAGCAGGCCGTCGGAGGAGACAACGGCCACCGACTGGATGCCCGGCACCTCCTCGACGAGATTGGTCAGCAGGAAGTGAAGATTGCGGGCCTCACGGCTCAGTCCGAAGGTACTGGGCGCGGTCAACTGCTTGCCTCCTCGACGGTGCCCCCCGTGGCTTCTTCGGCTTGTGCGGTTCCTGCGGCGCCCTGTGCGGGTACCTGGTGCTGCCCCGTGTGCTCGGAGATCTCCGCCTCCACGTCGCGGTAGCCGGCCTCCGCCCCCCGGCGGAAGCCGCCCAGCCGGCGGCGGAGTGCCTCGGCGTCGACGGACCCGCTCCGCGGGCGCGGGGCGGCGGCCGGGGCGGCGATCTTCGGGGTGCGCTTGGGGAGACCCTTGTCGGTGACGAGTTCTTCCGGCTGATCGGCGACGCGCTCGTGGCGGTCGGGGTCGATCGTGTAGGGGGCCGGGCCGGGTTCCGTATGCGGACCGGGGTCGGGGTGCGGACCGGTGTCCGTGCCCGTCGCCTCGTCGGAGGCGGTCGGCTCGGGGCGGGCGTCGGCGGCGGGCTCCGGGAGCTCCGCGAGTTCCGGGAGCAGGAGCTCCATCGTGGTCTCGGCCGGTGTCTCGGGGACGGTCCGCGGCTCCGGTGCCGGCCGTTGGGCCCCCTCGGCCTCCCCGTCCCCTACCGCTCCCGCCTCTGCCGTCGACCGCCGTACGGCCTTCTCGGCGAGCGCCACCAGCGGGTCGTCGCCCTTCGACCGGCCGCTCAGGACGTTGGAGTTGACCTCGGCGTCCGCGCCGGGCAGGGAGAAACCGTGGGTGCCGGCGACCGCCGGCGCGGATGACGCCGTCGGCACGGCGGCGGACGGCGCGGCGGCCAGCAGGCCCTTCGGCAGGACGACGACCGCGGCGATCCCGCCCTGCTTCTGCTCACGCAACCGCACCCGTACCCCGTGCCGGTGGGCGAGCCGGGCCACCACGTACAGGCCGAGGCCGAGACCCTCCTCGCCCTTCTCCGCCGCGGAGCCGCCGGACTCGTCCGCCCCCCGGGAGCCCTGGGACTCGTAGGACTCGTAGGGGGTGTCCGGGGTGAAGTCCGCGAGGCGGGTGTTGAGCCGGGTCAGCCGGTCGGCGGTCATGCCGATGCCCTCGTCCTGGACGGAGAGCATCACCTCGCCGCTCTCCAGGAGCCAGCCGGAGACCTCGACGGGAAGGTCGGGCGGGGAGAACGAGGTGGCGTTCTCCATGAGTTCGGCGAGCAGGTGGGAGAGGTCGTCCGCGGCGAAGCCGGCCACGTGCGCGTGCGGCGGCAGCGCGGCGATGCGGACGCGCTCGTACCGCTCGATCTCGCTGACCGCGGCGCGTACGACGTCGACGAGCGGGACCGGACCGGCGGTCTGCTGGACGTGCTCGGTGCCGGCGAGGACCAGGAGGTTCTCGCTGTGCCGGCGCATGACGGTGGCGAAGTGGTCGAGCTTGAAGAGGGTGGCGAGCCGGTCCGGGTCCTGCTCGCGCTCCTCCAGGCCCTCGATGACGGCCAGTTGCCGCTCGACCAGCCCGAGGGTGCGCAGCGCGAGGTTCACGAAGGTGGCGGAGATGCTGGTGCGCAGCCGCTCCAACTGCGCGGCGGAGTCGGCGAGCTCGGCCTTCAGCTGCTCGCGGGCGTCGGCCATCCGCTGCCGCTGGCCGACCAGGTGCTTGCGGTCGGCCTCCAGGGTGGTGACGCGCTCGGCGAGGGCGGCGGCGTGCGCGTGCAGGGCGTTGACGGAGCGGACGACCTGGGCGAACTCGTCGTTGCGGCCGGTGAAGGCGATCGGTTCCTCGGCGCGGAGGTTCTCCGCCCCGGCGAGCCGGGCCGAGCCCCTCCGCAGGACCGACAGCGGCCGGGTGAGCGTGCGGGCCATGGCGGTGGCGACACCGACGGCGAGCAGCATCAGCGCGCCGAGGACGGCGATACGGATCTCCAGCGCGGTGACGTCGTCGTCGCGCAGCTGGGCGAGCTCCTTGACCCGGCGCTCGTAGAGGGCGGCCTCGGCGCCGCGCATCGCGTCGATCCGGGCGGAGAGGGCGGCGTCGACCCTGGTGGCGCTGGTGTCGAGTTCGCCGTTGCTCAGGGTCGGCTGGTCGGTGAGGGCGGCGAGGTACTTCTCGGCGGAGTTGACCTCGGGGCCGGTGACCGTGGCGTCGTAGCGGGACTTGGCCTCGGCGGGCGCGGAGTCCTGGAAGTCGGCGAGGGCCGCGTCGGAGCGCAGCCGGGCCTGCTGGGCGGCGGCGCTGAGGGCGTCGCGCTGCGCGGAGTCGGCGTTCGAGGAGCCGGTCCGCGTGGTCGGCAGACCGGTGATGGGGTCGATGACGGTCCGGGTCGTCGTCGGCACGCTGAGCGCGGCGAGCAGCAGCCCCCGGGTGGCGGCGGCCTGCTGGACGGCGGAGTCCAGTTCGGCGAACGCGTAGGCGCCGGAACCCGCGCGGGGCGGCATCCGCTCGGCCAGCTGCTCGGCGAGCCGGTGCAGTTCGGTGATGGCGGCGGAGTAGGCCTGGTGGGCCTTGAGGGCACTGCTCTGGCCGGTGAGCGCGGCATGGCGTACGGAGGCGATGGCGTCGAGGTCGCCGCGCAGGGAGGCGGGCGTGTCCGGGTCGGCGCGCAGCTCCTCGACCTGCCGGTCGACCCGGGCGCTCTCCTGCTCGGAGGGGGCCTTGGACTTGGGCCGCCCGGCCGCGATGTACGAGGTGACCTCGTCGCGTTCGTCGGCGAGCGAGTGGCCGAGGGCGAGCGCGTCCTGGGTCTGCTCGGCGAGGGTGACCAGGTCCTGGGAGTCGCTGAGCTGCTCCGAGGCGGTGACCAGGGAGGGGGTGCCGGCTCCGGCGATCGCGGCGGCCACGACGGCGACGGCGAGAATCAGCCGCGTGCGGACGTGCGCGGAACGGCCCTTGCCGACGGGGGCGACGGCGGGAACGGCGCCGGGGATCCCACCGGGTGTTCCGGGGTGGGGGGCGCCGGGCGCGCCGACGGGAGGGACGCCGGGCGTGCCGGGGTGGGGCGTGCCGGGTGTCTGCTCCACGCCTTTGCCGGAGGCCGCCTGCTTGCCTGTACGACGAGGCCGCGTCTTCTGCACCGGTGCTCGCATTCCTGACTCGTGAATACCCATGGCCCGGATGACGCCCCATCAGCCCATCTTTCGGGCCCAACTGGTGCATACACCCGGTACGGTTCCCGACCCTCCCAGTGCCGGTGGGCGGTGGTCGCGCATCACCTGACCCGCCACCCGAAGGAGTGAACATCGGACGGGAGCGGGCGGGCAAGTTCCTGCGGCCCATGCGGGACCCCTGCGCGGCGGGCCGGTTGGACGTCCACGGCGGGCGGTGGCAATATTCGCCACCACGCCTTCCCGGAGCGAGCCATTCCACCCCAAACCAGGCGTCTGACCTGCACGACTACGTCAATTCCGCAATCGTTGCCAGCCTTTCGCGCACCTTGTGAAGGGGTCGTGCAGACTGGCCTGATGCGTACGGAACTTGTCTCGGAGCCCGGGGACCGGGCCCGCCCGAACGAGGACTTCGCGAGCCTCGCCCTACCGGCTTCCGGACTGGGCGGCGCGCTGGTGGTCCTGGACGGAGTGACGCCACCCGAGGGGGCGACGGGCTGTCTGCATTCCGTCCCGTGGTTCACCGCGCGCCTCGGCGGGGCGCTGACCGAACTGACCGTTTCCTACCGGGATCTACCCCTGTCGGAGATTCTCTCCCGGGCGATTCTTCGAACAGCAGAGGCCCATCAATCCTCTTGTGACCTTTCTCACCCACGTACCCCACAGGCCACGGTGGTTGTGGCCCGCTGGTCGGCGGAGGCCGTCGAGTACCTGATCCTCTCCGACTCGGCGCTCCTGCTGGAGTCCCCCGACGGCACGGTGACCCCCCACCTCGACGACCGTCTCGCCCTCCTCCCCCGCTCCGCCCTGGCCACGGACGCGCTCGTCGACGCCACCGTCCGCAACAAGGAAGGCGGTTTCTTCACGGCGGCGGCGGACCCGACGGTGGCGGACCGGGCGGTGACGGGGACGGTGCCGCGCGTCGACGTGCGCGCCCTGACCGCCCTGACGGACGGCGCGACCCGCTGGGTGGAGAAGTTCCGGGAGGGCGACTGGACGGACTGCTTCACCTACGTCCGCAAGGAGGGCCCGCAGGCCCTGGTGGACCGGGTGCGGGCCCTCGAACGGGCGGACGCGGACCGGACGTTCCTGGGCCGCAGCAAGACCCACGACGACGCGACGGTGGTGTACGTGGAGCTGTGAACGAGGACGGTCGGACGCCTGCTGGATCTCCCGGAGGAAGACACCGGTGGGTCCCTGGGTCTACTTCTCCATCCCCCGGTTCAACTCGTGCAGCAACCGGGCCAGTTCCGTGACCTCCCGCGAGTCCCAGTTCTCCAGGCGGCGGGCGTACCGGGCGCGTCGTGCCTCGCGCACCCGGGTGACCCGGTCGTGCCCCTCCCGGGTCAGGGCGACCAGCCAGGCCCGGCCGTCGGCCGGGTCCGGTTCGCGGGCCACCAGGCCGAGGTCCTCCAGGGCGCGCAGCTGACGGGACATCGTGGCCTTGCCGACGCCGATGTAGGCGGCGAGTGCGGTGGCCCGCTGCCGGCCGCACTCGTCCAGGCGTACGAGAAGGCCGTACGCCGCCGATTCCAGGTCCGGGTGGACCTCGCGGGCCATCTCGCCCTGGTTGGCACGGGCGCGCCGCAGCAGAACGGTCAGTTCCCGTTCCAGCGCGAGGAACCCGGGGTGGTCCAGACCGCTCGTGGACACCTCGGATTCGACTCCGCGTCCGTCGCCGTTTCCGTCTTCGTGCACGTCAGCCCCTGTCTCGGTTTTCCCGGCCCTGAAAGTTTCCGTCCACCGCCGTCATCGCCGCAGCTCCGTCAGTATTTCGCAGGCTCAGACCAACGGCAGCGTCCGGTCCCTCTTCCCACCCACCGGTCTACGTGCGTAGCGTTCTTCACCAGGCAGTTACTGGCATGCGCACGCCGGCACTGCCTCGATGCGCACCGCCCGCGTTCCCCACCGAGCATCATCGAGCTTCGGAGGCACGTCATGCCCGTGCACAGACCCGGATCGGTCCGCCCCCGGCGCTTCCTGCCCGCCGGCCTGCTGCTCGCCGCCCTCTCCCTCGTCCTCACCGTCCCGGCCTCGGCCGCCCCCACCACCGCCACCACGTCCACCGACGCCACCGCTCCGGCCCGCGGCTCGGCCCACATGGGCATGGGCGTCGTGGCCCATGACGGCCAGGGGGGCGTTCCGGCCGGCACCCGCGCCGTCCAGACCGAGGGCGTGGACGTCTCCGGCCACCAGGGCGACGTGGCCTGGCAGACCCTGTGGAACAGCGGCGTCCGCTGGGCCTACACCAAGGCCACGGAGGGCACGTACTACCGCAACCCCTACTTCGCCCAGCAGTACAACGGCTCGTACGACGTCGGCATGATCCGCGGCGCCTACCACTTCGCGACCCCCGACACCACCGGCGGCGCCGCCCAGGCCGACTACTTCGCCGACCACGGCGGCGGCTGGTCCAAGGACGGCAGGACCCTGCCCGGGGTGCTCGACATCGAGTGGAACCCGTACGGCGACGCCTGCTACGGCAAGACCCAAAGCGCGATGGTCACCTGGATCCGCGACTTCCTGAACCGGTACAAGGCCCGCACCGGCCGCGACGCCGTCGTCTACACGGCGACCAGCTGGTGGACCCAGTGCACCGGCGACTACGCCGGCTTCGCCGCGGCGAACCCCCTCTGGATCGCCCGGTACGCCTCCACCGTGGGCACGCTCCCGGCCGGCTGGAGCTACTTCACGATGTGGCAGTACACGTCCTCCGGCCCGACCGTCGGCGACCACGACAAGTTCAACGGCGCCCTCGACCGCGTGGTCGCCCTCGCCAACGGCTGACGACCGCACCGACCCGCACGTCACGTCACGCCACGCCACGCCACGTACGGCGAAGGCCCGGGCCTCCCTCACGGGACCCGGGCCTTGCCTCATCCGGAGGCGTCCGTCACGCCGCCACCGGAACCTCCGACGCGGCCCCGTTCGTCGCCGGGGCGAGCGCCAGCTCCAGGACCTGGCGGACGTCCGTGACGGCGTGGACGTCGAGCTTGTCCAGCACCTCCGCCGGGACGTCGTCCAGGTCGGGCTCGTTGCGCTTCGGGATGATCACGGTCGTGACACCCGCGCGGTGCGCGGCGAGCAGCTTCTGCTTCACGCCGCCGATGGGCAGCACCCGACCGGTCAGCGAGACCTCACCGGTCATCGCCACGTCCGTACGCACCAGACGACCGCTGAGCAGCGACGCCAGCGCCGTCGTCATCGTGACGCCCGCGCTCGGCCCGTCCTTCGGCACCGCGCCCGCCGGGAAGTGGATGTGCACGCCCCGGTCCTTCAGGTCGCCCACCGGCAGTTCGAGCTCCGCACCGCGCGAGCGCAGGAAGCTCAGCGCGATCTGTGCCGACTCCTTCATCACGTCGCCGAGCTGCCCGGTCAGGGTCAGACCCGCGGCACCCGTCTCCGGGTCGGCCAGCGACGCCTCGACGTACAGGACGTCACCGCCCGCGCCCGTGACGGCCAGACCCGTCGCCACGCCCGGCACCGCGGTCCGCCGCTCGGCCGGATCCTGGGCCGCCTCCGGCACGTGATGCGGCCGGCCGATCAGAGCGCGCAGATCCTCGTCCCGGACCGTGAACGGCAGCTTCCGCTCGCCCAGTTCGTGCTGGGCCGCGACCTTGCGCAGCAGCCGCGCGATGGACCGCTCCAGGGTGCGGACACCGGCCTCACGGGTGTACTCCCCGGCGAGCTTGCGCAGCGCACTCTCGTCGAGCGTGACCTCGTCCTCATTGAGTCCGGCCCGCTCCAGCTGACGCGGCAGCAGGTGGTCACGGGCGATGACGATCTTCTCGTCCTCCGTGTACCCGTCGAGCCGGACCAGCTCCATCCGGTCGAGCAGCGCCTCCGGGATCGCCTCCAGCACGTTGGCCGTGGCCAGGAAGACGACGTCCGACAGATCGAGCTCGACCTCCAGGTAGTGGTCGCGGAAGGTGTGGTTCTGCGCCGGGTCGAGGACCTCCAGCAGAGCCGCGGCCGGGTCGCCCCGGAAGTCCGACCCCACCTTGTCGATCTCGTCGAGCAGCACCACCGGGTTCATGGACCCGGCCTCCTTGACGGCGCGGACGATCCGCCCGGGCAGCGCACCCACGTACGTACGCCGGTGACCGCGGATCTCGGCTTCGTCGCGCACCCCGCCGAGCGCGACACGGACGAACTTCCGCCCCATCGCGTGCGCGACGGACTCACCCAGCGAGGTCTTGCCGACGCCGGGCGGCCCGACGAGCGCCAGCACGGCACCCCCACGGCGCCCGCCGATGACGCCCAGACCCCGGTCCGTGCGGCGCTTGCGCACCGCCAGGTACTCGGTGATCCGCTCCTTCACGTCCTCCAGCCCGGCGTGCTCGGCGTCGAGGACCGCCTTGGCGCCCTGGATGTCGTACTGGTCCTCGGTCCGCTCGTTCCACGGCAGCTCCAGCACCGTGTCGAGCCAGGTCCGGATCCACGACCCCTCGGGCGACTGGTCACTCGCCCGCTCCAGCTTGTCGACCTCCTTGAGAGCGGCCTCACGGACCTTCTCCGGCAGATCGGCCGCCTCGACACGGCTCCGGTAGTCGTCGGACTCCTCGCCCTCCGACTCCCCGTTGAGCTCGCGCAGCTCCTTCCGTACGGCCTCCAGCTGACGCCGCAGCAGGAACTCCCGCTGCTGCTTGTCGACGCCCTCCTGGACGTCCTTGGCGATGGTCTCGGCGACGTCCTGCTCGGCGATGTGGTCCCGCAGCTGCTGGGTGGCGAGCTTCAGCCGGGCCACCGGGTCGGCGTTCTCCAGCAGTTCCACCTTCTGCTCGGTGGTCAGGAAGGGCGAGTACCCGGAGTTGTCGGCGAGAGCGGACACATCGTCGATCGCCTGCACCCTGTCCACGACCTGCCAGGCACCGCGCTTGCGCAGCCAGGCCGTGGCAAGCGCCTTGTACTCCTTGACGAGTTCGGCGACGTGCCCCGGCAGCGGCTCGGGAACGCTCTCGTCGATCCTCGTTCCCTCGACCCACAGTGCCGCACCCGGCCCCGTGGTCCCCGCACCGATCTTCACCCGCCCTCGGCCACGGATGAGGGCACCGGGGTCGCCGTCGGCCAGCCGGCCGACCTGCTCGACGGTGCCGAGCACACCGGTGCTCGCGTACGTCCCGTCGATGCGCGGCACCAGCAGCACCCGGGGCTTGCCGGGCTCCGAGCGCGCGGCGGCCTGAGCGGCCTCCACCGCGGCCCGCACATCGGCGTCATTCAGGTCCAGCGGAACCACCATTCCAGGCAGCACGACCTCGTCGTCGAGCGGCAGCACAGGCAGAGTGAGCGGTGTGGACGTCGAAGCCATGATCTCCCCTTCGGCAGTCAAGTTGAGCTATGCCGACTCAATGCACTGGAGCCCACGATTGTTCCCCACCCTTCGTTCGCTCTGAGCGATCACCTCGCCGACCGCCCCTGTGGCCCCCTGGGCTGCGCCGCCCGGTCCAGCCCACCGGACCCGCCCGACCTGGTCGGGTGCGGGGCGGGACGGCCGGACCCGGTCGGTCAAGAGGCGGGCGGGGCGGCGGGACACGGATGCGTCCGGGTGATGCGCCATCAACTGGCGGAGGGACACGGGCGACACGGCTCCGCTCCGGGACCGTGGTGGCAGGGTCACCCCGGTCACCGGGTCACCGGGTCACTGGGGCACCGGGCCACCGGGGCACCGGGCCACCGGATCACCGGGCCACCGGGCCACCGGGCCACCGGGCCACCGGGCCACCGGGCCATCGGGCCGCTACAGCCACTCCCGCCGCCACCGCCGTACCGAAGGCCACAACGCCACCCCCACCGCGAACGCCATCAGATGCCCCCAGTTCGTCATCGGGTCCGTGAAGGCGATCAGGTCCGCCAGCACCATGCCCCCGACCCCGAGCACCAACGGCCACCGCAGCCATGGCGTGAGCAGTCCGGCCAGCGCTCCCACTCCGGTGGCGACGCCGAAGCTCACGCCGTAGTCGAGGCGATGCAGCGAGCTGTCCGGCAGGTGCCCGACCAGTACCCCGAGGCCCACGGCCCCCTCGGTCACCACCGTGGCGAGGACGTGCCCGAGCAGAAAAACGCAGGCCGCCCGCGCTCCTCCTATCCGCCGCTCCAGCGCCGTGAAGGCGAACACGAACCCCATCGCGTACGGCGACAGCACCCCGCCCGCGATCCAGACCGCGCTCGCCAGCAGCACCAGCACAGGCATCCGCACGAGATGCGCCACATCGGTGCTGGAGCCCTGGTGCAGGGCGTGCACGAGCGAGGGCGCGGCGTACTCCGTGACGAGCGAAGTGACCACGAGGACGACGACGTAACCGAAGGTGAACGGCGTACCGGCGGGCGTCGGCAGCAACCGCCACGGGCGAGGACGCCGGGCGGCGGCCACCGCCACGGGCTCCGCGGCCTTTGCCGCCGGGACCCGAGCCTCGGCGCCCCGCTGCCCCGGCAGTCCCGGCAGCAGCCCCGACGCATCGGCAATTCCGGCGTCGTACGGCGGAGCAGCCGCACCCGCCGGCGGCGTCACGTCGGCAGCCCTCGCAGTCCGTTCCACGGTGAGGCGCTCCTTCCGTTCCGCCCCACCCTCAGCGTCCCACGCGACGCTGTCTGTGACGGGCGCCACGAAAGCCGCCATTCACAGCAACTTCCCAGAAAGCCCCCCGCCCACCGTCACCCTCCAACTCCCTCCCCCGTGCACCGCACTCGTGCCAGGATGGGCCGGTGCTCACCCCGTACGACATCCCCGACCACCACCCCGACACCGCCGAGGTCCTGGACCGTCGCGAGGGCCCGTACGGCGAGATCGTGCTGCGGCGGCAGGGCGGGGCGCTGCAGATCATCGCCAACGGCTGCTTCCTGATGGACACCTCGGACGGCCGTTCGGAAAGACGGCTGATCGACGCGGCACTGGACGCACTCAGCGTCCCCCACGCACCCCCTGCGGCAGACGCGGCAGACGCGCCGCAGGAACCGCACGCCCCCGGCTCCGGTCCCCTCGATCCCCGCCCCGCCCTGCTCATCGGCGGCCTGGGGGTCGGCTTCTCCCTCGCCCACGCCGCCGCCGACCCCCGCTGGGCCCGCATCACGGTGGTGGAGCGCGAGCCCGCCATCATCGACTGGCACCGCGACGGCGGCCCCCTGTCACCGCTCACCTGCGCCGCCCTGGCCGACCCCCGCACAGAGATTCTGAAAACGGACGTGGTCGCATTCGTCAATGAGACATGCGACACGTTCGACGCCCTGTGCCTCGACATCGACAACGGCCCCGACTGGACGGTCACGGACGACAACGGCAGCCTCTACTCACCCGCCGGACTCGCGGACTGCGCAAGGGTGTTGAGGCCAGGAGGGGTACTGGCGGTGTGGTCGGCCCAGCCCTCACCGGAATTCGAGGGAACCTTGCGGAATGCCGGGTTCCAACAGGTGCGTACCGAAGAGATCCCCGTTGCCCGGGGCGTTCCGGACGTCGTGCATCTCGCCGTCCGGCCTGGATAGCAAAGGCGCGGTAACTGCCCGTACCCTGCTTCCCTGACGCCGATCATTCAAGCGTCAATCGCAGTCATGCGCAGACAAGGGACCACCCCACTGGTTCCGGAAAGCACCTCTCAGGGGCGGGCGATGGAGCAGACACACACCTCCCACAACGGCACGGCGGCGACTCCGGGCGCTCAGCGCCGGGTCCTGGTCGTCGAGGACGACCCGACGATCGTGGACGCCATCGCGACCCGCCTGCGCGCCGAGGGATTCCTCGTGCAAACGGCGGTCGACGGTCCGTCCGCCGTGGACACGGCAGAGGCCTGGCAGCCCGATCTGCTGATCCTCGACATCATGCTGCCCGGCTTCGACGGTCTGGAGGTCTGCCGTCGCGTGCAGGCCGCCCGGCCGGTGCCGGTGATGATGCTCACCGCGCGGGACGACGAGACCGACATGCTGGTCGGTCTGGGCGTCGGCGCCGACGACTACATGACGAAGCCTTTCTCGATGCGGGAACTGGCGGCACGCGTCCATGTGCTGTTGCGTCGCGTCGAGCGGGCCGCGCTGGCCGCCGCGACACCGCGCAGCGGCATCCTGCGGCTCGGTGAACTGGAGATCGACCACGCGCAGCGCCGGGTCCGGGTGCGCTCCGAGGACGTCCATCTGACGCCCACGGAGTTCGACCTCCTGGTCTGCCTGGCGAACACCCCGCGCGCGGTGCTCTCCCGGGAGCAGCTGCTGGCCGAGGTGTGGGACTGGGCGGACGCCTCCGGCACCCGCACGGTCGACAGCCACATCAAGGCGCTGCGCCGGAAGATCGGCGCCGAGCGGATCCGTACGGTGCACGGCGTCGGCTACGCCCTGGAGACGCCCACGCCATGAGCGACGGGCCGACCGGTCGGAGAAACCCCAGGGAGCCCTGGGTCGGCGTGGTGAGCCCGTTCTCGATCAAGACCAAGCTGGGCGCACTGGTCGTCACCTCGGTCCTGATCACCACCGGGCTGTCGATGATCGCGGTGCACACCAAGACGGAGCTGCGCTTCATCACGGTGTTCTCGATGATCGCCACACTGCTCATTACGCAGTTCGTGGCGCATTCGCTCACCGCGCCGCTGGACGACATGAACGCGGTGGCCAAGTCGATCTCGCACGGCGACTACACCCGCCGGGTGCGTGAGCACCGCCGCGACGAGCTGGGCGACCTGGCCCAGACGATCAACCGCATGGCGGACGACCTGGAGGCGCAGGAACGGCAGCGCAAGGAACTCGTGGCGAACGTCTCCCACGAGCTGCGCACACCGATCGCGGGTCTGCGCGCGGTCCTGGAGAACATCGTCGACGGGGTGACCCAGGCCGACCCGGAGACCATGCGGACGGCCCTGAAACAGACGGAACGGCTGGGCCGGCTGGTCGAGACGCTGCTGGACCTGTCCCGGCTGGACAACGGGGTCGTACCGCTGCGGAAACGGCGCTTCGAGGTGTGGCCGTACCTGTCGGGCGTCCTGAAGGAGGCCAACATGGTGGCCTCCGCGCGCGCGGGCATAGCCTCCGGCTCCGGCAGTCACACTCGTACGGACGTCCATCTGCACCTCGACGTGTCCCCGCCGGAGCTGACCGCGCACGCGGACCCGGAGCGGATCCACCAGGTCGTGGCGAATCTCATCGACAACGCGGTCAAGCACAGCCCGCCGCACGGCCGGGTCACCGTCAAGGCGCGACGCGGGGGCCGGCCCGAGTCCCTGGAGCTGGAGGTTCTCGACGAGGGCCCCGGCATTCCGCAGTCGGAGTGGCACCGGGTCTTCGAGCGCTTCAACCGCGGCAGCGTCAACCGGCCGCACGGACCCGGCAGCGACGGCGGTACGGGGCTCGGGCTGGCGATCGCCCGGTGGGCGGTGGATCTGCACGGCGGCCGGATCGGAGTGGCCGAATCCGAGCGGGGTTGCCGGATTCTTGTCACCCTTCCGGGACTTCCATCTCTGCCAAGTTGACGTAAAGTTCGAACCGGAACCACAAGATCCACGGGCGTCCGCACGGCTGGACACGTGTGATCAGGCACAGGCCCGCGCGCTCGGCGCGCCGAGGCCCGGTCGAGTCATCTCCCATGAAGCGGAACCTCGCTTGTTTCCCGCCATTTCCAGCCCCGAAACACGCTCTTCGATGTGACTTACACGACGATGGACCGGCCCGACCTGACCTTCCCGGTCAGGGGGGCGTAGCCTTGATTCCCGCTGTCCATCACCTTGTGAAGCGGAAGAGGGCGGTTGCCGCCGTGTCGCCACAGTCCCCCAGTAACTCGAGCATCTCGACCGACACCGACCATGCGGGGAAGAACCCCGCGGCCGCGTTCGGGCCCAACGAGTGGCTCGTCGACGAGATCTATCAGCAGTACCTCCAGGACCCGAACTCGGTAGACCGTGCCTGGTGGGACTTCTTCGCCGACTACAAGCCGGGGGCGGCTGCCGCCTCGGCTCCGGCGGGTACTGCGGCCGCGGGGGCCGCAGGGACCACCACCCCGGCCCGGCCCGCGGCTCCGCCGGCGCAGGCTCCGGCGCCCACCGCGGCCCCGGCTCCCGCGCAGGCCGCTCCGGCGCCCGCCGCGAAGCCCGCCGCCGCGGCTCCGGCGCCCGCCAAGGCCGCCGCGCCCGCCCAGGCCCCGGCTCCGGCCGCGAAGCCCGCCGCCGCCAAGCCGGCGGCCAAGGCCGAGCCCGCCGCGGCGCCCGACGGCCCCGAGCTGGTGACGCTGCGCGGCCCCGCCGCCGCGGTCGCGAAGAACATGAACGCCTCGCTGGAACTGCCCACGGCCACGTCCGTGCGCGCCGTCCCGGTGAAGCTGCTCTTCGACAACCGCATCGTCATCAACAACCATCTCAAGCGCGCCCGGGGCGGGAAGATCTCCTTCACGCACCTGATCGGTTACGCGATGGTGCAGGCCATCAAGGCCATGCCGTCGATGAACTGGCACTACGCGGAGAAGGACGGGAAGCCCACCCTCGTCAAGCCGCCGCACGTCAACTTCGGCCTCGCCATCGACCTGGTGAAGGCGAACGGCGACCGCCAGCTCGTCGTCGCCGGCATCAAGAAGGCCGAGACGCTGAACTTCTTCGAGTTCTGGCAGGCCTACGAGGACATCGTCCGCCGTGCCCGCGACGGCAAGCTGACGATGGACGACTTCACCGGCGTGACGGTCTCCCTGACCAACCCCGGCGGCCTGGGCACCGTGCACTCCGTGCCGCGTCTGATGCCCGGCCAGTCGGTCATCATGGGCGTCGGCTCGATGGACTACCCGGCGGAGTTCCAGGGCACCTCCCAGGACACCCTGAACAAGCTCGGCATCTCGAAGGTCATGACGCTCACGTCGACCTACGACCACCGGGTGATCCAGGGCGCCGCGTCCGGCGAGTTCCTGCGGATCGTCGCGAACCTCCTCCTCGGCGAGCAGGGCTTCTACGACGACATCTTCGAGGCGCTGCGCATCCCCTACGAGCCGGTCCGCTGGCTCAAGGACATCGACGCCTCGCACGACGACGACGTCACCAAGGCCGCCCGGGTCTTCGAGCTGATCCACTCCTACCGGGTCCGCGGCCACGTCATGGCCGACACCGACCCGCTGGAGTACAAGCAGCGCAAGCACCCCGACCTGGACATCACCGAGCACGGGCTCACCCTCTGGGACCTGGAGCGCGAGTTCGCGGTCGGCGGCTTCGCCGGCAAGTCGATGATGAAGCTGCGCGACATCCTCGGCGTGCTGCGCGACTCGTACTGCCGCACCACCGGCGTCGAGTTCATGCACATCCAGGACCCCAAGCAGCGCAAGTGGATCCAGGACCGCATCGAGCGCTCGCACTCCAAGCCGGAGCGCGAGGAGCAGCTGCGCATCCTGCGCCGGCTGAACGCGGCGGAGGCCTTCGAGACCTTCCTGCAGACGAAGTACGTCGGCCAGAAGCGGTTCTCGCTCGAAGGCGGCGAGTCGGTCATCCCGCTCCTGGACGCGGTCATCGACAGCGCGGCCGAGTCCCGCCTCGACGAGGTCGTCATCGGCATGGCCCACCGCGGCCGCCTCAATGTCCTCGCGAACATCGTCGGCAAGTCGTACGCGCAGATCTTCCGCGAGTTCGAGGGCAACCTCGACCCGAAGTCGATGCACGGCTCCGGCGACGTGAAATACCACCTGGGCGCCGAGGGCACGTTCACCGGTCTGGACGGTGAGCAGATCAAGGTCTCGCTGACCGCCAACCCCTCGCACCTGGAAGCGGTCGACCCGGTCCTCGAGGGTGTCGTCCGCGCCAAGCAGGACGTCATCAACAAGGGCGGCACCGATTTCACGGTCCTGCCGATCGCCCTGCACGGTGACGCGGCCTTCGCGGGCCAGGGCGTGGTCGCGGAGACCCTGAACATGTCGCAGCTGCGCGGCTACCGCACCGGCGGCACGGTCCACATCGTCATCAACAACCAGGTCGGTTTCACGGCGGCGCCCGAGTCCTCGCGCTCCTCCATGTACTCGACCGACGTGGCCCGCATGATCGAGGCCCCGATCTTCCACGTGAACGGCGACGACCCGGAGGCCGTGGTCCGCGTCGCGCGGCTGGCCTTCGAGTTCCGCCAGGCGTTCAACAAGGACGTGGTGATCGACCTCATCTGCTACCGCCGCCGCGGTCACAACGAGTCGGACAACCCGGCGTTCACGCAGCCGCTGATGTACGACCTGATCGACAAGAAGCGCTCGGTGCGCAAGCTGTACACCGAGTCCCTGATCGGTCGCGGCGACATCACCCTGGAAGAGGCCGAGCAGGCCCTGCAGGACTACCAGGGCCAGCTCGAGAAGGTCTTCACGGAGGTCCGCGAGGCCACCGCGCAGCCGGCGGCCGTGGAGCCCTCGGACGCGCAGGCGGAGTTCCCGGTGGCGGTCAACACGGCCGTCTCCACGGAGGTCGTCAAGCGGATCGCCGAGTCCCAGCTGAACATCCCCGACCGCATCACCGTCCACCCGCGTCTGCTGCCGCAGCTGCAGCGCCGGGCGGCCATGGTCGAGGACGGCACGATCGACTGGGGCATGGGCGAGACGCTGGCGGTCGGTTCCCTCCTCCTGGAGGGCATTCCGGTCCGGCTGTCCGGCCAGGACTCGCAGCGCGGCACGTTCGGCCAGCGTCACGCGGTGATCATCGACCGGGAGACCGGCGAGGAGTTCACGCCGCTGATGTACCTCTCCGAGGACCAGGCGCGCTACAACGTCTACAACTCGCTGCTGTCCGAGTACGCGGTGATGGGCTTCGAGTACGGCTACTCGCTGGCCCGCCCCGACGCGCTCGTGCTGTGGGAGGCGCAGTTCGGTGACTTCGTCAACGGCGCGCAGACGGTCGTGGACGAGTTCATCTCGTCGGCGGAGCAGAAGTGGAGCCAGACGTCCGGCGTCACGCTCCTGCTCCCGCACGGCTACGAGGGCCAGGGCCCGGACCACTCGTCCGCCCGCCCGGAGCGGTTCCTCCAGATGTGCGCGCAGAACAACATGACGGTCGCGATGCCGACGCTCCCGTCGAACTACTTCCACCTCCTGCGGTGGCAGGTGCACAACCCGCACCACAAGCCGCTGGTCGTCTTCACCCCGAAGTCGATGCTGCGTCTGAAGGCCGCGGCCTCCAAGGCGGAGGAGTTCACGACGGGCCAGTTCCGTCCGGTCATCGGCGACGCGTCGGTGGACCCGGCGGCGGTCAAGAAGGTCGTCTTCACCGCGGGCAAGGTCTACTACGACCTGGAGGCCGAGCGGAAGAAGCGCGGCGCCACGGACACGGCGATCATCCGCATCGAGCGCCTGTACCCGCTGCCGGGTGCCGAGCTCCAGGCCGAGATCGCCAAGTACCCGAACGCCGAGAAGTACCTCTGGGCGCAGGAGGAGCCGGCGAACCAGGGTGCCTGGCCGTTCATCGCCCTCAACCTGATCGACCACCTGGACCTGGCGGTCGGCGCGGAGGTGCCGCACGGCGAGCGTCTGCGGCGCATCTCCCGCCCGCACAGCTCGTCGCCCGCCGTCGGTTCGGCGAAGCGGCACCAGGCGGAGCAGGAGCAGCTGGTGCGCGAGGTGTTCGAGGCGTAACCGCCGCCCTCTCGGGCCGTACGTGACCGGGCCGCACCCCTCTCCCGAGGGGTGCGGCCCGGCCGTTTCCTCCCACTTATCCTTGAGCCATGTACTTCACGGACCGAGGCATCGAAGAGCTGGAGAAGCGGCGCGGCGAGGAAGAGGTCACCTTCGAGTGGCTCGCCGAGCAGCTGCGGACCTTCGTCGATCTGAACCCCGACTTCGAGGTGCCGGTGGAGCGGTTGGCGACATGGCTGGCCCGGCTGGACGACGAGGACGACGAGGACGACGCGTAGAGACCGGCATCACACAGTGGGCGCCCCTCGGGGCGCCCTTCGTCGTACGTGTCTTGACTTTCCGTGTCCGCGATATATCGTGAACAGGAGAAGACGCGATATGGCGCGTTGTGACGGGGAGGTCTGCACCATGTCCCAGTGGTCCGTAACAGAGCCCGACAAGCTCACGTTCGACGATCCCGTCACGGCCCTCCACGTACGCATCGTCAGTGGAACGGTGAACGTGGTGGGCACCGACGAAGGTTCCGCCCGCCTGGAAGTGTCCGAGATCCAGGGGCCGCCCCTGGTGGTGACCCAGGAGGACGGCAGGCTCACGGTGGCGTACGAGGACCTGCCCTGGAAGGGCTTCCTCAAGTGGCTCGACCGCAAGGGCTGGCGGCGCAGCGCCGTGGTCTCGCTGGCCGTGCCGGCCGACATCCGCGTGGAGGTGGGCGTGGTCGACGCCGGGGCCGTCGTGTCGGGGTTGCGCGGCCCCGCGGTGGTCAAGGGCGTCACCGGGGACACGACACTCGTCGCGCTCTCCGGCCCGGTGCACGCCGACACCGTCTCCGGAAACCTGGAGGCACAGGCCGTCACCGGCGACCTCCGGTTCAACTCGGTCTCGGGGGACCTCACGGTCGTCGAGGGCTCCGGCCGCTCCGTGCGGGCCGACTCGGTCAGCGGCTCCATGATCGTGGACCTGGATCCGGACGGACCCACCGACGTCAGGCTGACCAGCGTCTCGGGCGAGATCGCGATCCGCCTGCCCCAGCCGGCGGACGCGGACGTCGAGGCCAACACCGCGAGCGGCACCATCTCCAACGCCTTCGAGGGCCTGCGGGTGCACGGCCAGTGGGGCGCCCACAAGGTCACCGGCCGGCTCGGCGCGGGCACCGGCAAACTGCGGGCCACGACCATCTCCGGCTCGATCGCCCTGCTGCGCCGCCCGCCCCGCGAGGACGAGAGCGGACCGTGGGAACGCGGGAGCGGGCCGCGGGCGAACCCCGCCCCCGCGACCGGCGCCCCGGCCGACGGGCCGCGGAACACCTCGGGGGACAATTCCGTTTCCGGCCCGGTCACCGGCTCCACCGGCGCCCCGGCCGACGGCACGACCGACAAGAAGGTGCTCTGACATGCCTCCCGTCTTCGCCCACGGCCGCCTCCGCCTCTACCTGCTGAAGCTGCTGGACGAGGCCCCCCGTCACGGCTACGAGGTGATCCGCCTCCTGGAAGAGCGCTTCCAGGGCCTGTACGCGCCCTCCGCGGGCACGGTGTACCCCCGCCTGGCCAAGCTGGAGGCCGAGGGCCTGGTCACCCACACCACCGAGGGCGGCCGCAAGGTGTACGCCATCACGGACGCCGGCCGCGCCGAGTTGGCCGACCGCAGCGGTGAACTGGCCGACCTGGAGCTGGAGATCCGTGAGTCGGTCGCGGAACTCGCCGCCGAGATCCGGGCCGACGTGCGCGGTGCGGCGGGAGACCTGCGCCGCGAGATGCGGGCGGCGGCCTCCGAGGCCCGCAGGGGTTCCGCTTCCGGAAGTGCCGGCGCCACCACCGACGGCGCCCAGGACAGCCCTTTCGGAGGCTTCACGGACCACACCGACAACGAGGCGTGGCGCATCGCCAAGGAGGAGATGCGCCGCGTCAAGCAGGAGTGGAAGGAACAGGCCCGGCGCGCCAAGGACGAGAGCCGGCGCGCCCGGGAGGAGGCCCAGCGGGCCCGCCGCCAGGCCAAGGAGGCCCAGGAGCAAGCCCGGAGCCAGGCCCAGGCGGATGTGCAGCGCATCGCCCGGCGCGTCCAGGAACAGGTGCAGGACCACTTCGCGCGGGGCGACTGGCCGACGGGCGTCCGCGAGGGTCTGACCGAACTGGCCAAAGAGTTCGGGGAGTTCGGAAAGGACTACGGCAAGGAGTTCGGGAAGGACTTCGGCTTCGGCCGGCCCCACGGGAACGCGGAGAAGGCCACCCCGGCACCTGAGTACTCGCAAACCCCCGAGGATTTCCCCGCCGAGTACGAACCGTCATGGGCCCACGAGGACTCCACCGGAGACCCGGCCCGCGACCTGGACCGCCTCCTGGACCGCTTCCGCGACGACATCCGCGACGCCGCCCGCGACCACGGAGTGACCGCCGACCAACTCCGCGACGCCCGCCGCCACCTGTCCACGGCAGCGGCCCACATCGGGGCTCTGCTGCGCGCCCCGAAGACCTGAGCGGCGGCACCCTCCGACGGCACGGCCTACCACCGGCGCCCGGCCGCACCACCGCAGGGCGCCCGTGGCGCCGGCCTCAGCCCGCCTTGGCCTCACCGCCGCCGTACAGGACGCGGACCAGCGCCTCGTACGTCACTGCGTGGTCCGCGAGGACCTCGGCGGGGACGCCGGGGCGGGCGGTGAGGGCCAGCAGGATGTGCTCGTCGCCGATGTGACGGTCACGACGGGAGACGGCGATGCGCAGGGCCTTCTCCAGCACCTCCTTGGCGGTCCGGCCGAAGGGACGGCGTCCCGACCACCACGCCTTGTCCTTCCGGTCGCCGGACATCGCCCCGACTCCGTGCACCTCCTCGATCCGGGCGACGATCTCCGAGACGTCGATCCCCAGCCCGGCCAGGGCATCGGCCTCCGCCCGGGACAACCCGGCCCGCCGCCGGGCCTCGACGACTGCCGCGCGCACCGTTTCCCTCCGCTCGGCGAGCCCGAGCGCGGCCAGCGCGAACGAACCCCGGCTCGCCTCCCGGTCGAGCAGCGCCAGCAGCATGTGCTCCGCCTCGACGGACTGCGCCCCCGAGCGCTCGGCGTGTTCGACCGCCCCTCGCACCACGTCCCGGGCGTCCTTCGTGAACCGCTCGAACATCAATGCCTCCCGTACTTCTTGTGCACGGCCTGCCTGCTCACACCGAGTTCCGCGGCGATCTCCTGCCACGACCACCCCTGGTTGCGCGCACTGCGCACCTGCACCGCCTCCAGCTGCTCCAGCAGCCGACGCAGCGCGGCGACGGCCCGCAGTCCGACGCGGGGATCGCGGTCACCCGCCCGCTCGGCGAGATCCGTAGCTTCGGTCATGACGTCAACCTACGTTGACATCCCTCGCGCGTCAACCTCAGTTGACAATCCGTCCGTCACCCGCACACACCAACGGCCGGCCCGAAACCGGGCCGGCCGCAAGAAGGCGAACGCAGGACAGTACCCCTAGTCGCGGGTGAGGACAATCTTCCCGAACTGGTCACCGGACTCGAGCCGTTCGAACCCCTCACGGGCCCGGTCCAGCGGAAGCACCTGGTCGATCACGGGGCGTACGCCGGTGGCGGCGCAGAAGGAGAGCAGATCCTCCAGCTCGTCCTTGGTCCCCATCGTCGACCCCACGACCTTGAGTTCCAGGAAGAAGATCCGAGTCAGCTCGGCGTGCGAGGGCCGGTCACCGCTCGTCGCGCCGGAGATCACAATCGTCCCGCCCGGCTTCAGCGACTTCACCGAGTGCGACCACGTCGCCGCGCCGACGGTCTCGATCACGGCGTCCACACGCTGCGGCAGCCGCGCCCCCGGCTCCAGTGCCTCCACGGCCCCCAGCTCGACGGCCCGCTTCCGCTTCGCCTCGTCCCGGCTGGTGGCGAAGACGCGCAGCCCCGCGGCCTTGCCGAGCACGATGGCGGCGGTGGCGACACCGCCGCCGGCGCCCTGGACGAGGACGGAGTCACCGGGACGTACGCCGGCGTTGGTGAAGAGCATCCGGTACGCCGTCAGCCAGGCCGTGGGCAGACAGGCGGCCTCCTCGAAGGACAGTTCCGCGGGCTTGGGCAGGAGGTTCCAGGTCGGTACGGCCACCTGCTCGGCGAACGTGCCCTGGTAGCGCTCGGTGAGGATGGACGGGCGTTCCTTGGGGCCGACACCGTGACCGGTCCGGCCGATGACGGAGTGCAGGACGACCTCGTTGCCGTCCTCGTCGACGCCGGCGGCGTCACATCCGAGGATCATCGGCAGCTTGTCCTCCGCGAGGCCGACACCACGCAGGGACCACAGGTCGTGATGGTTGAGGGAAGCGGCCTTGACGTTGACGACACTCCAGCCGGCACGGGCCTCGGGGGCGGGACGCTCTCCCACCTCCAGGCCGGAAAGGGGCTGGTCACGATCGATGCGGGCGGCGTAGGCAGCGAACATGACCTTGACGATAGGCTCCACCGCAGTCCCGGGGAACCACGGAGCCCTGTGACACACACCCTCTTGTCAACGCCGGGAGTGGGTCCCCGTGCCCCGACTCTCCGGTCACGGCGGGCCTCCGCCCGCAGCACCCCGCACCCCCACCCGCCCAGGCACCGCAGGCACCCGCGCCCGAACCCCCACCCCATACCCAGCCCCGAGCAAAGAAGTGACCCCGCCCGAACCACAGACGGGGCCACCCGACACCCGGCGCCCGCTCAGACACTCAGGCGCACAGGCACTCAGTTACGAGCAACACCTTCCGCCCGAGCCGCCGCGGCCACTGCGGCCGTGACCGCCGGCGCCACCCGCTCGTCGAACGGCGACGGAATCACGTAATCCGCAGCGAGGTCGTCGCCCACCACCGCGGCCAACGCCTCGGCCGCCGCGAGCTTCATGCCCTCCGTGATCCGGGACGCCCGCACCTGCAACGCTCCCGCGAAGATCCCCGGGAACGCCAGCACGTTGTTGATCTGGTTCGGGAAGTCCGACCGCCCGGTCGCCACGACCGCCGCGTACTTGTGCGCGACCTCGGGGTGGACCTCGGGATTGGGGTTGGCCATGGCGAAGACGAACGCGCCCTGGGCCATCGAGGCGACCGCCGGCTCCGGCACCGTACCGCCGGACACCCCGATGAAGACGTCGGCACCTTCCAGCGCCGCCTCCAGCGACCCGCTGATCCCGGCCTTGTTGGTGAAGGAGGCCAGCTCCCGCTTGACCGGTGTCAGATCGTCCCGGTCCCCCGACACGATCCCCTTGCGGTCCGCGACCGCGACGTCCCCGATCCCGGCCTCGACCAGCATCTTCGCGATGGCGACACCGGCCGCGCCCGCGCCCGAGATCACCACCCGCAGATCCCCGAGGCCGCGCCCCGTCAGCCGCGCGGCGTTCCGCAGGGCCGCCAGCGTCACGACCGCCGTACCGTGCTGGTCGTCGTGGAAGACCGGGATGTCGAGCCGCTCCTGCAGCTTCCGCTCGATCTCGAAGCACCGCGGCGCCGAGATGTCCTCCAGGTTCACGCCGCCGAAGGACGGCGCGAGCCGCACCACGGTTTCCACGATCTCGTCCACGTCCGTGCAGTCGAGCGCGATCGGCACCGCGTCGACGCCACCGAACTGCTTGAACAGGATCGCCTTGCCCTCCATCACCGGGAGGGAGGCCTCGGGCCCGATGTCTCCGAGTCCCAGCACCGCCGTACCGTCGGTCACGACCGCGACGACGGAGGACTTCCAGGTGTAGTCGTAGACCAGCTCCGGATGCTCGGCGATGGCACTGCACACCTTCGCCACGCCGGGCGTGTACGCCAGGGACAGGTCGTCCTTGTCACGGACGGGCACGGTGGCCTGCACGGCCATCTTGCCGCCACGGTGCAGCGCGAACGCCGGATCGAAGGAATCGAGGGGCTCGGCCCCGCCATCCTGGTCCGTACTGCTGTCGCTGCGAGGATTGACGATCTCCGCTGCCACTTTGTTCTACCCCTTAGGTCTTCATGGTTGAGGGTGGCCACTCCTGGTTGAGAAGTGGGCGGGCACCGCGCACGGCCCTGATGGTGCTGCGGTGATGCTGCGTACGGGGGTACGTACGGGCACATACGCGACGGGCGCGCCGCACACGCGCCCTGGGCCCCGGATGAGGGGTGTAAAGAACCTTCTTACCCGACGGACAGCGCCGAGGACGACCCCATACCGCACAAGGCCTGCAAGATCACATCCCGCGGCGCATGCCGGTCCGCACCCCGGGAGCCACCGGAGATCTTCCGGCCGGAAGCGCAGATTCCCGCAGATGGTGACGGATAGTGCCGCATCGTGCGGTCAAAATGTACCGACCTGATGCGGTTCGGGGATCGCCCGTTATCCGATTTTGACATGGGTGGTCACCTGAATGCCTGCGTCCGAATGGCAAGATGCCGTCATCACACGAGGTCGCGACACTCGAAGACGTGTGCTCTCGTCGACCCAGGACCAATCCAGCGTCCAAGGCGCCCGCCGAACCCATCGGCGACCGCCTGCCCCATCGGCAACTCCACCCATCCGCCGGAGGAACCCACCATGACCGCAAGCTTCACCCGTCGTCCGACCGCCGCGCACTCCCGGCTAGCAGCGGTCGGTGCGATCGCGGTCGCAGGCGCGCTGATTCTCACCGGTTGCGGTGACCAGACCAAGGACAAGAACTCGGACAGCAGTGCGGCGGCGAGCTCGGCACCCCTGGCGAACAAACTGCCGCAGGCGATCCGCGACAAGGGTGTCGTCAAGGTCGGTTCGGACATCGCGTACGCGCCCGTCGAGTTCAAGGACGCCTCCGGGAACGTCGTCGGCATCGACCCGGAACTCGCGGCCGCGATGGGCAAGCAGCTCGGCGTCAAGTTCGAATTCGAGAACGGCACTTTCGACGCCCTGCTGACCGGTCTGCGCTCCAACCGCTATGACATCGCCATGTCCGCGATGACCGACAACAAGAACCGCCAGGAGGGCGTCGACCCCGACACGGGCAAGAAGGTCGGCGAGGGCGTCGACTTCGTCGACTACCTGACAGCCGGCGTCTCGATCTACACGCGTAAGGGCGACACCGGTGGCATCACCACCTGGTCGGACCTGTGCGGGAAGAAGCTCGCCGTGGAGCGCGGCACCGTCTCGGAGGACCTGGCCAAGTCCGAGACCAAGAAGTGCACGGGCGGCAAGAAGATCACCATCGAGGCCTTCGACGACGACCAGCAGGCTCAGACCCGACTGCGCTCCGGCGGCGCGGACGCGGCCTCCTCGGACTTCCCGGTTGCCGCGTACGCCGTGAAGACCTCCGGCGGAGGCAAGGACTTCCAGATCGTCGGCGACCAGGTCGAGGCGGCCCCGTACGGCATCGCGGTCTCCAAGGAGGACGTGCAGCTGCGTGACGCGCTGCAGGCGGCGATGAACGCGATCATCAAGAGCGGCGAGTACCAGAAGATCCTCGACAAGTGGGGCGCGGAGGACGGCGCCGTCAAGGAGTCCGCCGTCAACGGCGGCAAGTGACCGCGCGTCCGAGCGGGCACTGAGAGGCAACACCCGTGACTGCTGACATCGACAAGACGGTGGGCACCCCCGCGGCCGGACCGGAGACCATCAAGGCCATCCCGGTCCGGCACTACGGGCGGTACGTCACCGCCGTCATAGCCATCGCGATCCTCGTCGCGATCATTTACGCGTTCGGCCAGGGCAAGATCAACTGGCACGCGGTTCCGGACTACTTCTTCGACGACCGGATCATGACCGGCGTCGGCAAGACCCTCCTGCTGACGGTCCTGTCGATGCTGATCGGCATCGTGGGCGGCATCGTCCTCGCGGTGATGCGCCTGTCGAAGAACCCGGTGACCTCGTCGATCTCCTGGTTCTACATCTGGTTCTTCCGCGGCACCCCGGTCCTGGTCCAGCTGTTCCTCTGGTTCAACCTGGGCCTGGTCTTCGAGTACATCAACCTCGGTCCGATCTACAAGGACTACTGGTCGGACTTCATGACGCCGCTTCTGACGGCGCTGCTCGGTCTCGGCCTCAACGAGGCCGCGTACATGGCGGAGATCTGCCGCGCCGGTCTGCTCGCCGTCGACGAGGGCCAGACCGAGGCGGCCCACGCGCTGGGCATGAGCCACGGCAAGACGCTGCGCCGGATCGTCATCCCCCAGGCGATGCGGGTGATCGTGCCGCCGACCGGCAACGAAGTGATCAACATGCTGAAGACGACCTCGCTCGTGGCGGCCGTCCAGTATCCGGAGCTCTTCCGCTATGCCCAGGACATCGGCCAGAACTCCGGTGCCCCGGTGGAGATGTACTTCCTCGCGGCGGCCTGGTACCTGATCATGACGTCGGTCCTGAGCGTGGGCCAGTACTACATCGAGCGGTACTACGCGCGCGGTTCCAGCCGCCAGCTGCCGCCGACACCGCTGCAGAAGGTGAAGGCCAACCTGCTGTCGCTGGGCCGGCCGAGGGGAGCCATGGGCGCATGACCGACAAGCTGAGCAAGACGGACGCCGCCCCGCGCGACACGTCCACCGCCATGGTCAAGGCCGAGGGCGTCCACAAGTCCTTCGGCTCCGTCGAGGTGCTCAAGGGCATCGACCTCGAGGTGAAGTCCGGCGAGGTGTTCTGCCTCATCGGCCCCTCCGGCTCCGGCAAGTCGACCTTCCTCCGCTGCATCAACCACCTGGAGAAGATCAACGCCGGCCGGCTCTACGTGGACGGGGAGCTGGTCGGATACCGCCAGAAGGGGGACAAGCTGTACGAGCTCAAGGACAGCGAGGTCGCCCTGAAGCGCCGGGACATCGGCATGGTCTTCCAGCGCTTCAACCTGTTCCCGCACATGACGGCGGCGGAGAACATCATCGAGGCACCGATCCAGGTCAGGGGCACCAACAAGGCCCAGGCCAGGGAGCGTGCCACCCAGCTCCTGGAGCGGGTGGGCCTGGCCGACAAAGCCGGGAGCTACCCCTCGCAGCTCTCCGGCGGCCAGCAGCAGCGCGTGGCGATCGCCCGGGCCCTCGCCATGGACCCGAAGCTGATGCTCTTCGACGAGCCGACCTCGGCCCTCGACCCGGAGTTGGTCGGTGACGTCCTGGACGTCATGCGCGACCTCGCCGAGTCCGGCATGACGATGATCGTCGTCACCCACGAGATGGGCTTCGCCCGCGAGGTGGGCGACAGCCTGGTCTTCATGGACGACGGCGTGGTGGTCGAGTCCGGACACCCGCGCGAGGTGCTGACCAATCCCCAGCACGAGCGGACGCAGTCTTTCCTCTCGAAGGTGCTCTAGCACCAGCAGGACGGAGAGGGGCGGTACGGGACTCCCGTACCGCCCCTTTCGTGCACTGCGGCGCTACTTCAGCGCCAGCACCAGCGCGTCCGTCGGCGAGCACCACACCGGGCGTACCTCGTCGAAGCCCTTCTCGCGCAGCACGCGCGCGTGCCAGGCCGCGGAGGGTGTGTCGCCGTCCGCGTGCTCGCCGTAGATCTCGAAGCGCCGGGCGGTGGGTTCGGCGAGGACCGGGTCCTTGGCGGCCAGTTGCCACCAGTCCGCCCAGTCCAGCGCTCCGTCCCGCTTGGCCTGTTCCCTGCGGGCGCGCCGGTGGGCCTGCTCGGCCGCGTTGATCCGGGGCGTGGACTCGTCGATCATGTGGTCGGCGTTCATGAAGACACCGCCGTCGCGGACGAGTTCCGCGAGCTGACCGTAGAGGGTCGCGAGGGGTTCTCTGTGCAGCCAGTGCAGGGCCGTGGCGGTCAGGACGGCGTCGTACGAGTCGTACGGCAGTTTCGTGCGCCAGTCCGGGTCCTTGAGGTCGGCGGTGACGAACCGGACACGCTCGTCGCCCGCGAAGGTGCCCTCGGCGATGGCGAGGAGCGCCGGGTCGAGGTCGACGCCGGTGCTGGTGGCCTCGGGGAAGCGGGCGAGGAGCCGGGCGGTGATGCTTCCGGTGCCGCACGCGAGGTCCAGGACGCGTGGGGCGGTGCCGACGAGGGCCTCGACCATGTCGAGCATGATCCGGAAGCGTTCCTCCCGGTCCGGCATGTACCACTCCTGCTGCCGGTCCCAGCTCTCCTGCCAGGCCTGCCAATTGGCACCGGCCGTCGTGATGTGCGAGGTGGTGTGCGTGTCCGTCATCGGTTCCCTCCGTCGCGTACCGCCACGTAATACCCTGGAAGCACGACCGGCTGTTACCCCGCCCGCACCACGACCATAGAACGCCTCCGTAAGGACTACAAGTGGAACTGGCCTATTACTCGGACTACGCCGTACGTCTCGTCAACAGCGAGGAGCCGGCCCGGGGCAAGGACACGCTGACCTCGGTCGAGGCGATCCACGGCCTCTTCGGCGGCAACGAGGGGGTGGCCCGGCGCGCCACGGACGCGGACGTCACGCGGTTCCGGGGGGTACGGGCCCGCCTGCGCGCGGTCTTCGAGGCGGCGGACACCGGCGACGAGACGCTGGCGGTGGACCTGCTGAACTCACTGCTGCTGGAGTTCCCGGTGAGCCCGCAGATCTCCGGCCACGACTACCGGGACGACGAGGGCCGCCCGCTGTGGCACATGCACCTGGCGGACCACCCGTCCAACGCGACCGCCGGCTACGCGGCCATAGCGGCGATGGGCCTGGCCTTCCACCTCACCGAGTACGGCGTCGACCGCCTGGGCCTGTGCGAGGCGCCACCGTGCCGCAACGCCTACCTGGACACGTCCACCAACCGCTCTCGGCGCTACTGCTCGGACCGCTGCGCCACCCGCGCCAACGTGGCGGCCTACCGGGCCCGCAAACGCCTGGAGGCGGACCGGTCGGACAGCACGGGCCTGGCCGCCGACAGCGCCCAGCGCGCCGCGGCGAACGGCGACCGCTGATCCGGCTTCGGCGGCCGGTAGCGGAAGCGGACCCTGCCCAGGACCAACTCGTCCGGCACGGTGCCGTAGTCGGTGCTGTCGCCGCCGGCGTACGGATTGTCGCCGAGCACCCACCAGCCGCCCTCACGCCGCTCCACAGCCCGCTTCACGACGAGCAGGTCCTGTTGGAACGGATGACGCAGGACGACCACGTCGCCCGGCCTGATCCGGGCGCCCCACCGCACCACGAGCTGGTCCCCGTGACGGAGGGTGGGCACCATCGACGGCCCGGTCACCTCGGCCAGCCCGTACGGCAGTACGGCCCCCCTGCGCTCGGTCTCCTGCGACAGCTCCGGCATCACCCGGCACCTCCCCGGTTCATCCTCCACCAGTCTCAGTCTGACCCCGGACTTTTGTCCTAAGCCCATGGGGGCACTCGCGAAAACCCATCTGCCGGGGAGTAATGTCGCACCTGAGAAGACGATCACGAGGAAGGAACGCTTCATGCTTTCCCGCCTGTTCGCCCCCAAGGTCAAGGTCAGCGCCCACTGCGACCTGCCCTGCGGCGTGTACGACCCTGCCCAGGCCCGCATCGAGGCGGAGTCGGTCAAGGCTGTCCAGGAAAAGATGGCCGGCAACGACGACCCGCACTTCCAGGCACGCGCCACCGTCATCAAGGAGCAGCGTGCCGAGCTGGCGAAGCACCACGTCTCCGTGCTGTGGAGCGACTACTTCAAGCCCCCGCACTTCGAGAAGTACCCGGAGCTGCACCAGCTGGTCAACGACACCCTGAAGGCCCTCTCGGCCGCCAAGGGTTCGACCGACCCCGCCACGGGCCAGAAGGCCCTGGACTACATCGCCCAGATCGACAAGATCTTCTGGGAGACCAAGAAGGCCTGACCACCAAGTCGGCCTCCCGGACCGGCGATCGGTGCACCATCGCAGGTCAACGGGCACCCGAAGGGGCTCGACCGGACACGCTCCGGCCGGGCCCCTTCGCCGTTCCCGCGCGGGGTGCGGGTCAGTGGAACTGCGGCACGATCAGACAGATCCCGTACGCCACCCCCGCCGCGCACGCGGTGAAGCACAGGGCGGCCCGGGCGAGGCTCGCGGTGGGGGTGGTGCCGCTCTCCTCGCGGGCGCCCTCGCAGCGACCAGGCAAGCAAGGTCAGCTCAATCACCGGAGAACTGAAGGGAAAGCCTGTTCCAGGACCGCGCGCACAAGTGAGGGAGGCCGTGTGATGCTGGGGGCGTGACTCTCGAAGACCTCGTCCGGCTGCGGCAGGCCCGCGACCGCATCAACCGTGAGTACGCCGAGCCGCTCGACGTCGCCGCCCTCGCGCGCACCGCCCTGATGTCGCCCGGCCACTTCCAGCGCAGCTTCCGCGAGGCGTTCGGCCAGACCCCGTACGGCTATCTCATGACCCGTCGGATCGAGCGCGCCAAGGCACTGCTGCGCCGGGGCGACCTCACCGTGACCGAGGTGTGCCTGGCGGTCGGCTGCACGTCGCTGGGCTCCTTCAGCTCCCGATTCACCGAGCTCGTCGGCGAGACCCCGAGCGCCTACCGGGCCCGTTCGCACGAGGCGGGCGCGGTGATCCCGGCGTGCGTGGCCCGGACGTACACCCGGCCGAGGCGGGCGCCGCGGCGGCCGTCCGGGACCTAGGTGTAGTGATCACGAGCGCACGGTCGTCCCTCCGGCGTGGCCGCCGAGGGCCCGTCACACGGGCGGCCGTGAGGACTCCTCCGGCACCTCGGAGACATGGGCGCTGACGATGCGCCAGCCTGCGGGGAAACGCGTCCACGCCTGCGTCTGACGGCCGACGGCGGTACCGCCGGGGTAGGCGAACAGGGTGGTGACCACCGCGTAGTCGGTCCCGAACGTGCTGATTCTGGTGTCGAAGAGTTTTCGGCCCGGGGGAAGCGGAGGTTGTTGCCGTCGCCAGTCCCGGATCTGGTCCACCCCGGCCTGCTGATCGGCGATACCGAAGCGGACCGTGCCGGGTGAGTTCCAGAAGTACCCGGTGATGCCGTCCTGGTCGTCGGTGACCAGGGCTTCCTCGTAGCCGGCGAAGGCCGCCGTCACTTCGGCGACCGTCTGTGGCAGGTCCACATCCATCCGCTCTCCGTTCGTCATCGGTCCGGTCCGTCCCGTGCGGCCGTTCGTCCCCGTGCTGCCATTCGTCCTCGTACTGCCATTCGTCCTCGTACTGCCATTCGTCCCCGTGCGGCCGTGCGGCCAGGAGTCCCCCCCCCCCCCCCCCCCCCCCCCCCCCCCCCTCTCCCTCCCCCCCGGCCGGCACGGTTTCCGGGGCCGGGACGGGTTCGTGCTGGGGCTCCGGTTCGGGCCGTGTCGCCGCGGTCATGGAGTGGCCGCCGTGCAGCCGCTCGAGTGCCAGTTCCTCGGCGTCCGGCTCGCGGGGCGCCGGCCGGGTCAGAGCGAAGGCTGCGCACAGGACGGCGGCGAAGAGGTAACCGAGACTGACGCTCCCGCTGGCGTTCCAGTCGATCTTCGGGGCGTGGATGAGCCCGATGAAGGAGAGCGCCGCTCCGGCCAGGGCCACCGCTGCCGCCGGGACGAACCGTTTGTCGATGACGAACGCGACGAGTGCGCCCAGGATCAGGCCCGCCAGGATCGCGCCCTGGCCGAGGACCATCAGCCCGTGGTAGACGACACCCGACGACTCCAGACCGGCCTCCCCGACCTTGGACGCGTTGGTGCCGGCGGCCGCGAGGGCGTTGTCGATCTGGCCGACGGCCCAGGAGGCCAGGTTCGGCACGAGTGCGGCGACCACGGCCGCGGCGTGCGCCTTGGGCGAGAGCTGGAAGGCCTGGGCGCCGATGAGCAGGCCGATGTAGAGCAGGATGGGCACGATCGCGGCGACCGGGAAGATCGCCCCCAACAGGCCGAACATGCCCAGGAAGCACATCAGGGCGATCACCGCGCCGGTGGCCAGCGAGTAGCCGGTACGCCCGCCGGCCTTCTTCCAGCCGGGGTGGCCGACGTACACGGCGGGCGGGAAGGGAGAGCCGAGCGCGGAGCCGATGACGGCGCCCGCGCCGTCGGCCAGCAGTACCGAACGCAGGTTGTAGTTATCACCGGCGGCAGCGGCGCTCTCGACGTTGCTCATGCCCTCGGTGAAGTTGTAGACGCCCAGCGGGATGGCGGTGGCGAGCAGCGGTGCGACGTCCGAGAGGCCGGAGAACAGCGTGCCGAGGTGGAAGCCCGGGAGAGCGAAGGTGATGTCGTTCGCCGCCGCCGAGACCGCGGAGCCGTCCATCGCTCCGCCGGCCCAGCCGATCGCGGTGCCCACCAGGAGCGCGGCGAGCCCGATCGGGATGTTTCCGGGCAGCTTCAGATCGGTCATGAGACCGATCAGGAGCAGCAGGAAGACCGGCAGGGCGATCCACAGGTGGTCCCACATCTGGCCGGCGGGCCGCATGGAGATGAAGGAGACGGAGATGCCGGCGAGGGTGCCGAGCAGGGCGGCTCTGGGCGCGTACCGGCGTATGTACGGGCCGATGAAGGCCCCGATGAGGACGATGACCCCGATGATGAAGGCCCAGGCGATACCGGCCTTCCACGCCAGCAGCGGATCCTTGGTCTTGAGGTAGATCGGCAGCATGATGACGAACACGACGATGAACATGTGCGGCACGCTCGGCCCGTAGGGCATCGCGGTGACGTCCTGCCGCCCCTCCCGCCGTGCGAGTCTGCGGCCGAGGTAGGCGTAGTAGATGTTGCCCGCGATGAGGGCTATGCCCAGCGCCGGCAGGATGGTGTGGAAGACGTCGTCGCCTGGAATCTTGAGGACGCCCAGGCACAGCCCGGTCAGCGTCAGCACGTTGACCAGGACGTTGACGGCCAGTCCGAAGAACGCGTTGGTGTCGCCCCGTACCCACAACGGCAGGGGCATGGGTCTGTTCTCGGTGGGGGCGGTGCGGCGCAGTGACAGCACGGTGGGATCACCCTTCGTCGGGTGGAGCGGTGGATTCTGGCGCGGGGTACGCCGGGTAACGGGGTGCCTGCGGACAGCGGGCATCGTCGAGGTGGCGGTGCGGTCGGGTCGGCGGGGCGCGGCGCGCGTGCAGTCGGGTCGCCGCGGCGCCGCACGCATGCGGTCGGGTCGCCGCGGCGCGTGCGACCGGGCGTCGGTGGGACTGTCAGCGCGGCTGTGCCGCCGGTTCGCGGGCGGTTTCAGCAGCGTCGGGGCCAGCGGGCGACGCGGTGGCCAATGCCGCCAGGAACGCGGCCGACTCCGCGGTCCAGCCGAAGATGCCGCCCTGCGCGGCCACCATGTCCAGGCCCGCCTGCTGGAACTGAGGGAAGTAACTGCCGACGCAGTCCGACAGCACCAGGCACTCGTATCCGCGGTCGTTGGCTTCGCGGACCGTCGTGTGCACACACACTTCGGTGGTGACGCCGGTGACCACGAGACGGCGGATGCCGCGGGCGGTCAGCAGATCGCCGAACCCCGTGGCGTAGAAGGCGCCTTTGCCCGGCTTGTCGATGACCGGCTCACCGGCCACCGGGTAGAGCTCCTCGATGATGTCGTGGCCCTCCTCGCCGCGGACCAGTATCCGGCCCTTGGGGCCCGGGTCACCGATGCGCATGCTGGGGTTTCCTCGCAGCAGCTTGCTGGGGGGACAGTCGGACAGGTCCGGCAGGTGTCCCTCGCGGGTGTGCATGACCGCCATGCCCGCGGCGCGACAGGCGTCGAGTACGGCCCGCAGCGGAGCGATGGTTCTCCGCAGTTGTTCCACGTCGTTGCCGAGGCTCTCGCCGAATCCGCCGGGTTCGAGGAAGTCCCGCTGCATGTCGATGAGAATGAGTGCCGTCTCGGCGGGGTCGAAGGAGAACGGGTACGGGGCGGCCTCGACACTGAGCGGTTCTGCGACTGCCATGGCGGTTCCTGCTTTCGTCGAGGGGCGGGTCAGCTCGGCGGGGTGGCCTCAGTCGTGGCGGCGATCAGGTCGTCGGCGGTGGAGACGCATCCGAAGACGCCGCCCTGCATGGTCACCATGTGCAGCGCGGCTTCGTGGTTCGAGGGGTCCGTCGCGCCGGTGCAGTCGGACAGGATCAGACATTCGTAGCCGCGGTCGTTGGCCTCACGCATGGTGGTGTGGACGCAGACGTCCGTGGTGATGCCGGTGAGGACCAGGTGGGTGATGCCCCGGGTGCGCAGGACGAGGTCGAGGTTGGTGGCGTAGAACGCGCCTTTGCCCGGCTTGTCCACGATCACCTCGCCGGGAAGCGGAGCCACTTCGGGCACGATCTCCCAGCCGGGTTCCCCCCGGACCAGAATGCGGCCGCACGGTCCGGCGGCGCCGATCTCGGCACCGATCTGCGCGGACCGCCAGCGCTTGTTGGCCGGCAGATCGGCCAGGTCGGGGGCGTGGCCCTCACGGGTGTGGACCACGAGCATGCCCGTGCCGCGGGCGTGCGCGAGGAGCTTCTGCGTCGCCGGGAGCCCGGCCCGGGTCAGCGAGATGTCGTATCCCATCGTGTCCACGTAGCCACCGGGGCCGCAGAAATCCGTCTGCCAGTCGATACAGAGCACGGCGACACGGTTGGCGGGCACGGTGGTGTCGTACGGCCATGCGTAGGGCTTCGCGGTGACCGGGCCGACGGTTGCTGTCAGGTTTTGCGGACGTATGTACGTACTGTCAGCCATTGACCCCCCAAGCCGGTGAAACGGTGTATGGGAAAGTAGCGCCCATATTTCTGGTATTCCGTACATGGTGATTATGAGGAAATTAGTTTCGAACATGCCTTCGCCGGGTTACGGAGAAATGACGTGGACGCAGGCAGGGGTGCGCGGGGGCCGGGGCCCTGCAGGCGTTCCGCAACGCGGCCTGGACGTGGCCCGCACGTCCTGGGCGGCGTGGCCGACCTGGGCGTCCTAGGCTGCGGATATGGACCTGAAACTCAAGCAGTGCTTCATCGCCGTCGACGACCATGACAAGGCGATCGCCTTCTACCGGGACGTACTGGGCCTGGAGATCCGCAACGACGTCGGGTTCGAGGGGATGCGCTGGGTGACCGTCGGCTCGCCGCTGCAGCCGGACGTGGAGATCGTGCTGGAACCGCCCGCCGCGAACCCGGACACCTCGCCCGCCGACCGGGAGGCGATGGCCCGGCTGCTGGCGAAGGGGATCCTGCGCGGGGTCATCTTCACCACCGCCGACTGCGACGCCCTGTTCTCCCGGGTCGAGGAGTCCGGCGCCGAGGTCCTCCAGGAGCCGATGGACCAGCCGTACGGGGTGCGGGACTGCGCCTTCCGGGACCCGGCGGGGAACATGCTGCGGTTCCTGGAGCGGGCCTGAAGTTCCGGAGGCACCCGGGCCGTCGCGCTCTACGATCACCGCCATGAGCCGATCCGTCCTGTGGACCTACGCCTTCGTCGACCGACCCCTTCCCCTGTTCGGCCGCGCCGGTGACTTCTGGACCGCCGTCACGGAGACCGGGCGGTCCGAACTCCGGGGAGCGCGACACGAGTTCGTGACGCTGCTGGCGGTCGGCGCCGACGCGTGCGTGAAGGTCCAGGGGGTGATGGACGGCGAGGGCGACGCCCATCTCGACTTCGCCGTGGCCGACGTACCGGAGTTCGTCGCGTCCGCGCACCGCCTCGGCGCCAGGACGGTCGCCGATCACGGCACACTCGTCGTACTGCGCTCCCCCGCGGGTCAGTTGTTCTGCGCGGTGCCGTGGCAGGGAGAGTCGGTCCGACCGCCGGTGGTGCGCGGCAGCCGCCTCGACCAGGTGTGCCTGGACGTCGCGCCCTCGTCCTACGACGCCGAAGTCGCGTTCTGGAGCGGCCTGCTGGCCGACTGGGAGTCGCTGCCCGGCGCGTTGCCCGAGTTCCATGTGATCAAGCCCGGCCCCGGGCTGCCGGTCCGCATCCTCCTGCAACGGCTCGGCACGGAACGGCCCGCCTCCGCCCACCTCGACCTGGCCTGCGCGGACATCGAGGCGACCCGGGCCGCGCACGAACGGCTCGGGGCGACGGCGGTCTCCCGTGGCCGCCACTGGACGGTGATGCGTGATCCGGCGGGCGGCACGTACTGCCTGACGGGCCGGGATCCGGAGACGGGTGGACTGCCCGGTCGCGCTTGACCCCCCAGCCGATCGCCGCCGGCGACGGTGGGCCCCGCCCGCCGCCCCGCCCGCCGCCGTGCGCGCTCGGTGGGGGCCGGGCCGAGCCGAGCCCTGGAGCGGTTCGCGCCTCGTCTCGGGGTTTCTTCGGGCGTTCTCAGGGCTTCTTCTGGGGTTGATTCGTGTCGGCGTCGGCTTCGGCACCGGCGTCTGCGTTGGCGCGGGAGTGGGCGCGGGTGCGCTTCGCCCCCTCCTCGGCGTACGCCGAGCACTCGCGGTTGCGGCACGGGCCGGCCACCCACACCGGGACCCACGCGCCGAGCGTCTTGTGACGCCTCACGACCGTGTCGACGGGCTGTCCACAGACGGGACAGGCATGCGCATCGCTGTCCATACCTTCAGAGTAGGACTCCCGGGACCTCAGCGCTTCCTGCTGTACGTGCGCACCAGCACGCCGTTCTTGAAGGCGCGTACCTCGTCGAGCTCGAACTCGCTGATCGCGAACGCGGCCCCGAACATCGGCATGCCCGAGCCCTGGACGACCGGATACGTCTTGATGACCAGTTCGTCGATCTCGTCGACCAGCTCGCCCGCGACCTTGGATCCACCGCACAGGTAGATGCCGAACTCGCCCTCCTCCGCCTTGAGTTCACGGACCCTGCTGACGAGGTCGTCCGCGATGATCTCGACGTGCGGGTCGGGCGACTCCTTCAGGGTGCGGGAGGCGACGTACTCGCGCAGATGGGCGTACGGGCTGGTGACGCCCTCCTTCAGCGCCACGTCGTAGCTGGCCCGGCCCTGGATGACCGTGTCGAACTTCCTGTTCGGCAGGTCGTCGAGGCCGAGGGCCCGGCGGCCGTGGGTCGGCAGGGTCTCGGGATACTCGGTCCTGAGGAACTCGAAGAACTCCTCATCGACGAAAGGGATCATGTACGAGGCGTCACCGGCCTCGTCCCCGATGAACCCGTCGATCGAGCAGGCGATGAAGTACGTGAGCTTTCGCAAGCCGGTCTCTTTCGTAGGCTGCGGTCCGACGATGAACCACTTCGGATGTAGTGCTTCATGTGTAGTGCTTCACTTGTAGTGGTTGCAAGGGGATTTCCCGCACCGACAGCAACTGGGAGAAGGGATTCCGGATGGCCGGCAACCCGGAGCGCCGCGCCGCGCTCGTCGAGGCGGGGATCGAGGTGCTCGCGCGCGAGGGGGCGCGCGGGCTGACGTTCCGCGCGGTGGACGCGGAGGCCGGGGTGCCGGTGGGCACGGCCTCGAACTACTTCACCGGCCGAGACGATCTGCTGCGGCAGATCGACACCAGGCTGCACGAACGGCTCGCGCCCGACCCCGAGGTGATGAACGCCCTGCTGGCGCGGCCGAGGGACCGCTCGCTCATCACCGCTTTCATGGACGACCTCATGGCCCGCGCCACCCGCGACCGCACCGGCTATCTCGCGCTGCTGGAGATGCGCCTGGAGGCCACCCGCCGTCCCGAACTGCGCGCCTCCTTCACCGCGTCGGTGCGCGGCGACCTGGAGTTCGGCATGCGGTTCCACCGCGAGGCGGGGCTGCCCGGCGGGGACGAGACCGTCACCGTTCTCTATCTCGCGATGCTCGGGCTGCTCCTGGAACACCTGACCCTGCCGGGCGTTCTGGACGGCGTGGTGCCCGGGGTGAGCGTCCCGGACGGGCTGGTGGAACGGATCGTCGCGACGGTCGTGCCGGAGAGCTAGAACCGCTGCCCTGGCCTCAGTTCAGGCGGTTCAGGCAGCTCAGGCCGGTTCAGGCTTGGGGGCTCGCGCCACATCGGCCACATCCGCGGGCCGTTGTCCGGCAGGTCGAGGGGTCTGCCGGTGAATTCGAAGCCGAGGCGCTCGTACAGCGTGCGACTGCGGGCGCTGCTCGCCTCCAGGTAGGCGGGCAGCCCCTCGCGGTCGCAGCGGTCGAGGACCGAGGTGATGAGGGCGGTGCCGAGACCCTCGCCCTGGTGCCCGGGGGCCACGCCGATCATCCACAGATAGGCGTGAGCCCGCCCCGCGGGATGGATCTCCGCCGTGAGCCGGCCGATCAGCTCGACGCGCTCGTTGTCCGGGTCGACCGCCGCGCGCACGTGGGCGGGACCGTCGTCCTCGGCCGGATCGTCTCCGTGGTCGTCTGCGGGCACGGACAACCACAGCGCACACGCCGTACCGTCCTCGGTGACATCGATGCGGCCCTCGGTGAGCACGATGTCGGTGAACGCGGCCATCAGCTTGTGGTGCGTCGTACGGCGGTACTCCTCGCCGGGGAAGACCCAGCCGCTGACCGGATCGTCCTGGAAGGCCGCGTCCAGCAGCCGGACCACCAGCTCCCGGTCGCCCTCGTCCGCCGTCCGGATCGCCACGCCCATGCCCCGCCCCTTCACCTCAACCGACCGTGCTGGTCCGGATGTTGAGCCTATACGGGACTGTCCGCGACCGACCCGCAAACGGAAGGCAGCGGAAGTCGGCGGGTCCCGCACGCCGTGGGGATGTGCGGGACCCGCCGGGACCGGAGCCCCGCCGCAGTGCGAGGTCAGGAGCCGCACGGCTGCGGGGACTCCGGTGTCCTGGGCGCCCTCCCCCCCTCGTGGACGCCCGTCTGAGACGGTCATGGGTGACCCTTGCCGGTGAGGTTTGTCGGTGACGTTTGCCGGTGACGTTCGGCGGTGACGTTCGGCGACGGCTTCCGTCAGCTGCTGCGTCGGGTCACGAATTCGGCCAGCGAGAGCAGGCCGCCCGCCGCTTCCGGGTCGGGCACCGCGCGCGACAGGTCCTGCATCGCGCGGGCCATCCGGTCGGCGGCCTGGACCTGCGCCCAGTCGCGCCCGCCCGCCCGCTCCACGACCAGCGCGGTCCGCTCCAGGTCCTCCTTGGCGTAAGGGGCTTCGTACAGCGAAGCCAGTTCGACGGCTTCCGGGGTGCCGGAGGCGAGCGCGGCGACCACCGGCAGCGACTTCTTGCGGGCGGCGAGATCCGCGCCGGCCGGCTTGCCGGTGCTGCGCGGGTCGCCCCATATGCCGATCACGTCGTCGATGAGCTGGAAGGCGAGCCCGGCCTCCCGGCCGAACGCGTTCAGCGCCTCGACGTCCTCGTCCTCCGCTCCCGCGTACAGCGCGCCGAGGGCACAGGCGCACCCGAGCAGCGCACCCGTCTTGGCCTCGGCCATGGCGAGCACCTCGTCGAGGGTGACGTCACGGGGGCCGAGCGCCTCCATGGCGGTGTCCGCGTGCTGCCCCGCGCACAGTTCGACGACGCAGTTCGCAAGCCGGGCGGCGGCCCGCGCGGAGGCCGGATGCGGATCCTCGGCGAGCAACCTGAGTGCCAGCGCCTGGAGCGCGTCCCCGGCGAGGATCGCGTCGGGGACGCCGAACACGGTCCAGGCGGTGGGCCGGTGGCGCCGGGTGGTGTCCCGGTCCATCACGTCGTCGTGCAGCAAGGTGAAGTTGTGGACCAGTTCCACCGCCGCGGCCGCCCGCACCGCCTCGGCCCGCGCCTCCGGTCCGCCGAGCGCCGCGGCCGCGGTGAGGACGAGCGCGGGACGGATCGCCTTGCCCGCGTTGTCCGCCGCCGGGGTGCCGTCCGCGTGTTCCCAGCCGAAGTGGTAGAGCGCGATACGGCGCATGGAGACGGGCAGCGACTCGATCGCGGAGCGCAGCTGCGGGTCGACCGAGGCCCGGGCCCGCTCCAGGATCACCCCCGCGTCGTGCCCGTCCGCCGGCTCGGGCGGGTCGGTGGACTCCCGCTTCGTCGCCGCCATGAACCCGGTCATGGGATCCCCCTCGGAGAGTCGGCGGACGCCGCCGCCCGCACTGCGGCCGGGCGGATACGACCGGGGTGCCTCCGCCCCGCCGGGCGGAGACACGGCCCTCAGGCGCGGAACCGTCACCTCCAGCGGCCGATCTCGACGTTCTCCAGCACACCGAGCGCGTCCGGCACGAGCACCGCCGCCGAGTAGTAGGCCGTCACCAGGTACTTGATGATCGCCTGCTCATTGATGCCCATGAAACGCACGGACAGGCTCGGCTCGATCTCGTCCGGGATCCCGGCCTGCTGAAGGCCGATGACGCCCTGCTCGGCCTCGCCGGTACGCATCGCGATGATCGAGGTCGTGCGTGCCTCGGTGACCGGGATCTTGTTGCACGGGTAGATCGGCACCCCCCGCCAGGTCGGGATACGGTTGCCGGCCACCTCGATGGTCTCGGGGACGAGTCCGCGTTTGTTGAGTTCACGGCCGATCGCGGAGATCGCTCGCGGATGGGCGAGCAGCAGCTTGGTGCCGCGCCGCCTGCTGAGCAGCTCGTCCAGGTCGTCGGGGCCGGGCACGCCGTTGTGCGGGTGGAGCCGCTGGTCGTACTCGCAGTTGTGCAGCAACCCGAACTCGCGGTTGTTGACCAGCTCGTGCTCCTGGCGTTCCTTCAGCGCCTCGACCGTGAGCCGGAGCTGCTGCTCGGTCTGGTTCATCGGCTGGTTGTAGAGGTCGGCCACGCGGGAGTGGATGCGCAGCACGGTCTGGGCGATGCTCAGTTCGTACTCGCGGGGCCGGGCCTCGTAGTCGACGAAGGTGTGCGGGATGTCCGGCTCGCCGTCATGACCGGCCGCGAGGTCGATCTCTTTCTCGCCGTATTTGTTGGTGCGCTGCGCGGGGATCGCGCGACGCTCCTGGAGGTGCGCGCGCAGCGAGTCGGTGCGCTCCGCGACCTGCTCGACCGCGTCGCGGGGCAGCACCAGCACCGTGCAGGCGGTGACCGCGCGGGCCGTGTACTCCCAGATGGCGTCGGCGTCGAGCAGTGCCTGGTCACCGAAGTAGGCGCCGTCGGCGAGGACCCCGAGGACAGCGTCGTCGCCGTACGGGCCGGTGCCGACCTTCTCGACCCTGCCGTGCGCCAGCAGGAAGACCTCGCCGGTCGGGCTGCCGAACTCGGCGATCACGGCTCCCGATTCGAATTCCCTCTGCTCGCAGCGGCGGGCGAGCTCGGTGAGCACCTCCTCGTCCTCGTACGACCGCAGCGCGGGCAGTTCGCCCAGCTCCGCGGGGATCACCTCCACCTGGTCGCCGGTCTTCACGAACGTCACCCGGCCGTCTCCGACGGAGTAGCTCAGCCGTCGGTTCACCCGGTACGTGCCGCCCTGCACGTTCACCCAGGGAAGCATGCGCAGCAGCCAGCGGGAGCTGATCTCCTGCATCTGGGGTGCGGACTTGGTGGTGGTGGCCAGGTTCCGCGCGGCCGCCGTGCCGAGACTCTGCTGCGGCCTGTCCTGCTCGGTGCGGACCTCTTCGCCTACCGACATAAGGAATTGCCCTCCCGGTCATGCGCGGCAGCGTCTGCCCCGCGCATCGATGTGCACGGACCAGCCTTCCATCACGGAGCGTGCCGGTGCTATTACACGAAAGAGCGGGATTGGATCACCAGGGGCTTGGGCACACAGGGGACTCCCCTCCAGTCGGGTCCAGTCGGGTCCAGTCGGGTCCAGTCGGGTCCAGTCGGGTCCTGTCCAGTCGGGCACTGCGAGCCGAGCGACATTGTCCGGATCGACTCGCACTCGGAGCGAAGAAGTAGTCCGGACCGCGGGCTTCCGGTACAAGCAGCGGTACGAGACGGCCGCGCACGGCGGCCGGCGCGCAGCACTAAGGAGCCGGTCATGGCCTCACCCATGTCCGCGGGCAGTTTTCTGGCAGCTCTCCGGGCCGAGGGCCTCACCGTCGTCGAGGTGGGCGACTGGAAGCATCACAATCGCAATCACAAGGGCCCCTGGGGGCCGGTCAACGGCGTGATGATCCATCACACGGTGACCAAGGGCAGCGCGCAGACGGTGAAACTGTGCCGCGACGGCTACGAGGACCTGCCCGGCCCGCTGTGCCACGGTGTGATCACCAAGGACGGCAGGGTCCACCTCGTCGGCTACGGCCGCGCCAACCACGCGGGGCTCGGCGACGACGACGTCCTGCGCGCGGTGATCGCCGAGAAGGGGCTGCCGCACGACAACGAGGCGAACACGGACGGCAACCGCCACTTCTACGGCTTCGAGTGCGAGAACCTCGGCGACGGGCAGGATCCCTGGCCGGCGGCCCAGCTGGAGGCGATCGAGAAGGCCGCCGCCGCGATCTGCCGCCACCACGGCTGGACGGAACGGTCGGTCATCGGACACCTGGAGTGGCAGCCGGGCAAGGTGGACCCGCGGGGCTTCACGATGGCGTCGATGCGGCAGCGGATCAGGGACCGCCTGAAGTGACGGACGCCCCGGCGGTGACAATGGATCCGTGACCAGCCTCGCCGCCCTGCGCCCCCGGCTTCCCTCCCCCGTGCAGGAGATCGAGGACGACCGCTTCGCCCGCCACGGCGTCCGTCTCCTCCTCAAGCGCGACGACCTGATCCACCCGGAGCTGATCGGCAACAAGTGGCGCAAGCTGGCGCCGAACCTCACCGCCGCGGCCGGCCGTACCGTCGTCACCTTCGGCGGCGCGTACTCCAATCACCTGCGTGCCACGGCCGCCGCGGGCCGGCTGCTCGGTCTGTCCACCATCGGCGTTGTCCGCGGCCAGGAACTGGCCGACCGGCCCCTGAACCCCTCGCTGACCCGGTGCGCGGCCGACGGCATGCGGCTGCACTTCGTCGACAGATCGACGTATCGCCGCACGGCCGAACCGGAGACGCTGACGGCGGTGCTGCGCACCGCGGACGCCGAGGGCGCGTACGTCGTCCCGGAGGGCGGCAGCAACGCCCTCGCCGTCCGCGGTTGCCATGCCCTCGGCGAGGAACTGCACGGGTACGCCGATGTCGTCGCGCTCGCCTGCGGCACCGGCGGCACCCTCGCGGGCCTCGCCGCCGGGCTGGCCCCGGACCAGTGCGCTCTGGGCATACCCGTCCTCAGGGGCGGCTTCCTCACGGCCGGGATACGGACGCTCCAGGAGCGTGCCTTCGGCGGCCCGCGTGGCACCTGGCGGCTCGACGAGCGCTTCCACTTCGGCGGTTACGCCCGCACCGCTCCCGAACTCGACGCCTTCGCCGCGGACTTCGAGGACCGCCACGGGCTCCCGGTCGAGCGCCTCTATGTCGCCAAATTGCTGTACGGACTTGTCGCCCTGGCGGCAGAAGGCACCTTCGCGCGCGGAACGACGGTCGCGGCCGTGGTCACCGGGCGGCCGTTCCCGTAGCGCCTCGCGCCTCTCCGGCAAGGCCGCGCGCCTCTCCCGTGAGCCCTTCCGCCTCGCTCCCCTCCCCCACTTCGCTACACCGCCTCCCGGTAGGCCGCCGCCTCCTCCAGGTCCAGCCGGCGCAGCAGGGTGCGCAGCATCTCGTCGTCGATGTAGCGGCCGTCGCGGAGCCTGACGAAGATCGCGCGTTCGGCGCTGATCATTTCCCGGGACAGACGCCGGTAGGTGTCGTCGACGCTCTCGCCGGTGAGCGGATTGACTTGGCCGAGGCGTTCCCAGACGGCGTTGCGGCGGCGTTCCAGGACCGATCGCAGGCGGTCGGCCAGGGGGCCCGGGAGCGCGTTGCGCTCGTCGGAGAGGAGCTCGTCCAGGCGCTGCTCGGCGACCCGGGAGGCCTGTGCCTGGGCGTTGGCCTCCGCAAGCGTCTCGGCCTGCGCGTCCCGGCCGGGGAGCTTCAGAAGGCGGATCAGCGGGGGCAGGGTCAGCCCCTGGAGGACCAGCGTGCCGATGACCGTGGTGAAGGTCAGGAACAGGATGAGGTTGCGCGCCGGGAAGGGTTCGCCGCCGTGCACGGTCAGCGGGATGGAGAAGGCGATGGCCAGGGAGACCACGCCCCGCATGCCCGCCCAGGCGACCACGAAGGGTCCCTTCCAGGTGGGGTTGTCCTCGCGTTCCCGGATCCGCGCCGACAGCCGGCGGGGCAGGAAGGTCGCCGGATACACCCAGACGAAGCGGGAGGCGACGACCACCAGGAAGACCGCGACCGCGTACAGGGCGGCGTGTCCCCCCTCGTACTCCCCGAGGCCCTTGAGGATCACCGGCAGTTGCAGTCCGATCAGGGCGAACACCGCGGACTCCAGGACGAACGCGACCATCTTCCAGACGGCCTCCTCCTGGAGACGGGTGGCGAAGTCGACCTCCCACGCGCGGTGACCGAGATAGAGCGCCACGGTCACGACGGCGAGGACACCGGAGGCGTGCACCTGCTCGGCGGCCGCGTACGCGACGAACGGGATCAGCAGGGAGAGCGTGTTCTGCAGCAGCGCCTCCTTCAGGTGGGTGCGCATCCAGTGGATGGGCACCATGAGCACCAGCCCGAAGCCCACCCCGCCGACCGCCGCGAGCAGGAACTCGCCGATCCCGCCGGCCCAGGTGGCGCCCTCGCCGACGGCGGCCGCGAGGGCCACCCGGTAGGCGGTGATCGCGGTGGCGTCGTTCACCAGGGACTCGCCCTGCAGGATCGTGGTGATCTTGGACGGCAGCCCGACCCGGCGGGCGACCGCCGTGGCCGCGACCGCGTCCGGCGGCGCCACCACCGCGCCCAGCACGAGGGCCGCGGTCAGCGGCAGCTCCGGCACTATCAGATAGGCGGCCCAGCCGACGGCGAAGGTGGCGAAGAGGACGTACCCGACGGACAGCAGCGCCACGGGCCTCAGCTGCGCGCGCAGGTCGAGGTAGGAGCTGTCGGTGGCCGCCGTGTACAGCAGCGGAGGCAGCACGAGCGGCAGGACGATGTGTGGGTCGAGGGTGTATCCGGGGACTCCGGGGACGTAACTGATCAGCAGGCCGACCGCGACCAGCAGCAGCGGCGCCGGCACCGGGGTCCTCCGGGCGGCCGCCGCGACCATCGCGCTGCCCGCCACCAGCAACAGCAGTGGCATCACGTCCATGCTTTCCGCCCGCCCTCGTTCATCGTGGTGCGCCCGGCCCCGTACATCCTCATGCGCCCGCCCTCGGTTTTCCGCACGGTCATCCGCACACCCGTCGTAATCTGGCAATCATGAAACAGTGCACGCACGCCGACGAGCTGCAGCAGCCCGAACCCGGGCCGCTGAGCGACACCTGTCTCGAGTGTCAGGCGGCCGGCACCCACCCGGTGCAGCTGCGGCTCTGCCTGACCTGCGGTCACGTCGGCTGCTGCGACTCCTCGCCGGGGCGGCACGCGACCGAGCACCACAAGGACTCCGGACACCCGATCATGCGGACGTTCGAGCCCGGTGAGGCGTGGCGATGGTGCTTCGTCGACCACGTCCTCGTGTGACCTCCGATCCGGACGGTTCGACCGTCTGACGTCTGGGTACGTCAATCCGGCGCCCGCTCTTCCCAATTGGGCCCGCAGACCCCCTAGCCACGGAGCGTATCCGTGTGTTTACTATGAGTGACAGCAAGGGGTTGGGGTCCCGGGGACAGGAAAGTTCAGAGCGCGGTAGCGTCACCGCTGAACCATGTATCGCGTTATCCCGGGGGGCGACCCTCGGCCCCCGAAAAGCTTGTACCACCTTGGAGGTGAGGGTGTCCCAGATCGCAGGCGAGCCCGCGACCCAGGACTTCGTGGAAGTCCGGCTGCCGGCCGCGGGTGCCTACCTGTCGGTGCTGCGTACGGCCACGGCCGGCCTCGCGGCCCGTTTGGACTTCACCCTCGACGAGATCGAGGACCTGCGCATCGCCGTGGACGAGGCCTGCGCGATCCTGCTCCAGCAGGCCGTGCCCGGTTCGGTCCTCAGCTGTGTGTTCCGCCTTGTCGACGACTCGCTGGAGGTCACCGTCTCGGCGCCGACCACAGATGGTCACGCTCCGTCACGGGACACCTTCGCGTGGACGGTACTGTCCGCCCTCGCGGGCAAGGTCTCGTCGGCCGTCGACAAGGACAAGACCGTTTCGATCAGCCTCTACAAACAGCGTGGCGCCGGCCCCGGGCCGGCGTGAGGAACGGGGACGGGCCGGTGCGGGACGAAGAGCGCGGCACACAGGAGTTGCCGGCCGCCACGGACACGGGCGGTCCGAGCACATCCCGACGCATGGCGGACGGCATCGACGGCATCCCCGAGCAGGCCCGGCCGCACCCGGAGGACGACTCCTCGGAGCCGGGCTTCCTGGACGACGGACAGCGTGATCGGGAAGGTGCCGTGCAGAGCACGCCTGCGGACGGACGGATCGAGGTCACCCCTGTCCGGGCCGAGGCGAGGGCTCGGGGAAGGGCTACGGGCGGGACGATGAGCGAGCACGAGCGAAACTCCGAGGACGACGCGACTGTCGCGCCGCGTGTGCAGGCGACACGGCACGACCCTCAGGACCGCAGCGGGGCGCGCGCCAAGTTCATCGAGCTGCGCGCCCTGAAGGAGGGCAGCCCGGAGTACGCGGAGCTGCGCAACCAGCTGGTCCGTATGCACCTGCCGCTCGTCGAGCACCTCGCGCGCCGCTTCCGCAACCGCGGGGAGCCGCTGGACGACCTCACCCAGGTCGCCACCATCGGCCTGATCAAGTCGGTCGACCGCTTCGACCCGGACCGCGGCGTCGAGTTCTCGACGTACGCGACCCCGACGGTCGTCGGCGAGATCAAGCGGCACTTCCGCGACAAGGGCTGGGCGGTGCGGGTCCCGCGCAGACTCCAGGAGCTGCGGCTGGCCCTGACGACGGCGACCGCCGAGCTGTCCCAGCAGCACGGCCGCTCCCCGACGGTGCACGAGCTGGCCGAGAAGCTGGCCATCTCGGAGGAGGAGGTCCTGGAGGGCCTGGAGTCCGCCAACGCGTACTCCACGCTGTCCCTGGACGTCCCGGACACCGACGACGAGTCCCCCGCGGTCGCGGACACCCTGGGCGCGGAGGACGAGGCGCTGGAGGGCGTCGAGTACCGCGAGTCCCTCAAGCCGCTCCTGGAGGACCTGCCCCCGCGCGAGAAGCGGATCCTGCTGCTGCGCTTCTTCGGCAACATGACCCAGTCGCAGATCGCCCAGGAGGTCGGCATCTCTCAGATGCACGTCTCCCGGCTGCTGGCCCGCACTCTCGCCCAGCTGCGGGAGAAGCTGCTGGTGGAGGAGTAGCCGAAGGGCTACTCGCCGGCCCCCTGCGAACGGCCCGGCCCTTTGATCCCGAGGGCCTGGGTCGTCGCCGGATTGACCAGCAGCACCAGCGCTGCGACCGCGACCACGGCCAGTGCGATCCCCGCCCAAATCGCCATGCTGTCGGCCTGGAGCAGGTTGTAGGCCACCGGCAGCGCCATGATCTGTGTGATCACGGCCGGGCCCCGGCTCCAGCCGCGCCGGCCGAGCAGCCCGCGCGCGGCGAGCAGCGGCAGCAGCGCGAGCACGATCAGGGTGATGCCTCCGGTGACGGCCGACTGCCGGTCGTCCGGGTCGCCCGCGAGGCCCTCGACGAGCATCCAGGCGCCGCCGGCCACCAGAGCAAGGCCCTCCAGCGCGGCCAGCGCCGCCGCGGCCGTCAGCCGGACGGGACGGGGGCCCTGCTGGGCGGCTCCGGCCGCTTGCGGGGTTTCCGCCGTTTCCGGGGTTCCCGCGGTGTCCCGGGCTTGCCGGGTTTCGGGGGTGGAGTTCTGCTCAGCGCTCACATCTGAAGCGTAGCCCTCGCCCCGTACGCCTCCGTGTCGAGGTTCACGCCCCGAAGTCTTACTTGATCCCTACTCTCCCTGTGCCCGGTACCACCCAGTAGGTACGCTGCAATCCATGCGTGCACTTCTCGTGGTCAATCCGGCGGCAACCACCACAAGCGCACGTACGCGCGATGTCCTGATTCATGCGCTGGCGAGCGAAATGAAGCTGGAGGCGGTCACCACCGAGTACCGCGGCCACGCGCGCGACCTGGGCCGGCAGGCGGCGGAGAGCGCGGACGTCGACCTGGTGGTGGCCCTCGGCGGTGACGGCACGGTCAACGAGGTCGTCAACGGCCTCCTGCACGCCGGTCCCGCCCCGGAGCGCCTGCCCGGCCTCGCGGTGGTCCCCGGCGGCTCCACCAATGTCTTCGCCCGCGCCCTGGGCCTGCCCAACGACGCGGTGGAGGCGACCGGCGCCCTGCTGGACGCCCTGCGCGACGGCGGCGAACGCACCGTGGGCCTGGGCCTCGCCTCGGGTACGCCCGGCACCGAGGACGAGGCGGTGCCGGGGCGCTGGTTCACCTTCAACGCGGGGCTCGGTTTCGACGCCGGCGTGGTCGGACGGGTCGAGCAACAACGCGAACGCGGCCGGAGGTCCACCCACGCGCTCTACGTCCGTCAGGCACTGCGCCAGTTCTTCGGCGAGGCTCACCGCCGGCACGGCACGATCACGCTGGAGCGGCCGGACGCCGAGCCGGTGTCCGATCTGGTCCTGTCCATAGTCTCGAACACCTCTCCGTGGACCTTCCTGGGCAATCACCCGATGTACGCGTCGCCTAAGGCCTCGTTCGATAAAGGCCTCGACGTACTCGGTCTCAGCCGTATGACGACGACCGCGGTTGCCCGGTATGGCACCCAGTTGCTCACTTCGTCCCCCGAGCGCGGACCGCACGGCAAGCACGCCGTCTCCCTGCACGACCTGGACCAGTTCACCTTGCATTCGAAGGTGCCGCTCCCCCTCCAGATGGACGGTGACCACCTGGGGCTGCGTACGAGCGTGACGTTCACAGGCGTACGCCGTGCACTGCGTGTGATTGTGTGAGCAGAAGAGGCGAAAGTCCTTTCACTCGAACGTTTAGACCAGGGTCCACCCCATGGAAGTACGGCTGTGACCTAGTCGACACCGAGGAATCAAAAAAAACTTTCCAGAAGGGGTTGTATCCGCCGCTGAGGTTTGCGAGTCTCTACGTGGTGATCGGGACGGCCCGCAACATCGGCCTCCACTGATCACCGGAACCCCTCTTCAACTCACAGGACCCACGCCGGGGAACCTGGCGATCGGCCCTTCACTTGTTGAGGGATTCGTGAAAGCGTTCACATTCACAAGCAACCCGCATGTAATACCAAGGAGAGGTAGCAGCCATGGACTGGCGTCACAACGCCGTTTGCCGCGAGGAAGACCCCGAGCTCTTCTTCCCCATCGGCAACACCGGTCCTGCGCTGCTGCAGATCGAGGAAGCCAAGGCCGTCTGCCGTCGCTGCCCCGTTATGGATCAGTGCCTGCAGTGGGCGCTCGAGTCCGGCCAGGACTCCGGCGTCTGGGGTGGTCTCAGCGAGGACGAGCGCCGCGCCATGAAGCGCCGCGCCGCCCGCAACCGGGCCCGTCAGGCCTCCGCCTGACAACACCCGCCCCGCTAACAGCCTGAGCTTGGCGGCGCGTACAGCGAGTACGCATCTCCCGCCCCCGAGCCGCAGCGCGCAGTACCCCCGATGCGCAGCAAATGCTGGCAACGAGCATGATGAGCCCCGGATCCCTGAACGGTCCGGGGCTCTTTGCTGTGCCGATACATCCGCGCCCGCGCCCGCAGCCCCGCCGGTCAGCCGCCGGGCATGCCTATTTCTGCGCCCGCACCGGAACGTCGAGGATCACCCTGGTCCCGCGCTCCGGCGCCGGGACCATGTCGAAGGTGCCGCCCAACTCGCCCTCGACCAGGGTCCTCACGATCTGCAGGCCCAGGTTGCCCGAGGTGTGCGGGTCGAAGCCCGCGGGCAGGCCGACGCCGTCGTCCTGGACGGTGACCAGCAGGCGGGCCTCCTGCGCGGTGCCGCCGCGGACGGCCGAGACCTCGACGGTGCCGGTCTCCCCCTCGCGGAAGCCGTGTTCGAGCGCGTTCTGGAGGATCTCGGTCAGGACCATCGACAGCGGGGTGGCGACCTCCGCGTCCAGGATGCCGAAGCGGCCGGTGCGCCGGCCGGCGACCTTGCCCGGGGAGATCTCGGCGACCATCGCCAGGACCCGGTCGGCGATCTCGTCGAACTCCACGCGCTCGTCCAGGTTCTGGGAGAGCGTCTCGTGCACGATGGCGATCGACCCGACCCGGCGTACCGCCTCTTCGAGGGCTTCACGGCCGCGGTCGGACTCGATGCGCCGGGCCTGGAGCCTGAGTAGGGCGGCCACCGTCTGGAGGTTGTTCTTCACCCGGTGGTGGATCTCCCGGATGGTCGCGTCCTTGGTGATCAATTCGCGCTCGCGGCGCCGCAGTTCGGTGACGTCACGGAGCAGCACCAGGGAACCGATGCGGGTCCCCTTGGGTTTGAGCGGGATCGCCCGGAACTGGATCACCCCGTCGACGGACTCGATCTCGAACTCGCGGGGCGCCCAGCCGCTGGCCACCTTGGCGAGGGCTTCGTCCACCGGTCCGTGGGTCGGGGCGAGTTCGGCGGTGGTCTTGCCGAGGTGATGGCCCACGAGGTCGGAGGCGAGGCCGAGGCGGTGGTAGGCGGACAGCGCGTTCGGGGAGGCGTACTGGACGAGGCCGTCCGCGTCGAGGCGGATGAGGCCGTCGCCCACGCGGGGCGAGGCGTCCATGTCGACCTGCTGGTTCGCGAACGGGAAGGAGCCGGCCGCGATCATCTGCGCGAGGTCCGAGGCGCTCTGGAGATACGTCAGCTCCAGACGGCTCGGGGTGCGCACGGTGAGGAGGTTGGTGTTGCGGGCGATGACCCCGAGGACCCGCCCCTCCCGTCGTACCGGAATGGACTCGATCCGGACGGGGACCTCTTCACGCCACTCCGGATCTCCCTCGCGGACGATCCGGCCCTCGTCGAGCGCGACGTCCAGCATGGGGCGGCGGCCGCGCGGGACGTGGTGGCCGACCATGTCGTCCTGGTACGAGGTGGGGCCGGTGTTGGGCCGCATCTGGGCGACCGACACATAGCGGGTGCCGTCACGGGTGGGGACCCACAGCACGAGGTCGGCGAAGGAGAGGTCGGAGAGCAACTGCCACTCCGAGACCAGCAGGTGCAGCCACTCGAGGTCGGAGTCGCCGAGGGCCGTGTGCTGGCGTACGAGTTCGTTCATGGAGGGCACATGTGCGAGCGTACCTGGTGGTTTGTCCAGGTCCTAAGTGAGTGTTCTTGAACGCCGGCCCGATCATTTTTCCGGTTGGACGATCGGCGTGTGGCAACGCGGACAGGGACTCGTCGGTACTGCCGGGTGGGTCGGCTGTTCAGTCTGCGGGTGGACCGATACGCGCAGGTCAGCGTCCGCACGAACCGCTACTCGGTGCCGGTGGGGCTGATCGGCCGCAGCGTACGGGTGATGCTGCACGCCTCCGAGGTCGTCGTCTAGGACGGACGCAAGGAAGTCGCCCGGCATGAGCGGCTGATCGCCAAGGGTCAGGTCCGCCTGGAGCTCGACCACTACCTGGAGGCCCTGGTCCGCAAGCCCGGCGCCTTCCCCGGCGCGGCCGCGCTGGAACAGGCCCGCTCCGCAGGCAAGTTCACCCCTGTCCACGACGCGTGGTGGGCGGCCTGCAAGGCCCACGGTGACCGGGACGGCACCCGCGCTCTGATCGAGGTCCTGCTGCTGGGCCGGCATCTTCACCACGAGTACCTGGTGACCTGGCTCGCCGCCGCCCTGCGGGCTGGCGCCCTGACCGCGGACGCGGTCGCACTGGAAGCCCACAAGGCCGCCGAGGCCGACGAAGCCCCGCCTACGACGACTGATCCGGAGCCGGACCGGGCGAGTGTGATGTTCCTGACTGAACGGCGGCTGGCCCACCTGCCGCCTGACAACCGGCCGGCCGCTGCCGTCGGTGGCGGCCTACGACCAGCTGCTGCGCCCCAGGCAGCGGCCGGACCGATCCGCCGTCGAGGGAGACAGGCCATGACGACGTTCAAACGCCACCGCGTGCTGACCGAACAGGCAGCCGACGCCGCCGTTGAACAGGCGTGCCGCATGCTGCGGCTGCCCACCATCCGGGCCCAGTTCCCCGAGCTGGCCGAAGCAGCCGCCCGTGACCAGATGTCGTATCGCGGCTTCCCCGAAGGCGGTGGCCGGCCTCGCTGAACGGGCCCGTCACGTCGCCGGGCACCGGCCGACCGCCGCAGCGACGCCGGCGGCCGCGGTCGCCGCCCGCGCCTACGCCCTCAACCACCCGAGCGAGCAGGCCCGCGCCGCACTCGCCGCCGCCGACGCCCTCATGGGCCAGCTCCCCGAGGGCGAGCGGTCGGACACCTGGCTGACGTACGGCGAGCAGAAGCACCACGTCCACCTCAACCACGCCTTCACCACCCTCGCAGACACCCGCCGCGCGAACGAGAGCCAGCAGCGCGCCCTGGTGAGGATGGAAGGCGCTGCCGTGACGTCTCCCCCAACCTGAGGCTCCCGAGGTCAGAGCACCTCCTTCACGTTCAGCGAGACGGGACGCGTACCGACGGTAGATCGCGGCGAGGCGTGAATGCCCGAGACGCTCGTCAGCCATATCCCCGATTGCGGACGAGAGCCGCAGGGAGCTGACGAGCATTTCGCGGGTTGCGCCCGGTGGGTCAGGTGAGGAGGTACGCCCTCAGGATCGTCGCCGAGTAGGTGTTGCCCTCGGTGTCGGTCAGGGTCGTCTTGAAGGAGACCGAGCGGGCCTTGGCCGGGTGGGTGACGGCAAGGGTCTTCTTACCGTGGTCGGTGGTCACGCCGGCGGCGGACCAGGTTGCTCCGGCGTCGTAGGAGACCTTCACCACCAGGGACTTCAGGTGCTTGGCGGCCGGGCCCTCGATGGAGAGCGGGACCGTGACGCGGCGGCCTGAGGCGGCCGTACCGGTGAGGGTGAGGGTGGGATGGAAGCGGACGGTGGAGAGGGGGAGGAGGGTGGGGGTGTCCGGGTGTGGTGACGTGTGTTTCGAGGTGAAGGTCCAGGCCGCGGTCAGGCGGCTGGTGGTGCCGGCCACCGTGGCCGGGCGGGTCAGGTCCGTGCGGATCGTGTACCGGGCCGGACCGGCCGGGAGCTTGTCGACGGTCTGGCAGAGGTCGCCGTCGTCGTCGAGGAGGGTTCTGCCGCCCGCCGTGACCGTCGTGTGCCGTGCGGCCACGGAGGACGCCGGGTGGCCGGCGCCGTCGGCCAGGTCGGGGATGCACAGGTCGAGCGTGTCACCGCTGCGGCGCGCGCCGTACGCGCCGCCGACGAGCGGGCTGAAGACGCCTACGTTGTACGTCGACTCGTACGTCCGGCCCGCTCGGTAGGACACCGGGCGTTCGTCGTAGTAGAACACGTCGGCCTCGTCCCCGGAGGCGTTCTGCTGGCCGAGGCCGACCGTCCAGCGAAAGCCCTTGGGCGTGGTGACGTACGTCTTCGCCGTCGCCGGGAGCGGGAACGGGGCGCTCACCGTGCCCAGCGCCAGGGTGGGTCCGCGCCACAGGGCGTTGACGATGCCCTTGCGGTGTGCGACGGAGGAGCCGAAGTGCCGGTTCAGCAGGGCGAGTTCGCTCATCCGCGCGGTGTGCCGGTAGCCGGTGGGGAAGTGGTCGGGCAGGTTGTAGAGGAGGTTGTAGGTGGTGCCGCCCTTCTGCCACAGGCCGCTGATCTGCGTGCTGAGCTTTCCGGGCGCGGCGGCTGGCCCCAGCGTCGCGGTGCGCAGATTCGTGAACGCGCCCCGCAGGCTCGTGTTGTGCGCGTCGTTTCCGGTGCCCATGCCGAAGTTGAGGGAGCCGGCCCGCATCTTCCCGCCGCCCTTGGGCGCATTGATCTCGACCGGCTTGGCCTTGCGGGCGTCGAAGGTGACCGTCGTGTTCTTGGTGAGCGAGAAATTCGGCCGGACGAGGGCCGTGGTGCCTTCGGCACCGCCTCCGCCTTCGGCTTCGGACATCACCGTGTCGATGACGTAGTCACCGCGTGGGACGCGCACCTTGTAGACGCCCTTGGCGATCTGCTGCGAGTCGCCCAGCTCCGTGGTCCAGTAGTCGGACGAGTGGTCGAAGATCTCGGTCAGCGGCGAGCTGACGGGCTTTCCGCGGCGGTCCAGGAACTTCAGGGTCAGATCGTATGCCTCGGCCTCGCGTATGACGCCGAAGGCCGTCCGTACGGCCGTGCCGGCGCTCTCCTCGGTGGCGATGATCGCGCCCGAGTACGCGCCGTCCGCCGCTTCGGTGCGGGTGTCCGCGGTGAGGTCGACGCTCGCGGTGCCGCCCGCGGGGACGGTGATCTGCGAGGCGCTGAGCCGGAACATGCCCTCGGGCGCGGGCTGCCCGGCCGGGCCGGCCGCGGTGGCGGCGAGGTCCAGGGTGACCGGGCCGTCGCCGTCGTTGCGGTAGGTGACGCGCCGGGCGAGCGGCTGGTCGTCGGAGTGGGGCCACCGCTGTTCGCCGAAGGACACCGAGGTCTGCTCGCTCACCACGGTCTGGGTGAGTGCCCGCGGCACGGAGACCCGCCCGGTCCCCTGCTGGTAGCCGGTCAGGCCGGCCGTCGGGGCGGCGGAGGCGGTCAGTGCCTGCTTGATCCGCTCTCCCGTCCAGTCGGGGTGCCGCTGTGCCAGGATCGCGGCGGCGCCCGCGACATGCGGCGTCGCCATCGACGTACCGGACATGGAGACATAGCCGTCCGCCGCCGGGTCGCCCAGTTCGCCGTGTGCCGCCTTCGCGGAGACGATGTCCACGCCCGGGGCGGTGAGGTCCGGCTTCAGTGCGCTGTCGGCGGTCGGGCCGGTGCTGGAGAAGTCGGCGATACGGTCCTTGTCGTCGACCGCGCCCACCGCGAGCGCGGAGTCCGCCGTGCTCGGGGAGCTGAGGGTCATGGGCCGGGGTCCGTCATTGCCTGCCGCGGCGACGGTGAGCATGCCGGTGCTCTTGGAGAGGGCGTTCACGGCCGTCTCGACCGGGTCGTTCCCCGGGGTGTCGGTGTGGCCGAGGCTGAGGTTGGCCACCTTCGCGCCCCGCGCGGCGGCCCACTCCAGGCCCGCGATGACGCTGGAGGAGCTGCCCTCGCCGCTGTCATTGAGCACCTTGGCGCTCAGGATCTCGGCACCGGGCGCGACGCCCCTGTACAGACCGCCGGACCTGGCCCCCGAGCCGGCCACGGTCGCGGCGACATGCGTGCCGTGGCCGACACGGTCGTCCGTACTGCCGGTGCCGCTGAAGTCCTTCGACTCCGTGACCACCGAGGCGAGGTCCGGGTGCGTGGTGTCGACGCCCGTGTCCAGCACGGCGACCTTGACGCCCTTGCCGTCGTAGCCGGCGGCCCAGGCGCCGGGCGCGCCGATCTGTGTGACGTTGTCGCTGGCTTCTCCCTGCGCCGCCCGCGCCGCGAGGCGGCCGTCCAGCCAGACCCGGGCGACTCCCGGGGTGGAGGTGAGGACCTGCCAGGCGTCCTCGGCCTCGGCCTTGGGCACGGTGAGCGCGGCGCCACTCACGCTGGGAAGTTCCCGGCGTACGGTGACGTCCGCGTCCGCCACCAGCGACTTCTGGGTGTCTGTGCGCCGGGCGCCCTTCCCGTCGTACGAGACGATGAGCGGCAACGTGGCGCGCCGGGCGTCGTCGTATCCGGCGCGTATCAGGGCGCTGACGTCGAACAGCCGCTTGTCCAGGGTGCCTTGGCCGATACGGGCGGCGGCGTCGGCCGGCACGACGTACTGCTCGCCGCCGAGGCTCCGGACGGACACCGGGACGCCCTCGCGTCCCGGTGCCTGCTGTACGCCGGTCACCCGGCCCCGGGCGTCCAGCTGGACCCGGTCCCCGGTGATCAGGGTGATGAACCGGGCGGAGGATCCGGCACCCGCTCCTGCGGCGGTGGAGCCTGCGACGGTCCGCATATCCCGCCCCGCGTCGGAGGCAGGCGCGGTGTCCGCGTCCGCGGTCCGCAACCCGAGCCCCGTGCCGGTGTCGGCCACCGAGACGCCCGTCATCACTCCAGCGACCAGCAAGGCGGCCAGCGCCGCCGATGAGGATTCGATGCGCATCAGCCGGCCTGCCCCGGAAGCTGCTTGCTGGCGTCGACGACGGCGCGCTGCGTGATCGCGCTGGTGAACGTGACGGTGCCGACCTTGAACGGGCTGTCCGCCACCTTCTTGACCACCACGTTGCGCTCGCCGAGGAACTCCAGGGTCTTCTTGTCGAAGATCCACTCGGTGCGCTCGCCGGCGGTGTCGTTCTGTCGCGCGATCGCCACCCCGTGACGGCCCACGGCGTCGACCGCGTCGTCCACCGCCACGACCCCGGGGATCTTGGCCGCGGCCTTGTAGAGGGCGGCGGTGAGATCGGCCGGCGGGTAGCTCTCGTTCAGCAGATCACCGATGGCGACGAAGGCCGCCTGGTCGCGGGGCACTTCGGGGTCCCGCACGGCGTCCGAGTCCCGGTAGATCCGCTGCAAGAGCGCGGCGGGGTCGGTGGGCAGCTTGGCCAGGGCGTCGTAGGCCGAGTTGAGCGGGGTGTCACTGGACAGGGTCATGCCCTCGTCGCTCGTCTCGCCCGCTTCGATCAGCCAGCCGTCCTTGCCGTCGAGGGAGTTCCAGACCTGGCGGGAGTGCAGCTCTTGGCTGACCACCGTGGTCTTGTCGTCGACGGTCTTGGGGTAGGTGCTCGCCACCTTCGAGGCGACGTAGACGAACTGGCCGGCGTGCGGGGTGGGCCCGGAGACATCGGCGGCAGCCAGGGAGATGCGGTCGAGGAGCTGGGGGGCGCCCTTGGCGTCGGCGGCGCCGACCTGGGTGGTCAGCGCGGGGCCGGTGGCCACAGCGGTCCTGCCGCCGCCCCCGTTGCCGCCGGACAGGGCGACGCCGGCCACGACCGCGGCGGCCAGGGCGAAGGCACCGGCGGGCAGCAGGATCGCGCGGCGCAGGAACGGGTTGCCGCGCCGCGGGGCGACGGCCGGGCGGGCGGGGGTGCGGTCGGTGCGGAGGTCTTCGTGGATCTGGGCCATCATCTGCTCCTTGTGGAACTGGTGGCGGCCCGCCGGCAGATCCCGCTCGACGGAGGGCAGGAGTCCCTGGGTCTCCGTCCACTCAGCCGGGCGTGGCTGGGAGGGGCTGGCGTTCATCGGTTTCCTTCCTGTGCGGACCGGATCACGTATCCGCGATCACCTGTTATCTGCCGGTTCGCGGGGGTGAGTTCCCGTTCTTTTCCGAGCAGTTCCGCGCTCTTTTTCTTGAGCAGCTCCGCGTCGGCGAGCTTGCGGAGCTTGCCGCGGGCGCGGGACAGCCGGGAACGGACGGTGCCGACGGGAATGCCGAGGGCGCGGGCGGCCTCGGTGTACTCCATGCCCTCCCACAGACACAGCGTCAGGACCTCGCGTTCGGGGCGCTTGAGCAGACTGAGCGCGGTGAGGGTGGCGGCGATCCGACGCCGGTCGTCAAGCCGTGCGGCGGTCTCCTCGGCGTGGTCCTCGACCCGCTCCTGCGCGACGCCCGCGGCTGCCGCCGCCTCGGCCGCGTTTCGGTAGCGCCGGTTGCTGCGGTACTGGGAGCGGGCGACGTTGGTCGCGATGCCCAGCAACCACGGTCGCAGCGAGCCACCTTCGATCTCGATCGACGCACGGCGCCGCCACGCCTCCATGAACGTCGTCGACATCACGTCCTCGGCAGCGGACCAGTCGGCGGTCAGCCGGAAAGCGTGGTTGTACACCGCGCGGGCGTATGCGTCGAAGAGTTCCGCAAAGGCGTCCGGATCTCCAGTTCGCACCCGGGTTCGCATATCTGTGGTCACGTCTTGAACTGACGGTGAGAGCGGGCGAGTTCCCGTGTCCTACGTCACACCGGTCCCGGCAGTCGCCTCCACACCAAGAAGCGGCCAACCCGCACACCACTGTCAAGCCGGGACACCGCGCGGATCAGAACGACGTCTCGGACCGCCCTAACCTCGGGCTTTCGCGCGCCCAGCAGACTCGGAGGTCTTCGTGTGGTAACTGATCTTGAGTCGTAAGCTCGTTGTCGCCTGCCGGTGGACGCCTCCCGCGTACACACCAGCACCGCTCCACGTGCCATGGCGCCCCTGCGCAACCTGGCCGTCGGCGCACTCCGCCTGGCAGGTCGTCGTTCAGGCGGGGTATCCGGGTTGATGGGGCTTCAAGGAGCTGGGGCAGGATCGCGGGGTGGTCGCCGGGGACGGGACTACGTCGCCGAGTGCCTGCCCCATCACTGGCGAGACACGGGCCGGCCACTGGCGCCCCTCGGACTCACCTGATCATTCCCGGCCGATCGCGAGAACGACGGAGCCTGGCCCCCCATCCGACGGCGCCTGTTCGTTCAGTCCCCTACCTGCGCTGCTCCGTAGGGGATCCATGACGGGGACTCCTCTTCGAATGTTCGGTCCGCCGTCCGGACGGCTTGGTGGATGGGGCCGGTGCACTGTGACAGAGGTAGGCCCGTGGCGCCGTGAGTGCGGGCGATGATCTCGGCAGCGATCGAGATCGCTGTCTCCTCGGGCGTCTGGGCGCCGAGATCGAGGCCGATGGGAGAGTGCAGGCGCACAAGCCGGTCCTCCGGAACCGCGGCGTCACGCAATCGCCTCAGGCGTTCCTCATGGGTGCGCCGCGACCCCAGTGCACCGACGTAGCCCACCGGGAGAGCCAGGGCCCGGCGGAGCAGGGGCACGTCGAACTTGGAGTCGTGGGTCAGGGCGCAGATCGCAGTGCGCGTGTCGACCTCGGTGCGCTCCAAGTAGCGGTGAGGCCAGTCCACAACAACCTGGTCGGCGTAGGGGAAACGGGTGGGCGAGGCGAAAACCGAGCGGGCATCGCAGACAGTGACGTGGTAACCAAGAAAGTGGGCGACCTGGCTGAGGGCAACGGCAAAGTCGACAGCGCCGAAAATCAGCATGCGGGGGCGGGTGACGTGAGTATGGACCAGGATGGTCAACCGCTGTGGGCAGGTGGAGACGTCACCGCCGATCTCCACACTTGCTGTGCGGCCTGCCCGGAGCAGCGCGCGGGCCGTCGACGCGACGGCCTCGTCCTCGCGCGTGCCACCGAGGGTCCCGTCGTGTTCCTCGCTGTCGCCAGCCACGGAGAGGGTGCGGCCGAGGAGGTGCTGCGGGCCGTCCACTACCTGGGCCACAGCCGCGGACCGTCCCCCGAGGACGTGGTCGAGCGCTGTGCCGAGGTGCGGCTCGGCGGCAGGATCGACGCGCTGCACCAGAACCTCTATTTCGCCGCCGCACGTCAGGCCGACGGCAAAGGCGTCGTCGTCGGAATAACCAAACCGAACGCGGCGGGGAGCGCCGCCTGTATCCAGCAGATCCCGGCACAGGTCGTACACGGCCCCATCGACGCAGCCGCCGGAGACATTACCGACGGTGTTGCCGTTCCTGTCCACCGCCAGCGCGGTGCCAGTAGGCAGCGGAGCGCTGCCGCTGACGTCGACGACGGTGGCCAGGGCAAATGGGCTTGCTTCGCGGCACCATTGGCGCAGTGTGTCCGCGATATTGAGCATGACGGGCTCCCCGTGCGGTGAATTGTCGGAGTGGCGGGCCACCGGCATGCCCCTCGGGGAGATGTCCGTGGCGGCGGTTTCATGCCCGGCGCAGAGTCGTCCTCGGCCCCGGGCGCTGAGGAAATCGGGTTGCCCCGCGGGAGAGGCATCCCCTGGAGGGTCAGAGCAGGAGCTCGGGGGTGATGGGCAACTGCCGGATGCGCCGGCCCGTGGCGTTGAAGACGGCGTTGGAAATGGCCGGGGTGACACCGATGCAGACGATCTCGGCGAGTCCCTTCACACCGATCGGGTCGGCTACGAGGTCCTCGCCGTCCGCCAGGTAGACCGCCCTGATGTCGGGGATGTCGGCATGCGAGGGGACAAGGTAGTCGGCGAGGTTGGCGTTGACGATCCGGCCGTCGCGATGGTCGGTGACCGTGTGTTCGAGCAGGGCCGCACCCAGTCCCCCGATCATGGCGCCGAGTGCCTGACTGTCGGCGAGCGCGGGACTGATGATCCGACCGGCGTCGTAGACGCCCAGCATGCGCCGGACCCGCACCAGGCCGAGCCGGGCGTGCACGGCGACCTCCGCGAACGTGGCCGCGTAGGCGTACAGGGAGTACCGTGCGGCTCCCTCCGGCGGAGCCCATGAGCCGAGCACTTCGAGGTAGGCGCGCTTGTTGCGGGACAACAGTCGCTGGTAGGTCTCCCCCCGCGCCGGGTCACCGGTCACGTAGAGCCGGCCGCCGCGCACCTCGACATGGGCGGGGTCGGCTCCGTGCAGCGCGGAGTCCTCGTCCTTGACGGCAAGGGCGATGGCCTCCTTCCGCAGCTTGTCACAACCGTCCTGCACGGCGGATCCGACGCTCGCCATGGTCTGTGATCCGAAGTGTCCCGCGGCCGGAGGCATGGTCGAGTCGCCGAGCCGGAAGATCACCCGGCGCATGGTCAGGCCCAGAGCGTCAGCGGCGACCTGTGTCATGGAGGTGGCGGTGCCGGGCCCCATGTCGCTGGTCCCGGACTGAACCAGGGCCGTGCCGTCGACGTTCAGTCGCACGGAAGCCTGTGATGCGGCGCGCTGGGTGTCATACACGCCGGCGGCCATCCCCATGCCGACGTACCAGTCGCCGTCGCGGGTGGAACCGGGTCTCAAGTTCCGCCGTTTCCATCCGAATTCGCGGGCGCCGGTGGTGTAGCACTCGCGCAGGCGGCGAGTGGAGAACGGAAGTCCGTTGGACTGATCGTCGGCGGGTTCGTTACGCAGACGCAGTTCGATCGGGTCGATGCCCAGCTCATGGGCGAGTTCGTCCATCGCCGACTCGAGGGGGTAGGCGCCGGTGGAGTATCCCGGGCCACGCATCCACGTCGGTGTGTTGACGTCCAGAGGGACGGACCGGTGGGTCTGCTTGACGTTCGGCGTGCTGTAGAGCATCCGCCCGGGGACGAGGGTGTCCTCCAGGTGTGTTTCGTAGGCGGATGTCTCGGAGTTGACATCGTGGACGGCGGCGGTCAGGTGGCCCCGCCGGTCGCTGCCCATCCGCAGCCCATATGAGTACGCGGGCCGGTAGCCGATCCCGAAGTACAACTGCTTGCGCGTGAGTACGAGTTTGACGGGGCGTTCCACCTGGCGTGCGGCAATGGCCGCGATGACGGAGTGGACCCAGGTGCGGAAGGCGTTGCCGAAGGCCCCGCCGATCACCGGCGAGATGACGTGAACGTTCTCCGGCGGTATCCCGAATTCGGCAGCCATGCTGAACCCGCTGTACTGGACCGCTTGGCTCTTCTCCCAGATGGTGAGTTTGTCCCCGTCCCAGCGGGCGACGATGCCGGCTGGTTCCATGGCGTTGTGGTGCTGGCGAGCCATCTGGAAGGTCAGGTCCAGCTTGACGTCGGCGGATCCCAGTGCCCGGTCCGCGTCACCCCGTGCATAGGTCTCGGGATTGTCGGCCGGAGGCGCCGCACTCAGGTCGGTCGAGGGGCGCTCGGCGTCATAGGAGACCTGCACCAGGCTCGCGGCGTGCTGGGCGACCTCGAGTGTCGTAGCCACCACGACCGCAACGGGTTGGCCGAAGAAGCGCACCTTGTCGTCCTGGAAGGCCCGCAGTGGCGTGCCCGGAGGGTAGCCGTTGCTTTGGACGGGCGGAAGCTTGGGCGCGTTGAGGTGGCTGATGACGGTGAGGACACCGGGTTGGGCGAGGGCGGCGACCGCGTCGACGCCGGTGATGTGGCCGAGGCCGATTCTGCTGTCGACGATGACTGCGTGAACGACGCCGTCGGGATTGTTGTCGCCTGCGTACTTCGCTTTCCCGGTGACCCGCAGCCGTGCGTCGACCCGGGCCACGGAAGCGCCGACGGCGGCTTGTGGCTGGCTCATGAGGTGCCTCCGACGGTGCGCAGTTGCTGCTCGACGGTGCGTTTGAGCAGCTCGACCTTGAAGCCGTTGTGCGTGAGGGGATGTGCGCCGTCGGCCGCATGGTCGGCGGCCTTGGACCACAGCCGGTCGGAAGGACGTTCACCGATGAGGGCCTGCTCGACGGCCGGCAGCTTCCAGGGCACTGTGCCCACACCACCGGCGGCGACTTTCGCCTCGCGGATCACTCCGCTGCGGATGTGAAGGGCCACCGCGGCCGAGGTGAGCGCGAACTCGTAGGACTGGCGGTCACGGACCTTCAGGTAGCCCGACTTCAGCGGACGGGGCATGGCGGGAATCTCCACCGCCGTGATCAACTCACCTGGCTGAAGCGCCTGCTCACGGTCAGGCGTGCTGCCCGGCTGAAGCAGGAAGTCCGTGAAGGGGATGGTGCGCCTGCTCCCGTCCGGGGCCGTCAGGTGGACGCTCGCCTCCAGCGCGGCGAGGGCTACGGCCAGGTCGGACGGGTGCGTGGCCACGCACTGGTCGGAGGTGCCGAGGATGGCGTGGCCGCGGTTGAAGCCGTTGAGAGCCGCGCAGCCGGAACCCGGCTCACGTTTGTTGCAGTCGGCGGTCACGTCCCGAAAGTAGGTGCAGCGAGTGCGCTGCATGATGTTCCCGCCGATGGTGGCCATGTTACGAAGCTGGGCGGAGGCGCTCAGCTCCAGTGCCTGGGAGATGACCGGGTAGAGGTCGCGTACGAGTGGGTGTGCTGCGGCTTCCGTCATGCGGACCAGGGCGCCGATGCGCAAGGCGCCGCCCTTGGTGAGGGCCGTATCACGCAGTGGCAGGGCGGTGATGTCGACCAGGACGCCAGGGCGCTCCACGGTCTCACGCATCAAGTCGACGAGGGTGGTGCCGCCGGCTATGTACCGGCCGCCGCGCCCACCGGCCTGGAGGGCTTCCGTGGTGCCGGTCGGCTTGGTGAGGGTGAAGGGGTACATCGTTCACCTTACTTCTGGCCAGTGGCCTGCTCGACCGCGCGAACGATCTTGACGTAACAGCCGCAGCGGCAGAGGTTCCCGCTCATCCATTCCCGGATCTCGTCGGGCGTTCGGGTGCGGCCTTCCTTGATGCAGCCGACGCCGGACATGATCTGGCCCGACGTGCAGAAGCCGCACTGATAGGCGTCCTGATCGATGAACGCCTGCTGCAGCGGATGGAGGTGGTCGCCGTCGGCCAGCCCCTCGATGGTGGTGACCTCGGCATCGTCCAGCCGAACGGCCAGGGTCAGACATGAGTTGACGCGGTGGCCGTCGACCAGGACGGTGCAGGCACCGCAGGCTCCGGCATTGCAGCCCTTCTTGGAACCGGTCAAGTCGAGGTGCTCACGCAGCAGGTCGAGAAGAGAGACGCGGTTGTCGACGGTGGCCGTGTGCCGGGCGCCGTTGATCGTCAGGGAAATGGTGCCGGCAGGAGGCCCCTCGGCGGCCACCGCCTCCGTGGCGCCGAGTGCAGCCGGTGCCGTGGCGAGGCCGCCGGCGACGACGGCCCCTGAGACGGCCGTGGCTGTAGCGATGAATGTGCGCCGAGACGGTGCCGGAACGGCCTCGGCAGTAGCTGATCTATCAGACTCGGGGTCTGCGACGGGCATGCCCACTCTCCTTCGCATGCAGGGTGAGGTTGTGGGTTGTTCGATGTGGGTGCGGAGGGCGATGGCCAGGGTGCGGTAGCGGGGTGGCCCAGCCTCGAACGAACAATGTGGCGAAGCATCGAGACACGCGGTGCAGGCAGCTTGCCCGTGCCTACGCGGACGGCCGGACCACTCAAGTTGCGTTCCGCTGCTCACCGGTCGCCTCGGCGTCGAGCAGGACGCTGAAGACACTCCCCGCCGATCCACTCGAGCTGCTGCTGGTCCTCACGTTGTGCGAGGCAGGGGATGCTCATGGCCGGTCCTCGGGATGTGGGCGGCGGCGCCGTCCTCCTGCCCACAACCCTGCGCCGCACCACTGCCCGATCTCCACATACTGCGGTGCCCAGTCGGGCCCAACACTGCCCACACGGTGCGCTCACGAGGTCACGACCTGGGTGTGTTGGCCCGCAGAGTCTCGACGCGGCTGATGGGTGGCCGGCCGTCGAGTGCGGTGTGGTCAGCGGTGGTGGGTGCAGGCGTGCTGGAAGTCTGCACAGGGCGTCGGTGCGTTAGGTGTTGCTGATGGAGGGCCGCAGGTCGGCCCATTCGTCGAGCAGGGTGCGGTTGAAGCGTTCGATGCCTCGGTGACGGTCCGGTCGCTGTACCTCAGCAGTGCCTTCGCCCGCTCGATGTGACGGTCATCAGGTGGTTGGAGGGCATCTCCGGCTGGAGAGGCCGGCCATACCGGCTTCGTCATCGCGCCGGTAGCGGTCGGCCCGTCGCCGAGCTGTCGTGGGCGAGACCTGGAAGCGTTCGGCGCCCGGCGGGGCACGAGGGCCTTTCGGTAGGTGCAGACGTCGCAATCCACACCGAACCGGAAGGCCCTCACCCGTTCAAGATCCCTCAGCCACGACCTGGCTCACCCGTCCACAGCCTCCCGAGACAGAGCACCTGGCACCTGCGCTGCGACCGTCAGCCCAGGTCGTGAGTGTTGGTCATCTCGAGGTAGAGGCCGGTGAGCTGGCGTTCGGGCGCGGTCACGCGGTCACGCGGTTTCCCCGTGGTGGTTGGCACCGCTGGCGGACGCCAAGGCGAGTGCGGGGTAGTCGGTGTAGCCGCGGTGGTCGCCGCCGTAGAAGGTCGCCGGGTCGGCCTCGTTGAGCGGTGCGCCCGAGCGGAGGCGGGCCGGGAGGTCGGGGTTGGCCAGCGCCGTCGTGCCGACGGTGATGACGTCGGCCAGGCCGGCGTCGAGGTCGGCGACGCGCGCGTCGATGTCGGCGCCCGCGCGGTTGAGGAACAGAGCCGTCGGCCATTCCTTCCGCAGTTGTCGCAACAGTTCCTCGTCGCCGCCGTGGAGCACGTGCAGGTAGGCGAGGTCCAACGGCGCCACAGCCGCGAGCAGCGCCGTGTACAGGTCGCGGGTGTCGTGCTCGGCGATGTCGTTCAAGGGGTTGCCCGGGGAGATGCGCAGGCCGGTGCGTTCGGCGCCGATCTCGTCGGCCACCGCGGACGCGACCTCCGTGGCGAAGCGGATGCGGTTGGCGATCGGGCCGCCGTAGAGGTCGGTGCGCTGATTGGTGTTGCCGGCGAGGAACTGGTGGACGAGGTAGCCGTTGGCGCCGTGGATCTCGACGCCGTCAAAGCCGGCGGCGACGGCCGCCGACGCCGCCTGCCGGAACTCATCCACCACACTTCTGACCTCTCCAGTGGTCAGCGCCCGTGGGGTGGGCATGTCCTGCAGGCCGGAGGCGGTGTACATGCCGCCCTTGGGACGTATGGCCGAGGGGGCCACCGGCTGGCGGCCGTGCGGAGTGTTGTCGGGGTGGGAGATGCGGCCGGTGTGCATGAGCTGGACGACGATGCGGCCGCCGGCGGCGTGCACGGCGCCGGTGACCTCCTGCCAGCCGGCGATGTGCGCCTCGGTGTGGATGCCGGGCGTCAGCATGTAACCCTGTCCGTCGGCGGAGGGCTGGGTGCCCTCGGTGATGATGAGGGCCATTGAGGCGCGCTGACGGTAGTACTCGCGGTTGAGGTCGGTGGGGACACCGTCCGCCCGCGAGCGGTCACGGGTCATCGGTGCCATCGCGAGGCGATGCGGAAGCTCGATCGCGCCGACGGTGATGGGGGTCCAGAGAGTCATGGTGTTCTTTCCGTGCAGTGGGTGGCTGGGTGGTCGCGGTTCAGATCGACTTGAGCACCCGGACCCGATCGGCGATGGCACGCCGGGCGACGTCGGAGGTGAAGGCGATGGAGTCGAACTCGTGCGGGACGCCCGGGTGCAGGTGGAATTCCACGGACACCCCGGCCCGGCTGAGCTTGGTCGCGTAGGCGGTGTCTTCGTCACGGAAGACGTCGAGCTGACCGACCTCGATGTAGGCCGGGGGCAGTCCGGTGGCGTCCTCGAGGCGGGCCGGGGCCGCCGTGGCCGGGACGTCGGGCCCGCCGGCGGCCTCGCCGAGCAGGGCCGGCCAGGCGGTGCGGCTGTCGTCGTAGGACCACACCAGATAGGGCGCGATGTGCGGGTCGGGGGTGGTGGTGCGGTCGTCGAGCATGGGCATGATGAGGATCTGGCGGGCGATCTTCGGGCCGCCGCGGTCGCGGGCCAGGATCGACACGGCCGCGGCCATGCCGCCGCCGGCACTGTCGCCCATCACACCGATCCGGCCGGGGTCGACGCCCAGCTCGGACGCGTGCTCGTGCAACCAGCGCAGCGCGGTGTAAGCGTCCTCGAGCGAGGCCGGGAAGGGATGCTCGGGGGCGCGGCGGTACTCGACCGACAGCATCGGCACGCCGCTGGCGGACACGTAGCGGGAGACCGGCCCGTCGAACAGGTCGATGTGGCCGAAGATGTACCCGCCGCCGTGGAAGAACAGCACGGCCGGGCCCGGTGCGGCGCCGTCCTTGGTGTACCAGCGCATGGTGATCCGGGTGCCGTCGTCGGCGGTCGCGTGGTGCTCGCTGCTGGTCACATCAGCCGGGACGGGCTGGGCGGTTCCCGCAGCGCCGATGATCGGCTCCCACAGGGCGCGGCGGCCCGCGATGTCGCCCACCGCCGGTGGTGCGGCGTCCGCCATCGCGCCGGCCATCGGGGCCAGTGCCTCGGCGATCTCGGGATCCAGCGAAAGTGACATGGTCTTTCCTAACCATCCTGCTCTGGACTGTTCTGGACTGTTCTGGACTGTTCTGGAATGTTCTGGACGTTCTGATGGGACATGACGGGATGTCAGGCAGTGGGGGGACGATGATGACCTCGCCGTGAACACACCCTTGGCGGCCTGGGTGTGGACGGCCGGCAGCTCGGCCGGCGGCACTCTGCGCCACGTCGACGCGCAGTTCGCCGGAGTCGACCCGCGCCAACAGCCGCGACAACTGGTCGGCGTCGCTGTTGACGAACAGGTCCAGTGATCAGGCGTGGGACGGGGCCCACCGGTTGATGAGGTCGTTGGTCTGCGGGGCGTTGCGGTGCAGTGCCAGCTCGTGCGCCGCGTCCTTGATGAGTACGGCGTCGACGCTGGGGGCGTCGCCGAAGGCCCCCTTCTGATCGGGCACGAATGCTTCCGGGTCGTCACCTGCGTACAGGTAGTCGTGATCACCGACGGCGACGCGTACGGGAACCCGGCCCGAGCCGGCGAAGGCGACGGGTGGTCAGTTCGGCGGCAAAGCCGGGAACCTCCGCGGCGGTCGTGGTCGCCTTGGTGGCTACGTCGGCTGCCGGTGTCTCACGGTCGGTGTTGGGCAGGGAGTGGAAGAGCGTGCGTGAGTTCGGCGCCGTTGTCAGGTATCCCGGGGGCAGGGCCTTGCCGGCGAGCACGGGATCGGTGTCAGCGGCACCTGTTCCAGACTCGCCGGGCCACTGAACGCGATCATCCCCGACACGTTCACGATCTGCCCGGCGCCGCGGGCCGCCATGCCCGGCGCGATCCGGGCCCCGTCGGTGGCGGTCGCGTGGTGCTCGCTCGTTTTCACGTCAGCCGGGACCGGCTGGGCCGTTCCGGGCGCGCCGATGATCGGCTCCCCCAGGGCACGGCGTGCCGCGATGTTGTTTATGGCTGGTGGTGTGGCGTGTGTCGTCGTTGTCGGGCATTGGTGTCGGTGCTGCGGCGGTGTCGGGGTCGACGCCTTGG
>NZ_JOEV01000051.1 GCF_000721105.1 Streptomyces cellulosae
GCGGCGGTGGCGGTGGCGGGTGTCCGGGGGGTGGGCACGGGCCGGGGGGTCTGGGCGGTGGGCGAGGGAGCCGCGCTGTCGACGGAGTCCGGGTCCCGCACCGTGTCCTCACCGGACTGCGGTTCCGCCGTGGACGCCGTGTCCTGCGGGGACTCCACGGCCGCCGCCTCCGGCACCACCACCTCGTGCGGGATCAGCACGATCGCCGTGGTGCCGCCGTACGGCGAGGAGCGCAGGGTGACCGTGATGCCGTGCCGCCGGGCGAGCCGGGAGATCACGAACATGCCGAGCCGCAGGTCGTCGGCGAGCGCCACCACGTCGAACTGCGGCGGGTCGGCCAACTGGGCGTTGAGCAAGGCGTAGTCCTCCTCGGACAGGCCGAGCCCCCGGTCCTCGACCTCGACGGCCAGACCCTTGGCCACCATCGCGGCACGCACCCCGACGGGGCTCGGCGCGGGGGAGTAGGCGGTGGCGTTGTCGATCAGCTCGGCCAGCAGGTGGATCACGTCCGCGACCGCGGGCGGCGCCAGGTACACCTCCTCGTCGGTGTGCACCTCCACCCGCTGGTACTGGGCGACCTCGCCGATCGCGCTGCGCAGGATGTCGATCAGCGCGACCGGTTCGGTCCAGCTGCGCCGCGGCTGCTCACCGCTGATGATGACGAGGTTCTCCTCGTAGCGGCGCAACTGGCTGGCCGTGGAGTCCAGTTCGTACAGGCCCTTGAGGACGTCCGGGTCCTGGTGCTCGCGCTCCAGCGCGTCCAGCTGGCTGAGCTGGAGGTTGACCAGGTTCTGGCTCTGCCGGGCGATGCCGAGGATCACCTTCTGGAAACCGCGCCGGGTGTCGGCGAGTTCCACGGTGGTCACCACGGCCGTGCGCTGCGCGGTGTTGAACGCCTGGGCGACCTGGCCGAGTTCGTCGGAGCCGTAGTCCAGCGGGGGCGCCGCCAGGTCCACGTCGACCTTCTCGCCCCGCTCCAGCCGGCGCACCACGTCGGGCAGCCGGTCCTCGGCCAGCCCCAGGGTGGCCTCCCGCAGGCCGCGCAGCCGCCGGGACAGGGAACGGGTGATCCGCCAGGACATGCCCACGCACAGCAGCAGCGCGACGAGTCCGCCGGCGCTCAGCGAGGCGGCCGTCAACAGGAGCCGGTCCGCCTTGTCGGCGCTGCGGCCGAGCAGCCCCGAGGTCTGCTGCCGGATCAGGTCGCCGTACCGGTCGGAGACCGTCTTCAGGGCTGCGGCCCACTGCTGCCCCGCACCGGGCAGGGCGACCCGGCGGGCGCCGCCCGACGGCTGGGCCGCGAGCACCCGGTCCTCGATGCTCTGCACGGTCTGCCACTGGGGGCTCTGCAGGATCCGCTCGGTCTGTGTCTTCGCGCTGCCGCGCAGCGCCGGCACGATCTGGTCCCGGACGATCCAGCGCCGGGTGCTGACCAGGTGGCCGAAGTCGGTCCACGCCTTCTCGTCGAGGTGCCCGGACGGCCAGGCGAGGGTGAGCCGGGCGTCCTCCTGGGAGACCAGCTCCGCCGCGTGCTCCAGGGCGACCAGCGGGCCGGCCTGCGAGGTGAGGTCGCCGTCGTCGACCTGGGAGAGCTCCTGGAAGGCGTGGATCTGGTCGTCGATGATCGACGTGTACTGGTCCAGTGCCTGCTCGGCCGTGATGTCGGTGGGATCGTCCACCTGGCTGCGGTAGTACTCCAGGCTGCCCACCGACCCGACGACCGAGTACAGCCGGTCGGCCACGCGGGCGGGAGCCTTCCGGATGGCCTCGGACCGGCCGACGAGCTTCGCGACCGCCTTGTCCGTCTCCCGGCGCGCCCGGTCCAGGGCGGCCCGCGAGCCGGGCCGCCCGGCCAGCCAGGCGGCCGACAGCCCGCGTTCCTGCTGGAGCGCGAGCGTGGCCTCGGTGCCCATCGCGCCGGTCGACCGGCTCAGCTCCGTCTGCGAGCGCAGCCGGAGGCCCTCGGAGAACATCTGCGTCGTCGTGACACCCCACAGGGCGGCGAGGGTGACGCTCGGCACCAGGGCGAGGAGAATCAGGGAGAGCCGGATGGAGCCGAGGCGGCGCCGGGAACCTGTCCGTCTAGACATGGTCTTCCTTGGGCGATCAGCGGGGAGAGGGCGAGCGGGGGAGTGCGGTCGGGTGGGCCGTGTCGGTCAGGCCCGTCGGGTGGGCCGTGTCGGTCAGGCCCGTCGGGTGGGTCGGTCGGGTCGGTCGAGGTGGGCGCCGGCGTCGGCGGCCGGCCGGTCAGCGGGTTCCGGCGGCGGCGAACCGGGCGACCGCGGCGACGTTCGCCTTCGTGACGAACGCGGGCCCGGTGAGCACGGGAGCCACTCCGCCGCCGCTGAAGTTGCCGTTGGTCCGGTACAGCCACAGCGCGTCCACGGCGAGGTAACCCTGCAGATACGGCTGCTGGTCCACCGCGAACTGCACGTCCCCGTCGCGGACCGCCGTGACCAGGTCCTTGTCGAGGTCGAAGGTGGCCACCTTGGCCTTGCTGCCCGCCGCCTTCACCGCCTTGACCGCGGTGTCCGCGAACTGGGCGCCCAGCGTCACGACTTCGTCGATCGTGGGGTCCTGCTGCAACTGGGCCGTGACGGCGGCGTCCACGCCGTTCAGGTCGGTGCCCTCGACGTAGAGCATCTCGGTCTGCCCCGCGAAGGTCTTCTTCACGCCGGCGCAGCGCGCCTCCAGGGCGACGTTGCCCCGTTCGTGGATCACGCACAGGGCGTGCTTGGCCTTGAGGGCGTCCAGTTTGTCGCCGACCGCCCGGCCCGCGAGACTCTCGTCCTGGCCGAAGTACTCCAGCAGCCCCTGCGAACGCCAGGCGTCGATACCGGAGTTGAAACCGACCACGGGGATGCCGGCCGCCTTCGCCTCGGCGACCGGGCCCTTCATCGCCTGCGGCTTGGCCAGTGTCACCGCGATGCCGTCGACCTTGTCCCCGACCGCGTCACGCACCAGCTGGGCCTGCTTGGCCGGGTCGGAGTCGTTCGCGTACGTCAGCGCGACGCCGTCCTTGGCGGCCGCCGCGCGGGCGCCCTGCCGCACCCGGTCCCAGAAGACGTCCCCCTGCCCGCCGTGGGTGATCAGGGCGACCCTGATCCGGCCGGTGGCCGCGCTCCCCGCCGCGTCGGCGTCCGCGTCGAGCCGGGCGCCGCCGGATCCGGAGCAGCCGGCGAGGAGCAGACACAGCGCGGCGGTCAGGGCGGCGGCGCCGACGGATCCGGAGGAGGCCTGAGGTGGAGGAGGAGTGTTCATGGAGCGGGCACCTCGCTGTGCGGCCGAGCAAGCGGAACACGAATGTGCGGTCCAAGCGCGGACGGTGCGCCGACCGGTTGAACCGTCATTGGCTTGGAGCCAACCGTGTGTGACCGCCGGTAGTCAAGTGATCGGCTGCTCGCACTGAGTTGTCGGTGCCGCATTGTGATGATCTTTCGCCAGCGGGAGGACCGAGGGCGGGGAGCGGCGGGGCGGCGGGTGACGGGAGGGGCGGCGGGCCCGCTCGACCGGCATGCGCAACCCGCCTCCCGGCCGCGTCGGGCTGGGCGCACCTCGACTCTCCGCCGCGTCAGCCGGGCGCACCCCGTCTCTCCGCCGCGTCAGCCGGGCGCGCCCCGTCTCCCCGCCGTGTCAGGGGATGCGCAACCAGTCTCCCCGGCGGGTCACGGCCGACAGCCCCCTCCCTGCGTCACGGCTTGCGCGCCACCGCCCCGTACATCGCGAGTTCCTCGTCCCGGACCACCTCGGGGCCCGTGCCGTCCGGATGCCACCTGTGAACCTGGACGATGCCCGGCTCTACGAGTTCCAGGCCCGTGAAGAACTCCTCGGCCTACGGCCTCGGTGGAGGTACGCAGCCGCATCGGCACGCCCCGGGCCGCGTACTCGCGGGCCATCCCCCTCCCCTCCGATGGCACGTCGCCGCTGATCGCGGCGGGGGCCCGGCCACCTACACTGGACCGGCCCCACGGCTTTCCCCGGGACGCGGCGGGCGTGACTTCCTTCCCGGGGACCGGCGGACAGGAGGACGCGAACCATGACGGCGGCCGGCCACGGCTTCGACGACCCCTCCGACGACGTGCTCACGCAGGCGGCCGCTGCCTTCGGGCTGCTCGCCTCGCCCGCCCGGCTGCACATCGTGTGGGCGCTCGCCCAGGGCGAGAGCGACGTGAGCGGGCTCGCGGAGCGGGTCGGCGGTGCCCTGCCGGCGGTCAGCCAGCACCTCACCAAGTTGAAGCTGGCCGGCCTGGTCCGCTCCCGCCGCGAGGGGCGCCGCCAGGTGTACTTCGTCGACGACCCCGACGTCGTCGACGTGGTACGGCTCATGGTGGGCCGGCTCTCCGACCGCGCCGCCCCGGCCCGCCGCCTGCGCGGCCTGTGAACCGGCCGCCTCCATGCTCTCCGAGCACGCCGCCGAGGACACCTCCCTGCAGGCGCTGCGACGACTGGACACCGGCCCGCGCGGACTGAGCGACGCCGAGGCCCAGAGCAGGCTCGCCCAGTTCGGCGAGAACACGCTCCCCGAACTCCGTACGACCTCCTGGCCCCGCAGGTTCGTGCGCACTGTGCGCGACCCCTTCACCGCCGTACTGCTCTGCCTCGGTCTGGTCTCGGCCGCCGTCGCCTCCTGGGGCAACGCCACGGTGATCCTCGCGCTGGTCGGGGTCAGTTGCGTGCTGCGGGCGAGCGGGGAGCACCGCGCCGACCGCTCCATGGCCGCGCTGCGCGCCCTGGTCTCCGGTACGGCCACGGTCCTGCGACGCGGGACGGACGACTCATCCGTCCCCTCGGCGCGGGAGACACCGGTCGCCGAACTGGTCCCGGGCGATGTGGTCCGCCTCGGTCCGGGGGACCTGGTCCCCGCGGACGTACGACTGCTGCGGTCCCGTGGGCTGACCGTGCACCAGGCGGCACTGACGGGGGAGTCGGCACCGGTGGCGAAAGCCGCGAGTGACGGCATCCCGCGGGACGGGTCCCCGGGGGCCGACGCCGACGATGCCGCCACCGGCGGTCCTTTCGCGGCGCCGCACCTGTGTTTCCAGGGCAGCGGGGTCGTCACGGGCAGTGCCACCGCCGTCGTCCTCACCACGGGAGCGCGGACCCGGCTGGCCGCCGCGCACGGCGGGGCGCCGGAGCGGCGGTCGGCGAGCGCCTTCGACCGGTCCGTGCGCGGCATCTCCCGGGTGCTGATCCGTTTCATGCTGCTGACCCCGCCGCTCGTCCTGATGGCCAACGCGGCCCTGCGCGGCCGGGGCCTGGAGACGCTGCCGTTCGCCGTCGCGGTGGCCGTCGGGCTCACCCCCGAGATGCTCCCGGTGATCGTCACGACCTGCCTGGCACGCGGGGCCTCACTGCTCGCCCGAACCCACGGTGTGATCGTCAAACGGCTGCCCGCGCTGCACGACCTGGGCGCCGTCGACGTGCTCTGCGTCGACAAGACCGGCACCCTCACGCAGGACCGGCCGGTCGTCGAACGGTCCCTCGACCCGGCCGGCCAGGACGACCCCGACGTGCTGCGCTGGGCCGCCGTCAATGCCTGGTGGACCCTCCAGCTGGCCGAGCTGCCCGCCCCGGACGCCCTCGACGAGGCCCTGCTGGACGCGGCCGGCCCGGTCGGCGAGGAGGAGGACGGCGTGGCCGCCGTGCCCTTCGACCCGCAGCGCCGGCTGGCGAGCGCGGTCGTCCAGGGCCGCCTCGGCAGGCACACGCTGGTCGTCAAGGGCGCCGTGGACGACGTACTGGAACGCTGTGCGCTCGACCCCGCCGAACGGGACCGGCTGCGCGCACTGGCCGCCCACCACGCGGGGGCCGGGCTGCGGCTGCTGGCCGTGGCCACGGCCGACCGCCCCGCCCGTATCCGCGCCTACACGGCCGCCGACGAAAGCGGCCTGACCCTCCGCGGCTTCGTCGCCTTCCGGGACGCCCTCACCCCGACCGCCCCCGAAGCCCTGCGCCGGCTCACCGCCCTCGGCATCACCCTCACGGTCCTCACCGGCGACCACCCCGCCACGGCGGCCCGCGCCTGCCGGGACCTGGGGCTGGACGTGGGGGAGGCGCGGGTCGCGGGGGAGTTGGGGGCGCAGGACTCCGTTGTCGGCGGCGGCCATGCGGCCGTTGTGGCGGGTGCCTGCCGGGGCCTGGGTGTGGGGGCGATACCGGTCGCGGGGGAGCGGGGTGCGGAGGAGTCCGGTGTAGGCGGCGGGGGCGGTCGTATCACCGTCGTCGCCCGCTGCACCCCCGCCGACAAGGCGCGTTTCGTCGCCGGGCTGCGGGCCGACGGGCATACCGTCGGGTTTCTCGGTGACGGAGTCAACGACGTGCCCGCGCTGCGTGCCGCGGACGTCGGGATCGCGCTCCGGGGTGCCGTGGACGCGGCCCGGGAGGCCGCCGACGTCGTGCTGGCCGACAAGGGGCTCGCGGCGATCGGGCACGCGGTCACCGCCGGGCGGCACAGCAGCGCCAACATCGCCTCGTATCTGCGCGTCACGCTCTCCTCGAACCTCGGCAACGTCCTCGCGATGCTCGCCGCCGGGCTGCTGCTGCCCTTCCTGCCGATGCTCCCGGCCCAGGTCCTCGTCCAGAACCTGTGCTTCGACACGGCCCAGCTCGCCTTCGCGTACGACCGGCCCGGCGCGGCGGCGCTGCGTGGCCCGGCCGTGCTGCGGCCACGTGCCTTCCTGCGGTTCATCACCGGCTTCGGCGCGCTGAACGCGGTCGCCGACCTCGCCACCTTCGCCGTCCTCGCGCTCGCCCTGCGGGGACCCGACGCGCTGGACGACCGTACGGTGTTCCACTCCGCCTGGTTCACCGAGAACCTGCTCACCCAGGCCCTGGTCATGCTGCTCCTGCGCTCCGGGCGGGGCCCGGCGGAGGGGCGCCGGCGGGGCCCGGTCGAGTGGGCGGCGGCCCTGCTCGCCGTGGCCGGACTGCTGCTGCCGCCCAGTCCGCTGGGCGCCTCGCTCGGCATGACCGTCCTGCCACCGGCCTGGTACCTGCTGCTCGCCGCCGTCCTCGGCCTCTACGCCCTCGCGCTGCGCGCCGCCCGGGCCCGGCTCGACCGGGATCGGCCGTAGGTCAGGTCGGAGCAGGGGTCGTCGTCCGCCGACCGGGCACTGTCGGCGACCTCCGAGGGCACGGCCGCCGGGACCGGCGAGGCGACGGCGCCCGGCGAGTCGGCGTACGACCGGCCGAGGACGACACTGACGCCGGAGCGGGTCACGGGCTCGATCCCGGCTCCCGGGAAGGCGCGGGCGACGGTGTGTGCCTGGGACGCGAGGCCGGGGCCGTACTCGATCAGCGTGGTGGTGTGGTCCGGCGATGGCTGGTCACGGTCGTCGACGCCCTCTGTTCTCACCCGTTGTTCCCACCTGCGGGTTGTACAGTTGCGCAATGAAGCAACCATTGGGCAAGGGAAAGTGAGGGGGCTGCCATGCTCCGCAACGGACTGGAACCGTGGCACCTGCTGGTCGTGGCGATCGTGCTCATCGTGCTGTTCGGCTCGAAGAAACTGCCGGACACGGCCCGGTCCCTCGGCAGGTCGATGCGCATCCTCAAGAGTGAGGCGAAGGCGTTGAAGGACGAGAACGCGACGACGGACGTGGCGGGTGGCGTGACGTCGGGTGCGGCAGGCGGCGCGGTGGCGGACGCGGCGACCGGTGTGACGTCGAGCGCCGTCCCCGGGGAGCCGCCCGCCGCCGCGCGGTGAGCCCGGCCGCCCTTGCGCGGCGAGTCCGGCCGGGGCCGCCCGATTCACTCACCGGGCGGCCGGACCGGCGAACGGCGGACCGGAGGTCGGCGGGCCGAGATCCGGGCCGGAGAGCAGGGCCCGAGATCCGGGCCGGAGAGCAGGGCCCGAGATCCGGGCCGAGATCCGGACCGGACATCAGGCGGATTCGACGGCCTGCCGCTGACCGGCCTGCGTCTCCTCGTGAAGCGCCCCTTCGGCGGCAGTCTCCCGATCGAGTCGCGGCGTCTGTGGCGTCTCCTCCGTCTCCCGCTTTTCAGCGGATTCCCGGACCTCTCGCGCTTCTCGTGCCGCCTTCCTCCGCTGCCGTCGGCGCACGCGTGGCTCCTGGTCGGGCAGCCAGCCGAAGGCGAGGCAACTGCCGACCGTGCCCAGCAGCAGGCCGACGAAGAAGCCGCCCAGGTTCGAGGTGACCCAGGTGCCCAGGGACAGCAGGACGCCGGTGATCGAGTAGAAGAGCCGCTGGGCCGGGTTGAAGAGCGTCAGCAGTCCGAGCAGCACCATCAGGCCCGGCAGGAGGTAGCCGGCCAGGCCCTGCATGCCGATGTGCATGATGACCTTGAGTGAGGCCTTCTCGGTGAGCAGGACCTCCACCCCGCCCAGGGTGAGCAGCAGCCCGCCCCAGAACGGACGGTCCGCCCGCCAGCGCTGGAAACCGGACCGCGGGTCCTGGTCTGGCCGCCCCGGCATCAGCAGGCCTTCTCGCTGAAGCTGAGATGCAGGCCGGGCAGCTTGAACGTCGCCGCGGTGGTCGCGTAGTTGGTCTGCCGCAGCTCGGTGATCCATACGCGGTCCGACTGCTGGCTGAACACACCGGCCGGGCCCTTCACGCCCCCCTTGTCGAGCGTGCCGGCGTCGTTGCCGATCTCGATGTTCTTGAACTTGGCGTTCCCCGACATCTCGGTTGAGTCTGTGGTCAGACCGAGCGCTTGGACCTTGTCCTTGCCATCGCCCGCCGTGATGACCAGGTTGGTGCCGCCCAGGTCCACGCTCTGGCAGAGCTTGGTGAGGGTGGCCTTCTTGATGACGGAGGTGACGACGAGTACCTGGCCGCCGGTGTTGCCCGGGTTCGGGTTGTTCGCGTCCAGGTTGTCCATGCCGCCGAACTGCTCGAATCCCCTGCCGTTCAGCTCGGTGGCGGTGACGATGAAGGGCATGCCGGAGATGGCGAACTGCACGCCCAGTGCTCCTTCGGCGGTCAGGATCGCGAGACCCGCGGCGACCGCGACGGCCGGCACCGCCATGATCGCGGCTCGGCGCGCCCGCACCCGTCCGCGTCTGACGGGACCGGCGGGGGCTTCGGGCAGATCGGTCGCGGAACCACTTTCCGGGTTCTCAGGGGTGTTGCCGGCGGACGAGGTGAGGTCCGAGGACGAGGCCATGTGCTGCTCCCATGGGCATAGGCAATGCGTTGGGCTTCAGGTCAGTGGCACGGTGTCCTGGCGCGGACATCGAACGGTGCGCACACCCCCTCGCACCTCCCGGTGAATGCAAGGGCTTACTGGTTACGCATCGGTAGGTGTCGAGGAAGTTACCGGTGGTTACACCAAGGGTCAAGCAAGTTGTGCGAAAAGGGTGTTGATTGTGTGTCGCCTGTGGTTCCGGCGCTGAGCAGGCACCGAAAAGATCCCGGCCGCACCGGCAACTCCCGTACGACACCTTGACGTTGCCGGAGGGGCGGGTCTAGAACTCTCCCTGGCTTGCCTGATCCGTGGCGCCGGATCCAGCCGCTTCCCGGACTTTTCGTCCCCTACGGGGTCCAGTACGGGCGTGTCATCGCCCGAGTCCATCCCTCACGGCACCCGCACGGTCGCTTCCCCCCTGAGGCCGTGCCCGAGCCGCCCTCCCGTCCGGCCCGGCCGGAGGCCCTCCCCCATGGGGTCTCCGGCCGACCGCCGGTGGATCTCCGGCCGGTCACCGGTCGGCCGTCGTTGCCGGTCCGTCACGTACGGAGAAGGCGTCATGGGCCGGCGACGGCGGACACCGAAACGCGGAACACCCGCCCCCCACCCCAGAAACGAGGCACCCCCATGCGTACTCGAACCCTCCTCGCCCTCACCGGAGCCGTCACCGCCCTCACCCTCCCGGCGATCGCCCCCGCGTCGGCGGCCGACACCCCTGTCCTGACCACCGGCGGCCTCGGCGGCACGCCCGTCGCCGTCGGCGACGTCCTCACCGCGCCGCTGGCCACCGGCACCACCGCGACCCTCTACTCCAGTGCCACCGGGACCAGCGGTATCTCCTGCACGTCCTCGCAGTTCACCGCCACCGTCACCGACAACCCGACCGCGCCCGGCACGGCCAGTGAGTCGCTCGGCGCCCACACCTTCACCGGTAGCAGCTGCAGCGCCAACGTCGTCGGGGTGCTCGGCGTCACCAGCATCACGGTCAACAACCTGCCGTACACGACCGCCGTGAGCTCCGACGGCACCGTCACGGTCACCGCGGCCAGCGGCTCCGCCGTCCAGACCACGGTCGTGCTGCGCACCCTGCTCGGCAGCATCAACTGCGTCTACCAGACGCCCGCCCTGACCGGAAAGGCCGACAACGCCGACAACAGCATCACCTTCACCAACCAGCAGTTCACCAAGACGTCCGGTTCGTCCCTGTGCTTCGCCAACGGCTACTTCACCGCGAAGTACGCCCCGGTGACGGACGGCGACGCGCCGGTCTTCGTCAACTAGTCGGTCAGACCGTCCGACGGCCAGTCAGCCAGGCCAGTTGCCAGCCAGCCAACCAGCCAGCCAGGCAGGAAGCCAGGCAGGCAGGCAGTCGGACGGTCGACCGGCGCCCCCGCGCCCGGCCTTCAGCGTCGGCGCATGCGCAGTGCCAGGGCGGCGCCCCCGGTGAGCAGCAGCACCGCGGCGGCGCCGCCCGCAACGGTCGGCGCGGAGGGACCGGAGTCCGCGTCGGCGGAGGAGGCCACCGGAGTGCTCTCGGGGGCGGCACCGGCCTCGGCGGGGCTGCCGGACGGGACGGCGTTCGGTGCGGAACCGGCAGGCACCGGGCTCTTTTCGGCGGGGTTGGCACGCTGACCGCTCTGGCTTGTCTCGCCGGTCTCGCTGTTCTGACCGGGCGACGCACCGGTGTTGCCCTCACCCCTGCCGCCGCCCGTGGCCGAACCAGCCCCCTGGGCCCCAGCCCCGTCACTCTTCGCCGCCGGGAACACCACGTCCGAGCACGAGTAGTACGTGTCCGGCGTACTGCTGTTCTGCCAGATCGTGTACAGCACATGCCGTCCCGTCCGGTCGGCCGGCAGGGTCGCGCCGATGCGGTACGCCCCGTCCGTCAGCGCCGGATCCGTCACCTCCGCGAACGGCTTCTCCGGAAGGTCGGACCACGTCAGCGGCTTCGTCGGGTCGTAACCGGGCTTGGTGAGATAGAGCCGGAAGGTTCCGGTGTGCGGGATCGTGGAGACGTACCGCATGGTCAGCGCGGCGCCAGGCGTCATCCGCGTGGACGGCCAGTCGGCGCGGGCGAGGTCGAGGCCCTTGTAGGCGGGCAGGCCGCCGCTGCACAGCTGTCCGTCGGGGATGGTCTGGCGGTCCCGCCCGTTCACGTTCGCGACGCGCAGGTTGTCCCAGGCCGTGAACGGCGCCCCGTTCGCCGCTACGGCCGCGCGGCAGGCGGCGGTGCCGTTCTGGTCGCCGTCGGGGGAGCAGCCGTAGACCCGGCTGGCCGGATCCGTCGGGGCGCCGTGGGCGGCGGCGGGTAGCGCCGCCCACACGCCCAGCAGCAGGGAGCTCGTGACGGAGACCGCCAGGGCGGCGGTGCGGTGTGCGGTGGTCCGGGGCATCCGGAACGTCTCCTCGGGCGGAACGGAACGGCCTGACTTCCGTGGGGGCCACGGTCTGCTCCCGTCCAGTACGGGAAAACGGCGGGGCGCGTTCAGGGGATGCCCGGCGAGCGTACGGGTTCCCACCCCGGGCGAATGGGACCTCCACCTCGGGCGCACGGAGCCCACCTCGGGCGCACGGGATCCGGCCTCGGGCGCACGGAGCCCGCCTCGGGCGTACGGGGTTCCCGCCTCGGGCGTACGGGATCCGGCCTCGGGCGCACGGAGCCCACCTCGGGCGCACGGGATCCGGCCTCGGGCGTACGGGGTCCCCGCCTCGGGCGCACGGGAGCGTCGCTCAAGCGAATGGGATCCCCACCCAGGCGAACGGGGTCCCCCTGGTCAGAGAGCCCTCCCGGCCGGCCCCTCAGGCGCGAAACGCGTCCAGGTGGGCGGCCGCCCACTCCCGGTAGGTGCCCGCCGGTCGGTCGAGCAGCTCGGCGACCGTGGGATCCACGTGCGTCTTCGACCCGTGCCGACCGCGCTCGGCACTCTCGGCCAGGGCACGGGCCACCGGAGCGGGATAGCGCCTCAGCAGTCCCCGCAGGAAATGATCGAGCGTCAACTCCTCGAACACCAGTGACCGCTGGAGAAGTTCCGCGAGGATCTCCGTCTGCCGCGCCGGAGTGAGCGCCTCGGGCCCGGTGAGCGCGTACGCGTGCCCCGCATGCCGGTCCGGCTCGGTGAGGGCTCGTACCGCCACGTCGGCGATGTCCCGCGGATCGACCGTCGCGTTGCGCGAGCCGGCGTGGGGCGCCCGGACTACTCCCTCCTCCCGTACGGAGCCGGCCCAGCCCAGGGTGTTGGACATGAAGGCGCGTGGCCGAAGGAATGTCCACGGCAGGCCCGACGCGCGCAGCAGCTCCTCGTTGTCCCGCTGCCACCGCGTGACCAGGTCGGTGGCGCCGGGATCGGTCACCGCCTGGGCCGACAGCTTCACCACATGCGCCACCCGGGCCGCGCGGGCGGCCGTCACGAAGTTCTCGTCCTGGGCGGGCGCCAGCGGATTCGTGGTGACGAGCAGCGCGGACCGTACGCCGGTGAGCGCCGCGCGCAGGCTGCCGGGATCGTCGAAGTCCCCGACCACCGTCTCGGTACCGGGGCCCGGGGCGGGGGCGCGGTGCGGAGCGCGGACGAGCAGACGGACCCGGCCGGTACCGGACAGGCGCTCGGCCACCAGCCGTCCGACGGTGCCGGTGGCCCCCGTCACGAGGATCACGGCACGGGGACCGCGGAGAGGACCCGCAGACCGCGGTCGGCCCTGCTGTCCAGGCCGAGCAGCAGGCCCGGCACCGCGATGCTGGGCAGGATGTGGGACCACAGGACGGAGATCCGGTGCGCGAGGTCCGTCCGGTCGGTCAGCGCCCGGGACATCAACTGGATGCCGGCGAAGCCTCCCACCAGCAGCTCCACGGTGTCCCGAGGCTGCACGGTGGGCAGCAACTCGCCCTGGCCACGGGCTTGTTCCATGAGCACGGTGAGCCGCTCCGCCCACTGCCGGAACGGCCCGGAGTGGTCGACCCCGGGGGGCGTCGCCTGGTCCACCGTCAGCCGCACGCTGCCCCGCAGCAGGGAGTCGGTCAGCAGTCGCTGCGCCACCACGAACGTCATGTCGATGATCTCCTGCAGCTTGCAGGGCTGCTCCGGGACCGCGCCGAACGGCACCTGCTCGTCCAGCACCGCCTGGGCCAGGGACTCCTTGGAGGAGAAGTGGAAGTACAGGGCGCCCTTGGTGACATCGGCCCGCTCCAGCACCATGGAGATGGTGGTGGACGCGTAGCCGTGCTCGTCGAAGACCGCGCCCGCCGCTTCCAGGATCGCTCTGCGCGTCCTGATGGCGCGCTCCTGTTGTGCCATAAGAGCCCCTCCCATGCGCCGAGTTGACTGTTCCCCGGGGACCGTTCGACCCAGGTGCTTCACCTCGGGTGCCCGATCGCCCCGATCATAGGGGGCCGCCGACTGATCTCATTGAAAACAAACCGGTCGGCTCGTACTCTAACGCTCACCGGAGTGGACGCTTCACTGTCTGCACATGGCCTTTCGGGGGACCGTAGGGAGAGACATGACTCAACCGCGGCAACTTGCCGAACCCCAGTCCATGACGGCGACCGTTCCCCGTCAACTCGTGCACCGCGCGGCGGTCGCGGAAACCCTGCTCACCGGCTGGAGACGGATCGGGGCCGACCGATTCTCGGTGTCGGCGCAATGGCCGCGCGCACACGGTTTACACGTGTCCCCGGACCGGTCCGCGTACGATCCGCTGCTCGTCGTGGAGACGGTGCGGCAGAGCGGAACGCTGATCGCGCACACCGAGTACGAGGTGCCGCTGGACCACCACTTCGTCCTCCAGGAGTTCCAAGTCGAGACGTTCCCGCGGTACTTGGCCGTGGGAGCGGTCCCCGCCGAGCTGACCGTCGAGGTCACCTTCGTCGACGTCCAGTACCGCGGCCGCCGCCCGGTGGGCGCGGTGTACATCGCGGAGGTCCTGCGCGGCGGGGAACTCGTCGCGACCGCGCGGCGGGTGGCGTTCACCTGCACCAGTGAGCCCGTCTACCGCCGGCTGCGAGGCGGTCGTACGGCCGCCACCGTGGCCCCCCTGCCGCTGCCGCCCCCGCTGCCCGCCGCCACAGTCGGCCGCGCGCTGCCCGAGGACGTGGTCCTCGCCCCGGCGACCGGTCCGAGCCTCTGGCAGCTGCGAATAGATACCGCACATCCTGTTTTCTTTGACCATCCCCTCGATCACGTTCCCGGCATGCTGCTGCTGGAAGCCGCCCGTCAGGCCGTCCGGGCGCACACCCTTGGAGCCCGTGCACCGGTCTCGTTCCGCATCGCCTTCCACCGATACGCCGAGCTGGACGAACCCGTCTGGGTCGAGGCCACGGACGGATCCGGCAGCGACGTACAAGTCGTCGGCAGGCAAGGAGATTCGCCGGTCTTCGTCTGCACGGTCGGTACGTGGGGGAGGTGAGTTATCGTGTACGAAGAGCCAGAAACAAACGGCATGACCCGTTCTTTCCCGCAGGAGTCCCGTCAATGCCGAGGCAGTTACGCGCCGAGCAGACCCGCTCGACGATCATCAAGGCCGCCGCCGACCTCTTCGACCGGCACGGCTACGAGTCCACCAGCCTGAGCGACATCGTCGAGCACGCCCAAGTCACCAAGGGCGCCCTCTACTTCCACTTCGCCGCCAAGGAGGACCTGGCCCACGCGATCATGGAGCTGCAGTCCCATGCCTCGCGCCGGCTGGCGAGAGACGCGGACGGCCGGGGCTACACCTCGCTCGAGGCGTTGGTGCGCATCACCTTCGGCATAGCGCGGATGTCGGTCGAGGATCCCGTCCCCCGCGCCGGCCTGCGCCTGGCCACCGGGGGAGTGGAGGTGCGTCCGCCGCTTCGGCACCCCTTCACCGAGTGGCTGGAGCTCTCCTCCCGCAAACTCCTCGGCGCGGTGAAGGAGTCCGACCTCCATCCGGACACCGACATCGACGCCGTCGCCCATTCCCTCGTCTGCTTCTTCGTCGGCACCAGGGTCGTCAGCCGCTCCCTCGAACCCGTGGCCCGCCAGCCACGCCGACTGGCCGAGATGTGGCACCTGATGATCCGCGGCATGGTCCCGGTACCCCGCCGGGCGCGGTATCTGACGCTGGTCACGCAGTTGGAGCGGGAGATCAGGGTGGTCTGAGCGGACCGGCGGGTGCCGGCCGCGCGGGGAAGGGGCGGGCGACGGGCGCTCGTCATGGCGCCGCACTTAGCTTGTCTCTCCGACCGAGGCGCGAGAAGCGTTGCAGAGGGCACCCCGGCGTCCCGGTGCGCGGCTGTGAAAGCGCAGGTGGCCGGGGCGGCGTTCCAACACCACGCGATGTCCGCCGACTCGGTCCGTGAGGAGTCGCGCGCTACGGTGAGGCGCATGCCCGACAACCCGCCGCCCGCTCAGCCCGCTCACTCCGTGCCGTCCGCGCCCGTGATCCTCGGCGACGAGCCCGGTTCGTTCCCGTACAGCGTGCTCGCCGAGCGGCACCCCGCGATCATCCGGCAGGTGCGGGAGTCCTTCCCGTACGGCCCCGAGCAGCACGAAGCCCTCGACGCGCTCCTCGCGAGCTGCACCAAGGGCGTCGTCGAGCCGCTCCCGGCCGACGCGCACGACCTGGACCGCTGGTCGGCGTGGGGGATGGACGCGTACACGGGCCGTTCCTGGTTCGACGTGCCGTGGCTGTGGTCCGAGAGCCACTTCTACCGTCGGCTCCTGGACGCCGTCGGCTACTTCGGCCCCGGCCCCTGGCAGGGCATCGACCCGTTCCGCCCCTCCAAGCTCGCCGAACTCGACTCCCGGGAGACGGACGAGGAACTGGCCGCCCTCGACGAACTCACCGGCCGCCCGGTGGACGAACAGGCCACGGCCCTGCTGCACGGCTCCCTGTGGGGCAACCGGGCCGACCTCGGTTTCCGCCTCTCGGACGCCGAAGCCGAGGACCGGGCCGCCGTTCCCGCCCTGGTCGCCGACGACACCGACACCCTCTGGACGCTGCTCGGTGGCGCCGGTGCCGCTACCGGAACCCTCTGCCTGATCGCCGACAACGCCGGACGCGAACTCATCCCCGACCTGCTGCTCATCGCCCACCTTCTCGCGCACGGGCGGATCGGGCGGGCCGTTCTGCAGGTGAAGCCGTACCCGTACTACGTCTCCGACGCCACCACCGCCGACGTGGTCGACGCGCTGCGCAGGCTCACGCGGGCACCCGGCGAGGCCGCCGCGTACGGGCACCGGCTGTGGGCCGCGATGGCCGACGGCCGCCTCGCGGTGCGCGCGCACCCCTTCTCCTGCGCCCCGCTGCCGTACACGGACATGCCCGACGATCTTCGCGCCGAACTCGCCACGGCCGACCTGACCATCGTGAAGGGCGACCTCAACTACCGCCGCCTGGTGGGCGACCGCCGCTGGCCCCCGACCACACCCTTCGCCGAGGTCACCGCGCACTTCCCGGGCCCGGTCGCCGCCCTGCGCACGCTGAAGTCCGAGGTGATCACCGGCCTGGACGCGGACACGGAGGCCGCGCTGGTCGCCGCCGAAGGCCGGCGCTGGCGCACCAGCGGCACGCATGCGCTGATCCAGGTCAGCAGCTTTCCGGGGTGATGCGGCAACGCGTCGCCATCGTCTGCGCCCTGGTCTGCCGCCCCCACTCACCACCCCCGAGGCCCGCCGGAGTTCGTGGCGCTGCGTACCGAGGTGGGGCGGGCGGTCCGTACGCAGGTCACCTGACGCGTGAACGCCACAGAGCCCGGTGTGAACTCCCGGATTCGTTCCTGATTCACGCGATGGTGTGATCATGTCCGGGCCCGCGGATGCCGCCGAAAGGCCCTGGGTAGGGCCCGGCCATGACGCAGCAGCCCTTCGAACTCCCGCACTTCTACATGCCGTACCCCGCGCGGCTGAACCCGCATGTCGACGAGGCCCGCGCCCACTCGACCGCGTGGGCGCGCGAGATGGGGATGCTGGAGGGGTCCGGGATCTGGGAGCAGTCCGACCTCGACGCGCATGACTACGGCCTGCTCTGCGCCTACACCCACCCCGACTGCGACGGTCCCGCCCTCTCGCTCATCACCGACTGGTACGTGTGGGTCTTCTTCTTCGACGACCACTTCCTGGAGATCTTCAAGCGCACCCAGGACCGCGCCGGCGGCAAGGCCTACCTGGACCGGCTGCCGCTGTTCATGCCCATGGACCCGTCGACGCCGATGCCCGAGCCGCAGAACCCGGTCGAGGCGGGCCTCGCCGACCTGTGGACGCGCACGGTGCCGTCGATGTCCGCCGGCTGGCGCCGCCGCTTCGCCGTCGCCACCGAGCACCTCCTCAACGAGTCCCTGTGGGAGTTGTCCAACATCAACGAGGGCCGGATCGCCAACCCGGTCGAGTACATCGAGATGCGCCGCAAGGTGGGCGGCGCCCCCTGGTCGGCCGGGCTGGTGGAGTACGCCACCGCCGAGGTGCCCGCCGCCGTCGCCGGCTCCAGGCCCCTGCGGGTGCTGATGGAGACGTTCTCGGACGCCGTCCACCTGCGCAACGACCTGTTCTCCTACCAGCGGGAGGTCGAGGACGAGGGCGAACTCAGCAACGGCGTGCTCGTCCTGGAGACCTTCTTCGACTGCACCACCCAGGAGGCCGCCGACACCGTCAACGACGTCCTCACCTCCCGCCTGCACCAGTTCGAGCACACCGCGTTCACCGAAGTGCCCGCCCTCGCCCTGGAGAACGGCCTCACACCGGACGAGGTGACCGCCGTCGCCACGTACACCCAGGGCCTGCAGGACTGGCAGTCCGGCGGCCACGAGTGGCACATGCGCTCCAGCCGGTACATGAACGCGCGGGCCCGGCCCACCAAGCCCTGGCAGGGCCCGACCGGCCCCGGCATCGCCGCCTGTGACGTCGGCGCGCTGCTCGCCTCGGCCGGCGCCGAGCGGCTGCGCGCCTACACCCACGTGCCGTACCAGAAGGTGGGCCCGTCCCTGCTGCCCGACTTCCACATGCCCTTCCAGGTCGAACTCAGCCCGCACCTGGCCGAGGCCCGGCCCCGGCTCACCGAGTGGGCCCACCGCATGGGCATCCTCGAGGAGGGCGTCTGGGACGAGGACAAGCTCGCCGCCTGCGACCTCCCGCTGTGCGCGGCGGGCCTCGACCCGGACGCCACGCCCGAGGCCCTCGACCTCAGCTCCCAGTGGCTCGCCTGGGGCACCTACGGCGACGACTACTACCCGCTCGTCTTCGGCCACCGCCGCGACCTCGCCGCCGCCCGCCTGACGACCCGGCGACTGTCGGACTGCATGCCCGTCGACGGCGAGGAGACCGTCGTCCCGGCCAACGGCATGGAGCGCGGACTGGTCGACCTGTGGAGGCGTACGACCGCCGAGATGACGCCCGACCAGCGGCGCACCCTGAAGGGCGCGGTCGACGTCATGACCGAGAGTTGGGTGTGGGAACTGTCCAACCAGCTGCAGAACCGCATCCCCGACCCGGTGGACTACCTGGAGATGCGCCGCTCCACCTTCGGCTCCGACCTCACCCTGAGCCTGTGCCGCATGGGCCACGGCCCCGCCGTCCCCCCGGAGGTCTACCGCAGCGGTCCGGTCCGCTCGCTGGAGAACGCCGCCATCGACTACGCCTGCCTGCTCAACGACGTCTTCTCCTACCAGAAGGAGATCGAGTACGAGGGCGAGATCCACAACGCCATCCTCGTCGTGCAGAACTTCTTCGGCATCGACTACCCGACCGCGCTCGGCGTCGTCCACGACCTGATGACCCAGCGCATGCAACAGTTCGAGCACGTCGCCGAGCACGAACTGCCCATCGTGTACGACGACTTCGGCCTCAGCGAGAAGTCCCGCGAGGTCATGCGGTCCTATGTGAGCGACCTGCGGAACTGGATGGCGGGCATCCTGAACTGGCACCGCGAGGTCGACCGCTACAAGGCCGACTACCTGGCCCGCCGCGCCCACGGCTTCCTCCCGGAAAGGCCACCGGCACTGCCCCTGGTCGGCTGACCTCCCGCAGCGCGGAAGTCCGGCCACGGCGGGACCGACGCACGACGAGCACGGGGAGGGACACACCGGCTGACACACCTCGAACGCGGTGCGTCCCCTCGCGGCTCGCGTCGGCGCCCGGAGAGCCGGGTGCGGGCGCGAGCCGCGGGACGGGGTGGGGTGAGCTGCCCAAGGTTCATGGCCCGCCGTCCTCGGCCGCCGGTCACTGTCACTCGTTCGTGGCTCGTCATGCGCCATCGCCCCGGGTAGGGCTTCAGCCGGAGGCGATCCATGGAACAGACTGCGTTGCGTCCCAAGCCGATGCCCGGCCGGGACCCCGGCGGTGGCAGGCCCGGCCCCGCCCGACGTCCGCACGCCGCACGGCGGCGGGGCCGACGGCTGCGGGCCCTGGTGTTCGCCCTGTCCGTCGGGTCGGTCCTCATCCTGACCGGGATCGGCCTCGGCACGGTCGGCACCACGGTGATCGGCATGAGCAGAGTCACCGAACTGCAGCGCCAGGCCGGACAGGCCGCGCCGGGTGCCCGGGCCGGCACGTCCGCCTCGGCCCACCCGGGCCGCTCCGAGCCGCCCGCTTCCGCGAGCCTCTGGCCGGTGCTCGGCGGCGCGACCCTCGGCCTGGAGGCCATGGACGCGGGGAAGGCCGGCGCCCTGGTCGTCGGCGTGCATGTGCCGGGCCCGGGCTACTCGGCCGGTCTGGTCCGGGGAGACGTGGTCCTCGCCTTCGGCCGGACCCGCGTCGACTCGGCCGCCGACCTGGCCCATGCCGTGAGGCAGGCCCGTCCCAGCCGTCCAGTCGTCCTGACGGTGCGTCACAAAAGCGGCGGCTACCAGCAGTTGACGGCGGTTCCCGGCATCGTCACATGACCACCGGAACCGGCTGGTCGGTCGTCGTCGCCGGTGGGGCGCCGTGATGTGAGCAGGGGACTCCATGGTTGCGCGACGGGCGTCCGTCTGGCCGGGCGGGCGGGGAGAAACCGAAAGCCATGACAACCGGCTCGCGCCGCCCCCGCTGTCCGGGCAGGATGCTCCCGTAGTCCCTTGAGTCCCCTCACCCCCCAGGGAGGCCCGGATGACCGGCAGCACGCGCGCCCCCTTCACCGCCGACGACTACCGGGCCCGTATGGAGCGCGCCGCGCGGGCGGCCGCCGACGCGGGGCTCGCCGGGCTCCTGGTGGCGCCGGGGCCGGACCTGGTATGGCTCACCGGCTACGCGCCCACCGCGATGACCGAACGCCTCACCCTGCTGGTCCTCGCCCCCGGACAGGACCCCGTCCTGGTCGTCCCCACCCTGGAGGCCCCGGACGCCGCGCAGGCCACCGGCGCGCCCGCGCTGACCCTGCGTGACTGGACCGACGGCAAGGACCCGTACGCGCTCGCCGCCCCGCTCCTCGACCGGAACGGCCGCTTCGGCATCAGCGACAACGCCTGGGCCATACATCTGCTGGGACTGCAGAAGACGCTGCCCGGCACCTCGTACGCCTCCCTCACCGAGGCGCTGCCCATGCTGCGCGCCGTCAAGGACGCCGCGGAACTCGAACTGCTGGCGGCAGCGGGAGCGGCCGCGGACGCCACGTTCGAGGAGATCCGCAACGTTCCCTTCGCCGGCCGCAGGGAGTCCGAGATCGCCGCCGACCTCAGTCGCCTGCTGCGCGAACACGGACACGAGCAGGTCGACTTCACCATCGTCGCCTCCGGTCCGAACGGCGCCAACCCGCACCACGAGGTCGGCGACCGTGTCGTCGAACGCGGCGACATGGTCGTCCTCGACTTCGGCGGCCTCAGGGCCGGCTACGGATCCGACACCTCCCGCACGGTCCACGTCGGCGAACCCACCGACGAGGAACGCAGGGTCCACGACCTCGTCCGCCAGGCCCAGGAGGCGGGCTTTCGCGCGGTACGGCCCGGCGTGGCCTGCCAGGAAGTCGACCGGGCCGCCCGCGCGGTCATCGCCGACGCCGGGTACGGCGAGTTCTTCATCCACCGCACCGGGCACGGCATCGGCGTCACCACGCACGAGCCGCCGTACATGATCGAGGGCGAGGAGCAGCCCCTCGTACCCGGCATGTGCTTCTCCGTGGAACCCGGTGTCTATCTCCCGGGCCGTTTCGGGGTGCGCATCGAGGACATCGTCACCGTGACGGAGGACGGCGGGCGCCGCCTGAACACCACCGGCCGGGAGATGGTCATAGTGGAGTGACGAGCAGCAGGAGCCCCCACGTCCCCGACCGACTACGGCGCGACCATGACTCAGGCACCGACACCCACCGCGGACACCGTCCGCCGACTGGTCCGTTCCCTGCTCAAGGACAGCGGGGCCGGCGCGGACGACGCCGGGCCCGAGGTCCGGCCGGCCACCGGGAGGGAGGAGAGCTCCGTCTGGTGGGTCGGCGCCCGCCACGTCCTGCGCCTGGCCCCCGACCGGGAGGCAGCCGTCCGGCAGCGCCGTGAACTGCGGCTGCGGGACCTGGTGCGCCCCCACCTGCCGGTCGCGGTGCCGACGAGCGTGGCGCACGGCGAGTGGTCCGCCGGGCTGACCTACACCCTGGACACCAGGGTGGCCGGCGGGTCGGGGGAGGAGCACGACGTGTCCGCCGTCGGAGAGGCCGACCTGGCAGGTCTGCTCACCGGCCTGCGCGAGGTGCCGGTCCGGCAGGCCGAGACGCTCGGGGTGCCGCGCACCGCCCCGCGCTCCCTGGAGGCCCTGCGCCGGGCGGCCGGGCAGGCCGCGGAACGCCTCGCCGCGGCCGACGAGTTCGACCCCGTGCGCCTGCACCAACTCGCGCCGACGGCCGCCGTCCAGCTCGCCGCTCAGCCCGGTTCCGCGGTCCTCGTCCATCACGACCTCCGGGGCGCGCACCTCGTGGTCAGCGCCGACGGCCGGGTGCGTGGTGTCCTCGGCTGGGCCGACACGGTCGTCGGCGACCCCGCCGAGGACATCGCCGGCCTCGCGCTCGCCGTCGGCTCCCCGGCAGCCGTCCGCGCCGCCACCCTCGCCGGCTACGGCGCCCGCCCCTGCCTGCGCGGCCTCTGGCTCGCCCGCTGCGACACGGTCATCCGCCTCGCCGCCCACCTGGACACGCGTGACGCCACACCCCTGCCGCTCCTGCGCAGCCAACTGCGCCGCGCCTGGGAGGCGATCCTGCTGGAGAGGGTCACGGAACTGCGGGACGACGGGGAGAAGGACGACGCGGAGCCGTAGGAGGGGGCGCCGGCCTCGGGGGCAGGCGATCTCCCGTGACGAACCGAACCGAGTCGGCCGAACGGGACCGCGTGGTCACCGTCGCGAGGACCGCGGCCACGTGGCCGGGCCACGCGCCCCGGGGTCTGCGCATCGGCGTCCCGATGGGCGCCGGTGCCCCGTGGGCGAGCGCCGGACGAGCGCCGGACGCGCCGGTGTATCGGATCGCTCCTAGGCGACCGTGAGCACGATCTTGCCTTGGAGGTGCCCTCGGGCGGCGCGTTCGTGTGCCGCCCGGGCGTGCGCGAGCGGAAACGTGCTGTCGATCGCGACGCGGACCGTGCCCGCGTCGAGCAGGCGTCCCAGTTCGGCGAGCTGCGTGCCGTTCGAGCGGACCTGTGCGATCGAGACCGTGACGCCCAGTTTCGCGGTCTCCTCGTCGTCGTATTCGCCGGGGAACACCGGGAAGAGGGCGCCGCCGTGCTTGAGCGTGCGCAGGAGGCGGCTGCTGTGGGGGCCGCCGACGGTGTCGAGAACGAGGTCGATGTCGTGCACGAGTTCCTCGGGACGGCTCTTGGTGTAGTCGATGAACCGGTCGGCGCCGAGGTCGCTCAGGAACGCCGCGTGCGCGCCCGATGCCACCGCGATGACGCGTGCGCCCTTCCATTTCGCCAGCTGCAGGGCGAAGTGCCCCACGCCGCCCGCGGCGCCGTTGATGAGCACCGTCGTGCCGGCGCCGAGTGCCGTCGGGCGGTGCCGTGCCTCCTGGAAGGGCGACGGGTGATCGTGTCCGACCTCGATCAGGTACTGCCACGCCGTCAGCCCGGCCATGGGTGTCCCGGCGGCGTGCACGTGGTCGATGCCGGCCGGCTTGCGTGCGAGGTCCGAGGCGGGCGCGGCGACGTACTCGGCGTAAGCGCTGCCGTCGAAACCGGGGAAGCGCAGCAGCCCGAAGACCTCGTCCCCCACGGCGAGGCCGTCCACGTCCGCGGCGACGGCCTCGACGACGCCCGACACGTCCGTCCCCGGAATCACCGGCAGGCTGACCGTCGAATCCGTCCCGGGCACGCTGGTCAGTCCGCCGCGCAGGTACCAGTCCGGTGGGTTGACGCCGACCGCGTGCACGCGGACGAGTACCTCACCCGGTCCCGGCTCGGGAATCGGCACCTCGTCGAGACGCAGAACCTCAGGGCCGCCGTGCTCATGGAGCCGGACCGCCCTCATCGTGTGTGTCGGCATTGTTTCTCCTGCCCGCGCTGCGGGATTAGGCTTATTCGGATCAGTGCTCCATGTAAGTGGACCACTGATCCGAATATATGGACCAGTGATCCGAATAGTCAAGAGGGGCAGATGCGGGCCGACGCCAGGAAGAACCGCGACCACCTGCTCGCAGTAGCGGGCACCGCCATCGCCGAGCAAGGCGTCGACGTGTCACTGCGCGACATCGCGCGCAGGGCCGACGTCGGGCTGGCGACGCTGCTGCGTCACTTCCCGACCCGCGAGGCGCTGCTCGACGCCCTGCTCCGCACGAGCTTCGACGAACTGACGGCGAAGGCGGGCGAGCTCGAGACGTCGAGCTCGCCGGAAGACGCTCTTGTCTCGTGGCTGCGCGACTGCGTCGGGTGGACCACCGAGTACCGGGGCGTGACCGTGCTGATGGCAACCGCCATCGAGGACACCGAGTCCGCCCTCCACGCTTCGTGCGTCACCCTGCGGGCGGCCGGTGCGCGGCTCCTCGCCCGTGCCCAGGCCACGGGCATGGCGCGGTCCGACATCGACGGCACCGATCTGTTCGCGCTGATCGCGGCGCTCGCGTGGCTCGGCGATCAGCCCTCGCTCGCCCCACGCGCCGATCACCTCTTCGATGTGGTCGCGAGCGCGATCCTGACGAGCGCGGGGAGCGGCGACGCCCAGGGGGAGCGCCGCCCTCCGGACCGTCGTTGAGATCGCCCGGCGCGGCCCGGGCAACTCCGTCCGCGCGAGGCGTAAGCGCATGCGCAAACGCTTACGCGAGCCGAGTCCCCCGGCCCCGGCCGGACCCCGCAGGCGCTCACCCCTGCAGCAGCACCACGCAGGACTCTCCGGGCAGATGCAGCACTCCGCCCGCGCCCGGTGGTTCGACCGGTTCCCAGGCGGCCAGGACGCGTGCCTCGCGGGGCCCCAGGGGGATCGCGGCCGGTTCCTCGGCCAGGTTCACCGCCACGCGGACATCTCCGCGCCGGAAGGCCAGCCAGCGCTCTTGCGCGTCGTAGGCCACCTTGGTGTCGGCGAGGTCGGGATCGGTGAGGTCCGCCTGTTCGGCACGCAGCTCGATGAGCTTGCGGTACCAGGCCAGCACGCGTGCGTGGGGCTCGCGTTCCGGCTCGGACCAGTCGAGGCAGGAGCGGTCGCGGGTCGCCGGGTCCTGCGGGTCGGGGACGTCCTCCTCGGCCCACCCGTGCGCGGCGAACTCCCGCCGCCTGCCCCGACGTACGGCCTCGGCGAGCTCGGGATCCGTGTGGTCGGTGAAGAACTGCCACGGCGTGCCCGCCGCCCACTCCTCGCCCATGAACAGCATCGGCGTGAAGGGAGCCGTGAGGACCAGCGCGGCCGCACAGGCCAGCAGGCCGGGGGAGAGGGACGCCGACAGGCGGTCGCCCTGGGCGCGGTTGCCGACCTGGTCGTGGGTCTGGCTGTAGCCGAGCAGCCGGTGTCCCGCCACGCGCGAACGGTCCAGCGGACGTCCGTGGTGGCGGCCCCGGAAGCTCGAGTACGTGCCGTCGTGGAAGTAGCCGCCCGTGAGCGTCTTGGCGACCGACTTCAGAGGGGAGCGTCCGAAGTCGGCGTAGTAGCCCTGGTCCTCGCCGGTCAGCGCGGTGTGCAGGGCGTGGTGGAAGTCGTCGTTCCACTGTGCGTGCAGACCGAGGCCGCCCTCCGCGCGCGAGGTGACCAGCCGCGGGTCGTTCAGATCCGACTCGGCGACCAGGAACAGCGGCCGGCCCACTTCGGTGGCGAGGGTGTCCACCTCCGTCGACAGCTCCTCCAGGAAGGTGCACGCGCGCGTGTCCGCCAGCGCGTGCACCGCGTCCAGCCGCAGCCCGTCGATCCGGTAGTCCCGCAGCCACGCCAGCGCGCTGCCCAGCAGGAACGCGCGCACCTCGTCGGAGCCGGGTGCGTCCAGGTTCACCGCGGAACCCCAGGGCGTGTGGTGGGTGTCCGTGAAGTAGGGCCCGAACTGGGGGAGGTAGTTGCCCGAAGGCCCCAGGTGGTTGTGCACCACGTCCAGGACCACGCCCAGGCCGAGCTCATGCGCCCGGTCGACGAAGCGTTTCAGCGCCTCGGGGCCGCCGTACGGCTCGTGCACCGCCCACAGCGAGACGCCCTCGTACCCCCACCCGTGCCGGCCCGGGAAGGGGCACAGCGGCATCAACTCGACGTGTGAGACGCCCAGTTCGACCAGGTGCCCGAGTCGCTCGGCCGCCGCGTCCAGTGTGCCCTCGCGCGTGTACGTGCCCACGTGCAGCTCGTACAGCACCGCCCCGGGCAGCGGGCGCCCGGACCACTTGGCCCGCCACGCGTAGCGCTCGTGGTCGACCACCGCGCTCAGCCCGTCCGGACCGTCCGGCTGCCGGCGCGAGCGAGGGTCCGGCAGCACGGGACCGTCGTCCAGCGCGTAGCCGTACCGTGTGCCGTCCCGCGCCTCCGCCTCGCCCCGCCACCACCCCGGGCGCTGCGGATCGCGCTCCAACGCGCGCGTGGCCTCCTCGCAATGGAGCGTCACACGAGCGGCCTGCGGTGCCCACACCTCGAACTGCACGGACGGTTCCCCTTCGTCTGCTCACCGTGATGTAGCCCGTCCATGGTGCTTCAAACGCGATCAAAGCACCGGTGAATCCTCCGCTTCGCGGCAGGTGTCGTCCGCCACGCGCGCGGGCCGGGCGTTCTCCGGTTTTCTGGACACCCGGCGTTCACTGCCCGACAATCACGAGCGTGACGTCGTCCTTCGAGTTCAACACGTATCCCGCGCGACTGTCCGACGGGGAGCGCGACAAGGCGTTGAAGGTACTGCGTGACGGCGTCGCCATGGGCCGTCTCTCGCACGACACGTTCATCCACCGCATGGAACTGGCGCTGGCCGCCCGCCGCTCGGACGAACTCGCCGCGCTCACCGCCGACCTGCCCCGGGAGCGCCGCGTCTCCCGCCTGGTGTTCGGCACCGTCGAGGCGGTCTCCGGCTTCACCGTACGGCTGCGCAGGGCCTGGCAGGCCGAGCGGCTCCCCAAGTTGCTGCTGCCGCACCCGGGCGACGGCCATCCGCTGCGTATCGGCCGCGACCCCGCCAACGGCCTCCGGCTGGCTCACGAGACGGTCTCCCGGGTGCACGCCGAACTCAGGCGGCAGGGCGGTATGTGGGTGCTGCGGGACCTCGGCTCCACCAACGGCACGACGGTCAACGGACGACGGGTCATCGGCGCGGCGGTGGTCCGCGAGGGCGATCAGGTCGGCTTCGGCCGGATGGCGTTCCGGCTGGCCGCCGACTGAGCCGGACCTTAGCTCTGGCCTGTGCTTTACCTGATGTGCTGACTCAATTCCCTTTGGTCCACTTGGTGTTGACGAACCGGTCAAGTCGTGACTGACTGTGCGTACACCCTGCACATCAGGTGAACCGACGGAACCGCACTGTGGAGGTGTGCCCTGCCGCCCCTCCTCCGTTACCCGACCGTCGACGAACTCGCCGCCCGGGCGGCCGCGCTGGTCGCCCGCCACCCCGAGGACGCCCGACTCCGTGGGGTCGGCACCTCGCGCGCGGGCACGCCCCTGTGGCTGCTCTCCGTCGGCCACGGCAGCCGTCAGGCCCTCGTCGTCGCCGGCCCGCACGCCAACGAACCCGTGGGCGGCGCGACCGTCCTGCGGCTGGCCGAGCGGGCCCTCGCCGATCCGACGCTCACCACGGGCGCCGACGCGACCTGGAACCTGCTGCTGTGCCTCGACCCCGACGGTCTGCGCCGCAACGAGGGCTGGCTGCGGGGCCCGTACACCCTCGACCGGTACTTCCGGAACTTCTTCCGCCCCGGCTTCCTGGAACAGCCCGAGTGGCTGCCCGACGGCGCGGCCGCCGCCGTACTGCCGGAGACGCGTGCCCTGCTCGACCTCCAGGACGAGCTGCGGCCCTTCTTCCAGTGCTCGCTGCACGGTGTCGACGTCGGTGGCGGCTTCGTCGAGCTCACCCGCGACCTGCCCGGCCTCGCCCAGCGGGTCGCGCACACCGCGGCCCGGCTCGGCATACCGCGCGAACTCGGTCCGTACGACACGCTGTACTGGCCGTGCCTGGGGCCCGCCGTCTACCGGATACCGCCACCGAGCCCCGGCGACCTGGCCGCCGCCATCACCGAGGCGGCCGTCGAGTCGACCTGGTACCACCCCCACCGGCACGGCACGGTGACCGCCGTCGTCGAGGCGCCCATGTGGGGCGTGGCGGCCGTGGAGGACGCCGGCGCGCCCGCGGACCGGGCCGGTGTGCTGCGGACCGTGAGCCACGCCCTGCGGGGCGACGCGCGGCTCCTCGAAGTGCTCCTCGCGCGCATCCGCCCGCAGGTCTCGGCCACCCCGGACGCGGCCCGCCTGCTCGCCCCGGTCGAGGACTACCTCATGGTCTGCCCCGGCCTCGCCGACGCGTGGGACCCCGACGTCCCCGACGGCGTCCGCCCGCTGCCACCCCTCAGCTCCGCCCACCTGGCCGCCCTGCGCATCGCCGGACGGCGCCTGGCCCTGCGGACGGCGGGGCTGCTGCACCAGCTGGTGATCCGGGCAGGGGCCGATCCGGCCGGGGCGCTGCCCGACCTCGACCGGTTGCTCGACGAGTGGTGCGCCGACTACCGCGACGGCTGCGGGGCACGCTGGGTCCCGGTCCCCCGGCAGGTGGAGTACCAGTCACGGGTGGTGGTGGCCGCGTTCGAACTCGCCGCGCGGTACGCGCCCGACTGCTCCCGTTCGGGTGAGCCGGGGTGGGGTTCCCAGGCCGCCGTGCCGATGCATCGGGAATGACGCACACCACCACAGCGAAAGCGGTCCGAGGCGCCCTGCCGGCAGCGGCCGCCCTCCTCCTCGCCCTCGTGTCCCCCGCGCACGCCGCTCCTCAGGCGGCCGACCAGGGCGACTGGCTCCTCGTGACCGTCACCACGGGCGACGCCGGTTCCGGCGCCACCCGAGGCACCCTGCTGCTGTGCGACCCGCCCCTGGGCCACCAGCACGCCGCCGAGGCCTGCGCGGAACTGGAGACGGCCGCCGGCGACATCCGCGCCTTCCCGGCCACGGACACCTACTGCACGATGATCCACGCCCCGGTGACCGCCCACGCGCGCGGACTGTGGGAGGGCCGTCCGGTCGACTACACGGAGACCTTCACGAACGCCTGCGTGATGCGGGCCCGGACCGGGTCCGTCTTCGCCCTGGACGACTGACCCGCACGGCGTCGCCCCACGGCACGCGCGCGTAGGCGGTGGAGGGGGGTGTCCGCCCCCCGGCACCCGCCCGCACCCCCTCACCGGGCCCGCTCCAGCAGAGCCACCGGAAGCCGGTCGAAGAGGTCCGCCACGCGCGCGTGTCCCGTGAACTCCCGCTCGGGGTCGAGCACGTCGGACCACCGCCCGGGCGGCAGCGGCAGCAGTGTGTCCCGCCATCCCCCCGCCTCCGTCAGCCGCAGCGACAGCCGGGTCACCGCAGTGAGCACCTCCCCGGAGCGCACGAACGCCGCGCAGTGCCCCGCCGCCGCCCCCTCGGCGGCCAGGGGTGTGTACGTCGCCGCGTCCCCGAAGGCCTCCGGCCGGCGCGCGCGCAGCCGCAGCGCCGCCCCTGTCACCGCGCCCTTGTCCCCGGGATCCTCCGGAGGGAACCGCACGGGCCGCCGGTTGTCCGGATCGACCAGCGCCCGGTACTCGCTCTCCGTACCCTGATACACGTCCGGCACTCCCGGCATCGTCAGCTGGACCAGGGCCGTCCCCAGCACGTTCGCCCGGATGTGGGGCTCCAGCGCGCTCCGGAAGGCGGTCACGTGCTCGCCCGGCGCCCCGCACGGCCCCGCCGCGACGAACGCCGCCACCGCCTCCTCGTACGGCGGCTCCTGCTCGGTCCAGCTCGTGTACATCCCGGCCTCGCGCACGTGCTTCAGCAGCGCCTCCTGGACGCGCTCCGGCTCGGCGGGCCCGAGACCGAACACCGTCTGCCAGGCCGCCCACGCCAGCTGCGCGTCCGGTACGCCGTCCCCGGTGCGGGTCACCTCGGCCAGCACGTCCGCCCACCGCTGCGGGCACTCGGTGAGCACCGCGAGGGCCGCCCGTACGTCCGCGCTGCGCTTGGTGTCGTGCGTGGAGGCGACCGTCCCGCTCACCGGCCAGTCACGCTGCACGCGCGCGCAGTAGGCGTGGAAGTCGTCCGGCGACACGGCGGGGCTGCCGGGGTCGCCGCCCACCTCGGTCGCCGACAGCAGCGGCACATAGCGGTAGAACGCCGTGTCCTCCACCGATTTGGCCCGCAACGCCGACGACGTCTGCGCGAACCGGGTGCGGAACTCGACCTGCGCGGGCCCGTCGCCGTACCGCCCCAGCACCAGGTCCCGTACCGCGTCGACCGCGCCCGCCTCCTCGGGCACCACGAACGCCGCCCTGGCCTCGGCCGCGGCCTCCTCGGTGACGATCCGGGACGCGTCCTGGGAGGCGTACGGCCGGTACACCTCCAGGCGGACCAGGAGCTCCTGGAGTGCGGTGCGCAGTGCCCAGGGGGCGCGGTCGCGCAGCGCGGGCTCCGGGGAAGTGGCGCACAGGCGGCTCGCCACCCGGGTCAGCCGGTCCACCTCGGCCGCCAGCTCGTGTGTGAGCACCTTGTACGCCGCCCGCCGTACCGTCGCCGCCCAGTCGCCGCCCCGGTCCGTCTGGGGGGCCGCGAACCGCCGGTACTGGCCGAGGAGTTCCCCGGCGCCCGCCGGGTCCACGAACAGGCCGTCGATGTGCCGCAGGGCGTCGTAGCCGGTGGTGCCCGCCACCGGCCAGGAGGCCGGCAGGTGCTCCCCGTCGGCCAGGATCTTCTCCACGACCGTCCAGCGGCCGCCGGTGGCCTCGTGGAGCCGCCGGAGGTAGCCGTCGGGATCGGAGAGCCCGTCGGGGTGGTCGACGCGCAGTCCGTCGACCACACCCTCGTGCAGCAGCTGGAGGATCTTGGCGTGGGTCGCCTCGAACACCTCGGGGTCCTCGACGCGTACCCCGATGAGCTCCGAGATGCTGAAGAAGCGCCGGTAGTTGAGCTCGGTGCGGGCCAGCCGCCACCACACCGGGCGGTACCACTGGGCGTCCAGCAGCTGCGGCAGCGGCAGCTCCTCGGTGCCCTCGCGCAACGGGAACACGTGGTCGTAGTAGCGCAGCAGGTTCCCGTCGACCTCCAGCTGCCCGATCTCCGTGCCGAGCGGGTGCCCGAGCACCGGCAGCAGCACCTGGCCGTCCTGTGCCTCCCAGTCGATGTCGAACCAGCGCGCGTACGGCGACTTCGGGCCCTCCCGCAGCACCTCCCACAGGGCACGGTTGTGGCGCGGGGCCATCGCCATGTGGTTCGGCACGATGTCCAGGACCAGACCGAGTCCGTGCTCGCGCGCGGTGCGGGACAGGGCCCGCAGCCCCTCCTCGCCGCCCAGTTCCTCGCGCACGCGCGCGGGGTCCACGACGTCGTAGCCGTGCGTGGAGCCGGGGACCGCCTCCAGGACGGGGGACAGATGCAGGTGCGAGACGCCGAGCGAGGCCAGGTACGGCACGACCGCGCCGGCCGCCCCGAAAGGGAACTCGGGCTGCAGCTGCAGCCGGTAGGTGGCTGTGGGCACCGCCGGGACAGATCGCTCAGGTGTCATGCAGACCTACGTACCCGTCCCGCGGCCTTTCGTGTCATCGCCCGCGCACCGGTCCCGTCCACGACGACCGTCCGAGTGACGGTCGCCTGCCGCAGGGCAGTGGGCCCGGCCCCCGCGCGCGTGCCGTGAAAGGCGACGGCACGCGCGCGGGAACGGCGATGAGGAGCCGCCCCTAGAGGGGCCGCTGCAACACCGTCATGCTCCGGTCCTTCAGGGTCAGCCGGTCCCCCGCCTGGACCTTCGTGCCGGTGCCCGGCGGGACGGCGTCCGAGCGGGCGGTGTCGACGACCACCTCCCACTGGCGGCCGTGGTTGACCGGCACGACGAAGTCCAGCGCCTTGGGTGAGGCGTTGAACATCAGCAGGAACGAGTCGTCGGTGATGCGCTCCCCGCGCGGGCCCGGTTCGGAGATCGCGTTGCCGTTGAGGAACACCGCGAGCGCCGACGCCTGCGCCGAGTCCCAGTCCCGCTGGGTCATCTCCTTGCCTTCCGGGGTGAACCAGGCGATGTCCGACAGTTCGCCGTGGGAGCCCTCCACGCGCCGGCCGTGGAAGAAGCGCCGGCGCCGGAACACCGGATGGTCCTTGCGCAGCCCCACCATCGCGCGCGTGAAGTCCAGCAGCTCACGGCCGAGCCCCTCGTCGCCCGGCCACTCCACCCAGGCCAGCTCGCTGTCCTGGCAGTAGGCGTTGTTGTTGCCGTGCTGGGTGCGCGCGACCTCGTCGCCGTGGCTGATCATCGGCACACCCTGGGACAGCATCAGCGTGGCGATGAAGTTCCGCATCTGCCGGGCCCGCAGGTCCAGCACCTCCGGGTCGTCGGTGTCGCCCTCGACCCCGCAGTTCCAGGACCGGTTGTGGCTCTCGCCGTCCCGGTTGTCCTCGCCGTTGTCCTCGTTGTGCTTGTCGTTGTACGAGACGAGGTCGTGCAGGGTGAACCCGTCGTGGCAGGTCACGAAGTTGATGGAGGCCAGCGGGCGCCGCCCGTCGTCCTGGTACAGATCGGACGAACCGGTCAACCGGGACGCGAACTCCGCCAGCGTGCGTGACTCGCCCCGCCACAGGTCCCGCACGGTGTCGCGGTACTTGCCGTTCCACTCGGTCCACAGCGGCGGGAAGTTGCCCACCTGGTAGCCGCCCTCGCCCACGTCCCACGGTTCGGCGATCAGCTTCACCTGGGACACCACCGGGTCCTGCTGCACCAGGTCGAAGAACGACGACAGCCGGTCCACCTCGTGGAACTGCCGCGCCAGGGTGGCCGCGAGGTCGAAACGGAACCCGTCGACATGCATCTCGGTGACCCAGTACCGCAGCGAGTCCATGATCAGCTGGAGCACGTGCGGGGAACGCATCAGCAGCGAGTTCCCGGTGCCCGTGGTGTCCATGTAGTAGCGCGGGTCGTCCGTCAGCCGGTAGTACTGCGGGTTGTCGAGGCCCTTGAAGGACAGCGTCGGGCCCAGGTGGTTGCCCTCGGCGGTGTGGTTGTAGACGACGTCCAGGATGACCTCGATGCCCGCCTCGTGCAGTGCCCGCACCGCCGACTTGAACTCCAGGACCTGCTGGCCCCGGTCGCCCCAGGAGGCGTACGCGTTGTGCGGGGCGAAGAAACCGATCGTGTTGTAGCCCCAGTAGTTGTTCAGCCCCATGTCGACCAGGCGGTGGTCGTTCACGAACTGGTGGACCGGCATCAGCTCCAGTGCCGTGACGCCCAGCTCGGTCAGGTGCTCGATGATCGCCGGATGGGCGAGGGCGGCGTACGTCCCGCGCAGCTCCTCGGGCAGCCCCGGGTGCCGCATGGTCAGGCCCTTGACATGGGCCTCGTAGATCACCGTCTGGTGGTAGTCGTGGCGCGGCAACCGGTCGTCGCCCCAGTCGAAGTAGGGGTTGACCACGACCGACGTCATCGTGTGCGGCGCCGAGTCGAGATCGTTGCGCTTGTCGGGGGCGCCGAAGTGGTAGCCGTACACCTCCTCGCCCCAGCCGATCGACCCGCTGATCGCCTTCGCGTACGGGTCGAGCAGCAGCTTCGCGGAGTTGCAGCGCAGACCGCGTTCGGGTGCGTACGGTCCGTGCGCACGGAAGCCGTAACGCTGTCCCGGCATGACGCCGGGCAGATACGCGTGCCGTACAAACGCGTCGCTCTCGCGCAGTTCCACCGCCGTCTCCGAGCCGTCGTCGTGCAGCAGACACAGCTCTACTCGGTCCGCGGCCTCCGTGAAGACCGCGAAGTTCGTGCCGGCGCCGTCGTACGTGGCACCGAGTGGATACGCCTCTCCAGGCCAGACCTGCATGGATACGACTCTTTCAGCTGAGGGGGGCCGCCGGGGCGCCTAGGACTTGAGTCTCCCCAAAAGTGAGGGAACCACCTATGACTTACGTCCCTCTTACCGTGCGACCAGTGTCCGCGGTGATCAACGACCATGCCGTGGGCCGAAACCAGTGGGGCAAACACGTACTCCTGGGACCTTGGGGAGTAGGGGGAAGATGTGCGCAACATAGTGCACCGCCATCTGGGCAAGGTGGTGGCCGGTGCGGCCATCGCGGTGGCGGGAACCGCCGTGATGGTCGGGATCACCCTGCCGGGAACGGCGGGGGCCGACGAAACGGGAGGCACGGGGACCGCCCGGGCCGCGCAGCAGTCCGGGCAGGACCAGGGCCAGGGGCAGAGCGAGGGCCAGAGCCAGGGCGCCTCCGTGGCGCCCGGTGTGGTGGAGCAGGCCCCGGCCGAGGGCAAGAAGGGCAAGGGCCGCGACCCGCTGACCGACGACGAGATCGCGCGGGTCGAGAAGATCGCCGTGAACCGGCAGCTGTTCGACACCAGCGAGGACGTCGAGGGCGACCGCGGCCCGCAGACCCTGACCGTCGACCTCGCCGACCCGGAGGCCGCCGAGGTCGACGACCCGGACGCGCCCCGGCGCGCCGAGGTGACGTTCTACGACTACCGGGACGACACCCTCGTCACCCGGACCGTCGACCTGGACAGCGGCAAGGTCGCGCGGACCGACACCCAGCACGGCGTCCAGCCGCCGCCGAGCAAGGCCGAGAGCCTGGAGGCGGCGACCCTCCTGATCGCCGACCCGCTGGGCGCGGGCCTCAAGGCGGACTACAAGGACGCCACCGGCAAGGAGCTCACCTCCACGGACCAGCTGCTGGTGTCCGGCGGAATCTACCGGGCCGCTCCGGGCGCCCAGCCCGCCGTACTCGACAAGTGCGGCGAGCACCGGTGCGTGCGGCTGTTCCCGAAGGTCAAGAACGGGCCGTGGATCGACGCCCGGTCCCTGGTGATCGACCTGAGCTCCCGCAAGGTCGCCGAGCTCCAGCTCTGAGCCGCGCTCCGTCCACCGTCCGAACCCGCACCTCCTGCGAGGGAGTCACTTCTTCATGCGCGAAAAGCGTTCCATCAGCAACCTCGGGCCGCGGAGAATGAGCCGCGCCCGCTCCCGGGCGGCCGTCGGCCTGTCCGTGGCGGCACTGGCCGCCGGCGCGACGACCGGCGCCGGACCGGCCGCCGCCCAGCCGAAGGCCGCCCCCGCGGCGGCGGCCGACTGCAGTGCCGCGTACCGCATCGAGCAGCAGCTCTCCAGCGGCACCACGTGGCGGATGTGCTGGCGCTACGACAACAAGGCCGGGCTCGTCCTGGAGAACATCTCCTACCAGCCCAAGGGCGAGGCCGCGCCGATCAAGGTCCTCAACAGCGCCAGGCTCGGCCAGGTCCACGTGCCGTACGACGACGGGAAGGCCGAGTACGACGACCTCACGGGCCAGCCCTTCGCCCAGAGCCTGATGAACCTGGCGCCCGGCGAGTGCCCCGGCGGCACCATCCGCACCGTCAAGGTCCCGGACGTGTGGACCTCGGACAACCCGAACGTCAAGGGCCTGTGCACCACCACCCGCTCCCGCGGCCACGCCTACCGCATGCAGGGCGAAGCGGCGAACAAGGTCTACCAGGCCCAGGGCAAGGACCTGCTCGTCTACGCGGTCAACCAGGTCGGCTGGTACGAGTACATCACCGAGTGGCGCTTCCAGGACGACGGCACGGTCACCATGAACGTGGGCGCGACCGGCAGCCTGTCCTACGAGGACTACGACGCCGGCGACGGCCGCGGCTGGCCCATCGGCAAGGGTGCCAAGGCCTACGCCACCAGCCACAGCCACAACGTCTTCTGGCGGCTCGACTTCGGCCTCGACGGCTCCTCCAAGAACGGCGTCGAGCAGTACGACTCGGCCGTCACCGCGCCCGCCCTCGGCCAGCAGGCCCCGACCACGAAGACCACCCGCACCAAGGTCACCAAGGAACTCGCGGCCGACGCCAAGACCTACCGCTGGTGGCGTGTGGTCAGCGCGACCGGCAAGAACAAGGACGGTCACGCGCGCTCGTACGAGATCGTCCCCGGCGCCAGCACCAAGTACCCGGGCCGCAGCTTCACCAAGCACGACCTGTACTTCACCCAGTACAACAACTGCGAGCTGTTCGCCAGCAACAACCCCGGCAGCTGCGGCGGCAAGTCCGTCGACAAGTGGGTCAACGGCCAGAGCCTCACCCACCCCGTGGTCTGGATGAACGTGGGCTTCCACCACATCGCCCGGGACGAGGACCAGCAGCCCATGCCGGTCCACTGGCAGGGCTTCTCCATCGCCCCGAGGGACGTCACGGCCATGAATCCGCTCACTCCCGCCGAGCTCGGCTGGCAGAACGGCCACTGGGAGCCGCGCGGCTGAGAAACGACCTGTCCATCCGGCTGCACCGCCGACCGCTCCCGGAGTACCCTTCCTTGATCGTTGGGTGGGGGCCTGTCCCCCGAGGGCTCGGGGGAGCGGAAGGCGGTGCGCGGGTGGGCTCGGGAGGGCTGGAGTTGCCCCCTGGTGACGAGGGTCACGAGGGGAACTCCGCAGACGTCCCGCCCGGCACGGTGTCCCTTGCCAGACCGATGGACACGGGCTCCATCGGACCGGAGCTGGACTGGGACGCCGACGCCTGGCGCGAGGTGCGCGTCCGCGCCCAGCGTGCGGGCCGGGCCTACATCTGGCTGAACCTCGTCGAACAGCGGCTGCGCGCCGTCGTGGCCGCCGTGCTGCGCCCCATCTACGAACCCGTGCACGGCGGCGACTGGGTGGTCGCCGCGGCCGGACCGGCCGGCCAGGAGTGGGTCCAGCGCGCGGTCGCGGTCCGCGAAGTCAGCCGCCGCAAGGGCTACCTGCTCGACCCGGCCGACGACAACGTCCTCAGCTTCCTCACCCTGCCGCAGCTGCGCGAGCTGATGGTGCAGCACTGGCCGTGCTTCGAGCCGTACCTCGACGACCGCCGGGACGTCGAACTCGCCCTGGACGAGCTGGAGGTCACCCGGAACGTCGTCTCCCGCAACCGCGCCCTGTCCGAGGCCGTCCTGAACCAGGCCGAGCGGGCCTCCGCCCGGCTGCTGGAGATGCTCGGCACCGGCGGCGACGTGCCCTCCGCGCGCCGGCTCCCGGTGGACGCGGTCGAGGACCTCGTCGGCGACCGGTACGCGGACGTGGTCGCCGTGCACTCCGACCGGGTACGGCTCATGCGCCAGTTCCCCGCCGAGGACATCTTCGGCGAGGCCCGCCGCCTCGACGCCGTCGGCATCGGCCTCAACCTGCTCGTGCAGAACTTCTCCGGGCGCCGCCTGGTGCGGCTGGCCGAGTCCGGCTGCCGGGTGCGGCTGCTGTTCCTGAACCCGGCCTCCAGCGCCGTCAAGCGACGCGAGCGCGAACTCGGCGTCAAACGCGGAGAGTTGAGCCGGGCCGTCGAGATGAACATCCTGCACATGCGCCGGGTCCGGTCCAAGCTGCGCGACCCGGGAGCCTTCGAGATCCAGGTGTACGACGACACCCCCCGCTTCACCGCCTACCTCGTCGACGGCGACGGCACGGACGGCATCGCCGTGGTGCAGTCGTATCTGCGGCGCTCACGGGGAATGGAGGCGCCGGTGCTGGTGCTGCGCGGCGGCAGCAAGCTGGTCAAGTCGGGCCAGGTCGACGAGAGCGGTCTCTTCCCGACCTACCGCGAGGAGTTCGAGACGGCTTGGGCGGATTCGCGACCGGTGTCCTGAAAGTCCCTCAGGCCCGCTGCGGACGCGGCGTAAGCGGAATGCGGTCCTCGGATTGTCAGTGGTGCGTGGGATCGTGGAGACCACTGGGGGAAAGCACCACCAAGAAGGGGGACCACCCATGGGCTGGCACCGGGAGCTGCTGATCGGCTTCGACCTGGAGACGACCGGAACCGATCCGCGCGAGGCGCGCATCGTCACGGGCGCCGTGATCGAGGTCAGGGCCGGACAGCCCCTCGGCCGACGGGAGTGGCTGGCGGATCCCGGCGTGGAGATCCCCGCGGACGCGGTGGCGGTGCACGGCATCAGCAACGAGCGCGCGATCTCCGACGGCAGGCCCGCCGACCAGGTCGCGGAGGCCATCGCGGACGTCCTGGTGACGTACTGGAAGACGGGCGTGCCGGTCGTCGCCTACAACGCCGCCTTCGACCTCACCCTGCTCTCCGCCGAACTGCGCCGCCACCGCCTGCCGTCCCTGCGCGATCGCCTCGGCGGCCTCGACCCTGCCCCGGTCGTCGACCCCTACACCATCGACCGCTGGGCCGACCGCTACCGCCGCGGCAAGCGCAACCTCGAAGCGGTCTGCGAGGAGTACGGCGTGGTGCTCGACACCGCGCACGACGCCTCGGCCGACGCCCTCGCCGCCGCCCGGCTGGCCTGCGCGATAGCCGACCGTCACCCCAAGGTCGCGGCCCTCGGCCCGGTGGAACTGCACCGCCGCCAGATCGAGTGGTACGCCGAGTGGGCGGCGGACTTCCAGAGCTTCCTGCGCCGCAAGGGCGACACGGCCGCGGTGGTGGACGGAGCATGGCCCTTCCGGGAACTGGCCGACGAGCGGGTGTGACTCCATCCGTCAGGCGGGCCTTCGTCAGGCGGGCCTCCGTCAGGCGGGCCTCCCGTCAGGCGAGCGTCCCGTCGGCCGGGTGGGGGCCGGCGATCGGCTCCACCCGCGGCTGGGCGGTCCGCGCGTAGTCCGCGCCCGACATGCACAACGACCGGTCCAGACGGGCGGCGTTGAAGTACAGCCTGGGCCGGTCCACGACGTCCGGGTCGGCGACGAGTTCGAGTTCGGGGTCGAAGCTGAAGGGCAGCACGGTGCCGGGCACCGCGCGGGCCAGTCGTTCGGCCGTCTCCGCATCGCTGAAACCGACGTACCTGGCCGCGAACAGGGCACGGATCGCGTCCAGGTCCAGGCGACGGTCCCCGGGGACGACCGCGAGGACGTGCCGTGTGGTGCGGCGGTCGACCTTGACCCGCAGCACGATGCACTTCGCGGCCTCGGACGCCGGATGGCCACGCAGCGCGCTGACGGCGTCGGTGGTGCCCTCGGGGGCGTGATCGATGAGGTCGTAGTCGACGCGGGAGGTGTCGAGCAGGGAGATCAGGCGCTGGTAGGTGTCGTGACCGGGCATGCGGGGTTCTCCTGGGTGTCCTGGGCGGGGCGGATGGGGGTTGCGCGATCGTCGGCGGCGTGGTCGGCGGTTTCGCGGTGGGCACGGTGGTCGCGCTCCACGGCCTGCCCCCAGTAGGTCCCGGCGACCATCAGGGCGGCGCCGAGGCCGGTGAACAACGTGAGGTGTTCGCCGCCGAGGGCGATGCCCACCGCCGCGGCCCAGATCGGCTCCGTGCCCAGCAGCAGGCCGGCGCGGCCGGCGGAGGTGCGCTGCACCGCCCAGGTCTGCGCGAGGAAGGCGAAGACACTGCAGAACAGGGCGAGATGGAGCAGTTGCGTCCAGGTCGCGGCGTCGGTGCGGACCAGGGTGGGGAGTTGATGCGCGGTCGGGATCAGGAACAGGGCAGACCCGACGAGGGTCTGCACGGTGGTCAGGTGCAGGGGGCGGATCGCGCGGTCCGCGGTGAGCCGGCCGATGAGGGCCACGTGTCCGGCCCGGACGACGGCCGCGCCGAGCATGAGCAGGTCGCCGAGGCGGGGCGCGTGGAAGCCGTTGCCGGTCATCAGCAGTCCCACGGCGAGGACACACACCCCGGCGGCGGCGTAGAAGGCGGGAGGCAGCCCGCCCGGGTGACCGGCGCGGTCGAGGAACGGGGTGAGGACGATGGTCAGGCTGATGATGAGCCCCGCGTTGGCGGCGGTGGTGTGGGCGACGCCGTACGTCTCCACGACCAGGACGGCGGCCTGGGTGATCCCGAGCGGCACCCCGGCCCGGAGCTCCTCGCGCGTCCAGCGGCGGGAGCCACCCCGGGCACCCGCGCGGGCGGCGACGAGAGCGAGACAGGCGAGCGCGGACAGGGCGTACCGCGCGAACAGGACCAGCAGGACGGGAAGGGCCGCGGTAGCGGTCTGGGTGGACAGATAGCTCGAACCCCAGACGAGGGCGACCAGGAGGAGTACCGCGTCGGTACGGCGGGTGTGGGACACCCGCCCACGGTGCACCGAAAGGGTCCCTGAAGCCCAGGGCCACTTTCTTAAACGATCTTTTAGTGCCGCTACAGAATGCTCCTAGACTGAGGGGGTGGACGAACGGCAGTTGCGGATCCTGCGGGAGCTGGGCGAACTCGGCAGTGTCACCGCGGTCGCCGAGGCGCTGCTGGTGACCCCGTCGGCGATCTCGCAGCAGCTGCGGTTGCTCCAGCGCTCTCTCCCCGTGCCGCTGACCGAGCGCGACGGGCGCCGACTGGTGCTCACCGACGCCGGGCAGGCGCTGGCGGGGGCGGCGGTCGAGGTGGAGACGGCGCTGGCGCGTGCCCGGCACGCGGTGGAGGAGTTCGTGGACCGGCCCGACGGCGAGGTGTCGGTGGCGGCGTTCCACAGCGCGGCCGCGGCCTTCTTCCCGCTGCTGCTGCGGGCCCTCGCCGGACCCGGGCACCCGGCACTCGCCCTCGCCGACGAGGACGTCGTCCAGGACGACTTCCCGCGGCTGACCCGCGAGTACGACCTCGTGCTCGCCCACCGCCTCGACCACGCCCCTCCATGGCCCCGCACGGTGACCGTGACGACGCTGTTGCGCGAACCCCTGGACGTGGCGCTCCCCGTCGGCCACCCGCTCGCCGCCAAGCGGCGGTTGACGCCGGCCGACGTCGCCGACGAGCCGTGGATCACCGTCCACGACGGCTTCCCGGTGATGGCGACCATCGAGGCCATCGCCGCGGCAGCGGGCCGCCGGCTCCGTCTGGCGCATCGCATCAACGAGTTCGCGGTCGCCGCGGAGGCCGTGGCTGCCGGCGGCGGACTCGCCCTGATGCCGCGCTGGACGACGCGCCCGCACCCGGCACTGGTCCTCAGACCCCTCGCCGGCGTCCAGGCACACCGTCACATCGACGCCCTCCACCGCCCGGAACGCGCGGCGCGCAGGGCGGTCCGCACGGTCCTGACGGAACTGCGCCGTGCGGCGCGGACGATCCGGGTCAGGGATGACCAGGACGCCCCGCCGGACGCGTGACCGGCCCGCGCCCGCTCAGAACGGATACCACCGCACCGTCTCGTCCCCGTCCCGCAGGGACGCCACCCGGCGTCGGAACTCGGTCAGGGCCTTCGGGTTGCTCGGGGCGTGCTGGGCCACCCACGCACAGCTGGCCGTCTCCCGGGCGCCCCGGAGGACCGAGCAGCCCGGCCACGCGCGTACGTCCCAGCCGTACGCCTCGGTGAAGGAGTCGTAGGCCGCTTCGGGCAGGCCGTAGCGGTCGTGGGAGAGGGCCATGACGACCAGGTCGTGCTCGCGCAGGTCGACGGAGACGGTTTCCAGGTCGACCAGGACCGGGCCGTCCGGGCCGACGTGGACGTTGCGGGGGAGGGCGTCGCCGTGGATGGGGCCGGGCGGCAGGTGCGGGGTCAGGGCGGCGGCGGCCGAGGCGAAGCCGTCGCGGCGCTCGCGGAGGTAGGCGGCGTCGGCCGGGTCGATCGCGTCGCCGGCGAGGCGCAGCCAGCGTTCCACTCCGGACAGCAGATCGCGGGGCGGCAGACCGAAGCCGGGGGCGGGCAGGGTGTGGATCATCCGCAGGAGTTCGGCCAGATCGCGGGGTTCGGCCCGGCGTACCGGATCGGGCAGCCGGTGCCACACGGTCACCGGGTGCCCCTCCACGAGCAGCGGCGTCGGGTCCGCCGCCCGGACCGCGGGCACGCACGACTCGGCGAGCCACACCGCGACGGCCAGTTCGCGGCGCGCCCGGTCGAAGAGCTCCGCGTCCCGGCCCACCTTGACGACCAGGTCACCGGCGGCGAACACCGCGTTCTCGCCCAGGGCCAGCAGCCGCGCGCCCCCTGCCGGACCCGGCAACACACCCGCCGCGGCCAGTACATCCCGCGCCTGTGCCTCGTCCATCGCCCACCTTCGTGTCGTCGTACGCCCTGCGCCGAGCCGCCTCGCGCCTGGCCCGGGAGTGCCGGGTTCCCGCCATCCGCCGGTCAGTCTCGCATTCGTACAGGTCGGGCCGGTGTGCGCGGTGTCTTGACGGCGTACGGCGGCTTCACGACCATGGCCAAGGCCCGTCGGGCCCGAACGTCACGAACCGTGCGAAGGAGCCGCCGACGTGGCAAAGGAGCCGATGACGTGACCTTGGTGACCGCGACGAAGCGGTCGGCACCGGGCGCGCCGCGTGCCGGAGGACGCCGGCGAGCCACCGACCGCGGGGCCTGGTTCCTGGTGCTGCCCGCGCTGATCCCGATCCTGGTGCTGAGCGTGGGTCCGCTGCTCTACGGGATCCTGCTGGCCTTCACCGATTCCCAGTCCGGACGGACCGAACCCACGGAGTGGGTCGGCGGTCTCAACTTCCAGGACCTGCTGCACGACACGCTGTTCTGGGAGTCGTTCCGGATCGGTCTGGTCTGGGCGGTCGGGGTGACCGTCCCGCAGTTCCTGCTCGCGCTCGGCCTCGCGCTCCTCCTCGACCAGGAGCTGCGCCTGCGCTGGCTGGCCCGCGCCCTGGCGATCATCCCGTGGGCCATGCCCGAGGTGGTCGTCGGTGTGATGTGGCGGCTCGTGTACACCCCGGACGCGGGGGTCCTCAACGAGACCCTGCGCGACCTCGGCCTCGGCGACGGCCGGGACTGGCTCAGTGGCCTCGGGACCGCCCTGCCCGCGGTGATCGTCGTCGGTGTCTGGGCGGGCATGCCGCAGACCACGGTCGCCCTGCTCGCCGGCCTGCAGAACACCCCGCGCGAACTCCACGAGGCCGCGGCCATGGACGGCGCCGGTGCCTGGCGGCGCTTTTGGACCGTCACCTGGCCCGCCCTGCGCCCCGTCGCGCTCGCCGTCACCGCCCTCAACTTCATCTGGAACGTCAACTCGTTCGCCCTGGTGTACGTCCTGACCAGCGGCGGGCCCGGCGGCCGTACCCGTCTGCCCATGCTCTTCGCCTACGAAGAGGCCTTCCGCTACGGCCAGTTCGGCTATGCGGCGGCCATGGGCTGCGTGATGGTCGCGGTGATCTCGGTGCTGCTGGCCCTCTTCCTGGTGGGCCGGCTCAGGGGAGGGGACGAGACATGAGGACCAGTACCGGCGGCCGGGTCGGCCAGTACGCCGCCCTGCTCGCGTATCTCGTCTTCCTCGCCTTTCCCTTCCTCTGGCTGCTCTCCACCGCCTTCAAGTCCCCCCGGGAGCTGGGCAGTCCGCACCCCGCCTGGATCCCGCGCGACCCCACCCTCGACAACTTCCGGCAGGCCTTCGACGAACAGCCGCTGCTGCGCGCCGCGGGCAACTCGCTGCTCGCCGCGCTCGGCGCCGCGCTGATCGCCGTACTGATCGCGACCCCGCTGGCCTACGTCATGGCCCGCCACCGCACCCGCCTCGGGAAGGCCGCGACCGGCTGGGTGGTCGTCAGCCAGGCGTTCCCGCTGGTGCTGGTGATCATCCCGCTGTTCCTGGTCCTGAAGAACCTGCGGCTGATCAACTCCCTTGCGGGGCTGGTGATGGTGTACGTGGTCTGGGCGCTGCCGTTCGCGCTGTGGATGCTCGTCGGATACGTCCGTGCCGTGCCGGCCGAGTTGGAGGAGGCGGCGGCGGTCGACGGGGCCGGGCGGGTGCGGACGCTGGTCTCGGTGACCGCGCCGCTGCTCGCGCCGGGGATCGTGGCGACGGGCCTGTTCGCGTTCATCACCGCGTGGAACGAGTTCTTCTTCGCGCTGGTGCTGCTGAAGACGCCCGAGAAGCAGACCCTGCCGGTCGTCCTCACCCACTTCATCGGCGCGGAGGGCGTCGCCGACCTCGGTCCGCTCGCCGCCGCGGCCTTCCTCGCCACCCTGCCCTCCCTGGTCGTCTTCGCGATCATCCAACGCCGGATCACGGGCGGCATGACGGCCGGGGCGGTGAGGGGCTGATGCGAGTCAGGATCGCCGGAATCCTCGCACTGGTCCTGCTGCTTCTCGCGGGCTGCACCGGCGACGGCGGTGGCTCCGGCACCGGCCGGATCACGCTCCGCTTCCAGTCCCTCGCCTGGCAGCAGGAGTCCGTGGCGGCGAACCAGGAGCTGGTGAAGGAGTGGAACGCGACCCATCCGGACATCAAGGTCGAGTATGTGCAGGGCAGTTGGGACAGCGTCCACGACCAGCTGCTCACCTCCTTCGAGGGTGGTGAGGCGCCCGACATCATCCACGACGCCTCGGACGACCTCGCGGACTTCGCGTACGGGGGCTACCTCGCCGATCTGACCGACCTGCTGCCCGCCCGGCTCACGTCGGACATCCCGCGGCGCAGCTGGGACACGGCGACCTTCGGCGACGGGATCTACGGCGTCCCGTTCCTCCAGGAGCCGCGCGTGCTCATCGCCAACGCGAAGTGGCTGAAGGACGCGGGCGTACGGATTCCCACCCCCGAACAGCCGTGGAGCTGGCCGGAGTTCCGGCGGATCACCCGGCAGCTCAGCGGCGACGGGAAATACGGCGTCGCCTGGCCGCTCAAGGAACCCGTCTCCGCGAGCCTCAACCTGTCGCTGTCGACGGGCGGACAGCTCTTCCACCGGGGCGCGGACGGCAAGGTGGAAATCCGGTTCGAGGCGGCGGACCAGGTGGTGCCGCGTACCATCCACGACCAGGCCGCCACCGACCGCAGCGCCTCACCCACCACCCTCGGCAGCGGCGGCTCGGACACCCTCCCCGGCTTCTTCGGCGGCCGCTACGCGATGGTCCCGCTCGGCTTCTCCTACCGTCAGCAGATCACCCAGCAGGCACCGAAGGGCTTCGCGTGGCAGGTGCTGCCCGCCCCGGCCGGCGCGGACGGGCTCACGCAGGGCGTCAGCCCGCAGACCCTGTCGGTCGCCGAGGACAGCCCGCACAAGAAGGAGGCCGCCGCGTTCATCGACTTCCTGCTGCGGCCGCGGAACATGGTCCGGCTCGCCCTGGGCGACTGGATGCTGCCCACCGGCACCCAGGCGTTGAAGGACCCCGCCCTGCACACCGCGAAGGACGGCTGGGCCACCGGCACCGCCCTCGCCGCCCACCTGCGCCCGGCGCCCGCGCAGTCCGTGCGCGGCTACCCCGAGTGGAAGGACAAGGTCGCCACACCCGCGTTCCAGGAGTACTACAGCGGGGCGATCGGCCTCGGGGAACTGCGGGAACGGCTGGAGGAGGACGGGAATCTGGTGCTGGCCCGCTACCAGCGCTGAGGGCGGGGCGGCCGGGCCGGGGAGCGGCGGGGCAGGGGCAGGGGCAGGGGCAGGTGTCAGGTCAGGCCAGGTCAGGTCAGGGAACGGACGGACCGGTGACGTACTGTCCCTTCTCGTCGTACGGCCAGACATTGGGTGCGCACCCGTGCATGCCCTTGATCTGCTGCATCATCGCGGGGGCCGGTTTGCCCGGGCCGGGGCAGCCGGCGTGGCCGTGGCCGAGGAAGTGGCCGACCTCGTGGTTGATGATCAGCGCGCGGTAACCCGTGACGTCCTTGGCGTAGACGGGGGTTGCCAGCAGCCAGCGCTCGAGGTTGACCATCACGTTCATCGAGACGCTGCAGTTGTAGTCGCCGTGGGTGTCCAGCCCGTGCTGCCCGCAGATCTTGTCCACGGTCCCGGGCGTGGCGACCCGGACGACGAAGTCCGTCGTGCCGCTCGACACCCGCCGGAACGCGGACTTGCCGTCCGCCGTCCAGCCGCGCCGGTCCGCCAGAATGCGCTCCACCTGCTTGGCGACGTCCGCGGCGGACAGGTCGAGGCCGACCTCGACCTCGACCCGGTAGCGCAGGACCGTCCCCTTTCCCGACGTGCCGCTGCCGCCGGACGCGGTGGTGAAGGTGCCCGGTCCGCTGAGCGGGATGTCGGGCCGCGTGGTCTTCTCCGAGGACTTGTCGGACGGCTTGGGGGAGGAGTCGGGGGACTGCCGGGGCGGCGAGGGCTTGGCTCTGCGCGTCGGACCGGTGGGCGCGGGACCGGAATTCCCCGATACCCCCGAGACCCCTGTTTCCGTGGACTGCGTGGCCTCGGCGCGGGCGTCGGAGTGGGACCCGCCCGCACCGGGAGACGTCCAGCCCACGGCCGCGAAACCGGCGGCGCCCAGTACGGTCACCGCGGCCAGTCCTCCCAGCAGCGGCCCCTTCCGCCCGCGTGCGGAGGCATGCGCGGCGCCGCCCCGACGACGACGGCCAGGGGAGGAAGGTGTTGTATGCGCGGTCATAGTTGCTCAGGTTGTGATCGTCATGTGATCGGATCTGGCCCGAACGGTAACGGAACCGTAACGGTCCTCCCTCTGTGGACTCATGTGATCATCCGGTAACAAGGCTCCGGGGGTCGCCGGCTGTACGGATACTGAGCGCATGCCACGCGTTCTGCTGATCGAAGACGACCGTGCCGTGCGGGAGGGTGTCGCCCTCGCCCTGCGCCGCCTGGGGCACGAGCTCGCCGCCGCCGAGACCGGCGAGGACGGGCTGGAGCGGCTGCGGTCCTTCCGGCCGGACGTCGTGGTGCTGGACCTGATGCTGCCGGGCATGCCCGGCCTGGACGTGTGCCGGGGGATGCGCGCCCAGGACCAGACGCTGCCGATCATCATGGCGACCGCGCGAGGCGACGACGAGGACATCGTCGTAGGACTGGAGGCGGGGGCGGATGACTATGTGGTCAAGCCCGTGCAGGCCAGGGTGCTGGAGGCGCGGATCCGCGCCGTGCTGCGCCGGGCGGCCCAGGCGCCCGGCGAGGGCGGCATACCGAGGATCGACACCTACGGGGACCTGTCCATCGACCGGGCCGGACTCGCCGTCGCCTGGCAGGGAGCGCCGGTCGCGCTCGCCCCGTCCGAACTGCGGCTGCTGCTGACCCTGTCCGCCTCGCCCGGCCAGGTGTTCAGCCGGCAGCAACTCCTGGAGGCGGTCTGGGAGCACAGCTACCACGGGGACGCCCGTCTGGTGGACGCCTGCGTCAAGCGGCTGCGCACCAAGATGGGCGAGCCGCCGCGCGAACCCCGCTACATCCAGACCGTGCGCGGCTTCGGCTACCGATTCGCGGCACGGTGAGGGGCTCGGTGCGCGGTGCGTTGAAAATGCGGGCCGGCGTCCCCCAACTGCGCGGCCTGCGCATGCGGTTGATCGTGGCGTTCGCGCTCGTCGCCGCACTCGCCGCCGCCTCCACCGGTGCCCTGACCTTCCGCGAGGCCCGCACGAGCGTGCTCCAGCAGAGCCAGGACACCGTCATCAAGCTGCTGCGCACCCAGGTCGACCGGCTCGCCCCGGACATCGGCATCCCACCTGGAGAGGCCGAAGTGCGGCGGTTGGCGGCCGGCATCGCCGAGGCCGAACCCGCCGGGACCTGGCGGGTGCTGGTCGTCTACGGCGGCCTGAGCGCCACCTCCGTGCCCGACGACCCGTTCGAGGAGGTGACGCCAGAGCTGCGCCGGGCCGTGGACACCAGTCCGGCCACCGTCTTCCAGCGCGTGACCAGCGGGGACCACACCTCACTCGTCGTCGGTATGTCGGTCGTCTACGACCTGTCAGCCACGGACTCCGCGCGCATCCCCTCCGGGATCAAGGTCTTCCTGACGGTGCCGCAGACCAGAGAAGGGGCGTACGTCGACGCCCTGGTCGCCGCCGTTCAGCGGGCCACCGTGCCCGCCCTGGCGCTGGCCGTGCTGCTGGCGCTGCTCGCCGCGCGCGGGGTGCTGCGGCCGGTGCGGGCGCTGCGCAGCGCCACCCGCAGCATCGCCGAGGGGCGGCTGGACACCCGGCTCGCCGTCCAGGGATCCGACGAACTCGCCGACCTCTCCCACACGTTCAACGAGACGGCCGCCGCGCTGGAGGAGTCGGTCGCCGAACTGCGCGGCATGGAGGCCCGGGCCCGCCGGTTCGCCGCCGATGTCTCGCACGAGCTGCGCACTCCGCTGGCCGCCATGTCCGCGGTCACCGACGTCCTGGACGAGGACGCGAGCCACCTCGACCCGGACACCGCCACCGCGGTCCGGCTGATCAGCGGGGAGACCGTGAAGCTGGCCCGGCTGGTGGACGACCTGATGGAGATCTCCCGCTTCGACGCGGGCGCGGCCGTGCTGCACCTGGACGAGATCGACCTCGCCGAGTCACTGCGGCGCACCCTCGCCGCCCGCGCCTGGACGGACCTCGTGGACGTCGCCCTGCCACCGCCCGACGCCCTGCGTGGCCGCGTCGACCCGCGCCGCCTCGACGTCGTCGTCGCCAATCTGGTCGGCAACGCCCTGCGGCACGGCGGGCGGCCGGTCCGGGTCCGCCTGTACGAACGCCACGAAGGCTACGAAGGCCACGAAGGCTATGAAAGCCACAAAGAGCACAGGGGCGACCGAGGTGACGAAGGCGGGGAGCGGCTCGCGGTCATCGAGGTGCTGGACAGCGGCCCCGGCATCCCCGCCAGCGTGCTGCCCCATGTCTTCGAGCGGTTCTACAAGTCGGACGCCGCCCGCACCCGTACCGAGGGCAGCGGTCTGGGCCTCGCCATCACGGCCGAGAACGTCCGGGTGCACGGCGGCACCGTCCGCGCGGCGAACCGGCCGGAGGGCGGCGCCGTCTTCACCGTCGAACTCCCGCTGAGGAGCGACGAGTCGACCGGGGGGAGCGGATCGTGAGAGCCGTACGCCGATCCGCGCTGCTGTTCCTCCCGGTCCTGTGCGCCCTCACGTCCTGCGGTGTCCCCGCGACCGGAGTGGTGGAGGCGGGCGGTCCCGCCAGTGGGGTGCTGCCGACGATCTGGGTCTCCTTCGTGGCGGACGGCGCCCTGGTGGCCGTCCCGCGCAGGACCGTCGCGCCGGTCGACGTCGAGTCGGCCGTACGAGTGCTGCTCCAGGGGCCGTATGACGCGGAGCGGGTCAAGGGCATCACCACACTGCTGCCGCCGTCGGGCGGGTTGCCGACGGCCGTACCGTCCCCGACCACCCGTTCCCCGGACAGTTTCAGGCAGGCCCCCCAGAAGGCCGCCGGTCCGTCGGACCTGGTGAAGGTGACCACCCTGGACGACCGTGTCTCCATCGAACTGCGGCCCGTGGGGGTGGACCTTCCCGACCTTGCCACGGCCCAGCTCATCTGCACGGCCGTCGCGGCACAGCGCGTCGCCGACCCCGAGGCGCAGCCGGCGCCGGTGACCGTCACGGGTCCCGACGGCCGGCGCGTGGAGGCAACGGACGCGCGGTGCCCCGGCCTCTAGTAGGGCTTGGTCAGGTTCGTATGGGTGTGGGTATGTCGCGGTGGCAGGTGGGGCAGGCGCCGGTCCAGGCGAGGAGTGTCTGCAGGTCGCGGACGACCTGGTAGAGGCTCAGACCAGCGCTGTGTCTTTTGGGTCTCGCGTCAGTCGTTGCAGGGTGCAGGAGGCGTGGGCGGCGGAGACGAGGGTGACGTGGTGGTGCCGGCCGCGCCAGGTGCGACCCTCGAAGTGGGCCAGTCCCAAGGCGTGTTTCATTTCTCGGTAGTCGTGTTCGATGCGCCAGCGGAGTTTGGCCGGCCGCACCAAAGTCGCCAGGGGGATCCCGGAGGGCAGGTGCGACAGCCAGAACCGCACCGGCTCGCTCTCGCCGGCCGGCCATTCGGCCAACAGCCACCGCTCGGGCAGTTCCGGATCATCGGCAACCTTGCGGATGCCGCGTCCGGCCGGGCGGACCCTGAGGGCGACGAAGCGCGAGTACATGCGCTTGAAGCCGCTGCGGCCCTTGCCTGGGCGGGATCCTTCCCGTCAGGACACCGGCCGTGCGGCGGCCTTCCCCGCCGCGACGACCAAGTCCTTCATCGTCTGCGCAGGCTCGGCATACTGCACTTTCGGTGGCCGTCCGGTGCCCGCTTAAAGCGGCTGGACGGGCCGGGCGTCGGCCGGGTGCGCGGTGTGCCGGCCGGAGACACCGACCGCATAGGGCAGATCTCGTTCCTCCAGGCCGAGGCGTGGCATGTCGACCCCGAGTTCGTTGAGGATCGTGCCGACGGTGTGGCGGCTTCCGTCGTACAGGCGGCGGTCGTCGATGCCGGCTTCCGCTGACAGCAGGGCGGCCACGGTGGCGAAGACACCGGTGGCGGAAGGCCAGGCTCCAGATCATGGTGGCCCCTGGCCGTCATGCGCATGTCGCGGGGCGGGGCTCCTGGCCGGCCCGAAGTCGCCGGCGCGGAAGGTTGTCGCGTCACGGTGGCCGGCGGTGCGGGCGAGCGGCTCCTGGCGGGTGCCGCTTCACCCACGGGTCACGATCCGGCGGCTCCCACCGCGGCGGCGTTCCGGACCGCGATGTCGATGCTGTGCCTGATACGCGTCATTTTCT
>NZ_JOEV01000052.1 GCF_000721105.1 Streptomyces cellulosae
CGCTCGTACAGCTGCACCATCTATCAGGGTCAGACGCAGTGCTACACGCCGATGGTCTACGACAAGGGCATGACGTCGTTCGCCGAGGGAGTGAAGGACCACGTCTACGGCCTCGCCGATGCCCGGACCGCCTCCTACTGACCAGGCAGTGAGCCGATCTCCCCTGCCCATGGGGTGAGGGGCCCACCGCCCGGGCGGACGCTGTTGGTTGATTCGGACCCTGTTGTTCCACCCCGTCGATCTCGTGGTCGGCGGGGTGAATTGCTGCCAAGTGACTGGTGCGGGTGCGAGCTCGTGGTGTTTCGGTGAGTGGGCGTCGATGCGGGCGGGGCTGATGGCGGCGCCGGTGAGCTGTGAGCCGGGCAGCCATCGACTCGAGGGACTTACGCTGCCTGTCGGTCAGCAGCCGCAGATTGACCTGCCCCCACCGGCGCTGGTCCTTGCGCGCAAACGGCTCGAAGACCTCCACCGTGAACGCCTCCAACTCACCACGCACCGCAGCACGTCCGCAGGCACACCCTCTCAACGCCACACCGGGCCGACAGGACACGCACCACCACGACCAACCTGACCAAGCCCTACTAGGAGATCCATCAGGAACTTCTGGCTGTCCCCGAAATGTCGGTGCCCCGGAAATGTGTTTGCGCGAGACGTATCGTCTCGCCTACCGTCGCTCTCATGACCAGTCGCCCCGCGCACATCGCCATGTTCTCGATCGCCGCCCACGGCCATGTGAACCCCAGCCTCGAAGTGATCCGTGAGCTGGTGGCGCGCGGGCACCGGGTCACCTACGCGATCCCGCCCGTGTTCGCCGAGAAGGTCGCCGGGACCGGTGCCGAGGTGAAACCGTGGCACTCCACGCTGCCCGGCCCCGACGACGACCCGGCGGCCTGGGGCACCACCCTCCTGGACAACGTCGAGCCCTTCCTGGCCGACGCCGTCCAGGCGCTGCCGCAGCTCATCGAGGCCTACCAGGGCGACGAACCCGACCTCGTGCTGTACGACATCACCTCCTACCCGGCCCGCGTCCTCGCCCACCGCTGGGGCGTGCCCGCGATCTCCCTGTCCCCGAACCTCGTCGCCTGGGACGGCTACGAGGAGGAGGTGGCCGAGCCGATGTGGGCGGAGCCGAAGAAGACCGAGCGCGGGCAGGCCTACTACGCCCGCTTCCACGCCTGGCTGGAGGAGAACGGGATCACCGAGCACCCGGACTCGTTCGCCGGCCGTCCCGCCCGGTCCCTGGTGCTGATCCCGAGGGCGTTGCAGCCGAACGCCGACCGGGTCGACGAGAGCGTGTACTCCTTCGTCGGCGCCTGTCAGGGCGACCGGACGGCCGAGGGCGACTGGCAGCGGCCCGCCGGCGCCGAGAAAGTGGTCCTCGTCTCGCTCGGATCGTCCTTCACCAAGCAGCCCGGCTTCTACCGGGAGTGCGTCAAGGCCTTCGGTGAGCTGCCGGGCTGGCACCTGGTGCTGCAGATCGGCCGGCATGTCGACCCCGCCGCGCTGGGCGACGTATCCGACACCGTCGAAGTGCGGTCCTGGGTACCGCAGTTGGCGATCCTCAAGCAGGCCGACCTGTTCGTCACGCACGCCGGGGCCGGCGGTAGCCAGGAGGGGTTGGCCACGGCCACGCCGATGATCGCCGTACCGCAGGCCGTGGACCAGTTCGGCAACGCGGACATGCTGCGGGGACTCGGGGTCGCCCGCCGCCTCGACACCCAGGAGGCGACGGCCGAAGCGCTGCGGGAAGCCGCCCTCGCCCTGGTCGACGACCCCGAGGTGGCCCGCCGGCTCAAGGACGTCCAGGCGGAGATGGCCAAGGAGGGCGGCACTCGGCGCGCGGCCGACCTCATCGAGGCCGAACTGCCGTAACGCCACGGACGGCAGAGGGCCCGCTGGCTCCCCACGTGACCAGCGGGCCCTCAGTCTTGGGACGGTTCGGTGGCGGAGGGCTCAGACGCCCAGCCGCTCACCCTCGTCGTGCCGCACGGCGGGAGGCGCTGCCGCCGCCTCGGGAGCCTCGTCGTGGGTGAGGTCGGGCAGCCGGTGCAGCCACTTCGGCAGATACCAGTTGCGCTCGCCCAGCAGCGCCATCACCGCGGGCAGCAGCACGCCCCGGATGATCGTCGCGTCGATGAGCACCGCGGCCGCGAGGCCGACGCCCATCTGCTTCATGGACTGCATGGACAGGGTGCCGAAGATCGCGAACACGGCGACCATGATGACCGCGGCACTGGTCACGACACCGGCGGTGGTGACCACCCCGTGCTGGATGGCCTCGGCGGTCGTCCGGCCGCGCAGGCGTGCCTCGCGGATCCGGGAGACCACGAACACGTGGTAGTCCATCGACAGGCCGAACAGGATCACGAAGAGGAACAGCGGCAGCCAGGTGATGATGGCGCCGACACCCTCCGCGCCCACCAGCGACGCACCCCAGCCGTGCTGGAAGACGCCCACGAGGATGCCGTAGGCCGCGCCCACCGACAGCAGGTTGAGCACGATCGAGGTGATCGCGACGGTCAGCGAGCGGAAGGACAGCAGCATCAGTCCGAAGGCGAAGACCACGACGAACGCGAAGACCGGGATGACCGCTCCGGCCAGCTGGTCGTTGAAGTCCTGCGACCCGGCGACCTGGCCGGTGATCGGCGCCTGGACCCCGTCGACCTTGCCGAGCGTGGCCGGACGCACCTCGTCGCGCAGCTTGTCCAGGCTCGCCCCCGCCTTGTCGAGGTCGGAGCCCCCGACCAGCGGGACGTACACATAGGCGATGTTCTGCGCGTCGTGCAGCTTGATCTCGACCGGGCCGCGGGAGGCACCGGACGCGACGGCCTCCTTCTTGAAAGCGGCCAGCGCGTTCGTCACCTCGGGTGCGTTGATGTCGCTCGCCTTGACGACCACCTCGGCCGGCTCGGAGCCGCCCGGGAAGGCGTCGTTGAGCCGGTTGTACGTCTGCACGATGGGCATCGAGTCCCCGAACTCCTGGTCCAGGGTGAGCTGCTGGGTCTTCATGCCGAGCGCGGGCGCCGCGATCGCGAGCAGCGCGCCGGCCGCGACCACCACGGAGACGACGGGCTTGGCGAGCACACCCTTCAGGACGGCCGTCCAGAACCGGCTCTCGCCGCTGCCTCCGGTACGGCGACGGCGTCGCAGGAAGGGGATACGGCCCTTCTCGACCCGCTCGCCCAGCAGCGACAGCAGCGCCGGCAGCACCGTCACCGAACCGACCATGGCGACCGCCACGACCATCAGCGAGGCCAGGCCCATCGCCTCGAACTCGGCGAGCCCGGTGAACAGCATGCCCGCCATCGCCACGCACACCGTGACACCGGAGACGATGATCGCGCGGCCACTGGTGGCGGCGGCGACCTTGAGGGCCGTCTGCGCGTCCCGGCCGGCCTCACGCTCCTCGCGCTCCCGGCGCAGATAGAACAGGCAGTAGTCGACGCCGACGGCCAGACCCACCAGCAGCATCACGGAGTTCGCGGTGTCGCTCATCGGCATCACATGGCTGACGACGCCCATCAGGCCCATCGTCGCCATGATCGCGGTGACGGCCAGCAGCACCGGCAACAGCGCCGCCACCAGGGCGCCGAAGGCGATGAGCAGAATGCCGAGCGCCACCGGCACCGCCGAGTACTCGGCCTTCTGGAAGTCGTCCCCGAACGCGTCGTCGAACGTCTTCATCATGCTGGCGCCGCCGATCTCCTCGATCCGCAGCGACGTGTGCTCCTTCTGCACCCCCTCGACGGCCTCGAGCACCGGCTCGACCCGCTCGCCCGCGGTGTCCGACTCGCCGCGCATGTCGAACTGCACCAGCGCGCCGGTGCCGTCCTTCGAGATGGTGTTCGTGTCGTAGGGCGAGGTGATGCCCGTGACCTCGCCGGTCTTCTCGACGGCGTCGATGACCGCGGTGACGGCGGCGCGGAACTCGGCGTCCGTGGCCTTGACGCCCCCGTCCCTGGCCTGGATCAGAACGGTCTCACTGGCCGGCTCGTCGATCCCGGCGTCCTCGACGATCTTGGCGGCGGTGTGTGTCTCGCCCTTCAGCTGGTCGCTGTCCTTGACGTCGACCCGGCCGGCTGCCGACCCGAGCCCCATCGCCAGGACGACGAACAGCACCCAGATGCCGACGGCAGCCCATCGGTGCCGAGCACTCCAGCCGCCGGCCCGCGCGGCCAGGCCCCGCACCCGCGTATCTCCATTCCCCATGACGGGCTTGCCCCCTCGTGAGCGGTGCCGGCCCCCTGCCGCCACCTTTCACTTCGAAGGTAGGGGCCGGATAAGACCATCTCCTCGTACTCCCCGGTGAGGTCCCGCGGGCCGGAATCATCCCCCCGGCGCCCACGTCTCCCCACTGGGTAGGACAGGGGCCCCTTACATCTACCTGGCTGTCCGCGGCGCCGGACAGGGCTGTCGTGCCCACCCCATGGGGCGCCACGGCCACCGCGGGCCGCCTTAGGGTGTGCGGATGACGACGACGTACGCGGCGCTGCTGCGCGGGATCAACGTGGGCGGCAGCAGGAAAGTCCCGATGGCCGACCTGCGAGCCCTGATGGAGGGCCTCGGCCACGACAACGTGCGCACCTACCTCCAGAGCGGCCAGGCCACCTTCGCCGGCGACCACGGGGACGAGGACTCACTGGCGGCCGAGCTCAGGGAAGCGATCGAGAAACGGTTCGGCTTCGTCGTCGACGTGATCGTGCGCGACCACGCCTATCTCAAGGCCGTCGCCGACGCCTGCCCTTTCCCGGCCGCCGAACTGGAGGCCAAGCAGCTGCACGTCACCTACTTCTCCGCCCCCGTCGACGAGGAACGGTTCGCGGAGATCGACCGGGCGGCCTACCTCCCGGAGGAGTTCCGGCTCGGCGACCGCGCCCTGTACCTGTACGCCCCGGACGGCCTCGGCCGCTCCAAGCTCGCCGAGCACCTCTCCAAGCCCCGGCTGAACAAGGGCGTGATCGCCACCAGCCGCAACTGGAACACCGTCGTCAAGCTGGTGGAGATGACCGGTGGCTGACCGCGACCTGGCCGTGGAGGCCGCCGTCCGGGGCGAGTTGAGGCTGCTCGCCCCGGAGGTCCGCAGCTCGCCCGAGCTGGTCGGGGCGCTGCTGCACCCCGACTTCCACGAGTTCGGCGCGTCGGGACGGCACTGGGACCGGGCCTCGATCATCGCCGCCCTGGCCACCACCGCCGACCCGGGGGCCCACCCGGTCACCGCGAGCCGGATGAAGGGCGTCCGGCTCGCGCCCGACCTGGTCCAGCTGACCTTCGACACCGAGGACAACGGCCGCCATGTGCACCGCAGTTCGCTGTGGCGGCGGACCGAGGAGGGCTGGCTCCTCTACTTCCACCAGGGGACGCCGTTCACGCCCGACGAGGGATGACCGTCGTACGTCGGCGGGTCCTCGCGGGGGAGTGACCTACCGCATGCCGGCGGCCGATGTCACGTTTGTTCCGGAGTCCGGGACAAGTGGCCCCGTTCGTCCCTAGGGTGAAGCGCGCGAGATCCGGGGGAAGGGCAGGTCACCGTGGTGGGCAGAGCGTTACCGTCATTGCCGCAGTACCGCAAGGACGGGGTGACCCGACGACTGTGCGCGTCGGTCCACCTCGACGAGGACTTCGCCCGCACGGCCGACAGTGAACTCACCGGGGACCGGCTGGACGCGGTCGGACTGACCCTCGGCGTCAACTTCGTGGCCCTGGCCCGGCACGCCCGCGCGGCCGTGCGGCGCCGCGAGACCCTGGACGGCCAACTTGCCTGGCTCGGCGCGGCCCTGCTGACCTCGTTGCTGGTCGCCGGGTGGGGGCTGATCGGCGGCCTCGGGTCGGTCGCCCTGATCGGCGTCTACGGCCCCCTCGCCGTCCTCGCGGCCTCCTGGTGGCTGGTCCACCACACCGAGGCCCAGGCCCGCGAGGCCGCCCAGGAGGTGTTCCGCAACCCCGACAAGGTCGACCGGCTGGCGCCCCCGGTCGAACCGCAGACGGAAGCCTGGCTGCACGAACTGAAGCGGGCCAACGTCCTGCCGTACGCCGACGCGGCCGCCCGCACCACCCCGTTCGTCGGCAGCGGCAGCAAGATCAAGGAAGTGGTCTGGCAGCCCATCGACGTCAGCAGGCCCGCCGACGCCCCGGGCGGCGGCAAACTCCCCCTGCGCCCCTTCGACGCCGTCGACCTGCACACCTATGTGGCACGCCAGATGGAGGGCGTCTCCGGACTCGAAGGGCTGCGGGCCAGGAACCGGCTCTACGTCCTCGGCAGCAACGCCTACATGCTGCCCGATCTGCTGCCTGACCGCACCGCGCGACCGCGCGCCCAGATCCCCAAGCAGTTCGTCCAGGCCGGTCTGCTCAGCCCCGGCGCGGGCATGCGGACCCATCTGTGCCTGGAGCGGGTCGGCGAGGGCGGACGGCTCATCGTCTCCATGTACCTGCGGGCGATCCTGAACCCTCCCAGCCTCACCTGGGAGGTCGCGGCCTACGCGATCCCACCGCTGAGCGGCCGGTTCTACCGGGTGGACCGCCTGCCGGTGGCCCGCTTCGACCGCTGGTGGAGCCTGGTCTCGTACGCCACCTCGCACACCTGGCCCGAACTGCGCGGCGCCGTGGGCCGCCGCCGTGAGCGCCGCAGGCGGCGCCGTACCACCGAGCGGGAGCTGACGCGCCTGCGCCGGGACATCAGGGACCAGCACCTGCTCGTCGACTGCGGTGCGCGAAGCAGCCTGCGGTACGACATCAGCGACTGGAACCAGGCGGGCTACCCCGAACGCATCGACGCGCAGGACTTCCTGTTCCGCCTCCAGCAGGGCGTGCTCGTCGCGACCGAGCAGTTCCTGCGGGACCACAACGTCGACACCGGTTCCTTCGACAAGGCCCAGCAGATCATCAACACCCAGACCTACAACATCTCCGGGGACATCACGGGACCCAGCAACTTCGGCAACAGCGGGCAGATCAACGTCAACGGGCAGCAGGGACAGGGAGGTTCGGGGCAGGGCGGCCAAACGCCCAGTCCCTGAGCCGGGCACGGAAACAGGAGCCAGGACATGAGCACGTTCAACTTCCACGGGAACATCGAGGGGCCGGCCAACTTCGGGGACAACGGCCGTATCGAGATCAACAACGGGGCGGACGCGGCCACCGTGCTGCGGGTGGCCGACCAGCTCGTCGATCGGCTGCGTCGCGAGAACCCCGCGCTCGTCGCCCCGGCACAGGTCATCCAGGGCGAGCTGGCGCAGGCCGGCCAGGAGGGACGCGCCGCCGACCGCGGCCGCATCCGCTCCGCCCTGGAGACCATCAGCGTCGGCGTCGCTGCGGGCAGCGGCGGCTTCGCCCTGGCTCAGGAACTGGCCCGGGCGCTGGGGATGTGACCGTCGGCCGGTGACGGCCCCGTCCTCCCGCAGCAGCGCATCTCGCAGGACCTGTCCATGCGAACGTCGGGCACGACGGCACCTTGATCCATTCGGTTCCGTACCTGTTCAATCAACAGATGCTTGAGATCCATGTCGACCGGCGAGCCGGCCGCATCGACCGAAGACGTCATCGAGGTCGGCGATGCCCTCACCGTGAAGGTCATCGATGTCGATCTCGCGCGCTGTCGCATCGCCCTCGTCGCATGTCCAGCCCCCACCCCCAGCCGCCACCGCCCGCCCTCACCTCACCGTGCCCGCACCACCGCCCGGACCCCGCCCCCCAGGTCCAGTTCCAGGCCCGCGCGCAGTGGGACCGTCTGGCCGGGGTCGATCTGCTGGGGGGTGCCGTCGGAGCGGGTGCCCGTCCAGCGTTCCTTCGAGCGGTTGGCGATACCGAAGCGGCCGGGCTTGGAGGGGTGTTCGACCAGTTCGGCGACCAGGGTCGCCTCGGAGCAGTCGTGCCGGGTCGGCTCCGGGAGGAGGTGATGGGCCTGCACCCGGGCCGCCCGGCCCAGCCGGATGTGGCGTTCGGTGCGCGGCAAAGGTGTGGTCACCGTCAGCCGGGGCGGCAGCACCAGTCCGCTACCGCAGCCCCAGCAGGCGCGGGGCGGCGGGTTCTCGCCCGGCTCCGTCATGTTCTGCCGCCCGCAGGAGGCGCACTCCACGACGGAGTCCAGCACCGCGCGCAGCGCGTCCCGCCACTCGGACTCGCGCACCCGGGCCGCCGGGTCCTTCAGCCCGACGGTGAAGCTGCGGCGGAACAGCTCCTGCAGCGTCCCGGCCGCCGCGTCCCAGGTGGCCAGCACGGTGGTGTGCTCCATCGGGTCGGGCGCGTTGGAGTCGTCGACCGGGTCGAAGACGAACAGCGGGCTCCTGCCGTACAGCTTGCGCTCGGCCGCCTCGTCGAGGCAGTGGATCCCCAACTCCCGTCTGCCCTTGAGTGGATGATGGTTCATCAGGAACATGAACAACAGGACGGCGAGGGAGTGCAGGTCGGACTGGGTGCCCGGATGGGCGCCCGGGTCGCCGCGTACCAGTTCCGGGGCCATGAACTCCATCGTCCCCGAGATGCCGCTGGCCTCCCCCTCCACCACCGCGTTGTCGTTGTCGCACACCAGGACGTCACCGGTGCCCGGGTCGAAGAAGATGTTGCCCCAGGAGATGTCCCGGTAGGCGATCCCGCGTGAGTGCAGCGCCTGGTACGCCTCCACCGTGTACAGACAGGCCGTCAGCAACGCCCGGGTGTTGGTGCGCAGTTGGCGTCGGAACAGTGCCGGCAGACCCTTGAAGTGGTCGGGGCGCAGCCCCATCAGGTACCCGAACGAACCGCGGTGCGCCGGCACGTAGGCCTCCGGCCACAGGAAGCGGTCGTCGTCGAAGTCCCGCGACACGAGATCCCGTACGATCCCCTCCTGCTCCGACGTCGCGCAGGTCGGGTAGTACCACTTGAGGGCCTTCTCGCCGCTCGGCGTCCGGACCCGGTACACCTCGCCCTGGCCGCCGGCGCCCAGCATGTCGACGACCTCGACCTCGTCGCCGTTCTCCGCGGTCAGGCGCGTCCCGCTGTCGAGCATGCCGCTCATCTACGTCTCCGTCTTCCGTTCCGATTCCGCCTGCTCCGCCGGTGGTGCGGGCAGGATCTCCGCGGGGCGCAGCGCGGCCGTCAGGGTGGTGTCGTCCCCGGAGTACCGCGAGGCCTGCCGCAGCCATTCGGGCAGGACGGCCCGTACCTCCTCGCTGCCCTGCGCGGCCAGCCGGCCGTCCAGGCCGGCCACGAACTCCGGGTAGCCGTCGGCCGACGCGAAGCTCTTCGACAGCCCGTCCGTCGACAGCACCACCAGGCGCGGGGTGCGCGCCTCGTCGAACAGCGGCGCCCAGTGCATCCGCACCGCCCGCCAGGCCTCCCGGCCGCACAGGGATTCCGTCTCGTCGCCCAGGTCCTCCTCGGCGGGGGCCAGCGGACGGCGCAGCGTGCCGTCGTGCTCGACCACGGCCAGGTCGCCGTCGCCGAGCTGCCACGCCACGAACAGCCACGGCGTGAGCACGGCACCGATCAGCGTGCTGCCGTACAGCAGCAGTTTCGCGGCGTCCGACGGCTCCGGCGCGCCGTCGTCCGCCACCGGGCGGTGCCGGTCCCAGTGGCCGAGCGCCTCCTGCCGCCAGTCCTGCACGAGAGCGCGCGGGAAGTCGTCCCGGGCGTAGGTCATCAGCCGGGACAGCCGCCCCGGTTCATGGCTGTCGCGGGCCGCCCGGCCGAAGTCGGCCGCGAGGCCCATGAAGCGGTCCACGGCGAACCGGGCGCCGAGCCGGCTGCGCGCGTGGACGGCCGAGCCGTGCCCGTCGGCCACCGCCAGGACCAGGGGGTCGTCGTCGGAGCCGGCGCCCTCGCAGGCGTACCAGTCCTGGTTGTGCTGCTTGCCGACTCCCTGGACGCTGTGGCCGAGGGTCTCCCAACGCCGCACTCCGAGCGTCACCACACGTCGTCGTCATCGTCGTCGGGGAGGACCGGCGGCGCGTACGGCTGCTTCGCCGCCGTCTCCGCCGGGCCCGCCACGGGTTGCGAGGCCGCCTTGACCGCCGCCGTGGACGCCCACCGGATGGCCGCGGCCAGCTGCTTGGGGTTGTTGGCGTCGAGCGGCTGGAGTTCTGGGTTGCCGAGGAACTCCTGCAGCACGCCGCGGTCCGCGTCGCCGCCGATGGCGATGGCGACCCGTACCGCCTTGCGGCCCCACGGCGTCGCGTCGATCGCCTTCAGGCCCGCCTTCCAGTCGTCGGTGGGCACCCCGTCCGACACCAGCGCGAGCACCGGCTTGAGCGCGCGCTGCGGCATCGGCGGGCTCTGCAGCTCCTGCGAGACCAGCTGCAGTGCCTCGCCGAGGTTGGTCATGCCGTCCACCTGGACGTCCTGCCAGGTGAAGTCGTCGACCGGGACCGGCGTCCGGTGGTGCCAGCGGGCCGTGGTGGAGAAGGTGACGGTGCGCAGCAGCAGCTGGGCCGCCGGGTTGTCGTGTGCCACCGACCGCATCTCGGGAATCGCTTCCCGGATCGCGTAGTTGAGCTGGGCGATCTTGTCGCCCTGCATCGAGTACGAGCAGTCGATCAGCCAGATGAAGTGGACCGGCCGGTTGGCCATGGGCCCGCCGGGAATGTCGCTCACTCGGTGTCCTTTCCGGTCAGGTGTGGGTTCAGGGCAGCAGCAGCCGTACCGCGTAGGCCGCGGCGGCCGCCGTCAGGACCAGCGCGGCGACGAACAGGCTCGCCGCCATGCGTCGTCCGCGTCCGATGGGTGGGGTCACCTGGGTCATGCCGGGGTGTACCTCTTCTCGTGTTCCGTGCCCGGGCGCAGCCTGCGCCTGCGCTGCTTGCCGAGGTCGCCGCCGTCCGGCCCGAGCAGCGCGCCGGTCCCGAGTCCCGAGGCGGCGAGCAGCCACAGCACCGGCTCGGCCGCGCGGCGCTGCTCGCTCTCCAACGGTCCGGTCCCGGTGGCGGCGTGCGCGCTGACGGCCCAGTAGCGGGCCGCCCGGAAGTCGTGGCCGAGGGCCCGCACCAGGGAGCCGAGGCCGATCTCCTCCAGCCAGGTGTCGATCCGCGCACCGGGCACCGGCAGCGAGACCAGCTGGTCGAGAACGTCCCGCTTGGTGACGACCGTGGCCACGGACAGTCGTCCGCGTCGGCCGGTCAGGGCCGCCAGCTCGCCGGTCAGCCGCTGGTACGTGTCCCACGGACCCTGGGCCGAGGGACGGGCCGCTCCGGCGCGGGCGGTGTCCTCCGTGCCGAGCCGGCCGCGTACCTTCGGGTCGGCCAGGACGTCGGCGACGAGGACCACGCCGTCGGCGTGGGCGAGGTACTGCTGGGCCCGCACCCGGTCGGCTTCGCTCACGGACTCGCCCATCGGGTCGTACAGGTACAGCAGCCGGCGCCGCCGGCCTCGGGTCACGGTCAGCATCAGGGCGCGCGGCTGCCCGCCGGTCGTCGCGTGCGCCCAGCCCGTGCTGGTCAGTTCCTGGCGGAGATCGTTCGCGTCGCGGCGGTCGTCGTCGGAGGCGTACGCGACCTCGAGGTCGCCGCGGCGGGCCCAGGCGTGCAGCCCCTCCACCATCGCCGCCATCAGCATCGTCTTGCCGGAGGAGGTGCCGCCGACCAGCGGCGCGTGCACGACCCGGGTGCTGCCGACGGTCGCGGGCAGGTGCCGGTCGCAGTGCGGACACAGGGCGGTGAGCCCTCCCCGGCCCGCGACGCGGGTGGTCGGCAGGCGGTGCCCGCACGCGCAGGCGTGCCACAGCACGCCGTACCGCCCGGGTCGCAGCGAGCCGTGCTCAGCACGGCAGTTCGGGCACCGGTGCACGGCCAGCGGGACCGGCCGGTAGCAGCCCGGGTAGGGACACTTGACGCGGACGCCCCGGGCCAGCGCCCAGCCGCCCTCCACACCCCGCAGCACGGGCACGGCCGCCGCGCAGCCCAGCCACACCAGCGCGAGCAGCAGCGCGAACACCGCCAGCACCGCGGCGAGCAGGACCGTGGCGAGTACGGCGCCCACCAGCGCGCCAGCGACGGTGCCGGGTGCCACGAGCACCACCAGGAGGAACCGGGTGGCAGTCGTCGCGCCGCGCCTGCCCCCGGGGCGCCGTCCGTGCAGCAGGTTCTGGCAGATCCGGTCGACCCACGGGTCGGAGAACGCCGTCCAGATCACCCGCATCCCGTAGCCCGCGGCCGTCCACGCGTCCACGCGCATCTGGCGCCACCAGTAACCCAGGTGGGCGGGCTCGGCCTGGCCGACGAGCGGGATCCGCTGGTCGCCGGTGCCGGTCTGCCAGGGACCGAGGCCGCGCCAGACGGCCCGTACGCCGCTCCCCAGGAACTGCCACAGCGCCCGTCCGAAACAGACCCCGGCGGTGACCAGGGCGGTCCAGGCGACCAGGAGGAGGACCGGCGTAGCCGCGGTCACATCCGTCAGGTCGGTCATCGCCCTCATCGGTGGCCTCCCCCGGCCGGCGGCTCCACGTCGCCGTACCGTCCGCTGGGCGGCTCCACATCGCCGTGCCATCCGGTCGGCCGCTCCACATCGCCGTGCCGTCCGGTCGGCCGCTCCACATCGCCGTGCCGTCTGGTCGGTGGTTCCACGTCACCGTGCCGTCCGGTCGGTGGTTCCACATCACCGCGCCGTCCCGCCGCCGGCTCCACGTCACCGTGCCATGCGGCGGCCGGTTCGCCGCGTCGGCCGCGCCCGGACAGCCGCCCCGCGAGCCTCCCGAGCGCACCGGGACGGTTCCAGGCGCGGAACGCGTCGACCTTGCCCCGTCCCGCGCGGCCCAGCATCGCCTCGATCTCGGCCAGGTCCTCGGCGGGCAGGGCCCGCACGATCGGCCGCAGCACCCTCGTCAGCAGCGTCGTACGGGTCGCGTCCCAGTCCGGGGTGGTCCCGGCGAACGCGCTCCAGTCGCTGAAGCGGGCGGCGACATACGGCGGGACGGTCCGCAGCCGGTCGCCCACCCGGTCCGAACGCCCCGCCCGCTCATACGCCGCGAGCAGGGCCGGCTCGCCCGACCTGGCCAGCGCGTACAGCTCGTCCTCCGGAACCGTCCGGCCCAGCAGCCGGCGGGCGACGGCGCCGAAGGCCCGCTCCGTGACCGGGTCCGGGACTGCCTCGCCCGCCGAGTCCCGCAGCGCAAGCACCCGGTCGACCCACCGCTCGCCCTCGCCCTCGGTGCCCAGCAGGCCCGCGAACTCGAGCAGCAGCAGGGCCGCGCGCTGCCCGGGCCGCAGCTCGGTGCTGAAACAGCGCAGCAGGTCGGCGGCGAGGACGGGGACGCCGGGGTCGTCGGCGGGCGCGGCGAGGGCGGCCTCGATCAGCAGGTCCCGGGTGCCGGCCGCGCGATGGGTGTCGGAGCCCAGCTGGTTCAGCAGCAGGCTCGCCTCCTGCCCGGTCGGCAGCTCACCGGCCCACACCAGGTCGAGCGCGGTGCGCAGCACGGCCGTGTCGGCGAGCGGCGACAGCCCCGCGGCGCGCAGGACGTCGTGGAAGTGCGCGAGCCGGTCTCCCGTGCCGCCCGTCCGGTCGGTCCCGCGCGCGGCGACACACATCCGCAGGTGCGGGGAGTTCGGCTCCAGCCCGACCGGCAGCCCCGATCCCGACAGCATCCGCGCGACGGTCGCCGGATCGGCGGCGGCGAGGGCGTCCAGGGCGGCGAACAGCGCGATGCGCAGCGACGGATGACCGTGCACGGCGTCGAGCAGGGCGGGTGGGCAGGGCGAACCGGCGGCACGCGGGCGTTCCTCCACCAGAGCCCTGGCGAGCCGCCCGGCGAGGTCCGGGAGCAGGTCGTGGCAGTCGATGTCGAGCAGGTCGGCCACGTGCAGCAGGGCGAGCGGGCGCCCGTCGGCCGGTTCCCGCACGTCCGCGATGCCGGCGCGCACCGCGGGGGCGAGCTCGCGGGCCAGGTCGGCGCGGGCCCGCGCGGTGAACGATCCGGCGCCCAGCGCGGGCACGGGGCCCCGGCCGAGCACGGCCGAGGCCAGCACCTGCGCCGCGAGCGGAGCGGACACGGCGGTGGGAACCTGCCCGTCGATCCGGGCCAACAGGGCGGTCAACGCGGTGAGTTCGTCGTCCACGGGAGCGGCCCCGGCGGCGGGAACGGCGGCGGCGCCACCGGTCGGCGCGGTGGCGTCGGCGGCAGCGGCCGATCCCGGGTGCGGTACGGCAGCGGGGTGCGACGGTGGCCCCCACTGCGACGCGCGGCGGTGCGACCCGGACGGCTCCGGGCCCCGGACAGCGGGCTCCCGGTGTCCGTCGGCCACGGCGGCCTCCCCTCGTACGTCCGCCACGGCGACCTTCCGCCGCACGGCCGCGACACCGCCCGCGCACAGGCCCTCCACCACCGCCGTCACCGTCGTGTCGGGCAGGGCGGGCGCGTGGTCGGCACTCCAACGGGCCGCGGCGGTGCGGGCATCCGTACGCAGGGCAATGCCCGCGGTGAGCGCGGTCACGGCGAGGCGGCCGAGGCCGGCGTCGGCGTCAAGGAACAGTTCGGGACGTCCGGCGCACCAGATCCGGGCACACAGGTCGGCCCAGGTGTCCGCGACCGGCTCGGCCGGCGGCTGTCCGGTGCAGTCGTGCACCCGGTAGCGGTGGTCGTGGGCGACCGGCTCCGAGGAAGGCAGCGCACCGACGATCTGCTGCCGGGCCTGCTGCGGACGGCGCGTGTACGTCGTGAAGGTCAGCCGGTGTGCCTGCTCGCGCGGCAGCACCGAGCAGGCCAGGGCGATCCACTGGGCGACATCGGCGCTGTCCTGCTCCACGAGCACGATCTGTCCGGCGTCGGAGTGTGCGGTGAGGGCCCGCAGATCGGCGAAGAACGGGGCGAGCCACTCGGCCCGGGACCTCGCGAACGCGACCAGGCTGTCCGTGCGCAACAGCCCGGACGGTTCGATGCGGTCGACGGGTCCCGGCCGGCCGTCCGGGGGAGTGACGTCGGCCCAGCGCGGCGATTCCCAGGCGGTGATGGGCAGCACGCCGTCCGGCAGCCGGGTACCGGGCGGCAGGTGGAAGGCGTGGGTGTGGAAGTTGCCCCACCGGCCGCTGTAGTCGGCGCCGGTGTAGACGCTGCGGCTCAGCAGCCGCCCCCCGTCGCCGAGTTCGCTGAAGCTGAAGGCCTTGGGGAAGCCCTTGAGCTGTTCGGCGTCGGGCCGGGCGGGGAAGTCGCGCGGCGGCTCGTAGCCGATGAGCTGCTCGACCTCCCGCAGCAGGCCCTGCGGGACGCCCGCGCTGACCGCGGTGAAGCGGAAGCCCGAGCCGTCGGGGCCGGGTGGGGCCGAGGTGTAGTGCAGCTGGGCGAGGGTCACTTGACTCGTCCCTTCCCGGTGGTGCGGACCGGCAGCAGCCCCCGGTGGGCGAGCAGCCACAGCAGCGGATCCTCCACCCGTACCGGCTGCGGACCCGACTTGGGTACGTCGGCGGGGGCGTCGGAGGGCGGTGGGGCCCCGAGCGCGGAGAGACCGAACAGCGACAACCGGGCGAAGTCCAGCTCCAGTTGGCGGACCAGCGCGCCGGAGTCCCAGTCCGTCATCAGGGACCGGATCTCCTCGTGCACGGCGAGCCGCTCGTCCGCGTCGAAGGCGCCGTCCGTGTGCGGGGCGTTGCGCAGCAGCGGGGAGTGCGGATCGAGCAGCGGCCGCAGCATGTCCGTCTTGGTGACGGCGACCGCGATCGGCGTGGACACCCGGCCGTTGGAGCCGCCTTTGCCGTGGGCGCGCAGCTGGACCGCGAGGTCGGCGGCGATCTGCTGCGGCGGTGTCTCCACCGTGGGCAGCGGCGGGCCGTCGTGGACCGGCAACCGGTCGCGCACGGAGCCCAGTTGCAGGGGGTCCACCAGCAGGACGATCCCGTCGGCGGCGCTGAGGTAGCGGGTGTAGCGGTCCATGGCCTCGGCCCCCGCGAGGTCCTCGCCGGCCGCGTCGAAGAACACCAGCGTGGTGTGCCGGGTGCCGGCGGACAGCCGGCCGCGCCGGGGCACGCTGAGCCGGTACAGGAGCGGGTCGTTGAAGCCGAGGGCGGCCGGGCGCGTGGCGTCCGGCAGCCGCAGCCGCTCGTAGAGGTCCTCGGCCATCTCCTTGTCCCGCTGCTGGGTGCTCTGCCCCATCGCCGCCAGCGAGGCCCCGTAGGCCTGGCCGACGCGCTGGTTCAACTCGTTGACGAGGACGGAGACATAGGTGCTCTTGCCGGAGGCCTTCGGGCCGACCAGCGCGATGATGCGGCTGTCCTGGTCGCAGTAGTCGCCGGGCAGGTCGCTGTGGCAGGACCGGCACACCCGGACCGTGGTGGAGACCCCGCAGCCCGGGCACGGCACACTGCTGCCGGCCGAGCCGCCGCGCAGCCCGGACGCGAGCGCGGCCACGCCCCGTGCCGGGTTGAAGACGGGACCGCGCATCCGGGCCGCCGGGGGCACGCCGGGGCCCATGAACCCGGCCCAGATGTCGTCGCGTTCGGGTCCGCAGGGCGCCCCGCCGCGGACTCCGCTGGGGCTCATCAGGCAGCGGTACGGCAGCTTGGCGGCCGGGGCGCGGTCGAAGCAGTAGGGGCAGATGACGGTCGTCATGGCTCAGCGCACCACCAGGCTCGCGGGGGACGGTTCTTCGAGGCGTACCAGGGCCGCGTGCTCACCCAGGAGGAAGCCGCGCAGCGCGTACGGCGCCGGGCAGGGCGCCGTCGGCAGGTCCAGCTCGACGGTGCCGAGCCGGGCCAGGTCGCTGCCGGGGACGCGCAGCACGGTGGTGCCGTCGGTCGCGTCGCGGGGGCGCAGGGTGCCGCTGCGGGCGACGCACACGAACTCGGGGGCGTCCACGCGGCCGGTGCCCGCGGGAGCGGACAGCGTGACCCGCAGCCTGGTCCGGCCCCGGCCGAGCAACCGGCGTGGCGGGCGCACCAGTCGGTAGCCGACGGCCGCGTCGGGCGGCAGCAGTATCTCGGCGTCCGGGGCCGGGACGACGACGGCGTCGGGGCTTCGGGGCGCGGGCGTGGCGCGGATGCGGACGCCTGAGGGACCGACGGGCAGCCGCAGTCCGCCGCGCCGGTAGGCGTGCGCGGTGACGATCCGCGTCCCGCCCTCACCGGCGGCCGGATCGAGGGGCTGCCAGTCGACGGTGAGGTGGGCGCAGCCGTCCGGCCAGTCCAGGCCGACCAGTGCCTGCCCGTCCGGCAGCCGCTGCGCGGCCAGTGACCGCACGTGCCCCAGTGCCTCGACGTCGACCACGGGTCCAGCCAGCGCGCGTTCACCGAGGACGGCGACGGAGGCGACCCGCGCGAACGCGCCGGGGGGCGGGCACAGCGCCCCGTCCTTGGCGGGCCAGGGCAGCCCGGGCGGCAGGTCGGCGGTGCGCAGCTCGGTGCCGGGGTCCGGGGCCTCGCCGGGCCACTCCACCAGGCGGACGTCCGCGTCCCGGGCGCCGGTCCAGGCGAAGCGTACGGCCGCGTCCTCGGGGTGTGCGGTGAGGGTGCGGACCGGTTCGGGCCACGGGTGCACGGTCCGGGTGACCCGGATGCCCGGCGAGGAGACCAGGTCCCCGCCGGGAGCCCGGTAGCGGCACACGATCCGGAAGGTGTGCGAGCCGGTCGGCAGGCCGGTCGCGGTGAACCCGTCGGCGTCGGGGTGCAGCGGCCGGGCGGTGTCGGCGGACGGCCCGGTGTGCTCGACCGTCACCTCCACGGCCCCCGGCGGTCGTCGCCAGGAACAGCTCACCCGCTCGGGCCCGTCCGTCAGCGCGGCCTCGGTCACCTCCGGGGCGACCAGCACCCGGTGCGACACGAGCGGCGGCCCGTCCACGCGTCCCTCGCGCACCGGCAGGGCGGCGTAGCGGACCGTCGTGCCGAGCGCGGCCGACGTGTCCCGGGCGGCTCCGCCCCGCGCGGACACCTCGCGCACCCGGGGCGCTCCGCGCTCGCTGCGGTACAGGCACAGCAGCCGCCAGCCGCCGTCCGCGACGCCCTGCGGATCCCAGGCCAACTCGACGTGTTCCGGGGCGAGTTGCGCGCGCAGAGCGGCCGGGGTGCCGGGCTGGGGCCGATGCACACGGACCAGGCCGCCCAGCGCCCGCCGGTCGTCCGCGGCCGTCCGCAGGGCGCGCAGGTAGGTCGCACTCGCCGCCTCCGGGTCCCCGCGGTCCTCGGAACGGCGGGCCGAGCGCAGGGCCGTGTCCACGGCGGCCGACCGCGCGGCCAGGGCCGTCCGCAGCGACTCCAGTGCCGGGTCCCCGGCGCCCGACGGGAGCCGTTCCAGCAGGGTGCGCGTCCGGTGCAGCCGGTGCCCGGCCCAGGCGTCGGCGACGGATTCGGCGGCCTCGCGCTGGAGCGGGGTGAGGGCGGGCCGCTGCCGGGCCGCCGCCACGAGCCCGGCGGCCTCGTCGGCGTGCACCCCCAACTCGAGGGCGACACGCGGCCGTTCCCTCTCGGGCCGGTCCTGGAGCAGGCCGATCAGCTGGTACAGCAGGACCCTGCGCAGCGCCCGCGGGTCACCGCGGTGCAGTGCGGCCAGCATTCGCGTGACGTCGGCGGTCGTGGTCGTCGTACGGGCGAGGTCGTCCAGCAGGGCGTCGTCCACCCGCCGTACTCCGCGCGGCCCGGACGGCACGTACACACCGTCGAGGACGCGTAACCCGCCGCCGGGCGGGGTCAGGGCGTCACCGAGGTGGCGCAGACCGGCCGTGTGCTGGGCGGCGGCGAGCTCGGCGTACGCGGGGACGAGCGGGCTCAGCGGCAGACCGCTGAGCGCCTGTGGCAGCCCCAGGTGATGCCCGAACTCCCGACCCGCCACGTCGCCGCTCTCCCCCGAATGCGTTTCGAGGGCCCATAAGAGCAGATCTCAGGACGCAAGGAGGCAACTTTTCGGAATCCGAGCAGGCCGGACCGGTGACGAGCGTACGGTGTCAGGCGCCGATCGCGGCCAGCGACGGCATCCGGGCCGCCTCGTACCGCCGCAGCAGCACCCGCGCCACCTCCGGCGCCGGTCCCAGCACCTCGGCCAGGACGTCCGCGTCGGCGGCGCCCCGCGCGATGCGGTCCGGCAGGAAGCCGGGTGCCAGGACGTACGGCGCGACCGCGACCCGGGAGCAGCCCAGCGCGCGGAGTTCCCGTACAGCGTCCTCGGTGCGGGGCAGTGCGGCGGAGGCGAACGCAGGCCGCACGGCGCACCAACCGGTGTGCCGCCACTCCCGCGCGATATCTGCGATCACTGCGATCGCCTCCGGGTCGGTAGACCCCGCCGAGGCCAGCACGACCCCGGTCGAGGACTTGTCGGCGGGCGTCAGCCCCGCCTCGTACAACCGCCGCTCCAGGGCGGTCAGCAGCAGCGGGGAGGGGCCGAGCACCTCGGCCTGCCGGATCCGCAACTGCGGCGGCGAGTCCCGCAGCACCGCGGGGATGTCCGCCTTCGCATGGAACGCTCGCGTCAACAGCAATGGCAGCGCTACGACGTCACGCACGCCCTCCGCCGCCAGGGACTCCAACACCCCCTGCGCGGAGGGGAGGTTGAAGTCCAAAAAGCCCGTCTCCACCCGTACGTCCGGGCGCAGCGAGCGCACCCGGCGTACGAGAGCGTGCACCGTCGCGGCATGCCGCGCATCGCGGCTGCCGTGGGCGATGACCAGGAGAACGGGCTTCATGGACTCAGCTCTTCACCAGCAGACCGCGGCTGCGCAGCACCCACCGCTCCAGCGGAGAGAAGATCAGCAGGTCGATCGCGATACCGACGAACAGGATGAGCAGGATCGCCTCGAACACCATGGCCATGTCGCTGTTGGTGCGGCCGTTCTCCAGCAACTGGCCGAGACCCACGCCCAGGTCGGGGAACTGGGCGATGATCTCCGCGGCCATCAGCGAGCGCCAGGAGAACGCCCAGCCCTGCTTGAGACCCGCCACGTAGCCGGGCAGCGCGGCAGGCAGCGTGATGTGCCAGATGCCCTTGATGCCCGTCGCACCCATCGTGCGGCCGGCCCGCAGGAACAGCGGCGGCACCTGGTCGACGCCGGACACCAGGCCGTTGGCGATGGAGGGGACCGCGCCGAGCAGGATCACGGCGTACATCATGGAGTTGTTCAGACCCAGCCAGATCACGGCCGGCGGCACCCACGCCACCGACGGCAGCGACTGGAGGCCGGACAGGATCGGGCCGATGGCCGCGCGGATGAACTTCACCCGGGCCACGATCAGGCCCAGCGGGGTGCCGATGAGCAGGGCGAAGAAGAAGCCCAGCAGACCGCGCGAGACACTGGTCCAGATGTAGCCGAGCAGATCGCCCGCGAGCCAGGCGTCCTTGAAGGTGGAGCCCACGGCCGCCGGCGACGGCAGCTTGGACGGGTTGTCGACGATCGGATAGAGGAGCGCCCAGACCGCGAGGACCACCGCGAGCGCGATGACCGGCGGCAGGATCTTGTTGACGAGGGTCTGCCGGAAGGTCGGCCGGCCGGTGGCCTGGGTATCCAGTGCGTCGAGGCCCGCCTCTACGCTCCCGGCGTCCTGGGCCGGTGTCGTGTCAGTGCTGGCCATGACGGCGGATCTCCCCACGCAGTTCTTCGGTGATCTCACGGGCCAGTTCGGCCACGGGCGCGTCCTCGATGCGGCGCGGCTGCGGGATGTCGACCGTCCACTCGCGCGCGATCCGGCCGGGGCGGGAGGACAGCAGGATCACGCGCTGCGCGAGCCGTACCGCCTCGCGCACGTTGTGCGTGACGAACAGGACGGAGAGCCCGGTCTCCGTCCAGATCCGGGTGATCTCGTCGTGCAGCACGTCCCGCGTGATGGCGTCGAGGGCCGCGAACGGCTCGTCCATCAGCATCAGGTTGCTCTCCTGCCCCAGCGCGCGGGCCAAAGCCACGCGCTGGCGCATACCGCCCGACAGTTCGTGGACGCGCTTGCCGTACGCGCCCTTCAGCCGGACCAGTTCGAGCAGCTCCTCGGCCTTGTCGCGCCGCTCGGGCTTGGGAACTCCCCTGAGCTTCAGGGCGAGTTCGATGTTCTTGCCCGCGGTCAGCCACGGGAAGAGGGCGTGCTCCTGGAACATCAGGGCGGGGCGGCCGTCGGTCGTGATGGCGCCCGTGCTCGGCTGGTCCAGCCCCGCCACCAGGTTCAGCAGCGTGGACTTGCCGCAGCCCGAGGCCCCCAGGAGGGTGACGAACTCGCCCGGCGCGACATCGATGCTGATGTCGTCCAGGACGAGCTGCTGTCCACCCGGTCCCGCGAAGGACTTCGAGACGTGGTCGAGGCGTGCGGCGTACTCGACGGACTCGTCGGCCTTGGCGAGCGTCGTGGTCGTGGCCATGGTCGTCACCTCCTGGGAACTCTTCGGGGACCGGGTCAGCTGGTGCCGAGACCGGCGGCGTCGACCGGGGACTCGCCGTCGGCCTTGAGGACCTTGTTGAGGATCGTGAGGTCGTAGATCCCGTTCAGGTCGGGCTTCTTCAGCAGACCGGCCGTGACCGCGTGCTCCGCCTCCGTGTTGAGCGTGGCGGCCAGCGGGTCGTTGGTGAACTGGATCGACTTCCAGGCCGGGTCCAGGACCTCGGGCTTGAGCGCCTTGCCGGAGTCCGCCTCCAGCTGCTTGTTCGCCGCCGCCTTCGCCGCGTCCGGATTGGCATTGATCCACTTGTTGGCTTCCACCGACGCCTTCAGGACGGCCTCGACCGCCTTCGGGTGCTCCTTGAGGAAGTCCTGCCGCACGATGATGTTCGTGATCACGAACTTCTTGTCCGGCCACAGCGACGCCTCGTCGAGCAGCACCTTGCCGCCCTCGGCGACCAGCTTCGACGCGGTCGGCTCCGGCACCCAGGCGCCGTCGATGGAACCGGCCTTGTAGGCGTCCGGCGTGATCTTGTTGTCCGTGCGGACGACGGTGACGTCACCCTTGCCGCTCTGCGCGTCGACCTTCCAGCCCTGGTCGGCGATCCAGTTGAGGAACGCCACGTCCTGCGTGTTGCCGAGCTGCGGGGTGGCGATCTTCTTGCCCTTGATGTCCTTCAGGGACTTGACCTTGTCCGGGTTGACGACCAGCTTCACACCGCCGGAGGCCGAACCGCCAATGATCTTCAGGCTCTTGCCGCCCGACTTGACGTAGCCGTTGATCGACGGGGAGGGGCCGATCCAGCCGATGTCGATCGACTTGGAGTTGAGCGCCTCGATCTCGGAAGGGCCGGCGTTGAAGGTCGCGTACGAGGCCTTGGTGGCCCCGAGCTCCTTCTGGAAGAAGCCCTTGTCCACCCCGACGAGCGCGGTGCCGTGGGTCAGGTTGCCGAAGTAGCCGATCTTGACGGAGTCGAGCCCGTCGATCTTCTTGGCCCCGGCGGCGACCTTGGCGGTGCCGTCGTCCTTCGCGTCGGAGCCGTAGCCGCAAGCGGCGAGGGTGAGCAGCGGGAGCGCGGCGATGACCGCGAGACCGCGGCGGAGAGCGGATGTAGCAGGCACGGGAGGTGTTCCTCTCGGAGGCCCGGCGGTCACGGTCTTTCAGGTCGTGGCCGGGAGGTCGGCAGGTCTGCGTCTACGGCTGTGGGGGGACGGGGCGCGCAAGCGGTGCGCGTACGTCAGCGCACACATCGCGCGACCCCGCCCTGCCCGCTGCCGAGGGCGCCGCTGCCGACGCGGCCCCCCTCCTTCGCGAACGTGGAGTAGATGTCGGGGGAGTTCATGTCAGAAGTCCCATCCGTCGTCGTCGGACTCGTCCTTGACGGGCTCAGGCGAGGCGAACGACTCGCCGACCATGCCGGCGGTGAGGGTGGTGCCGTCGTTCGGGTCGATCAGGATGAACGAGCCGGTGCGCCGCGAGTCGGCGTACGAGTCGACCGGCAGCGGCTCCGCGGTGCGGATCTTCACCCGGCCGATGTCGTTGGCGACGAGCTGCCCCGGATGCGGGTGCAGGGACAGGTCGTCGAGCGTGAGCCGGGACGGGATGTCCTTGACGATCGCCTTCACCGTGCGGGTGCCGTGCTTGAGCAGCACCCGGTGGCCGACGGTCAGCGGCGCGTCGGCGACATGGCAGACGGTCGCCTCGATGTCCTGGGTGGTCGGCGGCGCGTCCTTGCTGGGCACGATCAGGTCGCCGCGCGAGATGTCGATGTCGTCCTCCAGCAGGAGGGTGACCGACTGGGTCGTCCAGGCCACGTCCACCGGCTCGCCGAGGAGGTCGATGCCGGAGATCCGGGTGGCCCGGCCGGACGGCAGGACGGTGACCGACTCGCCGACCCGGAACGAACCGGCGGCGATCTGACCGGCGTAGCCCCGGTAGTCGGGGTGCTCGGCGGTCTGCGGCCGGATCACGTACTGCACGGGCAGCCGGGCGTGGCAGTGGCTGAGGTCGTGGGCGACCGGGACGGACTCCAGGTGCTCAAGGAACGTCGGCCCGCCGTACCAGTCCATGTTCGCGGACGGCTCCACCACGTTGTCACCGGCGAGCGCCGAGATCGGGATCGCGGTGACCTCGGGGACGCCCAGTTCGGTCGCGTACGCCGTGAACTCCTCGGCGATGGCGGCGAACACGGACTCCTGGTACTCGACGAGGTCCATCTTGTTGACGGCGAGCACCACGTGCGGCACCCGCAGCAGCGCGGCGATCGCGGCGTGCCGGCGGGTCTGCTCGACGACGCCGTTGCGGGCGTCGACCAGGATCACCGTCAGCTCGGCCGTGGAGGCACCCGTCACCATGTTGCGGGTGTACTGCACATGGCCGGGCGTGTCGGCGAGGATGAACCGGCGCCGGGGCGTGGCGAAGTAGCGGTACGCCACGTCGATCGTGATGCCCTGCTCCCGCTCGGCCCGCAGACCGTCCGTCAGCAGCGCGAGGTCCGGGGCGCCCTGGCCGCGGCCGGCCGAGGCGCGCTCCACGGCCTCCAGCTGGTCGGTGAGGATCGACTTGGAGTCGTGCAGCAGCCGGCCGACGAGGGTGGACTTGCCGTCGTCGACGGACCCCGCGGTGGCGAACCGCAGCAGGGTGGTCTCCGACAGCTGCTCGACCGACAGCGGCTCGGTGGGTTCGGTGGTGGCGGTCATGGTTAGAAGTACCCCTCGCGCTTGCGGTCTTCCATCGCGGCCTCGGACATCTTGTCGTCGGCACGCGTGGCGCCGCGCTCGGTCAGCCGGGAGGCGGCGATCTCGGCGATCACGGCTTCCAGGGTGGTCGCGTCGGAGTCGACGGCGCCGGTGCAGGACATGTCGCCGACGGTGCGGTAGCGCACCAGCCGCTTCTCGACGCTCTCGCCGTCCTTGGGCCCGCCCCACTCACCCGCGGTCAGCCACATCCCGGCGCGCGCGAACACCTCGCGCTCGTGGGCGAAGTAGATCTGCGGCAGTTCGATGCCCTCGCGGGCGATGTACTGCCACACGTCCAGCTCGGTCCAGTTGGACAGCGGGAAGACGCGGACGTGCTCGCCGGGCGCGTGCCGGCCGTTGTACAGGTTCCACAGCTCGGGCCGCTGACGGCGCGGGTCCCACTGGGAGAACTCGTCCCGCAGCGAGAACACCCGCTCCTTGGCGCGGGCCTTCTCCTCGTCCCGGCGCCCGCCGCCGAAGACGGCGTCGAACTTCTCGGCCTGGATCTTCTCGGTCAGCGGCAGGGTCTGCAGCGGATTGCGAGTGCCGTCCGGACGCTCCTTGAGCACTCCGCGGTCGATGTAGTCCTGCACGGAGGCGACATGCAGCCGCAGCCCGTGCCGGTCGACCGTGCGGTCCCGGTACTCCAGCACCTCGGGGAAGTTGTGCCCGGTGTCCACGTGCAGCAGCGAGAACGGGACCGCCGCGGGGGCGAACGCCTTCAGCGCCAGATGCAGCATGACGATGGAGTCCTTGCCGCCGGAGAACAGGATCACCGGCCGCTCGAACTCGCCCGCCACCTCACGGAAGATGTGGACGGCCTCGGACTCCAGCGCGTCCAGGTGCGAGAGGGCGTACGGCGTCGTCGTGCCCTCCTCGGCTGTGGCTACGGTCGTCGTCATGCCAGTCCCCTCTCGGTGAGCAGCGCGTGCAGCGCGGCCGCGGACTCCTGGACGGTCTGGTGCTGCGACTCGATGCGCAGGTCGGGCGTCTCGGGCTCCTCGTACGGGTCGTCGACGCCGGTGAGCCCGGTCAGTTCGCCCGCCGCCTGCTTGGCGTACAGCCCCTTGACGTCCCGCTCGCTGCACACCTCGACCGGGGTCGCCACATGCACCTCGATGTACGCCGTCCCGCTCTCCTGGTGGCGCTTGCGCACCGCCTCCCGGCTGTCGGCGTACGGCGCGATCACCGGGACCAGCGTCTTGACGCCGTTGCGGGCGAGCAGTTCGGCGAGGAAGCCGATGCGCTGCACGTTGGTGTGCCGGTCCTCGCGGCTGAAGCCGAGGCCCGCCGAGATGAACTCGCGGATCTCGTCGCCGTCGAGCACCTCGACGAGGTGGCCCTCCGCGCGGAGCCGGCCGGCCAGCTCGTACGCGATGGTGGTCTTGCCGGCACTCGGCAGACCCGTGAGCCAGACGGTGGCTCCGGTCGTCACGTGGTTCTCCTGAATCTGGTGGGACTGGTCAGGCTGGTGCGTTTGGGGGCCGGTCATCCGTGCAGCCCGCACTCGGTCTTGGAGCGGCCCGCCCAGCGGCCGGCCCGCGCGTCCTCGCCCTCCAGCAGACGGCGGGTGCACGGGGCGCAGCCGACGGAGCCGTAGCCGTCCATCAGCAGCGGGTTGGTGAGGACGCCGTGCTCGGCGACGTACGCGTCCACGTCGTCCTGACTCCAGCGGGCGATCGGGGAGATCTTGACCTTCTGGCGCTTCTCGTCCCAGCCGACGACCGGGGTGTTCGCCCGGGTCGGGGACTCGTCGCGGCGCAGGCCGGTCGCCCAGGCCAGGTAGTTCTTCAGGCCCTCTTCCAGCGGCTGGACCTTGCGCATCTTGCAGCACAGGTCGGGGTCGCGGTCGTGCAGCCTGGGCCCGAACTCGGCGTCCTGCTCGGCGACCGTCCGCTTCGGCGTGAGCGTGATGACGTTGACGTCCATCACGGCCTCGACCGCGTCGCGGGTGCCGATGGTCTCGGGGAAGTGGTAGCCGGTGTCGAGGAAGACCACGTCGACCTGGCCCGCGCCCTTCCTCGCCCGGGACGCCAGATGGGCCACCACCGCGTCCTCCATCGAGGAGGTCACGCAGAAGCGGTCCCCGAAGGTGTCGACCGCCCACTGGAGGATCTCCAGCGCGGTGGCGTCCTCCAGATCGCGGCCCGCCTGCTCGGCGAGCGCCTTCAGCTCCTCGGCGGTGCGCTCTTGCTGAACCGTGGTCATATCCGGTCCCCTCCGTTGTCGGCTCGCTGAACACCCCGGGCCAGCAGCCCGAGGAACTTCAGCTGGAATGCGCGGTTGCATGCCGCGCATTCCCACGCACCGTGACCGCCGTCCGACGCTTCGCTCGGACGCAGGTCCTCGTCGCCGCAGTAGGGGCAGTAGAAAGGGGCGGCCCGCTCGCTCACGACAGGGCCTCCTCGTCGGCGCGCGCGGCCCAGGCGGCGAACCGCTCGCCGTCCTCACGCTCGGCCTGGAACCGCTTGAGTACTCGCTCGACGTAGTCGGGCAGCTCGTCGGCGGTCACCTTCAGGCCGCGCACCTTGCGGCCGAACCCGGCCTCCAGGCCGAGCGCGCCGCCGAGGTGCACCTGGTAGCCCTCGACCTGCTCGCCCTGGTCGTTGAGGACGAGCTGGCCCTTGAGACCGATGTCCGCCACCTGGATACGCGCGCAGGCGTTCGGGCAGCCGTTGATGTTGATGGTGATCGGCTCGTCGAACTCCGGGATCCGGCGCTCGAGTTCGTCGATCAGCGAGGAGCCGCGCTGCTTGGTCTCGACGATGGCGAGCTTGCAGTACTCGATGCCGGTGCAGGCCATGGTGCCGCGCCGGAACGGGGACGGCTTCGCGGTCAGGTCCAGCGACTCCAGGGCCTCGACCAGCGACTCGACCTGCGCCTCCTCGACATCGAGGACGATCATCTTCTGCTCGACGGTGGTCCGGACGCGGCCCGAGCCGTGCGCCTCGGCGAGCTCGGCGATCTTCGTCAGGGTCGCGCCGTCCACACGGCCGACCCGCGGGGCGAACCCGACGTAGAACCGGCCGTCCTTCTGCCGGTGCACGCCGACGTGGTCGCGCCAGCGCTCCACCGGCTGCGCGGGGGCGGGGCCGTCGGTCAGCTCGCGCTTGAGGTACTCGTCCTGCAGCACCTGGCGGAACTTCTCCGGGCCCCAGTCGGCCACCAGGAACTTCAGACGGGCGCGGGTACGCAGGCGCCGGTAGCCGTAGTCGCGGAAGATGCCGATCACGCCCGCCCAGACGTCCGGCACCTCCTCCAGCGGGACCCAGGCGCCCAGCCGCACGCCGATCTTCGGGTTGGTCGACAGCCCGCCGCCGACCCACAGGTCGAAGCCGGGGCCGTGCTCGGGGTGCTCGACACCGACGAACGCCACGTCGTTGATCTCGTGGGCGACGTCCAGGAGCGGGGATCCCGAGACCGCCGTCTTGAACTTGCGGGGAAGGTTGGAGAATTCCTTGCTGCCGATGAACCGGCGGTGGATCTCCTCGACGGCCGACGAGCCGTCGATGATCTCGTCCTCGGCGATACCGGCGACCGGGGAGCCGATGATGACACGCGGGGTGTCACCGCAGGCCTCGGTGGTGGACAGGCCGACCGTCTCCAGGCGGTTCCAGATCTCCGGCACGTCCTCGATGCGGATCCAGTGCAGCTGGATGTTCTGCCGGTCGGTGATGTCCGCGCTGCCGCGCGCGAACTCCTGCGAGATCTCGCCGATGACCTTCAGCTGCCGCGTGGTCAGCCGGCCCCCGTCGATGCGGACGCGCAGCATGAAGTACTTGTCGTCCAGCTCCTCCGGCTCCAGGATCGCCGTCTTGCCGCCGTCGATCCCGGGCTTGCGCTGGGTGTACAGGCCCCACCAGCGCATCCGGCCGCGCAGGTCGTTGGGGTCGATCGAGTCGAAGCCGCGCTTCGAGTAGATCGTCTCAATGCGTGTCCGCACATTGAGACCGTCGTCGTCCTTCTTGAACTGCTCGTTGCCGTTGAGCGGGGTGAAGTGCCCCGCGGCCCACTGACCCTCACCGCGGTGACGGCTCACCTTGCGGCGGGGAGTCGCGGCGGCAGGGTTCTGCGGGGTGGCGGCCATGGTTGATACGTCCTTCGGGACAGGCGGGACAGCGGCTCTGACCTGCGCATACGGGCGCATGGGTGATATGCGCGTCATTGCGCGGGATGAGACTCAAAGGAGGATGTGTCGGGCGGGGCGGGGACTGTCAGCTCGCCGGACAGATGGCGCTGGACATGCGGCCGAGGTCGACGTGCCGCCGACTCACCAAGGCAATTCCAGTTCCAGACATGACGGAAGCGTGTCATGGCGATCTGGACACAGTCCAGCTTTGTCCGCCATGCGGACATGTTCGTCCCGAATGGCGGGATGGGCGTGGTGTCCGTCACACGGCCGGGGCCCGACCGTGTCCGCGCAGGTCGGAGCAGGTCGGAGCAGGTCAGTGCGCGTGAGCGCCGGGCCACGGGCCCGGGGCCGCCACCTGGGGATTCTCCTCGACCTGGGTGTCGAAGAGCTTGAAGCCCCGGCGCAGATAGTTGTCCATCGCGTGCTCCCCGTCCAGGCTGCATGTATGCAGCCAGACCCGCTTGGTCGGCGGCAGCCCGGGCTGCCGGTCCGCGAGATCCCAGGCGCGGGCGGCGCCGTACGAGAGCAGGTGCCCGCCGATCCGCCGCCCCCGGAAGGCCGGGAGCAGTCCGAAGTAGACGATCTCCACGACGCCGTCGTCCTGGGCCTCCAGCTCCACGTACCCTGCGGGCGTCCCCCGGTCGTACGCCACCCACGTCTCCACGCCCGGCCGGTCCAGGTGCTCCTGCCACCGCGCGTACGTCCAGCCCAGCCGGTCGATCCAGCGGAGGTCCCCGCCGACCGAGGCGTACAGGAAGCGGCTGAGCTCGGGGGAGGGGACCTCGGCGCGCACGATCCGCACGTCCCCCTCCGGCGCGGCGGCCGGCAGGAGGTCGGTCGGGGCGGTCTGCTCCAGGGACCAGGTGGTCACGGGGATGTTGGTCATGGCGGCCAGGGAATCACGAGGCCGAGCGGTCTGTCGATCGGCCCGGGGCGCCATGGAGGCCCCGGGCGGCTTGGAGGCCCCGGGCGGCTTGGAGGCCCCGGGCGGCTTGGAGGCCCCGGGCGCCTTCGAAAGCCAGGGCGGCCGTCCCGCTACCCGAGCGCCCTGTCGAGGGACGCCAGCGGCAGCGCGAAGAGCATCCGCTCCGACTGGGTCCACACCTCACCGCTCTCCTCCCAGTAGGAGAGGGACGCCGTGTCCGGACTCCAGCAGTTGCGCCGGTCCTCGGCCCCGCACCGGGTCGCCCGGGCACCGTCCACGGTCTGCCGCCACAGCGTGCCGTGCCCGTCGCCCGAGCCGGTGCGGGTCACGTACCAGTCGGAGTGGTGCGACAGCACGCCCCCGATGTCGGCCCCGTCGGTCTCGAACGCCTCGGTCGGGTCGACGTAGCCGCCGGCGTCGGTGGCGAGCAGGCCGGAGCGGGGTGACGGTGTCGGGGCCGAGGCGAAGGAGTACCGCCACAGACGGGCGGGCCGGTGGTCGCCGGTGGTGGGCCGCGCGCTCGCGACCAGACTGTCGGGTGTCGTCGTGCGGTCCAGGGAGATGCTCGCGGGGACGGCGCCGTCCGCGCCGGTCACCTGGTAGGAGCCGACGGCCGGCAGCACGTACCGGTAGCCGTGCGCCGACCAGCCGCCGCGTACCCGGCCGACCGCGGAAGCCGCCACGGTGGCGCGCTGGACGCGGTTCATGTCGTACACGTACAGCGCGTCGCGCCCGTTGTCGTCGGCGGTGACCAGCAGCTTGTCCTCGTACCAGACCATGCCCGACAGCCGGGAGGCCAGCGCCCGGTAGTCGCGGCCGCCGTCGACCGGCACGACCAGGAGCACCCAGGTGTAGCTGAGCCGGCCCAGGTCGTCGGCGTCGACGAAGGCGACCTTGGCGAGCGGGCGGCCGGAGGCGTCGCTGTCCTGGGTCCAGCCGGAGAGGATCACGCGGTTGCTGCCCCAGACACCGTCGTCGTCGGCGTCCCCGGAAGTGGTGACGGCGCCGGGCCGCCACGAGCGGGCGTCGGCGGCGTTCCAGCAGTAGGCGCGGGTGGCGGCGGGCTCGACGGGCAGTGCGCCGCGTTCCTCGGCCGCGCAGGAGGAGGCGGTGCGCAGGGTGTGGTCGGCGCCGTTGAGCACGGTGCCGACGCCGATCGGCCGGCCCATCCCCGCGGCGAGCCGGTCGAGGCTGCGCTGCGGTACCTGGGTCTCCCGCAGTCGCAGTGCGGCGGTGTCGGAGGCCGTGGAGAGCGGCTTGAGGGCCCCGGGGCTGCCGTCGACCGTGGCCTGCGAGGCGCTGATCATGGTGGCCGCGCCGGTCAGGGCGAGAGCGGTCGCGGCCAGAAAGGCGCGTAGCGCCCTGCCTCGCTTGCGCCGACGGTGTCTGCCGCGTTGTTTCATGCTTCCTCCCCAGGCGAGCCAACTGCGCCTCATGATCAGTACGTTGACCGAGGAACAGGTGGGGTGGCCCGTAGAGGGATGCTACGGCAGTCGGACACCCCGGGGGACGAAGACCCTGCAATTATGCGAAAGATGCACCCCCGGGGTGTTCGCATTGTCTGATGGTTCACATCGCCCGGCGACTCGGGCCCTGCCGCCCGCCCGACGACTCAGGCCGTCTTTGCCGCCCGGGCGGCGCGCACCGCCGGAGCGGTCGAGTGGGGCAACAGGTCGTCCGTGTCGGCCGGGAGAAGCACCTCCACCTCGGTGTCCTCGCCGAAACGGTAGGGCCGGTGTTCCAGCAGCCCTCCGAGGTAGCGGCGGATCCGGGACATCTCGGCGCGCACGGTCACCGTGCGGGCCGGGTCCCCGAACAGCTCCTCGGCCAGGCCCGCCGCGCTGCGGCCGGTGCGGTGCCGGGCCAGCAGGTACAGCAACTCGGCGTGCCGGGGCGTCAGTTCGTGACTCCAGGAGCCCGCACCGCCCGACACGGTCACCGACCAGCGGCGCGGCTGGGTCAGATCCAGCACGATCCGGGTGGTGCCGCCCGGCACCGGCTCCTCCGCGACGCGGACCAGCCAGCCGCCCGCCAGCGGCTCCAGCGCGCACAGCCCGAGCGACGGCAGCCACCGGCGGCCCGCCGAGGGCGACGTGGGCAGCGGTATCCGGTTCGTGTACGGCATCCCGGTCACCGCGGCCGTCCAGCCGTCCCGGTCCACCACCACGGCCCGCCCGCCCAGCCCGGCCAGCACCGGGGCGGCCACCGCGCGCAGCCGTTCCAGTGCGGCGACATGCAGTTCGCGCAGCCTCGACTCGGCGAGCTTGGCCACCGAGTCCACCCAGGCGAGCGTGGCCGGGTGCATCGTCTCCAGCGGGCCGCTCACGTCCACCACGCCGAGCAGCCGGCCGTCCCGCGGGTCGGTGATCGGGGCGCCGGCGCAGGTCCAGTTGGCGTGCGCGCGTACGAAGTGCTCGGAGGCGAAGACCTGCACCGGCCGCCGGGCGACGGCCGCGGTGCCCACGCCGTTGGTGCCGACGACCTCCTCCCGCCAGTCCGCGCCGAGTTGGAAGCCGAGCCCGTCGGCTCTGCGCAGCACCGGCGAACTGCCCTCGCGCCACAGCACCCGGCCCTGCTCGTCGGCGACCACCATGATGTGGTGGGCGACGTCCGCGACCGACACCAGCCCCTCCCGCAGTACCGGCAGGACATGGCGCAGGGCCGTCGCCTCCCGGCGCCGCTGCACCTCCTCGCGGGACAGCAGCCCCGACCGTGACCCGTACTCGGGATCGACCCCGCCGCGCAGCATCCGCCCCCAGGACTGCTCGATCACCGGGCGCGGCGCGACCGGCGCCCGCTGCCCGGAGAGCCGGGCGGAGCGGACCTCGCTGAGTACTCGCGCCGCCCGCGCCGAGTCCACGGCGGCGAGCTGCGTGACGTCCGTCGGCGAGAGCGCCACTGGTCCTCCCCAAGGGCTCGGAACAACCGGTGGACGTCGTCTTTCGGCCACGGCCGACCGGTCCGTCTTGACTGTCCGTCTCATAGTGCCGCCTGCCCGGGACAGTTGGACACACTCCGCACACAGACGCCAACAAGTTGCAACCCCCTGCAACCCTGGTGGTCGGCCCTCCGGGGATCGAGACTTGAGCGACGCCGCCGCAAGCGGCGTCACCGGCCTGAACGGGCCAGCGTCGGGGGTGGTGCCGTGTCGGCGCAGCACCACCCCCGCACTACGCGCTCACGCACAGGCAAGGCGCGTGGAGTCCAGACCGCTCAGGCGCGTGGGGCTCACGCCTGAGGACGCGCCCGCTCCACCACCGACGCCAGGTCCAGGCTGCTCGGCAGCGTCCCGAAGGCCGCGCCGCCGTCGCCGCCCAGGCGGGCCCCGCAGAACGCGTCGGCCACCTCCGGCGGCGCGTACCGCACGAGCAGCGAGCCCTGGAGCACCAGCGCCAGCCGCTCGGCCAGCCGCCGCGCCCGCCCCTCCACGCCGTCCAGGTCGCCGAGTTCGGTCAACAGGTCCTTGACCGCCGTGTCGAGGCGGTGGTCGGCGCCGCGGGCCTTGCCGACCTCCAGGAGGTAGGCGTTCAGGGCCTCAGGCTCCCGCTGCAACGCCCGCACCACGTCCAGCGCCTGGACGTTGCCCGCGCCCTCCCAGATCGAGTTCAGCGGCGACTCGCGCACCAGCCGGGGCATGCCCGACTCCTCGACGTACCCGTTGCCGCCCAGGCACTCGGCGGCCTCCACCGCCACCGGCGGACACCGCTTGGTCACCCAGTACTTGGCGGCCGGCACCGCGATCCTGAGCAGCGCCCGCTCCTGCTCGCTCCCGTCGTCGCAGGCCGCCGCGAGCCGCAGCGCGAGGGTGGTCGCCGCCTCCGACTCCAGCGCGAGGTCGGCCAGCACGTTGCGCATCAGCGCCTTGTCGGCGAGGGTGCCGCCGAAGGCCTCGCGGTACGTGCAGTGGTGCACCGCCTGGGCGACGGCCTGCCGCATCAGACCCGCGGAACCGAGGACACAGTCGAGCCGGGTCGCCGCCACCATCTCGATGATGGTGCGCACCCCGCGGCCCTCCTCGCCGACCCGGCGGGCCCAGGTCCCGTCGAACTCGACCTCGCCGGACGCGTTCGACCGGTTGCCCAGCTTGTCCTTGAGGCGCTGGATCATGAAGACGTTGCGGGAGCCGTCCTCCAGCACCCGCGGCACCAGAAAGCAGGTGAGCCCCTCCGGGGCCTGCGCCAGCACCAGGAAACCGTCCGACATCGGCGCCGAGCAGAACCACTTGTGCCCGGTCAGCTCGTACGTCCCGGCCTCGGTGAGCGGCGTGGCGGCCGTCGCGTTGGCGCGGACGTCACTGCCGCCCTGCTTCTCCGTCATGCCCATCCCGAACAGCGCCCCGGCCTTCAGCCGGGCCGGCCGCAGCTCACGGTCGTAGACCATGGACGTCAGCCGGGGCTCCCACTCCGCGGCGAGCGCGGGATCGCTGCGCAGGGCGGGCACCGCCGCGTGGGTCATCGACAGGGGGCACAGGTTGCCCGCGTCGACCTGGGTCCACACCAGGAACGCCGCCGCCCGCCGGACGTGGCCGGCGGGCCGGGACCAGGCCGCGGTCAGGCCCGCGGAGACGCCCTTTCCGAGCAGCCGGTGCCAGGAGGGATGGAACTCGACCTCGTCGAGACGGTGCCCGTAGCGGTCGTGGGTGCGCAGTCTCGGCGGATTCTCGTTCGCCTGCGTCCCCCACTCGTGCAGCTGCGCCGAACCGGAGGCCCGGCCGAGCGCCGCCAGCTCGCCGCGTACCTCGTCGCACAGCTCGGGGTCGGTGTGCCGCTCCACCGCTTCCGTCAGGGCCCGGTCGGCGGTGAAGACGTCGTATCCCACCAGCGGCGGAGGCTGGTTGGTCACGGTGTGGGTGCTGCCTGCCATGCTGCGAACCTACCCGTGATGGCGACGGTCACCACACCGACGTGACGGCGGGCGTGACGGCGGGCGTGACGGCGGGTGGCACGAGGGCGGGCGAGCCGGAGCGCCGGGGGATGAGTGGAGCCTCCCACGGCGGATACCGTTAGGTCGTGCAGTCAGCAAGTGAATCCCCCCAGCGGCCCCCCTCCGGCCGTCTCCACCGGGCGCGTGCGCTCTATCGGAACGTCTCCAAGCGCCGGACGGCCTGGCTGCTGCTCAAGGACACCGTCAACTCGTGCATGGAGTACCGGATCCTGGGACTCGCGGCCGAGGCCGCGTTCTTCACGCTGTTGTCCGTGCCGCCGCTGCTGCTCAGCATGATCGGGCTGCTCGGCTACGTCGACGACTGGACCGGCGCCGACACCATCGCGAGCCTGGAGAACAACCTCCTGGAGGCCTCGCGCACGGTCCTGTCCGACAAGGGCGTCACCCAGATCGCCCAGCCGATCCTGCACGACGTGATGAAGGGCGGCCGGCCGGACGTCATCTCCATCGGCTTCCTGTTCGCCCTGTGGTCGGGCTCCCGCGCGGTGAACGTCTTCATAGACACCATCACCGTCATGTACGGCCTCGACGGCGTCCGGGGCATCGTCAAGACCCGCATCATGGCGTTCCTGCTGTTCATCGTGGCCCTGCTGATCGGCTCGATCGCGCTGCCGCTGATGGTGGCCGGCCCGGACGCGGTGGTGAACATCGTCCCGTGGTCGACGACCGTCGTCCAGGTCCTGTACTGGCCCGTGGTCATCGTCCTGTCCATCGTCTTCCTGACCACGCTCTACCACGTGTCGGTCCCGGTCCGCTCCCCGTGGATCGAGGACGTGCCCGGCGCCCTGGTCGCCCTCGCCATGTGGGTCCTCGGCAGTTTCCTGCTGCGGATCTACCTCACCAGCACGGTCGAGGGCCCCACCATCTACGGCTCCCTCGCCGCGCCCGTCGCCGTCCTCCTGTGGATCGGCGTGGCCGCGTTCGCCGTCCTCGTCGGGGCCGCGGTCAACGCCGCCATCGACCGCGTCTGGCCGGCCGCCGCGACGGCCGCGGCCCGCGCCGCCAACGAGCGGCTGCGCGAGGCCCAGGTCGCCCAGTACGTCGCCCGCGCCGCCGCGGCCCGCGACGCCGACTCGGGCGACCCCGACGACCTGAACGACCCGGACATGCCCTCCGAGTTCCCGGAACGCTGGTCACGCTTCCTGCCCCCGGAGGACGTCACCTCCCGCCTTCGCACCCACGTCAAGAGCACCCACCCGCCGCACAAGCCGGAGGACTCCTAGACGCCGACGTCCAGGCTGACGTCATGGACGCTCCCCGACGTTCGAACGTCACGGGGGGGACCCCCTCGCAGTCCTCCTGGAGGGACCCCGGGCCCGGGGCGCTTTCATGATCCGTGCGTGTGTCGATCCGCCGTGGGCCGTACGCATCGAGGACCGCGCCCCGCGCACCGTCATGCTGGTGGTCCGCGGCGACGCCTGGATCGTGCCGGACACGGGGGATCGGCTGCGGCTGCGGGAGGGCGAGCTCGCCATCGCGCGCGGCCCGACCCGTACCTCTGTGCCGACGACCCCGGCACCGCGCCCCAGGCCCTGATCCTGCCGGGCGCCCGCTGCCACTACCCCGACGGCAGACCCCTCAACGGCTCCATGGACATCGGCGTACGCAGCTGGGGCGACCGGCCCGACGGCTCCACGGTGATGCTGATCGGGACCTATCCGGTGGAGGGCGAGATCAACGGCCGGCTGCCGGACGCGCTGCCGCCGCTGCTCTCCCTCACCTCCGGCAGGTGGCGGAGCGCGCTCACGCCCGTCCTCATGGACGAGGTCGTGCCGGACGAGCCCGGCCAGGAGGTCGTCCTGGACCGTCTCCTCGACCTGCTGGTCATCGCCGCGCTCAAGGCCTGGTTCGCCCGCCCGGAGGCGGAGCCGCCCGCGTGGTACGCGGCGCTCGCCGACCCTGTGGTCGGCCGGGTGCTGCGGCTGGTCCAGGACGACCCCGCCCACGCGTGGACGGTGGCCTCGCTCGCCGCCAAGGCCGGGGTGTCCCGGGCCGCACTGGCCCGCCGCTTCACCGACCTGGTCGGCGAGCCCCCGATGACCTGCCTCACCGGCTGGCGCCTCGCCCTCGCCGCCGACCGCCTCCGCGACACCGACGACACCCTCGACGCCATCGCCCGTCAGGTCGGCTACGGCAGCGCGTTCACCCTGTCCAGCGCGTTCAAGCGGGTGTACGGGGTGAGCCCGCGGCAGCACAGGTCCCGTGGGGCGTAGGCCGGGACCGAAGCGATCCGCTCCGGTCCCGACCGGTGGGCCGTAAGGGCTCTGCCCGGCGGCGTAGCCTTGCTCATGTGTACGCGGAGCGGGCGTCCCGGCTGACCGGGGCGGTGGTGTGGACGAACACCCCGTCCGGGCCCGGCACCGCTCCCGTCCTGCCCGACGGATGCATGGACCTGCTGTGGAACGAGGGCCGCCTGCTGGTCGCCGGTCCCGACACGCACGCGTACGTCACCCACGGCCGCCCCAGCGACTGGGCGGGCGTCCGCTTCTGCCCCGGCACCGCGCCCGCCCTCCTGGGCGTTCCCGCGCACCAGTTGCGCGACCGGCGCGTGCCGCTGTCCCACCTGCGCCCGGCCTCCGAGGTACGGCGGCTCACCGCCCAGGTGAACGCGGCCCCGGACCCGACGACGGGCCTGGAGCAGGTCGCCCTGCGCTGGGCGGGTGCCGCCGACCGCCCGGACCCGCTCCTGCAACGACTCGTCACGGCCCTCGACGCGGGCCGCCCGGTCGCCGCCACCGCCGACGAACTCGGCCTCGGCGCCCGCCAGTTGCACCGTCGTTCCCTCGCGGCCTTCGGCTACGGCCCCAAGACGCTCGCCCGCGTCCTCCGCCTGCAACGCGCCCTCGCGCTGGCCCGCGCGGGCGTCCCCTTCGCGGAGACGGCGGCCCGGTCCGGTTTCGCGGACCAGGCCCATCTGGCAAGGGACGTGAGGGAGTTGGCGGGGATGCCGCTCAGCCGGCTACTGGCCCGCCCCGGGTAGCGGCGCGAACAGGTCGACGCCGTTGCCGTCCGGGTCGAGCAGGCCCGCGTACCGCTGCCCCCACACGGCGTCCCACGGCTTGCGAGGACCCTGATACCCGGCGCCCACCATGTCCTGATGGACGGAGTCGACCTCGGCAGGACTCTGACAGAGCAGAGCGATCCCGATACGGCCGTCCCCGGCCGAAGCCGGCCGCCATTCCGGATCGAACGAGCGGACCACCTCCTCGGTGTCCAGCATCAGCCGCAGTCCACCCGGCAGGGCGGCCTCGACGTGCGGTTCCTTCTCGGCTCCCTCGGCGAACCCGAAGCCGAGCCGGCGGTAGAAGGCGATCGAGGCGGCCATGTCGGAGACCACCATCCCGATCGCGTCGAATCGTGGAGTCATACGGCAACCGTAGGCAGCGCCGCGACGGGAGTCTTGAACGAATCGGACTCACCCGGCAGACGGGTGGCGGTCGGAAGCGGGGAGGCGCCCCAGTCGATGAGAAACGGCACCAGCCCCCGATGAGGCCCGACCGCGGCAGATCGTCGGCGAGCTGCGATGGAACCTAGTCGCGGTCGACGTGCTTGCGCAGGATCTTGCCGCTGGTGGCATTCACGTCGTAGGTGGTCTTGTTCCAGTCGTTGGTCGTGACGACGTCGACGGATTGGATGGTGGTGCCGTTGTCGGTGTCGTCGAGCTCGACGGAGGTGACCGTGCCCTTGGTGCGGCCGGTAGCGGTGTCGACCGCCTTCTGGGAGGAGATCTTGGCCTCCGCGAGCCGGTTGAGTACTTCGCGCTTGTCGTCGCTGTCCTGGTCGGGGTCGGTGCGGGAGCGGGCGACCTTGCCGTTGGCGGCATCCACGTCCACCTCCTTCTTGGTGCCGTCCTTCGCGGCCACCGTGGTGCGCCACACCGGCTTGCCGTTGTTGTCCCGCTTCAGCTCGCTCTGGGTGAGCGTTCCGCCGGACACTTCGTGGACGGCGATGCTCGCGGCCTTGCGGTAGCCGGTCTTGTCAGCGGGGATCAGACCCGCGCGTTCGCGCTGATCCTGGGTCAGTCCGCCGCTGGCCTCCGCCGACGAAGCGGAGGCGGATGCGTGGGCGCCGGAGGAGGACTGCTTGCCGGTGTCGTCGCCGCATCCGGTCAGCAGCAGCGCGCAGGACGCTGCTGCACAGACGACGCCCGCGGCGGTACGGGTTCCGGTCGTCGGCTTGCCTGAAGAAAAAACGCTCGTGACTGTGCCCGTTTTCAACATCTTCGTCCAGTACCCGCTCCGGGACTGTGAAACGTTCGGGGCGACTCCTGAGCAAGGAGCCGTGAACACTTCTCGTCGGGGTGCGCCGGTTGGACTCGGCTACTGGAAGTCCCCGGCGGCCAGTTCCAGGAAGGCGGTCCAGGCGGCGGGGGTGACGGTAAGGTGGAGGGCGGTAGTTTTGGAGTCACGGATGTGGATGACGGAGGCCGGAGGGCGACCTCGACACGGAGTTGGCGCAGCCGCGAGCAGACGTCGATCACCTCGTCCGCGCCGTCAACCAACTGACCGTGAGATCGGCAACTGCAAGACAGCGACAGTCGGCCGGCGAATGCGGCCCCTGGAAGCACGGATGGAGAGGCGAGAGCGGCCGCGTGTCCTCCGCCCACCCTCCCCGTCCCCCTCGCAGGCGCCGCGTGGGCGATGAAGCCCTCGTCAGCGTCCGGTCGCCGATGAGTCCCGCCGGACTTCCACTCCCTTGTCGCTCTGCGGGCGCCGGGTGAGCACGAGCGGGCCGGTCTCGGTGATGGCGACCGTGTGCTCGGAATGGGCGGTGCGCGAGCCGTCGGCCGAGCGGATCGTCCAGCCGTCCGGGTCGTAGACGATCTTGTTGGTGCCGGCGGCGAACCAGGGCTCGATCGCGATCGTCAGGCCGGGGCGCAGCTTCCAACCACGGCCGGGGCGACCGTCGTTGGGGATGTGCAGGTCCTCGTGCATCGTGCGGCCGATGCCGTGACCGCCGAACTCCAGGTTGACCGGGTAGCCGTACTCGGCGGCGACCGCTCCGATGGTCGCCGAGATGTCCCCGAGCCTGTTGCCCGGCTGGGCGACCTCGATCGCGGCTTCCAGGGCGACCTCGGTGGCCTCGATCAGCCGCAGGTCCTCCTCGGCCGGCGTGCCGACGACGACGGAGTGGGCCGAGTCCGCGGCCCAGCCGTCGATGGTCACCGCCATATCCATGCTCAGCAGGTCGCCGTCGCGCAGCTTGTAGCTGTGCGGCAATCCGTGCAGCACGGCGTCATTGACCGAGAGGCACACCACGTTACGGAACGGGCCCTTGCCGAACGAGGGTTCGTAGTCCCAATAGCAGGACTCCGCGCCGCGCTCCTTGATCCGGCGGCGAGCGTGATGCTCCAGATCCAGCAGGTTGACCCCCACGGCGGCGAGGTCGGCGAGCTCAGCCAGCACCTCGCCGACGAACTGTCCGGTGACGTGCATGCGCTCGATGTCTTCGGGAGATTTGTGCTCGATCACTGCGATCCTCGATTCCCCGGGGCGACCGACAGGTATATTTATACCAGGTACTTTTATACCAGGGAGTGGTTGCCGCCGGACACCTGCGGCCCTAGCATGTGCGCATGGTTCGCCATCCGCTCGCCCCCGAACAGATCGAGGCGGGCCGACGCCTCGGGGCCGCGTTGCGCTCCGCCCGGGCCGGACGCAGTCCCGTCGAAGTGGCCTTGGCGGCAGAGATCTCGCCGGAGACCCTCCGCAAGATCGAGACCGGCCGGCTGCCGACGCCCGCGTTCGGCACCGTCGTCCGGCTCAGCGAGGTACTCGGCGTACCCCTGTCCGAACTCGCCAGAGTCTGGCGCACCGATCCCGCCGCCCTGAGCCAGGCCTCCTAGCGACAGTCACTCGCGGTGCCGCGCCGTCGTCGACGGCCCGCACCCGCCATGGGCGCAGGACGGGCGCATACTCCAGCGAAGGGTGAGGACCACTGGCTGGGGAGTCCTTAGGGTCGTGCCATGACCCCTCGACTCCTCGTCCACACCCGCACCGCCGCCTACCGGCACGACTCCATCCCGGCCGCGATCACCGCCGTACGCACACTCGGCGCCTTCGAGGTGGAGGCGACGGAGGACCCGGCGGCTCTCGAAGCGCCCCTCGACGGCTACGCGGCGGTGGTCTTCCTCTCGACCAGCGGCGAGGTGCTCACCCCGGCCGGGCGGGAGCGGCTGGCGGCGTATGTGGAGTCGGGCGGCGGATTCGTGGGGGTGCACGCGGCGGCCTGCACGGAGTACGAGTGGCCGTACTACGGCGAGTTGCTGGGCGCCCGGTTCGCCCGGCACCCCGCGTACCAGCCCGGAAAGGTGACCGTCGAGGACCGTGACCATCCGGCCACCCGACACCTGCCCGCTGTCTGGGAGTTCACGGACGAGTGGTACGACTTCCGCACCAACCCGCGAGGCACGGTACGGGTGTTGGCGAGCGCCGACGAGTCGTCGTACGAGGGCGGAGGCATGGGCGCCGACCACCCGCTGGTCTGGTGCCGTGAACAGGGCGCGGGCCGCGTCTTCTACACCTCCCTCGGTCACGCCGCCGAGGCGTACGAGGACCCCGGTTTCCGGGCCCACCTGCTGGGCGGGATCCGGTGGGCGACGGGGCTCGCCTGATCCCCACTGCCTCGCTGTCTCAGTCGGCACGGACCGCCGCGGCGCCATGACGTACGGAATGCCGTCGAAGGCGCGACAGCCCGATTCCGGTCGAGGTCACCAGGGAATGACGCAGTCGTCCTCGAAGAACGAACCGGTCGGGCCGCCGTCGGGCAGCGTGGCGAGCCGGATCGCCGTGGCCGCGCCCTGCTCTGGAGTGCGGGGCGCTTGGAAGCCGGTGAAGTCGGTCGCGACCAGGCCCGGGCAGGTGAGGGCCGCGCAGCCCTCGACGCGACCACCGCTGCCGCTCGCCGGACCCGTCGCGCCGGCGGCGCCGACAGTCCGGGCGGCCGCGGCAACCGCCTGGTGCTGGCAGTGAAGGCCGCCGCGTCTCACGAACTGCTGCACAAGCTCCTCGACGCCTACGTGGCCGCCCAGGCGTACGTGAACGACACGTGACTCCCGCCGGTCCGCAGCGCTTCGACGGTGCAGGTGCCGTGGGCCAGACGTCGGCCGGCCGCGCTGACGTTGCGTTCGACGCTGCGCCGCGGCGGATCGGCCCTGACGACCTCGATGGTGACCTCGGTCTTCGTGCCGCCGCGTGCGGCGGTGACCGTGGCGCCGGCTCCGACGCCGCGGGCGGGGCCGCTGTAGCGCCAGCCGGTCAGTCTCTTCTGGATAATCCGTCTCGGATCGAATTGCTCTACGCTGGCGGGCATGACCGCCATGACGCCCGTGCGCACCGAACCGGACCTGTCGTTCCTCCTCGACCACACCAGTCACGTCCTGCGGAGCAAGATGTCCGCCGCCCTCGCCGAGATCGGCCTGACCGCCCGGATGCACTGCGTGCTCGTCCATGCCCTGGAGGAGGAGCGCACCCAGATCCAGCTCGCCGAGATCGGCGACATGGACAAGACCACGATGGTGGTGACGGTGGACGCCTTGGAGAAGGCGGGCCTGGCCGAGCGTCGCCCTTCCCGTACCGATCGGAGGGCCCGGATCATCGCCGTCACCGACGAGGGCGCCCGCGTCGCCGGGCGGAGCCAGGAGATCGTCGACCGCGTGCACCGCGACGCCCTGGCCACGCTTCCCGGCGGCGACAGGGAAGCCCTGCTGCGCGCCCTGAAGTGCTTGGTCGGCGACGCCCTGGCGAACCCTGTCGAGGCCCCGCGCGCCGCCCGCCGGGCGCGCCAGTCCCGCTGAGGGAGAAGTGCGGTCAAAAGAAAGACCGAAAGAAACCGTCTACAACAAAACTATCTGCTACGGTCTCTCCTGTTGCCCCAACTGACAGGAGAGACTGCATGTTTGCCGCATCCGGCTCCGCACCATCGCCCGCTTCTCCCGCCGCCCCGCGTTCCCGCCGGCTCGCTCTCGGAGTCATCGCCGCCGGAACGTTGATGATCATCCTGGACGGCTCCATCGTCACCGTGGCGATGCCGGCCATACAGAACGACCTGGGATTCACCCCCACCGGCCTCAGCTGGGTCGTCAACGCCTACCTCATCGCATTCGGCAGCCTGCTCCTGCTGGCCGGCCGGTTCGGCGACCTGATCGGCCGCAGGCGCATGTTCCTGGCCGGCACCGCCGTCTTCACCGCCGCCTCGCTGCTGGCCGGCGTGGCCACCTCGCCCGTCGCACTGATCGTCGCCCGCTTCCTCCAGGGCATCGGCAGCGCGATGGCCTCCGCCGTCAGCCTGGGAATCCTGGTGACGCTGTTCACCGAGCCCAGGGAACGCGCCAGGGCCATCGCCGTCTTCAGCTTCACCGGCGCGGCGGGCGCGTCCATCGGCCAGGTCCTCGGCGGTGTACTCACCGACGCCCTCAACTGGCACTGGATCTTCTTCATCAACCTGCCCATCGGCATCGCCGTTCTCGCGATCGCCGCACGGGTCCTGCCCGGTGACGCCGATCCGGGCCGCAAGGGGGGCGCGGACGTATGCGGCGCGGTTCTGGTCACCGCCGGTCTGATGCTCGGCATCTACACCGTTGTCAAGATCGAGGAGTACGGCTGGACCTCGGGGCGCACCCTGGGCTTCGGCGCCCTCGCCGCCGTACTGCTCGCCGCGTTCCTCGTCCGTCAGGCCACCGCGGAGAACCCCCTGATGCGGCTGCGGATCTTCCGGTCCCGCAGCGTCTCCGGCGCCAACCTGGTCCAGATCCTGATGGTCGCCGCGCTCTTCTCCTTCCAGGTCCTCGTCGCCCTGTACCTCCAGAAGGTGCTCGGATACGGCGCCGCCGAGACCGGCCTCGCGATGCTCCCGGCAGCCGCCGTCATCGGTGCCGTCTCCCTGGGCGTCTCCGCCCGTCTCAACGCCCGCTTCGGCGAGCGCAACGTCCTGCTGGCGGGCATCGTGCTCCTCATCGGCGTGCTCAGCCTCCTCACCCGCATCCCCGTACAGGCCAGTTACGCCGTCGACCTCCTCCCGGTCATGCTGCTCGCCGCCGGTTTCGGCCTCGCGCTGCCGGCGCTGACCACACTCGCCATGTCCGGGGCGAACGAGGAGGACGCCGGTCTCGCGTCCGGCCTGTTCAACACCACCCAGCAGATCGGCATGGCCCTGGGCGTCGCGGTCCTGTCCACCCTGGCCGCCTCCCGCACCAAGAGCCTCGAGGCGGGCGGCCGGACGACGGCCGAGGCGCTGACCGGCGGATACCGACTCGCCTTCGCGGTGGGCGCGGGGCTCCTGGTCGTGGCCTTCGCCGTTGCTTTCACGATGCTGCGCCGCCCCGAGCGCCGGCCCGCCGAGAGGCCGGCCGCCGCCCCGCAGGCTCCCGCTCCCACCGCAGCCGTCTGACCCGCCCTCTCACCCCGAACCCCGCCCCGGCCATGGAAAGGCTGATCCCCATGAGCGAGAGCACCGCCACCGGAACCGGCACCGAAACCACCACCGGCACCGCCACCGAAACCACCAAGAACGACGGCCCCGCCCCCCGGGTGCTCACCGACCAGGAGCTCGCCGAACTGCTGCGCCGGCAGCAGTTCGGTGTACTCGCGAGCGTCAGGAGCACCGGGCACCCGCACCTGTCGACCGTCCTCTACGACTGGAACGCCGACGAGCGCGTACTGCGCGTCTCCTCCACCGCCGATCGCCTCAAGGTCCGCCAGCTCCGCCGCGACCCGCACATCTCACTGCACGTCAGCGGTCCGGACGTCTGGTCGTTCGCCGTGGCGGAGGGTGAGGCGGAGATAGTGGACCCGGCCGACGGTGCGGCCCCCGGCGAACAGCCGCTGCCCGACCGGCGCGTGGTGATCCTCGTCCGGGTGTCCCGTCTGTACGGGACCGCCCTGGACATCCCCTCCCAGGACTGAGGCATGCGAAGGCCCGTCGGCCCGCCGTCGACGCACCCCACCCGGTCGTGCTCGTGCGCGCCGCAGCCATCTTCAAACGCGGAGTCCTCGTCGAACGCGAGCAGCGCCGCGGTCGGCAGTCAGAACCGTCAGACCGTCAGAACAGCTGCCACGGGCGCAGCTTGTCGGGGTTGCGCACCGCCCAGATGTGCTTGATCCGCTCGTCGTCGGCGAGCTCGAACGCGAACACCGTCTCGATCTGCCCCCCGGCCTCGACCACCAGGCCCGGCAGTCCGTTGACCGAGCGTTCGAGGACGGTCCGCGGCGGCGCGAGCCGCGCGATCATCAGGTAGAAGCGCGCGATCTGCTCGGCGCCCTCGACCGGCAGCAGGCGGGCGATGGCGCGGCCTCCGCCGTCGGCGATCGCGGTGGCGTCCGGGTCGAGCAGGCCGACCAGGGCCTCGATGTCCTGCGCTTCCCAGGCTGCCTTGAACCGCCGGACCACGCTCGCCTGCCGGGCCGCGTTCGGGCTCGCCTCGGCCCGCGCGGCGGTGCGGCGGCGGGCCGAGGACGCCAGCTGGCGGCACGCCGCCGGGCTGCGGCCGACGATCTCCGCCACCTCGGCGAACGGGTAGCGGAAGACGTCGTGCAGCACGAACACGACGCGTTCGGCCGGGGTCATCGACTCGAACACGACCAGGAAGGCCATGGTCACCGACTCGTCGAGGGTGATCCGGTCCGCCGGGTCCACGCCGGCGCCGCCCGCCGCCCCGGCGATCCACTCGGCCGGGTCGGGCAGCGGCTCCGGGATCCATTCGCCGACGTACCTCTCCCGCCGGGCGCGCGCCGAGCCGAGCAGGTTCAGACAGACGCGGCCGGCCACCTTCGTCAGCCAGGCTCCCGGGGACTCGATGGCCTCCTGCTCCGCCCGGGACATCGCGTACCAGCGGGTGTAGGTCTCCTGGACGACGTCTTCCGCGTCCGCCAGGGACCCGAGCAGCCGGTAGGCGAGATTGAGCAACTGCCGCCGCTCGCCCATGACCGCGCTCAGGCCCCGGTCCCGCCGCTCGTCTGCCGCCTGCTCGTACGGGGTGGTCATACGCTCTCCCGGCTTCGTCGTTCACCTGCTCTCTCCAGTACGACAAAACAGAGCGGCGGAATGTGAGGCCGGCGCCCCACCTCACATTCGGCGGGGCTGCGTTGTCGGACAGGTGAAGACGATGCCACCATCCACAGGACAGGAAGCCCATCGTGAACGACTTCCAGGAGATCGCCGACCGCGTCCGGATCGAGGCGCTGCTCGGCGAGTTCACCGACGCGGTGATGATGCGCGACCGCGCCCGCCTCGCCGCGCTGTTCACCACCGACGGGGCTCTGCGCATGCCCAACGTCCCGGTCGAGCTGGTCGGCCGGGAGGAGATCCGGACCGGGGCCGAACGCCTGCAGAGCCGGTGGGACTTCTTCGTGCAGAACAGCCACCTCGGCACGATCCGGCTCGACGGCGACACCGCCACCGGCCGCACGTACATCCAGGAAATCGCGCGCACCCTCGACGGGCTCGAGGGCGTGAACTTCGCGATCTACCACGACACCTACCGGCGCACCCCGGAGGGCTGGAAGTTCGCCGAGCGGGTCTACGAGGTCAGGTACGTCGACACCACCCCGCTGGGAGGTTCGGCACCCGGCCCGAACGGTCACCTGCGCGGCGCCGGTCACGCCGGTGAGAGCGGCCGGGCGCCCGGCACCGGGCGGGCGGACGCGTCGGCCACGAGGGCGGCCGACGACTTCACCGAACCCGCGTCCCCCGAGCGGTTGGAGCGGACGGTCGAGGCGCTGCGGGTGAACGGCTTCACCGCCGAACTGCACGACGACGCGGCGGCCGCCAGGGCACGCGTCAAGGAGCTGATCCCGCCGGGCGCGGGCGTGTTCACCGGGGCCAGTGAGACGTTGCGGCTGTCCGGTATCGACGAGGACATCAACTCCGGCGACCGCCACGAGGCCATCCGGCCGCGCGTGCTGACGATGGACCGCGCCACCGAGTTCGACGAGATCCGCCGCCTGGTGGCCGCGCCCGACGTCTTCGTCGCCAGCGTCGCGGCCGTCACCGAGACCGGCTCGCTCGTCATCGCCTCCGGCAGCGGCAGCCAACTTCCCGCCTGCGCCGGCGGCGCCGCGAGCGCGATCTGGGTCGTCGGGGCGCAGAAGGTGGTGCCCGACCTGGGCACCGCGCTGAGGCGGGTGGAGGAACATGCCCTCCCGCTGGAGAACGAGCGCGCCCAGGCCGTCTACGGGCAGTCGAGCGCGGTCAACCGTCTGCTCGTCCTCAACGCGGAGCCGCAGCCCGGGCGCGGCACCGTCCTGCTGCTGCGCGAGGCCATCGGGTTCTGAGGAAGTCCCGGAAGGCGGTCGGCGGCCGAGTCGGGGCCGGCTGGTGGACTGTGCGGCGCGCGCGGAACGGGCCGTCGGGCCGTCGGGCCGTCGGGCCGTCGGGAGGCAGGGGATGTGATCGCGCAGGACGAACGCGACAGCCCGCCGTCATCGTGGGTGCGCCGGCACACATCGAAAGAGCGTGCCACCACCGGTACGCGCCACCACCGGTACGCGCCACCACCGGTACGGGCACCACGGGTACGCGCCACCACCGGTACGCGCCACCACCGGTACGGGCACCACGGGTACGCGCCACCCCGGGTATGCGCCACGACGAGTACGCGGCGAGGGCTGAGGCCGTCGTGCCCGGCGTCCGGCTGGGGGTGCCGGACGCCGAACTCCCGTCAGGTCAGGTTGGTCCAGGCCAGGGGTCCCGCCTCGAGGCGTCCGGCACGGTCACCCGGACGCCACAGCCCGAGCGTCGCCCCGCCCGACCGTCTTTCCTGCCGCCTCGCCGTCGGCCCGTTCCTCCCGGTGGCCCGTCGCCGTCCCGTTCCCCCGGTGCCCCGCCGCTCTCGTGCTCGCCCGCACCACCAACCGCGTCGACAGCTCCGTCCGCGTGCTTTCGGGCCGGTCGCCGTCCATCATGCGCACCAGCAGCCGCAGGGCCGTCGCCGCCATCTCGGACAGCGGCTGGCGGACCGTGGTGAGCTGCGGGGTGAGCCAGCGGGCCTCGGGGAGATCGTCGAAGCCCACGACGCTCATGTCGTCCGGTACCCTCAACTCCCGCTCGGACAGGGCCTCGTAGACACCCAGCGCCATACGGTCCGAGCAGACGAACACGGCCGTGGGCGGCTCGGGCAGGTCGAGGAGTTCCAGCATGCGGCGGCGGGCGAGACTCTCGTCGAAGCCGGCGTGGCGGACGTACTCGGGGCGGTGCCGGACCCCGGCCGACGCGAGCGCCGAACGGTAGCCCGCCACCCGTCCGCTGCTGCACATCTTGTGCTGGTGACCGGCGATGACGGCGATCCGCTCATGCCCCAGCGCCAGCAGGTGTTCCGTCGCCGACACCCCGCCCTGCCAGTTCGCCGCGCCCACCGACACCACGCCCGCCGGAGGCTCCAGCACCGGGTCGATCAGCACGTACGGAACGCGGTGCTGGTCCAGCCAGGCGTACTGCGACTCGGTCAGCTCGGCCAGGTTGAACAGCACGCCCGAGGAGCCACGGGCGACGAGCTTGTCCAGCCAGCCCCGCTCGGGGCCGCTGCCACGGGTCCGGGTGAGGCCCGCCGACACCACCACCTCCAGCCCCGCGTCGTGGGCCGCCGCCTCCACGCCGTGCAGCACCGCCCCCGACCAGGAACTGTCCAGCGAGTGCACGACCAGGTCGACCAGGCCCGACGACTTCACCGCGTCGAAGCGGGGTCTGCGGACGTAACCGAGCCGGTCCAGGGCCTCCGTGACCCGGCGGCGGGTATCCGGCGCCACGTCCTCACGGCCGTTGACGACCTTGGAGGCGGTCGGCACGGACACTCCGGCCTCGCGGGCCACGACCGCCAGGGTCGGCCCGGCGGCCACACTCGCACTCCCCGTACGGACCATCGGGAACCACCTCTCCGGCCCGTCCGAGGGCCATGAAAAGTTTCGACCAGCGCGGAAACAGTAAGCGCTTCCTACCCTAGGTTCACCGCGGGAAGTCGGGAAGAGGCCGGAGTTCGCAGGTCTTGGCAGCCCTGGACTTTCGAAACTTCGAACGCGAGCGGCGGCTACGGCGGCGGCGCACCGCAGATGAGGCGGAACCCGCTGAAGTCGGCCGTGAACGCCCCGTCGACGAGGTCCACGGCATGGATGCCGGCCATCGACCCGGTGAAGCGCAGCTTGGATCCGTAGTCGTCGGACAGGGTGGTGAAGTCCAACGGGGGCCCGATCGGTGTACGCGTCGTCTCGCCCCGCGCGACGTCCACGTACCAGAAGCACGCCTCGCCCCCTTCGACCGTCACCCCGAGCGTCAGCGGCCCCGCCGCGTCGACGTCGACGACGGCCACCCGCCGGGTGCCGAACTCCTCGCGCTCCACCAGGCCGAGCACCGTACGGCCGCCGCCCCGCCACTGCTGCCCGCACTGCTCCTCGCCCTCCGGCTCCGCCCAGGTCAGGTCGAGGGCGAGATACGCCTCGGTGTTGTACCAGAGCACCAGTCCGGCGGCCTGGGTGAAGGTGCGGGGACGGGCCTCTACGGTGACCTCCGCCTCCGCCCGGTGCTCGGTGATCCGCTGGGCCAGCAGACTGTGCGCCCAGCGCGACTCGGGCCCGTGCCGGCCGCGCAGCCGGATCCACCCGGGGCGGGTCGTGGCGTCCACCCAGGACGGGTCCGGGTACCCGCGCAGGGTGCTCCAGGGCCAGCCCAACGGATCGGCGTCCTCCGCGAGTCGGGTCTCCGCCCGTACGGAATTCGCCGGCACGTCGCCCTCGACGCCGCCCGCGTCCTCGACGCCGTCCGCGCCCTCGACCCCGTCCCCGCCCGCGCCCTCGACCCCGTCCCCGCCCGCGCCCTCGCCCCTGCCCCCGCCCCCGTCCCCGCCCC